>JAYOKR010000001.1:0-200027 GCA_038119895.1 Flavobacteriaceae bacterium
TTGTTGTGTAACCTTGGTATTTTACCAAGGGGTTTGTAGAAACCAATGAGAAGCTTTCCTAAAGGGGAGCTTTTTTATTTTATAAAACGATTCCTAATTCTTTAGTTTTTTCCCATTCACCTCTGGTAAAATCTGGAAATTGTTGTGGAGCTCCATCATTTTCGATAGAATTTCCACTCAATGGAGTTACTGCACTCCAAAAACAACCTTCATAAACGTTTTGATCAAGTGGAAGCCCCTTCTGTAAACATTCTACAATTCTATACATCATTATCCCATCCATACCACCATGTCCTGATTTTTTAGTTTTTGCATTCAATCTTTTATATAAAGGATGATCATATTCATCATATATCTTTTGTAAATTTTCACCTTGTACCCATGTGTGATGATCTTTTGTTATATCCTTAAATCCATTTTCTAAAGCAACTCTTGTTGGAAATCCTGCAAGTGTTCCTAACGTTCCTTGAATTAGATTTAATCTAGAGTAGGGTCTTGGACTAGTTTCGTCCCACTGAACCATTACTGTTCTTCCAAGAACTGTTTTTATGATGGAAGTATTCATATCCCCATTAGAAAAATCTAGCTTATTCCATTTGTGATTTTCATCAAAATTCTTTTTTGAGTATATATTTCTTCCTAGTGCGGGAGATGAAAATGAAACCAAAGTTTTAAAATTATCCTCACCTCTAGCTAAATTCATATACTGTGCGACAGGTCCAAGACCATGAGTTGGATAAAGATTGCCTTTTCCATTAGCGTAGTGTAATGTTCTCCACGATCCTGTTCCTCTTTCTTCATCGTACATTTGCCATCTTAGTTCATGTATGTAAGCTGCTTCTGCATGTAGGAGTTCACCAACAAGACCTTTTCGGCACATATTTAAAAAAAGTAATTCATCTCGTCCATAATTAACATTCTCCATCATCATGCAATGTTTTTTTGTTTTTTCTGATGTATTTACAATATCCCACATTTCTTCAAGCGTAACAGCCAATGGCACTTCGACAAAAGCATGTGCTCCTTTTTTCATTGACTCAATAGCCATTGGAGCATGACTGTTCCAATTTGTACTTATAAAAACTACATCAGGTTTAACTTCATCAAGCATTAGTTTCCATTTATCTTCATCACCCCAATATTTTTTTAGATTATCTAACTTATTAGTATAGGTTTTTAATTTACCAAACTCTCTTTCAACAATATCTTCATACAAATCACATAAAGCAACAACTTCTGTCCCAGGAAGAGTAGCAAAATTTTTGAGGTGTGTACTTCCTCTATTTATTCCAATAAATGCAGCCCTAATATTATTGTTTGGTTTATCTGAGAAATCTCCCATGTAAATTCCGTCTCTGTTTGAATTTAAATTGTTCTGACAATTTACACTCAATGTAGATGCTGCTATTGCGCCTAGGGTTGAGGTCTGTAAAAAACCTCTTCTATTATAGTTTTTCATAATTAACTTTTTCCAGGAATAGGAACATTATATAAACCATTTTCATCAGGATTAACAGGTGCTTTACTATTCCAAGTTAGATTTTCAGGAACCAAAATATTTTCATCATTTAGAGCATCATCCCATTTGATAACTTTACCTGTGTAAGTTGCCATTCTTCCCATAATTGCAGTCATAGTTGCTTTAGCTCCGTATTCTGTATCATTAATTTGACCTCCAGTTCTTATGGAATTAAATAATTTGTTATGCTCAATTTGGTATGGACTCTCGTCATTTTTTGGATCATATTGATGTATTATATTTCCATCATGATCATTTATAGTAATAACACCACTATTTGTTAAATTTAATACTCCCTTAGTTCCTACCAGAGTCTCATTAACTTGGCTATGGGTACCTGGTTGATGTCTACATTGACTGTGTATCACAGCTCCACTTGCATATTTATATTCAACATAATGATGATCAAATATTTCACCATGGTCAATTCCTTTTCTAACCTCTCTTCCACCCATTCCTTGAGCTGAAATTGGATATTCGTTTAAAAACCAGTTTGCAACATCCAAATTGTGAATATGTTGTTCTACAATATGATCTCCACATAGCCAGTTAAAATAATACCAATTTCTCATTTGATATTCAAGCTCAGTTTGTTCAGGTTTTCTAGCTCTAACCCAAACACCTGAACTATTCCATCTTACAGTACCAGAAGTTATTTTCCCTACAATTCCACGTTTAACTTGTTTCATAAAATCAAGATAACATGGTTGATATCTTCTTTGTAAACCAACAACCACATTTAGTTTTTTCTCTTTAACAAGTTTTGCGGTTTCTAAAACTTGTCTAACGCCATTCGCATCAGTTGCGACAGGTTTTTCCATGAAAACATGCTTATCATTTTCTACAGCATATTTAAAATGTTGAGGTCTGAATCCAGGTGGTGTTGCTAGTATAACTACATCAGCTTTATCAATAGCTTTCTTGTATCCATCAAATCCAACAAATTTGTTTTTTTCTTTTACCTCTACTTGAATTTCCCCATCAAGTTCTTCTTGAATTGATTTTAAACTTCCTTCTAACCTATCTTTAAAAGCATCGCACATTGCAATTAATTCTACATTTTTATCTGCTCTTAATGCTTGTACAGCAGCACCAGTTCCTCTTCCTCCGCATCCAACAACTGAAATCTTTAATTTTTTACTGTAATCAATTTTATTTTTCTTAAATGAAAATGATGGTAGAACTATACCACCAGTTATAATTGACGTGTTCTTAATAAATGATCTTCTTTTAATGTTTTTCATAATAGTTGTTAATTAAATTTATCTACCTCACGGTAGGAAGTTATAAGTTTTTTCTCACCAGGTATTCCAGAAATTGAATTACCATGTTCCATTCCTAAAATTCCTTTATATCCTTTTTGGTGGATATATTTAAATACGTTTTTGTAATTGATTTCCCCCGTTGTAGGCTCTTTTCTTCCAGGGTTATCACCAATTTGAAAATATTCAATCTCAGACCAACATTTTTCAATATTAGGAATTAAGTTACCCTCTTGTATTTGTTGATGATAAATATCAAATAATATTTTACATGATTTAGAATTTACAGCTTTACATATTCTGTAAGCTTGAGGACTTTCTGTTAAGAAAAGCCCTGGGTGATCCCTAAAGTTTAAAGGTTCCAAAACCATAACAAGATTATGTTTTTCTAAAATATCACAAGCAAATTTTAAAGTATCAACAATATTTGATTCTTGAAAGGATAAGTTTAGTCTTAAATCTTTATGCCCTGGAACTACTGTCATCCACTTTGCATTCACTCTTTTAGCAACATCAACAGATTCTGTAATGTGTTTTAAAAATTCTTCTCTTTTGTTCTTATTACCACTAGCAAGGTTTGGTTCATTCCAATAAATTTTGTGAGCTACAAAAACACCCATACTCATATTTCTTTTTTTAAGGGTAGATCCAATTTTTTCTTGCATTGAAATGGATCTATTTTTCATGCCATTGTCCTCAAAAGCTATAAAACCATTATCTGCCATAAAGTTTAATTGATCAATCAAATCTTCACCGGCCATATTTTGAAACATTCCAAAGTGTGGTGCATAATTCAAATTAAATTTATTTTCAAATAAATCGCCTAAGGATTGAGTTTTCGGAAATACTGCTAGGGGAGTAGTTGCAGCAATAGAATTAATAAAACCACGTCTTTTCACCTTATCAATTTAGTAATAATTATTGTATCCAGAAATCTTTATAATTATCTGGAACTTTGTAAGGTCTTACAATTCTAAAACCTAAAAATTGAGCGTCTGTATGCCACCATCTACTTTTAGGAATTTGGGGATCTTGTTTTTTCCAATTTTTATTTGATGGTGTTCTACTAGAACTTCTTAATCTATAATCACTACTCATCCAAGAACCACCTCTAACCACTCTTGGATATAGTTTTTGTGCTCGATTGTAAGGATTATCAGCAATTTGATTTACGTAAGAATAATAACTTCTAGGACTATATTGATCTAGTGTCCATTCTGCTACGTTTCCATGCATATCATGTAATCCCCAATTATTTGGTTTTTTTGAACCAACTTTTTGATACTTTCCTCCACTATTATAATCATACCAAGCATAGTCTGCTAATTCATTCACATCATTACCAAAACCATAAGCACTTTCACTTCCTGCTCTACAGGCATATTCCCATTCAGCTTCTGTTGGTAACCTGTAGTAATTTCCTGTCATTGCTGAAAGCCATTCACAAAATTTAGATGCAGCTAATTGAGTCATTGAAATAGCAGGATATCCATTTGAACCCATTCCAAATGTCATATCAACATATGGAGTTGTAGCGCTAGTTACAGCATCAACATCAACATTAATATCATTTCCGTATTTAATTTTTTTTGAGTCTATTTCTCTTTGCATAAAAAGCTGATATAAATCCCATGTTATTTCAAACTTTCCAATCCAAAAAGAATCAATATAAACTTCATGAACAGGTCCCTCATCTGCAAGTCTGTTTTTTTCAAAGTTTGGACTTCCCATCTTAAAAGTTCCTGAGGGTAATGCAACCATTTCTAGGTTAAAATCAATACCTGCTATTTTTTGATTATAATCTTTAAAAGCACTTTCTTGAGAGAAGCCAAAAAAGAAATAAATTAGACAAAAATATCTAACCATTTATGTTAGAATATCATGTTTTATTTCACCAAAAACATCTGTGAGTCTAAATCTTCTTCCCTGATATTTGTAAATCATTTTTTCATGATTAATTCCAAAAAGATGAAGTATAGTTGCTTGTAGGTCATGAACATGAACTGGATCTTTAACAATATTATATCCCAAATCATCTGTTTCACCATATGTAAAACCTGGCTTAACACCCGCACCAGCCATAAAGATTGTGAAAGATCTTGGGTGATGATCTCTTCCATAAGTTCCAGCTTTTAATGCGCTTATATTACCTTGACTATAAGCTGTTCTTCCAAATTCACCTCCCCAAATAACCAAAGTGTCTTCTAGTAAGCCTCTTTGTTTTAAGTCCATGATTAATGCAGCTGTGGGTTGATCTACATCACTTGCTTGACCTTTGATTTGATTTGGCAGGTTTTCATGTTGATCCCAACCCATGTGATAAAGTTGAACAAATCGAACATCTTTTTCAATTAATTTTCTGGCAAGTATACAGTTTGCGGCATATGTTCCGGGCTTATTAGCATTTGGCCCATAAAGCTTTAAAATACTTTCTGGTTCATCAGAAATATCCATTGTTTCAGGAACTGAGGTTTGCATTCTATATGCCATCTCGTACTGAGAAATTCTATTTGAAACTTCTTTATCTCCAAATTTTCTTTCTTGTTCTTCATTGAGTTCAGAAAGATAGTCTAACATTTTTCTTCTTTCACTTTTGGAAAGGCTTTCAGGATCTTTTAAAAACAATACTGGGTCTTTTGCTGATCTAAGCTGTACACCTTGGTGAAGAGAGCTTAAAAAACCATTTCCCCAAAGCCTTGAATACAAAGGTTGTCCTTTAGGTCTTCCCGTTCCCCTTGAAAGCAAAACAACAAAACTTGGTAAATTTTTATTTAAACTTCCTAAACCATAGCTTAGCCAAGAGCCCATACTAGGTCTTCCTGGTTGTTGAGACCCTGTTTGAAAAAATGTTACTGCAGGATCATGATTAATAGCTTCTGTATGCATGGACTTTATGAAACATAGTTCATCTGAAATTTTTCCTATATAGGGCATTAAGTCACTGACCCAAGCTCTTGCTTCTCCGTATTGTTTAAATTTAGTTGAACTTCCAACAAGAGGAAATCTAGATTGTCCAGATGTCATTCCAGTTAATCTTTGCCCCATCCTAACAGATTCAGGCAAGTCAATTCCTCTCATCTGACTTAATTTTGGTTTATAATCAAATAGATCATTTTGAGAAGGACCACCACTTTGAAATAGATAAATTATTCTTTTAGCTTTAGGAGCATAATTTGGAAGATTTAATTGATTTGATATCAACGAAAATGCATCGTTATCATCCCTTTGAAACGGATTAACTAATGACCCTAACGCTAAACCACCAATACACAATCCAGTTTTTTTTAGAAAGTTTCTTCTATTATTATTTATAAAATGGTCATGTAATTCTTTCATTTAGCTTTTTTGACTAGTTTCATCTAAGTTGTATACAAGCATGGTTAATTTATTAAATGCATTTAAATTATCAAGCTCAAGTTGATCTTTCAAATAATTTTTCAACTTAGAAATTTCATTATTATTTGGAGTCCTTCCTGTTACTGTCCTATACAGATAAATTATTTTATCATTTGTATTTAAACTTTTATTCTCAATTGATTCAGATAGAAAATTTGCAGCTTCAATAAACTCTGGATTATTCATTAGTGTTAAAGATTGTAAGGGAGTACTGGTATCCTGCCTTTTTACCTCACAATTATCTCTTGAAGATGCATCAAATATCATCATTGATGGGGGAGGTACAGTTTTTTTCCAAAAAGTATATAAACTTCTCCTATATAAGTTATCTCCCTCACTTTGTACATAACGTGCAAGTGATCCACCACCTCCTCCAATAACCTCATCCCAAAGTCCCTCCGGTTGATATGGTTTTACACTAGGCCCACCTAGTTTGTCAACTAAAAGACCACTCGATGCAAGGATATTATCTCTTATCATCTCGGCTGGGAGTTTCTGTCTTGGATAATATGAAAGAAATACATTTTCAGGATCTAATTTTTTATTTTGTTCATCAACTTTGCTTGATTGCATGTATGTTTTTGAGGAAACTATTTTTTTTATGAATTTTTTAGTATCCCATCCATTTTCCATAAAGGTCACTGCAAGCCAATCTAAAAGTTCTGGATTCGTTGGTCTATTACCTTGACTTCCAAAATCATCTGGTGTTGCAACAATACCTACACCAAAAAATTGTTGCCATAATCTGTTTACAACTACTCTAGAAGTTAAAGGGTTTTCATCATCAAAAAACCAATTTGCAAGATCTAATCTGTTAGAATTAGATTTTTTAATTGGGAGTACAGCATTAGGAGTCATAGGTTTAACTTCTCTACTTGGAGCATCATAGGAGCCTCTTTCAAGAACGTATGTTTTTCTCAGATTCTCAGTTTCTTTCATCACCATGAATGTAACTTCATCAATGGAATCAGGAAGTTTTATAAACCCTAAATCATTATCAATATCTTTTCTGGATACTGTAATATTTGGTTTTGGAGCTTTATCTTGATATGTAATTAAACCTTCTTCATCTATATTATTGAAATAGCTAAACATGCCATAATATTCATCATGTGAAATTTCATCATACTTATGACTATGACATCTAGCACATTCCATTGTTAAACCTAACATCATTTTTGAAGTAGTATTTGTTCGATCTGCTACATACTCAGTTCTATACTCCTCAGGAATTACCCCTCCTTCTTGTGTGATTTTATGATTTCTGTTGAATCCTGTTGCAATGATTTGTTCTTTAGTTGCATTTGGAATTAAGTCTCCTGCAAGTTGCCAAGTAATAAATTCATCATATGGTAAATTCGAATTATACGCATGTATGACCCAATCTCTCCAGGGCCACATCACTCTTTCTAAATCATCCTGATATCCATGACTATCTCCATACCTAGCTATGTCCATCCAAATACTAGCCATTCTTTCTCCATAATTTTCTGAGTTCAAAAGCTTGTCAACAATTTTCTCGTACGAATTTTCAGTTCGATCATTTAAAAATTCATCAATTTCTTCAACACTAGGAGGTAATCCAATTAAATCAAAATATAATCTTCTAATCAATATTTCCTTGTCTTCTACGCTTGAAATATTAAGTCCATTAGCTTCAATATTTTTAAGAGTGAAATAATCAATATCATTATTTATCCAACTCTTGTTTTTTACATATGGTATCTGAGGCTTAATAGGTTTATTATAAGACCAATGTTTTTTCCATTTACCGCCTTGCAGTATCCATTTATTTAATATCTCTTTTTCATAATCACTTAATACTAAATTTGATTCGGGCGGAGGCATTACAATACTTGGATTTTCATGAAAAATCCTATTTAGCATTTCACTTTTTTCAGGTGATTTTTTATCAACTACATAAGAGCTAAGCTCTTCTGTGAGTTGATATAATCCATTCTCAGTATCAAGTCTAAGATTAGCAGCTCTTTCTTTTTCGTCAGGGCCATGACAAGCAAAGCATTTATCAGAAATAATAGGCTTTACGTGAAAGTTGAAATCAACTATTTCAGGAATAATTTTCTGAGAAATTAAGATTTCATTATTATCAACACCAATAATTTGTTCACTTACAGATAATGAACCAAAATACTTCAAAACAAGAACTGCTATGAATGGTATTAGAAAGTAATATGAATTTTTTTTCACCAATAACTAATTTAAAAAAATAAATTAATTATTAAGAGCATTTAAAATTACCTTCTCCATTACAGCATACCCAGCTTTATTAGGATGAACTAAATCATCAGCAGCTGTATGTTCTGGCACTTTTAAACCACCTTCCCCATTATCCATTTCAGAGTAATAATCAACATAGGTTAGCTTATTCTTATTGCAATAATCCCTAAGTAAAGAGTTAAGTTTAATCACTTTTTCAGCTGGATTTTTTCCAGGTGACCATGGAAAATCTGCTGCTGGTAATACTGAACAAATAAATACTTCAATATTATTGGCTAAAGCTATTTCTGCCATGGAAAAAATATTTTCAGCAATATTTTCAATTGTCATAGGCCCTGTATTTCCTGCGATATCATTGATTCCAGCAAGAATTACAACAGATTTAGGATTAAGATTTACAACGTCAGGCTTAAATCTAATTAACATTTGTGGAGTTGTTTGTCCTCCTATTCCCCTATTTATAAATGGATTTTCAATAAAAAAAGATTTGTTAAAATAAAACCATCCTTCAGTTATTGAATTTCCCATAAATACGACTCTATTTGGATCATCAATTCCTTTAATTTCCATGTTATCTTTTTCATACTTTTTTAAATGAGCCCAATCGTCTAATGTTCCACCACCCTGAATGTATGTTACTTGGGCATTAATTGAAATCATAGCTATTAAAAAATATAAGTTTAAAAATTTTTTCATTTTATTTTGTTTTAGAGTGAATCCAAGATAAAAAATCTTTTTCTTCAAATGCATAGTTCCAGCTATCATGTCCCACATTTTCATATAATGTTAGTCTAGGATTTCCTCCTTCCTCAATAATTTTTTCAGCAATATTTAAAGATTCTTGTGGGAGAACAACTTTGTCAAGAGAACCGTGAAAAATCCAAATGGGTAATTTTTTTGCATAATTTTTTACTTTATTCAAATCACCTGAACCACATATTGGCGTTGCTGCAGCAAACATATCAGGTCTTTGACTAAGAATTTCAAAAGTACCCATACCTCCCATAGATAAACCAGAAATATACACTCTATCAGAATCTACATTATCTCCTGATATCATTTGCTCCATTAATTCAATAACTAGCTTAATTGTTGTTCCTTTGAGCTTAGGATATCTCTTTTCATTACCCCACCAATCATCTGTAGGACACTGAGGAAATAAAACCCATGATTTATAGTTTTTTCTATTTTCCTGATTTAAAAAAACTTTTGATCCATGAATTAACTGTCTTTCGTTGTCATTTCCTCTTTCACCAACACCGTGGAGAAATAAATGAAGAGGATATTTTTTTGAGGAATCAAAATCTAATGGCTTTAAAAGTCTGTAATTTAAAGTGTCATTTCCTTTGATAAATTGTAGTCTTTCAAACTCATTATTTTGAGAAAAAATATTCAATGAAAAAAATATTATAATTATTAATCTCATTATTCGTCACTTTCATTAGGTAGCCTAATATTGTCAACTAGTTCAATAATTTCCATCGGAGGTGGTGATGTAAACTTTGAAACAGAGATCGAAACTATAAAATTCACAATCATTGCAACTGTTCCAAAACCTTCGGGTGAAATACCAAACCACCAATCAGATTCTGCTCCGCCCCCAAACCATCCAAATTTGAATTTAGTCATGTAAAAAAGCATTAGTAAAATTCCTATTACCATTCCAGAAATAGCACCTTCTTTATTCATCTTTTTATAAAATATTCCTAATACAATGGCAGGAAAAAATGATGCTGCTGCTAACCCAAAAGCTAGTGCAACAGTTGCTGCAACAAAATCAGGTGGATTGATACCAAAATATCCAGCTAAGAGTACTGCAAAAAAAGCAGATAATCTAGCAGCAACTAACTCGCCTTTTTCAGAAATATCTGGTTTTATAATTCTTTTAATAAGATCATGTGAAACAGAAGAAGAAATAACTAAAAGTAATCCTGCAGCTGTAGAGAGTGCAGCTGCCAAAGCTCCAGCGGCTAATAGTGCAATAACCCAGTTTGGAAGTTGTGCAATTTCAGGATTTGCTAAAACCATTATATCTCTGTCTATGGTTAATTCATTTACCATTTCATTACCATTGTATTGGATTATATTATCTCCATTTTTATCATCAAATTTTAATAGTCCAGTATCTTCCCATTTTTTAAACCAAGATGGCATGTCTGTGTAATTTTTTTCAGAAACAGTATCAATTAAGTTGGTTCTTGCAAAAACCGCAATAGCAGGAGCAGTTGTGTAAAGAATTGCAATGAATAATAATGCCCAACCAGCTGATTTTCTTGCATCACTAACTTTTTTAACAGTGAAAAATCTTACAATAACGTGTGGAAGACCTGCTGTTCCGATCATCAAAGCTGCAGTAATAAAAAACACATCAAGTGTTGATTTTGATCCAGATGTGTATTTACTAAATCCAAGTTCTTCATGTAATCCATTCAATTTATCAAGAAGAAATACTCCATCAGATCCAGCCGATCCAAATCCTAATTGTGGAATTGGATTTGATGTCATTTCAATGGAAATAAAAATTGCTGGGACCATGAATGCAAATATTAAAACACAATATTGGGCAACTTGTGTGTAGGTTATGCCTTTCATTCCTCCTAGAATTGCATAGAACAATACTATTCCCATGCCAATAAAAACACCAGAATTTATATCAACTTCTAAGTACCTTGAAAATACTACACCAACACCTCTCATTTGACCTGCTATGTAAGTAAAGGAAACGATTAATGCACAAAAAACAGCAACAGTACGGGCTGTGTTAGAATAATATCTATCCCCAATAAATGCTGGTACAGTAAATTTTCCAAATTTTCTGAGATAGGGTGCAAGCAAAAGTGCTAAAAGGACATATCCACCTGTCCAACCCATCAAATATACAGAGCCATCATAACCTAAGAATGAAATAATTCCTGCCATTGAGATAAAAGATGCAGCACTCATCCAATCTGCAGCAGTCGCCATACCATTTGCAACTGGATGGACTCCTTTACCAGCAACATAAAATTCATTTGTTGAGCTAGCTCTTGACCAAATTGCAATTCCAATATATAAAGCGAAAGTTAATCCTACGATTAACCAAATAGACAATTGTAAACTCATTATTTAGATCTATAATTCTTATCAAGTTTGTTCATTAAGTATATATATACAAAAATCAAAATGACAAATACATATATTGATCCTTGTTGAGCAAACCAGAAACCAAGTTTGAAACCGAAGAATTGAATTTGATTTAGCTCATCGACTAATAAAATTCCAAATCCAAACGACACAGAGAACCATATTGAAAGAAGTATTATTAAATACCTTAAATTTTTTTTCCAATATGCTTCAGAATTAATTTTATTCATAAAGAAGTTGTTGTAAAAAATTAAATTTATAATAATTTTAATAATATCACAAGAGTGTTATAAATTGAAATATTATTTATGAGTTTAAAAAAAAATATTTTAGTACTCCTTATAGTTTTTATATCATGTAATAATGAAGTGAAACAATCTCAAATAGTCGAAAAATCTGGAATGATTTTTATTGAAGGAGGTTTTTTTGAGATGGGGGCTGATAATGATGAAGCGAGACCTGATGAATATCCTAAACACAAAATAAAAATTAGTTCTTTTTGGATGGATGAAACTGAAGTTACTAATGCTCAATTTAAACAATTTATAGATGCAACTGGATATATAACAACTGCAGAAAGATCAATTAATTGGGATGAAATTAAATCTATGTTACCACCAGGAACACCAAAGCCTAGCGATAGCTTACTAAACCCTTCATCTCTTGTTTTTAAAGAATCGAACACCAACAATTTAAATGATTATTCAAAATGGTGGTCATTGGTTAGAGACGCTAATTGGAGACAGCCATTTGGTCCAAATAGTAATATTGAGGGAAAAGATGATTATCCAGTAGTTCATGTCAGTTGGGAAGACGCTAATGAATATTGTAAATGGGCGGGTAAAAGACTACCTACCGAAGCTGAATATGAATATGCATCAAGAGGAGGCTTAATTAACGAAATTTACAGTTGGGGCAATCAAAAAGTTAATGATGGCAATTTAAAAGCAAATATTTGGGAAGGTGTCTTTCCAAAATCAAATACTTTAAATGATAAGTTTTATTATGCATCACCAGTAAAGTCATATAGTCCTAATAACTATGGACTATTTGATATGGCTGGAAATGTTTGGGAGTGGTGTTCAGATTGGTATCATGCTAATTATTATTCTATGCTACCCAAAGAGGGAGTAGTAGATCCTCAAGGACCCGAGAAAAGTTATGATCCTGTAGATCCATATAGTGAAAAAAAAGTAGTTAGAGGAGGGAGTTTTTTGTGTAATGACTCATATTGTAGTGGATACAGAAACTCAGCAAGAATGAAAACTACAACTGATAGTAGTTCCTTACACACTGGATTTAGAACTGTTTACAGTGTAAAAAAGTAAATGCCCATACAATTTGGGTTTGCATGGGCATTTAAAACAACAACTAACCAAAAAATATTGTATACTTTCTGTAGAAAAAATTATTCATTAATCGTGCCAAACTTAAATTCCAATCAGCTTTTTATCAGCTCATCGAAAGTAAATACTACATTATAGCCTAAGTTGTTAAAATAGGTTTTTGAGTTTTGATCTCCAGCAGCTAGAATAAAATCTCCACCCCATGCTCCTAGACTTTTAATCTCACCTGAATAATCTTTAAAATATAAATCCTTAACAGTTTCTCTTTTTAAAACTTGTGATAGAATTCTTTCATGCTCTTTAATAAGTGATTTAAAATCTTCAAAAGAATCGCAATTCAAAATATCATCTGTTATGCTACTAACTTTTAAAATTGATTTTTCTTCAATTTTCAATTTATTAAAATTTAATATTTCGTTATAAGTATTTTGTTTTTCACCCAAGTAAATAAAATAAAGGTTATTTTTAAAAGGAGGATTAAAATTAACTTGTCTATACTCAGGATTCTTTTTATAAAGCTTATATAATATTGGCTTGTTACATGAAGAGGAAGCTAAATCATATCCACTACCATTGGTAACTTTCCAATAAAGTTTAAATTTATCATAGTTAGCCCAACTTGCTAAATTGTTTATTAAGCTTGAAGATGATCCAAATCCCCAATTTCTATTAAAATCCATTTTAGTTTTAAATGAAACTCCTTTGGAAAAAGATTCTGGATTTTTTCTTTTAATAGCACTTAATGTTTTAAACAATAATTTGTTTTCTTTAAAAGATTTTAAATTCCATTCATTTTGTAAATCAAAATTTAGATCAAACCAAATTTTTTTATTCTGATCATAACTTTTCCATATTAGTTTTCCTGATGTATTATTTGAAACTTCTAAAGTTTGGAAAAATTTTGTAGGAATAGATAGAGATTTAGCACCCTTCAGAACTAAATATTCACCAGATAATAATAGTTTGCCATTGCTATTGAATTTAACCTTCACTTTTTTCTCAAATTTTGAAGAGTTTGATCAACTAAACTATATGAAATGTCGCTACTATTAAGTATTTGTGTAATTTTTTGTTTTTCCAAACTAGACGCATTTAAACTATTCAAAATATTATTTAAATGCATTTTCATGTGCCCAGCTTGAATTCCCTCAGTAATAAGAGATTTTACAGCTGCAAAATTTTGGGCTAAACCTGAGGCTGCGATTATACCCATAAGTTCTTTGGCTGATGGATTCCCCAGAAGTTGCAAACACCATTTTACTAAAGGATGAATATTAGTAATTCCTCCAACAGTTCCAATTGAAAATGGTAATTCCATCCAGAAAGTAAATTGATCGTCAACAATCTTAGCATGGGAAAGACTCGTATATTTTCCAGTTAATGATGCATATGAATGAGCAGATGCCTCTACTGCTCTGAAATCATTACCAGTAGCAATCACTACTGAATCAATTCCATTCATAATTCCTTTATTATGTGTTACAGCTCTGGAAATATTATTTTCAGCGATTTCAATAGCAGCGATAAACTTATTAACAAATAATTTAGAATTAGTAATTTCCTTGCTTTCCAAATCTTTTATTTTACAACTAACTTCAGCTCTAACTAAACATTCAGGGGTATGATTTGAAAGTATACTCATGATAATCTCAAGTTGATCATCTTTAGAAAACCCATTATAATTTTTAAACTCATTTTCAAAGGTTTGAGATATTTTTTCAAGACATGAGTTTATAAAATTTGCACCCATAGAATCTGCTGTATTAAATTCTACATTAATCTGATAATAATTATTAACAGCCGAGGATTCATTATTAAGATTAATTGTAGTAATTCCTCCACCTCTCTTATTCATATTTTCTGTAATATCAGAACATTCACCAATAAGCTTATCCTTAATGCTTTTAAAAAAAGCTTCTAAACTACTTTCATTTCCATAAAATTTAAAATGTACTTGGCCTGTTTTTTTAAATTTGATTACTTCTGTTTTGAAACCACCTCTAGAATACCAAAATTTTGCAGATTTGGATGCTGCAGCTACTACCGAACTTTCTTCTATAGCCATCGGTATGACAAAATCTTTGTTGTTAATTAAAAAATTGGGAGCTATACCGAGAGGTAAATAAAAATTTGATATCGTATTTTCAGAGAGTTCGTCATGTAATTTTTGAATGATATTATCAGAATTTAAATATTTTTCAATTATATCCTTATTACCAAAATCTCCATGAAAGTAATTTTCAATCAGCCAGTTTATTTTTTCTTTTTTTGAAAATTTTGAGAACCCATTTATCATTATTTCACTAATAACCTTAACTTAAATATTTATAAATTTAGTGATTATGCGTATAATACTATTTATACTAATATTATTTTCATATGGATGTTCTAAAAAGAGTGAAACCCCAAATATAATTTATATTCTTGCTGATGATCTTGGATATGGCGAAGTTGGTGTTTATGGTCAAAAAATAATTGAAACACCTAATATAGATTTGTTAGCTGAAAAAGGAATATTATTTACTGATCACTACTCCGGCTCCCCAGTGTGTGCTCCATCAAGAAGTGTTTTAATGACAGGACAACACAGTGGCCATACGTATATTAGGGATAATGGTGAGTGGAATGAGAGAGGAAATGTTTGGAGTTTCCAATCTATGCTAGATAATCCTGAGTTGGAAGGACAAAGACCATTACCAGATTCGACATTGACAGTAGCAAATGTTTTACAAAAAAATGGTTATAGAACTGGAATGGTTGGAAAATGGGGTTTGGGTGCTCCACATACCAACAGTATTCCAAATAAAAAAGGATTTGATTTTTTTTATGGATATAATTGTCAAAGACAAGCCCACACATTTTATCCAACACATTTATGGGATAATGAACAAAGAGATTTTCTTGACAATTATATTGTTACTAAACAGGAAGGTTTAGACTCAGATGCTGATATAAACAATGAAATCTCTTATATAAAATATAATCAAAAAGATTACGCACCTACATTAATGCATCAAAGAGCTTTAGAATTTGTTAGAAATAAAAACCAGAAACCATTCTTTTTATATTATGCTTCTCCAATACCTCACCTTCCTTTGCAAGCACCTAAAAAATGGGTTGATTATTACAGAAAAAAAATTGGTAAGGAAGAACCTTATGTTGGTAGGGCTTATTATCCTAATCAATATCCCAAAGCAACATACGCCGCAATGATATCATATTTAGATGAACAAGTAGGTGAATTGGTCTCAGTTTTAAAAGAAACAGGTCAATATGAAAATACTATAATAATTTTCACGAGTGATAATGGACCATCTTACGTTCAACCTCTTGATTTGAATTATTTTGAAAGCACAAGTTTTCTGAACAATGACCCTGAAAGAGTTAAAGGAAAAGTTTATGAGGGAGGAATAAGAGTCCCAATGATAGTTCATTGGCCAAGAAATATTAAAGAAAAAAGAGTTTCAAATCATATTTCCTCATTTCAGGATTTTTATGCAACTGTTTTAGACTTACTTAAATTAAACAAACCAAATTATATTGATGGATTGAGTTATCTTCCGACGTTATTGAATGATAAGCAACCTAAACATGAATATTTATATTGGGAATTCGCAAGCAGAGGTGGTCAGCAAGCATTAAGATATGGAAAATGGAAAGCAATCAAAACCAATCTTCAAAAAGCAAATGATAATTTAGAATTGTTTGATTTAGAAAAAGATCCAAAAGAGTTAAATGATGTCTCTATTAATCACCCTGATGTTGTAAAAAAAATTGAAAAAATTTTAACTGAAGCTAGGACTCGTCCTGCCCTAAAAAATTTCTACATAAAATCATTAGATTCAGATTAACCATTTTATCTTTGCAGCATGGTTGATACAATTATTGTAATGGCTGGAGGAATGTCTTCCAGAATGAAAAAATCAGAATCTGACAAATTAGATGATTCTAAGTCTGAACAAGCTAACAATACAAGTAAATCACTCATTACCTTTGGAAAAAATAATACACCTTTTATATATTTCTTATTAAAAAATATTTCTAATGCAGGATTTAAGAATGTTGTTTTAGTTGTTTCAAAAGATTATAAAAATTTTAAAAATTCCATAGATAATTTTTATAGCGAACTGAACCTTAATATAACTTATTCAACTCAGCATATTCCTAATGACAGACAAAAACCAATGGGTACCGCTGATGCAGTTTTTCAGGCATTAGAACAAAACGAAAAATTGAAAGAATCTTTTTTTTGTGTTTGTAATAGTGATAACCTGTATTCTGAAAAAGCGTTGAAATTGATTAAAGGAAATGACTATGATAATGCATTCTTGTCATACGACAGGGATAGTTTAGATTTTCCTAAGGAAAGAGTTTCATCCTTTTCTGTGGTGAAGTTAGATCATGAAAATAATTTGAAAGCAATTATTGAAAAGCCAACTATAGAGCAAGTAAATAATAATTTAGACTCAGCTGGAAAAGTTAGAGTAAATATGAATTTATTTAAGTTCTCTGGATTAAAGTTTTTCAAATTTTTAGCAGAGTGTCCTTTTGATCCTGTCAGAAATGAAAAAGAACTCCCAACAGCTATGATAAACATGATTCAAAGCAAGGAATCATATGTTAAAGGAATTCCAATAGCTGAGCATGTGCCTGACTTAACTTCAAAATCAGATATAATTACTATTTCCAAATTTTTTGAATGATTGTGGAAAAATGAAAATGATTTTCTATTTTTATTTAAATGATACAACTAACTGACCTAGATAAGGGTATAATACTCTTTTTCTTTTTACTCGTGCTCGCAATTGGTTTTGCAGTTTCAAAAAAATCATCACAAAGTTCCAAAGAATATTTTCTTTCAGGCAGAACACTTCCGTGGTGGTTGCTTGGGCTATCTATGGTTGCTACTACTTTTTCAACAGATACTCCAAATTTAGTTACTGATATCGTTCGTCAAAATGGCGTCTCTGGTAATTGGGTATGGTGGATCTTTTTATTAACTGGATTATTGACGGTTTTTGTATATGCTAAACTTTGGAGAAGATCAGATGTGAATACTGATATGGAATTTTATGAATTAAGATACTCAGGATGGGCTGGTCGTTTTCTAAGAGGATTCAGATCTGTTTATTTAGGTATAATTTTTAATGTAATGGCGATGGCTGGAGTAACATTAGCTGCAATCAAAATTGGAGCTATTATGTTAGATATTTCAGCAGTTGAGACTGTATTGTATGCTGGTGGAGTAACACTTATTTTTAGTTCAGTTGGAGGATTTAGAGGTGTTGTCTACACTGATTTTATTTTATTTTTCACTGCAATGATTGGTGCCATTGGAGCTGCTTACTATCTAGTAAATCTTCCTGAGGTTGGTGGAATGTCTGGAATTTTGTCGAATGAACTTGTATCTTCTAAAGTTTCAATTTTTCCTGATTTATCAGATGAATATATTCTGTGGACGCTATTAGTTATACCACTTGCTGTTCAATGGTGGAGTTCTTGGTATCCTGGAGCTGAGCCAGGTGGAGGAGGTTACATTGCACAAAGAATGCTTGCTGCTAAAAGTGAAAATCATGCCTTAGGTGCTACATTGTTTTTTAATATCATGCATTATGCTCTAAGACCATGGCCATGGATTTTAGTAGCTTTAGCTTCATTAATAATTTTTCCAGATCTGGATTCAATAAGAGAGACATTTCCAAATGTCGTCGAAGATAAAATAGGTCATGATTTAGCTTATCCAGCTATGTTAACTTTGTTACCATCTGGATTGCTTGGGTTTGTATTAGCTAGTTTAGTTTCAGCATACATGTCTACAATTTCCACTCATTTAAATTGGGGTTCTTCTTATGTTGTAAATGATTTTTACAAACAATTAATAAACAAGAATGCATCTGAAAAAGAATTAGTAAATGTAGGGAGAGTTTCTGTAGTCATATTAATGATTATAAGTTCATTATTTGCCATTGCTTTAACAAACTCATATCAACTTTTTGATATTATCTTGATGTTTGGTGCAGGTACTGGTTCAATTTTTATATTAAGATGGTTTTGGTGGAGAATTAATGCTTGGAGTGAAATAGCTGCTATGTTAAGTTCAGGATTAATCTCTATATTTTTTGCTAATGAAAAAATTGCTTCATTTATCTTTAATGAGAATTTTATTGAACCATATTTTAAATTTCCAGTCATTGTTTTGGTAACAACCTTTGTATGGTTGTTGGTAACTTTTTTGACAAAACCTGATGATGACCAAAAGTTAATGGAGTTTTATAAAAAAACTAGACCGGGTGGTCCTGGATGGAAAAGAATTGTAAACCTTCCAGATTTTAAAAACGAAAAAGGAGATAATAAAACTTGGGCTGTTCCAAGAGGAATCTTATGTATGTTGGTTGGATGTCTTGCTATATACTCAGCTTTATTTTCAACTGGATACTTTATTTATGGAGAATTATATTTAGGATTAATATTATTATTATCAACTGTAATATTCTCAATTTTGCTATTCAATCTTTCAAAAAAGCTTTTTAATGATTAAGGAACTGAAATACAAGAAACCAGGTTCAACACAAGAAACAAGACTTGAAAAAATTCATAATGTAATTTTTGACAATTCAAAATCTGGATCAAAAGCTGTTGCTAGAGAAATAGCGGACTTAATTATATACAAACAGTCTAAAAAACAAAAATGTATATTAGGGTTAGCTACAGGTTCTTCACCAATAACTGTATATGAGGAATTGGTTAATATCCACAAGAAAGAAAAATTAAGTTTTAAAAATGTAATAACATTTAATCTTGACGAGTATTATCCTATATCCTCTGAAAATACCGAGAGTTATTACACTTTTATGCATCAACATTTGTTCGATCATATTGATATTGATAAAGAAAATATAAATATTCCTAAAGGAAATTTAAGAAAGAATGAGATTGAAAAATATTGTAAATCATACGAGTCAAAGATTGAAAAACTTGGTGGTATTGATTTTCAACTCTTAGGTATTGGAAGAACTGGTCATATCGGATTTAATGAGCCAGGCTCAAGTATTAATTCAATTACACGACTTATTAAGCTTGATTATTTAACAAGAGAAGATGCATCCAAAGCTTTTAGAGGAATTTATAATGTACCTAAGACAGCAATTACCATGGGTGTCTCAACAATTTTAAATGCTAAGAGAATTGTATTGTTAGCATGGGGAGAAAATAAAAAAGATGTAGTTTATGAATCAATTGAATCTTCAATTTCTCAAAATATTACTGCAAGTTTTCTGCAAAAACATAACAATACAACTTTTGTTTTAGATAAGGGTAGTTCATCCAAACTTACTAGAATTGATTCACCTTGGTTAGTCGATAGTAATATAAAATGGGATATTAATAACAAAACAAGAGCAATAGCATGGCTATGTAATCGGACGGGAAAATCAGTACTTAGATTATCCTTACGAGATTATATACAAAATCATTTATCTGAATTAGCTGCAAATCAATCTACTCACGATTTAAATATTGAAATCTTTAACAGGGTACAAAGAACCATAACTGGTTGGCCTGGAGGTAAACCTAACTCAGATGATACCTACAGGCCAGAGAGAGCAAAGCCAGAAAAAAAGAAAGTGATAATTTTTAGTCCTCATCCTGATGATGATGTAATTTCAATGGGAGGTACCTTTCAAAGATTAGTTGATCAAGGTCATGATGTTCATGTTGTGTACCAAACATCGGGAAATATTGCCGTATCAAATGATTCTGTTTTAAAATTTTTAGAAGTATACTCAGATATTTTCAATGTTGGTGACAGCTTAAAAGATGTAAAAAAGAAACTTTTAAATAATAATGAAATAATAGAGGATAAATTTATTAGGGAAGTTGCTACAAAAATTAGAGAGAAAGAAGCATTAGCTGCTACGCGTTATGTTGGACTTAAAGATGAAAATGTTCATTTTTTGAGATTACCGTTTTATGAGTCTGGAAAAATTATAAAAAATAAAACCTCAAAACATGATGGTGATATAATGAACCAAATAATCACAAAGATAAAGCCTCATCAAATTTATGCTGCTGGTGATTTAGCTGACCCTCATGGTACTCATGCAGTATGTATTAAGCTTCTATTTCAATCTCTTAAGAAATTGAAGAAGGAAAAATTCATGAGTAATTGTTGGGTTTGGTTATATAGAGGAGCATGGCATGAATGGGAAATCAATGAGATTGAAATGGCTGTTCCTTTAAGTCCACAACAAGTATTAAAGAAAAGAAAATCTATATTTTTTCATACATCACAAAATAATTCTGTTATGTTTCAAGGTGATGATAAAAGAGAATTTTGGGAGAGAGTCGAAGAGAGAAATAGGGATATTGCAAAACAATATAGAAAGCTGGGTATGGCAGATTATCAAGCAATGGAAACTTTCAGGAGATATCATTTCTAATGATTTTAAAGGAAGTATGTGTAGATAACCTTAATGATGCTTTTAACGCCTATGAATGTGGAGCAAATAGAATTGAGTTTTGCTCCAATCTTGATCAAGATGGTTTAACTCCAAAAATTGATGAGCTCTTAACTCTTTCTAATAGCATTGATATTCCAATACGATGTATGTTAAGACCACATTCTAATTCATTTAGATATGATGAGGATGATTTAAAAAAAATAGAAGACACAATCAATTTTTGTAAAAAAATTAAAATTGATGGTATTGTTTTCGGTTCTTTAAATGATGAAAATGAAATTGATTTTGATATTCTTAAGTATATATCTATAATATCAAAACCTTTAAAATTGATTTTTCATAAGGCAATTGACTTCACGCCAGATTTTAGTAAATCTTTTAAGAAATTAGTTGATTCAAAATTGGTTGATGGAGTTTTAACAACAGGAGGAAAAAAAAAAGCTATTGATAACTTAGAGTTATTGTCGAAGATTTCTTCACAAATACCAAAGGATTTTGAGTTTATTGCTTGTGGCAATATAACTTATGAAAACTATGATTATATTCATAGTGTTATAAAAACTAAATTTTATCACGGAAAAAAAATTATAAAATTTTAATAAATGAGTAAAGCATTGCAACCACATCAAAAAGAACTATTTGGACATCCCGTCGGATTGTATTATTTATTTTTCACTGAGCTTTGGGAAAGATTTAGCTACTATGGTATGAGAGCCATTCTCGTACTTTACTTAGTTGCGCAAACTGGTGGTGATAATCCTGGTCTGGGCTGGACAAATGATAGTGCAATTGCATTGTATGGTTGGTATACAATGTTTGTTTACGTAGCTACTATTCCAGGTGGTTTATTAGCTGACAGGATTTTAGGAGAGAGAAAATCTGTAATGCTTGGAGGATTATTATTGTGTATTGGACATAGTGTTCTTGCTATTGAACACATGACCGCATTTTACGCAGGATTAGGCTTAATAGTTTTAGGTGTAGGATGTCTTAAAGGTAATATTTCGTCTATGGTTGGAGGCCTTTACAGTAAACTCTCTAATGATAAGAGAGATATGGGTTTTTATATATTTTATATGGGAATCAATATTGGTGCAGCTAGCGCTGGTATTATTGTAGGATATGTTGGAGAAGAAATTGGATGGCATTTTGGATTTGGTTTAGCAGGAGTTGGAATGGCTATAGGCCAACTGTTATATTGGAGAGGTCAAAAATATTTAGCTCACGTTGGTAATCTAGTTAATGTTCAAAGTTCATCCTCATCTGATTCAAATTTAATATTAAAGATTTTTGAAAAATCTAATTCTATGATTGGATTCTTCCTAACTCTGGGACTAGCATTGACAATTTATTTATATTGGGAATCATGGAGTTATGCATTGCTAGTCGCTGGTTTAGCTTTTGCAGTAGGAATTGCTATTGTGATCTATAATGATGGATCTAAAATTGAAAAAGATCGAATTCTTGTTACCTACATCGCATTTTTAATAGTAATTGTTTTTTGGGGAGCATTTGAACAAGCTGGTGGATTAATGAATTTATATGCTAAGCAAAAAACTGATTTGATATTAACAGAAAATTTTACTGTTCCAGCAAGTTGGTTCCAATCCTTGAATGCAACTTTCATAATAATTTTTGCATCCATAATTGGATCTTTTTGGGTTTGGTGGAAGAATAAAGGAAAAGAATACTCTGGAATATTTAAAATGGCGATTGGTGTAATTATTATGGGTTGGGGGTTCTTTTTTATGAGTGCGGCGAGTAATGAAGTTCAGTACGATAGTGCTGGGGAAATTGTAGAAAAATCAGCAATGTATTGGCTTGTTTTAGCTTATTTATTTCATACTATCGGTGAACTATGTACATCTCCAACAGCACTCTCTTTTATAACAAAACTCTCCCCAGCAAGATGGTCTGCATTTATGATGGGAGCTTATTTTGCTGTTACAGGATTAGGAAATAAAGTAGCTGGATTAATAGGTGAAAATGCATCAGAAGTTGGAGAGTTCTGGACTTTTACTGGTATAGCAATTTTCTGCACGATATTTGGAATATTATTTTTATTAATAATAAAACCTCTTAAGAGACTGATACACGGTGCCGAAGAGTAAAATTTTAATTTATTAAAAAAAATTATTTATTTATTTGAGTTTTTGAAAAAGCTATTTACAATATTATTCGTTTTTTTTGTTTCTAATTTAGTATCTCAGGAAATTAATTGGATATCAGTGGAGAAGGCATTAGAATTACAAAAGAAAGTACCAAAAAATATAATAATGGATGTGTATACAGAGTGGTGTGGGCCTTGTAAAATTATGGATAAAAATACTTTTCAAAATACTGATGTAGTTGAGTTTATAAATAATAATTTTTATGCTATTAAATTTAATGCCGAAGGAAATGAAATTATTAATTATAGGGACAGAAAGTTTGATAATCCTGGATATGTTAAAAAAGATTATGGTAGAAATTCGTCTCATAACTTTACGAGATACTTAGGTATTAATGCTTACCCTACTATAGTGTTTTTTGATAAACAAGCGAATCCTATTGCTCCGATTAGAGGATATCTTGGTCCGAATCAAATAGAAATTTATTTAAAGCTTTTTAAAGGTGATGATTATAAAAGCATAAAATCACAAGATGACTTTAAGAAATTTATGGATTCTTTTGAAAGCGAATTTAAGCTTTAGCTTTATTGCTCTTATCTATATACAAATCTATAGCTTCTGACATTGATCTTACTTTTGGAAGGGGTGCTTCAATATTGATAATTAACCCAGCATCTTTCGCAGCTTTAGCAGTATTTTTACCAAAAACTGCAATCCTAGTATTATTTTGATTAAAATCAGGAAAATTTTTAAATAAAGATTCTATTCCTGAGGGACTAAAAAATACTAGAATATCATAATAAACATTTTTGAGATCAGAAAGGTCACTTATGACTGTGTTGTAAAAGATACCTTTAGTCCATTTAACTTCAATTTCATTTAACTTATCTTCAATTCTCTTTGAAAGAACATTTGAACCAGGAAGTAAATAATTTTCGTCTTTATATTTAAGCATAATAACAGCTAGGTCATCAAAAGTTTTACTTCCAACATAAATTTTTCTTTTTCTGTATACTACGTATTTTTGAAGATAAAATGCCACAGCTTCAGACATACAAAAATATTTCAAGGCATTAGGAATTGGATATCTCAATTCTTCAGCGATTCTGAAAAAATGATCAACAGAATTTCTGCTAGTAAATATAATTGCAGAGAATTTTGATAGATCAATTTTTTGTTCCCTTATTTCTCTACTTGTTTTGCCTTCTACGTGAATAAATGGTCTAAAATCAATTTTTAATTTTCTTCTATTCGCTAACAGTCTGTAGGGATTCTTTTCCAAAGGAGGTTCCGGCTGAGAAACCAATATTGATTTTACTTTCATGTGCCTAATTAAATTGGAAAAGCAAATTTACAAATTCATTTAGTAATTTTTGGAATAAACTTAATTAGATTTGTAAATAACTAGAAATACTATTTTAAATGTCAAAAAATTATTCAATTGTCGTTATACCAACATATAACGAGATTGATAATATTTCTGATATTATAGATGAGGTTTTTTCGTTAAATAATAATTTTCACGTTTTAGTAATTGATGACAATTCTCCAGATAAAACTTATAAAGTTGTTGAAGAAAAAATTATTGATAATGAGAAAAGGCTTTTTTTGATTAAAAGAGATCAAAAGTATGGTTTAGGTTCTGCATACATGGCTGCCTTTAATTGGGTAATTAATAACTCAAATAATTATAACAGAATTTATACAATGGATGCAGATTTTTCTCACAATCCTAAAGATCTTCTTAGAATGAAAGTTTTCTTGGATGAAAATGGAATGGATTTAGTAATTGGTTCTAGATATATTACAGGTGTCAATGTAGTTAATTGGCCAATTCAAAGGGTTTTACTATCGTACTTTGGGTCAATGTATGCTAGAATTGTTACAGGTGTTTCTATTATGGATCTTACATCAGGCTATGTTGGATATAAAACTAAAGTTATTAAGGATATTTTGAGTAAGGGAATTGAGTTCAATGGTTATGCATATCAAATTGAAATGAAATATAAAGCTCATTTACTGGGCTATAAATTTTATGAAATTCCTATTATTTTTACTGATAGAACAAAAGGTGATTCAAAAATGAATTTTTCCATAGTTCCAGAAGCCATTTTTGGATTAATTAAAATGCGATTTAAATATTTTTTTCAAAACTATAAATGAAATATCTTATTAAAAATGGACTTGTAGTTAATGAAAATATCATTGAAAAAAAAGATATACTTATTTCTAATAGTATAATAGAAAAGTTTGAATCTAATATTCAAATCAAAAAAGACTTTAAGATGATTGATTGTGAGGGTATGTTTATATTTCCTGGGTTAATTGATGATCAAGTACATTTTAGAGAGCCGGGATTAACTCACAAAGGAAATATTTTTTCAGAATCAAGAGCTGCTGTTGCTGGAGGAGTAACATCGTATTTTGAAATGCCAAATACTAGTCCACAAACTACAAACTTGATAGAACTCTCTAAAAAGTTTGATATTGCTTCTAAAAACTCTTTGGCAAACTATTCATTTATGTTTGGAGGGACTAATTCAAATTTTGAGGAAATTAAAAAGTTAAATTTTAATGAGATACCTGCAATTAAAATTTTTTTAGGATCATCTACTGAAGATATGCTTGTTGATGATTACTCTGTTATAAAAAAAATAATGAAGTTTTCACCTGTTCCTTTAGTTGTTCATAGTGAAGATGAAGGTATTATAAAAAGAAATCTTAAACATTACAAAGAAAAGTTTGGTGATTCAATTCCAATTGAACTACATCCTAAAATAAGATCTCATGAAGCATGTTTACAATCCACAAAAAAAATTATTGAACTTGCTTTAGAATGTGATTCACGTTTACATGTCTTTCATTTATCAACTGTGTTAGAATCTAAATTATTTGAAATTTTACCTCTCAATCAAAAGAAAATAACGTCAGAGGTATGTATTCATCATTTAACTTTTACTGATGAAGATTACTCAAAAAAAGGATCTTTTATTAAGTGGAACCCTGCTATAAAAACTAAAAGTGATCGTGATCAACTTTGGAAAGCACTTAACGAAGATAGAATTGATATAGTAGCTACTGATCATGCTCCGCATACGCTTGAAGAAAAGAATAATGAATACACATCATGTCCAAGTGGTGGACCCTTAGTTCAGCATTCGCTTATTGTAATGTTTGAACATTTTTTAAAAAATAGAATTTCTTTGGAAAAATTAGTTCAAAAAATGTGTCACAATCCAGCAATTCTTTTTAAAATCAAAAAAAGAGGATTTATTAAAAAAAGCTATTTTGCAGATATAGTTGTTTTAGATCCAAATGAAAAGCAAGTTATAACAGAAAAATCAATTCTGTATAAATGCGGTTGGTCTCCTTTCTTGGGCGATTCATTTTCCTCTAAAGTAAAATATACATTTGTCAATGGTCATTTAGCATATAATGACGGAGTCATTGATGATACAGTTCTTGGAAAAAAAATTGAATTTGAGTCATGAAAAAAGTTCTTCTATGTTTATTAATAATCAATTTATTTTCGTGTAAAAGCGAAGTAAAAAAAAATATTATGACAGAGGAACAAATGTCTGATTTTCTATTTGATGTTAATCTAATTAATGCAAGTAGAGGATTTCAAAATAAATCTAATTATAATTATTTTGCAGTAAGAGATTCGAATCTATTTAAGAAACATCAGATTGATTGTTTGACATTTGTTTTAAGTAATGATTTCTACACTAAAAATCCAAAGCTTTACTTAAAAATTTATGATAGAATAAGTGAAAAGATTAAAAAAATTAAAGATTCGGTAAATAATAGCAACAATTAAATAAATTTGAAAGGTATATGAGTTTTTTTGATGAACTAAAATGGAGAGAAATGATTCAGGATAATACACCTGAATTTGAAGAGCATGTAAAAACTAAAAATACAGTTGGCTACATTGGTTTTGACCCAACATCTGACTCACTTCACATAGGAAGTTTAGTACAATTAATAATATTAAAACATTTTCAATCACATGGTCATAAGCCGATTGTTCTAATTGGTGGTGCAACTGGAATGATTGGTGATCCCTCAGGTAAATCAAAAGAAAGGAATCTATTGAGCCAGGATTTAATCGATAAAAACATTACTTCATTAAAAAAACAATTTTCTAAATTTTTAGATTTTGATTGTGGTGAAAACTCAGCAATTATTTTAAATAATTATGAATGGACAAAAGATTTAAATATTATTGAATTTTTTAGAGATTATGGAAAAGCACTGACAGTAAACTATATGATGTCAAAAGAATCAGTTAAAAAGAGAGTGTCAAGCGAAAATTCTGATGGAATGTCTTTTACTGAATTTACATATCAATTGTTTCAAGCCTACGATTTTTACTATCTGAATACAAATTATAATTGTTCAATTCAAATGGGTGGAAGTGATCAATGGGGAAATATAACCTCTGGAGTTGAACTTAATAGAAAAAAATCAGGAATTAAAGTCCATGCTCTTACATGTCCTTTAATTACCAAAGCAGATGGTTCTAAATTTGGAAAGACTGAGAAAGGAAATGTATGGTTAGATAGAAATAAAACCTCACCTTATAAGTTCTACCAATATTGGTTGAACACTTCTGATGAGGATGCAATAAAATATTTAAAAATATTTTCTTTCAAAAATGAAGCTTCAGTTAAGAAAATGATTGAAGAGCATTTGGCGTCTCCTCACCTGAGATTAATTCAGAAACAATTGGCCTCTGAATTGACTAAACTTGTTCACTCTGAAGAAGATCTCAAGAATGTGATTTTTGCTTCAAATATTATTTTTTCAAAAGAATCAAAAGACAATTTATCTGATATTGATGAAAAAACTCTTTTGCAAATTTTTGACGGACTTCCTGTTTCAAAAATCAGCTTAAGTGATTATCAAAAATCTGAAAATATTGAGAATGTTTTGATGAGTTCTACACTTTTTAATTCCTTTTCAGATCTTAGAAGAGCCTTAAAAGAAAAATCAGTATCAGTAAATCGAATAAAAATAGATACCGAAGCTAAAATCTCTGAAATTGAGATTATAAAAAATAAATATATTATCGTTCAAAGAGGAAAAAAGAAATATTCTTTGTTGATTTTAGATTAGCATTTGATTACAACCTCTAATATCTGATTCATCTATTCTACCATAAATTTCAAAAAAATCTTGTGTAACACTTCCGTAATCATCTGTAGCTAAGAATGAACATGAGTTAATATTTGCTAAGTCAATTATGTTGAATGCACCTCTTCCTTTTATTTGAACTTTAAACGGATCAGTTTCGCTTCTAACCAAAATTTTTTTTGAGTTAGGGGTTTTAAATTTTAGATTTTCAACTGCATAACTTTGAGATAATAGTTCAGTCATTCCATATTCTGAGTGAATATTAACAGTTCCGAACCTTTCACTTAATAGCTTATGTAGTTCTTCTTTTGGAATTTCATCTCTAAATCCTTTCATTCCACCTGTCTCAATCACAATTGAATTTTCAAAATCAAATTTTATATTTTCACTGATATCAAGTAGTGCATATGATAATCCATAAATTATGTAATTGATATTTTTTTGTTTTAAATCTTTTACTAGGTTTATTAATTCAACACTATTAGTTGTAAATTGACTCTCAGCATAATCAGAATTATTAATAAGATGATTTATCATAAAAACTAAGGATGAATTTGGTTTACTTTTTGGGCTTGGACAAACCCCTATAAAAGCATAACTAGAGGCTTTTTTGTAAAATTGATTAAAGCAATTGATAATATTTTTTTCATACAATGATTTATTAATTACATAGTGTTTGCTTTTGGTTCCAGTAGTACCACTACTTATAAAAATCTTATCAATTTTAGAATCCCCAGAAATTATTTTATTGCTTTTAAAAAGAGAAATTGGCAAAAACGGTATTTTTTCAATACTATTAATGTTTTTTGTTTTTATATTAATCGAATCACAATATGATTTATAAATCAAATTATTTTTATACTGATATTTAAAAATTTCTATTGATTGTGACTCAAACTTCATCATAATTTGATTAAGAATTTTAATATTAAGTTATTGTTAAGTAGCTGTAATTTTTTTCAAATATCACTAACTTCACACAATAATGAAAAAAACATCGACTAAAATACTTATTGTGGATGATGACCCAGATATTATAGAAATTTTAACTTATAATTTATCTAATGAAGGGTATAGTGTTAAAAGTGCTGTTAATGGTGTTGAAGCTATAAAAAAAGCAAAAACGTTTATTCCAGACATTATCTTATTGGATGTTATGATGCCAGAAATGGATGGTATTGAGGCTTGTTCTAATCTAAGAGAAATTGAATCTTTATCTAAATCAATGATTATTTTTCTTTCTGCAAGAGGTGAGGATTTTACTCAGATTGCAGCATTCGATGCCGGGGCTGATGATTATATAAATAAGCCAGTAAAACCTAAGATACTTCTAAAGAAAATTTCATCGATTTCAAGAAGGATGTTGTCTGAAAAGAACAATACGAATAAAATCATTTTTGGTTCACTTGTTATTGACAGAGAGTCTTATAGTGTAACAAATGAGAAAGATGAAATTTCATTACCTCGTAAAGAATTTGAACTACTTTATTTATTAGCTTCTAAACCAGGAAAAGTTTTAATAAGAGATGAAATCATGTTAAATGTATGGGGAACTCAAGTTATAGTTGGAGACAGAACAATTGATGTTCATATAAGAAAGCTAAGAGAAAAAATTGGTGAAAAATACATCAAAACAATAAAGGGAGTAGGTTATAAATTTAAAGTTTAAATGACTTCTAAAACTAAAATAAGATTACAGTTATTTTTGTATTCTTTCATACTTGCATTTCTGTTAAGTTTTATAACAGAAATTATTACCAAAGGAATTAATTATTTAAGCATTTTTGAAAAATCCTTCATATCTATATTCATCATTTTTTTTGTAGTTAGTTTTTTATCATTATTATTTTTTACAAATTTCTTTTTATATAAAAGAGTTCAAGAAATTTCTGATCAAATTTTTTCCAATAATTCTAATATTTCTAGAACTATTACAACAAATATGGATGAAATGCTAGAAGAAATTAAGAAAATAGATAATGAGAGAAAATCTGAACTTATTCAGATGAGAAAGCAAGAGAATTTTAGAAGAGACTTTATTGGAAATTTGGCACATGAATTAAAGACTCCAATTTTTACGAGTCAAAGTTATATATTGACTTTACTTGATGGTGCTTACAAAGATGAAAACGTAAATAAGAAATATCTAAAAATAGCTGGAAAAGCAATAGATAGATTGAATCTTATAGTTAAAGATTTGGATTTAATAACTAAACTAGAAACAGGGGAAAGTAATTTAAAAAAATTAAACTTTAATATTTTTCAATTAATTGAAAATGTAATTGAGATGCTTGAAATTAGCGCAAGTAAAAAGAATATTAAGTTAGTTGTTGATAGTTCACCAGACCAGTCAGTTCAAGTGAATGCTGATAGAGAGAAGATAGAACAAGTTTTAACTAATCTAATTGAAAATTCAATTAAATACGGAAAAGAATCTGGAACCACAGAAATAGTTGTTCAAGAAGTTATAGAAAACAAATTAATTATCAGAGTTACTGATAATGGAATAGGTGTGGAGAAAAAAAATTTAGAAAGATTATTTGAAAGATTTTACAGAGTTGATCAAACAGGAAATCGATCAACAGGTGGATCTGGACTTGGTTTAGCCATAGTAAAACATATTATTGATGCTCATGACGAAAAGATATTTATTGAAAGTGAATTAGGTGTTGGATCTGAATTTTCTTTTACTCTTGATCAGGCAAATTAATTACTTTTGAGAAAAAGTTATCCTTGGGAAGTAAAAATAAGCTTAAAAAATTTAATGAAAATTTAAATTTTCAAAACCTCTTTCAACCAAGTAGGGATGATGTTTTAAAGTCAAATTTCAAATTTAAAGGTAGGTGGAGTGATTATTTTGAAAACTCATTTCCAATAACACTTGAACTTGGTTGTGGTAAGGGTGAGTATTCTTTTGAGCTAGCTAAAAAATACCATAACAGAAATTTTATTGGAATAGATATTAAAGGTGCAAGAATTTGGACGGGTGCTAAAAAATCTACCAACCTTAAAATGAAAAATATTTGTTTTATAAGAACAAATATAGATCTAATTGGAAATTTATTTTCGGATTCTGAAGTAGATGAGATATGGATAACTTTTCCCGACCCTCAAATTAAAATCCAAAGAAAAAAACATAGATTAATCAATAAATTTTATTTGAGTTTATATAAAAGAATTTTGAAAAAAGATGGAATGATTCATTTAAAAACTGATAGTGAATTTTTACATGGATATACTCTTGGATTAATTGAATCAAATGAAATTGAACTTATTCATTCGAATCATGATATATATTCAAATAACAATGCGCCAATTGATGTTCTTAAAATTCAAACATTTTATGAAAGTCATTTTTTAAAAGAAAATAAAAAAATCACGTATTTAAGTTTTAAATTCAAATATGAATGAATCTTTTTTTGAAAGAGTTTATACTGTTGTGAGAAAAATTCCTGAGGGCAAAGTTACAAGCTATGGAGCGATTGCTAATTTTCTAGGAACTCCAAAGTCAGCAAGAATTGTTGGTTGGGCCATGAATGCTTCTCATGATTTAAATGATGTGCCAGCTCATAGGGTTGTAAACAGAAATGGACTTTTGACTGGAAAACATTCTTTTTCAGGTTCAAATCTTATGAGAGAATTGCTGGAAAGTGAGGGAATAAAAATTGAAAATGATAAAATTATTGATTTTGAACATCATTTCTGGAATCCATCTACATAAATGTTATCCTATTCCTTATTTTTACAATTCAAATTATGAGTAAAATTAATTTTAGCAAAGAGGCAGTAAAGAAAGTCATTTTAGACGTTGATAACAAAGTTAAAATTCTCAACATAAATAAATTTTCTAATCAAGTTGATATTGAAATAGAAGTTTCAAACTTTACGCATAAATCTAAATCAGATCTTCAAAAAAAGTTACTTCCTGCCTTACATGAAATTTTTTTAAAGGATATTAATTTTTCGATAAAATTTACTGCAGCAAAAAAAGATGATTTAAATAATGTAAATCAACTTTCCAATATAAAGAATGTAATTGCCATATCCTCTGCTAAGGGTGGTGTTGGTAAGTCAACAGTAACTGCAAACATTGCAATAACATTGAAAAATATGGGATTTAATGTGGGTGTATTAGATGCTGATGTTTATGGTCCTTCCATGCATATTATGTTTGATTTAGTTGGGAGAAAGCCTTTAGCAGTCGAAGTCAATGGGAAGTCTAAAATGAAACCATTAGAAAGTTATGGAGTAAAAGTTTTATCAATTGGTTTTTTTACTGGAATTGATCAAGCAGTAATTTGGAGAGGTCCGATGGCAACCAAAGCACTAAATCAATTAATTTTTGATGCTGACTGGGGAGAGTTGGATTTTTTAGTAATTGACTTACCTCCTGGAACTGGAGATATTCACCTTAGCATAATGCAAAAAATCTCTGTTAATGGTTCTGTTGTAGTCAGTACACCACAGATTGTTGCAATGGCAGATGCTAGAAAAGGAATTACCATGTTTAAACAAGAAAATATTAACATTCCAGTTTTGGGTGTCATTGAAAACATGTCATATTTTTCTCCCCCAGATATTGATAATAAAAAATATTACATATTTGGTAAGGATGGAGTTAAAAATTTATCAGAAGATTTTCATATTCCTTTTCTCGGTGAAATTCCTATAATTCAAAGTTTAAGAGAGTCCAGCGATGTAGGAAGACCTGGTGTCATGCAGGAAGGTAGTGAGTTGACTAATATCTTTAATGAAATTACCAAGAAAATTATTATTAATTTAACTGAAAGAAATAAGAACCTTCCACAAACTGAAATTTTAAAAATCAAAACTATGGCAGGTTGTTCATCTTAAAATGGAAAATAAATTAAATAATAAAATAGAGGATGCACTTGAAGAGATTAGACCTTTTTTAAGGGGAGATGGTGGTGATATTGAATTAGTTTCTATTGAAAAAAATATTATTAAAGTTAAGTTGCTTGGAAATTGCAATAGTTGCTCTGTTAATCAAATGACTTTAAAAAATGGAGTTGAAATGGTAATAAAAAAACATTTACCCAATATTGACAAAGTTGTAAATATAGATGATTAAAACTGATATAATTATTATTGGTGCTGGTCCTACCGGACTATTCACAGTTTTTGAAGCTGGATTATTAGGTTTAAAATGTCATATAATTGATTCCCTTGTAAAGCCTGGTGGTCAATGCTCAGAAATTTATCCTGACAAACCAATATATGACATTCCTGCTTATCCTGAGATAATGGCGGGAGATCTCATTAACAAGTTATTAGATCAAATAAAACCATTTAATCCAGGATATACTTTGGGTCAATCGGCGGTTGAATTAACAAAAAGTGATGGTGAATTTATTATAACAACTGATAAGAATATAAAGATTAAAGGTAAAGTTGTTGCAATTGCAGGTGGTTTAGGAAATTTTGAACCAAGAAAACCTAATATTGAAAATATTCAAAAGTTTGAAGAAAAGGGTCTCATTTATAAAATCATCAATAAAGATTATTTTAAAGATAAAAATGTTATTATTTCTGGTGGTGGAGATTCAGCATTGGATTGGACTTTAGAACTTTCAAAAATTGCTAAAAAAGTTACTTTAACCCATAGAAGAAATGAATTTAGAGGAGCAGTTGAATCTGTAAAACAAATACAAAAATTAAAGGATAAAAATATTGTGGATGTAATAGTCCCATCTCAGTTAGTTGCAATAAATGGTAATGATAAAGTTGAGAGCATTGACCTTAAAGTAAATGAAGAAATTGTGACAATAGAAACTGATTATATAGTCCCTCTATATGGATTAATACCTAAAATGAATATTTTCAAAGACTGGGGTTTAAATATTGAAAAGAATGCAATTTCTGTTAATAATGCTTTAGATTACAGTACCAATATTAAAGGAATTTATGCAATTGGAGATATAAATCATTATCCAGGAAAATTAAAACTTATTCTTTCAGGATTTCATGAAGCTGCAGTGATGTGTCATAGTGCTTACAATTATATTAATCCTGATAAAAAAAATATATTAAAGTATAGTACAGTTTCTGGAATAAAAGGTTTTGATGGGTCTTTTAAACAACCAAAAAAATCAACCATTAACTCTATCAATTAAAACACTTTGAATCTTAAATCAACTTCATGGACATCTCCTTCCAATATAGCACTGATAAAATATTGGGGAAAAATTGATAATCAGATTCCGATTAACCCATCAATTAGTTTTACTCTAAAAGAGTCTTTAACAAAGACAAAAATTACATTTGAAGAATCGAAAGATTTTGAATATGAATTTTTTTTTGATGGAGTTAAAAAAGATGATTTTAGACCCAAATTAAATACATTTTTTGAAAGAACTAAATTATTTTTCCCTAGTTTAAATTCTTTAAAGCTAAATATAGAATCTTCGAACACATTTCCTCACAGTAGCGGGATTGCATCTTCAGCTTCTGCATTTAGCGCACTTACATTATGTCTTCTTGATAATGAGTTAAAGGAAACATCATACGATAAAAATTTTTTTTTAAAAGCCTCTCACATTTCAAGACTCGGATCTGGCAGCGCAGCAAGAAGTTTATTTGGTCCAATTTCTGTATGGGGAAAGACTAGTGAAATTCAAAATAGTTCTGATGAGAATGCTGTTGTATTAGATGGTATGCCTATAGATTTCCCAAAATTTTATGACTCTATTTTATTAGTTGATGAGGGTAAAAAAAAAGTCTCAAGTTCTGCAGGTCATGAACTTATGAATAATCATAGATTTAAATCCTCAAGAATAGTTCAATCTAATACTAATTTTAAAAACTTAATTAAATCGATCCATGAAAAAGATTTAGGTTTATTTATTAAAATAATTGAAGATGAGGCTTTGACATTACATGCACTGATGATGACATCAAATCCAAGCTTTATACTATTTAAGCCAAATACAATTGAAATTATTCATCGAATAAGAGAATTTAGAAACAAAAATCAAGTTGATATGTGTTTTACACTTGACGCTGGAGCAAATGTTCATTTGCTATATCCCGAAGCTTCTAGAATAAAGGTAATTGATTTTATTGAAAATGAACTTATTGAATTTTGTAAATCAAATAAATATATTGATGATAGTGTTGGTATGGGGCCATCAAAAATTCATTGAATAATGAAAAAATACTTTTCTAAAATATTACTTTTTGGAGAATATGGAATAATAAATAACTCAAATGCTTTAGCTATTCCATATGAAGAATATTCGGGTCAAATTTTATTTAGTGATATTAGTACGAGTTCAAATATTACTTTAAATAAACTTTATAAATACATGATTGAAAAAAGGTTGGATAATTTATTTGATACAATTTCATTTCAAAAAGATTTAAAAGAGGGTATGTTCTTTAAAAGTAATATTCCTGTAAACTATGGATTGGGAAGTAGCGGTGCATTAGTCGCAGCTTTATATGATTCATATAGCTTAAATAAAAATAAAATTGATTTATCTGAAACTATAAAAGAGTTATCTTCAATTGAGTCATTTTTTCATGGAAAGTCATCTGGATTAGACCCATTGACTACTTATTTAAATTCACCAATTTTAGTCAATTCTAAAAAGAACTTAAAAAAATTAGATAAAACACTAATTAATATCAGCTATGACAATAAAGGATTTTTCTTAATTGATACTCAGATTAGTTCAAAAACTCAACCCTTGGTAGATTTTTTCTTAAACAAACTTAAAGATGTTTCATACAAGAAATCTTTTGAAAACAAGTTTATAAAAAGCACTAATAATTGTATTAAATCTTTTTTAAAAAATGACCAAACAAATCTTTTTAGTGAAATGAAATTTTTATCAGCATCTACATTAAATTTATTCAATAAAATGATTCCCGAATCATTTAAAAATCTTTGGATTTATTGTTTAGATTCAAAAGATGTAGCCTTGAAACTTTGTGGTTCTGGAGGTGGTGGTTACATAATGGGGTATTCAATTGATTTGAAAAAGACAATTAAAGAATTATGTGATTATAACATTAAACCAATCAATTTTGAATAGATATATTCTTTATAACAAGCCAAAAAAGATTGATATTAATTATATCCCAGTTCACTTAGCTAAGGCGCTGTTTAAAATTTTTAAAGGGCTTCCTTACAATACAATTAATTTAGATACTAATTATAGTGGTTTGGTTTTGTTTTACTTAGATGAAACCTTTGACATTGATAAAAGATCTAAAAAAATTAAAATTTTACTTGATATTCAATTCAAAAATGATCTTAAAAATGATGAAATTAGAAATATTTCAAGTGATATACTTTCAGTAGATAAAAATTCAAATTTTGTCTTTAAATCAAATGAGCTTGGGATAGAAACAACACTACATTGTCAAAATAGTATTATTGAGAAACTTAATAAGTTTGATTTATTTAGTATTGACAGGGTTCTGATTTCCAATCTTGATAAATTTGAAATTCCAAGGGGGAAGTATAGGGTTTTAAAAGATATTGAGATTTTTAATTTTAAGTCTTTATCTAATAGCCCAAATAAAACCTCTCGTTAATAAAGTCCACGCTTCATTATATTTTAAAAACTCATCTGGATCATGTCCAAGTGATATGTAAAATACTTTACCATTTCCAAACTTCTTCTTCCAAGCAACTGGCATCATGACATTTTCTATCCATGGGTAAGGATTACTAGTAAATCTTGATTGTGCGATTAAATTAATATTTGGATCTACATGCATATAGTATTGTTCGGTTTCAACTTCAAAATTATTGATCCCTTTTGTTAATTCATCTTTAAGAATCTCAACCTCAAATTTTACTTTGTTTCCTGGATGAGAAACCCATTGACCACCAATCATGAATTGATAACTGGTGTTATTTCTAAAAGAATCCCCTAAGCCACCGTGGGCTCCAGCAATTCCAACTCCACTTTTGACTGCTTTTGTTAAGTTTTCTTCTTGTTTCCAATGAAGTTCACCCATTGTAATTGATTGTATTATTAAATCATATTTTAATAAACTATCTAAATCATCATAAACTTCCACTCCTTCAGCAATTTGATAATTTGCATTTTGAGTTTTCAACCAATCCTCGATGATATTAGCAAATTTTTCAGGCTTATGACCATCCCATCCTCCCCAAACTACCAATACATTTTTATCTTCCAAATTTTGAGAGAATTGAGGAGTTGTTAACAGAAGTAGAAAAATAATGTTAAATGTGAAATATTTCATTTTAAAATATGATAAATATGTTTAAATTTATTAAAACACTTACTAATTCCAAAAAACATAAAATGAAGAACAGAAGAAAATTTTTGAAAAACTCGGCTTTGATGGGTACTGGCTTCTTTATAGTACCAAGAAATGTATTAGGTGGGCCTGGATTTATTTCACCCAGTGATCAACTAAATATCGCTGCAATTGGATCTGGAGGGAAAGGTGGTGATATAAGAGATAAATGGGCTTCTGGGGAAAGAGTAATTGCATTGTGTGATGTACATCCTGATGGAAAACATGGTGTTACTGAATCTAGAAAAAAATTCCCAAACGCAAATTTCTACGTTGATTTTAGAGATATGTTGGATAATGAGAAAGATTTAGATGCTGTTACAATAAGCACACCTGATCATACGCATGGATTTATTGCAAGTAATGCTATGAACAGAGGATTGCATGTTTATGTTCAAAAACCATTGACGCACAACATTGAAGAAGCTAGAAAACTAACTCAAATAGCTGCAAAAAATAAAGTTGTAACTCAAATGGGTAATCAGGGCGGATCAAGTACTGGAGTCGTTAAAATTCAAGAGTGGGTTAATAAGAAATTGATAGGAAATATTAAAAAAATATATGCATGGACAGATAGACCAATTTGGCCTCAAGGCTTTGAAATGAAGAATACAGAGGAAGTTAAGCCTGAAAGCTTAAATTGGGATTTATGGTTAGGTCCTGCTTCAAATACAAAATATACGTCTCAATTACATCCATTTAGTTGGAGAGGTTGGTGGGATTATGGAACAGGATCACTTGGAGATATGGGATGTCACATTCTTGACGTTCCTTACAAAACACTCGGATTGCATTACCCAACAGATGTAGAATGTAGTGTCGGCTCGGTATATCAACAAGCTTGGCAACAAAATTATATTCCTCAAGGCTGTCCACCATCATCGATTGTAACCCTTCATTTTGATAAAACCACTAAAAATGATTCTAAAATCCAATTGGTTTGGATGGATGGTGGCTTAAAACCGAGTCATCCCGAAGAAATACCAGCTGAAGATTTTCTAGGTGAACCAAATAGCACAAATGGAGTATTAATGATTGGAGAAAAAGGAGTAATCTCTTGTGGTGTATATGGTTTAAATCCAAAGCTGTATAGAAAAGGAGAGGAAACTCTTGAGTACAGCACAGACGAAATGTGGCATAGTTTAGATCAAATTCATCATGCTGAATGGATCAATGGTATTAAAGCAGGATATGGCAGCGATGAATATAAAAAAATAACAGCTCCATTTGAGTACGCAGGTCCTTTTACTGAAACTGTTCTAATGGGGAACCTTGCAATTAGATCTTACATGATTATGGATGGAAAACCTGATCATAGCCCAAACAGATTTGCTACATCAGAGTATAGCAAGTTTATAGGTAGGAAGAAACTTTTATGGGACGGAGATAACATGAAAATCACAAATTTTGACCAGGCTAATCAGTTTGTTGGTAGAACAAGAAGATCTGGTTGGGATTTTTAATTCTTATATATGAAAAATTTTATAAAAATTCTATTATTAGTAATTGTCTTTTCATCTTGTAATTCAGATAATGAATGGAAGAATTTATTAGCTGAGGACAGTTTGGTTGGTTGGCATTATTATAATGATAATGGTAATAAAACAGGATGGAGTGTTAGTGATGGCATTCTCTCTTTTGATCCTACTCTATCAAATTATCAGAAAGATGAAGATGGAAATATTTTGACATGGGATAATGGTGGTTTAAAAAAGGAAAACAACGATTTAGTTTCAGATTTAGATTACACTAGTTTTAAAATATATTTTGAATGGAAAGTAGATTCTCTAACTAACAGCGGGTTTATGTGGGGTGTAAAAGAGGGTGAAAAATACGAATATCCTTTTGTTACTGGTCCTGAAATTCAAATATTAGATAATAACTATCCAGATGGAGAAAAAGCAGGTAGCCTATATGCTATGGTTTCTCCAACTGTTGATATGTCCAAGCCTGTGGGTGAATGGAACTCATATGAAATCACAATTGATCATAAACATAATTTTGGCAATGTAATATTTAACGGTACTGAAGTTGTCTCATTTCCTTTGAGTGGTGAAGAATGGGATTCGATGGTTGCAAAAACTAAATTTGCAAACTGTGATCAAAAGCCTTGGGATAATTGTGAATTTGGAAAATTTAAGACTGGTAAATTGTGTTTTCAAGATCATGGAGCACCGATTTATTTTAGAAATATAAAATTAAAAGAACTTTAAATATGGAAATAAAGAGTACAGCTAAAGAGTATGATGTTATTATTGTTGGCTCTGGAGCTGGTGGTGGTATGGCGACAAAGGTTTTATCAGAAGCTGGTCACTCAGTTGCTGTAGTAGAAGCAGGTCCATATTTTGATCCAGCTGATCCGACTACAATGACTCAATTAAAATGGCCTTGGCAATCACCAAGAAGAGGAGCTGGTACTACTAGGTTTTTTGGAGATTATGATCAGGCTTATGGTGGATGGGAAATTGATGGTGAACCATACACTCAAGGTGATGATACTGATTTTAGATGGTTTAGATCAAGAATGCTTGGAGGGAGAACAAATCATTGGGGAAGAATTTCATTAAGATTTGGTCCAGATGATTTTAAAAAGAAATCAATTGATGGACTTGGTGAAGATTGGCCAATAAGTTATGATGATATTAAACCTTACTATGATAAAGTTGATAAATTAATTGGTGTTTTTGGTTCAAAAGAAAATATGTATAACGAACCAGACGGATTTTTCTTACCTGCACCAAAACCAAGACTTCATGAACTTTTTTATATTAACGCTGCTAGAAAAAGCAATGTAAAAGTGATGCCTTCAAGACTCTCAGTACTAACCAAAAGGTTGAATACTGATAGAGGAGTTTGTTATTATTGTAATGGTTGTGCTAGAAGTTGTAATGTTTATGCAGATTTTTCCTCAGGATCATGTTTAATTTTTCCTGCACAAAAATCAACAGGTCAAGTTGACCTTTTTGTTAACTCTATGGTTAGAACCGTTACAACCAATGAAGAAGGCAAAGCGACTGGTGTTTCATTTATAGATAAAGATGAAAATAAGGAGTATAAACTAAAAGGTAAAGTTGTAATACTAGCAGCTTCTGCGTGTAGTTCAGCAAGAATATTACTTAATTCTAAATCTAAACAACACCCTAATGGTTTAGGAAACAGTTCTGATTTAGTTGGAAAATATTTACATGACTCTACCGGTGGAGATATGATGGCCTTCATTCCAGAACTTATAAATAGAAAAACTTACAATGAAGATGGAGTTGGTGGAATGCATGTGTATTCTCCATGGTGGCTTGACAACAAAAAACTTGATTTTCCAAGAGGATATCATATTGAAGTTTGGGGTGGATTGGGTGCACCTAGTTACGGAACAGGTTTTAATGTTAATAGTTTTAATAAGTTTTTTGGGATAAATAAAGCTGGTGGGTATGGAGACGTATTGAGAAATGATATGAAAAAATATTATGGCTCAACAATTGGTCTTTCTGGAAGAGGAGAATCCATAGCAATGAAATCAAATTATTGTGAGATTGATCCAAACAAAGTAGATAAATATGGAGTTCCTGTTTTAAGATTTAATTATCAATGGACTGATAATGAAATAAAACAAGCAAAACACATGCAAGATACATTTGAAGAAATTATACACAACATGGGAGCGATTTCGCTATGGAACAAACCTGGGAAAGAAAGTAATTATGGTTTGACAAAACCAGGACAAATTATTCATGAGGTCGGAACAACAAGAATGGGTTCAGACCCTAAAGATTCTGTTGTCAACGAATTTGAAAGATTGCATGATGTTTCTAATGTCTATGTAGTTGATGCAGGTCCATTTGTATCACAAGCTGACAAGAATCCTACATGGACTATTATGGCCCTTGCAATGAGGTCATCTGAACATATTGTTGAAGAATTTAAAAAACAAAATTTTTAATATTATGAATAGAAGGGATTCAATAAAGACAATAACTTTTGCATCGATAGGTGCAGGCTTACTTCTAGAAGGATGTTATGGTATTTCATCTGAAAAAATTAAAAGATCTTTAACTCGTTATGAGTATGGTAGGACACCAGATGAGATAGCTTACGATGATAAATTATTTGCTCAAAAATTCTTTACTAATAAAGAGCTAAGTGATTTAGATAAAATTTGTAATATTATATTACCACCAAATGAATTTGGTTCAATAAGAGATGCTGAAGTCGTACAGTTAATAGAATTCATGGCTAAAGATATTCCATCATATCAAGATCCTTTGAGAAAAGGATTAGATTGGATTAACGAGGAAAGTAATTCCAAGTTTTCTAAAAGGTTTATTGAATTGGATGACAACTCTGTTAAGCAAATATTTGATGAAATTGCCTTTTATGATCCCAACTCAAACATGAGTGATTTATCTGAACCTGTTCAATGGTTTAATCTTGTCAGAAATTTAACTATGACTGGATATTTTACTTCTGAGGTTGGAATTAAAGAACTAGGCTATAAGGGGAATATTCCTAACGTTTGGGATGGTGTTCCACAAGATGTTTTAGATCAATATGGGCTGAAATATGATGAAGATTGGCTAAAAAAATGTATTGATCAATCTACAAGAATGATCATTGCTGAATGGGACGATGAGGGTAACCTGTTAACATAAAAAAAGCCGCTTCTAAGCGGCTTTTTTATTTTAAAATATTTTTATTTTTCTTCAAGAACAGCTAGCGCTTTATCTTTCTCTCCAAGCCATGAGACTATAAAGATTAGATCTTCAGATCCTTTGTTTTCAGAAAGGTGCCACATATTTGCAACTCCTAAAAATGCTTTATCACCAGCCTTATATGTTTGAGATGTAACAATTGATTTTTCTCCTCCTACATCATCCAGTGAAGTCTCAGAGTCATAGTTAACAGTTAATTCACCTTGTACAACATAAGCTATTCCAGTGTAAGGATGATAATGCCATGGTGATTGAAAACCAGGAGCCCATCGCTTTACTTGACTAGTTATTGCTGCTTCACCTGTAGGGTATGAAAATTTTGTTCCCAAAGGGTCTTCTGTTGCACTTGTCATAATATCACCATTTTCAAATGATACCATACTCTTATTTTGATCAGATTCTATTGAAATTGAATCTCCTGTTTTTACAACACATGCATTTAATAGAAATATAAATACTAATAAAGTGAGATTTTGGATTAGCTTTTTCATATTGTTAAGTATTTAAGTAAAGTTATAAAAAAAGCTCCAATTAAGGAGCTTTTAGTGGTACCTCGCAGAATCGAACTGCGGACACAAGGATTTTCAGTCCTTTGCTCTACCAACTGAGCTAAGGTACCATGCATTTTTTTGCACTGGCAAATATAATCCTTTTCAATAATAAATGAAAAATACTCAAACTTATTTACTTTTGCTTTTAGAATGAATTTACTTATAGATATTGGAAATACATTAGCAAAAATTGCTGTCTCTGATGGTAAATCTATACTTACGGAATTCAAACTAAGGTCAATTGATGTGGATTTTGTGAAAGATGTTATAAAAGACAATAATATTGTTAATAGTGCTATTTCTAATGTGAATAAACCAAATCAAAAATTATTTGATTTGTGTGATTCAAAATCAAATCTCTACACCTTTAAAAAAGAAATTAAATTACCCTTTAATAATCCATATGATCATGGTTTAGTAGGTGAAGATAGATTGTCATTAATCTTGGGAGCATATTCAATATATCCTCAAAATAATGTATTGGTAGTTGATCTTGGAACTTGTATCACATATGATATCAAAACCTCAGAAAATATTTATCAAGCAGGTGGAATTTCACCAGGCTTAGGACTAAGAAAAAAATCTTTATCTTCAGGAACAGTTAATCTTGTAGAAGTAAATCCTATATATCCCATCTCAATGATAGCTTCTGATACTCATAGTTCAATAAGTATTGGATTATTAATAGGGATTCAGTCAGAAATCGAAGGGATGATTAACAGGTATAAAAAAATGTACAAAAATTTGAAAGTGATTATTAGTGGAGGAGATGCAAATTTTTTGGGTGATAAGATAAAAAACACCATATTTACAAATTCAAATTTTGTATATACTGGTTTGAATTATTTAATTGAATACAATAAGCTTAATGAATAGGATTTTTTATTTACTTTTTTTAATATCCTTCTCTGTTTCATCACAAAAATTAAGTTATTCTCCATACTCTTATTTTGGAGTTGGTGATACTGGTTTTAGTGCAACAGCAGAAAATCAAATGATGGGAGGTATTACATCATATGCAGATAGTGCTCAGGTTAATCTAAATAATGCTGCTAGTCTTTCAAAATTAAAATTTGTTAATTACTTAGTTGGGGTTGATTTAAAAAGTACTTCGTTTAAAAATAATAATACAAATGAGAGCTCAACGGCAGCTGGTTTAAAATACATTGCAGTTTCTGTTCCAGTTGTGTCAGGAATTGAAAGAAAAAACCTTTTTTCATTTTCTTTTGGTATTAAACCCAACACATCTGTTGGCTATTTACTAGAAAATAATATCGAGGATTTGCCTACTCCAGAGCTTAATAGGTTTGAAGGTGATGGTGGGATTAATACTGCTTTTTTATCTGTAGCTTTTAAGTTGTTTAAGAATATAGGATTTGGTGTTTCCTCATCTTATTCTTTTGGAAGTTTGAATCATTACCACTCTAAAATACTAAAAGAGGTAGAGCTTTACACCAAGGTCTCAAATGAATCATCTTTGAGTGGTTTAGATTATAGTTTTTCTACATTCTATCAAGGTAAAATCTCTGAAAAATTATTTTTATACTCTACATTCTCACACAAACCTGAGAATGAACTTAATTCTCGAAACAGTCAAACAATTGCCACTTTAAAAGCAGATGGCGGATTTGGTGGGGATTCTGAATCAATAGACCTGCAAGCTATTGGTTTAGAAAAAACTAAAGTCATAATGCCTGTAAAAAACACTTTTGGAATTGGTCTTGGACAAGATAAAAAATGGTTTTTTGGAGTTAGCTATAAATCAGTTGCTGAAGGAGGATTTAAAAACAGAATCATGAACTTAGATAATGTTTCTTTTAAATCTTCTAAACAATATTCAGCTGGCGGATTTTTTATACCTAAATATGACTCATTTACTAATTTTTTTGACACCTTAACATACAGATTTGGAGTTAGATACCTTTCTGGAGGGCTTTATGTTAACAATCAACAGATCAATGATTTTGGTATAAATTTTGGTGTTGGAATACCATTGGCTGGCTTATCTAAAGCCAACGTTGGTTTTGAATTTGGTCAAAGAGGAACAAATGAGGCTGGATTAATTAAAGAAAATTATTTTAGTGTAAAACTTGGGTTTTCATTAAACGATATTTGGTTTATTAAAAGTTTATACAATTAAAAAAAGATTATGAAAATAAAATTATTTTTAATATTAACAATATTTATTAGCAACATCAATGCTCAATCATCTGAGGATTGTTTAAGTAACTTATCAATTTTTGCTGAATATTATAAAGTAAAAAATTATGATTCTGCATATGAACCTTGGATGAAGGTTAGACAAGAATGTCCAACGATGAATCCTGCAATATATACTTACGGCAAGAGAATGCTTGAACAATTTATTGATAGATCCGAAGGTGATCAAAAAAATTCATATCAAAAGGATTTAATAAAGCTTTATGATGAATGGTTAGCTAATTTTTCTATAGTAAATGGCAGAAATATAACTGGTGAAATAATATCCAACAAAGCTCAAGCTTTATTGGATTATGAGTTAGTATCATTGGAAGAAGTATTTGCTACATTTGATAACGCCTATAAAACGGATAGATCTAGTTTTGATGATCCGAAGCCACTTTACAATTACTTCAAAACTTATTTTGATCTATACAAATCTAATTCTAATGGAGTCACACTTGCTAAAGTGTTTGATAAATATGAAGATATATCTGAAAGGTTTGAAGAGGTAATTGATGGTTATGCAAAACAACTCGACTTAATTCTAAAAAAAGAAGAATCAGGCACACCTTTAACTTCTCGTGAAAAGTCTAATAAAAGAGCTTTTGAAATTAATTCTAATGCTTCGAATATTTATCTAGGAAATTTAAATGCAATTATTGCCAAGGAATCGACTTGTGAAAATTTAATTCCGTTGTACAGAAAAAATTTAGAAGAAAATAAAGACAATCCAGTGTGGCTAAATCGAGCTGCTTCTAGAATGGACAGTAAAGATTGTTCTGATGATCCACTGTTTGTTGAGCTTGTTGGTTTGCTTCATGATTTAAACCCATCGGCGAATTCTGCGTACTATCTTGGTTTATTAAATGATAAAAAAGGAGATTTAGATGAAGCTTTAAAATATTATAATGAATCAATCGAACTTGAAATAGACAATATCAAAAAAGCTAGAATATTATATAAGATTGCTACTAAATTTAAAAACTCAGGACAGTTTTCAAAAGCGAGAACATATGCTAGAAATGCATTAGACTTTCAACCTTCAATGGGTAGAGCATATCTATTAATTGCAAATATGTATGCTTCAAGTGCAAATAATTGTGGGAATTCACAGTTTGATAAAAGAGCTGTTTACTGGCTTGCGGAAAAGGAAGCAAGAAAAGCTGCGAATATAGATGCAAGTATTAGAAAAGATGCTTTAAAAACTGCCGAGAGTTACAAAGGAAGAGCTCCCTCTAAAACAGATATTTTTACTGAAGGTAAAGCTGGTGAAGTAATTAAATTTACTTGTTGGATTAGCTCATCTGTAACTGTTCCAGCGCTTTAATGACTCATTATAGGTTAATAACTTTATTATTATCTTTTTCTTTCATATCGTGTTCAAATAACTATAATGAAGTTAAAAATATTAATAAAGTTGAACTTGTGCCTGCAGGTTTAACCAAGGATTTTGTTCTAAAATATACTGATTCAGCTAAACTTAAAGCTACACTTAAATCACCATTAAATATAGATTTTACTAACCAGCCTTTTCCCTACTCTGAGTTTCCTGAAGGTCTTGAAATAGAGTTTTATGATGAAATCGAAGGCACCACAAAAGTTTCTTCTGACTATGGAATTGTTTATTATCAAACACGAATTGTTAGTTTAGAAGGGAATGTGACTATAAAGTCTCCAGATAGTAGTTTTGTAAAATCAGAACAAATTTATTGGGATCCTGAACAAGAATGGTTGTTCTCAGAAAAAAAAGTTCTTTTTTCTAGCGATGACTACACTATCAGAGCAAAAAGACTTGATGCAGATCGATCTTTTAAGCTTCTAAAAACTGGAAAGTTAGATGGAAACTTTTTATTTAAAGAAAATTAACTATGAAATACTCAAACATATCTGAATACATATATTTATTTATATCAATATTTATCTTTTGTGACTTACTTTTTTTTAAATCTTCAGTACTAGAGAATAAGTTTTTAATTGGATTTGGCTTACTTTCATTATTTATGTATTTCTTTAGAAGATACTTCAGAATTAAATTCAACAATAGAAAAAATAATTAGCTGATTATTTGTATTTTCGTTTCCTAAAATTATTCAAATGGCAGTATTAGGAAGTTTAAGAAGAAATTCATTTGTTTTAATAGCCGTGATTGGTATGGCTTTATTTGCATTTGTAATTGCAGGTGTTTTTGATGGAAATAGTTTTCAATCTCAAGAACCAATTGGTAAAGTAAATGGAGAAACCCTTTCACTAAATGATTTTAGAAGACAAGTAGATGTATTTCAGAAACAATATAACTTTACTGATATTCAAGCTTTGACAACTGTATGGGATCAGGCTGTAAGAAAAGAATTGTTGAACCAAGAAATTGAAGAAGTTGAACTTGGTAATGGAGCAGATCACCTTGAATATTTTTTAGCAAATAATCCAGGTTTTAATTCAGATCAAAGATTTCTTAATGACTTAGGTGCTTTTGATATTGATAAATTCAGAAATTTTATTGTTGAACTAAAAGATTTTAATCCTCAAGGATATGAGCAGTGGAGTTTGCAAGAAGCTGAATATAAAAACACAATAAATATAAATAATTATTTAACTCTAGTATTATCGGGGCTGAACTCAAATGTATTTGAAGGTGAAAATGAATTTTTAAAAACTAATGAAACGGTAGATATTTCATTTGTAAAGATTCCATATAGCTCAATTCCTGATAGTCTCGTGAATGTAACTAACTCAGAAATTTCAAACTATATAAAATCTAATCCTGAAAAATATGAGCAGAAAGAATCAAGAGATTTTAAGTATGTTTTATTTGAAGAAAAACCATCTGTTAAAGATGAGCAGGACATCAGAGCAAGATTATCAGCTTTATTAGAAGAAAAAACAGAATATAATCAGGTTTCAAAATTAGAAGAAACAGTTCCTAGTTTTCTAACTACAGGTAACATGGAAATGTTTTTAGAAGAAAATTCTGATTTACCATTAGATACATTATACAGGCCAAAAGGATTTTTCCCTTCTAGCCAGGGTGAACTTATTTTTAATCTTGAGAAAAATAAAATATATGGACCTTATGTTGATGGTGAATACTTCAAAATTTCAAAATTAATTGACAAAAAAAATAATGGAAATGTAAGAGCTAGCCATATTCTGATTTCTTATCAGGGAGCAAGAGAATCCAATCCACAGATAACAAGGACAAAAGAAGAAGCTAGTAGAGAAGCAAATCGAATATTAAGATTAGTTAGAAATGATTCTGAAAACTTTTCATCTTTAGCTCTAGAGTATTCAGATGGGCCATCTAAAACAAATGGTGGAGACCTAGGTTTCTTTCAAGAGGGAATGATGGTAAAACCATTTAATGACTTTGTTTTCAACAATAGAGTTGGAAGAATTGGACTTGTTGAAACTGATTTTGGGTTTCATATCATTAAAGTTGTAGCTAAGGAAGATTTGGTAAAAGTCGCAACTCTAGCTTTAAGAAATATTCCATCTGAAAAAACTTCGGACTCAGTTTTTAATATTGCATCAAAGTTTGAAATTGATTTATCTAATGATATGAACTTTTACGATATTGCTAGTAAATATAAATTAGAAGTTAAAGAGCTTTCTAATATTGATGAATTAGACCATGATCTTCCTAATCTTCCGAACCAAAGAAGATTAGTTCAATGGCTATTTGATGAAGAAACAGAACTTAACGATTATGAGAGGTTTGATCTTTCAAGTGGGGGATATGTTTTAGCTATTCTTACTGAAAAGAAAAATGAAGGATTAAAATCTAATGATCAAGTACTTCTAGAAGTTTTACCAAAATTACAGAATCAGAAAAAAGCTGACTTAATCATTAAAAATAATATGAATATAGATAACCTAGAGAGTTTAGCTGATGAAAATAATACAGAGGTTGTTAACGTAGACGTTTTAAACAAAAATACTCCACTAGTTGCTCAAGCTGGATTTGAGCCAAAAATTATAGGTACTGCTTTTAGCCTTGATTTAAATGAGTCCTCTAAATTGATTGAAGGAGAAACAGGAGTCTATATGATTAGAGTAGATAAAATTACAAAAGCTGAAAATCTACCTAGTTCATTTACGCCATTTGAGAAACAGGTTTCATCAAAATTAAGGTCTAATATTGACTTTAATGTTGTGCAGTCTCTTAAGAAAGGTTCTGAAATAGTCGATAATAGATCAGATTACTATTAAATCTAAATACTTTCAAGTAATTTATACAAAAAGTATATTGTAAATATCATACTTACAAAAAACTTAATAATAGTCCCGGCTAAAGTACCTATTAGTGATCCTAGGGCAGGATATATAGAATCCTTTAAATTCTTTTTAGAAATAAACTCACCGGTTAATGAACCTATAAACGGTCCTGCGATCAAACCTAATGGTCCAAGAAAAAAAAGCCCAATTATAACTCCTAAAGAAGCTCCAATCTGACCTCCTTTAGTTCCTCCCAGCTTCTTAACACCTAAAATTGGAATTAAATAATCTAATATTGATATAGAAATAGCAATCAGAAATGTAATTATCAAAAATTTATTTTCAAGACTTACATAGCCAGAGAAGTTTAATAAAAATAATCCTGACCATGAAGAAATCGGCCCTGGAAGTATTGGTAGAAAACTTCCAACTAAGCCCACTACACATAGTATTAATCCAGCTACTACTAATAAAATATCCATAATTGAGTTTGATACAAATTTTGTAATTTAACTTATAATGTCCAATCTAAAATTAGCACTTATTTTTTTAGCAATATTTAATTCTTGTGAGTTTAATTTTTCGGATCCAAATACACAGATTAATCAAGAACTAAGCTGGTCTAGTCAAGATGAATATCCCTCAACAAGTGAGTGTGATTTACTAGCAGAGAAAACAGAAAGAATTGATTGCCTTAAGAAATATCTGATTGAATCGATAGGTAAGAATTTTGATTCAACTAACTTTTCTTTACAAAGCAATATAGTTGATACAATAATTTTGACATTAATTATTGATAAGCAAGGAGCAATCAAACTATATGAATTTGAAAAAATAAATGACAGTTATTTTGATAATGACTTTAGAAATAAAATTTCTGATATTATTAACAATATGACTTCAATTATTCCAGCTAATAAGACCAATTTGGGGCTATCTGTTACTTCAAAGTTTAAACTACCAATAATTATAAATACAAAAGGTTGAGTAAAGTTAAAATCATACTTGGGATTGATCCTGGCACTAATGTTATGGGTTATGGTTTGATCAAAGTTGAAGGGAGTGAGTTAACTTTAATTGAATTTAGTGACATAAGCTTAAAAAAGTTTGATGATCATTATTTAAAACTTAAATATATTTTCTCTGGACTTACTGAAATAATTGAAAAATATAATCCTGATGAAATTGCTATTGAAGCTCCTTTCTTTGGAAAGAATGTTCAGTCAATGTTAAAACTTGGAAGAGCACAAGGTGTTGCTATGGCTGCAGGTTTAGTTAAAGAAATTCCTATTACAGAATATTCACCAAAAAAAATTAAAATGGCAATTACTGGGAATGGTAATGCTTCAAAGGAACAAGTAGCTAAGATGTTAAAGAGTATTTTAAAATTTAAAGAAATTCCAAAAAATCTAGACGCAACAGATGGTCTTGCAGCTGCGTTATGTCATTACTATAATTCTAACTCAAATAATAAAGTTGATAAAAAATACTCAAGCTGGTCCTCATATTTAAAAAATAATCCTGAAAAAAAATTGTAGTTGGCAAGTATATATATACACATTCCATTTTGTAAACAAGCATGCCATTATTGCAATTTTCACTTTTCAACTAGCTTGAAAAATAAAGAAGCAATTGTAGATGCAATTTCTCTAGAATTAAGCCTTAAGTCAAATGGTTTTTCTGAAACCATAGATTCAATTTACTTTGGTGGCGGAACACCATCACTTTTAGATATAAATGATTTTGATATCCTTCTTAATAAAATTCATAAAAAATATTCCATTTCTGGCTCACTGGAAATAACTGTAGAATGTAATCCAGATGATATTAATGAGAATAAATTAATTGAATTAAAAAAGATGTCAATAAATAGATTGAGTATTGGTGTTCAGTCTTTTGTAGATGAGGAGTTAAAACTAATGAACAGATCACATGATTCTTACATTGCTTTAGAATCGATTTCAAAATCAAAAAATCTTTTTGAAAATATTTCTATTGATTTAATGTATGGTTTGCCTAATTCTAATCTAAAGAATTGGGAATTTAATTTGAATACTACAGATCAATTTAATTTAAATCATATTTCAGCATATGCTATAACTGTTGAGCCTAAGACTGCATTAGAATCATACGTAAAAAAGCAAATTATTAAAATGCCTGATGATGATTTTGTACATTCTCAGTTTAACTTGCTTTATGATTTTTTTACTAATAAAAATTATATTAATTACGAACTGAATAGTTTTTCAAAAGAGAATTATTTTTCAATAAACAATTCATCTTACTGGCTAAGAAAACAATACATTGGAGTTGGTCCTTCAGCTCACAGTTATAATGGTTATGAAAGAAGTTGGAATGTTTCTAATAACAAAAAATATATTGATGACATTAAGAATAAAGTCTTATTTTCAGGAAAGGAGACGTTGAGTAAAGTTGATAGATATAATGAATATTTGATGACTGGCTTAAGGACTGTTTGGGGAGTTTCAATAGATTTACTTGAATCAGATTTTGGAGAAAAATTTAAAAATCATTTTATAAAAAATTCAAAAGAATATCTTGATAGTAATTATATTGAGGAAAACAACGGTGTTTTTACTACAACAAAGACAGGTAAATTTTTAGCAGATGGAATTGCCTCAAATATGTTTATAATTGATTTAAGCTAATATTATTTACTGTAGTATTTATAGAAATTTGTAATTGTCTCAATTCCTTTGAAGAAGTTTGAAATACCAAAGTGTTCATTTGGTGAGTGGATTGCGTCACTATCTAAACCAAATCCCATTAAAATAGTCTTTACACCTAATTCCTTTTCAAATTGTGCTATTATTGGAATCGAACCACCGTCCTTTAATGCGAATGGCTCTTTTCCAAATACATCTTTATATGCATAGCTAGCAGCTTTGTAAGCTTTAGATTTAGTTGATGTTAGATATGGTTCTCCACCGTGATGTTCGGTTATTTTAATTTTCATGCCAGAAGGAGTAATTTTTTTCATGTACTTAGAAAACAACTCACTGATTTCTTTCCAATTCTGATTACTAACTAATCTCATGGATATTTTAGCATATGCTTTACTTGGTATTACAGTTTTTGAACCCTCTTCAGTATAGCCTCCCCACATTCCATTTACATCTAAACAGGGTCTTATAGACCTTCTCTCTAATGTGTTATAGCCTTTTTCTCCCTTAACATCTCCAATGTCGATAGATTTTTTAAACTCTTCAATATCAAACGGTATTAGCCTATCCTTTTCTCTTTCTTCATCGGAAAATTCCACTACATTATCATAAAAATTTGGAACTGTAACTCTATTATTTTCATCATGTAAGGAAGCAATCATCTTTGCAAGTTCGTTCAACGGGTTTGAAACACTTCCACCATAGTGACCTGAATGTAAATCTCTGTCTGGTCCAGTTAATTCAACTTCAAGGTAAGCTAGACCTCTTAATCCTGTAGTAATAGAAGGAGTGTTTTTATCAATCATTCCTGTATCAGAGACTATAATAACATCACACTTTAATTTTTCTTTATTTTCTTTTACAAATATTTCTAAATTATCACTTCCTATTTCCTCCTCACCTTCAATCATTAATTTAATATTACATGGAATTCCAGTAGTATTTTTTAAAACTTCAATAGCTTTAATATGCATAAACATCTGGCCTTTATCATCGCATGCACCTCTAGCGAAAATAGCTCCCTCGGGGTGAATTTCTGTTTTCTTAATAACAGGGTTAAATGGATCAGAATCCCATAATTCAATTGGATCAACAGGTTGAACATCATAATGACCATAAACAAGTACTGTTGGTAATTTTTCATCAATTATTTTTTCGGCATAAACAATTGGGTGTCCTTTTGTTTCACAAATTTCACATTCGCTAAAACCTAAAGATTCGAATTGATCTTTCAAAAAAATTGCAGCTTTTCGTGTTTCATTATCATATTCTTTAACAGCACTAATTGATGGAATTTTTATTAACTCAAAAAGTTCATTTAGGAATCTTTCTTTATTGCTTTCTAGGTATTTGTTCATATTAAATTATATACTTAAGTAAATTTAATAAAATAGGTTTTTAGACAATTTTAAAAAGGCTTCTTTATTTAAGAATCTTGCTTATATTTGCTTCCGTTTCCGCGGGTGTGGTGAAATTGGTAGACACGCTAGACTTAGGATCTAGTGCCGCGAGGCTTGGGGGTTCGAGTCCCTTCACCCGCACTAAAACCTCAATTTAATGAGGTTTTTTTATTTTCTTTGTGACCATATTTCATGTAAAGGATCACCCTTGCTGCTAAACCCTTTATGATTCCACTCACCATCTATAATTTCAAAATCAAATTCTAGTTTTAAACCAGCCTTTGAATCATCTCTTGAAAAGAATTCAATATTTTCTTTATATACTCCATCAACTGTAGAGTAAGTACCGCCACCTGTGCCCATAAATTGTTTTGTTTCAGTGTTGTATGCTATCCATTGAAATCTTGTCCCTGATAAAAGCTTCATTGTTTTTCTAGGACCATCAGTTCTTCTAGTTTGTTTTACACCATTTCTGTATCTTCCTGACATTAACCAAGCACCATTAAGATCACCAGGTGTTCCATCATCTATTCGCTTCCATTTATTTCCACTATCAATAACTTCCAAAGTATTATTATTCAATTTAATATCAAAACTCACTTCGGAACCTACTCTTTCAGGATTGCCAGTATCAAATTCAACTTTTTCTGTCATTGTATTTCCATCTAATTTCCAAGTACCACCGTTTGTGTATATAAACTTACCAGTATCTGCATCGTAAATGGATATTGCTTGAAATTTTTCTGAAAAAATAACAACTTGTTTTTGTTTTCCAGAATCGGTATTCTCATATCTTTCCCATGCTCCTACAATACCTTGACTCAGGGAAATATTAAAAAAAATTAATGCTAAAATTTTAATATAGTTTCTCATATTTTTAGATTGTTTAAGATTTTATTTGTTGCACCTTTATTGGCGTTTATATACTTTTCAATAATTTGCTTTTTTTCTTTTCTTAAATCATTTGATTCAATTAAACTGTTAATAGTTTTTTTAAACTCAACATAATCAGAAATTGAATTTACCCCATTTAAGTCAACTAAATCTACAGCTTCAATAAAGTTAGTGTAATTTTTACCTATAATTACAGGGTTCATAAATATACAGGCCTCTAAAATGTTATGAAGTCCTTTAGTTCCCATTCCACCACCTACATATGAGAAGTCAGCATAACTGTAAAGTTTTTTTAGATCACCAATTGTATCGATAATTAAGATTTTAATTTCTGAGTGAATTTCTTCTGAGGAGTATTTATCAAATGAAACCCTAATGTTTTTTTCAATTCTCTGAATATTCGATTTAGAAACATTGTGGGGAGCAAGCAAACAAATTAGATCCTTTTTATTGGTTTCATTAAAAAATTCAAAAATAAAAGCTTCATCTTCCGGCCATGAACTTCCACAAACAAATACAATTTTATTTTTTATAATTTCTTCAATTTTTGAAATGCGGTTATTTAATGAAAGTTGAATAATTGATCTATCCACTTTTGTAGAGCCACTATTTATGACATTATTAATTCCATATTTTTCTAATACTTTTTCTGAATTAGAGTCTTGAACAAAAATCTTTTCAAATGATTTAAGATGTTTTCCAAAGAAATAATTGATTTTAGAAAAATACCAATCATTGTCATTAAATCTACCGTTAATAAGATATGTTGGAATTTTTTTCTTTTTAAGTTGTGTTAGAAAATTTGGCCATATCTCTGACTTAATAATAATTGATATTGACGGGTTAATTTTTTCTATAAACTTTATGGCATTTGATTTAGTATCAATAGGTAAGTACAGATACTGGTCCACCTCTTTGATTCTATCCCTTAATTTAAACCCTGACTCTGAAAAAAAAGTTAATATAATTTTACAATTCTTCTTTTTTTTCAATTCAAGAATCAAAGGTACTGCTAGCTCATATTCACCTAGCGATGCCGCGTGAAACCAAATGTTATTTTTTGAAGATTGAAATTTATAATCAATTTCATTAAATATTTTTTTTCTGTTATTAATAAACCTTTTGACCTTAGGATTAAATAGACCAACTACAGGAAGAATTAGTTGAGTAAAATTTAAAAACAAACTATATAATATGTTCATTAATACTAAAGTAATACATTTAGAAATAGTAATTTTGTACAAAACTATTTTATGAAAAAAATACAAATGGTAGATCTTCAAAGTCAGTACAAGAGGATTAAACATGAAGTTGATAAATCTATCATTGGTATTATGGAAGAGGCTGCATTTATAAATGGTCCAATTGTTAAAACCTTTCAAAAAAATCTTGAAGAATATTTACAAGTAAAACACGTAATTCCATGTGCAAATGGAACCGATGCATTGCAAATAGCTATGATGTCATTGGATCTAAAGCCTGGTGATGAAATTATAACTTCAAATTTTACTTTTGCAGCCACAGTTGAGGTTATAGCATTACTAAATCTGAAGCCTGTTTTAGTTGATGTTGATCTTAAATCATTTAATATTGATTGCGAAAAACTAGAAAAAGCTATTACTCCAAAAACTAAAGCTATTGTACCAGTACACTTATTTGGTCAACCAGCTGATATGGAAAAAATCATGAATATAGCAAGGGAATACAATCTTTATGTTATTGAAGATAATGCTCAAGCAATAGGATCCTCATTTCAATTCAGTTCTGGTCATATACAAAAAACTGGAACAATAGGCGATATAGGCACAACTTCTTTTTTTCCATCAAAAAATTTAGGATGCTTTGGTGATGGTGGAGCTTTATTTACAAATAATGATGATTTAGCGATTAAATTGAGAGGAGTAGTAAATCATGGTATGTATAAAAGATATCATCATGATGTCGTGGGTGTGAATTCTAGACTGGATTCAGTTCAAGCTGCAGTACTAAATGCTAAACTTCCACATTTAGATTCATATAATAAAGCTAGACAAGATTCAGCAAGAAAATATTCTATTGCTCTTCAAAAATGTAGTGAAATAATTACACCAGCGTTTTCTAATGGATGTTCTACAATATGCTCAAATTGCCATTGTCATGTATTTCATCAATATACAATTAGGGTTCTTTCAAATAAAAGAGATAATCTTGCAAAACATTTATCTGATTTAAATATACCATATGGAATTTATTACCCTATTCCTTTACACAAACAGAAGGCATATAAGAATGATGATTTTAAAGATGAAGATTTTACAGTAACTAATCTATTGTGTGAGGAGGTAATCTCTTTACCAATGCATTCTGAATTAACTGATGATCAGATTGACTTTATTTCTGATAAGGTCATTAAATTCTTATCCTAAGGCACTTTGAGCAGATACCTCTCTATTTATTTTTCTAATCAATCCTTGTAGTACTTTTCCAGGACCAATTTCAACAAATTCAGTTAGTCCATCGTTGATCATGTTATTAATTGTTTGAGTCCATAAAACTGGAGCAGTCAATTGATTAATCAAATTTTTCTTTATGGTTAGAACATCATCAGTCTTGGATGCATCAACATTTTGATACACAGGACATATTGGGGTATTAAAGTTAGTGTTATTAATTGCCTCAGTCAATTCATTTTTAGCCTCATTCATTAAACTTGAATGAAATGCACCGCTAACAGGCAGAATTAAAGATCTTCTAGCACCTAATGTATTAAAGACTTCACATATATTCTTTACCGCATCGATTTCTCCAGAAATAACAACTTGGCCAGGACAGTTAAAGTTTGCAGCAATAACGTTACCATCAAAATCTTGACATGTTTCTCTTACTATTTTGTCATCTAGCCCTAAAATAGCTGCCATAGTTCCACTACTATTGTCACATGCTTTCTGCATTGCTTTTGCTCTTAGAGATACTAATATTAAACCATCTTCAAAAGAAATAGTTTTGTTTGCAACAAGCGATGAGAATTCACCTAAAGAATGTCCTGCAACTGCTAAAGGTTTTTTATTTTCCGATTCATATACCGTTAATTCAGCTATTGAATGCAAAAAGATAGCTGGTTGTGTAACTTTAGTTTGTTTTAAATCCTCATCATCTCCTTCAAACATTATTTTTGAAAGGGAAAACTTGAGCAGATCATCAGCTTCTTCAAATAATTTTTTTACATCATCATTACTTTGATACAAGTCATGCCCCATTCCTTTAAATTGAGAACCTTGACCAGGGAATACAAATACACTCATTCTTTATATTTTATCATATCTTATGAAAGAAAAATCATAGTTATGATTTTCATCTTTCTTTCTTTTATCTATTTTAACTTCTTTCCATTCACTTAATTCAATTTCTGGGAAAAAAGTATCTCCTTCAAAATCCGCATGAACTCTAGTGAGTTCAATCCTGTCTGCAATGCTCATGGCCATTTTATAAATTTCACCACCCCCAATAATAAAAGGTTGAGAATCTTTTTTACTAATCTTCAAAGCATCTTCCAAAGATTGAACAACTATTGCGTTGTCCGCTGTATAATTTCTATTTCTAGTTATTATTACATTTGTCCTATTTGGTAATGCTTTGGGCATCGATTCAAAAGTTTTTCTACCCATAATTACATAATGACCTTTAGTCAGCTCCTTAAAATGTTTTAAGTCGTCACTTAAGTGCCAAATTAACTTATTGTCTTTTCCAATTACATTGTTTTCAGATGCTGCAGCAATAATAGTTATTAGACTGGAGCTACTATTAAATGTTTCAGACTCAAATTTCACATGAGCTTCTTTTTCCATTTCTTTTTTTAAAGATTGAATTTTATTTTGTTGAATCTCAATCAAATACTTTTTCTGAGCTTTTAGCCATTTATTTCCTAAAAATCGATTGGTTACAAAGACATTGAAAAGGTGAAAAATTATAATAAAAAGCCAGATAAAGGAAAGCCAAAACGACCAAGAATAATCTAAAAAAACTATATCTGACCCAATTTTTAACAACTTATTACAAATCAAAGAAAATACTGATACAAATAAGTAAATTACAAAATGGTAATACAGTCTTTTCTTTTGAAGAATTCTTTTTTGAGCATTTTCTAATAACTCAATTTGATCTTGATCTAAATTATTCATTCGGTGCAAAATTAAAAGAATAAATTAGTTTTAGCGGCAATTCTTTTGTTTTACAAATTAATCAACAGCTTTGAACATTGCTACACCAGAGTCAGAATTACTTCCTTGACTATCTTTTGTAACTATTTTCCAATAGTATGTTCCTGCATCTAGGGTAACATTTGTTGTGGAAGAGGATAAATTTGTTTTAACCTTGTTAGTAGGTGGATTATTAGTATCAACATACAAATCGAATGTTAACGAATCATCAGTATCTACATCAGAACCTTTCCATTCAAACTTAATACTTCCAGAACTTACACTAGACTCGGATTTTGGAGTTAATAAATCAGCAGGAAATGGAGCATAGTTACTTGTTGGCTCACCTTTTAGATAAAATTTCCACTTTGTAGTTGATGCGGTTTGAGTTGACGTATTAGAAGAAGAAGTAATAAACCAAGAATATGGTTGACCCACTTCTAATTTAATTGTTACAGATGTTGATGTAGTTGTCTGAGAAATCTGAGATGTAGTCAATAAGTTTTTTACAACAATCGTATAGCTATCTGTGTTCTTAGATGCATCCCATGAAAATTCAACATTTTCACCATCCAGACATTCAGAATTTTGAGCTGGAGTTTTTAAAGTTGCTGCCGTTGGAGCTGGCGGGGTTGGAGGTGGGGGTGGAGTAGGATCTCCGCCACCGGATTCACCGCCACATGCCAAAAGCATCATTAGAGGCAATATGTACAAATATTTTATCAATTTCATTTCTTTACAAGTTTTGCAGTTTTTCTAACTGTTTCAGATTCAACTTTAATGTAATACATTCCAGCTCTTAGATTTGTTGTTTCAATATTAATATCTCTTCCAGAATTAAGTTTTCTAGTTCTAGTCCATATCAATCTACCTGAATTATCAAACATACTCAGGTTAACATTTTTATCATTTCCGCCAACCCATAGACTTGTGTTATTAATAGCTGGATTCGGACTAAGTAAGATGTCTTCAGAGTTAAATATTGTTTTTTCATAAACACTTTGACATTCTTTATCTCCAGTAATTCTGATTACATTAAGTCCTTTGTTTAAATTAAGTTTATAAGCAGATTCCTCGGTAACAATTCTATTTCCATTAATAGAAATGTAGTATTTATTACTACCATTTAATTGAAGATCAATGTAGCTATTATCACGAGCAATTGAAGCTAAAACTGAAAGATCTCTGGGCTGATTTATTGTCACATTAAAGCATTGTTCAAATGTATCAAGGGATTCAGTGGTTAAACATACAGTATAGGATGCTGCTTCAAGTTCTTGCAGAGACCAAGTTGTTCCCTCAATCGTTTCTGGTGTGTGAGAGAAACCATTTGGACCTCCAGTAACTGAAACTATAAATTTGGGTTCATCTATGGATAAGCTCAAGCTTAACTTACCATCATTAGATGATCTACATGTTTCATCAGTACTTTGGAGAGAAAATGTACTTTGACCAAATGGTGTTTGGTCACAGACATCACCAATTCCGTCTTCATCCGAATCTTCTTGATTTGGATTAGCCGTCTCAGGACAATTATCATCGACATTTATAACACCATCATCATCAATATCATCAGACAGAACTTGTAATTCAAAACCAGTTTCTCTGACCTGACTATTACTTGTTGCTTTTACAATAATTGGATAACTTTTAGATAAAGCATCTTCATCGATAGTTAGAGTAACTTCAACACTTCCGTTAGAATTAACTTTTAAAGATTGGGATGGATTATACTCAGCAGTTGTATTTTCTGGTAAACCTTCTAATGAAAAAGTAGTGTCTTCATCATAACCGCCATAAACCTTATAATTGATATTAAAAGATGCAGATTGACCTTGATCAACAGTAATGAGTTTAGTGTCAGTATCTATATTAATAATAGGCTCATTGACTGCAAAATTTCCTGAAAATATACCAAGTCCATATGTTGCAGCAAATACCTTGTTGTCATCACCCAGTCTTAAATCAAGATCAGTAACTCTAACATCACTCATTCCATTATTTGCTCTTGACCAAGATGGATTTTCTGAACTAAAATCTTTAGTGTACCAAACTCCAAGTTCAGTTCCAATGATAATTTCATCATTAATTAATGGGTTTTGTAAAATTGCTCTTACTGGAAGATTTGGTAAATCTCCATCTTTGGAACTCCAATTTGCACCTCCATCAGAACTGTGGAAAATATTGATTACTCCATAATTATGGAATGTTACAAATATCTCTTGATCACTATTACCAAATTCAATATCAGAAATACTGCCTAAGAAGTCATTTCCAGTTAATATTGTCCATGTAGCATCTGAAGTTAGAGTTGTTACTCCATCAGTAGTAGTTGAGGTGTAACTATTAGCATCTTCAACTTTAAGAAGTTGACCTCCTTCAGTTCCAATGTATAGGGTTGAGCTTGATGAATCTGAATTATTGTAAACTGTCATTGCAGATACGTTAGAACTCAAAGCGCCATTACTTAAAATTACTTTAGATGCGTTTGTGTTTTGATCAGCTGCTTTGAAATCATCCCATTCAACAAAAGCAGCAACTTGATTTTGTCCTCCAGACTCATAGTTAGAGTAAATTACTCCATATTTTGAATCTAAAGCTTGTACGTTAATAAAATCACCATTGGATTCGTCTTCAGAATTTATCTGAAAATTAGTAGCTGGACTTGTATTTAAATTCCATACTTCAATAGATCTATTATAAACATAGTTTTGAACAAAATATTTGTTATTAATATCTTGTGAAAACATTGATGCAGCACCATCTCCACCTGAAACATCAATCGCACTAGTAGACATATCGGCATTATCTACCTGAAACATATTTCCATTATCTTGTAAACCACCCACAAAAACATCTGTTTGACCAGTGATTGTTTTATTCCTGCCAGTATTATTAGATCTATCTCTTCCACTAATTGATGTACTATGTCCTATAAACATATCTCTTGGAGCTACACTTACTGTATAATATTGAGATGTATGGAAATTGTAGTTTCTAGTGCTTATCGAAGCACCACCATCGTTTGTAAATGTGATTCCACCGTCATTTCCAAACAACACAACATTAGGATCAGATTCTAAAAATACTGCACCATGTTGATCTGCATGAGAATATGGCTCTTGAAAACCACCATACCAATGACTAATTTGATCCCATGGGTTAGTAGTGGAGCCTTGAGCAGCCTCACCAGCTGTTGTTGTTTTAAAGATATTGATTCCTCCAACAAATAATTGATTTGGATTAATTGGATTAGCTTCAATCATTAGATCATAAAATGATTGACCTCTTGTAAAATCATTTGCTGATATTCCAGTGTCCTTATCGTCAGGAAGTGTAAGATTAGATGGATCAATGGCTCCGCTTGCCGCTTTTTGTATGAGAACAGGAGATCCACTCTGCCCAGTTGAAGCTAAAATATATAATATGTTATTTTTGGTTACTTCAATTTCTGTTCTTCTTCCTTCCTCAATTTGATACTTGAGTTCAAAAGATGATACATCGTCATTTGAAAGAAATACTAATCCACCCCCTTGGCCGCTAGTATCTCTAGTTGTAGAAAGCCATAGTTTGTTATCTGGAGCTAATTCTAAATCAATGGGTTGAACTAATGTTCCATCAAATTCGACGCTGATTCTAGTCCATGTAGAACCATTGTCAGATGACACGAATAAACCATAATCATCTCCGCCAAATACTGTATTGGCTGCATCTCTATATAATGATGTTCCAGCTGCAACAAATATTTGGGTATTTCCTCCATCATTTCTAGTTACAACATCATTAATGTAGTACGTTCCTGGAACCACAGTATTTCCTGAAGCTACATTTGTAGTTTTTTTCATGGAGATAATTGTTTCACCTTGATTTATTAAGGTTTTTAACCGTAGTCCATCAACTCTTCTAATAAATACAGCCGGAATATTTACATCATTTGGATCTGTAGCCCCAACACCCATTCTAACTAGACCATCAGTCCAACCTGCTTCACCATTATTTTTATTGTAAACAATAGCACCAACAGCGCCAGCATTTTGAACATTTAAAACTTTTACACCAAATTCACAATCTCCTCTTTCAATAAGAGCAATTTTACCGCTAATATTTGATGTAATTGATGTACAAGCATTTTGAGGACTCACAAGATCAACAACATTTTCAAGGGGGGTTTCTGTTAAAGCTTTACCAAATGATGCAGATAAAAAATCAATCGATCTTTGATCAGTAGGTTTCTTGATATCAATTTTATTACCCTCACTTATAAATGTTGTTGGATTTTCAGTATCACCACCAAAAACTTTAAACCAATTATCACCTCCATCTTCAGATTTCCAAAGACCATTACCCAGAGCATCACCAGCAGTGAACGATTCTCCAGTTCCTAAATAAAAGACCTTTGTATTATTAGGATCATAAACAATCGATGAAACAGCTAAGTTTTGTGGTATGTTTTGAGTAACAAGCTCCCAAGGATTATCAGGATCTGATATTTTGGTATTCTTGAACAAACCTCCACTAACGCCTCCAGCAAATACAGTTTCGTTGGTGCCATCATTAGGATCAAACATCATAGCTTTTGTTCTACCACCAACATTATAAGGTCCTCTTTGAACCCATTTCATCTGTTCGTTTTCTCCAGGAACAGCTGATAGTCTTGGTGCCATTTTTTCAGAATCAACTAATGCTTTTCTAGTTCTAAATAAATCCTCAACTTCAGGCCTACCGGTTAGTGGATTCATAGAAAGCTCCCACATCTTTTGATAGTATGCATTTGGAGGTAATTCCATTGCACGTCTTTCATTTTTTGAAAGCTTTTTAAAATCTTTGAATGGTGAATTCTCTAAAAATGATTTATGAATTTCTCTTTTTTTATCGATAGTAATTTCAGAATTCTTATCAAAAAAAAACGCAGTGATTGATGTAAGTATTAATAATAAAGTAATGTATTTTATCCTTTTCAATATTCTATTCTAAAATGAGAAAGAAAAATACAAATATTATACCGAACTTTTAGAAGAAATTCCGAACTATTTTAATGCTTTAAACTGAAACTTTTCCTTTGATGTGAGGATGAGGGTCATAATTTATTACTTCAAAATCCTCAAACTTGAAGTCAAATATTGACTCAACTTTCCTGTTTATCTTAAGCCGAGGCAAACTCCTTGGGTCTCTTTTTAATTGTATTTGCATTTGATCAAAATGATCTTTGTAAATATGAGCGTCTCCAAAAGTGTGAATAAAATCACCTGCCTCTAGATTGCAAACATGAGCAATCATTTCTGTGAGTAGAGCATATGATGCTATATTAAAGGGAACTCCTAAAAAAATATCTGCACTTCTTTGGTATAGTTGACAACTTAATTTATTGTCAGCTACATAAAATTGAAAAAATGCATGACATGGCGGTAGGGCTGCCTTTCCTAATTTTACATTTTCACTGAACGTTTTGCTAGTATCTGGTAAAACACTTGGATTCCAAGCTGATATTAGCATTCTTCTACTGTTAGGATTATTTTTAATTGTTTCAATTAATTGTGAAATCTGATCGATATTATCATTATTCCAATTCCTCCATTGAAATCCATAGACTGGGCCAAGATCACCATTTTCATTTGCCCAAGCGTCCCATATTTTAACTCCATTTTCTTTCAAATAACCAATATTAGTATCTCCTTTTAAAAACCATAGAAGCTCATGAATTATTGATTTTAAATGAAGTTTTTTTGTTGTTACTAAAGGGAAACCTTTTTTTAGATCAAATCTCATTTGGTAGCCAAAAATACTTTTAGTCCCTGTACCTGTTCTGTCAGATTTTTCTGTTCCATTTTCAAGCACATGTTTAACTAAATCATGGTATTGTTTCATTAATATAAAATTATGAATTAAGAACTGTTAAAGTATTTAATAAAATCAAAAGATATTAACCAATTAACATTCCAGCAATTGATGCAGAAAGAAGAGAGGCTAAAGCACCTCCAATTAGTGCCTTAATTCCAAATTTTGCTAAATTTTTTCTTTGATTGGGAGCCAAAGCACCAATTCCTCCAATTTGGATTCCAATGGATGAAAAGTTAGCAAAACCGCAAAGCATGTATGTTGCCATTATTAAGGATTTCTCATAAGTTAATTTTATCTCGCTTGTCATCATTTGAAAGTCAGCAAGTTGCATATAGGCTATAAACTCATTAACAGATAATTTGATCCCCAATAATTGACCCATAGGGATTATATCTATAGTTGATACTCCAATTAACCACATAAGTGGTGAGAAAACTATTCCCATAATAGCTTCAAGTGAAAGTTTGTCATAAATACTTTTATTAGCTAGTAAGTCATTAATTGTAGTGAAATCTCCAAATAAAAAAAGTAAATGATTAACCATGGCAATTAATGCAATAAAGACCAATACCATTGCTCCAATATTAACAGCTAGTTTAATTCCTTCAATTGTTCCATTGGAAATTGCATCTAGAATGTTTGATCCAGCATCGTATTCAGAAATATTTACATCACTATTTATTTCTTCATTTTGGGGGATTAGTATTTTAGAAATTAAAATTGCTCCAGGAGCTGCCATTACAGAGGCCGTTAATAAATGCTTAGCAAATTGAATTTGTTTTTCAGGGTCATCACCGCCTAAAAATGCGATGTATGCTGCTAATACACCTCCTGCCACTGTTGCCATTCCTCCAACCATAACTAAAAGTATTTCAGACTTATTCATTTTTGGCAGATATGCTTTTATAAGTAGAGGTGCTTCAGTTTGACCAAGAAAAATATTTCCGATTACAGACAAACTTTCTGAACCGGAAATTTTCAGAATTTTTGTGTAAAGTTTTGCAAAAAAACTAACAACTTTTTGAATTATTCCGAAATAAAATAACAATGAAGTTATTGACGAAAAGAAAATGACTGTAGGCAAAATTTCAAATGCCCATATGTAGCTAGTGGTTTTGGGTTTCAATAAGTCACCAAAGACAAAAATAGTTCCTTCTCGAGTAAAATCAATTAGTTTAACAAAAACAGAACCCGCTTTTTCAAAAATAAGTTGAATAAAAGGAACTTTAAGTATTAAAATCCCTAAAAGAATTTGGCTTGAAAGAGCATAAAAAATAGTTTTCCATGCTATTTTTTTTTTGTTACTACTAAACAAAAAAGCTATAGATAAAAGTGTAATTATACCAACAAAACCTCTAAATAAACTTTCTAGAGATATACCTTCGCTAAGAATTAATTCGTTATTTATAATGTAATTCATTGTATTTATTTTCTTTGATTAATTTCATCTCTCAACTTAGCTGCCAACTCATAATCTTCATTTTCAATTGCATCAGAAATTTTCTTGTTCAATTGCTTTAATGTAAGGGTCTTGTACTCATCAGGTAAAAGGTTTTCTGCATTTTCGTTGTCAATTTCTTTCTTTAAAATTATTCCAGCATTATCTAAAATTTTTGAATAGGTATATATAGGGGAATCAAATCTTATTGCTAATGCAACTGCATCTGAAGTTCTGGCATCAATAATTTCTTCTACTTTATTTTGTTCACAAATAAGGCTAGAATAAAAAATTCCATCAATTAGTTTATTAATAATTACCTGTTTTATTTGAATTTCAAAATTCTGAGCAAAATTTTTAAATAAATCATGCGTAAGAGGTCTTGGAGGATCAATGTTTTTTTCTAATGCAATAGCTATTGATTGAGCTTCAAAGCCTCCTATTACTATAGGAAGTTTTCTATCTCCGTCAACTTCCTCAAGTATCAAAGCATATGCTCCATTTTGAGATTGACTATATGAAATTCTGTTTACTTTTAGTTGAATAAGATCCATCGTAATTTCTATTTAAAGATAGAAATTTAGTTGTTTTCAGCTTTGAAAGCTTTAAGTTTTTCGTTAAGCCTTGGCACTACATCAAATGCATCACCTAATATTCCATAATCTGCAGCTTTGAAAAATGGAGCTTCAGGATCCGTATTAATAACTAGTTTAATCTTGGAGGAACTAACGCCAGCAAGATGTTGTATAGCTCCAGATATGCCTATAGCAATGTATAAATTTGTAGAAACAGGTTTTCCAGTTTGTCCAACATGTTCACTGTGAGGTCTCCAACCGAGGTCTGAAACAGGTTTTGAACATGCAGTAGCCGCACCAAGAGTTTTAGCAAGTTCTTCAATTATTCCCCAATGTTCTGGCCCCTTAAGACCGCGTCCTGCAGAAACTACGATGTCAGCGTCAGCAATTGAAATTTTATTTTCAAACATTTCGACTGAATCAACTTTTAACTTTGTTTTTTTTATGGAGATATCTTGTTCAATTATTTCAGGATTAGATTTTCTTTCATTAGTTCCAAAAGAGTTCGTAGATAACCCGATAATCTTTCTATCCGTATTTATAGAGTTTTCACTGAAAGCTTTGTTAGAAAATGTTGATCTTTTAACAATAAATGGGTCAAGTTTAATTGGTAAACTGACTACATTAGACAAATATCCTGCATCAAACTTAATTGCGAGAGAAGGAGCTAAATATTTACTATTGCTACTGCCACCCAATACAATTATTTTAGAATTTATTTTATTTGCGACTTGATTGATTGCATCAGCATAATCTCTTGCTTTAAATTCAATCAAATCTTTGTTCCTTATATTAATAATTTTATCTGCACCATATGTGCTTGCACCGTTAGCATTGTCTACATTAAAGCACAGTACAGTTAATTCGTTGGAGAGATTGTTAGCTAATGCTCTTGCATAAGAAATGACTTCAAATGAATTTTTTTTCATTTTTCCTTCATTAGACTCTACGAACGCTAGTATGCTCATCTATATAATTTTTTCTTCTTTATGTAATATTTCAATAAGTTCATCCAAGTTTTCAGGATTTATCATCCTAACATCACCTTTTTCTTCAGGCTTTGAATATTTTAAAGTTGAAGTGTGAGATGAAAAACTTTCAGGCTCAATAACTTCCAATGGTTTTTGTCTAGCTTGCATTATCCCTCTCATATTGGGAATCTTTAAGTCGCTCTCCTCAACTAGGCCTTTTTGACTTCCGATTATAATAGGTAAGTCGCACGAAACCTTTTCAATTCCACCCTCAATTTCTCTACTAGCTTTTACTTTAGAATCCTCAATTTCAAGATTTACACAATTTGTTAAGAAATCAATATTTGTTATTTCACCAATTAAACCAGGGACCATACAGCCGTTGTAGTCAATTGACTCTCTTCCCGCAATAATTAAATCGTAGTCATTCTTTAAAATATGATTTGAAATCAGTTTAGCAACTCGAAAACTATCTTTAGGATCTTCATTTATTCTATATGCTTTGTCAGCACCAATAGCTAAAGCTTTTCTGAGTATAGGTTCATTTGATTGAGTACCAACGTTTATTATGTCAATCGAGGATCCATCTTTTTCTTTAATCCACATTGCTCGAGTTAATCCAAACTCATCATTAGGGTTGATAACATACTGAACTCCATCTTTGCTAAACTCTTTATTGTCATTAATAAAATTAATTTTTGATGTGGTATCAGGAACACAACTAATGCAAACTAAAATCCTCATTATTTTTAAACAAATATATTGAAATAAATATACTATGCATGCATAGTAATTAAAAAATTATTAAAAAAGATTAAATGCTTTTTATTGTTATTTTTGCACAAAATTATTTATGAGAACTATTCAGTTTAGAGAGGCAGTTTGTGAAGCAATGTCTGAGGAAATGAGAAGGGATGAAAGTATTTACCTAATGGGTGAGGAAGTTGCTGAATATAATGGTGCTTACAAAGCTTCAAAAGGCATGTTAGATGAATTTGGTGAAAAAAGAGTTATAGATACGCCCATTTCTGAATTGGGTTTTGCTGGAATTGGAGTTGGTTCAACAATGACTGGTAATAGACCAATTATTGAATTTATGACTTTTAATTTTGCTCTAGTTGGAATAGATCAAATAGTAAATAATGCTGCTAAAATCAGACAAATGTCTGGAGGTCAATTTCCCTGTCCAATCGTTTTTAGAGGTCCAACCGCATCAGCTGGACAACTTGCTGCAACACATTCTCAAGCATTTGAGAGCTGGTATGCTAATTGTCCCGGCTTAAAAGTAATTGTACCATCGAATCCATATGATGCAAAAGGTTTGTTAAAATCTGCTATAAGAGACAATGATCCAGTTATTTTTATGGAATCTGAGCAGATGTATGGAGATAAGGGTGAGGTTCCTGAAGAAGAATATCTTATTCCAATTGGTAAGGCTGATGTAAAGAAAACGGGTAAAGATGCCACAGTTGTATCGTTTGGTAAGATTATTAAAGAAGTTTATGCAGCAGATCAAAAATTAAAAGAGAATGGAATTGATATTGAAATAATTGATATTATGACAGTTAGACCTTTGGACATTCAAACGATTGTTGAATCAGTTAAAAAAACTAACAGATTAGTGATTGTTGAAGAAGCGTGGCCATTTGGTAATGTTTCAACGGAAATTACATATCAAGTTCAAGACCAAGCCTTTGATTATTTAGATGCACCTGTAGTCAAAGTAAATACTGCCGATACTCCGGCACCATATAGTCCTGTGCTATTACAAGAATGGTTGCCAAACCATGAAGACGTAATTAATGCAGTTAATAAGGTGCTTTATAAGTAAAAAATTATATTTTTGAAGCCTCAAAAAAAATACTATGAATTTTAATCCAGTTTTTATTCCAATAGTCCTCTCCATTTTAGGTCTAATTTACATGTTTATTAAAGCTCTATGGGTAAAAAAACAAGATCCAGGTAATGATAAAATGGTGGGTATTAGCTCTGCCATTAAAAATGGTGCATTAGCATTTTTAAATGCAGAATATAAATTATTATTCTTTTTTGTAATTGGTGCATCCGCAGCACTATTCTTAATATCAACTCAAGTTGAAACAACAAGTTGGTTAATAATTCCAGCGTTTATTGTTGGTGCTGTCTTTTCAGGATTAGCTGGAAATATTGGAATGAGAATAGCAACTGACGCAAATTCTAGAACTACACAAGCTGCTAGAACAAGTTTACCTAAGGCTCTTAATGTAGCTTTTGGTGGAGGAACTGTCATGGGACTCGGTGTTGCAGGCTTAGCTGTATTTGGATTAAGTATTTTCTTTTTATTTTTTGTTAATTACTTTATCACTGATGAAGGAAGTTTTTACACTGAAATGACAATTGTATTAGAAGCTTTAGCAGGTTTTTCACTTGGAGCTGAATCAATTGCTTTATTTGCAAGAGTTGGAGGAGGTATTTATACAAAAGCTGCTGATGTAGGAGCTGACTTAGTAGGTAAAGTTGAAGCAGGTATCCCTGAAGATGATCCCAGAAACCCAGCAACTATAGCAGATAATGTTGGTGATAATGTTGGTGATGTTGCAGGAATGGGCGCAGATTTATTTGGTAGTTACGTAGCTACAGTTCTAGCATCAATGGTTTTGGGTAACTATATTATCAAGGACATGTCTGATTTTGGAGCAAGTCAATACACTGATGCTTTTGACGGAATGGGACCTATACTCTTACCTTTATTCATAGCTGGTGTTGGTATCATTGCATCTATAATTGGAACATTGTTTATAAGAATTAAAAATAATGATGCAAAAGAATCTCAGGTTCAAGCATCTTTGAATAATGGTAATTTGATATCGATATTGATAACACTTGTAGCGTGTTGGTTTTTGATTGATTGGTTACTTCCTAAAACAATTAACGGTATGAGGTTTTTTGGAGAGGGTGCCAAAAACATACCAAGTCAAAATATATTTTATTCTACAATTGTAGGATTAGCTGTTGGATATTTAATTTCATATTTTACTGAGTATTACACTGCTCTTGGAAAAAAACCAGTTTTAAACATTGTTAGAAACTCTTCAACTGGTGCTGCAACTAACATAATTGCTGGTCTTGCTACTGGGATGAAGTCTACTTTTTCTTCAATTTTACTATTTGCATTAGCAATATGGGGATCATATGTCCTTGGAGGCTTTTATGGTGTTGCAATTGCAGCATCTGCAATGATGGCAACTACTGCAATGCAATTAGCTATTGATGCTTTTGGACCTATTTCCGATAATGCCGGTGGAGTTGCAGAAATGAGTGAATTACCAAAAGAAGTAAGAGAAAGAACAGATATTTTGGATTCAGTTGGAAATACAACTGCTGCAACCGGGAAAGGTTTTGCAATTGCGTCTGCCGCATTGACAGCTCTAGCATTATTTGCTGCTTATGTTACATTTACTGGAATTGATGGTATCAATATCTTCAAAGCAGATGTTTTAGCTGCTTTATTTATTGGAGGAATGATTCCTGTTATTTTTTCAGCTTTAGCTATGGAATCTGTTGGGAAAGCAGCAATGAAAATGGTTGAAGAAGTTAGAAGACAGTTTAGAGAAATTCCTGGAATTCTTGAAGGGAAAGCTAAACCTGATTATGAAAAATGTGTTGAAATTTCCACAAATGCAGCATTAAAAGAAATGCTTTTACCTGGATTAATAACTATTATAACACCTGTATTAATTGGATTCATAATTGGACCTGAAGCTCTTGGAAGTTATATGGCAGGTGTTGCAGTATCTGGTGTTTTATGGGCTATTTTCCAGAACAACGCTGGAGGGGCATGGGATAATGCTAAAAAATCTTTTGAGGCAGGAGTTGAAATTAATGGAAAGATTGAAAAGAAAGGTTCTGATGCTCACAAAGCTGCTGTTACTGGAGATACAGTTGGCGATCCATTTAAAGATACATCCGGACCCTCAATGAATATTTTAATTAAACTTACTTGTTTAGTTGGTTTAGTAATAGCGCCGATACTGGGTGGACATGGAAGTGAGGATCACACACTATTAGATGAAAAAGTTGAAAAAGAAGTTGTATTAGAGGTAAATACAGTAGATGAGAAAAACAGTTATCTTACTTTAACTACCACTGAAAAAGTTTTAGACCAAGTGACAGAAAAGATTGAAAAATGCTCTGGTTCTAAAGAAGAAATTTTACTAAAATTAGCTGAAATTGAATCCGAAAATGTTGAAATTGACAAAATGATTGTAACAAAAAGCTAATTAAGATTTTAGCTTTTCGTCAATAAGTTTTGTTATTTGTTTAAAGTCATCAGTGTTTTTTACAAAATCAATGTTATCAACTTCAATTACAAGTAGGTTACTTTTATCATAGCTCTGTATCCAAGCCTCATATCTTTCATTTAATCTGCTTAAATATTCAATGCTAATAGTATTCTCATAATCTCTTCCTCTTTTATGGATTTGATCAACAAGATTTGGAATTCCACTTCTCAAATATATTAGAAGATCGGGATCCTTAACAAATGAATCAAGTGTATTGAAAATTGATAAATAATTTTCATAATCCCTGTTAGTCATTAAGCCCATTGCTTGAAGATTTGGGGCAAAAATGAAAGCATCTTCGTAAATAGTTCTGTCTTGAATTGTATTTTTTTCTTTTTTTGAACATTCAAGCATTTGATTAAATCGGCTGTTCAAGAAATAAATTTGAAGGTTGAAGGACCATCTTTCCATTCTTTCATAAAAGTCATCTAGATACGGATTTTTTAAAACATCTTCAAAATGAGGTTCCCATCCATAATGCTTGGCTAACATCTCTGTTAGAGTAGTTTTTCCAGCTCCGATATTTCCAGCAATTGCTATGTGCATGGTTTTTGATATTGATCCTAAAATAATATATAATTTGAACAATTTTTAAAAAAGATTAAACTTTTTTTACAATCAATTGTCTATAACCAAGAAACCAATATGAGAACAATTTTATTACTATTTATTTTTATTTCAAGCTTTTCATTTGCTCAAGATTTCCAAGGTAAAGCTTACTACATGTCTAAAATTTCAATCGATAGATCATTTATGGATAATAACCCCAGATTTGCAAGTAGAAGAGGGTACATGGAAGATATGATTAAAAGAAATACAGAGAAAGATTACATTTTAGAATTCAATTCTTCAGAATCCTATTACAGTGAGAGAGAAAAATTAGATGTTGGAGAAAGCCAAGGATACAATTGGATGGCTGTTTATGTGAGTAACAATATTGGTAAGCTTTACAAAAACTTACAAGATAGAGTAATTATAAATGAAACTGAAATGATGGGCAAGTTTTTTTTAGTAACAGATCCAATCGAAAATATTGGATGGAAAATGACTGGCGAGTCAAAAAAAATAGGACAGTATACCTGCTATAAAGCAACCTATGAGAAGGAAGTTACTGAAAGGGTATTTAGTTTTGGTTCTCAAAATCAGAATCAGAACAACATGGAAACAAAAAAAGTAGAAGTTTCAGCTTGGTTTACACCCGAAATTCCAATTTCTAACGGTCCCGGGTTGTATCAAGGATTGCCAGGATTAATTTTAGAAGTTAATGACGGCAGAACTACTATTCTTTGTACTAAGATTGTATTAAATCCTGAAGAAAAATTTAAAATTAAACAACCTAAAAAAGGAAAGACAATTTCGAATTCTGATTTTGTTGCCCTTCAAGATAAAAAAAGACAAGAAGCTCGTGAAATGTATCAAAGAGGTCAAAGATCAAGGGGGCTTAGATAATTACTTATGAAAAAAATTATTTTACTATTATTTATTTTACCAACAATTTTATTTGCTCAGTCGAGTTTAAGTGGTAAAATTACCGATGTTGATGGATATCCAATAATGGGAGCCAATGTAATAGCAGTGAACTCTGAGACTCAAGTTTTAGACGGTTTTGGTATATCTAATGAAAATGGTTTTTACTCAATAAATTTGAAGAATGGAACTGCATTTAATATAAAAGTAACCTTTATTGGATTTAGTCCAAAAGAATTTGATATTACACTTTCTGAAGACACAAAAAGGGACTTTACATTGGAAGAGCAAGCTGAGGCTCTTGATGAAGTTGAGTTAGTTTATGAGATGCCAGTACAAATTAAAGGTGATACCATAGTATATAGTGCCGATGCATTTAATACTGGTACTGAAAAAAAATTAGCTGACGTATTAAAAAATATGCCTGGGATTGTAGTTAATGACGATGGTGAAATTGAAGTTGAAGGACAAGTTGTTAGAAAAATTCAAATTGAAGGTCAAGATTTCTTTGATGGAGACACAAAACTTGCTTCACAAAACTTACCAGCAAAAGCTGTTGGTAAAGTAGAAGTTCTAAGAAATTTTACTGAAAATAATCAGTTAAGAAACGTAACTAATAATGAAGATAATTTCGCTTTAAATATTAGGCTTAAAGAAGGCCAAGATAAATTTTGGTTTGGTGAAATACAAGCTGGAACTGGTCCTGATGACATTCATTTATTAGCTCCTAAAATCTTTTACTATTCAAAGAATTTTAATATGTCGGTTCTGGCCAATTCGAATGATGTTGGACAACCACCATTATCTAGGAGAGATTTTTATAGATTTGGTGGAGGTTTTAATAATCTAAATTCTGGAACAGGAACTTCGATTAACATTTCCTCAGATTTTGGTGGAATTGGTAATTTACAAAATAACAGAGCTAAAAAAATTGAATCTGAACTTTTAGCTACAAACTTTACAGTATCTAATGATAAAGGTCTTAACGTTAGTGGTTTTAGTATATTTTCATCAAATATTAATGAGTTAGAAGAATCGATCACTAGAACCTATTTTAATAATGGTATTGTTGAAAATACAGGTAATAATGTTCTACAAAAAAATGAACTCGAGCTTTACAAGTTTTCGGTTGAATATGAACCATCGGATGTCCTCCAGATTGAATATAATATCCTCCTAAATCAAAGCGATCAAAATGAAGTAACTGATTTGACTTCTATTTATGCAAGACAGGGTAGTAGAGTTGATGAAAATTTAAAAATTACTAATATTCAAACACCATATTCTCTAAATCAGGAGTTTAAACTTTATTATACCGCAGGAGAGAAAAATATATTTTCAATTGAGGCTCAACATTTAGATCAAGAGGAGGATCCAATTGGGAATGTTATTCGTGAATTCAATCCATTTTTAAATTTATTTGATTTCAACACTGATCAAAATGGTTATAATATCTCTCAAAATCGAAATGTAAATACTCAAAAATTAGAAACAAAATTTGATTATTATTATATATTTAATGATCAATCAAATATCAACCTTACTTTTGGAGTTACCGATGTTAAGCAAAAATATGCCTCTAATTTCTTTCAAACACTTGATAATGGTAGTTTTCTAAATTTTACTGATCCATTAAATGTAAACGATGTTGATTTTGATTTTAATGACACTTATCTATCATTGAAGTATAGATTAAAGACTGGAATTTTCACTATAGATCCTGGTTTAACTTTTCATTCTTATAAATCAAGTAATAATCAGTATAGTGATTATTTTGAAACAAAAACATCTGATATCAGACCTGATTTAAGAGTAAATATTCAATTTAAACAAAGTGAAAGCTTAAGACTTACATATAGTGAAACAACTCAGTTCACAGATGTCAACAATCTGTCTAAAGCATATGTTTTTAATAATTATAATAGTATTTTTCAGGGAGAACCGGAGCTTGAGGCAGGAAGAGTTATAAATTATAATTTAAATTATAGAAGTATTAACCAATTTACTTTCACTAATGTTTTTGCTGGGGCTAATTATTCTAAAAGATCAAACTCTATTCAATCAAGAACCAATCTTATTGGAATTAATTCTGTAAGAAAGCCTACTAATTCTACTTTTCCAGTAGAATCTTACTCTGTAAATGCGAGAATTGATAAAAGAACAAAAAATCTCAGAGCAAACCTAGGCTTTAGACTGAACTTTAGTGAGTTTAGTAATGTTATCAATGATAGGATTACTAACTCTGAAAGTTTTGGCCAAAACTATAATGTAAGTTTAGCAACTAATTTTAGAGATAAACCTAATATTGAATTCGGTTACAGATACAATGTAAATAAGTATACCAATAATGATATTGAAAATATTTTCTATCAAGAAACACCATATGTAGAAGTTGATGCTTCTTTTGGAAAAGGATTTGTATTTAGTACAGAATACAGCTATAACTATTACAAGAATCAAGACCAAACTTTAAATAACTTTAGGTTTTGGGATGCAGATCTTTCATATGAAAAAGAGGGCTCTAAATGGGAGTATAGTATTGGGGTAACAAATATGTTAAATGATCAATCGATAAATAGAGATTCTGCAAATCAGTTATCATCTCAAACTAGGATGTACATGATTCAACCTAGGTATATTTTATTTAAATTAAAATATGATCTTACAGCATTTGGAGGAGGTTCTAAAAAAGATGATTCATCTAAAGTTAAATCAACATCAAGACCTAGAGGAAATGCTGGAGGAGGAAAATTAAATTAGGAATTAGTAATTTTGAGTGTGTTTAAAAAACCACTTGCCTTAATTTTTTTAAGTTTATTTTTTAATTTACTCTATTCTCAGTCTGGTTTAGAATCAATTCTGATTGCAGCAGAGCAAGATTCTAAAAAGATTTTTCAGGGTTATTTACAACCAGCACTAAAGAGCTCAATATATTTAATGAATTCGGGGTGGTATACAACAGCAAAAGTTCATAAAAAACTAGGATTTGATTTAACTATTTCTCTTAATTCTGCTATTATTCCAAGCTCAGTTGAAACATTTGATATATCCAACCTAGATATGATTACATCTGATTCTCCATCAATTTCAACTATTTTTGGAAATACTGAATCTCATCAGTTAAATGTTAATATTCCTTCTGATGGATTAAGACCTGAAATTTCGACCTCATTTTTTTCTCCTAAAGGAATTAAAGAGAAGTTGCCATTAGGAATGGTTTCCTCTCCAGTAATCCAAGCAAGTGTTGGACTTCCTCTTAATTCTGAATTAACTCTAAGATATTTGCCTGAATACAGTAGAAATAATATTTATTTTTCAAACTATGGTATTGGATTTAAACATGATTTATTACAATATTTTAGTTTTTTAAAACGTATACCTACTTTAAACGTTTCCGCATTTGCTGCATATTCAAAAATGAATATTGATTATGATATTCAATCTTCTGGTAATTTTTCCGGTAAAAATCAAATGGCAAATTTTAATATTTCAAATTATAAGCTTCAAATATTAACTTCTATAAATCTTTCAATTTTTGAAATTTATTCTGGAATTGGTGTTAATGGAGGTGATTCAAGTTTTAAAATTAATGGAGATTATGAAATTGAATATAATCTAAGGGACTCTGATATTCCATATGTGGTGAATTTGAATGATCCAATAGATATAAATTATTCAATTCATGAATTATCGAAAAATATTGGAATTAAATTCAAGTTTCTCTTTCTTCATGCTTTTGTTGATTACACTTTTCAAGAATTTGATGTAATAACAGCAGGTATCTCACTTAATTTTAGGTAGTAATTAAGCTTAATAGAGTTTTAATTTTGTTTTTTAAATTAAGTAATGTAATTTTGGTGCATGGTTAACAGATATAACAATAAATTTTATTTCTTCTTTTACTATTTATATAAAGGGAGGATTTTTTGTTAGTATCAATAAATAAAATTTACAAAAAGTCCTGATTTTCAGGACTTTTTTTTTGATTATGAAAATAGCTATTCAAGGAATATTAGGGTCATATCACGATGAAGTAGCAAAGCTACATTTTGGTGATTATTCAAGTATTATAGAATGTTTGTCTTTTGATGCTTTAGTGGATTCAGTAAAAAATGAAGTTGCTGAAATTGGCATTATGGCCATTGAAAATTCAATTGCTGGATCAATAATTCCTAATTATTCATTAATTGATAGTTATGATTTATCGATTATTGGCGAATATTATATAAGTATTAATCATCAGTTAATGGCATTACCTGGCGTTGATTTTAGTTCTATCGAAATAATTTCATCACATCCAATGGCTTTATTACAATGTAAAGATTTTTTAAAAAAAACAGATAAAACTATTGTTGAGAGTAAAGATACTGCAGAAGTTGCTAGAATGATAAGTGGCGAAAAAATAGCTACTATGGCTGCAATTGCAAGCCCTAAGGCTGCTGAAATTTATGGACTAGACATTTTGATGAGTAATATTCAAACTATAACTAATAACGAAACTAGATTTGTTTTTATATCTAATAATGACAATAAAGATTATGAAGATTTAGATAAAGCATCATTAAAAATCATTTTAAGTCATGAAAGTGGAAGTTTAGCTAAAATTTTGAACATTTTTAATGAATACAATATTAATCTAACAAAAGTCCAATCAATTCCTGTGATTAAAACACCATGGAAATATTCTTTTTTTATTGATCTTACTTTTAATAAAAGTGATGATTTTATTAAAGCAATTAAGCATGTGAAAAAAAATTCTGAATTTTTAAAAATTTTTGGTGTTTATAAGAGTTTTAAAAAATGAACAAAGGAGCAGAAAGACTAAAATATATTGAGGAGTATTATTTCTCAAAGAAATTAAGAGAGGTAAAAGAACTTGTAAATAATGGTGCGCCAATAATTAATATGGGTATTGGGAGTCCAGATTTGAAGCCACCTAAAAATGTAGTTAATTCAATTGAGCAATCATTAAAACATGAGAACGCTCATCAATATCAGAGCTATAAGGGAATTGATGATCTAAGAATAGAAATTTCAAATTTCTATTCAAAATTTTACAATGTAAAATTAAATCCTGATGAAAACATACTTCCTCTACTTGGTTCTAAAGAAGGTATAATGCATATTTCTCTTGCATTTTTAAATCCTGGAGATGAGGCTTTGATTCCAGATCCAGGATATCCTACCTATAGTTCAGTAACAAAAATAGTTGGTGCAACTCCCCATTATTACAATTTAGACTCAAAAAATAATTGGTATCCTGATATAGATAGTCTACAGAATTCAGATATCTCAAAAGTTAAATTGATGTGGATTAATTATCCTAACATGCCAACCGGAACACCAGCTGAAATTAGAAGGTTAGAGGATATAGTTTCATTTACTCAGAAGAATAATATCATTTTAGTTAATGATAATCCATATAGTCAAATTCTTAATAATGATCCGGTAAGTATTTTAAATATAAATAATTCAACTAAAAACTGTTTGGAGTTAAATTCTCTTAGTAAAATGTTTAATATGGCTGGATGGAGAGTTGGAATGGTACTAGGATCAAAGGAGCATATTGATAATATTTTAAAAATTAAATCTAATATGGATTCTGGAATGTTTTATGGAGTTCAAGTTGGTGCAATTAATGCTCTAAAGTCAAATAAAGATTGGTTTAATGATCTTAATAGTATTTATAAAAAAAGAAGAGAAATTATTTTTAAAATTTGTGATAAGCTCAATTTAGAATATCGAAATGATTCAGTAGGAATGTTTGTTTGGGCAAAGATCAAGGATGAAATATCCTCTGAAAAATTGTCTGACTTCTTGTTGTATAAAAAAAATATTTTTGTAGCTCCAGGTTTTATCTTTGGTAAAAACGGTGAAGGTTATATAAGATTTTCACTTTGTATTGACGAAACTCAAATTATAAAGGCACTTAAAAGATTAACATGAAGATTGGTATAATAGGACTAGGCTTAATGGGAGGATCCTTTTCAATTGAAATGAGGAGACTTTTTCCAGATTCATTTATTCTTGGGAATGATATATCCAAAATAAATACAAAATTAGCAAAAAGTTTAGAGCTCATTGATGACGTTTTTGAAATTAATGATTTGTCTGGATTTGATATTATTTTAATTTCTGTTCCGGTTGATACCTCACTTAAAATTTTAAATAGAGTTTTAGATCATGTTACAGATGAAACGCTAGTTCTTGACGTTGGATCAACTAAGTTGCCTATTTGTAATGAAGTTCAGAATCATCCCAATAGACAAAATTTTTTAGCAATGCATCCAATTTCTGGAACTGAAAACAGTGGTCCTGAAGCGTCAGTTAAAGGTTTATATTCGGGTATTACTAATATTGTTTGTGAAAAAGAAAAAACAGGGCAAAAACAATTTGAATTGGCATTATCTATTTTTCAACAATTAGAAATGAAAATAATTTACATGGATCCTAAAGTTCATGATCAACACATTTCATATGTATCACACTTGTCACATATTACATCATTTATATTAGCGAAAACAGTTATTGACAAAGAAATTGATGAAAAAAATATTTTTGATCTTGCAGGTAGTGGATTTGAATCAACTGTAAGGTTAGCTAAAAGTTCACCTGAAATGTGGTCTCCAATCTTTATACAAAATAAAGATTATATCATTGAAGCTTTATCAAAATACATAGATAATTTAGAGGTTCTAAAAGAAATGATATTAAAAAATGAAAATGAATTAATTATAAACGATTTAAATAATATAAATAGAATTAAGGAAATTTTATCTGGAATAAATAATAAAATAAAATGAAAAACAAAAAGAATTTAAGATTATGGTTAGATGAATTTAATCTAACTCATCCTTTAGTCATCGCTGGACCATGTAGTGCTGAAACTGAAAATCAAATGCTTGACATTGCAAATCAGTTAAAAGATACTGATGTTTCAGTTTTTAGAGCTGGAATTTGGAAACCTAGAACACGACCTGGAATGTTTGAGGGTGTTGGTGCAATTGGGCTAAAATGGCTAAAAAGAGTAAAAGATGAGACTGGTCTATTAACTTCCACCGAAGTTGCAAATCCTAATCATGTTAATCTTGCATTAGAAAATGATGTAGATATTTTATGGATTGGAGCTAGATCAGCCGTAAGTCCATTTATAGTACAAGAAATTGCAGATTCTTTAAGAGGAACTGACAAAATAGTTCTTCTTAAAAATCCGGTAAATCCTGACCTCTCTCTTTGGTTTGGTGGAGTAGAAAGGTTGTATAGAGCTGATATAAAAAAAATAGGAGTAATTCATAGAGGTTTTTCAACTTCCTCAAAATCTAAATTTAGAAACAATCCTGAATGGCAAATACCTATTGAGTTTCAGAATAGATTCCCAGATATACCATTAATTTGTGATCCCTCACATATCTGTGGTAGAAGAGATTTGATTCATGATGTTTCTCAGAAGTCATTGGATTTAAATTTTGATGGATTAATGATTGAAACTCATATAGATCCAGATAACGCTTGGAGTGATGCTTCTCAACAAATAACACCATTAACACTGGTTCAACTAATGAAAGAATTGAAAATTAGAAGAGGTGATTTTCAAGAAGAGGATTATATTAAAAAACTTTCAAAGTATAGAGCAAAAATTGATATGATTGATAATGATATAGTTGAAATTTTAGGTAAAAGAATGAATCTTTCTGATAAAATTGGAAAGCTCAAAAAGGATAAAAATGTTGCTGTATTACAATCAAAAAGATGGAATGAAATTTTGGGTAAAATGATCCTAGAGGGTAAAGATAACGGCTTAAGCGAAGAGTTTATTTTAAATATTTTTAAAGCAATTCATCAAGAATCAATCAATCATCAAAATAAGATTTTGAAAAATTAATGAAAGGCCACGTTTATAAATCTACAGGTAGTTGGTATACTGTTAAAGTTGATACCGGTAAATTTATTGAATGTAGGCTTTCAGGCAGGTTAAGAGTTGATGGAATTAAATCAACTAACCCTGTGTGTGTTGGAGATTATGTCTTAATCGAAAAAAGAGTTGATTCTTATGTCATTAAAAAGTTATTGAAAAGAAAAAATTTTATAATTAGAAAATCAGTAAAACTCTCTAAACAATATCACATAATTGCATCAAATATTGATATTTGTTTTCTTTTAGTTACTCCTAAAAATCCAGTAACATCAACAATGTTTATTGATAGATTTTTAGCATCAACACTTTCATATGAAATTGAAACCGTTATAGTTTTTAATAAGATTGATCAATATGATATAGAATCTATTAATAAAAAAAATGAAATTGATCATATTTATTTAAAAGCTGGATATAAAACAATTTCAATTTCAGCTCTAAAAAAAAGTAATCTTTCAGATTTATTAAATCTTATGCAAAACAAAATTTGTGTTTTTTCAGGTCATAGTGGAGTAGGTAAATCAACACTTTTAAATTCTCTTGATGATAATTTATCAATTAAAACATTACCAATTTCTGAGTCAATGAAATCAGGACAGCATACTACAACTTTTTCTGAAATGTATGATCTCAAAAAAAATATTAAGATTATTGATACGCCTGGTATTAAGGGATTTGGATTATATGATATTAATAATAATGAACTAAGTGATTATTTTTTAGAGTTTAGAAATAGTCCTAGTTGTAAATTTCATAACTGCATTCATAAAAAAGAGCCTGGATGTGTAATTAAAAAAGAAATAGAAAACGGAAATATTTCTAAAAGTAGATATTCAAATTATCTATTACTTTTAGAGGAAATTAGTAATGAAACAAGTTTCAGATGAAGGCTGTTATTCAGAGAGTTAATCATTCTAAATTAAAAGTTAATAAATCATTATTTAGTGAAATTGGATTGGGTCTAATGATTCTTTTGGGTGTTACTCATGATGATGAGTTTGAAGATTTGGTATGGTTGGCCAAAAAAATAGCTCATTTGAGAATTTTTGATGATGAAAATGGTGTCATGAATAAATCAGTAATAGATATAAACGGAGAAATACAAGTCGTTAGCCAATTCACCCTATTTGCTTTAACAAAAAAGGGAAATAGGCCATCCTACATCAATGCTGCTAAAGGTGATTTTGCTGAGAAAATGTATGAAAGCTTTATTAAAGAACTTCAGAAATATCTAGAAAAAATTATTAAAACAGGTAAATTTGGCTCTAACATGAGCATTGAGTTTGAAAATATGGGACCTGTTACAATTATAATTGATTCAAAAAATAAGATTTAATATGGAATTAAAAGAAATGCAAAATATAGTTGATCAGTGGATTAAAAAGTATGGTGTTAGATACTTTAATGAATTAACAAATATGGCCCAATTGACTGAAGAGGTTGGTGAAGTTGCAAGGATAATTTCAAGAGTTTACGGAGAGCAGTCTGTAAAAAAAGATCAAGAATTAAACGATTTAGGTGAAGAGCTTGCAGATGTTTTGTTTGTTTTAATTTGTTTAGCAAATCAGACAGGTGTGGATTTGGAGAAAGAATTTAAAAAAAAATTAGATAAAAAAACTGTAAGAGATGAAAAACGCCATTTATCTAACAGTAAGCTGAAATGAGTAAGGTTTTTATTTGTCCTTCGGATATTAAATCCAAATCCGAAATTTCAATTACAGGATCGAAGAGTGAATCAAATAGGTTATTAGTTTTAAATGCATTATATAGCAATATAGAACTATTAAACCTGTCAAACTCAGATGATACAAAAGTTTTAATCAAAGCCTTATCAAACTTAAATGATGAAATTGACATTCATCATGCTGGCACAGCAATGAGATTTTTAACTGCATTTTTAGCTCAAATTAAGGACAGGGAATTTGTAATCACAGGTTCAGCTAGAATGCAAGAAAGACCAATTGGAATTTTAGTTGACTCATTAAATGAATTGGGATTCGATGTAACATATTTAGATAAAAAGGGATTTCCCCCGCTAAAAATCTCAGGAAAAAAAAATATCAAATCTGAAATTAAACTTAATTCTAGTGTAAGTAGTCAATATATTTCTGCTTTGATGTTAGTAGCCCCATCATTTGAGAATGGCTTAAAAATTATTTTAGAGGGTCAGATAATATCAAAGCCTTACATCAATTTAACACTAAATATTTTAAAAAAAATTGGTGTCAATTGTAGTTTTAAAAGTAATATTATTGAAATAAAAAATCATACCAAAACCCAAATATCCAAATATACAGTTGAATCTGATTGGAGCTCAGCATCATATTATTATTCAATTGTTTCATTATTGGATAAATCTACAATTGTATTGTCAAATTTTTTTGAAAATTCTTTTCAAGGGGATAGCAAGGTGTCTGAAATTTATGAGTCATTTGGTGTAAATACAACTTATAAAGAAAATGCTATTCATTTAACAAAAATGGAGAATTACTCTAAACCAGATTCTTTAGAGTTTGATTTATTAGAAAACCCGGATTTAGCTCAGACCATTTCTGTTACGGCTTTATGTATGGGTATTCCATTAGTTTTGACTGGATTAAAAACATTAAAAATTAAAGAGACAGATAGAATTATTGCTCTTCAAAATGAACTGTCAAAATTTGGCGCAAGTGTTATATGCAAACGTAATTCAATCTGTATGAGCCCCCCAAAGAAGCTAAAAGAAAATATCACTATTAAAACTTATAATGATCATAGAATGGCTCTATCATTTTCAGCTATTGGATTAATAACACCTATTTATATTGAGGATCATAATGTTGTTTCAAAATCCTATCCTGGTTATTGGTCAGATTTAAAATCTATTGGATTTAATATTGAATTTCAATAAATAATTTAGCTTTTACTTGACATCCCGTATGTTCTGAATGTATATTTGCGTTCTTAAATTTTATATATGAAACTATCAAATTTTAATTACAATCTTCCTAAAGAGTTACTTGCAGAATATCCTTCAGATGAAAGGGATGGGTCAAGGTTAATGGTTTTGCACAGAGATTCCGGTAAAATTGAACATAAAACTTTCAAGGATGTAATTAATTATTTTGAAGACGGTGACAGTTTTGTACTTAACAATACTAAGGTATTTCCTGCTAGATTAATGGGTAATAAAGAGAAAACTGGTGCACGAATTGAGGTTTTTCTCCTTAGAGAATTAAATAGAGAACAAAGGCTTTGGGATGTTTTGGTGGATCCAGCGCGTAAAATTAGAATTGGTAATAAACTTTATTTTGGAGATGATGATAGTTTAGTTGCTGAAGTTATAGATAATACAACTTCAAGAGGAAGAACTCTAAGGTTTTTGTATGATGGGACATATGAAGAATTTAGAGAAAAGCTATTGGATTTAGGACAAACTCCATTACCAAAATACATAAAGAGAGATGAAGAAGATTTTGATAAAGATAGATATCAAACTATCTATGCTAAAAATGTAGGCGCTGTTGCTGCTCCAACTGCTGGTCTTCATTTTTCTAAACATTTACTTAAAAGATTACAAATTAAGGGTGTAAATCTTGCTGAACTAACCTTGCATGTAGGACTTGGAACATTTAACCCTGTTGAGGTTGAAGATTTATCTAAACATAAGATGGACTCTGAAGAGTTAGCAATTAATGATCATGTTGTAAACATTGTAAATTCAACCAAAGAAAACAAAAGAAAAATTTGTGCAGTTGGCACTACAGTTATGAGAGGACTAGAATCGTCCGTTTCCTCAACAGGAACATTGAATCCATATATAGGTTGGACTCATAAATTTATTTTTCCACCATACAATTTTAGTATAGCAAATGCATTAATTACTAATTTTCATATGCCAAAATCTACATTACTCATGATGGTTTCCGCATTCGCAGGATATGATTTTTTGATGGAAGCTTACAATGAAGCCGTCAAAGAAAAATATAGATTTTATTCTTATGGAGATGCCATGTTAATTCTCTAATATGTCATCAAAAAAAATCGATATTAGATCATTTAAAAAAAATGAATTAATAAAGTTTTTAAGTGATTTTAATTATGAACCTTACAGGGCTCAACAGATTTTAAGTAGAGTAAATAGTCAACAAATTGATTCCTTCAATAAAATAACTAATATTCCAAAAGATTTAATCCAACTCTTGGAAGAGAATTTTTTTTTAAGCAACACTATTATCTATCAATTTCAAAAAAGCTCAGACCTAACCATTAAGTTTAGTATTAAGCTCCATGACAATTTAATTATAGAAGCCGTTCTTATACCAACTGAAAAAAGAATTACTGCATGTGTGTCTAGTCAAGTAGGTTGTAGTTTAGATTGTAATTTTTGTGCTACATCAAGGTTAAAAAGGATTAGAAATTTAGAGTTTTATGAAATATACGATCAAATCATGCTATTGAATAATGAATCTCTAAAAAGCTTTTCTAAACCAATCTCAAATATTGTATTTATGGGTATGGGAGAGCCATTACTTAACTATAATAACGTTATTGATTCGATAGATTTAATTACTGGAAATCAAGGATTAGGTATTTCAAAAAAGAAAATTACTTTATCAACTTCAGGGATTTATAAAATGATTAAAAAAATGGCAGATGATAATGTAAAATTTAATTTAGCTATTTCATTGCATTCTGCAATTGAAGAAACTAGAAATCAGATTATGCCATTCTCAAAATCATTTCCTCTGGAAAAACTTATTGAAAGTCTAGAATATTGGTATTTGAAAACTAAAATCAAAATAACATTTGAATACCTAGTTTGGAAAGATATAAATGATGATTTTGAGCATATTAATGCTTTAGTTAAAATTTGTAAAAGAATACCTTCAAAGGTAAATCTAATTGAATATAACAGTATTAACGATCAAAGATTTATTTCAGCTGATCAAATATGGATAGATAATTATGTTAATTCATTAAATGAAAACAATGTTCAAGTTTCAGTTAGAAGATCTAGGGGGAAAGACATTGATGCTGCATGTGGTCAATTAGCAAATAAACACTAAATTGAGTAGAGTGAATAGAGTTTTTAAGCTTAGAGAACCAATAATAAAAGAGATGGAAATATTTGAAGAAAAATTTTCATCGTTAATGCTGACTAGGGTTCCCCTACTAAATCGAATAACTCATTATATAATAAAAAGAAAAGGCAAGCAAATGCGCCCAATGCTTATTTTTCTGTGTTCAAAACTGATTTCTGACAATGAAGTAAATGAAAAAGTTTACAGGGGAGCATCTGTTATTGAATTAATTCATACTGCTACTTTAATTCATGATGATGTTATTGATGATAGTAAAAGAAGAAGAGGTTTTTTTTCAATTAATGCGATGTGGAAAAATAAAATTGCCGTTTTAGTTGGCGATTTCCTTCTTTCTAAAGGTATGTTGTTATGTATTGATAATAAAGATTTTGATCATCTTGAAATTATTTCTGAATCTGTAAAAAATATGAGTGAAGGAGAATTATTACAAATTGAAAAAGCAAAGAATCTTGATATAGATGAAAAAATTTATATTGATATTATTTCAAAAAAAACAGCGTCATTGATAAGTTCATGTTGTAAAATTGCAGGAGCTGGAACAGGTAAATCTAAAAAAGAAATTGATTTACTTGGAGAATTGGGTTTGAATATTGGAATCGCTTTTCAAATAAAAGATGATTTATTTGATTATGGCAAACAAAAGATTGGAAAACCAAGAGGTATTGATATCAAAGAAAAAAAAATGACACTCCCTCTTATAAAATCTTTAGAAAACGCTTCTGCTAAAGATAAAAAATGGATAATTAATTCTATTAAAAAATTTAGTAATGAAAAAAAAGTAGTTCGTCAAATAATTGATTACGTTAAAAATAACGGAGGACTTGATTACGCAATTTCAATTATGAACGAATACCATAATAGGTCATTAAGAGTTTTAGATAAATTTCCTGATAATCAATTTAAAGTTGCATTAAAAAACATGCTTGATTATGTTATTGAAAGAGATTATTAAATTTATATTGTGATTTCTAAAGAAACTATAGATAGGGTATTTGAAACAGCACTAGTTGAGGAAGTAATTTCTGATTTTATTCAATTAAAAAAATCTGGATCAAATTTCAAAGGCTTAAGTCCATTTACGGATGAAAAAACACCAAGTTTTATGGTTTCTCCCGCCAAACAAATATGGAAAGATTTTAGCAGCGGTAAAGGAGGTAATGTTGTTGCTTTTTTAATGGAACATGATCAGTTATCATATCCAGAGGCTATTAAATATTTAGCAAAAAAATATAATATAGAAATTATAGAATCGCAGCTTACTGATAATCAAAAGGAAAAAATTGATGAAAAAGAAAAACTTTTTATTATAGCTAATAAAGCAAAAGATTTTTTTAAAACTCAATTAAATTCAACTGATTTTGGAAAAAATGTTGCAAAAAGTTATTTAACAGAAAGAGGATTTGGTGATCAAATTATTGATGAGTTTGAAATTGGATGTTTAACAGATCACAGTTATACTTTAAAGTCTTTTCTGGTTGAAAACGGTTACGAAATTGAAGATTTAGTTAAAATTGGTCTTTTATCAAGTAAGACAAAGGATGATATTTACAAAGCTAGGATAATTTTCCCAATAGAGACCATTTCAGGAAGAACAGCGGGGTTTGGTGCTAGAATACTTAATTCAAATACTAAATCTGCAAAATATATAAACAGTCCAGAGTCTGAAATTTACAATAAAAGTAAAATTTTATTTGGTCTTTCTAAGTCAAAAAACGAAATAGTTAAAAAAGACAACTGTTTTGTTGTTGAAGGGTATACTGACGTTATGAGGTTTCATCAAAAAGGAGTTAAAAATGTTGTTTCATCTTCAGGTACAGCACTTTCTAAAGATCAAATTAATATTATAAGGAGATTATCAAAAAACATAACTATAATTTATGACTCCGATAAAGCTGGAATAAATGCAACTGAAAGAAATGTTGATATTATTTTGGAGCAAGGAATGAATATAAATATAATTCTTCTTCCAGAAAATGAAGATCCTGATAGCTTTGCTAAAAACAAAAATGAATCTGAAATTTTAAATTTTTTAAATCAAAATTCAGTTGACTTTATTGAATTTAAGGCAAATATTCTTAACACAACTATAAAAAATACTCCATCTGAAAAGGCTAAAGTTATTAATGATTTGATAATAAGTATTTCAAAAATTCCTGATAGAATTAAGCAGGAAATTTATATTAAACACTGTTCTGAAATAATGAATATATCAGAACAAACATTGTTTAATGTATTATCACAAATTACTGGAATAAAGATTCAAAGTAAGAAATCTCAAAACCCTGTTTTAAATCTTTCATCTCAGCAAAATAAGGTTGATCAAGTTTACGAGTTAGAAAAGAAAATTATTGAAATTTTGATATTATATGGAGATAAAAAAGTTGTTTTTGACGAAATAAAAATATCAAAAAGTGATAAAGGTGATGTGGTGTATAAAAATGTAAAAATTGAGTCTCCAGTATTTGAAAAAATATTTTTGGACTTACAATCTGACGAGATTGAATTTGCTAATACTGAATTTAAAGAATTGTATAGGTTAATTATTAAAAATTTTCAGTCAAGCAATTTTGATATCAGTTCAATTTTGAATTCTGTTGACGGTAAGTTATCTAACTTAATCACTACTATTATGATGAAAGATGACATTCATCAATTGCATAAATGGAAATCTAAGAATGTTTATGTAAAGGATAAAATTAAGTCAATTTCTCAGCTTGTAACTGAAACAATTCTAACACTTAGAACATTATTAATTAATAGAAAAGTAAATGAGTTGTCAAAAATCAATATTAATTCTGAAAATTTAGATCAAAATTTATTAGAGGAAATAGTAAATTATTATCAATTAAAAAATTTTTTAAGTAAAAAATTAAATAGAGTTATTTAGTAAATTCCTTGGGTATTTTGCATATGGGAATTGGAATCATCTTATGCTCATTTTTATTGTATAAATTGTCCAAGATTTGATAAACTTCAAGATTTCTTCCTTTTAATGTATCAATATTAATTTTTTTATTTTTTAATTCCATTGCCATTTCAAGCTCATCATAAGTGGCACCAATTTGATCTTCATCACTTCTTGTATCATCCCAAAGACCATCAGTTGGTTTAGCTAGTATAATTTCATCAATTATATTAAGTTCTTTAGCTACGGCTCTTACTTGAGACTTCATTAGGTCAGCAATTGGAGATAAATCAACTCCACCATCACCGTATTTTGTATAAAATCCAACACCAAAATCTTCAACTTTATTTCCAGTCCCAACAACCAAATAATTATTTAAGGTGGCATAGTAATATAAAGTTGTCATTCTTAACCTTGATCTTGAATTTGCAAGGGATAATAGGTTGTCATTTTTATGATCTTTCGCTACTGACTTTGAAAAAGATTCAAAGGTTTTTGTTAGATCAATATATTCTTCTTCAAAATTGTTAAACTTATTAAGCCATTCAATATGCTTGCCTGATCTCAAAAGTTCATTTTTTGACTGATAAATTGGCATCTGAATACAAAGAGTAGGTAAGCCAGTCATGCATGCAAGAGTTGAAGTGACGGCAGAGTCAATGCCGCCAGATATTCCAACAACAAATCCATTTGTTTTTGAGCTTGTTGAATAAGATTTCAGCCAATTTACAATGTGATTAATTACCTTTGATGTGTTCATGAAAAAATTCTACTTAACAAAATTATATCAATTATTTTACCAAAGCATATTCCTCAATAAATATTTTTCAAGATCTACTACTATTGTTTTTTTGTTTTTTATAAGTTGTAATAATTATTATAAAAACAATTTTAAAATTGCAGAAATTGAAAGATTTGAAAAATCTTTTTTCGAAAATGATATAGATTCAATTGACAATCTTATTTCTGATTATCCTTTTTTATTCCCCTCTCAATTTTCCATTCAGGATTGGGTTAATATAAGACAGGATGAATTAAGAAATGAAATTTTTTTAGAGACTATTGAAATCTACCAAGATCAGTATTTAGTACAAAATCTTTCAGAATTATATCACAATCTGAACAAATACTTTTCTGATTTTAGATATCCAAGATCTATTACCCTGAATAATGGTATCGATTATGATTACAGAATTATATACCGTGATGATATGTTGCTGATTTCTTTAGATTGTTTCTTAGGTGAAAGCCGTTTCTATTCAGATATCCCATTATATCAAAAATCTAAAATGAATAAGAATTATTTGTTTAGAGATATTGCAGAAAAAATAGCATTAAGTTTAGCAAAATATCCTCATGAAAGACAGTTCATTAACAGAGCTATATATTATGGAAAAATAATGTATTTTATTGAAAATGCTTTAGGTTTTGAGACTTTAAAAGTTTTTAAATATGACAATGATCAAATTAATTGGTTAAATAAAAATGAAAAAGTTATTTGGACTAAATTAATTGAGAGTGAGATACTATTTTCAACCAGTAATTCATATTACGAAAATTTAATTTTAGAAAATCCTTATTCTAAATTTGGGACTCAACTAGATTATTTAATACCTCCGATGGTTGGAAAATGGATTGGGTATAAAATTGTTGAATCCTATATAAAAACAAATAATAAAAACATAGTTGATATTTTAGAAATGGATGAGTATGAACTATATTTAAATTCTAATTATAACCCTTAACTATGATCTCAAAAAAATCTGATATTGTAATATCGATAGAACTAGATGAAAATAAAATTCCTGAGAAAATGAGTTGGTCAGCAAAAGATGGTGGTGTTGAAAATCAAGAAACCAAAGCTTTACTATTTTCGTCTTGGGATTCAGTTAATAAAGAAACAATGAAAATAGATTTATGGACTAAAGATATGCCAGTAAATGAAATGAATATCTTTATTCATCAGACTTTGGTTAGTTTATCTCAATCATTTTACAAAGCCACAAATAATGATAAAATGACTGATGCTTTCAATCAGTTTTGTGATTATTTTTCTGAAAATTTAGATTTAAAAAAATAATTAGTCAACCAGGTTTAAAATATAATTTTGCAAATCTAAAAGCCCAGTTTTTTTACTAGATGATGTAAGGAAGTATTTTTGATTATATGTTTTCTCAATCAAAAAATTTTTATAATTAATGAATTTTTGTTGGACAATTTTTTCTTTTAATTTATCAACTTTTGTAAATATTACATCAAATTGAATATTATATTCAATTAAAAAATTTATATAATCAATGTCTGATTTTACTGGTTCATGTCTAATATCTATTAGTAAAAAAAGTTTTTTAAGATTTACTCGATTGGTAATATAATCAATTGAAATTCTTTTAATTTTTTCAGATTCAGATTTTGAAAGCTTAGAGTAACCAAATCCAGGCAGATCAACTAAATAAAAAGTATCATCAATTAAAAAATGATTTATCAATTGGGTTTTTCCAGGGGTTTTAGATGTTTTTGCCAAACCTTTTCTTTGGATAAGCGAGTTGATTAAGCTTGATTTTCCTACGTTAGATCTACCAATAAATGCAAACTCATATCTTTTATCTGTAGGACATTCTGAAGATTTAGAACTACTTTTTATAAACTTTACGTTTTTTAAAAACACCTTAGATATTTTTGCTTTTAAGCCAATCGATTAGTATTTTATTAAATTTATGTGGGTGTTCCATCATAGGAGCATGTCCGCATTTATCGATCCAAAATAATTCAGAATTTGGCATTAAATTATTAAATTCTACTCCAACATTAGGAGGGGTGACTGCATCATTTTTCCCCCAAATGATGGCAGTTTCATTGGTAATTTTTGGAAGATCACTTGACATATTGTGTCTAATTGCACTCTTTGCCATTGCTAAAATCTTTATGAGTTTTTTTCTATCATTTACTGTTTCAAAGATTTCATCAACAATTTCTTTAGTTGCTATTTTTGGACTATAAAAAACTTCTTGAGTTTTTTTCTTTATAAAATTGTAATCCTCTCGTTTCGGGTATGAATCTCCCATTGAATTTTCGTATAATCCTGAGCTTCCTGTTAAGACGAGTCCTTTAACTAGCTCAGGATATAATTTAGAAAAAATTAACCCAACATGGCCTCCCAGTGAGTTTCCAATTAAAACTACATTTTTTAATTTTTTGTGATCTATGAATTTTTTTACATACTTAGCAAAGTATTTAACATTTGTGTTCAATAAAGTAGAATTATAAATTGGAAGTTCTGGTGCTAAAACAGCATATCCGTTTTTAGGAAAAAAATCAAACAATACTTTAAAATTGCTAAGTCCTCCCATTAATCCATGAAGAATGATAAGGGGTTGTCCATTTCCCACTGATTTATAATTAAATCCATTCTCAGATATATAATTTTCCAAAGATTAGTTTTTTAAAAGCAAATATATGCAATAAACATCTATGCTGTGTAAATATTTTATGATATTATTTTAAATATAAAATATTGATAATCAATAATTTAAATCAAAAAATATTCAATTAAATAAATTTATTAACAATGTGGTAAAATGTGGTAAAATGTGGTATATTTGATAGTAACGCTAATCATATATGAGCACTTTAATAGGTACATATGAATGTAAATTGGATATTAAAGGAAGACTAATGTTCCCTTCTCCATTTAAAAAACAATTAGAGGATAAGTTGAATAAAGGCTTCATACTTAAGAGATCTGTATTTCAGAAATGTCTTGAGCTATTTCCATTAGATGAGTGGGAAAAAACTATGAATGGAGTTAATCAGCTTAACAGATTTGTAAAAAAGAACAATGATTTTATCAGAAGATATACAGCTGGATTAAAATCAATTGAGTTGGATAATGCTGGAAGAATCTTAGTCCCAAAAGACTTGATAAAAATTGCTGATTTAAAAAAGAATTTGGTAATGACTAGCGCTGTGAATATTATTGAGATTTGGGATAAAGAATTGTATGAAAAATCAATTAATGATTCAGAAATTGATTTTGCGAAATTAACTGAAGATGTGATGGGTAATACAGGTGATAATGTATCATAACCCTGTATTACTAAATGAATCTGTTGAAAGTTTGGAAATAAAAAATGGTGGTATTTATGTCGATTTGACCTTTGGAGGAGGTGGCCATTCAAAAGAAATATTAAAACAAATTGATAAAACAGGAAAGTTGATAGCTTTTGATCAAGATATAGATGCTCATAAAAATGCAATAAAAGATCCAAGATTTCAGTTGTTGCATCAAAATTTTATTTATTTAAAGCAAAATCTTGAATATTTAGGAATTAATAAAGTTGATGGAGTATTGGCTGATTTAGGAGTTAGTTCTTTTCAGTTCGATACAAATGAAAGAGGTTTTACATATGCTAATGATTCTAGACTAGATATGAGAATGGATATTAGTTCAGAATTTGATGCAGAAAGTTTATTGAATGATTATGATGAATCTGAATTATCAAGAATATTTTTTGATTTTTCAGACTTAAGAAATTCTAGGAAAATTGCTCAACTTATTTGTGTTAACAGAAAAAATAAGAAAATACAAACTTCTGATGAGTTAAATAAAATCTTAAAACCGTTATATACAGACTCTTATAAAAATAAATTTTTAGCACGTGTATATCAAGCTATCAGAATTGAGGTTAATAATGAGATTAATGCTTTAAAAAAAATGCTTAATCAAGTTGTTGAGGTTCTCGCAAAAAACGGAATAGTTTCTATAATAACATACCATTCCATTGAAGATCGCTTGGTAAAAAGATTTTTTAAAAACTCATGCTTTGATAATGAACCAAAAAAAGATCATTATGGTAATAAAATTTTATCATTGAAACCAAAATACAACTTTATATCTCCCTCAAAATCTGAACTAAAGTTAAATACTAGATCAAGGAGTGCTAAGCTTAGATCTGCTATCAAAATATGAGAAACAAAATTTTAAACATATTACTTGGAAAATTTTTAATTGATCAAATAAATTCTAACAACTTAAAACTAATTCTATTTATTTTTTTAATGGCTTTCACTTTGATTTTTTTGTCTCATAGTGTTGATACAAAAATTTATAAAATAAATAATCTTAGTAATGATGTTTCAGCTGTAGAATCAAATTTTATTGATCAAAGAAAAATTTTAATGAATATCAGAACTGAATCTAATATTAGAAAAAAACTGATTGACAAAAATATTGAACCTTCATTAAAATCGCCTTTAAAAATTCTAGTCTCTAATGAAAAGTAATCATTTTGCTGTAAAACTTATTTTAATTGCATCTGCATTTTTGATTGTTGGAGGATTAGTTGGATACAAACTAATTGAAATACAATTTATTGAAGGAGATAAATACAGAAAAATAGCAAGTGATAAAACTATTAGAAATTATAAAATTAAGCCTATTCGAGGTAATATTTATTCAACTGATGGAAGTTTGTTAGCAACCTCAGTGACTAAGTATGATATATATTTTGACACAAGAGTGGTTGATGAAAAAATATTTAATAGTGGACTTGAAAAGTTATCTCATCAACTTACTTTAATATCAAAAAAGAGTCAAGATGAACTTTATAATTATATTCTAAATGCTAGAAAAAACGGTAATAGGTATCTGTCTATTTTTAAAGGTATATCGCGTAATGAGGTAGAAAAAATAAAAAAATTTTCAATTTTTAAAAATGGAATGGTGAAAGGTGGATTGATTGTGAACAAGAGGGTTTCAAGAGAATATCCTTTAGGAAAAACTGCTGAAAGAACAATTGGTTATGAAAGATTAAATAGTCAAGGTTTTTTTAGTGGTGTAGGTATTGAACATGGTTTTGGAAATTTACTTAGAGGAAAAGATGGTTTTGAGATTCAAAGAAAAATCTATAATGGTCAGTGGAAATCACTTGAAAATGAACATAAAAAGGAGCCTATAAATGGATATGATATTGTTTCAACAATAGATTCTGAAATTCAAGATATAGTACATGATTACTTATTAGAGCAAACTGAAAAGTTTCAAGCAGATCATTCATCAGCTATAGTTATGGAAGTTGAAACTGGAAATATAAAAGCAATCTCAAATTTTGGAATTACAAATGATGGTAAATATTATGAAAAATTGAACTATGCTGTTGGAGAATCAATAGAGCCAGGATCTACTTTTAAACTTGCAGCAATAGCAGCTGCATTAGAAGATCAGGTCATAGATACTATAACTTTAGTTGACACCGAAAAAGGAGAGCTAAATTATTATGGATACAAGGTAAGAGATTCAAGAAAAGGAGGATATGGAATAATAGACGTAATGGATGTGATTAGATTGTCTTCAAACACAGGTATAGTTAAAATTATAGATTCAGTTTATAAAAATGATTCAAAGAGGTTTTCTGATAGACTTTACAATTTTGGAATTTATGAAAAAGTCCAAGAATCAATTAAAGGAGAGCCTAGTCCAAAAATTCCACATCCTAGTGATAAAAATTGGAATGGATTATCTCTTCCCTGGATGTCATATGGATACGGTTTAAGTATGACTCCATTACAAATCTTAACATTTTATAATTCTATAGCTAATGATGGAGAAATGGTTGGGCCGAAATTTATATACAGTCATAAGAAGCCAGGCTCCGCAGACGAAGTTATTTATGAAAAAAGAATTTTGAAAAAATCTATTTTTTCAAAAAAAACAAATAGTATTTTAAAAAAGATGTTGTATGATGTTGTAAATCACGAAAATGGAACTGCAAAAAATATAAAATCTGACTACTTTACACTTTCTGGAAAAACAGGGACAACTCAAGTAGATTATGCTTCTGATGATATAAATTATATTTCAAGTTTTGTTGGTTATTTTCCAGCTGATAATCCCAAGTATTCATGTATAGTTGTGATAAATAAACCCAATAAAAAATTGGGATACTATGGATCTACTGTTGCTGCTCCAGTTTTTAAAAAAATTGCAGAAAAGATTCAATCAAAATCACCTGAAATTAAATTATATAAAAAAAATGAGCTTTTTGATAAGTTAAAGCTTATTTCAAATTCAAAAGAAAAAAAAATAATAATTGATAATAATAAAATTGATTCATGAAGAACTTAGATTGTTTATTATCAAATATTAATACTCTAAAAATTTTAGGGAATAAAAGTATTGATATTGAATCTATTACAAATAATTCTAATAAAGTTTCAGAAAAATCGATGTTTATTGCTATTAAAGGAAATAATTCAGATGGACACAATTATATAGATCAAGCAATTTTAAATGGTGCTGAATGCATTGTTTGTCAAATTCTTCCAAAAAAAATAGTTGATAGCATAACTTACATAATTGTTAAGAATTCAAGAGGTGAGTATTCAAAAATATGCTCAAATTTTTTTGAGAATCCTAGTGAAAAATTAAGTCTAATTGGAATTACAGGAACTAATGGGAAAACAACAACAGCAACATTCCTTTACGAAATTCTTAAACTTCAGAACATAAAATCAGGATTAATTTCTACAAACTGTATTGAGATTAATGGTAAAAAGTTTGACACAAATTTGACAACACCAGATTCTTATGAAATCAATTTTTATTTAAATGAAATGGTTAGCCTTGGTGTTGAATATTGTTTTATGGAAGTTTCTTCGCATTCAATTGTTCAAGAGAGAATCAAGGGTTTAAATTTTAAAATAGGTGTTTTTACTAACATTTCTCATGATCATCTTAATTATCACAAAACTTTTAAAAATTATATAAAGGCAAAAAAAATATTCTTTGATAACCTAAATTCTAAATCTGTTTCATTATACAACAGTGATGATAAAAATGGTAGAATAATGATTCAAAATACAGACTCTAAAATAAAATCTTTTTCTATCTATAAAAATTCTGATTATAAAATTAGAATTATAGAAAATAATCTAGAGGGTTTAGTAATTGAAATTGAAAAAGATGTAATTCATACTCAGATTTCTGGAAATTACAATGCATATAATATACTTGCTGCTTATGCTGTTTGTGACTTATTAGGATTTGAAAAACAAAAAATTATACATTCTATAAGTATTCTCAAATCAGTTGAAGGCAGATTTGAAATTATTTCTGAAAATAATAAAATAGGAATTGTTGATTTTGCACATACGCCTGATGCAATAAAAAAAGTACTAATGTCAGTAAGAGAATACGTTTCTGAAAAAAATAAGCTTATAACTATAGTTGGATGTGGTGGAGGTAGAGATAAATTAAAAAGACACAAGATGGGTAGCATCTCATCATCAATAAGTGATATTTCCATTTACACATCGGACAATCCAAGAGATGAAGATCCAAATCTAATAATCAAAGATATGTTAGAAGGTGTTGAAATTAAAAATAGAGACAAGGTATTAGTAATTGAAAATAGGGAAAAGGCAATTGAAAAAGGTGTTAAGTTATCAAATGAAAAAGATATAGTTGTTGTTTTAGGAAAAGGTCATGAAAAATATCAATTAATAGGAAATAAAAAAATTGAATTCAGTGATAAAGAAACCCTAAGTTATTATTTAAAAAGAGCTGTTTAATGTTATATTATTTATTCGAATATATTGAATCAAATTTTCAAATTGCAGGTGCTAGTTTGTTTCAGTATCTCTCTTTTAGATCTGCAATAACTTTTATAACCGCTCTTTTAATTTCAACAATTTTTGGAAAAAGAATAATCAATTTTCTAGCAAGGAAACAAATAGGTGAAAACATCAGAAAGTTAGATTTACCTGAAGAAGAATTAAAGAAAGATACACCTACAATGGGAGGTCTTATTATTATTGTTTCAACCATAATTCCAATTCTTCTATTTTCAGATTTTAATAATTCATATGTTATAATTCTCTTAGTTTCAACATTTTGGCTAGGGTTAATTGGTTTTATTGATGATTATATTAAGGTTTTTAAAAAAAATAAAGCAGGCTTAAAAGGCTCTTTTAAAATTGCTGGACAAGTAATTTTAGGTTTATATATTGGATTTAATGTTTATTTTAATCCTGATATCAAAATTAAACTCAGTTCTGACACTCTTACTCAGTCAGAAAAAATTCATAATGTAGATAGCTCTGGAAATCTAAAAACTACAATTCCATTTTTTAAGAACAATGAATTAGATTATGAGCAAATCTTTAATATAAAGCCAGGCAATTATAATTGGATTTTTTATGTTTTGGTTATAACATTTATTATTGTATCAGTATCAAATGGAGCAAATTTAACTGACGGCCTTGATGGCCTAGCAGCAGGAAGTTCTGCAATAATAATTTTTACACTTGCAATTTTTTCATGGATCTCAGGAAACATAATTTTCACTGAATATCTCAATATACTGTATATACCTGGCATAGGTGAAATAGTTGTGTTCATTGCTGCACTTTTAGGTGGAATTATTGGATTTCTATGGTATAATACTTATCCGGCTCAAATATTTATGGGTGATACAGGCAGTTTAACTCTAGGCGGAATTATAGCAGTCATTGCAATTTTAGTAAGAAAAGAACTTCTTTTACCAATTCTTTGTGGAATTTTTTTAATAGAAAGTTTATCTGTAATCATACAGGTTGGATACTTCAAATACACGAAAAGAAAATTTGGAAATGGTGTGAGAATTTTTTTGATGACACCAATTCATCATCATTTTCAAAAACTTGGATACAATGAAAGTAAAATCGTCTCCAGGTTTTGGATTATCTGTATTATGCTAGCAATAATTTCATTAATAACACTTAAAATAAGATGATTAATCAAAAAGAAATAGGGATTATAGGTTCTGGAATAAGTGGGTTAGGAGCTGCAAAATTGGCTTTGAGAAATAATTTAAATTTTTTTATTTCAGATTATTCTGGAATAAGTAATGATATTAAAGAAGTTTTAGTTAAAAATAATATTAAGTTTGAAGAAAATGGTCATAATTGGGAAAGATTAAGTGATTGTGATGAAATAATACTTAGTCCAGGAATTTCTGCAAAAAAAATATTATTAAAGATTCCGAATTATGATTCTAAAAATATTATCTCTGAAATTGAATTTGCTAGTAGGTACACTAATGCAAAAATAATTGCAATCACAGGAACTAATGGTAAAACTACCACCAGCTATTTGATCTATCATATTTTAAAATCTTCGGGTTTTAATGTTGGACTCGCAGGTAATTTAGGTATAAGTTTCTCTGAGACAATATGTCAAAAAAAATATGAATATTATGTGCTTGAAGTAAGTAGTTTTCAACTTGAAAATATTATAAATTTTAAACCATATATATCAATAATACTTAATGTTTCTAATGATCATTTAGATAGATATAATAACTCAATCAAAGAATATACTAGAGCTAAATTTAACATCAGTTTAAATCAAGACTCTAAAGATTATTTAATAATTAACACTGGGTGTAAATACTCATCTCAATTTCTTTCTCAAAATCATATTAATTCACAATTGATTCATATTGGATTAGAAAAAAATGATCGAAAGAATAAAATCTTTAAAGAAAAAAATACAATCAAATCAACCATAAATAATAATAATGTTATGTTTAATTTAAACGAATTCTCATTACGTGGAGATCATAATATTCAAAATTCAATGGCAGCAATATGTGTGTCACAAATTTTAAATATTTCTAATGAGTCGATTAAAGAAAGTTTAAAAACTTTCCAAAATGTTCCTCATAGGTTAGAACATTTTTTAACGATTCAAAAAGTCAAGTATATTAATGATTCTAAAGGAACTAATGTCAATGCTGCCTATTATGCTTTAGAATCTATCAAGGGTTCAGTTATTTGGATAGCTGGAGGTGTAGATAAAGGAAATGACTACAAAGATTTGATTCCAATTGTTACTAAAAAAGTTAAAGCAATTATTTGTTTAGGTATTGACAATTCTAAATTAATTGAATTCTTTTCACCTTATTGTGAAACAATAATAAGTACTGATAATATAAAGGATGCTGTAAGAAATTCATATAAGCTTTCAGATAAAAATGATACAGTAATCTTATCACCTGCGTGTGCAAGTTTTGACTTATTTGAAAATTTTGAGGATAGAGGAAATAAATTTAAAGAGGAAGTAAGAAAATTATGAGTGTAATTTCAAATTTGAAAGGTGATAAAGTAGTATGGTATGTTGTATTGGCATTATCAATTTTTTCTTTTTTACCAGTATTTAGTGCTAGCTCAAATTTTGGATCTACTCTAATTTTTTCAAATTTATTTAAACATGTAGCAATAATAATTATAGGGATATTAATTATGTATGCTACTCACCTTGTAGATTATAAATATTTTAAAGGTCTTTCTAAAATAATATTACCCTTTGTAATATTATTATTGGCTTTTACAGCATTTCAAGGAAATGAGATTGAAGGTGCAAATGCAAATAGATGGTTAAATATTCCCTTAGTGGGAGTTTCATTTCAGCCATCATCGTTAGCATCAATTTTTCTTTTATTATATGTATCGACATTCCTATCAAAAAACTTGGAAACCAAGATAGATTTTAAATCCTCTTTTATTCCGTTATGGATTCCAATTATTGTTGTTCTAATGTTGATTTTACCCTCAAACTTTTCAACTGCTTTCATGATATTTTTAATGGTTCTTACAATTATTTTTGTAGGACAGTATCCCTTAAAATATATATTTTCAATTATATTTTTAATAATCACCTGTGCATCGATATTCATAATTATTGCCCAAAAATATCCAGATATTTTACCTAACAGAGTTGATACTTGGGTAAATAGATTTGAGAATTATGGTAATCCAACTGATGATGCTTCAAATTATCAAATTAGTAGAGCAAAAGCAGCAATTGCAAATGGATCTTTATTTGGTGTTGGCGCAGGAAAAAGCTCAATGAAATATATACTTCCACAAAGTACTTCTGACTTCATTTTTTCTATAATTGCTGAGGAATATGGATTTATTGTTGCAGGTTTAATTTTGTTTTTATATTTGATTTTACTATTTAGAATAATAATTATATCCTATAAATCTAATTCAGGTTTTGGAAAATTAGTTGCTCTTTCAGTAGGGTTGCCTATAATTTTACAAGCTTTAATTAACATGGGGGTTGCGGTTCAACTATTTCCAGTAACTGGACAACCTCTTCCGCTTATAAGTATGGGGGGAACTTCAATTTGGACAACATTTTTAGCGTTAGGTATTTTATTGAGTGTAAGTAATAAAGAATTGAATAATCAAATCAAAGCATATGATTAAGAGAGTTTTAATTTCAGGCGGGGGTACTGGTGGTCATATTTATCCAGCAATTAGTATTGCTAATGAAATTAAAAAAAGATACCAAGAATATGAAATTTTATTTGTTGGTGCAAAAGGTAGAATGGAGATGAAAAAAGTTCCAAAAAACGGTTTTAAAATAAAAGGAATTTGCATAACAGGAATTAATAGGGAAAATATTTTCTCAAACATTTTATTTCCATTTAAGTTAATTATTAGTTTAATTCAATCATTTTTCATAATACTTAAGTTTAATCCACACATTGCAATTGGAACAGGTGGTTTTGCCAGTGGACCAGCTTTAATTATATCTCATTTGTTTAATAAGCCAATTATATTACAAGAACAAAATTCTTATCCTGGTATTACAAATAAAATACTAGCGAAATACGCAAAGAAAATTTTTGTTGCATATGAAAATATGGAGAAGTTTTTTCCTGACAATAAAATTTTAAATTTTGGTAATCCAATTAGAAATAGACTTTTTAATATTAATTCAAAAGAAATAGAAGTTTTTAAAAAAAATAATGAAATAAGGAATAATAAAACCATATTATTCTTGGGAGGAAGTTTAGGTGCAAAGGTTATGAATGATTATGTCATTAATAACGAGAATTACTTTAATGAGAATAATTACCAAGTTATTTTGCAATGTGGGGAAAGATATCAAGAAAATTATATTCATAAAAGTACAGGTTTAATTAAGGTTATTCCATTTATAGATGATATGCATCTTGCTTTTTCTTGTTCAGATTTAATCGTATCAAGATCTGGAGCTATTATTATTTCAGAGCTCTCGAATTTAGGGAAGCCAGTAATTTTTATTCCATCACCAAACGTGGCTGAAGATCACCAAACAAAAAATGCAAAATACTTATATGACATAGAAGCCGCTGAATTAGTACATGAGTATGAGATAGAATATAAGCTCAACAGTGTTATAAAAAAAATATTTGAGGATGAAAAACTCAAGGAAAAATTAGGTCAGAATTTAAAAAAAATATCAAATAATAATTCAACTCAATTAATAGTTGATCAAATAGTAAATTATATAGTTTGAAAAAATTAAGCTTTAAAAATTATTTTTTTATTGGAATTGGAGGAATTGGTATGTCTTCTCTTGCTAGGTATTTAAAGCTTAAAGAAAAAAATGTTTCAGGGTATGACTTAAATAAATCAAAAATAACAAATCAATTAAACGATTTAGAAATTAAAACAATATATAGAGAACAAATCGATTTAATAGAAAAAATTTATCTAAATGTTAAGGATACTCTCATTGTTTATACGCCTGCTATCCAACCTGATAATATTTTGTATAAGTATTTTGTTAAAAATAATTTCAAGATAATTAAGAGATCAGATTTATTGCAATTAATAACTCATGATAAGTTTACAATTGCTGTTTCTGGAACTCATGGAAAAACAACAGTTACTAGTCTTTTGACAAATATTTTTTCATACTCTGATATTGAATTTACTTCTTTTTCAGGCGGTATAATGAAAAACTTTAATTCAAACTTACATGTTCAAGGTGATAAAATTTTTATTGTTGAAGCAGATGAATATGATAAATCTTTTTTAAAACTTAATCCTGATATACTATGTATAAATAATATCGATGAGGATCATTTAGATGTATATGATGATTATAATGATTTAATATTTTCATTTGAAAAGTTTATAAAACTAATTAAGCATGGTGGTAGTTTAATTTTTAATGAGAATTTAAACTTTAATGGAAAGAGTTTTGGTATTAAGAAAGAATCAAATTATAGACTTCACAATGTTGCTTTTAAAAATTTAAAGTCAATATTCGATGTTGAATATGAAAATAAATTTTTAAAAAATATTGAACTTAATATGGTTGGATTTCATAATTGTTTAAATGCTGTAGCTGCTATAGCTATTTCATTAGAGTTTAATATTTCCACAGAAATAATAAAAAAAGGATTAAAAGAATTTAAAGGAGTTGAAAGAAGATTTTCAGTTGAATTGACCGATCCAGTAATTTATATTGATGATTACGCACATCATCCAAATGAAATAATAAGTGTATATAAAACCCTTTCTGATTTATTTCCAGAAAAGAAAAAATTTGCAATTTTTCAACCTCATCTTTACTCGAGAACAAGAGATTTTATGGATGATTTTGCAAGCAGCCTAAGTTATTTCGATAAGGTAGCATTATTAGATATTTATCCTGCTAGAGAGGAATCTATTCCTGGAGTTAGTTCAGAAAAATTACTTGAAAAAATTAAAGTTTTTGATAAATCATTGACGGATGAAAAAGGTATAATTAATATTCTTAATCAAAATGAAAATGAGGTTGTTGTTACCATGGGCGCAGGTGATATAGGAAATCTTGTTAAAAAAATAAAAAAAGAAATAGAAGTTGAAATTTAAAATATTAAATATTGTTTTTGTTTTAATAAATATCATAATTATAAGTGGTATAATATTTTTCAATTTGAATAATGCCTCAAACAAATTAATTTTTAATGAAAAAAATATTCAACTTTCTTCAAATAACTTTATAAACGACGATTTTATTAAGATTAATTTATTAGAATATTATAACAGCTTAGATTCAATAAGTGCCGACATACAAACTATATATGAAATTGAACAAATTATAAATCAAATTCCTTTTGTAAAAAAGGCAGATGTTTATATGACCGTTAATTCAGAATTAAATATTCAAATTGAAGAAAAAAAACCACTATTGAATTTGTTTAATTCTGATTATTTGCTTTCAGAAAACGGAGTTTTAATACCTAAGATTGATTCTTTAAATATTGACTTAATTAGCTTTTTTGGCGAAATAGATCCTACTATATTTAGAAACCTTTCAAATCTTACAAAAACGATCAATAAAGATAATTTTTTGAAAGATCATATCAAATATATTTACTCTGATAGTTCAAACTTTTATTTAAGTGTCAATATGTTTGATTATAATATTAAACTAGGAAGTTTAGAAAATATTTCTGAAAAATTAAATAACTATAAGGCATTTATAGCATCAAAAATTGATGATGAAATTCTTAACAAATATTCTCAACTGAACTTAAATTTTAACAAACAAGTAATTGCTCAAAAAAAATAATATGGAAAAAAATCAATTGTTTATTGGATTGGATATCGGAACAACTAAAATAGTTGCTATGATTGGAGAGTTAAATGAGTATGATAAATTAAAAATCATAGGTATTGGTAAATCTAAAAGTCTAGGAGTCCATAGAGGAGTTGTAAACAATATAACACAAACAATTCAGTCTATACAATTAGCTGTTGAAGAAGCTGAATTAAATTCAAAACATAAAATTGATAAAGTTGTTGTAGGTATTGCTGGTCAACATATTAGAAGCTTACAGCACAGCGATTACATAACAAGAGAACATTCAGATCAGGTAATAACTGAGGAAGATGTTGAGAAACTAATATCTCATGTCTACAAATTAGTAATGTTACCAGGTGAAGAAATAATTCATGTCTTGCCTCAAGATTATAAAGTTGATGGTCAAGGTGAAATAAAAGAACCAATTGGTATGTTTGGTTCACGTGTTGAAGCAAGTTTTCATGTTGTCGTTGGTCAAGTTAGTTCAATAAAAAATATTGCAAGATGTGTGAAATCTGCGGGAATTGATTTTGATGGGATTACTTTAGAACCTTTAGCTTCAGCAGATGCTGTTTTGAGTAGGGAAGAGAAAGAAGCTGGAGTAGCTCTGATAGATATCGGTGGAGGAACTACTGACTTAGCAATTTTCAAGGATGGAATAATCAGACATACAGCTGTAATTCCTTTTGGAGGAAATATAATTACTGAAGATATTAAGGAGGGATGTTCCATTATTGAAAAACAAGCTGAACTATTGAAGGTCAAATTTGGTTCAGCATGGCCTGGCGAGAATAAGGAAAATGAAATAGTTTCTATACCCGGATTAAGAGGTAGAGATCCAAAAGAAATTACTTTGAAAAACCTATCTAAAATAATAAACGCACGAGTCATTGAAATTATAGAGCAGGTTTACATGGAAATTAAAAATTATGGACATGATCAGCAAAAAAAGAAATTGATAGCTGGAATTGTTCTTACTGGTGGTGGAAGCCAACTAAAACACTTAAAACAATGCGTTGAGTTGGTTACTGGAATGGATACTAGATTGGGTCAGCCAAACGAACACCTAGCTGGAAATAATTCAATTGAGATTTCAAATCCAACATATGCTACAGCTGTTGGCTTAGTCATGAATTCAATGAATAAAAGAAAAAATAAAAACTTAGAAAACAGAGAAGAGGAAGTCAAATCAGAATATAAAGAAAATAAAGAAATTAATCTTTCAAATTCAAATAATAAAAATTCAGTATTTGAAAAATTTACTGAGAAAATAAAAACATTTTTAGAAAACGCAGAATAACATACAACTATGAATTTTAATCAAGATCTAAACAATTTATCATTTGATTTACCAAAAAATCAAAGTAATGTAATTAAAGTAATTGGAGTTGGCGGCGGCGGTAGTAATGCAATCAATCACATGTATTCCAAAGGAATCAAAGGAGTGGATTATGTTGTTTGTAATACAGATGCTCAGGCTTTGGAAAACAGTAATGTTCCTAATAAAATCCAGTTAGGTGTTAACCTTACAGAAGGTTTAGGCGCAGGTGCAAATCCAATTGTTGGAGAAAAAGCAGCTATTGAAAACTTGAATGAAATAAAAAGTATGCTTGAAAATAATACAAAAATGGTATTTATAACAGCTGGAATGGGCGGAGGAACAGGAACAGGAGCAGCTCCAATTATTTCAAAATTAGCTATGGAAATGAATATCCTTACAGTCGGAATTGTTACTATGCCTTTTGTTTTTGAAGGACAAAATAGAATTAGTCAAGCTAACATTGGTTTAGATAAACTAAGAAAAAATGTTGATGCCTTAATCGTTGTAAATAATAATAAATTAAGAGAAGTATATGGAAATTTAGGTGTAAAGCAGGGTTTTTCTAAAGCAGATGAAGTTTTGGCGACTGCTGCTAAGGGAATAGCCGAAGTTATAACACATCACTACACCCAAAATATTGATTTAAAAGATGCAAAAACTGTGTTATCAAAAAGTGGAAATGCCATAATGGGTTCTGCAGGATCATCTGGCGAAAAAAGAGCAATAAAAGCAGTTTCAAATGCACTAGATTCACCTTTACTCAATGATAATAGTATTAAGGGTGCTAAAAATGTATTGTTGCTAATTCTTTCTGGTTCTAGTGAGGTTACAATAGATGAGATAGGTTTAATTAACGACTATATACAAGAAACAGCAGGAAATAATGTCAACATAATTATGGGTATGGGTGAAGATCAATCAATGACTGATGAAATTTCGGTAACTGTAATTGCAACCGGCTTTGATATAAATCAACAAGATGAAATTATTCATGTGAATCCAAAGAAAAAAATTCATTATTTAGATGAAGAAAGGGAAGTGACCGAAGACTTTAAAAAGGAAAAAAATATAACCCCATTTCAATTTGATTTTGCATCATCTGAAATTGATTTTAAAAACACCCATTTTCAAAACACCTCTCAGGCTGAAAAAGAAGAGTTGTCAAAAATTAATTTGAATGATTTTGAAGTTGATTTTGAAGAAATAAAATTTGATGATAATAAAATTATTGCAGAAAGAGTTGAAACAAATTTAAAGGATATTATTGTAAATGAATTTGAACATGTTAAGTCAGAGGAAAATTTTTTAAAATTTGATTTAAATAATACATATCAGTATTCAACTAATAATGAAAAGATTGTACACATACTTGAAGAGGATGTTAATGATATTCAAGTTGTTGATCCAATGCAAATTATACCTTTAACAACTATTGATAACGGTGAGGAACTTGAAACTTCTAAAGAAATCGAGCCAGCAAATAAATCAGAAATTACTGATGAAAATCCATTTGAAAATCCAATCGCAAAAAGTTTGGCAAAAAGAACAGAAGAAAGAAAGATTAAGTTAAAGGAATTTAATTATAAATTTGCTAAAGCTAAAAGAATAGAGGATATGGAAAGTGAACCTGCTTATAAAAGAGCAGGAGTTAATTTTGAAAATTATGAATCGACTTCAAAATCATTTTCTAAAATTGAAGAAAATATTGATGGTGATTTAGAACTAAAAACTAATAATTCATTTCTTCACGATAACGTAGATTAAATTATGAGCTTAAAAACTAAAATTGGAAAAGAGATTATTTCAGCTATGAAATCCAAAGATTCATTGAGATTGGAATCATTAAGAGCTATTAAATCAGCAATAATTTTATTCGAAACAAAATCTGGTTTAAAATCTGATCCTTCAATTGAAGATGAAATAGCTTTATTGCAGAAATTAGTTAAACAAAGAAAGGAAAGTGCAACTATTTTTAACTCTCAAGGAAGAGTTGACCTTGCCGAAAAAGAGATTGCACAAGAAAGAATAATCTCAGAATTTCTTCCAAAACAATTATCAATTGAAGAAGTAACAATCATTATCAAAGAGATAGTAAAAACAACAAAATCTGAAGGCATGAAAGATATGGGGAAAGTGATGGGTTTAGCTACAAAAGAACTTTCTGGAAAATCTGACGGAAAGACTATTTCAGAAATTGTACGGAGTATTCTAAACTAATCAACAATGGCCAAGTAGTTCAACTGGATAGAACATCAGATTTCGGCTCTGACGGTTGAGGGTTCGAATCCTTCCTTGGTCACAAAGAATTATTTTTCATTCTTTATATATAGATTACACATATAAAAAAATCTCATCGATAAAAAAATCGATGCAGATATTAATCCAATTAAAAAACCAATCCAAACTCCAACTACATCTAAATCAGTGAATAAAGCTAAATATACCATTACTGGTAATCCTATTATGATATAACTTAAAAAACTTATTATTGAAGGAATTTTCACATCTTGTATTCCACGGAGTGCTCCTTGAGCAACAATTTGTATTCCATCAAAAATTTGCAGTAATGCAACTATAAGTAATAATTTTGATGAAATATTTGCAGTTTCGATTATGTCTTCTTTAGTCACATTTTCAAGGTATAGCCATGGTAACAAATCAGAAAGCGAAATAAAAACCAATGCAAAAACTATTTCAATTAGAATCACCATTAAAAAAATAGATATTGCTATTCTCTTGAGGTTTAAAAAATCATTGATTCCTTTCTGATTCCCTACTCGGATTGTAGCGGTAACACTTAACCCTAGAGCAACCATAAATGTTATTGTTGAAAGATTCAACGCAATTTGATTTGCAGCTTGTTCGTTTGTACCTATTATTCCACAAACCCATATTCCAGAAATAAAGAATCCAACCTCAAATAAAACTTGTAAAGCAGAAGGGTAACCTAAATTGAAAATTTTTGACATGATGGCTTTTGTAAACTTTAAAAGTTTAAAATTTTCAAAATATTTTTGAAGGTTACCAGAATTTTTGATAAGATATATAATTATTAAAACCATAAATATTCTAGAAATAAATGTTCCAATTCCAGCTCCCACTAGCTCTAGTTTCGGAAACCCAAATTTTCCATAAATCAGTATATAGTTTAGTAAAACATTAATAATGTTTGCAATAATTGTAGAAATCATTGAAATTTTTGTTAGCGATAATCCATCAGTAAATTGTTTAAAGCTTTGAAATAATACTAGAGGAATTAGCGATAGTGCGACCCAATTAATATATGGATTAGCAAGTTTTATAACATTTGGTGATTGACCCATTGAATTCAATAAAGGTTTTAAAGCTAAAACCCCTACTGTCAGGAAAATACCAAGTATTAAACATATTGTTACACTGTTTTCTAATATTGATTTAGATTTTATAAAATTTCTTTGTGCATTACTCTCTGCAATTAGAGGCGTAATTGCTGTTGAGAACCCAATGCCTATTGACATTGCCAAAAAAACAAAACTATTTCCAAGTGATATTGCTGCTAGTTCTGCGGTTCCAAGTCTTCCAACCATTGCATTATCCACAAATTGAACAAGAGTATGTCCAACAAGGCCAATAATTACAGGATAGGCTAACTTATAATTATATGAAAATTCCTTAGTGTAGTTTTTAATCAATATCCAATTACATTTTATTTGATAAATAAATAGAATTCATCAAAAGTCTATTTGTACCATACCAAAATGCTCTAAAGTTTGTATTGTCACTGAATAAAAATATTTTTCCAGAACCATATCTCTTAATTTTAAAGGGAACACTCTTTTTTAATATTTCAGTATTTTCCTTTGAAATATAACCACTAAGTAATGGGTTGCTTGTATATGTTATAGGATTATTAAAACTATTTTCATCTGGTTTCATAAATATTGTATTATTACGAAAAGTCGGCAAATAATTAGATTTTATTCCAAAATTAATTGGATGACTTTTATCCAATGTGGTATTGAATATTGCACCCCCAATCACTTGAGCACCTGAAAATTTTCCTCTGTCTTCATACTTAACATCTTTTGCGTTCATATTTTTGCTTAAGAACTCAATATCAATTAATTTATTTCTATTTAACCAGTTAATAGAACCGCTGTAAGCAATTAGATTTCCGCCAGAATCTAGATATTCTTTTAATTTATTAATGTTAATTTGATTTCCAGAATAATTAGGCAAAATAATATGAGAATACTTTGAAAGATTAACTCTATTAATATTTCCTACATCAATTTTTGTAATTAGAGTTTTGTATCTAGTGTCAAAAAGGTGCCATATTTCTCCAGCATCATATGATCGAATACCATCTCCTACTATTAATGCAACTTTGGGTTTATTTATCGTTGTAAATGAATTAGAACCAAAACCAATATTATCTTCATATCCACCATTTAATCCATTAATATCGATTCCTGTTTCTTTTGAAATTTCTATTAGTATATCGTGTATTTCATTAGAACTTTTGGATTGACCAACAACAGGTATAAATAGACTTCCATAATCATACATTTTATTTTTAATAAAAATCTTTTTTGAACTTGATTTTACTCTAATGTTATTAATCAATAATTTATTAATAAGTTTTGGAATATTGTAATCATGTGGTTCTATTAAATAACCATAGTTGGATAAACTATATACTTCTCCCACAGGTTTTTTAATATCACTTTCAATTATATTCAGGTCTTTTTTCAAAAAATCATAATTTAAATTAAATGCTAAAGGGAATGTCCAAGCTGAAACATCATAAAAAAGACTGTCCTTAAACTTTTTAGTTGTTTCAAACATTGCCTTAATTAATTTTGACTTGGGTTGATTTAATGATACATAATATTTATAATCTGCATCATCAGTTTCATTAACCTTGATATTATGTGTTCTTAATATTTTAGCAAGTTCATAGCTACTTGACTTATCTGAGTTATTACCAAATCCAATTCCTTTTATTTTCGAATTTTTTGATTCATTTATACTTTCTAGGAAAAAATTGTTCATGTATTTCAGTAAATCAACTCTTATTGAACTTGATGCTTTTAGAGTAGATAAAAATGTAGTTAATTGATTTTTAATTGTAAATGGAAATGTTAAAATTCCATTTTGACTCTCTTGAATATGGCCTCTTGAACTACCTTGCTCAAAAAGAATTCCAATACTACCATTTATATCAGGATACGTAGAGCCTTTTCCAAAATAAAAATCATCATAGTTTTCTTTACTATAATAAAGACTTCCAATTTTATCAAGATACTCAGAATGAAATCCAGCTATTTTCTCAGTAAGCTTCTGATTATTAGTTGGAATCATAGGATTAACCCTATCAGGAATACCAGGTTGAAAGAAAAAAGTTGAATTTGTTCCCATTTCGTGATGATCTGTTAAAACATTAGGCATCCATTTAATAAAAGTTTTAATTCTTGCCTTTGACTCGGGGAGTTGAACTGGAAGCCAGTCTCTATTCAAATCAAACCAGTAGTGATTTGTTCGCCCCCCAGGCCATACTTCCCTATACTCTCTATCATTAGAGTCTGGATTTAATGTTAGGCTCTTATTGGAGTTTGCCCAATATGCAAATCTTTGTAAACCATCAGGATTTAACGACGGATCAAATAGAATAACAGAGTTATCCAATATATCAATCAATTCTTGACTTTGAGATGCTGCTAAATAATATATTCCAAGTAAACTAGCATTTGAACCACTAGGCTCATTTCCATGAACAGAGAAGCCCTGATAAACAATTGCAGGCATATCATCGTAGTTAAGAATCTTCTCCCCTGAACTTAATCTCAAATGATTTTTTCTAATTTCCTCAATATTTTTTAAATTTTCAGGACTTGAAACTGTTAAAATGATTAGTGGTCTATCTTCATAAGTTTTTCCAGTTTCATGAATTTTAACTCTGTCTGATTTATCTGCTATTTTATACATATAATCCACTAACTTGTCATGTGTGATATGCCATTCACCAACCTCGTGACCAATAATCTCAGATGGTTTTGGAATTTTTGGATCAAAATTTAAATCACCATTAAAGTAGTACTCTAAACTTGTTTGTGAGTTAATTGTAAAACTCAACAAAACAGTAATTAAATAAAGTGCTTTTTTCATTGTACAGATATGTTTTTATTAATTTTTAAATTCTTTCTAGAACCAATCACATAATTAAGAATTTCAAAAGGCATTTCAAGATTTTTAAGTCTGTCTCTTGTTTTAACATAAATTTCTAACTCAGATCTTGGAGCAATGTCAATATAATTAAATTCGGTATGAAATGTATATTCTCCAATATATTTTAACTTAAGTGGTGCTAACGAATGATTTTTTAATTTCACTTTTAGTATAGATTCAGCACTATTAAAAAAAGCATAATCATACCCTTCACTAGTTACAGTGAAATTATTTTCAGCTACAATTTTCAAATTCTCTTCTTTACCAATGATTAAATCATGATACCAGACGAATGTATTACCTTTAAAAAGAGCATCACTTGTAGATTTCATAGTTCTATTTTCAGAAATTATGAAGGTAAGAGGTCTATGATAGCTTTCTCTTTCATTTTTAAAATCCCAGTCAATTAAAACATGAACATCGCTTGTTCCAAGAATTGTTAAATCATTTTCTAAAGCTATGTCTAATGCTTCTTCGGAGAATGTAAACATATTTACAACCTCAATACCATGTAATAACTTTTTGTTAATTATCTCATTGTGTATTGGATCTAATTTTGCGATACCATCCGTTCTATTAGCTTCCCAATGAGGATGATTCCAAAAAACAAAAGCCCCTTGTTTATTGGCTTCTTTTATTGCTTTGTCAAATTCTAAAGCTTTTTTTTCTTTATCAAAAAATTTGTTTGCATCGCTAATAAATATTGCATTGAAATGTCCCGGGGGCATTGGCTTTGTAATTTCAGTTCCATGAACAACTGCCAATGGCTGGTTTTTTACATAACCTCCAGCAATTTGGTATGATCTATTTCTATCTGGATGAGGAATATCTCTTAAATGTGATTGATATTCAAGATGTTCAGTAAGTGATATCAGATCTATACTATCTCTCAGTGCTTCATCAACTCTAATTGTAGGCCATACGCTGCCGTCAGAAAATACTGTATGAATATGTAAATCAGCAGAAATAAAAAATTTACCTTCTGGACTTTTAAAAAATGTTTTTACTCCTTGTCCATAATTTATTAGAGTAAACAATAATAAAATGTATTTTAATTTTTTCATATGGTAAGTTTTTTTAGAAGCTTCTTTTTAACTCTTATATATTTATTAATATTTAAAGAATAGTCAGTGTAATTTTTAAAAATTTTATTAATTAATTTTTTGTGAATTTTTGAATTTTTGATTTTAACAGATTCTAACATTTCATAATCTTCAGCACCAATTCTATGAGCCTCAAATCTAAGTGAAGAAAGTGGTCCATTTTTTCCAGGATATATAACATGTGTATCACCAGCAGGAAGATAATTATTTGAAGAGGCTGCGGGTGATGGGTGCTTTACAACACTTTGTTTGAAAGGATCAGCTTTATATTGATTTAAACCCCAATGCAGATACCCTAAGGTATTATATTTTGATCCACCCCAACCAAAATATACTTGTCTTAATTTTTCCATATCAAGAGTTCTGTTTAACCATTTGCCTCCTGGAACTAAGCAAGTGTAGACTAAAATTTTTTCTCCTTTTTTTTCTCTTTCTCTAAAAAAATCTAAATTTTCTTGAAAATCATTAATTATTGGACACCAAATATCAATTGCATCGCCTAAACTATCTCTTGTATTGGTTGCTTCCATTATCTTAATCTCTGGAAAAATTTCTTTTATTTGCTTGGCAACATCAACATAGCATTGCGCATTAATTGAGGTTGGTTCATCAGCAATATGTTGGAGCCATTGATTTTTTAAATTATACTTTTCAGTAAAGTCTCTTATTTTGTTTATTATAGAGGCAATTTCATTTTTACCCTCATCTGAGTAATACCCCACTTTTTTTAATCTAGTCTTGAGTTCAGGATTCCCCCAATCATCATTGGCTCCTCTATTTAGTAAATGAGGGGATTCAAAATATTTGAATCCATATTTTCTAAAAATATTTATAAATGAAATCATTTTCTCCTCATCTAATTGGAATTTACCATCATTTAGGTAGATAAGTTCCCCTGGAATTATAATACAATTTTGTCTTCCCTCTGCCATTACTTTAGCATACTTATCAAGCATAGTATACCAATCATCGGTCCATCTTTTAACACCATGATATTCTTCCATTTTCCCCAGATTAAACCAATTTGTATAAAAGAAATTACTTTCAGAAAGTCTAGGAATTACATAATCAAAGACATTTACTTTTAGTTTTAAATTAAATGCCTTTAATCCAATTTTAAATGATAAATTGACGAAATGATTACCTAAATCAATTTGTTCAGGAATAAATATTTTTAAATTTAATAGTGAATATTTTGTCTCTGCTGTGATATTATTATGAACAGGTTTTAATATTTCAAAAACTCTAAATGGAGCTCGTCTTATCACATGTGGATTTATTAATCCTTTAAATTGTTCCGTTCTACTATCTAATCCAGTATTTTCCTCAATAGGAACATCTTTTACATTGTTAAACTGTATATTGTTTAAAGTTTCGCTAGATGCATTAAAATCTATTATATCTCCTATTTTAGTTTTAATGATAATATTTACATGGCTATAACAGTTACGTGCTGTGTTAACTTTATAGTTTTTTGGATAATTAAATTCATTTTTATCAGGATAAACTTCTTTGAGCACATTAGAAAAGCCAATATCTTGAGAATACATTGGTAAAAGCAAAAAAAATAATCCTATTGTGAAATATATTTTCATGTAAATTTTCATTAATTTAAAAAAATAAATACAGCTAACAATGAAACCAAATTATTTAATACTTTTTCTTACCTCTTTGATTTTTTCATGTAGTGTTCCAACAGAAACGTTATCGCTTTTCAATGGTAAAAATTTGGATGGTTGGATTATTTATGGAACTGAAAAATGGTATGTGGAAAATGGGGAGTTAATTTGTGAAAGTGGACCTGATAAAGACTATGGCTATCTAGGAACTAATAAATTTTTTGATGATTTTATCTTAGAGCTAGATTTTAAACAGGAAGATAATGGAAACAGTGGTGTTTTTTTTAGATCAACTGTCGATGGAGTTAAGGTAAAAGGATGGCAAGTTGAAGTAGCTCCACCTGGATATCATTCTGGTGGTATTTATGAATCCTATGGAAGAGGATGGCTGATTAAGCCTGATCAATCAAAAGATTCTATTGTTAAAATGGGTGAGTGGAACAAAATGAAAATAAAAGTTTATGGTGATGAAGTCACAACCTGGATTAATGAAAATCAGATGATAAAAATTAAAGATTCAATAATTGGATTAGGTAAAGGAGGTGTTGCACTTCAAATTCATGATGGTGGTGGTATAAAAGTTAAATGGAAGAATATTAATTTGACTAAATTAAATTAAATACATCTCCTGACGAGTGGTCTTTTGAAGCTCCAGTCACCGATTTTAAACAATTATTTAAACCTTCATTTTTTAGCTTACCAAGTAAGGCGAATATTAATGCTTCTTTATAATCAACTATCTCTTTTTGTGGAATATGAATCTTTAATTTTTCCTTTTTGAGACAATTAATTAGAGTTTTATTATAAGCCCCTCCACCTGTTATCAATATTTTATTTTCAGTATCAACGTTCTTTTTTATTTGATACGCAACATGATGTATATAGGTATTTAAAATATCTTTAATTTCAATTTTATAATTTTCAATTATTGGAAAAATATTTTTGTTTACAAATTCAATTCCAAGTGACTTTGGAAGTTTTTTTTCGTAATATGAAATTGAATTTAAATGGTTCAATAATTTCTTGTTTATACTTCCATCTTTTGAAAAGTTTCCATCCATGTCAAATTCTGTTCCTATAATTTTACAGTAGTGATTTAAAACAGTATTCATTGGACATACGTCAAAAGCATAAATGTTTTTCTCATTTTTAAATGAAATATTAGCAAAACCTCCCAAGTTTAAGCAATATTTAAAATCTTCAAATAAATACATATCTCCAATTGGGACTAGTGGTGCACCTTGACCACCTAAAGCAACATCTTGAGCTCTAAAATTATTTATAGTTTTAATTCCAGTTAATTTATTTATTGTTTTTCCATCACCTATTTGAAGTGTTTTACCAATATCTGGTTCATGAAATATAGTATGACCGTGAGATGAAATAATATCAATATTTTTAAGATTATATTCTTTAATAAAATTATTTGTAGCATTTCCAAAAATAACTCCCAATTCAATATTAAGGCTTGAAATTTCCTCATTGCTTAGATAAATAGAATTTTTCAATTTATTTATTAATTGTTCATTATAAGAAATTGTCTTACAGTTGATAATTTCAAATTTTTGAAGTTGTTCTTCTTCAAACCTTACTGCACATATATCTAAACCATCTAAGGATGTGCCACTCATTAAACCAATAATATTAGTGAATTTGGACATGAGTGAAAGTTATTAAATTAAATTATACTCTATTCAGAAATGAGTTTAGAAATGGTATTTGTTGGATTTTTAGAATTAAAAACTGTGCTACCTGCAACTAAAACATTAGCACCTAAATCAAATAATTTATTTGAGTTTCTTAGAGTTACACCCCCATCAACTTCAATCAACGCCTTTGATGCAGAGTTAATAATAAGATTTTTAAGTTCAGCAACTTTATCAAAGGTATTTTCAATAAATTGTTGTCCTCCAAATCCAGGGTTAACACTCATTAAACATACTAGGTCAATATCACTTATTATAGAACTTAGTGAGGATACCGGTGTATGTGGATTTAATGCTACTCCAGCTTTAATACCTAAATTTTTAATTTTTTGAATGTTTCTATGAAGATGTGTAGAAGCCTCAATATGAACTGTAATTAAATCACTTCCTAAATCAGCAAATTTTTGAATGTAGTTCTCTGGATTAACAATCATTAAGTGAACGTCTAGTGGTTTTTTAGCTTTTTGCTGAAAAATTTTCATAATTGGTGTTCCAAAAGAAATGTTTGGAACAAAAACTCCATCCATCACATCAATGTGAAACCATTGAGCTTTACTGTCGTTAACTAATGAAATTTCCTCTTCAAGCTTACCAAAATTACAAGCAAGCATTGAGGGAGCTATAATTCTTGAACTACTATCCAAGGTATGTTTTTAGGATTTTACTTCTAGAAGCATGTTTAAGTCTTCTGATTGCCTTTTCTTTAATTTGCCGTACTCTTTCACGTGTTAAATCAAATGTTTCACCAATTTCTTCAAGTGTCATTGCATGTTGCTCTGATAAACCAAAATATAATTTAACTACATCAGCTTCTCTAGGTGTAAGTGTTTCTAGTGCTCTCTCTATTTCAGTTTTTAGTGATTCGTGCAAAAGTTTTTTATCAGGATTAGGTGATTCTCCACTATTAAGTACATCATACAAGTTAGAATCTTCACCTTCAACTAGTGGGGCATCCATTGAAACATGTCTTCCTGAATTTTTCATAGATTCTTTAACATCAGACACAGTCATGTCTAATTCTTTGGCAATTTCTTCTGCTGAAGGCACACGTTCATTGGCTTGCTCAAGAAAAGCATACATTTTATTAATTTTATTGATAGATCCAATTTTATTTAAGGGTAGTCTAACAATCCTAGATTGTTCAGCCAATGCTTGAAGAATTGACTGTCGAATCCACCAAACAGCATATGAAATAAATTTGAAACCTCGAGTTTCGTCAAATCTTCTCGCTGCTTTTATAAGCCCTAAATTTCCTTCGTTTATTAAATCAGGAAGCGTTAAACCTTGATTTTGATATTGCTTAGCTACTGAAACAACAAATCGTAAGTTTGCCTTTGTAAGTTTCTCTAGAGCAATCTCATCACCATCTTTAATTCTTTGAGCTAATTCTACCTCTTCTTCAGCGGTAATTAAATCAACTTTTCCAATTTCTTGTAAATATTTATCAAGTGAAGCAGTTTCCCGATTAGTAACCTGCTTAGTTATTTTAAGCTGTCTCATTAAATTCTTTTAATACTTATACGATTAATATTAAAAAAGGTTTCACTTTATTCCTTTTTTTTTGGTCTTTCAAGCAAAATTTTTCTTGAAACTTTTTGTTTTTTAGTTTTTGGATCAATCCCCATGTATTTTACTCTTACAGTATCTCCTATCTTTAAATGTTTTTCAACATTTTCAACCCTTTCCCATGCTATTTCTGAAATGTGGAGTAAAACCTCTTTGCCAGGTCTGAATTCTACAACCGCTCCAAATTCCAGAATTTTTATAACCGTTACATCATATTCTTTTCCATTTTCAGGTTTGAAGGTGATATCATTTATTTTTTCAATAACTGAATCAATCATTTCCTGATTAGTTCCTAAAATTTCAATAATTCCTTTCTCATCTTGTTCTTCTATTACAATTGTAGTTCCAGTTTCTTTTTGCATCTCTTGAATTACTTTTCCTCCAGGTCCAATTACTGCTCCTATATAGTCACCGTCTATTGTGACTTTTACCATTTTTGGAGCATGTGCTTTAACAGATTCAGCTGGCTTTTCAATCGTATCAGTTAATTTTTCAAGAATTTCTAATCTCCCAACTCTAGCTTGATCAAGAGCTTTGACTAAAATTTCATATGAAAGGCCTTTAATCTTAATGTCCATCTGACAAGCTGTAATACCATCTTCAGTTCCAGTTACTTTAAAATCCATATCACCTAAATGATCTTCATCTCCTAGAATATCTGAGAGAACAGAATATCTTTCACCATCCGAAATTAATCCCATAGCTATTCCTGATACTGGTTTGCTAATTTTTACACCTGCATCCATCAAAGCCATTGTTCCTGAACAGACAGTTGCCATTGAGGATGAACCATTAGATTCAAGAACTTCAGAAACCACTCTAACAGTATATGGACAATCTTTTGGAAATACTTTACTTAATGCTCTCTGAGCCAAATTTCCATGACCAATTTCTCTTCTAGATGTTCCTCTCAGAGGTCTAGCCTCACCGGTAGAAAATGGAGGAAAGTTATAGTGTAAATAAAAATTTTCTTCACCCTGATGAGTTGGAGAATCAATAATATTTGCATCTCTTGAGGAACCTAAAGTTACAGTAGCTAGTGCTTGAGTTTCTCCTCTGGTAAAAATTGAAGACCCATGTGTAGATGGCAAATAATCAACTTCGCACCAAATTGGTCTGATATCAGTAGTTTTTCTACCATCAAGCCTCAAACCTTCATTTAATATAAGTTCTCTTATTGCCTCTTTCTCAACTTTATAGAAATACTTTAAAATTAAACTTTCATTTTCCTCAAGTTCTTCTTCGCTAAATTTACTCAATAGGGTTTCTTTTATCTCAGAAAACTTTAATGCTCTTTCTTTTTTGTCAAGTCCTTTTTTAGCTACTTGGTAGCAATTTTCATAACATTCATCATGAACCTTTCTTAATATATCCTCATTATCAATTGCAGATTCATATTCTCTGGTTTCTTTTTTTCCAATTTCATTGACCAATTCTTTTTGAGCATCAATTTGTGTTTTAATCGCCTCATGTCCATATTTAATGGCCTCAGTCATTTCATTTTCGCTGATTTCATCAAATTCCCCTTCAACCATTGAAACAGAATCGTAACTAGCCCCAACCATTATATCTATATCAGAATTATCTAATTGATTTCTACTTGGGTTAATAATAAACTCACCATCAATTCTAGCTACACGAACTTCAGAAATAGGGTATTCAAATGGAATATCAGAAAGTTGAATTACAGTTGAAGCAGCTAGTCCTGCAAGTGAATCAGGCATTACATCATCGTCATGTGACATTAGTTGAATCATTACCTGAGTTTCATGATGGTAATCTTTAGGAAATAAAGGTCTTAGAACTCTGTCAACTAATCTCATAGTAAGTATTTCATCATCAGAAGGTCTAGCCTCTCTTTTGAAAAATCCACCAGGAAATTTTCCAGCAGCTGCAAATTTTTCACGGTAATCAACGGTCAGTGGTAAAAAATCAACAGGGCTAGGAGTTTGAGAGGATACAACAGTGGCTAATAGCATTGCGTTACCCATCTGAATAACAGCAGATCCATCTGCTTGTTTTGCTAATTTCCCTGTTTCAATTGAAATAACTCTACCATCAGGCAATGAAATTTCTTTTCTATAAATTTTTGTACTCATTTGTTTTCATTAATTAATTGTTGTGTGAGTAGCAACCAATGAAAACTTATTACTTTCTAAGTGATAATTTTTTAATTATAGCCCTATATCTGTTGATATCTTTATTTTTTAAATAAGATAGAAGGCTTTTTCTTTTTCCAACCATTTTTAAAAGTGATCTTTCTGTATTGTAATCCTTCTTATTCGATTTAAGGTGATTTGTTAGATGATTTATTCTTGTAGTGAATAAAGCAATTTGACCCTCAATTGAACCGGTATCTTTTTCAGAACTACCATTGTCTTTAAAAATGTCTTGAATTTTTTCTTTAGTTAAATACATTTAAAATATTTTGTGGCGCAAATATAGTATAATTTTTTAAAGTCAATCACTATAATTTCGAAGAGGTCTATTAAGAATTAAATCTAGGTAAAAATTAATCTTTTCTTTCAAATTGTTTCTGTGACTAATAAAGTCAACAAAACCATGTTCCAGTAAAAATTCAGATCTTTGAAAACCTTCAGGAAGGTCTTGACCAGTAGTGTCTTTGACAACACGTGGACCAGCAAATCCAATTAAAGCACCAGGTTCTGAAATAATAATATCTCCCAACATTGCAAAAGATGCTGTTGTTCCACCAGTTGTGGGATCTGTACATAGAGATATATATGGTATTTTATTATTAGATAATTCTAAAAGTTTAGCAGAAGTTTTCGCCATTTGCATTAGTGAAAAAGCTCCTTCCATCATTCTTGCTCCACCAGATTTTGAAATAATTAAAAGAGGGGATTTAGTTTTTATTGAATGATCAATTGCTCTAGAGATTTTTTCGCCAACAACGGATCCCATGGATCCTCCTATGTAACTGAAATTCATAGAAGCAATAGTTAAGGGTTTTGAACAAGAGTTCCCATATGCAACAGAAATTGCCTCAGAAAGTCCAGTCTTTTTGTTTGCTTCTTTAACTCGTTCTGGATAGGTTTTTGTATCAGTAAACTTTAATGGATCAGATGCTTTTAGATTATTAAACAATATTTCATAATCAGAATCAAATAATAAATTAAAATACTCGCTAGATTCAATTCTCATGTGAAAATTATCTTCAGGAGATACAAAATTGTTCTTTACTAATTCATCATTATCAACAATTTTTCCTGTTGGGGTCTTATGCCAAAGACCATCTGGGGTATCCTTTTTGTCTTTTGTATTTGTTACAATTCCTTTCCTTGTTCTTTTAAACCAAGCCATAATTTAAATTAAAACTAAAAAATTATAATGTATTTACATTATTTAGGTCTTTAAAAGCTTGTTCAAGTCTAGTTACGAAATATTCCTCACCTTTTCTTAACCAAACTCTAGGGTCATAGAATTTCTTGTTAGGAATATCATCTCCATCAGGATTTCCAATTTGCTTTTTAAGATATTCAGCATTTGAAGTAAAATAATCTCTAACTCCTGACATAAAAGCATATTGCATATCGGTATCAATATTCATCTTGACAGCTCCATATGAAATAGCTTCCCTAATTTCTTCTAATGTAGAACCAGATCCGCCATGAAAAACAAAATTAACAGTATTTTCAGCTACATTGAATTTTTTAGAAATATAATCTTGGGAATTTTTTAAAATTTTAGGTGTTAGTTTGACATTCCCAGGCTTGTAAACACCGTGAACATTTCCAAATGCAGCTGCAATGGTAAATTTATCACTTACATCAGACAATTGTTTATAAGCATAAGCAACTTCTTCAGGTTGTGTATATAATTTAGAACTATCAATATCAGTATTGTCAACTCCATCTTCCTCACCACCTGTGACACCTAATTCTATTTCAAGCGTCATTCCAATTTTAGACATTCTCTCTAAATATTTTTTACAAGTAGATATATTTTCTTTAATGTCTTCCTCAGAAAGATCAATCATATGAGAACTAAAAAGTGGTTTTCCACTTTTTTCATAATGTTTTTCGCTTTCAGAGATCAAACCATCAATCCATGGTAAAAGTTTTTTTGCAGCATGATCGGTGTGTAATAGTACTGTAGCATTATAATCTTTTGAAAGTTCATGTACATGTTTTGCTCCGGCAATTGATCCTTTTATAGATGCAATTTGGTTTGTATTTGCTAATCCTTTTCCAGCATTAAAACTTCCACCTCCGTTTGAAAATTGAATGATAACTGGAGCATTTAATTTTGCAGCAGTTTCTAAAGTTGCATTGATTGAAGATGATCCGATTACATTAACTGCTGGTAAGGCAAATTTCTTTTTTTTTGCAAGCTCAAAAATTTCTTGAACTTCATTCCCTGTAAGTATACTCATTTAGTAAAAATTGTTGGGCAAAATTAAGAAGAAAAAAAGAAGTTAGAAAGGATAATTTAATCCAATATTAAATACAGCTTTTTTTAGGCTGAAATCTGTTAACCATCTTTTCCCTTTTTCTAAAGAAGGATTGTGAGTCTTTAAGCCCATATCTAGCCTAAAAATAAATAATCCAGAGTCGTATCTCAAACCAATTCCATTTCCTATTGCAAGCTCACTTAAATCACTAAATCCATCAAAAGTTCGAGTGTTATCTTCAGTGTTGTCTAGCAGATTCCAAATATTTCCTATATCGGCAAAAAATGCTCCATCAAAATTCCCAAACATTTTAAACCTATACTCAAAATTAAATGCAATCTTAAAGTTAGCTTCGTTAAACTCATCAAATGCACCACTACTTCCAGGACCTAATTTATATACTTGCCAAGCTCTGTTATCATTAGATCCTCCTCCAAAAAAAGATTCTGAAAATGGTATATTTTCAGAGTTCCCATAAGGTATAGCTAAACCATTGAAAAATCTAAATGCAAAAAGTGAATTATTTTCAAAACTCCAATGTTTAGTGTACGTAAATTCAGTTTTGAAGAATTGTGAGAATCTTAAATCAGATATAGTTTTAAAATTTTCGAAGCTATCCTTTTTCGCAAATAAATTTGCAATATTACCTGATGTTTGAATTTTTAAATTCCATTTGTTAAAATTATTTCCTTGAAATACATTTTCTGATTTGTTTGATAATTTTATTGAAGGACCAAGAATTAAATTATTAGAAATCAACCTAGATCTTCTTCCTTCTATAAAACTTACTTTCCTAAAATCTTTTTCTGTGATGTTTGTAAACTTTCCATCTAATACATCATTAACGAATAAATTAATTCCTGAAGGAATTTCTAAATCTCTGTTGTTATAATAAATTGGATTTGAGGTTATTTTATTTGCTATAAAATTTAATTCCTTGTATGAACTAGAATATATATTAAAATAATTATCAATATTTTTATTATTTATTAATGCAATTTCAGCGGGAGAAAAACTAAAAAAAGTTTTTTTAGTATTCCAGCTGTATATATAATTTAATTTAAAACTATTTCTATCTAATCCTATATTTCTTTGATTCGATGAACCAAGATTTATCAATGTTTTTTTATTAGATATCCTTCCTAAAGATTTCTCTTTAGATCCCAATAAAAATCTTGGAATATCAAGTATTAGGTCATAATTAATTTGCGATATTTGGGTTTTTCCAGATTTACCTATTGAGCCGCTGAACGATAATTCTAAGTTTTCACCTCTTCTAAAAATATTTCTTGATTTAAATCTGTTTTCAAAGGCTATCCCAATATCTTCAATATTGGACTGTTTTAAATCAAATCCAAATCCAAGTCCAAATTTCTTTTTACTGTTTAAAAGTAAATTAGCATTAAGAGAGTTGTCTTTGTTTTTACTGTATTGAATTGAGGGAAAATTAAATAAATCTAAATCATTCAAGTCTCTTAAGCTCGCTTTTCTCAATGAATCATTAAAAACATCTCCAGATTTGAATTTTAACTTAGATTTAATAAAATCTTCATTGAAATTAAAAGAATTAACTGAATCACTTTGGGTTATATTTATCGCAGAAATCTTTGAAATATAATAATCTTCTCCATATATATATGTTTTTACAGGAATGGATAAGTTGTTATTAGTGGAATCAATTTCTGCACTAAAAAGAATAGAATTAATTTGAAAATCATATACCCCATTATTTTTAAATAAATTAAACAATCTATTTCTTTCAATATCAAAACTTACTGAGTTGAAAAATGAATTATTTATTAATTTAGACTCGATTGAGTTAGCCTGGTAAATTGAGTCAATTATTTTAGAATCAATATTTGTTTCGATGTCTCTGATGTAATACCTTCCACCAGTTGTGATTTTGAAATTTAGATTTGCAGTTTTTTCATTCTCTTTTTTAATCTCATAATCAATATTGTTATTTAAATAACCTAAATTTTGAAAATAAAGATTTAAGTTTCTAATTGAATTCTCAATTTTTACTGAATCAATAATGGAAATAATCTCACCATTCTTTAATTTCCAATTATTAAAATTACTGTTATACCTTTTTAATTGTATTAACTGTTTTTCAGAAAGTAAATTTTTTAATCTTTTTCTTTTATTTTTTTTACTTAACCAATCTTCAAATAAGCTGTCAGAATCACTTTTTGCTGATGAACCTAGAAATGCTGGAAAAGGAATTCCCAAAATCCTCGAATTTTCCTTAATTGTTATAAGAGGGTTTAATGAGTCACTTTTTATTAGTTTTTCATTTAAACTTACATTAATTTTTTTAAGAATTGTTTCATTTTTCTCAATCTGTTTTGTTAGATTACAGCTAGAAAAAAAAACTAATACTACAATTAATAAATTTATTTTTATTAAGTTTCTATTCATTGTGACTTATCAAAAATACATCTAAAATAATGGTTACCAAAAATGAGTTGAAATATATAAGAAGATTATATAATAAATCTGAAAGAATTAAAAACAATCAATTTATAGTTGAAGGTGAAAAATCAATTAAGGATTTTTTAAACTCAGATTATCAATTAACAAAATTATTTTCAACACATCCTAAAGAGTTTAATTCGTTTGAAAGAATAGAAAAGATTAGCATATCACAACTAAAACAAATAAGTTTTTTAAAATCACCAAACAAGCACCTTGGTGTTTTTGAAATAAAAAATAAAGAATTAAAAAAAGATTCACAATATATAGTTATTGATTCGATAAATGATCCAGGTAATTTAGGTACAATAATAAGATCTGCTGAATGGTTTGGTTTTAAACAAATCATTTGCTCAAAAAATTCTGTTGATTGTTATAATCCAAAAGTAGTTCAAGCATCAATGGGCTCTTTATCAAGAGTGGATATTATTTATACCGATTTAATTGAGTTTATAAAAAACGAAAAAATTCCAGTATATGGTACTGCCAAAGATGGAATAAGTATTTTAGAGTTTTCTGAAAATATTAATTCTGGAATATGGATCTTTGGATCAGAAGCCAATGGAATTTCAAATGATATTTCTGAATTATGCGAATCATTTTATTCTATTCCAAAATCTGATAATGAAATACTTACTGAAAGCTTAAATTTGTCTACATCAGCATCCCTTGTCATGGGCTATTTAAAATTATTTAATAGAAGCTGAAATTTATAAAAACAGCCCTTGTAAACATCTTATTTATATTTCCTGTCCAAGGGTTATTGGGAATATTTTTGGGCAATTCGTTTTTTATTGAAAAAACACCTCTTATTGAAGGTGAGAACTTAAAATATCTTAAATAAAAATCAATTCCAAAACCTAGTTCATAATAAAAACCAACATCATTAAAGTTTAAATCTTCAATTAAGTATCGATCAAAAGAACCCTCAATTTTTCCTAAATTTAAAGATGTCGAAACTCCTGCTTGTATGTAGGGTTTAAAATTACTAAGTCTCTGTGAGTTATATTTTATAAGTATAGGAAGGTGTATGTTGTTAGATTTTACATTCCATAGAGTGTCATTATAACTAGTGAAAAAAAGTCTTTCATTAAAAATAATCTTTGTATTATTTGAGTAAAGTCCCGGTTCAAAACTTAGATTTAAATTTTTTCTGATTTTTATTTCTCCAATGAGCCCCACATTTAAACCAGTTCCCCTCTCTACCTTCACATGATGGCGAGGGTTATTCTTATATATTACTTTATAATCATATGTATTTGTACCAATGAAATAACCAAACTTTAAGTTTTTTTCATCAAAATTTGGCAGATTAGTAAACTGAGCATTTGAAATTATAAAGAATAGTATCGAGATAAAGCAAAATAAAAACCTCATTTTACCAAAGCTAATAAACAATTATATAAGGCAAGTTCATTAAAGGTTTTATTTTAAAATTTAAAAATCAAGTATATTTGCCAAGATATAAATCTCTAGTGAATGAAAATTATTATTGCTGGGGCAGGCGAAGTTGGATTGCATTTATCAAAATTATTATCTTTTGAATCTCATGATATTACACTTATCGATGATAATGATGTAAGTCTTAAAGATGGAGAAAATTATTTGGACATCAAGGTGATTAGTGGTGACGCATCTTCCATTGCCATATTAAATCAAGCGAATGTTAAAGATTCAGACTTGTTCATAGCAGTAACCTCTAGTGAGTCTATAAATTTGTTAACATGTTGCTTAGCAAAAAAAATTGGTTCAAAAAGAACGATAGGAAGAATTACAAATCCTGAATATATTGATGATACATCAATTGATTTTAAATCAATTGGAATAGATGAAATTATATCACCTGAAAAGCTCGCTTCACAAGAAATAAGTTTATTGGTTAGCGATTCTGCTTTCACAAATAGTCACGATTTTGAGTCAGGAAAATTAAAAATGTTAGCAGCTATAATTCAAAATAATGCTCCTTTTGTTGGTAAAACAGTTCAAGAATCAGCTTCAGTTTTTCCAGGAATAAAATTTATGCCAATTGCAATTGAAAGAAGTGGAAGTCAGAATGTTATAATTCCTAGAGGGGATACTGTGTTTGAAAACGATGACCATGTTTATTTTATTACATGTGAAGATGGAGTTGATGAGCTATATAAGTTGATGGGAACTAAAAAGCATAAAGTTAGTAACGTTATGGTTTTAGGGGGTGGTAGAGTTGGGTTTAGAGTTTCAAAAGAATTGAGCACTCAAGGCTATTATGTAAAACTTATAGAGAGTAATCCTGAAAAAGCTGAAATAATTGCCGAAAAATTACCCAATGTCTTAGTTTTAAACCTAGACGGTACTAGAGTAGATTTACTTAATGAAGAAAACCTTAATGAAATGGATGTTTTTATATCTACAACTGGAGACTCTCAAAAAAATATTATGTCTTGCCTGATGGCAAAATCAAAAAATATCAAAAAAACTATCGCTTTAGTTGATGATACTGATTATTTTGAACTTTCAGAATCAATTGGTGTCGATACACTGATAAATAAAAAATTACTTGCTGCTAATGAAATATTTAGGTTCATAAGAAACGGAAATGTTCTCGAGTTAACAAAGCTAAATAATATGAATGTTGAAGTTTTAGAATTTTTAGTGTCTTCAGATTCAAAAGTTGTAAATAAAAAAATTAAAGATATCAAATTTCCAAGGTCGGCGATAATTGGAGGAGTAATTAGAAATGATAAAGGTTCAATAGCCTTAGGCGACTTTACTATTCAAGAAGGGGATAAAGTATTAGTTTGTTCCTTATATGAAACGGTATATAAAGTAGAAAAACTTTTTCTTTAATTATGTCAAAGCTAAATCATAAGTTGATTTCATATATATTAGGATTACTTCTTCTATTTAATGGATTGGCAATGTTGGTCACTTCCGGAGTTAGTTTAGTAATTAATGATGGTGTTTTCAGTGAAATTACATCTGCAAGTATAATCACAATAACAATCGGAATTATACTTATGTTACTTAATAAAAATAATATTAGACAAATAAATAAGAGAGAAGGTTATTTGATTGTAACACTTGGATGGATAACTATGATTTTTTCGGGAATACTACCTTATTATATAACGGGATCGTTGTCAACTTTTTCTAATTTGCTTTTTGAAAGTATGTCTGGTTATACGGCAACTGGTTCAACTGTAATTAGTGATATAGAATCATTACCTGAAAGTATTATTTTTTGGAGAAGTATGACTCATTGGCTTGGAGGAATGGGAATTATTGTTTTGGCAATTGCAATTCTTCCTCTTCTTGGAATTGGTGGGATGCAATTATTTTCAGCTGAAGCCCCTGGGAGTGGAATAAGCGGAGATAAAATTCATCCAAGGATTAGTTCAACGGCAAAAAGACTCTGGTTCATTTATGTTGGTTTGACTTTTGCCGAAACAATTGCTTTAAATATTGCAGGAATGAGTTTTTTTGATGCAATTAATCACTCAATGAGCAATATATCTACAGGAGGTTTTTCTACTAAAAATCTTAGTATAGCATATTGGAATGATATACCTCAAATTCAATACATTATAATTTTCTTTATGATTTTAGCTGGAACAAATTATTTACTAATTTATTCAGCTCTTCTTGGAAAATTTAAAAAACTTTTCACCAATACTGAGTTTATTTGGTATTTAACTGTTATTTCAATTTTTGTAATTGTAACTTCATTTGTGCTATTTATCAATGTTGACCTCTCAACATCTAATGTTAATCATCCTGAGATATACGGAAAATTAGAATCAAGTTTTAGACATGCATTTTTTCAAATAGTTGCAATAATAACAACTACAGGATTTGTAACAGGTGATTTTGCTGAGTGGACTCCTTTTTTAACAATGTTGTTTTTTGCATTAATGTTCATTGGTGCATGTTCAGGATCCACGTCTGGAGGAATAAAAATATCGAGACACTTAATATTAATTAAAAACGGATTTTTAGAATTCAAAAAAGCTTTACACCCTAATGCTGTTATTCCGTTAAGATACAATCACGCAGTTGTTAAAAAAGAAGTAATTGTAAATATTTTGGCCTTTTTTATGCTCTATTTGATATTATTTGTGATTGGAGCAGGGATTCTTAGTACCCAAGGACTTGATTTTATTTCAGCAGTCGGTGGATCTGCTGCTTCAATTGGTAATATTGGACCAGCATTTGGTTCACTTGGACCAACTCTAACTTATGAAGGATTGTCTGGATTTGCAAAAGTATGGTGTTCTTTTCTTATGTTAATCGGAAGGTTAGAACTTTTCACCTTGCTTATAATTATTTCCCCATATTTTTGGAAAAAAAATTAAGATAAAACACTTTTTATTCGTTTTACAGCTTCAATAATATTCTCTTTAGAAGCAGCATAACTAATTCTAATATTATTGGGACATCCAAAGGCTTCACCTGCAACTGTTGCTACATGAGCTTTTTCTAAGAGAAACATTGCAAAATCAGATGAGTTTTCAATTTTAAATCCCTCAATAGTTTTTCCAAAGAATTTTGAAACATCTGGAAAAATATAGAAAGCTCCATCCGGATTATTTAAATTCAATCCATCTATTTCTGAAAGAAGATCAATTATAAGTTTTTTTCTTTCATTAAATTCTTGAATCATATAGGTGATTTCTGATACCTCAGCATCTAAAGCTGCAATAGTAGCTTTTTGTGCAATACAATTAGCTCCACTGGTAACTTGTCCTTGAAGTTTGGTACATGCTTTTGCGATCCATTCGGGTGCTCCAATGTAACCAATTCTCCAGCCTGTCATCGCAAAAGCTTTTGCAACACCATTAACAGTTATAGTCCTGTTGTACATAGAATCGATTTCAGCAAAGCTAAAATGTTTGACTCCATAATTAATGTGTTCATAAATTTCATCTGATAAAATAAAAATATCTGGATATTTTTCTAACACTGTTGCTATATTTCTAAGTTCCTCTTCAGTGTACACAGTCCCACTCGGATTGTTAGGTGAATTAAGAACAATCATTTTTGTTTTTGAATTAATTTTTTCTTCAATTTTTTTTGCAGAAACTTTAAAATCTGTTGTTATATCACTGTTAACCACTATTGGAACTCCCTCTGCCATCTCAACTATAGCAGAGTAACTTACCCAAAAAGGAGCAAGTAAAATTACTTCTTCACCTGGATTCACTATTGCTTGTATTACATTGGCAATTGATTGTTTAGCACCAGTTGAAACAACAATTTGATTGGTATTATAATTCAAATTATTATCTCTTGAAAATTTTTTAGAAATAGCTTCTTTTAGATCTAGATATCCATCAACAGGTGTGTATGAATTATAGTTGTCATTAATAGCATTAATTGCTGCCTTTTTAATAAATTCTGGAACATTAAAGTCTGGTTCGCCTAAACTTAAGCCTATTATATCAATTCCTTTGCTTTTTAATTCTCTTGCTTTTGCAGCCATTAATAGGGTGGCAGAGGCAGGTAAGTTATTTATTTTGTCAGTTAAAAACTCCTTCATTTAAATTGGAAATATGAAATTCAAAGATATTTAAAAATGAATTATTTTAGCTTTGAATGTCATTCAAATTAAATTCTTTTTTTAACCTAACTGAAACTCAAATTGATAAGATATATGAATTTCAAAAACTAATGATTTTTTGGAATGAAAGAATCAATTTGATCTCTAGGAAAGATATTGATAATTTTATTATCAATCATGTAATTCATTCTTTATCAATATCGTGTTTTTTTAATTTTAATGATAATACTAAAATTTTGGACTTTGGAACAGGAGGTGGGCTTCCTGGTATTCCATTATCTATTTGTTTTCCAAATGTTAAGTTTCACTTAGTTGATAGCATAAAAAAAAAGATAGATGTAGTAGATAAAATTTCTAGGGATCTAAATTTGAATAATGTCGAAGTTACATGGTCTAATGTCAAAAATATTGAGAAAAATTATGACTTTATAGTTTCAAGAGCAGTAGCCAAGTATCCTAAAATAAAATCTCTTTGTTTAAATAAGTTTTCAAATAAAAATTTGAATGATAAAAAAAATGGTTTTATTCTTTTAAAAGGTGAAAATGCTAAAGCTGAATTTAACAAATGCAATGAACATTATGAATTTTCAATCTATGATAGAATTGAACTAGAATATTATAAAACAAAAAAAATATTTTACATACCTAATCCATATATTCATAAGTATAACTAGTCGGAGGATTTTCGGTTCTACTAACTAATCTAGGGCTCACCCATCTTAATAAATTTAATTTAGATCCTGCTTTATCGTCAGTTCCTGATGCACGGCATCCACCGAAGGGTTGCTGTCCAACTACTGCACCTGATGGTTTATCATTAATATAAAAATTACCTGCACTATATTTTAATTTATTTAGAGCGTATTTAATGCTTTCTTCATCATCAGAAATAAAAGCACCAGTTAGTGCATATTCAGAAGTGCTATCTACAACATCAAGCATTGATTTCCAATCTTGATCATCATACTCAAAAATTGTAACAACTGGCCCAAAAATTTCTTCTTTCATTGTTTTAAATTGAGGATCTGTTGTTAATATTATGGTTGGCTCTACAAAATATCCAACAGAATCATCATAACCGCCACCACAAAGAATTTTACAATCATTACTTGATTTAGCATATTCAATATAATTTGAAATTCTTTCAAAGGCTTTGTTATGAATTACAGCAGTCATGAAATTGTTAAAATCTATTGGGGATCCCATTTTAATAGTTTTTACTTGATCTATTACATTTGAAATGAGTTCTTTAGAAATAGATTTAGGTAAGTATATTCTGGAAGCAGCCGAACACTTTTGCCCTTGATATTCAAAACCTCCTCTTATAATAGCAGTAGCAGAAACTTCTAAATCAGCTGTTGGATGACAAAATATAAAATCTTTTCCTCCTGTTTCTCCTACTATTCTAGGGTAATCTCTATATGTATTAATATTTTCTCCGATCTTTTTCCAAAGATGTCTGAAGATTGTTGTTGATCCTGTAAAATGTAATCCTGAAAATTCTTTATGAGATAGAGCTATGTTAGTAATCATTTCAGGATCACCCGTAACTAAATTAATTACACCTTTTGGAAGCCCTGCTTCTTCAAAAACATCCATAGTGATTTTTGCAGATAATACTTGATTATCGCTGGGTTTCCACAATACAACATTTCCCATTAATGCTGCACTAGCACAAAGATTAGCTCCTATTGCAGTAAAATTAAAAGGAGTCACAGAGTAGACAAATCCCTCTAGTGGTCTGTACTCAATATTATTCTTTTTACCAGGTCCATCAATCGGTTGTTCATTATAAATCTCTACTAAGTATTCAACATTAAACCTTAAGAAATCTGCTAACTCACATGCTGCATCAATTTCAGCCTGAAAAATGTTTTTTGACTGTCCAATCATTGTAGAAGCAAGAATTTTAGTTCTATATTTTTTTGAAATTAAATCTGCTGCTTTTAAGAAAATATTACATCTTTCTTCCCAATTGGTTTCAGACCACTTTTTTTTATTTTTTAAAAGATTATCAATAGCACTTTTAACATGATTTTCATCTGCTTGAGAATATGTTCCTACAATTTTTTTATGATCATGGGGAGGAAGAATATCTTTTCTTTGTTCAGTAAAAATTTTTTCAGATCCTATGTAAAGAGGAATGTCAGTTTTTGAATTAAACATGTATTTATACTCTTCTATAATATTTTTTCTTTCAACTGAATTTTTTAAATAAGAAAGAACAGGCTCATTGACTGCCTTGTAATCTTTTAATTTGCTCATTAGTTTAATATTTCGGGATGTGTTAGTTTAATGGTGGGGATATAGGCTTTACATTGAGTAGATGTGTTAAGACAAATAATTTTAAAATATCCTATCACAGATGACAGCCTAGTAATTGTTGAAAAATCTGTTTTCAATATGATTTTTTTTCCAGGCTTTATTATTGGTTTATTTTTTAGAAGTTTATTTAAATATTTCACACCGTACAAGTTAAAAATCTTCTTGTGTCGTGATAGAACTTGAATAGTGTTTTTGCCTTGATTATAAATAGTAATGATATTTCGAAATCTATATTTTTTCTTTTTTCCAAAAAAATAATAATTCATGTAAAATGTATCTACAGAAATTCTGATTCCTTTTAAATTTTCAACTCGAGTATTCTTTTTAATCATACGACACTAATTTACAATTTTTGATGAATTTTTTGATGCTAAAGAAATAATTTTGAAGTATCCATTAGATCTGTCTTTTTCATACAAAATTGCGGTATAATTATTATCAGTTTGCCAAAAATTTTTAACATCATTTTTGGAATCATTTAATACGTATTTATAGTTATAAAATCCCTGTTTTAGTAATATTTTTTTTTCTAAGTATTTACCTCCAAAATCTAGTTTATAACTTTCACTTATTATATGTCTATTGAAATCACCGACAATAAAAACATCGTTTTTTAGTGGATTGAAATTTAAATTTTCTAAGCTAAGTTTGAAATGCACCAATGAATACTCTGATTCATTCCTTGGATTATTGGTAGTGCTAAATGTTTTAAAGCTTCCATTTAAATCGCTTTCAAGTGAATATTTATTTACCAAAATATCAGGATACAAAATAGTTTCATAACTTTCATTAATCCTTACTTCCATTATTTCAGAACTTGAATCTAAAACCTTAGAATTGTCAAAATTTAGATATTCTGATCCTGCATTGAAAATCAAATTATCATAAATAAAATTACCTGCTAGAGAGTAGTCAGGTTCATATAGAATGAATGGATTATTTAAATTGTTATTTTTATAAATTACCATTACATAATCAAATTGGTTTGAATTAATTTGACAGCTATTGCATGGCATGGTAACTTTTAGTTGATGGGAACTTTCTGAATAATTAATATTATCAGTTCTAGTTATTTCAATAACTCCAGTTGAATTTTTTTCTTTAATTATAAGTTTCTCCTCAAATATTAGATTGCCATTTTCATCATTGACAATAATTTTATAATTACCACTTTCTTTAATTTTAAAATCATTATTTGATAAATTAACTTGATAGTTGATATAGTCTTGAATTGTATTATATGAGTTCTTGTAATTTTTTATTCTAACATCGTCATAGCCGGTTAAAAATTCATTTTTTCTAATTACTGATTTGTTCCATTTGTAATCATTGTGTTCAATTTCTAAATAGAAATCTTGAGCAGTACTATATAAATTGTCAAATGACAATATAATATCATCATTTATGTCGTAAATAATTTTTCCTTTTCCTGATTTTAAGTCAAATAGTTCAATACTTTTAATGTGTCTTTGCTGACAATAAATTAAATTACCGAAGTAAAAAAAAATAGTTAATATTTTAAAAAAATAATTCACGAAAAATTGTTGAAAAATCTAGTTAATATTAGCAAAAAATATTTCACTAAAAAACTTTTAATTAATACATTTGCGCCGAACAAAAAGATTTATGTCTAAAGGAATAAGGATAACAAAAGGATTATCCATAAAAATCAAAGGTTCTGCAAAAAATCAAATAGAAAATTTACCTCTAACCAGTACTTATGCTTTTAACTTAAGTGATTTTCATCTTCATGTTCCAAAACTAATTTTAAGAGAAGGTGATAGTGTAAAAAGAGGAACCCCAATTTTTCATTCAAAGTCTAATGAAAAATTAAAATTTGTCTCACCAGTTTCAGGAAATGTAAAAGAAATACTTAGAGGAGAGAGAAGAAAAATTCACAACATAATTATTGAATCCGATGGTAAAGATGATTTTGTTAAACATAGGCCTCCAGTATTGAACAATTCTTCAGTTCAAGAATTAATTGATTTTTTATTAGAGGCGGGAGTATGGCCTCTAATTAATCAAAGACCATTTGATATAATTGCAGATCCAACTAAGTCTCCAAAAGCAATTCACGTTTCATGTTTTGATTCCTCGCCACTATCTGTTGATTATGAATTTATGATGAATGATAGATTATCTGATATTAAAGCTGGTCTAGATTGTTTAAATAAAATTGTTAGCGGAGAGCTATATCTTGGACTAAAAAGTTGTCAAGAATTATTTCAAAAGGAATTTTCTAGTTACAAAACAAACTTATTTGATGGTCCTCACCCTTCTGGAAATGTGGGAGTTCAAATCCATCATACCAATCCAATAAACTCTGGTGAAGTTGTTTGGACATTAAAATTAGAAGATATTGCAGTAATTGGACACTTAATCTCAACAGGTGAATATTTACCTAATAAAACAATTGCTGTGACTGGTCCACCAGTAAAAAATCCAAAATACTTTTATTTGAGATCTGGTGCAAACTTAGACTCAGTAATTAATAAATTAGAAATTGATAATAAAAATGATGTTAGGTTTATAAATGGAGATGTATTATCGGGTTACAAAGTAGATAGTAAAGGATTTATAGGTCACTATAACAACAAATTATCTGTTTTAAAAGAAGGAAATCAATACAGGCTTTTTGGTTGGATTCCTTTTATAAACAATGCAGTTCCAAGCATATACAAAACATCTTTTTCTTGGTTATCTAGTAACAAAGAAAGAGATTATGATACCAATTTGAATGGTGAAGAAAGAGCATTTGTAGCTACTGGTGAAATGGAAAGTGTATTTCCTATGGACATATACCCAATGCAACTCATAAAAGAGTGTATGATTGGTGATATAGAAAAAATGGAAAAATTGGGAATTTATGAAGTTTCCCCTGAAGATTTTGGACTTATTGATTATTCATCTTCATCAAAAATTGAAGCTCAAACAATAATCAGACAGGGATTAGACTACATTTATAAAGAAACACATTAAAATGAAGATCAGAGAAATTTTAGATAATCTAAAAAAACCTTTTGAAAAAGGACAAAAACTTGAAAAATTTCATCCAGCATTTGATGCTTTTGAAACATTTTTGTTTGTTCCTAACCATACTTCAAAAACTGGAGCTCATATTAGGGATGCGATTGACTTGAAAAGAGTTATGATAACTGTAATCATTGCTCTAATGCCCGCTTTGATTTATGGTATATATAACACTGGTTTTCAGTATTTATCTCAAACACCGGGCTCATTTACAACACTAGATGCAATAATTCACGGATCTATTAAAGTTATTCCCATGATTGCTGTTTCTTATATTGTTGGCTTGTCAATTGAATTTCTCTTTGCTATATGGAGAGGACATCAAGTTAATGAAGGATATCTTGTAACTGGGTTATTAATTCCAATGATTATGCCTGTAGATATTCCTCTTTGGATGGTGGGAGTTTCTGTTGCATTTGCAGTTGTAATTGGAAAAGAAGCATTTGGAGGAACTGGGATGAATATTTTAAATCCAGCTTTAACTGCTAGAGCTTTTGCTTTTTTTGCATATCCAACATATATGTCTGGTAATCAAGTTTGGGTTTCTGAAGCATCCAATGTAGATGGAGTTTCGGGTGAAACAATTTTGGGTATGCTAGCTGCTGGAAATTCAACTGAACAATTTGGAATAATGGAAATGTTTATTGGAAATATTCCTGGATCTATTGCTGAAACCTCAACACTAATGGTTTTAATTGGAGCTTTTATTTTGATTTATACTGGCGTTGGAAGTTGGAGAATTATGGTTGGAGGAGTTGTAGGTGCAGCATTTACAGGTATGCTATTTAATCTTTGGGGTGCAAATGCATTAATGAGCTTTGATTGGGCTCAACACTTAATAGTTGGTGGTTTTGCTTTTGGAATTGTATTTATGGCAACAGATCCTGTTTCTGCAGCTCAAACTCAAAAAGGTAAATGGATTTATGGTATTCTGGTCGGAATATTATGTATTCTAATAAGAGTGTTTAATCCTGCATACCCTGAAGGAGTTATGCTTGCTATACTACTTATGAATGTTTTTGCCCCTACAATTGACCATTATGTAATAGAGGCAAGTGTAAAGAGAAGAGAAAAAAGATCACTAAAACTTAAAACTTCATAATGAATAGAGAATCTAATAGTTATACTTTTTTATTTGTCGGAGTTTTGATTGTTGGTATAGCATCAATTTTAGCATATACTTCTCAAACACTCAAACCACTTCAGAAAGAAAATGTTAAGAAGGAAAAAATGCAAAATATTCTTTCAACTGTTGGTGTTAATGTCTCACCCGATGAGGCAGAAGGGCTATATAACCAATATATCATTGAAGAACTTTCTCTCAGAAATGATGGCACTGTTAATGAAAGCTTAAACCCCTTTTCAGACATCAATTTAGCAAAAGAACTTAAGAAAGAATATTCCGACCAACATTTCCCACTCTATGTCGCAGAAATAGATTCTGAAAAGTTTTATATAATAGAACTTAGAGGGGTTGGTCTTTGGGATGCAATTTGGGGGTATATGTCACTTAAAAGTGATTTTAATACAATCAATGGTGTCTCTTTTGATCACAAAGGAGAAACTGCAGGTCTTGGTGCAGAGATAACAAAAGATTGGTTTAAAGACAGCTTTGTAAATGAAAAGGTTTTTAACGAAAATGGAGATTTAGTAGGAATTACTGTTCTCAAAGGAAACAACGATCCAAATAACACTGATAAAGATGATCACGAAGTTGATGCTATTTCAGGATCAACTATCACTGGAGATGGAGTAACTGATATGATTATTGAAAGATTAAATAATTACCTGCCTTACCTCAAAAAATTAAATATTGCTCAATTATAATGAAGGATAAATCAAAAAATAAAAAACCTATTTTTCTTTTCATTGGCAAGGATAAAGAACCATTGTTTTCAAAAAAAAATAAAAAACTACTTTCTGATCCTTTAGATGATAACAATCCTATAACAGTTCAAGTTTTAGGTATTTGCTCTGCATTGGCTATCACAGTTCAATTAGAGCCAGCTATAGTTATGACTATGTCTGTTATTTTTGTAATGGCATGTAGTAATGTTATAATTTCTGTTTTAAGAAATTTAATTCCTAACAGAATTAGAATTATTGTTTTCCTTGTTGTTATTTCTTCATTAGTTGCTCTAGTTGATCAATTTCTAAAGGCATATGCATATGAGGTTAGTAAGGAGTTATCTATTTTCATTGGTTTAATTGTGACAAATTGTATAGTAATGGGTAGGTTGGAAGCATTTGCATTAGGTAATGGAATTTGGAAATCATTTTTAGACGGTATTGGAAATGCAATAGGATACGGTGTTATCTTGATTTTAGTTGCATTTTTTAGAGAATTATTGGGATCTGGAAACTTAATGGGAGTTCAGGTAATTCCTGATTTAATTTATGAAATGGGTTATGAAAATAATGGTTTAATGCTCTTATCACCTATGGCTTTAATTACCGTAGGTGTCATTATTTGGATTCAAAGATCTAGAAATAAAAAATTAATTGAACAAGGCTAATTGAAATATTATGTGGGAACAATACGCTAACTTATTTATTAAAAGCATTTTCATTGAAAATATGGTTTTTGCATATTTCTTGGGCATGTGCTCTTATCTTGCTATTTCAAAAACACTAAAAAATGGTGTTGGGATGGGCTTAGCTGTAATTTTTGTTTTAACAATTACAGTTCCATTAAATTATTTAATATATGAGTATCTTCTTGTTGATGGTGCTCTTGCTTGGATCGGCCCTGAGTATGCTGAGCTCGATTTAAGTTTTTTAAGCTTAATTATGTTTATTGCTGTGATTGCATCTATGGTTCAATTAGTTGAAATGATTGTAGAAAAATTTTCACCTGCACTTTACGGATCATTAGGGATTTTTTTACCACTTATTGCAGTTAATTGTGCTATTCTTGGTGGTTCACTCTTCATGCAAATTAAAGATTTTTCGGGCGTTTCTGAAGCTGCTGTTTATGGATTTGGATCCGGAATTGGATGGTTTTTAGCAATTGTAGCAATTGCTGCAATTCGTGAAAAAATTGCTTACTCAAATGTTCCTGCTCCATTAAAAGGATTAGGAATTACATTTATAATTACTGGTCTAATGGCTCTTGGGTTTATGAGTTTTATGGGAATTAAATTATAGTTTATGAGTGTTTATACTTACATATTAATAAGTACAATTATTTTTATTTTAATCATATATATATTGGTAGCTATGCTATTAGGTGTAAAAGCAAAGCTTCTTCCATCTGGACCAGTTAAGATTCTCATTAACGAAGAAAAAGAAATTGAGGTTAATTCTGGCGGTACGCTGTTAAGTACCTTAGGAGATAATAAAGTTTTTTTACCATCTGCCTGTGGTGGAGGAGGTACTTGTGTACAATGTAAATGTATTGTTAGTGAAGGAGGAGGCGAAATTTTACCAACTGAAAAGCCTCACTTTTCAAGAAAAGAAATTAAAGAAGGTTGGAGGCTTGGTTGTCAAGTGAAAGTAAAAGAAAATCTGAATATTCATGTTCCTGAAGAAGTTTTTGGAATTAAGAAATATCAGGCTAAGGTTGTTAGAAACTATAATGTTGCCTCTTTTATTAAAGAATTTGTTGTCGAGATTCCTGAAGAGATGAATTATAAGGCTGGAGGTTACATCCAAATTGAGATTCCTAAATGTGAAGTTGATTACAGCAATATTGACATTACTTCTCATCCGGATGAACATCCCGAAGATCCTGAAAAATTTAAACTTGAGTGGGACAAATTTGGTTTGTGGAATCTAAAAATGAAAAATGATGAAAGTGTTGAAAGAGCTTACTCCATGGCTTCTTACCCTGCTGAAGGAAAAGAAATTATGTTAAATGTTAGAATTGCTACTCCGCCATGGGATAGAGGAAAAAATTCTTGGATGGATGTTAATCCTGGAATTGCATCTTCTTATATCTTTGACAAAAAGCCAGGTGATACTGTAACTATTTCTGGTCCTTATGGAGAGTTTTTTATAAATGAATCAGATGCTGAAATGTTATACGTTGGAGGTGGTGCAGGTATGGCACCAATGAGATCTCACCTATATCACTTATTCAGAACTTTAAAAACAGGTAGAAAAGTTACATTTTGGTATGGAGGTAGATCAAAGCGAGAACTTTTCTATTTAGATCATTTTAAAGCTTTAGAAAAAGATTTTCCAAACTTTAAATTTTACATTGCATTGTCTGAGCCATTAGATGAGGATAATTGGAAAGTAAAACAAGGAATAGATGGAGAAGGTGATGGATTCGTTGGTTTTATTCATCAAGCTGTAATTGATAATTATTTAAATCATCATGAATCACCTGAAGATATCGAAGTATATTTCTGTGGACCTCCATTAATGAATCAAGCTGTTGATAAGATGGCTATTGATTTTGGAGTCCCGCCGGAAAATATAAGATTTGATGATTTTGGTGGATAATCTAAGAAAAAGTTTTTTTGCTTTATTTTTTCTCATACTTTTTGCTTCATGCTCAAATAAAATCCAATTTAATAATCTTACTGGATATACTTTTGGTACTTATTATGACATTAAGTTCTTTTCAGAAACAAAAAATTTTGATGAATCTGATTTAGATTCGATTTTCCTGAAATTTAATAGTTCACTTTCAACTTATATTAGTTCATCGATAATTTCAAAAATTAATTCAAATGAAGAGTATTATGTTGATGATTTATTTATTGATGTATACAAAAAGTCAAGTAAAATTTTTGAATCTACAAATGGATATTTTGATCCAACTATAGGTTTATTATTAGAATATTATGGTTTTGGTCCACCGAATAACTTCGAATTTAAAAAACATTCATTTTCTGAAATCCTTAGGTCCGTAGGATTTAATAAAACTAGATTAAGTTCAAACGTTATCATTAAAGATAATAAGCTCACTAAGTTGGATTTTAATGCTATTGCTAAGGGATACGCTGTTGATATTATAGCTTCTGTGATGGATAAAAAAAATATTGATGATTATTTAATAGATATTGGTGGAGAAATTAGATCAAAAGGAATAAATATTAATAAAAATGAATTTTGGAGAGTAGCGATAAATAATCCTGATTTAAATAGTGAAGACAAATATTATAGAATATTAAATCTTAATAATTTATCGATTGCCACTTCGGGAAATTATAGGAATTATAAAATTGATAGCATTACAAATAAAAAATATGTTCATGTAATCAATCCAATTACTGGAAAATCTGAGCAGGGTAAGATACTAAGCGTTTCAGTTTTATCTAACTCATGTTTTAAGGCGGATGCTTATGCAACAGCAATGATGTTAGGAGACATAGAATATGCAATTGATCTTACTAACAGAGTAGAGGAGATAGAAAGTTTTATAATTTATATTGATTTGAATAATAATATTACTAATTACTCATCTGATGGATTCAAGAAAAATATAATCAATCTTTGAAACATACGGGTATTGTCCCAGCATTCTTAATTGAAAATTTAGTTATTTCTTCTTTAGTTAAAGTAGATAAATAATCAACATCAACAGCCCTAAAACCTGTTTTATTAAGTTTTTTAAAGTAATCTTTTCCATACATTCTAAGATGGTCATATTGTCCAAAAAGGTTGTTTCTTAATTTTTTGTCATCTATATCTCGTCCATCAAATGTTTTTTCTTTGCTATAATCAATTGGAACTTGAAGTATTGCGACTCCACCTCTTCTAAGAACTCTAAAAATTTCATTCATTGCCTTTTGGTCATTATATACATGTTCAAGTACGTGATTACATAAAACGAAATCAAATTGATTATCATTGAAAGGCAAATTGCAAATATCACCTTTTATTTCTGCCAACGGAGATTCTAAATCAAATGTTATGTATTTCTTGAAATGGCTTTTAAAATTTGTATAAAAGCATTGCTCTGGAGCAACATGAAGAATGCTATTTTTTTTATTGAAAAAAATTGTTTCATTTTTTAAGTATAACCATAATAATCTATGTCTTTCTAGTGAAAAAGTTCCCGGGCTTAATGCAAATGATCTTACTTTATTATAACCATAAGGAAAAAAATACCAATAAGATTTATTATTTATAGGATCTTTAAACGCTGAACCACTAAAAACTAAATTAAGAATTGGTCTAATAGAGTTGCTAATTGAAATCAGTAATGTCCTAGGAAAAAAGTTTAATAAAAATTTAACTATATATTTCATTACAGAAACTCTGATTCTTCCTGTGAATCAATTCCAAGTGATTCGTAAATATATTTAAAAGTTGAAAGCAATTTAGGTTTACCATTAATCATAGCTACATCATGTTCAAAGTGTGCACTAGGTTTTCGATCTGCAGTTAATATAGTCCAACCATCTTTTAGATATTCAACTTTCTCTGTTCCCATATTAATCATTGGCTCAATAGCTAACACCATTCCATCAACTAATTTCTTACCACTTCCTCTTTTTCCAAAATTTGGAACCTCAGGTTTTTCATGCAAATCTTCACCTAGACCATGACCAACTAAATCTTTAACTACACCATAACCATTATCTTCATTTAACTTCTGAATAGCATAACTAATATCTCCAATTCTGTTTCCTGCTTTAAATTCTCTTATGCCTGCATAAAGAGATTCCTTTGTTGATAATAAAAGTTTTTTAATATCATTTGACATATCACCAACTTCAAATGTGTATGCATGATCACCATAAAAACCATTTTTTATTACACCACAATCAATTGAAATTATATCTCCATTTTCAAAAGGTTTATCATTAGGAATACCATGAACAACTTCACTGTTGGGACTTACACATAAAGTATTAGGAAATCCATACATACCTAGAAAACCTGGTTCAGCATTATTGTCTCTAATAAATTCTTCAGCAAGTTTATCTAATTTTTTGGATGTACATCCAGGTTGAATTTCTTTAGCTAGCAAGCCTAGTGTTTTTGAAACTAGTTGAGCACTTTCTCTAATTAATTCGATTTGTTCTAATGATTTTAATTTAATTTTCTTAGAATCCATAATAAGAATTTTCGTAACCAGAATCACTCAGAATACTTAGTATATCTTTTTCAACAGTTTCAATTGTTAACTCAACAATTCTATTGAATTCCATATCATCCTTATAAAAGATTATTGTGGGCACGTTAATTATTTCATAAATCTTGTCATGATCATATGGGGAGTTTTTTTCATGATCTAAGCCAATAAATTCAATTTTATTTTTTTTGAACTTTAACTTATCCATTACCTTTAGAAACTGTGGAACAAGCAACCTGCTATCATCACACCAGGTGCCCATTATAATTTTTATTTTAAGGTCGTTTTCTAAGAATGGTTTTATGTTATTGATAGTTGTTACATCAAGCTTATAATCATTATAATTTATATTGAATGAATCTTTTAAAAAAGGATGATTCGTATATTCTGCTCTTGAAAAATCACCAATTAAGTCGTAATAATCTAATTCTTCATTTTGAGAAGATTTTTTATTGTTGTTACAACTAATAAGTATTGTAAATATTAATAATATTATTTTTTTCATATTAAAACTTTTCCGTTCATTTCACTTGGAATTTCTAAATCCAAAACCTTAAGTATTGTGGGTGCTATGTCAGCTAAAATACCATTACTTATTTTTTTAATTTTTTTATCTACTAAAATTATTGGCACAGGATTCGTTGTATGAGCCGTATTTGGGGAACCATCATCATTTATCATCATATCACTATTTCCATGATCTGCAATGACAATAATAGTATAATTATTTTCAATTGAGGAGGTTATTAATTTTGACAAACATTCATCAACAACTTCACAAGCTTTAATAGCGGCTGAAAAATTTCCTGTATGACCAACCATATCAGGATTGGCAAAATTTAAGCAAATAAAATCAGGGTCATTAGACTGTATTTCTGGTAAAATCGATGCTGTAATTTCATAAGCACTCATTTCTGGTTTCAAGTCATAAGTTGCAACCTTTGGTGAGGGACACATTATTCTTTTTTCACCATTGAAAGGATTTTCTCGTCCACCATTGAAAAAGAAAGTAACATGAGGATATTTTTCAGTCTCAGCTATTCTTACTTGCTTCAAATTGTTTTTTGATACAATTTCACCAAGCGTATTTTTAATATTTTCGTTCTTGTAGATACAATCTATATTTTTATAATCGTCGCTATAGCTTGTCATAGTCAAAAACTTAAGTTTCATTTTTGACATAGATTGTCCTTCTAAATCATATTGACTAAGCACTTCAGTTAACTGTCTCCCTCTGTCAGTCCTAAAATTGAAGAAAATCACTACATCTTCATTGTTAATTAAACTTGAGTTTAGATTATCGTTATTATGAATTATAATTGGTTCTATAAATTCATCGGTAATTCCATTTTCATATGATTGCTCAATAGATTTAACCATATCAGTTGATTTATTTCCAATTCCATTAACAATTAAATCATAAGCCTTTTTAGTTCTTTCCCATCGTTTATCTCTGTCCATTGCATAGTATCTTCCACACAAACTTGCTAGTTTTGCAGGATAATGTTTTATATAATTGATTAAATCACTAATATGTTTTAAACCTGATTTAGGATCAACATCTCTTCCATCTGTAAATGCATGTATAAATAATTTTTTTAGTCCAAAGTTACTAGCTGTTTTTATAAGGTATTTGAGATGAGATGAATGGGAATGAACCCCACCATCGGAAACTAATCCTATAAAATGAACTGATCTATTGTTTTCTTTAGCATAGTTAAATGCATTTTTTAATACGGGATTATTTTTGAGTTGGTTTTCATCGATATCTTTGTTTATGCGTGCAAGTTCCTGAAATACAACTCTTCCAGCTCCAATGTTTATGTGTCCAACTTCACTATTACCCATTTGACCGTCTGGAAGACCAACATTATTTCCATGTGTGAGTAATTCAGCATTTGGATAATTATTCATAAGATGGTCAAAAAAGGGTGTGTTTGCACTGCTTATTGCAGAAACATTTGGATTTTTTGAAATACCCCATCCATCAAGGATTGCTAACACACATTTTTTTCTTTCTGACAAAACTTACTTTTAGTGCAAATTTAAGTATATAATTATTATTTATGGTAGAAGAATTGGGTTAACTCCTTTTACATATTCATCAATGTATTTGTTAATGAAATCTTTGGAAATAAATTCTTTACCCTCCATTGTTGTAGTTGAAATTATAGAGCCTATATCATTTTTAATGAAAGTATTTAAAAGTTCAAAAGAAACTGGTTTATAGCTATAATGCCAAGGTTCATACTCAAATCCTTTTCTGCTTTTATCATTTACATATGTTAAATAAAAACCAAATCTTTCTGAGTTTACATCCATCCATCGTTTTAATTTGGTGAAAATTCCATTTTCATATTTTTCAGTTAATAATACATCTTCCTCATCTTTATATTTATCATCTGAAGCATCAATAATATCTATTTCTGTTCCCCAATGATGTCTTGAGGTTCCAGGTATAGTTGAAAACCTAATGATTTCCTCAATTGCTTTTGTTGGACTTAATTTATATTCTGTAGTATATTTTTTGTATTTATTATTCCAAATAAGCATTTGTCTTTCAAAATCTCTAAATCCTGAAACGATTTTTATATCAATACCGTCTTTCAATGCAGCTTCATGCATTTTATTAAATGCAATTAGTGTGTTTTGTTCCAACTTTATTGTATCACCAACAATATGCGAATCATAAATACCCATTAAATTTTTTAAATCATATTTTTGACTAAGATTCATATTAGAATAACTTACTATCAAAACTAAAATTACCAATTTTAAACTTTTCATAATTTTTTATACATCAAATAGTGTAATCCTATTTCATTTATAACATAACTGATTTTTGAGTTTGAATAATTAAGTTTTAAGTAAAATAAAACAGCACTTTCTCTTGCATTCATCCAAAGATAATCAACTCCAATATCCTTAAGTTGATTTTCAACGAAATTTACAATTGTTTTTCCGACGCCATTGTGTTGAAATTCTTTGTCAACAAATAATCCTCTTAACTGAAAGCAATTAGGTAATTTTTTCTTTTTGCATTCATTTTTCATTACAGATACACCACCTATCAAAGTATTTCCATTAAAAGCTCCAAGATGGAAAGAGTTTATTTCTTTATCACCTGGAAATCTACATAAATTTGGGTCTAAATTGTTTCTAAGAATTTTACTCCTTAAATTAAGTAGATCCTCAGATTTGACTATTTTTAATGAAAGATTCAATTATATCAAATTTAATCTTAAATTGTTATTGAAACAAGCGGGAGTAGCTCAGTTGGTAGAGCGTCAGCCTTCCAAGCTGAATGTCGCCGGTTCGAACCCGGTCTCCCGCTCGATAATATTATGAAACAAACTTTTTATATTACAATTATCACATTAATGTTATCATTTTCTGTCTTTTCACAAAATGATTACAGAACTTGGATCAAAGGGAAAGTTTTATACCAAAACACTAATGTAGCAGCCGCCAACGTGATTAATAATACTTCTCAACAGGCTACTACAACTAATTCAGATGGTGAGTTTGAAATTGAAGTTAAATTAAATGACAGGCTTTTGTTTTCATCTGTTCAGTATCAGATCAGAGAATTAATTATAACAAAAGAAATTCTACAGAAAAATAGAATCGTCATTGATGTTAATGAGAAAGTAACTGAACTAGATGAAGTAGTAGTAACACCTGAAAATAGGCAGAAGTTTTTGGATTTAAAGGAAGAAGAATTTAAAAGATTTGATTATTCAAGTGATAAATCAACAAGAGTTGTAAATGTTATTAATGAACAAGGTAAACTAAGAAATGGAATCAATTTTATTAATCTATATAAATTAATTTCAGAATCTTTAAAAAATAAAACTTCTGAGAGTGAAGTAAACTTTAGTTATAAACCTAGTGATCTTCTCAGAGAAGTTTATGATGATTTGTTCTTTACTAACAGTTTAGGAATTAATAAAGAAAAAATCAATGAGTTCTTATTATTTTGTGATGATAATTTTCCCTCGAAAATTTTACTGAAGAAGGAAAATGAATTTGAGTTAATAGATTTTCTGGTTAAACAAAGTAAAAAATTTAATAGAGTTGCGAGTAAAGAATAGTATAGTAATTATTTTTCTTCTTTTTACATCTTTTCTTATTTCACAAGAATCAAAAATTAAAACATTTAATGGTCAAGTAATAAATGATGATGTTGAGAAAAGTGGTATAGTTGTTATAAATAAAAACTCTGGTGGAAAAGTCATTACGAACAAAGATGGATATTTTCAAATTGGAGTTAGATTGAATGACTCAATATATCTTCGCTCAGTACAAATTAAAACACATTATATTATTATAAATGAAGATGTTTTTAAATCTGATTCAATCAAGGTTAATTTGGAGCCATTAGTCAACCAACTAAGCAATGTAACAGTTAAGCCTTACGATCTTTCTGGGGATTTGATGTCTGATATAAAAAAAGTTGAGAAAAAAGAAACTATAAACTTCAAAGATGTTGGTGTACCTGGGTTTAAGGGAAAAAGAGAAGAAAAAATTGCTTATAAAAGTACAGGTAACTTGATATTAAACGCGCTTTTGCTACCACTGACTCCATTTGATATTGAAGGTGCATACAAACAGCTTTCTGGTTATTATAAAAATTTAAAAATTGCAAGAGGGTTAGAAAAAAGATATGAATCAGTCGCAGGTATAATTCAATTTTATGGTATAAATTACTTTAAATCGAAATATAATTTAAAGGATTCTGATCTTTATGAGTTTATTTTGGGTGCTGTTGAAAATTATGATATTGAAAATAATTTTAAGAATTCAAATCATGGATTAGTTCTTAAAGATTTTAATAAATTTTATGTATCAATTTATAACTAAGTTTTTTTCAATTCTTTTCTTAATTTTTGTGGTACATAAATACTACGTAAGTACCACCTTAATTGATCTAGATGAAGAGTCTAATTATTTTGAAATCACAATTAAGACTTTTTACGATGATTTAGAAACTGAACTTAAACTTTCTAACATTGATTATGAAATACAATATGATCAGATTAATAAACTCTACGAAGACTATCTTTTATCAAAATTTATTTTGACATCTAATGATAATGAAATTAAATATGAGTATTTAGGTTTTGAAAAAAGAAACGATCAAATTAATCTGTATTTACAAGTTGAATCTAGTACTATAGTTAATGAATTATCGATAAAAAATAAAATTTTGTATGATTCATATTCAACCCAAAAAAATATAGTTTTATATAGGCATAAAAATTATAAAAAAAGTTTTATTCAAGATCAAAATAATCAAATAAGTTCAATTAAAATAAATCGATAAAAAATTTATATTTTTAACTAAATTTTCCCATATGAAAAGAATAAATCTGTCATTATTATCATTAATTTTTTTAATACCCTTAAACTTGATTTCTCAAGATTCTAAAATCAATGAGAATATTAATACAAATAAGTTTCGTCAGCTTTATCAGGAATTTACTTCTCCAAATATGTTTAGAAATGCATCTGGCGCTCCTGGACCTGCATATTATCAGCAACAGGCAGATTATAAAATAAATGTTGAGTTAGACGATGCAAATAAAAAAATTTACGGTGATGAAATTATTACTTATACAAATAACTCACCAGATCAGCTGGAATATTTATGGTTACAGCTTGATCAAAATATTAGAAAGAAAGATTCCCCAAGTTTAATTAGGGATAGTGAATCTGTTGGTCCTGCTTATATTCCTGATGCATTTGAAAAAGAGTTCATTAACGATCCATTTGATGGGGGTTTTAATATTGAATTTGTTAATGGAATGGACAACAATCCATTGGATTACATTATAAATCAAACGATGTTGAGAATTGATCTTCCAACTCCATTGTCGAAAGGTCAAAGCTTCTCATTCAAAATAAAATGGTGGTACAATATTCAAGATCATGTCAATCAGGATGGTAGATCTGGCTATGAATCATTCCCAAATGATGATAATAGAGCATATATTATAGCCCAATTTTTTCCAAGAATGTGTGTATATAATGAAGTTGAAGGTTGGCAAAATTATCAATTTTGGGGTGATGGAGAATTTGCACTACCCTTTGGAAATTACGAAGTAAATATTACTGTTCCTGCGGATCATATAATGGAGGCTACTGGTGAGTTAATTAATCGAAAAGAAGTTTATTCAAAGGAAATGATGAAAAGATATAATAGAGCTAAAAAATCTTACGAAAAGCCTGTAATTATTGTATCGCAAGAAGAAGCTGAAATAGCTGAAAAATCTTTTTCTAAAGACAAAAAAACCTGGAGTTTTGTTGCTGATAATGTTAGAGATTTTGCATTTGCCACGTCACGAAAATATATTTTAGATATGATGGCAGTTAAAATAGGTAACGAAGATAAGATGGCTGTTTCTTTGTACCCAAAAGAAGGAAATCCACTTTGGGAAGATTATTCTACTTTGACTGTTGTAGAAACATTAAAATTTTATTCAGATTACACTTTTAATTATCCATATAGTAAGGCTGTTTCTGTTCATGCACATAGAATTGGAATGGAATACCCTATGATTTGTTTTAATTTTGGTCGTCCCAATATGGATGGTTCATATTCTGATGATGAAAAATTTGGAATGATAGGAGTAATTATTCATGAGGTTGGACATAATTTCTTCCCAATGATTGTAAATAATGATGAGAGACAATGGGCTTGGATGGATGAAGGTATTAATACTTATGTTCAATATTTAGCTGAACAAGAATTTGGAAAAAAATATCCTGAAATCATATATCCTAATAAAAACTTTCCGTCTGATAGAGGCCCTGCCAAACTAATTACTGATTACATGAGTATCGATAAAAATTTTTTAGCTCCAATCATGTCAAATCCTGAAAACGTCTATAGTTTAGGTCCTAACGCATATGGAAAACCAGCTACTGCTCTAAATATTTTAAGAGAAACCATCATGGGGCCTGAATTATTTGATTATTCTTTTAAAAAGTATTCCCAAAGATGGATGTTTAAACATCCAACCCCTGAAGATTTTTTCAGAACAATGGAAGATGCCTCAGCTGTTGATCTTGACTGGTTTTGGAGAGGATGGTTTTATACCACGGATCATGTTGATATAGGTATAAAGGAATTAAATCAATACTTTATATCTCCTAACCCAGGAGAAAGGTTAAAAGAAATTATGGAGGAACAAGGCATTCAAAGAAACAGGCTAAGACCATTAATTTTCTTTGAAAATTTTGAAAATGATACAGAGAATTATAAAGATAAATCTGCTCTTGAGAACTCAGAGCTTTTAAACAATTATTTAAACGAAAATTATAGTAAAGAAGAAATTTCAAATCTAAATATTCCTAAGTATTATTATGAAGTTGTTTTTGACAAACCAGGTGGATTGGTAATGCCCATAATCATTGATGTTGAGTATGAGGATGGAACTGTAGAGAGAAGAAAATATCCAGCTCAAGTTTGGAGAAAGAATGATAGTGAGGTTAGAAAAGTTTTAACATCTGATAAAAAAATTGTATCTATTAAACTAGATCCAGATGAAGAAACAGCTGATATTGACACCTCAAATAATTCTTGGCCAAAGGTTAAAAATGAATCTGATTTTGATAAATTTAAATCACAAATTAAAGGATAGATGCTAGTTTACTTTATTAGTGGAGCAGAAATATTTGTAATATTCTTGATAGTTCTTTTATTATTTGGAGCTGATAAAATACCTGAAATTGCTAAGGGATTAGGAAAAGGTATAAGACAAGTAAAAGATGCTACACAAGAAATTAAAACAGAAATTCAAAAAAGTGCTAAAAGTAAGGGTGTAGATACTAAATCTATTTCAGATCAAATTGATAAAGTAAAAGAAGACATTGATGATATCACTGGTTCAATAAAAAGAGATCTTTAATTTTTCCTGATAATATTTAGCCCATCTCTAATTGGTAATATTATATTCATAACCCTATCATCTTTGATAACTTTATTATTAAATTCAATTATTGACTTAGTTGCTTGATCAACCTTTTCAACATTTTCTAGAATTTTACCACTCCATAAAATATTATCTGCAATTATAATTCCACCTGATCTAACTTTATTAATTATTAAATCATAGTATTCAGGATAACTTTCCTTATCTGCATCAATAAAAACAATATCAAATTCTTCATCTATCGAGGGAATAATATTTTTTGCATCTCCAGAATGCTGAACTATTTTATTTGTGAGATTAGCTTTTTTGAAGTATTTATTCTGAATCTCAACTAATTCTTTATTGTGATCAATTGTGTGTAAAACCCCATCATTATCCAATCCTTCGCATAAACATATTGCTGAATATCCAGTATAAGTTCCAATTTCTAAAATTTTTTTTGGACTCATTATTTTAGAGATGAAAGATAAAATCCTTCCTTGATAATGACCACTTACCATTCTAGGGTTTAGAACTTTTAAATATGTTTCACGATACAAATCATTAAGAAGTTTACTTTCTTTTTCTGATTTAGAAATAGAATAGTTTAAAATGTTATCATCAATAAAATTTATCATTTTTTTGGTCTAGCGTACTCAAATCTATCTATTAGTTTTGTTTCAGCATACCCATCCAGTCCGTTAATTGTAACTGTCTTTGCCTTATCAAGTCTAATCCATCCATCCTCTCCAATTGATTTTTTATCAACGTATAAATGTTCTATGGATGCTACAACTAAAATTGTATTATTTTCTTTAATGTCGTACTCATTCAAATATTTACAGCCAAACCTTACATTAGATCCTTTTACATAAGGAGCAAGAAACCCATCTAAATATTCTGCTTTAAATTTAGTCTTATCAAACTCAGAGATTTCCTTTGGATACTTTGCTGAGGTGTGGTGTGCATCCTCAATATCATCTGATTTAACATGATTTACTGTAAAAAATTTTGTTGTAAAAAGATTATTGTAAGTATTTCTAGGTACTGTTCTTGGTCTTAGAACAAAACCTATCATTGCTGGATCACTACCTAGATGTGTAATAGAACTAAAAATAGCCAAATTAGTATTTCCTTTCGTATCTACAGTTCCTATTAAATTAGCAGATTTGTATCCAGTACAGCTGTTAATCAGGTTTAATCTGTAAATTTTATCTAAATTTTCAATTTTATTTTTATCGAATGAGATCATATATTTTTGTTACATTAAAAGTATGAAAAATTACCTCAGAGTAAATTTAATTTTATCATTAGTTATTGATCTTATAAAGTTGTGATCGCTCTTATTTTTAACCTTAATTTTAAGAAACTTATGATCAATATTGAAAGTGTATTCATCAGCTGTAACCTTGAAAATAATCAGCTTATAGTAAGGTATCACGAGAGCATATGTTTCTAATAATGATCTAAACATTATAATTATTCCATTTTTTCTTTTTTCAATATTACAATAGTTAATGTTTTTATCTAGAATTAAAAGATTTTCAATTTCTTTATCCGCTTTTGTGATAGTCAATTTTCCTAATCCAATACCACCTTTCTTTAATCTTTCTAACAGTGAGAATGACTCACCAACTAAACTGTCAATTTTATTTTTAATTTTTTCGTTGTTGTATGAAACATTAAATAACATACAATATCATAAGCAATAATTATACTAAATTTTATATGTTTGCAAGCCTCGGGTGATTAGCTCAGTTGGTTCAGAGCACTACCTTGACAGGGTAGGGGTCACTGGTTCGAATCCAGTATCACCCACAAACTTCTTTCAAATTATATTTTATCATATATTTATGTTATACTGAAAAGTATAAAATTCAAAAAACTTATTATGAAGTATTTTAATATCCTACTATTTATCTTTTCGTTTAACTGCTTCGGTCAAAACTTAGATCAAAAAATTAATGATCTTATTGAAAATAACCTCGATGAGATCATTGAATTAAGACATTGGTTTCATCAGAATGCTGAGTTAAGTAACAGAGAATTTATAACGTCTGAAAGAATTGCCGAGGAACTAAGAAAAATAGGATACAAACCTCAAACTGGAATTGCTAAAACTGGAGTTGTCGCAATTTTAAATCAAGGAAAACCAGGTCCTGTGGTTGGACTAAGAGCTGATATTGATGGTCTCCCAGTTAAAGAAAGAGCTGATATACCTTGGGCCTCAAAAATGACTGGAGAATATAACGGACAAACTGTACCTGTAATGCATGCTTGTGGGCATGATACTCATACAGCTATATTATTAGCTACTGCAAAAATCTTATATAAATTAAGAAATCAAATTCCAGGTCAAGTAAAATTCATCTTCCAACCTGCAGAAGAGGGTGCACCTAATGGTGAAGAGGGAGGTGCTGAACTGATGGTGAAGGAGGGTGTTTTAAAAAACTCTGATGTTGATGCAATTTTTGGATTACACATAAATTCTCAAACAACTGTTGGAAATGTATATGTTAGACCAGAAGGAATAATGGCTGCAGTAAATGAGTTCAGAATTGATTTGAAGGGCGTTCAAACACATGGCTCAACACCTTGGACTGGAAAAGATCCAATTGTTACAGCTTCACAAATGATTAATTCAATTCAAGCTATTGTAAGCAGAAGTATGCCTTTAACTAAAGCAGCTGCAGTAGTTACCATTGGTAGTATTCATGGTGGAGTAAGAAGTAATATTATCCCAGAGGATTTGTATATGCTAGGTACTATAAGAACATTAGATGATGGAATGAAAAAATTAGTTCTTAAACGACTTGAAGAGGTAGTTTATAATATTGCTGAGGCTAATGGTGTTGAAGCAAAAATAACTTACATGGTTAGTTATCCAATCACATTTAATGAGCCAAACCTCTACGAAAAAATGTTACCTACTTTAAAAAGAGTAAATGGAGAATCAAATGTTCATTATATGGATGCTATCACTGGTGCTGAAGATTTTTCTTTTTTTCAAGAAAAAATTCCAGGAATGTATTTTTTTATTGGGGGAACTAAAAAAGGTGTTGACTTGAGTACTTCTGCTCCTCATCATACACCAGATTTTTACGTTGATGATTCTGCATTAGCGACTGGTGTGAGGTCAATGACATCTCTAGCTTTGGATTATATTTTTAAAAATTAATTTTGGCATGATTTTAGAAAATTATTTCTAAAATATTAACATGAAAAAATTACTTTATTTATTTATTGCAATTACAACTTTTGCGTGTAATACGACAACAAAGAAAGAAGAGAAAAAAAATGATGCAACTGTTCAAGATACTTCATTGTCATTTAATTTGGAAAATAGTAATATTAAATGGACAGGAACAGAACTTACTTCAAAAACTCACTATGGCAGTTTAAAACTAAATCAAGCTGACCTAGTAATCGTTGATTCAAAAATTACTGGTGGTGAATTTACTGTTGATATGACTTCTCTTAATGTTGAGGATCTTGAAGGTGAATGGAAAGAAAAACTTGAAGGGCATTTAAGTTCCGATGATTTTTTCTCAATTGAAAAGTTTCAAACAGCATCATTGAAAGTTTTGAATTCAGACAGCTTAGAAAATGGAAGTTTTAACGTTAATGGTGAGCTCACTATCAAAGACATCACTCATCCTATTGAATTTACTATCACTAAAAATGATGATAATAATTACTATGCGAATTTGACTTTTGATAGGTCCAAATACGATGTTAAATTTAGATCAGGTACCTTTTTTGAGAATCTTGGAGATAAGCTAATTCTTGATGATATTGATTTAGAAGTTAGCTTATCAATTTAATTTACGCTTAAAAATATTTTAAAGCTCCAAATTAATTATTTGGAGCTTTTCTTTTTTTAGAAATTTTTTCATAAGAATAACCAAGCTCGTAAAGAATTTGTTCATTTCCAGATTTTCCTATAAATGTCAATCCTGCTGGCTGATTATTTTTTCTAAATCCCATTGGTACTGTCAAACAGGGGTTGTGTGCAGCTGCTGCATAGCCTGCTCCATAATTATTTATAGATAGAACAGCATCAAGTTCGTATTTTTCAAAAGATTGATCATAATAAAGATTTCCACTTGACAATAAAGATTCTCTTAAATCATAAAGTTCTTCATCTGAAAATGGATTATTTAAAATTCCTCGAAAAATTCGTTGACCATAAGGTGATCTTTCTATTGAATCTAAAGAATTGAACTCTATTATTGAGGCAACATCTTTAACTTCGAGTTTTATGTTACCATAGTCTTCTAAATAACTAACTAAATCCCTCCTCATATCTTCGTCAAGTAATTTTCTAAAATTATTAAGCTCAACTGATTTTGGATTTAATTCAAACAGTTCAGCCCCATTACTTTTTAATAAATCGACGTTTAATTTATAAATAGAATCGTTCTTATAATAGTTGCTATAGTATCCTAGTTTTTTATTTTCTAAAGATGAATTAAATACCTTTTCCAAGTCTATAGAACTTGTATTTTTTGAATAAGAATCATTATCATCAAAACCTATTATAGAGTTATAAACGATAATATTATCAATCACATACTTAGTCATGGGACCAGGAGTATCAAGTGTTGTTGAAATAGGTACTATTCCAGACCTACTTATATGACCTACTGTAGGTTTCATTCCAACCAGCGAATTTGCTGATGATGGCGATAAAATAGACCCAGAAGTTTCTGATCCAAGTGAAACACTTGATAGGTTAGAGGCAGTTGCAACTCCACTTCCTGAGCTTGATCCACCCGTATCGAGAACCTTCCTTCCATATGGATTCAAAGTTTGACCACCCATTGCACTATATCCGTTAGGACATCCTAAACAAAAATAATTAGCCCATTCACTCAAATTAGTTTTTCCAAGAATTATTGCACCTTCATGTTCTAGGCGATTAACAATAAATGCATTTTCAGTTAAGTTATCTCTCAAGCTATAAGCTCCGGCAGTTGTTGGTAGTTTATCAAATCCAATATTGTCTTTTAAAAGTATTGGAATACCATAGATTGAGTTAATTTCACCTTTTGAGTTTTTATCTCTTTCTTTTGCAACTTTTAAAACATCTTTATTAATTGAGATTATTGAATTTAGATAAAGCTTATCATTAAATTCTATCAGGTATATTCTACTCAAATAAAATAAAGTCAAATCATAATAACTTAATTTTCCTTCAATAACATTTTTTTGAATTTCTGGAATAGATCTTTCTAAAATCAATTCTTTATATGACTCGTATTTGTTTTTGATAAATATTGAAATTTCCTTCTCAAACCCTTCAATCAATTGATTTTTATCTTTTGATATACTTTGTATTCTCTGATATCTTAGCCTTTTGTTGTCATTTTTTTGACTTTCAACAAGTTCTGATGACTCATCATAATTCACCCATTTTGTTAAGTTGTTTTCTTCACAAGAAAAAATGATAATTGTAATCAGTAAGTATTTAATTATTTTCATTATAGTTCATTTATTATTGTTTCCATTCTCATTGAGCGTGAACCTTTAATTAATATATTATTTTCATTTAGTTTCAAATTACTTTTATGTAATTCTATTTTGTTGTTAAAAAAGTGAAAGTTTTTAAAATTAATCTCACATTTCTTAAATCTAGATCCGATAAAAATTATTTTATCAATATTTAGACCTTTGGCAAATTTTACTATTTTTTTATGCTCAACATTTTCTGCTTTTCCTAATTCAAACATATCTCCAATAATTGCAAGTTTAGAATTGGTTAAATTGGATAGAGATTCTAAAGCACCTTTAACACTAGTTGGATTTGCGTTATATGCATCCATGATTATTTCACTATTATTTTTTGAAATTATTTGAGAGCGATTATTTTCAGAGCTGTAATTTTTTAATGATTTTGAAATTTTTCTAAGTTCAATTTTATTCTCCAAACCTAATGTTATTGCGGCACAAACATTACTAAAGTTATAGCTCCCATATAACTGAGTCTCGATAATTAAATCATTAATTTTTAAACTAACACGATTAGATTTAATTTGTTCAAATTGATAGTGGCTATTTTTATCTTTTCCAAATAAAACTGCTTTATCATTTACAAAATTTCTTTGCTCATCGTCATCATTATTTATTAATATTTGCTTATTATTTTTTATTAACCAATGATAAAGCTCGGTCTTTCCACGAATAACTCCCTTTAAATTCTTAAATCCCTCTAGATGGGCTAATCCAAAATTGGTAATGTAACCAATATCTGGTTGAACTAGTTCAGTTAAGAATTTTATTTCTCCAAAATTATTTGCACCCATTTCAATTATAGCATACTCGGTTGAAGATTTAATTTCTAGTAAACTTAAAGGAACTCCTATATGATTGTTGTAGTTCCCTTTTGTACAAACTGTTTTGTAGTTAATTTTTAGTACTTGGTGGATAAGTTCTTTTGTTGTTGTTTTACCATTACTACCAGTTAATCCAATAACATAACAAGAAGATTTAGTTCTATTATATTTACTTAAGTTTTGTAATGTCTCTAGAACATCCTTCACTAAAATAATCCTATCATCTGATTTTGAAATATTTTTGTTGTCAACAATAGAATAACTTGCACCATTTTTTAATGCTGTTAAAGCAAAATTGTTACCATCAAAATTTTCACCTTTTAAAGCAAAGAAAATAGATCCTTTAAGAATCTTTCTAGTGTCAGTGGAAACTTTATGATCACATTTTAAAAGTATATCATACAGGTTTTCAACCTTCATGTATTAAATATAAGTAAACAAAAAAAATATAGGATTACCTTTTCTTAGGTTTTGTTAAATTTCGAGATTCACCTAAATATGACATCGCACATCTAAATCCAATAAAGTTTGTAGTCATATACTCGGGAAGAAATCTTCTTTGAGCTGGATCTAAATAATAAGATCTATCAAGCCACGAACCACCTTTGTAAACCCTAGATTCATTACTGATTAGGGAGGTGCTTGCTTTATTTAAATTAGATTCTGATTCACTTGGTGAATTATACATTTTTTGACTTTCATCATTTCCCATATTAAAGAATCTTGATGATTCTATATCTCCATCTCTAAAATTTCTATTGTCTGATGAATTGTAATTAGTTCGGAGAAGATCTAATGAATCTAAGCTAATTTGAACTAAATCACCAGGCATATTTTTTATAAGAAGTCTTCCATTAGGTAAAACTTCATATTGATCGGAAAAATTTTCTTTTGTTACAGTTGTAACTCTGCCTTTTTCATCAATTAATGGTTTACTGTATAAATTACCTCTGTAGTAGTTAAAATCATTGGCTTCATCATCTATGATAGGTCTGTAAACATCAGCTACCCACTCAGCAACATTACCTGCCATCCCATACAAACCAAAACTATTTGGAGGGTATGATCTTACAGAAGAAGTGATTCCCGAACCTGTCTCTGACCAACCTGCAATTCCACCATAATCACCTTTGCCAAGTTTGTAATTAGCTAATTGATCTCCGAGTGTTTTCTTTTTTTGAGACCTTGTATACTCACCATCCCAAGGAAATTTCTTTTTCCCCCTGTAATTATTTCCAGATCTTAATTCATCTAAGCCTAAAGCAGCGTATTCCCACTCAGTTTCAGTCGGAAGTCTGTATTCAGGAAGCAGTAGTCCTTCCTCAATAGAGGAGAATATTGTATCGTTTTCACTTATAGAGTTTTGTCCAATAACATTTTTAATATTTCCTCCATACGCACTTCTAGGATCCAATAAATATGCATTTGTGTTGAAATTTAATCTTGATGAAGGATTTGTAATGGAATCTTTGTTAATGTAACCTTTCTCAGCTAAAATTCTTTCGTTCACTCTATGAGTTCTCCATTTCGCAAAATTATTTGCTTGGTGCCAGCTGACACCAACTACAGGGTGATTCTGAAATGCTGGATGACGTAGGTAATTATTTACCATGTCCTCGTTAAATCCAAGAGGATTGCGCCATACAAGAGTATCAGGAAGTGCTGCTAAATATATCTTTTTTAATTCATCATCATTGCCATACATTTTTTTTAGCCAATCAATGTATTCTAAATACATAATATTAGTTACTTCTGTTTCATCTAAGAAGAAAGATCTTACATACTGTTGGGTAGGAGAATTATTCCAATCATGAAGTACATTATCTTTTGAGTTTCCTTTTACAAATGTCCCACCCTGAACGAACACCATTCCAGGTGCATTTTGCTGCCCTTTAAATTTAGTATTGTAACTAAAACTCCCTTCATCTGAGTTGATTTTCCAACCAGTCGCTTGAGAAATATTTTTATCAGACTTATAGCTTTTTCTGTTGCACCCAACAATTATAAGTATAGAAAAAATAAATATTAAAAAGTTAAAATTTCTCATAAATCGATGTAAATATAAAAAGTTTAGACTAAGGATTTAATTATTGGATTAAATTTTAATATTCAACAATAATATTAACAAAAAATACACCTTATTTATTATCTTGAACAGGTAATGATTAAAACCAAATTAATTTTTTCAATTTTACTTGTTTCTCTAATATCTGTGAATCAGTATTCTCAAGATGATAGAAGAGTTATAACTACCGCTGTTCCTTTCTTGCTAATTTCATCTGATTCAAGAGCTTCGGGATTAGGTGATCAAGGAGTATCTACATCTACTGATAATTTTTCTCAACATTGGAATCAGTCAAAATATCTTTTCTCTGAAAGTAAAACCGGAATTGGATTCAGTTACACACCATATTTAAGCAGTGTTGTAAGTGATGTTTTTATAGGTAATTTAACCTATTTCAATAGAAGTTCAGAAAGATCTGTTTGGAGTTTTAGTTTAAAATATTTTAGTTTAGGAGAGATTGATATTTTAGAAAATCCTCTTGATATTCCAGTTGTGGAAAGTCCAAATGAATTCACTATTGATGCAGGGTATGGATTAAAATTAAGTGATAATTTTTCTATGGGAATTACAGGAAGATTTCTCCTTTCTGATGTAAAACTTCAATCTTTTGATAGTGAAACTGAAGTAGCAACCTCTTTTGCTGTCGATATTTCTGGATTTTTTCAATCAAATATCTTCCAGTTAGGAGATAATGGTGCAATTTATCGTGCAGGTTTTAATATTTCTAATCTCGGTCCAAAAATGAAGTATTCTGAACTAGGTGAAGAGAATTTCATCCCTTCAAACCTAAGACTTGGAAATGGAATTGAGTTTATTTACGATAGTAATAACAGTCTTTCTTTAACTCTAGAAATAAATAAGTTATTAGTCCCAACTCCTAATGTTCCAGTTTATGGTGTAGATGGTTCAACTGTAATTTCATATTCTCAACCTGATATTGGTTTTCTGTCTGGAATCTTTAAATCTTTTAATGATGCTCCAGATGGATTTAGTGAAGAATTAAAAGAGTTAACTTATAGTTTAGGATTAGAGTATTCTTTTAATGATATATTTTTTTTGAGATCTGGATATTTTAGTGAACATGAACTTAAAGGATCAAGGAAGTTTTTTACAATTGGTGCTGGTTTTGCAACACAATCAAATTTTCAAGTTGATTTGTCTTATTTAATTTCAACATCTGATGTTGTTAGTCCTCTTGAAAACACTCTTAGATTTTCTTTGTCTTACAATATTTTTAATTAGATAAATCAACTATTTATTTTGATAAAAAAATAATTTTTTAAAGTATCTTTGCTCAAGTTTATGAAACCAATAACTAGAGAAACATACCTTAATTGGTATGAAGAAATGCTTTTCTGGAGAAAATTTGAAGATAAGTTAGCCGCAGTTTATATTCAACAAAAGGTAAGAGGTTTTTTACACCTTTATAATGGACAAGAAGCAATTCTTGCCGGCGCTTTACATGCAATGGATACAGAAAAAGATAGAATGATCACTGCTTATAGAAATCATGTTATGCCAATTGGTCTGGGAGTTGATCCTAAAAAAGTCATGGCAGAGCTTTATGGGAAAGGAACTGGTACATCAAACGGTTTAGGTGGTTCCATGCATATTTTTTCTAAAGAACATAGATTCCATGGTGGTCATGGAATTGTAGGTGGACAAATTCCATTAGGTGCAGGAATGGCTTTTGGTGATAAATACCATGGCAGAGATAATGTTACTTTGTGTTTCATGGGGGATGGAGCAGTTAGGCAAGGATCTTTTCATGAGACTTTGAATTTAGCTATGCTATGGAATCTACCGGTTGTATTCATTGTAGAAAATAATGGTTATGCAATGGGAACTTCAGTTAAAAGAACTGCAAACCACACTGATATATGGAAATTAGGATTAGGTTATGAAATGCCATGTGGACCTGTGGATGGAATGAGTCCAGTAAAAGTTGCCGAAGCTTTGAACGAATCTATTTCAAGAGCAAGATCTGGAAATGGTCCAAGTTTACTAGAAATGAAAACTTATAGATACAGAGGACACTCCATGTCTGATGCTCAAAAATATAGAACAAAAGAAGAGGTAGAAGAATATAGAAAAATAGATCCTATAACTCAAGTTAAAGATATAATTATACAAAATAATTATGCCTCTGACTTAGAAATTTTGGATATGGATAATCGTGTTAAACAAAGAGTATTAGATTGTCAAAAATTTGCTGAAGAGTCTCCTTTTCCAGAAATTAATGTTATGTATGATGCTGTGTATGAGCAAGAAAATTATCCTTTTTTAAAACATAAATTATAAATGGCGGAAATCATAAAAATGCCCAGACTTAGTGACACCATGGAAGAAGGGGTTGTAGCCACATGGTTAAAAAAAGTTGGAGATAAAGTTCTAGAGGGTGAAATTCTTGCTGAGATAGAAACAGATAAAGCAACTATGGAATTTGAATCTTTTTATGACGGCACTTTATTACATATTGCCATTAAAGAGGGCGTTGCTGCAACTGTAGATTCAATATTATGTATAATAGGTGATGAGGGTGAAGATATTTCAAAATATTTGAATAATTCATCTTTAAAAAATGATGAAAAAAATGAAATAGAAAATACGACAAGCAATCAATTAGATCTTGTTGATCAAATAAATGAACAAGAAAAAATTGATGATATAGAAAATTCTATAAGTGAAAATGTAGAAATACCCATTACTGAAAATATATCTCAAAGTTTAGGATCAATAGACTACATAACAATGCCAAGATTGAGTGATACTATGGAAGAGGGAACTATTTCATCATGGTTAAAAAATGTAGGTGATCATGTCAAGGAAGGTGAAATTCTTGCTGAGATAGAAACAGATAAAGCAACCATGGAATTTGAATCTTTTTATGATGGTATTTTAAGTCACATTGCTGTTAATGAAGGTGAAACAGTAAAAGTCGATGAGCTAATTGCAATTATTTCTGAAAATGAAATTGATGTTTCAAAAGCTTTAGAAAGTTATGGTAAGGAATCTTCAAACATTGCTGTCGAGGAATCTGATGATAATATTCAATTAAATGTCGTTGAAGAAGAAATTAATCTTTCCAATACTAGCTCAGATTTAAATGAAAGAATTAAAGCTTCTCCGTTAGCTAAAAAGATTGCCAAAGAAAAAAACATTGATTTAAGTAAAGTTAAAGGTACTGGTGAAAATGGAAGAATAATTAAAAATGATTTGAATGATCTAAGTCATGTAGAAGAAACCACAGAAAAGCAGATTCAAATTGAGGAAAATCAGTCAGTGAAAGTTGATGATGTAATTAAAGAGGAAACAACTATTGTTCAAAACTCCACTATGAGGAAGGCAATTGCTAAAAATTTAAGTAAATCTAAGTTTACTGCTCCTCACTACTATCTTTCTGTTGAATTTAATATGGACAATGCCATAGCTTTTAGAGAACAGTATAATTCTATCCCTGACACAAAAATATCTTTTAATGATATTGTAGTAAAAGCTTGTGCTGTAGCATTGAAAAACCATCCACAAGTTAATTCTCAGTGGAATGATGAAAAAATAATCTTAAACAACAACGTGCATATTGGTGTTGCTGTGGGAATTGAAGACGGTTTAGTTGTTCCTGTTATTAAAAATGCAGATAAAGAATCTTTACATTCAATCAATAGTAAGGTAAGAGACTATGCTGTTAGAGCAAAATCAAAAAAATTAAGGCCCGATGAGATTGAGGGTAGTACTTTTACAATTTCTAACTTAGGAATGTTTGGTATTACAGAGTTTACATCTATAATTAATCAACCCAATTCTGCTATTTTATCTGTTGGCGCTATAGTTAAAAAGCCTGTAGTAGTTAATGATAAAATAGTAGTAAGTAACACAATGAAACTAACTTTAGCTTGTGATCACAGATCTGTAGATGGTGTAACTGGTTCATTGTTCCTTCAAACCCTAAAAGGATATATTGAAAATCCTGTAACAATATTAGTGTAAATCTTAATGAAAACCGCATTAATCACAGGGACAAGTTCTGGTATCGGTTTAGAGCTCATTAAGAAATTTGATAAAGAAGGTATAAGAACAATTTCTTTATCAAGATCGAATATTGTTTCAGATCATGAGTTTTCTTCTAATTTAACGCATTTTAATTTTGATATAACAATTGAGAACGATTTCAAAAAAATAGTGGATTTTTTAAGTTCCAATTCATTACAAGTAGATTTTTTAATCAACAATGCAGGAAAATTAGTAAATAAACCTTTTTTAGATCAGACTCAAGTTGATTTTAAATCTTCATATGATGTCAATTTTTTTGGAATTGTTAGGTTAATAAAATCACTTTTTCCATTCTTTAAAAAAGATTCTCATATAGTAAATATTAGTAGTATTGGTGGTATTGGTGGTAGTTCAAAATTCCCTGGTCTAGCATCTTATTCTAGCAGTAAAGGAGCATTAAATATATTAACTGAGGTTCTAGCAACAGAATTTAAAGATGGTCCTTATTTCAATTCTCTGTGTTTAGGTGCTGTTCAAACTCCCATGCTTAAAATTGCCTTTCCTGGATATAACGCTGAAGTGAAACCTAAAGATATGGCTCAATTCATATATAATTTTTCTACTTCAGATCCTTTACTTTTTAATGGAAAAGTGATTCCTGTTTCGATCTCTAATCCATGATAAAAGAATTAGAAACTTATTTACCATCAAATCTAGTTTTATATATAAGATCGTTAGTTGAAAATGAGACTATTGATTTTAGAGTTGTTAATCAAAGATCTACAAAACATGGAGATTTTAGGTATTGTAATGATAGATGTACAGTAACAATCAATAAAACTTCTAATAAATACAGGTTTTTACTTACTCTTATTCATGAACTCGCTCATTACTTTATATTTAAAAAAAATAGATTAGCAAAACCACACGGTTTATTGTGGAAAAAAAAATTCCAATCTTTATTAAATCCAATTCTGAAACAAGAGTATTTTCCATCTGATTTGCTTTTTGAATTAAATGAACACATGAAAAATCCAAAATCAAGCTTTTGTTATGATATAAATCTTTCAAAAAAATTGGACTTATTTGACAATGCTAAAGAAAATATATATTTAGATCAGTTAAATGATGGAGAATTTTTTTATTACAAAAACTTAGGTATGTTTAAAAAAATTAATAAAAGAAGAAAAAGATATCTTTGCTTAAGGATAGATAATAACAAAAAATATTTATTCTTAGGCAGTGCAAAAGTAAGTTTATGAAAGTTGTAGCTATTAGTGGTTATTTTGACCCAATTCACGTTGGTCATCTTGAATATATATATATGGCTAAAAAATTAGGTGATAAATTAGTTGTTATAGTAAATAACAATTATCAATGTGAACTTAAAAAAGGTAAACCTTTCATGGATGAGAAGGATAGGGTAACTATTGTTTCAAATCTGAAAAATGTTGATGAAGTTTTTCTTTCTATTGATAAAGATAAAACCGTATGTGCCTCTTTAGAAAAAATTAAGCCTGATATTTTTGCAAATGGTGGTGACAGAAAGAACTATGAAATTCCTGAATCAGTTATTTGTAAAAAATATAATATAAAAATTATTGATGGTCTTGGAGATAAGATCAGAAGCTCGTCCGATTTAACGGGACTTAAAGAAATAAAATAATGGAAACTAAATTTGATTTTGATGATGGTTCAAAAGATGACTTAAAAAAGAATGCATCAGGATTTTTTAAATCGATTAATATTTTATTAAAAAGAGTTTTTTCGTTCCAGAATGAAGTTGATAAAAACATGGTTGTCAATTCAATTAAATCTGACATTTCCATGCGTGGCACAACAGCATGGATTTTAGTTTGTTCAATATTAATAGCCTCTGTTGGTTTAAATGCTAACTCAACACCAGTTGTTATTGGAGCCATGTTAATTTCACCTCTTATGGGCCCAATACTAGGACTTGGATATTCTATCTCCACAAATGATTTACAGACTTTCAAAAGCTCAGTAACAAACTTTTTAGTTATGGTTGTTATAAGTGTAGTAACAGCATTTATTTTCTTTTCTGTTTTTCCACTTAGAGAGGAATCTTCTGAATTACTTGCTAGAACTAGACCTGATATAAGAGATGTTTTAATAGCATTTTTTGGTGGGCTGGCATTAATTATAGCTAAAACTAAAAAAGAAAATTTAAGCTCTACAATTTTTGGTGTTGCTATTGCAACAGCTCTAATGCCACCGTTATGTACAGCTGGTTTTGGTTTGGCAATTCAAAATATTGATTATGCTCTTGGAGCAATGTATCTTTTTTCCATTAATTCAATCTATATAATAATAGCAACATATTTAGTACTCAAATTTTTAAGATTTCCTCTTGTCAATTATACTAATGCTATAAATAGAAAAAATATAAATAGGTATATTTCATTCACTTCACTCTTAATAATGATCCCAGCCATAATTACTTTTATTAATGTAATGAATGAAAGTAAATTTAACTCTCAAGGAAAAGATTTTATTTTAAAAGAATTAAAAGGACTATCGAATTATGAGTACTTAAAAAGTGTAACATTATTTAATTATAATCAGGGAGATCCGGAAATAGTTATCAATAATTATGGCCAAAAAACTATTTCAGATGATTTTGTTGATGTATTAAACAATAAAAAAATGGATTATAGTGCATTGAAAGATGTAAAACTAATTATCAACCAGGGTTCTAATAATTCAAATACATTTATAAAAGAACTTAGATTAAGAGATTCTATCGACTTAGCTAATAAAAGTGATGAAGTAAATAAATTGAACCTTGAAATTGAAGCTTTAAAAAATTTAAGTAAAGAAAAATTGATTTTTGAAAAAATTTCAAATGAAGCCAATCTGATATATCCTGATTTAAAAGAGTTTGAGATATATGAAAAATTAGGCACCAATTTTAATTCAACTAGTAAAGATTTATTTGTAAGAGTAAAATGGGATACTTTATTGAATACACTTGAAAAAAATAAATTAAATATAAGTTTAAAGAGGTGGTTAGAGTTTCAATTTGATAATAGAAGCTTTATTCTTGAAAACTAACCTTACTTTAATTTTTGTACAAGCTTTGAGGAATAAACAAACTCATTAACCTCTTTGTTTCCAGAATTTAGAATAGATTTATTATTACCCTGCCAGATTTTATTACCATTCTTTAGAAAAATAATATTTTCACCAATTTCGATAACTGAATTCATGTCATGAGAATTAATAATTGTTGTAATTCCATACTCTTTGGTAATCTCATTTATTAATTTATCGATGACTATAGCAGTTTTTGGATCAAGACCAGAATTTGGTTCATCACAAAATAAATACTTTGGATTCATAACTACTGCTCTAGCTATCGCCACTCTCTTTTGCATTCCACCTGACAATTCCGAAGGAAGTTTATTTAATGAATCTGATAAATTGACTCTTTCTATAAATTTTAAAGCTCTTTTATTTTTTTCTTTAATATCTAATTGGGTTAACATATCAAGAGGAAATCGAACATTTTCAAGAACGTTTAAGTAGTCAAAAAGAGCACTTCCCTGAAATACCATTCCCATTTCTCTTCTAAGCTCTAATTTATTATTCGAGTCCATTTCTGACGAATGAATACCATCATATAAAATCTCACCAGAATTAATATTATACAAGCCAAGCAAGCATTTAAGTAAAACAGTTTTTCCTGATCCACTTTGGCCAATAATTAGATTAGTTTTTCCTTTTTCAAAAATTGTATTAATATCATTAAGAATATAATCTTGATCAAATTTTTTATGTAATGAGATAACTTCTATCATATTATGCTAAAAGTAATTGGGTTATTATGTAATTGATGATTATAATAATAATTGAAGTCCAATAAAAAGATTGTGTACTTGCTTTTCCTACATCAAGCGCACCACCTTTTAGGTAGTAACCGTGAAAGGCTGGAACTGTTGCTAGCACAAAAGAAAAAACAAGAGTTTTTACGTAAGAGTAAGTTACATGATAACCGTCAAAATCAGATTGAATACCTTCAATGTAAGCTTCACTAGGAACACCAGTTAGTTGCATTGCTAATAACCCTCCAATTATACCAAGAAACATTGAAATTGTTATAACAAATGGGTAGAGAAGCATCGCAATTATTTTTGGAAAAACAAGATAATTCAATGAATTGATACCCATCACCTCCAAAGCATCAATCTGTTCAGTAACTCTCATAGTTCCAATACTTGAAGTAATATAAGAACCAACTTTTCCTGCCATGATGATTGAAATAAATGTTGGTGCAAATTCAAGAATAACAGACTGTCTGGTTGCAAAACCAATTAAAGTTTTTGAAAGTAATGGACTTTCTAAATTTAAAGCCATTTGAATTGCTACAACTCCTCCAATGAAAAATGATAAAATTGAAACTATTGGAATTGAATCTAATACCAAATCATTAATTTCTTTGAAAATTTGTTTATATAAAAATTTTCTTTTGCAATACTTTGAAAATGATATTCTGATCATCAAAAAATATTTTCCAATGTCAGCTATATATTTCATCTAAACTTGATAAGTTATTGCATTAACATTCATCCCAGCTCCAACACTAGCGAAAATAATGATGTCGCCTTTATTGACTTCATGTCCTTTGAATTTTTCTCTTTTTACTAGATCATAAAGAGTTGGAATCGTTGCAACTGAGGAGTTGCCTAAAACATCAACACTAATTGGAAGTATGTTTTCAGGAACATTCATTTTAAATAATCTGTAAAAATACTTCATTACTGCTTCATCCAACTTTTCGTTAGCCTGATGTAAGAATATTTTTTTTACATCATGAATAGTTTTTTCACTACTCACAAGACATTCTTTTAGAGCATCAGGAATGGTTGATATAGCAAACTCATAAACTTTTCTTCCATTCATTTTTATATGCTTATTTAATGAATTAGATTCTGGATCATATGATTCTGCACAAAAAAGATAAAGCGCTTCTTTTTGTGCACATGTTATAGTTTTGTGTGAAAGAATTCCCCCTTTTTCATTAGATTCTTCTATAATTGTAGCCCCTGCTCCGTCAGCAAAAATCATGGAATCCCTATCGTTTTTGTCTATAGTTCTTGAAAGAGTATCTGTTCCAATCACTAAACACTTTTTTGCCATACCAGCCCTGATGAATGCAGATGCTTGGATAACACCCTCAAGCCATCCTGGACATCCAAATATTAGATCATATGCGACACAATTAACATTTTTAATATTCATTTTATGCTTTACCATACTTGCAACTGAGGGCAGAGCTATGTATTGATTTGTGCCGTATTCAACATCACCAAAATTATGTGAAACGATTATGTAGTCCAGTTCTTCTTTACTAATTCCTGCAGATTCTATTGCCTTTAATCCCGCTTCTACAGCTAAGTCAGAAGCTTTTTGATCATTATCGGCATATCTTCTTTTTTGAATCCCTGTAATTGATTGAAATTTATTAATTATATCTTGGTTGGAATTGGGGTAAGGATTCCCATCTTTATCAAAAAAATTGTTTTTAATGAACTCTTTGTTTTCAATAATATTATTTGGAATACAAGATCCAGTTCCTGTAATTTTTATTGACATTATTTTTATTTAGTTGTTAAAATTAAGAATTAATTTTCTATATAATTTTCAATAGGTGAGCAAGTACAAATTAAATTTCTATCTCCAAATGCTTCATCAATTCTAGTTACTGTTGGCCAAAATTTATTTTCTTTTACGAAACTAAGTGGATATGCTGCTTGAGTTCTAGTATAATTATAATCCCAGTTATCAGCAGTAATCATTTCAAGTGTATGAGGAGAATTTGTTAAAACATTACTTGACTCCTCTTTTTTACAGCTTAAAATCTCAGATTTAATTGAAATAAGTGCATCACAAAATCTATCAATTTCCCCTAGATTTTCACTTTCTGTTGGTTCTATCATCATTGTGCCTGGTACAGGAAAAGACACAGTGGGAGCGTGAAATCCATAATCAATCAATCTTTTAGCAATATCCATCACACCAATATTGTGTGATTCTTTAAACTCTCTACAATCTATAATCAGCTCATGAGCTGATCTTCCTTTTTCACCTTGATATAATATTTTATAATCTTTCTCTATTCTTTTCTTAATGTAATTTGCATTTAAAATTGATATCTCTGTTGCCTTTCTAAGTCCATCTGGCCCCATCATTTTTATGTATCCATATGAAATTAAACATGCCATAGCGGAACCCCATGGTGCAGAAGATATAGCCTTAACATTAAATTTTGAATTTTTTTCTCTATCACTTTTTGGCAGAAACTCTGCTAGATGTTCTGCAACACACACCGGTCCAACACCAGGCCCCCCCCCTCCGTGTGGAATAGCAAATGTTTTATGAAGGTTTAAATGACATACATCTGCACCAATTAAAAATGGATTTGTTAGACCAACTTGTGCATTCATATTTGCTCCATCCATATAAACTTGACCACCATTACTATGAATCACTTCTGTTATTCTCTGTATTGATGATTCAAAAACACCATGTGTTGATGGATATGTTATCATTAAAGCGGCAAGATTTTCAGAATACTCTTGGGCCTTTTCAATCAACTCACTCTCATTTATATTACCATATTTATCAGTTCCAACGACAACAACTTTCATTCCCGCCATAATTGCAGAAGCTGGATTTGTTCCGTGAGCAGAAGCTGGAATCAAGCATATATTTCTATGCTCTTGATTTTTACTCTTGAAATATGCTCTTATTAGCATTAATCCAGTGTATTCTCCCTGAGCTCCTGAATTTGGTTGAAGTGTTGTAGAGTGAAAGCCAGTTACTTCATTTAGTTGTTTCTCTAAAAGATTTAACACTTTGAAATATCCAATTGCTTGGTCAAATGGGGCAAATGGATGTATGTTGTTCCAATTTGACCAACTCAAAGGAAGCATTTCTACAGCAGCATTAAGTTTCATTGTACAAGAGCCTAAAGAAATCATAGAATGATTTAATGATAAGTCTTTTCTTTCAAGCTTTTTAATATATCTCATCATTGATGTTTCAGATTGATGAGTATTAAAAATAGGATCTTCTAAAAATCCAGATTCTCTCTTATAATTATTTAATGAGTTATTTTCTTTAAAATTCTTGTTAAACTTTGTGGTGTACTTACTTGCAACTTTAAATAAATCGTAAATAGCTTCGATGTCGTTAGTTTCCGTTGATTCATTAATTGAAATTGACAACTCCTCATCATTGATGTAGTTAAAATTTATCTGATTTTCAATTGCTAATTTCTCAATTTTATTTTTTGGAAATTTTATATGTAAAGTGTCAAAATAACTTTCATTAATTACATTTATATCAATCTTTTCTAGGTTATTCTTGAGAAGATTAGCTAAGCTATTAATTTTAGTAGCAATATTTTTTATTCCATCTTTTCCGTGATAAACAGCATACATGCCTGCCATAACAGCTAACAGTACTTGTGCTGTACATATATTTGACGTCGCTCTTTCTCTTTTAATATGTTGTTCTCTTGTCTGTAGAGCCATTCTAAGAGCTTTCGTGCCAAGTCTATCTTTAGATACACCTATTATACGGCCTGGAATATGTCTTTTATATTTTGATTTTGTTGCAAAAAAACCAGCATGAGGACCTCCGTACCCAAGTGGGATTCCAAATCTTTGAGATGTTCCAATCACAACCTCACAATTAGTTAATGAAGGCTTTTTGAGTAAAGCCAATGACATTAAATCAGCACCTACAACAAATTTTATGTTAAAACTTTCAAGTTTTCGTGAAATTTCTTCAATATCATTAATGTTGCCATGTAATGAAGTATACTGAGTAAAGCATCCGAAAAAGCTGTCATCAAAAATATAATCAATTGAATTGCCAATAATAATTTCAATCCCCAGTGGTTCAGCTCTTGTTTCAATAACATCGATTGTTTGCTGAAAAGTAGACTCATCAATGAAAAATTTATTACTAGCATTTCTAATTTTTTCTCTAGACCTTGTCGCATGGAGCATACTTAAAGCTTCTGCAGCAGAGGTTCCCTCATCAAGAAGAGAAGCATTTGCTAATTCCATTCCAGTTAAATCACAAATAACTGTTTGATAATTTAGTAGTGCTTCAAGCCTTCCTTGAGCAATTTCAGGTTGATAGGGAGTATAAGCAGTATACCAGCCAGGGTTTTCAAGGATGTTTCTTTGAATTACTGGAGGTAGTACTGACTGATTATAACCTAATCCAATGTAAGATTTGAACTGCTTGTTTTCAAGTGATAATTTATGGATATGATTAAGAAATTGTGCTTCACTGAGAGCAGGTTCTAATTCAAGATTTTTATTGAGTCTAATATTGCTAGGAATTGTTTCAGATATTAACTCTTCAATTGAATCAACTCCAAGGTAACTAAGCATAAAATTTTTATCATTTTCATTTACGCCAATATGTCTTTCAGAAAATTTCATAACAGGTTTAAAAGTATGGATTACAAATAATTGTAGCTAATTTAAATTCTTATTATTTTTGAAAGTTTTTAACGAAATTATTGACAAATTTATTCGTCAATTTTACTCTGATTCACTTTCTCTTCGAGTTCTTTTTTGTATTGAACCACTTTTTTTAACAATTCGCTGTTTGAAGAGCCAAGGATCTCTACTGCTAAAATACCAGCATTTTTTGCTCCGTTGAGAGCAACTGTAGCTACTGGAACACCACCTGGCATTTGTAAAATTGACAATATAGAATCCCAACCGTCAATAGAATTTCTAGACTTTACTGGAACACCAATTACAGGAAGTGGTGTGATTGAAGCTACCATTCCAGGAAGGTGAGCAGCTCCACCTGCACCAGCGATTATAACATTTATTCCTCTTTCATGTGCACTCTTGCTATAATCCATCATTTTTTCAGGTGTTCTATGAGCAGAGACAATATTTATTTCATAATCAACATTAAATTCTTTAAGTATATCTTCAGCTTCCTTCATAACAGGATAATCAGATTTACTTCCCATAATAATACCGACTTTAGCCATTGTTAATTGATTTTACTTTAATAGTGTTTTTAAAATTTTTAGCTTTTCTGTAAGCATCTTCAAAGTTATCACAAATTATTGTTATATGTCCCATTTTTCTATTAGGTCTAGTTTCTTCTTTTCCGTAAATATGAACATAAGATGAATCGTCATTTAGGGCATCATCAAGATTAGAGTAGATAACTTTTCCAAAATAATTTTCTTCACCAACCAAATTCAACATAATTGCGTTGCCTTTTTGCGAAACATCACCCAGTTCCAAACCTAAAATTGCTCTAATATGTTGTTCGAATTGACTTGTGTTACACGCATCTAAAGTGTAATGACCGCTGTTATGTGGTCTGGGAGCAACTTCGTTAATTAAAATTTGATTGTTTTTGGTTAAAAACATTTCAACTGCTAGAAGTCCGATTAGGTTAAATTTTTCAGCTGTTTCAATAGCAATTTTTATAGCTTCGTTTTTAATTTCTTCTGAGAGATTTGATGGACTTATAACAAATTCAACTTGATTAGAAATTTCATTAAATTCCATCTCAACTACCTCAAAATTCTTAATTTTTCCTTTAGAATTTCTCGCTACTATCACAGCAATCTCTTTTTCAAATGGAATTAGTTTTTCTATGATCATTTCGCTTTCCATGATATCATTTAAATCTTTAACGGAATTCAATATTTTTACTCCAAATCCATCATAGCCAAACTTTGTTTTTTTCCAAACACATGGAAATTCAACTTTACCTTCGTTAATTCCAATTTTAAGATCATTAAGATTTTTGTAGAATGAAAAATCTGCAGTTGGCAAGTCATTTCTTTTATAAAATTCTTTCTGACTGTTTTTATCTTGAATAATTTTAAGTGTTTCGGTTTTAGGATATACAATAATTCCTTCTTTTTCTAAATCAAATAAAGCTTGTGTATTAATGTGTTCAATTTCATATGTTATTAAATCACATTGCCTTCCAAAGTTAAATACAGTTTCGTAATCTAATAAATCACCAACATAAAACCTATTACATAAATTCTTACAAGGTGAATTTTTATTTGAATCAATAATAGAAATATTTAAACTCCATTTATTCGTATCATTAAGAATCATTTTACCTAATTGCCCCCCCCCAATAATTCCAATTTTTTGACTAAAAATGTTTCTTTTCATTCGCTACAAAAATACGTTAATTTAATTTGAATTATCAATTTTAATAAAGCTTTACAATTGGGTATATTTGTGTAATTAAAAACAAAATGATAAATCTAATTCTTTTTGGTAAGCCAGGCTCTGGTAAAGGAACTCAAGCTTCACTAATAAAAAATAAATATAATTTAGTTCACATTTCAACTGGTGATGTATTTAGAAAAAATATGTCTAATAAAACTGATTTAGGAATGCTTGCAAAAGGATATATGGAAAAAGGAGAACTTGTTCCTGATGATGTTACAGTTAATATGCTTAAAGAAGAGCTAGAATATCATTTACCCTGCAATGGATTTATATTTGATGGTTTTCCTAGAACAAGTTATCAAGCTGAAAAATTAGATGCATTACTTAGTAAGTATTCTCTTAATATAAATTTAACTATTGCCTTAGATGTTGATAATGAGACTTTAATAAAAAGATTACTAAATAGAGGTAAAAGCAGTGGAAGAGCTGATGATCAGAGTGAAGATAAGATTAACAAAAGATTGCAAGAGTACGATAAAAAAACAAAACCTTTGATTGAATTTTATACTAAACAGAACAAGTATAAATCAATAAATGGTATAGGAGAACTAGATGATATTACCAGTAGAATTGTCAATCTATTAGATAATTATTTAAATGACAGAGGATAACTTTGTTGACTATGTTAAAATTCATGTATCATCCGGCAAAGGAGGAAGTGGATCAACTCATCTCAGGAGAGAGAAGTATGTTGCTAAAGGAGGTCCAGATGGAGGTGACGGTGGAAGAGGAGGTAACATAGTTTTTGTTTCAGATAAAAACTTGTGGACACTATATCATTTCAAATTCAAGAAACATTTTAAGGCCGAGCAAGGTCACAACGGAAGCAAGTCTCGAAGTTCAGGTGCTAATGGAAAAGATGAAATTATTAGAATCCCGATTGGAACTGTTGTCAAAGATTTAGAAAGTGGTGAGATTTTATTTGAACCAATCTCTGATAATGAAAAAAAAGTTGTTGTTCCTGGAGGCAAAGGTGGACTTGGTAATTGGCATTTCAAATCATCTACTAATCAAACTCCTAAATATGCTCAACCAGGATTAGAAGGACATGAAAAACAATTGTTGCTAGAACTTAAAGTTTTAGCTGATGTTGGTTTAGTTGGATTTCCCAATGCAGGTAAATCAACACTTTTAAGTGTTATTACTGACGCTAAACCAAAAATCGCAAATTATGAATTTACAACTCTAAAGCCTAACCTTGGTATTGTTAGACATAGGGACTTTAAATCATTTGTTGTTTCAGATATTCCAGGTATTATTGAGGGAGCCTCAGAAGGTAAAGGATTGGGCCATCATTTTTTAAGACATATCGAGAGAAATTCAACTTTACTTTTTTTGATTTCATGTGAATCAAGAAATGTAATTAAAGAATATCAAACTCTTTTAAATGAATTGAAAATTTACAACAGGGAACTGTTAGATAAAGAAAGAATAGTTGTTATTTCTAAGAGCGACTTAATTAATAAAAAAGAAAGACTGGCAATAAAAAATAAGCTTAAAACTAACTTACAAGAAATAGAATCTCATTTCATTTCAGCTGCTACACTTGAGGGGATTCCTGAATTAAAAGATTTGATCTGGAATAAACTTAACTCATGATATCTGGTAAAGTTCATATTATTGCAATTGGAGGAAGTGTAATGCATAATCTTGCAATTGCACTTAAAAATTCTGGCTGTATTGTTTCTGGAAGTGATGATAAAATTTATAATCCATCACGTGATAGACTCATATCCCATAATTTAATTCCTGAAAAAGAGGGTTGGTTTCCTGAAAAAATTACTAAAAATATAGATTATGTGATACTCGGAATGCATGCAAAAAAAGATAATCCAGAACTTTTAAAGGCTCAAAAAATTGGGTGTAAAATATATTCATATCCTGAACTTATATATGAAATTTCAAAGAATAAAACTCGGGTTGTTATAGGGGGGAGTCATGGAAAAACCACAGTTACATCCATGATTTTACATGTATTGAATTCACACCGTAAATCAATTGATTATTTGTTAGGCGCAAGTGTAGAGGGGTTTGACAACATGGTCAGTATTAGTGATTCAAGTGATTTTATTCTAATTGAGGGAGATGAATACCTAAGTTCACCAATTGATTTAACACCTAAATTTCATAAATATAAAGCTAATATGGCTGTTATAACTGGTATTGCTTGGGACCATATTAATGTATTTCCAAATTTTAAAAACTATGTTTTACAATTTGAAAAATTTATTGAATCAATTGTTGATGGTGGAGTTTTAGTGTATAATGAAGAAGACGATCTATTGAAAAAAATAGTGTTAGAGAGTAGTAAGCCAATAAGAAAAATCGGATATAATCAGTGTAATCACTTTATTATTGATGGAATGACATATTTAGAGTCTGATGAGGGTGAGATTCCAATAAAAATTTTTGGTAAGCATAACCTTTCCAACTTGGGAGCAGCTCAAAAAATATGTTCATTATTAGGAATATTTGAAAATGATTTTTTCAATTCAATTTCAGAGTTTAAGGGAGCCTCAAAAAGATTAGAATTAATATATAGAGATAATTCTAAATCAATTTTTAAAGACTTTGCTCATTCACCTAGTAAGCTCCGTGCTTCTTTAAATGCAGTCAAAAACCAATTTTCTAATAAACAAATAATTGCTATATATGAACTTCATACATTTAGTAGTTTTCACACAGAATTCATCAAAGAATATAATGGTTGTATGGATGGTGCTGATATTAAAGTTGTGTATTATGATTTTGAAGTTTTGCAAAAAAGATCAAAAACATCGATTAGTAAAGAATTAATTCATAATTCTTTTAATGATAATGAAATTATAGTTTTAAATAATATAGAGGATCTATCAGATTTCATTAAGGATATTAATTCTGATAATTATGCATTATTGCTCATGAGTTCTGGTAGTTTTTCATCTTTAGATTTTTTATCATTAATAAATAGATGAAAAATTTGAAAAACATTTTTTTTGACCTTGACCATACAATATGGGATTTCGAAAAAAACTCTGCTTTGACTTTTGAAAAATTATTAAAAAAATATAAAGTCAGAATTCCACTAGAAAGGTTTTTACATATCTATATACCATTGAATTTTGAATATTGGAAATTATACAGAGAAGAAAAAATCACGAAAGAATTTTTAAGATACAAGAGATTGAAGTCTGTATTTGATAAGTTAGAATATGAAATTTCTGATGAAACTATCAATTCAATTTCAGACGACTATATTAAATATTTACCAAAAAATTACCACTTAATGCCAATGGCTCTAGAAACTCTAGATTATTTAGCTGATAAGTATAATTTGTATATTATAACTAATGGCTTTAAAAATGTTCAAAAGAACAAGATAAATTTATCTGGAATAAGCAAATATTTTAAAAAAGTTTACGATTCTGAAACTGTTGGAGTAAAGAAGCCAAATCCCTATATTTTTCAATATTCTTTAAATGATTCAAAATCAAAAAAAAGTGAATCTGTTATGATAGGTGATAGTTATGAAGCTGACATTAAAGGTGCACTTGATTTTGGTTTAGAAGCCATTCATCTAGTTGCACATGGTGAAGAACTACACTCAGATTGTAAGATTATTCACAAGTTAGATGAGCTTATGAACATATTATAAGTCCTTTTTTAATTCTGAGATAAAAATTCCTGTTGCAACAGAAACATTTAGGGATTCAACTTTTCCTTTTATAGGAATCATAAGAATATTATCACTTAAACTTAAAATTGATTTTGAAATTCCTTTACCTTCTGATCCCATAACAATAGATGTTTTTCTATCAAATTTGTAATCATAAATTGAATTTTTTCCTTTTTCATCCGCAGAAACTATTTTAATTTCATTTGCTTTCAATAGAAATATTGCATCTTTTATGTGGTCAACCTTGAATATTGGGATATTAAAGATTGCGCCTGATGAAGATTTAATAGTTTCTCCATTAATTGGAGAACTTCCTGACTTTGAAATAATAATACCATTCATTCCAAGGCATTCTGCAGTCCTTACTATGGCTCCAAAATTTTTTGTGTCAGTAACACTGTCAAGTATTAAAAAATTAAAATTGCTATCATTAATAGATTTTTCAAGAGAATTCAAATCTAAAGTTTTGACAGGAGAAATAGTTGCTACTATTCCTTGATGATTACCCTTTGTTAGTCTATTTAACTTCTCAAGTGGAACAAAAGATATTTGAATACTTTTTTCATGTACCTTTCTTTTGATATTATCCATGAACTGACTATCTCTATCAATGTAAACTTTTTCAATTTGAACCTCATTTTCTAAAGCTTCAAAAACTGTTCTCTTACCATAGATTAGCTCAAGATTCTTTTCAATCATGTATTCAATTCATTTATTAAATCAACCAAACTTTCCCTAGATTTCAAGTTTAATTTATTTCTTTTTCTGTAGTCTTGATAATTAAAATTTTTAAAAAGATTAAGCTTGGAAAATTTAGTATGGGAATTTATTACTCTGTAATTTTTGTCTTTACAAGAAATTATAAAATAGCTATAATCTTTCCACTCAGGTAAATCATCTTTTTCAAATCCCGAGGCTGGTGCGGGAGTTTCTCTTTTTTTTGGTATTTCTATATTTTTTTTAGGATAGTAAAACAAACTAAATTCTTTTCCTACAACAATTTCTTCCAACACCATGATCTTGACTGAACCTTCAAAGTTTAATGAATGAATTTTATAATTTTTATTATCCAATTGAATACTAGCTGTTTCATCAAGTCGAAACTCATATTCTTCATTATTTGCTGAATTTTTTATTTCAAATTTCTGGGTACCCATATTTAATCTAATCAAAGTTGAATACTCATTTCCATTATCAAATATGATTTTACCAGATTTGAACTCTTTATCTTGATATGGATTTCCTTTAATATCTGGATTACTGTTTTGAGCTAATTCTTTAAGCAAAAAATTACCAGATCTGTAAAAATCACTATTATTAATTTCAGTAATTTGATTCCAGCCTAAAAAAGGAACAATTAATAAATATATATATTTCATAGTCGTTAAATATAATCAAAAAAAAAGCACCCCGAAGGGTGCTTTTATTATTAAAATATAATGGTTTATTTAGTGTCCCACCATAATTTAGTGTCTTGATTATCAGCGCCTTGAGCAGCAACAGCAGCATTATAATTTGCTGAATTGTTCGCAGCTGTATTAGCACCATAACCATATCTAGTAGGTATACCACTTCCTGTAATAGCATCAGGAGCAGGAGTTAAAGCTGGATAGTCTAATCTTCTAAATTCTGACCATGCTTCAAATCCTTGCAGATATAATGCGACCCATTTTTCTGTTGCAATTGACTTCATATCTGCTTCATCAGCTTCTGATATATATCTAGCAGCATCAGCAGATGAAACTCCCCACTGATCCATAGAAGCTTTTATACCTAATTCATACCAAGTTTGTGCATCACCTGGAACACTCCATCCTCTAACAGAAGCTTCAGCCATGTTAAAGCATACTTGAGCATAAGTATAGAGCATACCTCCTGCATTTGTACCATCATAGATCACATCATCAGTGATAAAAGATACAGCAGTTTGTAAAATACCAGGAGTATCATAACCGTAAGGCATCCCTGCATAAGTTAAACCATCAACTTCATGATATACTACAGATGGACCATCAAGCGGATCTCTATCTTCGTAGTTAGAATTTTTAACAGCTACAGGCTCAAAATATTTATGAATTCTTGGGTCATTATGAGCTACTAAGTGATTAAGTAAAATATCACTAGAAGCATAATCTTCTCTAGTTTCAAATCTATCTTGCCATGGATTATCATTATCATCAGAAGATAGATAAGGATAATGTATGTTAGCTGAAACGCTATTTACAACACCTGCATTCCATGCAGCTTCAAAATTTGACTTAGCAACTGATGGAGAAACATCAGCAATTCTTAATGCCATAGTCATCTTCAAAGTATTTGCAAATTGTTTCCATTTTGCAGTACTACCGTTGAACATAAAGTCTCCAGTAAGTGCCCCTCCATCTAATAGAGCTACACCAGCATCAATATCAGCAAAAGCTTTTGTATAGATAGCTTCCATAGTATCAAATTTTGGAGTTAAATTATTTACTCCTTGATTTGCTTCACTAAAAGGAATCATACCCCAATGATCTGCCATAAAAGTTATGATGTATGATCTAAGAATATGCGCAACGCCAATTTGCATTCCAGATGAACCTGAATTAGCAAATTTTGAAGGATTATCACCTACTAATTTAATAATAGTGTTTAAGTCCATTAAAGGACCAGTGTAGTAACCATCAAAATTCCATTGTACGTTTTCATATCTAGAATCTTCCGTATAAGTTACTTCAGAAACATGTTGAGCAAGTAATGTATTATTTACACCACTCACCATTCCAGGAATATTTCTAAGAACGCCTGTCAAAAGAGCTCCAGTGTTTGCAGTTGAAACTGCGTTTGGATTAACATTCTCATCTCCAAAATCAACATTTTCACATGAGTAAAACAATACTGTTGAAACTAAAAATAGTCCTACGAATTTATTTATATAATTTTTCATATCTATTCTTTTTATTAAAATTGAAGTGAAACATTTAAACCAACAGATCTAGTAGATGGCATTTGACCACCCTCAGAAGCGAAGTTATTACCTGACCAGTTAGATCCCATTTCACTTGGGTCTATACCACCATCCCATTGACTATTTTCATATAGTAATCCTAAATTGTTTCCAATCAAAGCTACGTTAATAGAGCTAAACGGTGTGTTCTGTAATGAATTAGAATCAAATGAATATCCTAATCTTACTTGTCTTAGCTTAACAAACGATGCATCTACTAACCAGATGTCATCTCTTGTCCAGTTACCCCATGCCCATGAGTCAGGAGCCATGTAAAAATCTGCAGGACTTCCATCAGTGTATACACCAACTTGGTGTACACCACCTCCTGAGCTTACAGGATCTCTTTTTGGATTTCCTTTGTCATTTAAGCCAGCAGTCCATGCATGCATACCTGCTGCAACTGAGAACATATCTGTAACTGAGTGATATAAACCACCATCTTGCCAGTCAATTCCAATTGATAAATCCCAATTTTTATATTGCATTGATGAAGTGATTCCACCTGTAGCATCAGGCATTATGTTTCCTAATATTTGGTTGTTATCATATGCATATGTACCACTACTATTATAAACATAATTTCCATTAGCATCAGTTCTTCTCTTTCTTCCATATAGGATACCCCATTCTTCACCAACAATTTCTTGTAAATCCATACTTGACCAAGACAACCATGAATTAATGATTACTCTATCAATTCCTTCATAGATAAAGTCAACAGTTTTAGATAAAGTACCAATATTTGCACTTAAATCCCATCTAAAATTATCGGTTAAAATTGGAGTACCAGAAATTGCTAATTCAATACCATCAGATGATGTAATTTTTGAATTTACTGAAAGACTCGAATATCCAGAAGAAGCTGGAGCAGTTACAGAAACAGGAAGGTTAGAATCTTCTCTGTCAAAGTAAGTAAAATCTATTCCAAATCTATTGTCGAAAAATTTCAATTCAACACCATATTCAGTTTCAGTTCTTAAACCACCAGTAAGTTCTGGATTAGCTAAAGTATTAGGAACAGCCATAGATGGCAATGATCCGTATGAAGTTCCAGTTGAATATGTTTGATTAGTAACATATGCTCCAGGGAAAATTGGAGATTCTGCATAACCTGCTCTTAATTTACCAAAAGTTAATGCTGGGAAATCAAGTAAGTTACTGAATAAGAAACTACCAGAAACTTGGAAAGTCTCGATTCTATTATTATCAGGATTTGCAGTAGAACCCCAGTCAAATCTGTATGATCCATCAACAAATAGAATGTCTTTAAAACCTACAGATGCGTTTGCAAATGCAGATCTATATTTCGTATTTGTTCTGCTAGTCGAATAATTTGGTTTATCCTTAGAGTTTCTAACTGTGTAGAAATCAGGAATTTGTAACCCACCAACAGTATTCGCACTTGTGCTTACCCATTTATTTTGATCAGCCGTGTAACCAACAATAGCAGTTAAATCTAAATCATCAGTAATATCTAAAGCATAGTTTAATTTTGCGAGTAACTGATTGAAACTTTGATTGTATGATCCTTCAGAATAACCAGGAGTTTGGTTGAGAGTATTTACACCGACATAACTTCTAGACCAATTATGTCTAGTGTATGCTCTTCTTTTAACTTCAACATTTGCTGTTAAGTTATCTGCCAAATCAACATTTAACCCAAAGTTTCCAGAATATGTGCTGTTTTCATTTGCATTAGTATTCCAATACTGCTCATAGTGAGGAGCATCCCAATATTGTGGTCTTGCATTTCTAGCAGATCTTCTATTCCAGGTATAGAAAACACCATTATAGTAATAGTTGTTTTCTAATCTATCCATGTCAAGTTGTCTTTGCCACCACTGGCTAAAGTTTGAAGCTAAAGATCCGTATCCACTTGAAACATAATTATCAGTTTGCTGTAATCTTGCATTTAAGCTTGAATAAACAGAAATATTATCTGTTAACTTAATTTCTCCATTCATGTTTAAGTCATAAACATCTCTCGAAGCATTTGGAACTACAGCTTGGTTTTGTGAAGCTCTAGCAGAAGCTCTAAAGCTATAGTCTTCACCACCTTTAGCAAAAGATAAGCTTGTTGTGTTCTTAATACCTAATTCAAAGAAATTCTTTACGTTGTCAGGATTAGGTTCCCAAGGTCTTAATGTGCCAAAATCTGGGTGACCTGGAATCCAGCTATCCCAATGCCTAACTAATGTACCATCCATTCTTGGACCCCAGGACTCATCAGCAGCATAATAAGGAACATAATGACCATTGAAGGCTGCCCATTCAGCAGGATCTGTGTTAGGATTGTAAGCGAAAGTATCCCAAGATTGATAATATCCACCACCATACTCATTTTGATAGTTTGGTAGTCTATTCACTTCACTAACTACAGTGTTGTGATCTACGGAAATGTAAGTTTCGCCTCTTTTTGCTTTTTTAGTAGTGATAACGATAACACCACTTCTAGCATCATAACCATATAATGCAGTCGCTGCTGCACCTTTTAAAACAGTTATGTTATCAATAATATCAGTATTGATATCTGTAGATGACATAGGAATACCATCAACAACATATAATACATTTTGCTCACCTCTCAGTCTAATTGCAGACGGCTCGAAAGTTGAACTAGTACCACCGATTACTTGAACACCAGCTACTTTACCAGCAAGTGCTGTTCTAAAATCAGTTTCTTTAGTTTTAGTTAATGCATCACCTGAAACAGCTTGTTGAGCAAATCCAAGAGACTTTGCAGCTCTTGTAATACCTAAAGCAGTTACAACAACCTCTTCAAGAGAATTGTCAGGTGATAAACTAAAATCTAAAGTAGATGAAGCTCCAACCGTTCCAGATAATGAAGCATATCCAACAAAGCTAGCAACTAACACATCTCCCTCATTGGCAGATATGGAATAAATTCCATCGAAATTAGTTGTTACACCATTGGATGTACCCTGAACTACAACTGTTGCACCCGGAAGGGGAACACCTGAAGAATCAGTAACTGTACCTGAAACTGTTTTTTGAGCAAAGCTAAATTGAAATGCCATTAATAATGACATAAAAATTGCTTTAAAAAATAGTTTTTTCATAGTTAATTTTATTTTGACTTGTAAAATTGTTAATTAATTGTTAATAAACCAAACAAAAACTTCAAAAAAAATATCATCTACGAATAAGAAAATAATGTTAACTAATTGTTGATGATACATTATTATATATAAAAAATTAAAAACTCCTCAGGCTTCCTCAGGAAACATTAAAATTTAATTTTTTTTTTATTGTTGATTTGAATAATAAATAAATTATTATACATTTGCAGCCCTTTAATAGAGGAAAATATGCCAACAATATCGCAATTAGTAAGAAAAGGAAGAAAAAAGATAGTTAAGAAGAGTAAATCAGCTTCTTTGTCTAAATGTCCACAGAAGAGAGGTGTTTGTACACGTGTTTACACAACAACTCCCAAAAAACCTAATTCAGCAATGAGAAAAGTTGCCAGAGTTAGACTTACTAATGGTATTGAAGTTAATGCGTATATCCCCGGTGAAGGACACAACTTACAAGAACACTCAATTGTACTTGTCAGGGGGGGGAGAGTTAAGGACCTCCCTGGTGTGAGATATCACGTAGTTAGAGGCGCTTTAGATACTGCTGGCGTAGAAGGAAGATCTCAAAGAAGATCTAAATATGGAGCTAAAAGACCTAAAGCCAAAAGTTAATGATGTTCAAAGTTGTTAGATGAACCGCTCAATTAATAAATAATGAGAAAAAGAAAAGCAAAAAAAAGACCTTTACTTCCAGACCCAAAATTTAATGATCAATTAGTCACAAGATTTGTTAATAATCTTATGAGGGATGGAAAAAAATCTACTGCATTCAGAATTTTTTATGATGCTCTAGATATCATTGAGCAAAAAAATACCTCTGAAAAATCTTCTATAGAGATTTGGAAGGATGGTCTTTCTAATGTAATGCCTCATGTTGAAGTTAGAAGTAGAAGAATTGGTGGTGCTACGTTTCAGATACCAATGCAAATCAGACCTGATAGAAAGATATCATTAGCAATGAAATGGTTAATCAGTTATGCAAGAAAAAGAAACGAAAAATCAATGGCTCAAAAACTTGCGGCTGAAATTATAGCAGCTGAAAAAGAAGAGGGTGCTGCAGTTAAAAAGAGAACTGATACTCATAAAATGGCTGAAGCTAACAAAGCATTTTCACACTTTAGATTTTAATTAAGATGGCTAGAGATTTAAAATATACTAGAAATATAGGAATTGCTGCTCACATTGATGCAGGTAAGACAACTACTACTGAAAGAATTCTATATTATACTGGAGTTAGTCATAAAATTGGAGAAGTTCATGATGGAGCGGCTACTATGGATTGGATGGAGCAGGAACAAGAAAGAGGAATTACTATAACTTCTGCTGCAACTACATGTACTTGGAATTTTCCCACAGATCAAGGAAATAAAATTGATGACACAAAGCCATATCACTTTAACATAATCGATACACCAGGTCACGTTGATTTCACTGTTGAAGTAAATAGATCTTTAAGAGTGTTGGATGGTCTTGTGTTTTTATTTAGCGCAGTTGATGGTGTGGAACCACAATCTGAAACAAACTGGAGATTAGCTGATAATTATAAAGTCCCAAGAATGGGATTTGTCAATAAAATGGATAGACAAGGTTCTGACTTTTTAAAAGTTTGTCAGCAAATAAAAGACATGTTAAAGTCTAATGCTGTTCCAATTGTTTTGCCAATCGGAGAAGAAGAAGATTTTAAAGGTGTTGTTGATTTAGTTAAAAATCAGGCGATTGTATGGCATGAAGAAAATATGGGTTCAACATTTGATGTCGTTGATATCCCCGAAGAATTGAAAGCTGACGTACAAAAGTACCGTGCTAACCTTATAGAAGCAGTTGCAGAATATGATGATAATCTTCTTGAAAAATTCTTTGATGACCCGGATTCGATTTCTGAAGATGAAATTCATGAAGCATTAAGAAAAGCTGCTCAAGACATGAGTATAATTCCTATGGTCTGTGGTTCAGCATTTAAAAATAAAGGTGTTCAATTTTTATTAGATTGTGTATGTAGATATTTACCATCACCTGAAGACAAGGAAGCAATCATTGGAACAGATCCTGTAACTGATAATGAAATTTCTAGAAAACCGAGTGCATCTGAACCATTTTCTGCTCTTGCATTTAAAATTGCTACTGACCCCTATGTTGGTAGATTGGCATTTTTTAGAGTTTATTCTGGTAGATTAGATGCTGGATCATATATTTTTAATAATAGATCAGAAAATAAAGAAAGAATTTCAAGAATCTATCAGATGCATGCTGATAAACAGAATGCAATAGATTTTATTGAAGCTGGTGATATTGGAGCTGCAGTAGGTTTTAAGGATATTAAAACAGGTGACACTCTAAGTTCTGAAAAACATCCAATTGTTCTTGAAAGTATGATATTTCCTGATCCAGTAATTGGTATTGCAGTTGAGCCTAAGACTAAGGCAGATGTAGACAAGCTTGGTATGGCTTTGGCAAAGCTTGCTGAAGAAGATCCAACTTTTCAAGTTAGAACTGATGAAGCTTCAGGTCAAACCATAATCTCTGGAATGGGAGAATTACATTTAGATATAATAGTTGACAGATTAAAAAGAGAATTTAAGGTTGAGGTAAATCAGGGTCAACCTCAGGTTGAATATAAGGAAAACATTACTGCTGCTGCAGATCACAGAGAGGTATACAAAAAACAAACTGGTGGGCGTGGTAAATTTGCTGATATTGTATTCACTATGGAACCTGCTGAAGAAGGTAAAGAAGGACTTGAGTTCATAAATAACATTAAGGGTGGTAATATTCCTAAAGAATATATTCCATCTGTTGAAAAAGGTTTTAGAGATGCTATGAAAAATGGTCCTCTTGCTGGTTTTGAAATAGATTCTATGAAAGTTTCTCTCAACGATGGTTCTTTTCACCCTGTTGACTCAGATTCTTTATCTTTTGAACTTGCAGCTAAAATAGGTTTCAAAGAGGCTGCTCGCTTAGCCAAATCTGTAATAATGGAACCGATAATGAAATTAGAAGTTATAACACCTGAAGAAAACATGGGAGATATTGTTGGAGATCTTAACCGAAGAAGAGGTCAAGTCAACAACATGGATGATAGAGCTGGTTCAAAAGTTGTAAAAGCTATTGTTCCTCTCTCAGAAATGTTTGGTTACGTTACGTCTTTAAGAACATTAAGCTCTGGTAGAGCAACATCAACTATGGAGTTTTCACATTATGCTGAAACACCAAGCAATATTTCACAGGAGGTTATTGCTTCAATTAAAGGAAATCAAGAATAATTATGAGTCAAAAAATTAGGATAAAACTTAAATCGTATGACTTTAACTTAGTTGATAAGTCAGCTGAGAAGATTGTTAAGACTGTTAAAACAACTGGTGCGATTGTTACTGGTCCTATTCCTCTTCCAACAAAGAAGAAAATTTTTACAGTTCTAAAATCTCCACATGTTAATAAAAAATCAAGAGAACAATTTCAGTTATCATCTTATAAAAGATTGCTTGATATTTACAGTTCATCTTCTAAAACAATAGATGCACTAATGAAATTAGAATTACCAAGTGGTGTTGAAGTAGAAATTAAAGTTTAAATATAGAATCATGTCTGGATTAATTGGAAAAAAAATTGGAATGACTAGCCTTTACGATGATAAAGGGAACAATCTTGCGTGTACTATAATCGAAGCTGGTCCTTGTGTAGTTACACAAATAAAGAACGAAGAAAAAGATGGTTATAATTCTGTTCAGTTAGGTTTCTTAGATAAAAAAGAGAGAAACATTAACAAAGCTGAGGCTGGACATTTTAAGAATGCTAAAACAGCTCCAAAAAGTAATCTTTTTGAATTCAAAAACTTTGAAAATGAACTTAATATAGGAGATGTTATTAAAGTTGATCATTTTATTGAAGGTGAATTTGTTGATATTTCAGGAACCACAAAAGGAAAAGGATTTCAAGGTGTTGTTAAAAGACATGGTTTTGCCGGTGTTGGTCAATCTACTCACGGACAGCATAATAGATTAAGAGCTCCTGGTTCTATTGGTGCTGCTTCATATCCTGCTAGAGTATTTAAGGGTATGAAAATGGCTGGCCAGATGGGTAATGATAAAGTTACTATCCAGAATTTGAGAGTTATCAAAGTTGTTCCTGAAAAAAACCTACTTGTTGTCAAAGGTTGTGTTCCAGGTCATAAAAATTCAATTGTCACAATTAGAAAGTAATGAAAGCATCAGTATTAGATATAAAAGGTAAAGAAACTGGAAGAAAGGTAGAGCTTTCGAAAATGGTCTTTGAAGTTGAGCCAAGCGATCATGCTGTTTATCTTGATGTTAAACAATATCTTGCTAACCAACGTCAAGGTAATGCCAAAACAAAAGAAAGAGCTGAAATTAAAGGAAGTACAAGAAAGATTAAGAAACAAAAAGGTACTGGAACAGCTAGAGCTGGTAGTATTAAGAATCCTTTATTTAGAGGCGGAGGTACCATTTTTGGTCCACGTCCAAGAGGTTATGATCAAAAAGTTAACAAAAATGTAAAAAAGCTTGCAAGAAAATCTGCTCTGTCTGATAAATTAAAATCAAAATCGATTTCTATTGTAGAAAATATTGATTTTAAAGCTCCAAAAACTAAAGATTTTAACAAGCTTATTAAAGCATTTGGTCTTGAGGGTAAAAAAACTTTGTTCATAATGGATGGAGTTAATAAAAATGTATATTTGTCCGCCAGAAATTTAGAAAAATCAGAGGTGGTTACTGATTCTGAGATATCAACTTTCAGTATAGTAAATGCTCAACATCTGATTATCGAAGAGAATGCAGTTGAAAAAATTCAGTCAAAACTTTTATAAATGATGAATGTAATTTTAAAACCTATAATAACAGAAAAAGCTACTAATGATAGCGAGCTTAGAAATAGGTATACTTTCTTAGTAAAAAAGAATGCTAATAAAGTAGAAATTAAAAATGCTGTGCAAGAAAGATATAATGTAACTGTTAGTAAAGTAAGAACTCAGATTTATGGACCTGAAAGAAGCACTAAATATACAAAGAGCGGAATTCAAAATTCAAAGTCTGCTGTTAGAAAAAAAGCTATTGTTCAACTAGTTGAGGGTGACTCAATTGATTTTTACAACAATTTATAAGATATAAGTTATGCCAATTAAGAAATTAAAACCAATAACGCCAGGCCAGAGAGGGAGAACCGTAAACGGATTTGATGCTATTACAGCTAACAAACCTGAAAAGAGTCTTCTGGTTCCTATGAAAAAAACTGGTGGAAGAAATAGTCAAGGTAGAATGACTATGAAGTTCAGAGGAGGTGGGCATAAGAAAAAATATAGAATCATTGACTTTAAACGTAATAGACACGATGCACCTGCTGAAGTCTTAACAATTGAATATGATCCAAACAGGTCAGCTTTTATAGCGTTAACAAAGTTTGATGATGGAGAAAAAAGATATATAATCGCTCAAAAAGGATTAAAAGTTGGTCAAAAAGTTGTTTCTGGAATTAGTGTTGATCCAAATATTGGAAACGCAATGCCATTAAGCTCAATTCCATTAGGTTCTACAGTTTCATGTATTGAAATGACACCTGGTAAAGGCGCAGCAATTGCTAGGAGCGCTGGTTCGTACGCTCAATTAATGGCAAGAGATGGAAAATTTGCTACAATCAAAATGCCATCTGGCGAAACTAGAATGATTTTAGTTAATTGTATGGCTACAATTGGAACAGTTTCTAATTCAGATCATCAATTGATTGTATCTGGTAAAGCTGGAAGAACAAGATGGCTGGGAAGAAGACCAAGAACTAGGGCTGTTGTGATGAATCCTGTAGATCATCCAATGGGAGGTGGAGAAGGTAGAGCATCTGGAGGTCATCCTAGATCTAAGAATGGAATTCCTGCCAAAGGATACAGAACTAGAAATAGAAAAAAGTTTAGTAATAAGTTTATAATAGAAAGAAGAAAATAAGATATGCCGAGATCATTAAAAAAAGGGCCGTATGTACACAAGAGCTTACTAAAGAAAGTTCAAGGAAATTTGGATTCAAATAAGAATTCAGTAATAAAGACTTGGTCTAGGTCATCTATGATAATTCCTGATTTTGTTGGTCAAACAATCGCTGTTTATAATGGACGTCAGTTTGTTCCTGTATATATAACAGAAAACATGGTTGGTCACAAGTTAGGTGAATTTTCACCCACTAGATCTTTTAGAGGTCATGCTGGTGGTAAAAAAGGTAAATAATTATGGGATCTAGAAAAAGAAATACATCGGATTCAAGTAAAGAATTAAAAAAGTCATTAATTATGGCTAAGCTTAATAATTGTCCTACATCTCCTCGTAAAATGAGATTAGTTGCTGATCAAGTAAGAGGTAAAGATGTCAATAAGGCTCTTTCAATTTTAAAGTTTAGTCAAAAACAAGCTTCTTTGAAACTTGAAAAACTACTTCTTTCAGCTATAAATAATTGGCAACAAAAGAATCCGGATGGGGATGTTGAAAACGAGCAACTTTATATCAAGGAAATCAAAGTTGATGGAGCTGGAATGCTTAAAAGATTGAGACCTGCTCCTCAGGGAAGAGCACACAGAATAAGAAAAAGATCAAATCATGTTACTATGATTCTTGGAAACTTAAATCAAAATATTAACTAAATGGGTCAAAAAACAAATCCAATAGGTAACAGATTAGGAATTATCAGAGGATGGGAATCTAACTGGTATGGAGGAAACAACTTTGGTGATATGATTGCTGAAGATGAAAAAATTCGTAAATATATTTTTACAAGATTAAATAAAGCAAGTGTCTCAAGAGTTATTATAGAAAGAACACTAAAACTTCTAACTGTAACAATCACTACAGCTAGACCAGGTATCATCATTGGCAAGGCTGGACAAGAAGTTGATAAACTTAAAGAAGAGTTAAAAAAACTTTCTGGTAAGGATGTTCAGTTGAATATAGTTGAGATTAAAAGGCCTGAACTTGAAGCTCAATTAGTAGGATCATCTATTGCAAGACAAATTGAAAATAGAATTTCATATAGAAGAGCTATTAAAATGGCAATTGCAGCAACAATGAGAATGAATGCTGAAGGAATTAAGGTTCAAATCTCTGGAAGATTAAATGGAGCTGAGATGGCAAGATCTGAGACTTATAAAGATGGAAGAATTCCTTTATCAACTTTCAGGGCTGACATTGATTACGCTTTAGTTGAAGCTCACACAACATATGGAAGATTAGGAGTTAAAGTTTGGATAATGAAGGGTGAGGTATACGGTAAACGTGAATTATCACCGCTAGTTGGTCTTAGTTCAAGCCCAGGAAAAAATAAAAATAACAAACAAAGAAGAAGATAAATTATGTTATCACCAAAGAGACAGAAGTTTAGAAAAATGCAAAAAGGGAGGATGAAAGGTGTTTCCCAAAGGGGTCACCGTCTCTCTAATGGTATGTTCGGTATAAAGTCGCTAGAGTCTAAATTTATTACTTCTAGACAAATAGAAGCTGCAAGGATTGCTGCTACTAGATATATGAAAAGGGAAGGTCAACTTTGGATTAAGATTTTTCCTGATAAGCCAATAACTAAGAAGCCCCTTGAGGTTAGGATGGGTAAAGGAAAAGGTGCGCCTGAATATTTTGTTGCTGTGGTTAAGTCTGGAAGAATTATGTTTGAAGTAGCAGGCGTTGAAATCGAAATTGCTAGAGAAGCTTTAAGATTGGCTGCCCAAAAACTTCCAGTGAAAACTAAATTTATTATTGCTAACGATTACGAATAAGTTTAAAATGAAACAAAAAGAAGTTAAAATATTATCTGATGATGAGCTAGTGGATAAGCTTGGTGAAATAAATAAAACACTTTATGACTTAAAAGTAACCCATACAGTCTCACCATTAGAAAATCCACTTCAGATTAGAAATATTAGAAGAACGATTGCAAGGTTAAAAGCAGAAATTTCGAATAGATCACAAAAATAACTATGGAAAATAGAAATTTAAGAAAAGAAAGAATAGGTATAGTAACCAGCAACAAAATGGAAAAGTCTATTGTTGTTTCAGAAGTTGGAAAAGTAAAACATCCTAAGTATGGAAAGTTTGTTTTGAGAACAAAAAAATACAATGCTCATGACGAAAATAATGAATGTGGAGAAGGAGATATTGTTAAAATAATGGAGACCAAACCGATAAGTAAAAACAAATGCTGGAGGTTGGTTGAAATAATTGAAAAAGCTAAGTAAAAATGGTACAATCGGAAAGTAGATTATTGGTGGCTGATAACACTGGGGCGAAAGAAGTTCTAACTATTAGAGTTTTGGGTGGAACTAAGAGAAGATATGCCTCCCTAGGTGATAAAATTGTTGTTACTGTTAAAAGTGCAACGCCAAATGGAACTGCTAAAAAAGGTCAAGTTTCAACTGCAGTTGTTGTAAGAACTAAGAAGGAAGTCAGACGAAAGGATGGTTCTTATATACGTTTTGATGACAATGCATGTGTATTATTAGATTCTGCTGGAGAAATGAGAGGAACAAGAGTTTTTGGTCCAGTTGCCAGAGAACTTAGAGAAAAAAATTTTATGAAAATTGTTTCATTAGCACCTGAAGTATTATAAATATGAAAATTAAAGTTGGAGATAATGTAATAGTTTTAGCTGGTGATCACAAAGGATCATCAGGTAAAATATTAAAAGTTTTTAGAACAAAGAATACTGCACTTGTTGAGGGTGTAAATCTTGTTAAAAAACACAATAAGCCAAGTGCTAATAATCCCAAAGGAGGTATTGTAGAAAAAGAATCTCCGATTAACCTTTCTAATCTTTCACTAACAACTAAAGATGGTAATGCAACTAAGATTGGATTTAGAGTTGAAGATGGTAAGAAGGTTAGATTTTCTAAAAAAACAAACGAAATTATTTAGACTATGAGTTACGTTTCTAGATTAAAAAAGGAGTATAGTGAAAGTATCACCAAAAAATTGATGGATTCTCATGGTTTGAAAAATGTGATGCAAGTACCTAAGCTTAAAAAAATTGTAATTAGCAAAGGCCTGGGAGCTGCTGTTTCAGACAAAAAATTAGTTGATTATGCTGTTGATGAATTGACTTTAATTTCTGGACAAAAGGCAGTTCCAACTAAATCAAAAAAGGATATCTCTAATTTCAAGCTTAGAAAAGGAATGCCAATTGGAGCAAAAGTTACATTAAGAGGCGAAAGAATGTATGAGTTTTTGGATAGATTAATTACCGCTGCACTTCCAAGAGTTAGGGATTTTCAAGGAATTAAGATTTCTGGATTTGATGGTAGAGGTAACTATAATTTAGGAATTACAGAACAAATTATTTTTCCAGAAATCAATATTGACAAAGTAAATAAGATTTCAGGAATGGATATCACATTTGTAACTGACACAAATGATGATAATCTTGCAAAAAGTTTATTAACAGAATTAGGGTTACCATTTAGAAAAAAGTAAAATATGGCTAAAGAATCAATGAAAGCTCGTGAAGTAAAAAGAGCAAAAATGTGTGCTAAGTATGCTGCAAAAAGAAAAGCATTAAAAGAAGCTAGTGATTATATAGGATTACAAAATTTACCTAAAAACTCATCACCTGTGAGAGCCCATAACAGATGTAAAATTACAGGAAGACCAAAAGGGTACATAAGACAATTTGGTATTTCCAGAGTAATGTTTAGAGAAATGGCAAATAAAGGTTTAATCCCTGGTGTTAGAAAAGCTAGCTGGTAAAATACAATATTTATGAATACAGATCCAATCTCAGATTTTTTAACTAGAATTAGAAACGCAAATAGTGCTGGCCACAAGACTGTAGTAATTCCTTCGTCTAATGTTAAAAAAGAAATAACAAAAATTCTTTTTGATCAAGGTTTTATTCTTAATTACAAGTTTGAAGATGATTCAGTTCAAGGTTCAATCAAGATTGCTTTGAAATATGATAAATTAACTAAAGTTCCTGTGATTAAAAAACTTGAAAGAGTTAGTAAGCCAGGTCTAAGAAAATATACGGATAGCTCGTCTATTCCAAGAGTGTTAAATGGTCTTGGTATAAATATCATTTCAACATCTCAAGGATTGATGACTGGAAAGAAAGCTTCAAGTCAAAACCTTGGAGGAGAAATAATTTGTAACATTTATTAATTATGTCAAGAGTAGGTAATAATCCAATAGCGATTCCAGAAGGTGTAAATGTTGATATTAAACCGAACGAGCTAGTTGTTTCAGGAAAGTTAGGGTCTTTAACTCAAGACTATGACGGTGTTTCACTTTCAATAACTGATAATAACTTGATTGTTACAAGAAACACGGAGTCTAAAGATCACAAGTCCAAGCATGGTTTGTATAGAGCATTGTTTAGTAACATGGTAACAGGTGTTTCAACTGGTTTTACTATAGAATTAGAGTTAGTTGGTGTTGGTTACAGAGCTGCCAATACTGGTCAAAAACTTGATATTGCTTTAGGATTTTCTCATAATATAGTTTTAGAGTTACCCTCTGAAGTAAAAGTTGAAACAGTTTCTGAAAAAGGTAAAAATCCAATCATAAAGCTTTCATCTTATGATAAGCAATTAGTTGGTATGATAGCTTCCAAAATCAGATCATTTAGAAAACCTGAACCGTACAAAGGTAAAGGTGTTAGATTCGTTGGAGAACAAGTTAGAAGAAAAGCTGGTAAGTCAGCATAATAATTTACGATATGAGTAACAAATCAGACGCAAAAAGAAGTAAAATCAAGAGGAGAATAAGAAGAATAGTTTTTGGATCTCAAGAAAGACCAAGATTATCTGTCTTCAGAAGCAATAAAGATATTTATGCTCAAGTTATTAATGATATTGACCAAAAGACTCTTGTTTCTGCATCATCAAAAGATAAAGAATTGAAAACAGAAACTAACAATAAAATAGAAATTTCAAAATTAGTTGGAATCTCTATTGGAAAAAAAGCTATTGAAGCTGGTATAAAATCAGTTTCTTTTGACAGGAATGGATATATATATCATGGAAGAATTAAATCCTTAGCTGAAGGTGCTCGAGAAGCGGGATTAAAATTTTAAGTTTATGAGTAGAATTAGAACAGAATTTGTAAAACCAGGTGGCCTTGATCTAAAAGACAGGTTAGTCAGTATTCAAAGGGTTACAAAAGTAACAAAAGGGGGACGGGCTTTTGGTTTTTCCGCTATTGTGGTAGTAGGTGATGAAAATGGTGTTGTTGGTCATGGTCTGGGTAAGGCTAAAGAAGTTTCAATCGCAATTTCTAAAGCAGTTGAGGATGCAAAGAAGAATTTAGTAAGAATACCTTTATTTAATTCTACTATTCCTCATGAGCAAAAAGGTAAACATGGAGGTGCTAGGGTTTTCATGCAACCAGCTTCCCAGGGTACTGGTGTAATTGCTGGCGGCGCAGTAAGAGCTGTTCTTGAATCTGTAGGAATTCAGGATGTTTTATCAAAATCTCAAGGTTCATCGAATCCACATAATGTTGTAAAGGCAACTTTTGATGCATTATTTAAGCTAAGAGACGCTAATAAAGTTGCTCAAGAAAGAGGTATTACATTAGAAAAACTTTTTAATGGTTAAGATCATGAGCAAAGTAAAAATTAAACAAATAAGAAGTAAGATCAATAGGCCAGCCGATCAAAAAAGAACTCTTGAAGCTTTGGGGCTTAAGAAAATTGGACAAGTTGTTGAACATGAAATGACACCTTCAATTGAAGGCATGATTAATAAAGTTAAACATCTAATAACTATTATAGAATAAGATGGAATTATCAAATTTAAAACCACAAAGTGGATCGGTAACTTCAAAAAAGAAAAGACTTGGCCGTGGTCAAGGGTCTGGTAAAGGAGGAACATCTACAAAAGGTCACAAGGGTGCAAAATCTAGATCAGGATATTCCAAAAAACTTGGTTTTGAAGGTGGTCAAATGCCATTGCAAAGAAGGATACCGAAATTTGGATTTAAAAATATCAACAGAGTTGAATATAAACCTGTTAATTTAAGTAAGCTTCAAGAGCTTATTGACAGTAATAAAGTTAAAAAAGGTATTATTAATGCTGAATCATTAATTTCTAACGGTTTAGTTAAGAAAAATGATTTAGTAAAAATTCTTGGGAATGGTGATTTAAAAGATGCTGTTAAAATTGAAGCGCATAAATTTTCAAAATCTGCACAAGAAAAAATTGAAAAATCTGGAGGAGAAGTTAAATTAATATAATGCAAAAACTTATAGAGACATTAAAAAATATTTGGGCTATTGATGAGCTAAAAAACAGAATTCTAATTACTCTGTTTTTTCTTGCTATATATAGATTAGGTTCTCAGGTGGTTTTGCCAGGCGTTGATTACAATATTATTGCTGATGCAAAAATTGCTGGTGATGGAGGTCTCTTAGGTTTATTAAATGCTTTTACAGGTGGTGCTTTTGCTAATGCTTCGGTTTTTGCATTAGGGATTATGCCTTACATTTCAGCTTCGATTGTTGTTCAGTTGATGGGTGTAGCAGTTCCTTATTTACAAAAACTTCAAAAAGAAGGTGAAAGTGGAAGAAAGAAAATAACTCAAATTACCAGATGGTTAACAATTGCAATATGTATTGTTCAAGCTCCAGCTTATCTTTATGGATTAGGAGCTTTGGGTGTTCCTGATGCTGCTTTTGTTTTTGGTAAGGGAATATCCTTCATGATTCCAGCTGTTATTATTTTAGTTACTGGATGTGTTTTTGCAATGTGGCTTGGAGAAAAAATTACCGATAGAGGAATTGGGAATGGAATTTCTCTTTTAATTACAGTTGGTATTATTGCTTCCTTGCCTTTATCGTTTACTCAGGAAGTTATTTCTCAACTTTCTGGATCAGGTGGTTTGTTAATGATAGCAATTGAGTTTGTAATATGGGTAGTGGTTATAGCTTTATGTATTTTATTGGTTCTTGCTGTTAGACAAATTCCTGTTCAGTATGCCAGAAGATCTACTATGTCTGGTCAAAGTAATATGTTCTCAAAGCGTCAGTATATTCCGCTTAGACCTTATGCTGCTGGTGTAATGCCAATTATCTTTGCTCAGGCTATTATGTTTGCTCCAGCATACATTGGTCAATTTATAGGTGGTACATTTGGTCAATGGATGCAAGCATCATTTTCCGATATGTTTGGTTTAGCATATAATATATTGTTTGGATTACTTATAATATTATTTACTTTTTTCTATACTGCAATTACAGTCCCAACAAACAAAATGGCAGATGACTTAAAAAGAAGTGGTGGTTTTGTTCCTGGAATTAAACCAGGAGGTGAGACTGCTGATTTTTTAGATAAAATTATGTCTTTAATAACATTTCCAGGATCAATATTTCTTGCATTACTATCAGTCCTACCAGCTGTAATAGTTGCATTGATGCAGATTCAACAAGGATGGGCATTATTTTACGGAGGAACATCACTTTTAATTATGGTTGGTGTTGCTATGGATACAATTCAACAGATTAACGCCTATTTACTTAATAGACATTATGATAGTTTGATGAAAACAGGTAAAAATAGAAGATTAGTATAAATGGCAAAACAATCGGCAATAGAACAAGATGGAGTCATAGTTGAAGCATTATCAAATGCTATGTTCCGTGTTGAATTAAATAATGGTCACGTTGTTACAGCTCATATTTCTGGTAAAATGAGAATGCATTACATTAAGTTGTTACCTGGAGATAAAGTTAAGCTTGAGATGAGTCCATATGATTTAACTAAAGCAAGAATAACATTTAGATATTAAAGTTATGAAAGTTAGAGTATCACTTAAAAAAAGAAGCCCTGAATGTAAAATTGTACGTAGAAAGGGTAAGTTATATGTAATTAATAAAAAGAATCCTAGATTCAAACAAAGACAAGGTTAAAATATTATGGCAAGAATTTCTGGAATAGACATACCCAAAGAAAAAAGAGGCGTAATTGCACTTACTTACATCTATGGAATTGGTAAAAGCAGAGCTCAAAAAATATTGAGCATAGCTAATGTTAGTGAGGACAAAAAGGTTTTAGATTGGTCTGATGAAGATACAGCAAATATTAGATCTGCTGTGGCTAAATTTACAATTGAAGGAGAATTAAGAGCTGAAAATCAGATTAATATTAAAAGATTAATGGATATTGGATCATATAGAGGAATAAGACACAGATTAGGACTTCCATTAAGAGGACAAAAAACAAAGAATAACTCGAGAACGAGAAAAGGTAAAAGAAAAACAGTTGCTAACAAAAAGAAGGTGACTAAATAATTTTTATATGGCTAAAGTTTCAAATAAAAAAAGAAAAGTAATTGTAGAATCATTTGGCGAGGTTCACATCAATGCTACTTTTAATAATATAATAATTTCCTTCACTAATTCTAAAGGTGAAGTAATTTCATGGTCATCGGCTGGAAAAATGGGCTTTAAAGGATCAAAGAAGAATACACCTTATGCTGCTCAACTAGCAGCTGAGGATGCTGTCAAAGTAGCACATGAGGCTGGTCTAAGAAAAGTGAAAGTCTTCGTAAAAGGACCAGGAAATGGTAGAGAATCTGCTATTAGAAGTATTCATAATGCAGGAATAGAAGTAACGGAAATATTTGATGTAACTCCTATGCCTCACAATGGTTGTAGACCACCTAAAAGAAGAAGAGTTTAAAATAAGATAATATGGCAAGATATACTGGACCAAAAACTAAAATTTCAAGAAAGTTTGGAGAACCTCTGTTTGGAGCTGACAAATCTTTGGAAAAAAAGAATTATCCACCAGGCCAACACGGCATAAATAAAAGAAGGCAGAAAAAATCAGAATATGCTATTCAATTAATGGAAAAGCAAAAAGCTAAGTACATTTATGGAATCTTAGAAAGGCAATTTAGAAACTTATTTGAAAAAGCTAACAGAAGTAAGGGCATTACCGGAGAGGTACTTCTTCAACTATGCGAGTCAAGATTAGATAATCTTGTATATAGAATGGGTATTGCTAAGACAAGAAGTGGTGCAAGACAATTAGTTTCTCATGCTCACATATTAGTCAATGGTGAAGTATGTAACATACCATCCAGAATAATCAAGGTAGGTGAAACTATTTCAGTAAGGGAGAGATCTAAATCATTATTGATTATTGAAGATTCATTATCAACTATCGAATCAGTTACTGAGTGGATCACATGGGATTCCAGTACAATGACAGGGACTTATAATTCTATCCCAAGCAGAGAGCAGATTCAAGAAAATATTAAAGAACAATTAATAGTCGAATTATATTCGAAATAATATCACAATAAAAATATGGCAACATTTACATTTCAAAAACCGGACAAAGTAATAATGATTGACTCAACAGATTTTGAGGGAAAATTTGAATTTAGACCTCTAGAACCTGGATACGGTCTTACAGTCGGAAATGCCCTAAGGAGAGTTTTATTATCATCTTTAGAAGGATTTGCGTTCACATCAGTTAAAATTGACAATGTAGAGCATGAGTTCACATCTTTGACGGGAATTGTCGAAGATGTTACTGAAATTGTATTAAATCTTAAGCAAGTTCGATTAAAAAGACAAATTGATTCAGTTGATAATGAATCTGTTTCTGTTTCTGTTTCTGCTCAAGAGCAATTGAAAGCTGGAGATTTACAGAAATTTATTTCTGGTTTTCAAGTTTTAAACCCAGACCTAGTAATTTGTAATATGGAAAAAAGTGTTAAGTTGAATTTTGAACTTGAAATTGAAAAGGGAAGAGGTTATGTTTCTGCAGAAGATAATAAAAGAGTGGGTGCTCCAATTGGAACTATTTTTATGGATTCTGTATTTACTCCAATAAAAAATGTAAAGTATTCTATAGAGGCTTTTAGGGTTGAACAAAAAACTGATTATGAAAAACTAATTTTTGAAATTTCAACTGATGGATCTATCGAACCTAAAGATGCCTTAACGGAAGGCGCTAAGGTGTTAATCCATCATTTTATGCTCTTTTCAGATGAGAGAATTACACTTGAAGCTGATGAGATTGCTCAAACTGAAACTTATGATGAAGAATCACTGCATATGAGACAACTTTTAAAAACTAGATTGATTGATATGGATCTTTCAGTTAGAGCTCTTAATTGTCTTAAAGCTGCTGAGGTTGATACTCTTGGAGATTTAGTATCTTTCAATAAATCAGATCTTATGAAATTTAGGAACTTTGGTAAGAAGTCTTTAACTGAGCTAGAAGAATTAGTTTTAGTTAAGGGCCTCAGTTTTGGAATGGATCTTTCAAAATATAAACTTGATAAAGATTAATCAAAAGAAATGAGACACGGTAAAAAATTTCCTCACTTAGGTAGAAAAAAAGGTCACAGAAATTATATGCTTGCTAATATGGCATGTTCTTTAATTGAGTACAAGTCAATTAATACAACTTTAACTAAAGCTAAAGCATTAAAAATGTATATTGAGCCAATTATTACTAAATCAAAGAAAGATTCAACTCATAATAGAAGAATTGCATTCAGATATTTGAGAAATAAATATGCTGTAACTGAATTGTTTAGGGATATTTCTGTTAAAGTTGCCGATAGACCAGGTGGATATACTAGAGTAATTAAACTAGGGAATAGATTAGGTGATAATGCTGAAATGGCATTAATAGAATTAGTTGATTATAATCAATCTTATACAACTGATAAACCAGATTCTACTAAGAGAAGAAGAAGAAGAAGAAAAGCCTCAGAAAATAAAATTCTAGAAGAGGCACCTGCTGCTGAAGAAACTCCTGCTG
>JAYOKR010000001.1:200127-287859 GCA_038119895.1 Flavobacteriaceae bacterium
CCTGCTGTTGAAGAGGCACCTGCTGTTGAAGAGGCACCTGCTGTTGAAAAAAATGAAGATAATAATGATAATGAAAAGAATAAATAATTTTTTTTCTAATTCTTGATAACTTGTAAAGATAAACCTTGTGTTTATCTTTTTTTTTGTATTAATTTTGCAGATAATCTCAACAATTGAGCCAGTATATTCCCAGAAAAAAAGCATTTATTCTTCTTGAGGATGGAACCATATTTCATGGTAAATCAATTGGTAGTGATGGTACATCTTTTGGTGAACTTTGTTTTAATACCGGAATGACAGGCTACCAGGAGATTTTTACAGACCCCTCATATAATGGTCAATTAATGGTAATGGCTAATGCTCATATTGGAAATTATGGAACTAATTTATCTGAAGTTGAATCAAATTCAGTAAAAATTGCTGGCTTGATATGTAAAAATTTTAGTTTCTATCATTCTAGATATGGTAATTCTGAGCCTTTATTAGATTTTTTAAAGGATAGTAATGTTGTTGCTATTTCTGATGTTGATACCAGAGCTTTGGTTAGTTATATTAGAGATAATGGTAGTATGAATGCTGTTATTTCTACAGAAGATATAAATAAAATTGAGGAATTAAAAAAGAGTTTAAAATCTATCCCCTCTATGAATGGTTTGGAGCTTGCATCAAAAGTATCAACTAAAGAAAGTTATTTTTACGGAGATGAAAATTCACAATATAAAGTTGCTGTAATCGATTTAGGTATTAAAACGAATATTTTAAAAAATCTAGCTAAAAGAGGTTGTTTTATGAAAGTTTTTCCTCATACAGTATCTTATGAGGAGATGAGTGAATGGAATCCTGATGCTTATTTTATTTCAAATGGTCCAGGTGACCCTGAACCACTTGAAAATCCTATAAAAGTTGCTAAAAAAATTATTGATGAGAATAAACCTCTTTTTGGAATTTGTCTTGGTCATCAAGTAATTGCTTTAGCAAATGAAATAAAAACATACAAAATGCATAATGGCCATAGGGGGATAAATCACCCTGTAATTAATTTAAAAACAGGTAAAGGTGAAATAACTTCTCAAAACCATGGATTTGCAATAGATAGACAACAAACTGAAAACAATAAAAATATTGAGATCACACACTTGCACTTGAATGATAATACAATTGCTGGTATAAAACTAAAAGATAAGAGTTGCTTTTCTGTTCAGTTTCATCCAGAGGCTAGTGCTGGTCCTCACGATTCATCATATCTTTTTGATGAATTTATAGAAATGATTAATAAATAATAATGAGTAAAATAAAAAGTATTAGCGCTAGACAAATTTTTGATTCTAGGGGTAACCCAACAGTTGAGGTGGATGTAGTAACCAAAAATGGATCATTCGGGAGAGCTGCTGTTCCATCTGGAGCTTCAACTGGTGAACATGAAGCAGTTGAATTGAGAGATGGAGGAAATGATTATATGGGTAAGGGAGTGTCAATGGCAGTTAATAATGTAAATAATATAATTGAAAATGCTCTTATTGGAGAATCAGTGCTTGATCAAGAAAAAATTGATAAAGCATTGATTGAATTAGATGGTACTGAAAATAAATCAATTTTAGGCGCCAATGCAATATTAGGAGTTTCATTGGCTGTTGCTCACGCAGCTTCAAACTACAAAAATATTCCATTATATAAATATTTAGGTGGAGATATTGCAAATATTCTACCTGTTCCAATGATGAATATTATTAATGGTGGTTCGCATTCTGATGCTCCAATTGCATTCCAGGAATTTATGATTATGCCTGTCGAGGCAGAAAGTTTTACTCATGCTATGAAAATGGGCTCTGAAATTTTTCATCACTTAAAAAAAATACTTCATTCTCGTAACCTAAGTACTGCTGTTGGTGATGAAGGGGGGTTTGCTCCTGCCTTAGACTCAACTGAAGATGCTTTAGATACTATTATTAAAGCGATAGAATCAGCTGGCTATACACCAAGAAAAGAAGTCATGATAGCATTAGACTGTGCTTCCTCAGAATTCTATGAAAATGGTATTTATGATTATACAACTTTTGAAGGTAAAAGTGGAAACAAATTTAGCTCAAAAGAACAAGCTGAATATTTATCTAATTTGGTGAAAAAATATCCAATAATTTCAATTGAAGACGGAATGGATGAAAATGACTGGGATGGATGGAATTATTTATGTAAAATTTGTGGTGATAAAGTACAATTAGTTGGAGATGATTTGTTTGTAACTAATGAGAAAATATTACAAAGAGGAATTGATGAAAAAGCAGCAAATTCTATCTTAATAAAAGTAAACCAGATAGGCACCTTAACAGAAACTATTAATGCTGTAAAATTAGCTCAATCTAATGGCTTTACAACTGTTATGTCTCACAGATCAGGTGAAACTGAAGATACAACGATTTCTGATTTAGCTGTTGCACTTGGAGCTGGACAAATTAAAACAGGATCAATGTCAAGATCTGATAGAATGGCTAAATACAATCAATTACTAAGAATTGAGGAAGAATTAGGTGAAAAAGCTATTTATTTAAAAAGGAAAGCTTTTAAATTTTAGCTATTTTTGCCTTATAGAATTTTATAATGAGTGATAAAGCAAAACTGATTTATGATGGTAAAGAATATCATTTTGATATTGTTCAGGGTTCTGAAAGAGAAAAAGCATTGGATGTCTCATCTTTAAGAAGTGATCTAGATCTTATTACAATTGATCCTGGCTTTAAAAACACTGGATCATGTAAAAGTGCTATAACTTTTCTTGATGGTGAAAAAGGTATACTTCGTTACAGAGGTTATTCAATTGAAGATCTCGCTCAGAATGCTGATTTTTTAGAAGTTGCTTTCCTTCTTATTTATGGGGAATTACCAACAAATGAAGAAATTGCAAAATTTTTAAATGATATAAATGAAAATGCAATTATAGATGAAGATTTAAGAAAGATTTTAGAAAATTTTCCAAAATCTGCTCACCCCATGGGTATATTATCTTCATTGACTAGTGCTTTGATCGCTTTCAATCCAGAAAAGAAAATGAGTTTGAATAATCTTGAAAACGATCGAGATTATATGTATTATTCAATTGTGAAGTTATTGGCTAAAATTCCTATCCTAGTGGCTTGGGTACATAGAAGAAGAAAAGGGTTGCCATTAGATTATGGTGATTACAATAATGGTTATGTTGAAAACATTACTAAAATGATGTTTCAAGTTCCGCATCAAGATTATATTGAGAATAAAACAGTGATTAATGCTATGAATAAATTATTAATTCTTCATGCTGATCATGAGCAGAATTGCTCTACTTCAACTGTTAGAATAGTTGGTTCTTCTGAAGCCAGTTTGTTTGCTTCTGTTTCAGCTGGTATTTCGGCGCTCTGGGGAAGACTTCATGGTGGAGCAAATCAAGCGGTTTTAGAGATGCTTGAAGCAATAAAAAATGATGGTGGTGATATAAAAAAGTTTATGTCAAAAGCTAAAGATAAATCTGATCCATTCAGATTGATGGGTTTTGGTCACAGAGTTTATAAAAATTTTGATCCTAGAGCAAAAATTATAAAAGTTGCAGCACATGAAGTTCTTAAAGATTTAGGAATTAATGATCCTATTCTTGATATAGCAAAGTCACTTGAACAAGAAGCTTTAAATGATCCATATTTTAATCAAAGAAAGCTTTATCCCAATGTAGATTTTTATTCAGGTATCATATACAAAGCCTTAAAAATTCCAAAAGAGATGTTCACTGTAATGTTCGCGTTAGGCAGAGTGCCTGGATGGATAGCACACTGGCGAGAAATGCGAATGAATAATGATCCTATTGGCAGACCAAGACAGGTTTACGTAGGATCAACTCATAGAAAATTTAAAAACATAAGTAATAGGTAATTACCTTTTTTATGGTGATTGAAAATTTCATAAGGAAAAAGATAGATACTTTTCTAAAAAAAAACTATTCCCTTGATAATGTTAAGTTTGATATTAATTTAACAAAAAAAGAATTTGAGGGTGATTATACGATTGTATTATTTCCATTAATTCCTTTATTAAAAAGAAATCCTATTCAAATTTCTGAAGAAATAATTGAATTTTTAAAGTCTGATGAAAATATTGTTGAAAAACATAATTTAATTCAAGGGTTTTTAAATATTACATTAACAAATCAACTTATTTCTAATTTTTTTAATGCATATATAAATGAACCAAAATCTAAGAAAAATCTATTTCTAGTTGAGTACTCATCTCCTAATACAAATAAACCTCTCCATCTTGGACACATTAGAAATATTTTATTGGGTGATTCAATTTCAAGGATTTTGAAATTTTCTGGTAATGAAGTTCATAAAACACAAATTATTAATGACAGAGGAATTCATATTTGTAAATCTATGGTTGCATGGTTGAGATACGGAAATAATTCTTCACCAGAGACTGATTCAATTAAGGGCGATCATTATGTTGGTAAGTATTATGTGAAATATAATCAACAATTTGAAATTGAAGTAAAAGAGCTTATTAGAAAAGGTTTGAGTGAAGATGAAGCAAAAAAAAGTGCTCCTATTCTTATTGAAGCTCAAGAAATGCTGCTAAGATGGGAGTCTAGTGATAAAGAAGTTTTAGATCTTTGGAATAAATTAAATTCTTGGGTATATGATGGGTTTAATGAAACTTATGAATCATTGAGTGTTGATTTTGATTCATTATACTATGAGAGTCAAACATACCTAACAGGAAAAAAAATTGTTGAGCAAGGATTAGAAGAAAATATTTTTTTTAAGAAAAAAGATGGTTCAATTTGGGTTGATTTATCAAAACAAGGTCTTGATCAAAAGATTTTACTTAGATCAGATGGAACTTCTGTATATATTACTCAAGATATTGGCACAGCTTTCTTGAGATATAAAGATCATCCAGATATGCTTGGCATGATATATACAACAGGAAATGAACAAGATTATCATTTTAATGTTTTGTTTGAAATTCTAAAAAAATTAAACTACCCTTGGGCAAAAAAATTAAAACATTTAAGTTATGGAATGGTTGACTTACCCTCTGGTAAAATGAAAAGTAGAGAAGGTACTGTAGTTGATGCTGACGATTTAATAAATCAAATGATTAATAAATCTAAAGAAATTTCAGAGTCGTTAGGTAAAATTAATAATATGAGTGATGAAGAAAGAGGTAAGCTTCATAGAACTATCGCCCTTGGTGCATTGAAATATCATATTCTTAAAGTTGATCCAAAAAAAAGAATCTTGTTTGATCCCTCAGAATCTATTGATTTCAACGGAAACACAGGTCCATTCATCCAGTACACTTATGCAAGAATTCAATCACTTTTATCAAAGGGAGGTGATAATTTTAAAAATGATTTATATACAGATTTTAATTTGAAAGAAAGGGAAATTATCTTAACTCTCAATCAATTTAATTCAGTAATAATTAATGCGTATAATACTTTAAATCCTTCTCTATTAGCAAACTATACCTATGATTTAGTAAAACAGTTTAATTCTTTTTATCAGATATACTCTATAGTAGGAAAACAACCAGTAAATTCTTTTAGGTTGCTATTATCAAAAAAGGTTGGTGATCAAATTAAATTATCAATGAGTTTGTTGGGAATTGATTGCCCAGAAAGAATGTAAAAAAAAACCACTCGAAATGAGTGGTTTTCTTTATTATGGTTAGTGTTTCAGTGTTTATTTGTCGCTTACTGCTAGGTTATAGATAACTAAACCGAATCCGATTTTGTTAACTGCATCACCTACGTTGTAAACAACTTCCATGTTCCATCCTAAAGCATCAACGAAGTCATACCATCCGTCAGTACCAATCATATATCCAATTGGATAGATTGCCCAACCTACAAGTACAAACCACTTAAGAGCATTGAATGCGTCTAATACAGCACCACCCGCTTTTTGAGCAAGTTGACCTGCACTACCAAACCATAAGATGTAAACAATAACAAAGTATGCAATACCTGAGATTGTTCCCCAAATTACAGCATCACCAAGTCCAGCTTCACCGATATATCCTGTTACAAGCATAATTACTGAGAGTAATATCATGTTCCACATTAAACTTCTTTGTGCTCCCGCTTTTTGTAGTATTAAATAAAATTCAACACACATTAATGGAACTGTTAAAATCCAGTCTACATATCTGAAAAATGTTACTGATTCTCCTGAAACAGAAGCGTCTCTCATGTAGTAGTAGTGTACAGCAGCTATAAATGTGATAAGCCCTGACACTAGGATTGAAGTTCTCCATTTAGCACCTCCAGCATCTAATGATAAAAAGAAAAATGCTGAAGCGGCCATCATGGCCATAGTCCCAATGAAAAACGTAAAACTTACTAAGTCGGTAGGAACCTCCAGTAAGAAAATGTTTAAAAAATTTTCCATAATAATAATTAAATTGGTTTTTAATGGTCCTAAAATAGTAAAATCTAATTTAATAACTACTTTTATCTCAAAAAAAAAGGGAAAATGTTAAGAATTTCTCAATCATCGGGAGAAAAGTTATTCACATTTATAATAATTTCAGCAATTGCATATAATTTTATTAATTTAATGTACAGTGAATTCATAGGTTTCATTTCAATACTTTCAATCTTATTTTTTGGAATAATTCATGGAGCTAATGACATACATTTAATTTTAAAAAGTCAGTTAAAAAGCTCAGGCTATTTAAAAACAACTTTTTACTACATTCTGGTTATTTTAGCTGCAACAATTGGTTTTTATAGTTTTCCTGGTATTTCTTTGTTGTTTTTCGTTCTATTTAGTTGCTATCACTTTGGAGAACAGCAATGGACAGTAATTGCTAAAAATTTTGACAAAAAAATTTATTTTTTTAGTTATGGACTATTCGTTTTTTCACTTCTTTTCTACTTTAACATTGAAGCTGTTATTGAAATAATTTATAAAATTTCAAATCTTGAATTATTGTATGAATATTTTGAATACTTATTTTATTTTTCTTCAATTTTGCTAACCCTTACAACTCTCATTTATTTTAATAAATTAAAAAATCAACTGATTTATCAAATTTTACTTTCTGTTATAATGTTTTTTTCATTTAAGTCTTTTGATTTGATAGATTCATTTGCTTTTTATTTTGTTCTATATCATAGCATTCCATCAATTTTTGAACAAACTGAATATTTGTTTGGAGAAATCTCTTTTAAATCAATTCTAAAATATTTTAAATCAGCCTTATTATATTGGGTTTTCGCCATTGTTGGTCTCATTATTTATTATTATTTAAACCAAGCAAATGAATTAAGTTTAAATTTATTTTTTTCTTTTTTAGCTGCAATAACTTTTCCACACGTGATTGTTATTTTAAAAATGAAAAAGAATTAAATTAAATTGATTAAGTATTAAATTTGTATAATGTTTAATAACCTTACTGAAAAACTTAACTCTGCACTTCATGTTCTCAAAGGACATGGAAAGATTACCGAGATCAATATTGCCGAAACTTTAAAAGAAGTCAGAAGAGCTCTTTTGGATGCTGACGTAAGTTTTAAAATTGCTAAAGACTTTACTAATAATGTCAAAGAAAAGGCATTAGGGCAAAATGTATTAACTGATCTTCACCCAGGACAATTAATGGTTAAAATAGTAAAAGATGAACTTACTGAATTAATGGGTGGTGATCAACAGGGTATAAATTTATCTTCGAATCCAACCATTATTTTATTGGCTGGATTACAAGGATCTGGAAAAACAACATTCAGTGGGAAACTAGCAAACTATTTAATCAAAAAAAAGAATAAGAACCCACTATTGGTTGCATGTGATGTATACAGACCAGCAGCAATCGATCAATTAAAAGTTTTAGGCGATACTATCAATGTCCCTGTCTACACTGAAGAAGAAAATAAAAACCCAGTTAGTATTTCCAAAAATGCATTGAAATATGCGAATGAAAATTCACATGATTTAATTATTGTTGATACTGCTGGTCGATTAGCTGTTGATGAGGTTTTGATGACTGAAATTAAAAAAATTAAGGAACAGATTAATCCAAATGAAATTTTATTTGTAGTTGATTCTATGACTGGTCAAGATGCTGTAAATACTGCAAAAGCATTTAACGACTTATTAAATTTTGACGGTGTTATATTAACAAAGTTAGACGGTGATACAAGAGGTGGTGCAGCATTAACAATTAGGTCAGTAGTTGATAAGCCAATAAAATTTATTGGAACTGGAGAGAAACTCGATGCTCTCGATTTGTTTTATCCTAAAAGGATGGCTGACAGAATTCTTGGAATGGGAGATGTAGTATCTTTAGTAGAGAAAGCTCAAGAAGTTTATAATGAAAAGAAAGCAAGAGAGATAAGTAAAAAAATTGCTAAAAATAAATTTGGCTTTGACGACTTTTTAAGTCAAATAAATCAGGTAAAAAAAATGGGAAATTTAAAAGATACTCTCAGCTTAATCCCTGGCGCAAATAAATTAAAAGATGTAGATATAGATAACGATTCATTTAAGCACATAGAGGCACTAATTCATTCAATGACACCCTATGAAAGATCGAATCCTAAAATTATCAATCATAGTAGAAAAAAAAGAATTGCTAAAGGAGCTGGTAGAGATGTCCAAGAAATTAACACTCTAATTAAGCAATTTGATCAGATGTCAAAAATGATGAAAATGGTACAATCAGGTGGTGCTGGAAAATTAATGCAAATGATGAACAACTTAAAAAATTGATATGCAATTATTAGACGGAAAGTTTATATCTAATAAGATAAAGGAAGAAATTAGAGAAGAGGTAGAAGTTCTCAAAAAAAATGGTGAGCGTCCACCTCATTTAGCAGCTATTTTAGTTGGAAATGATGGAGCATCATTAACTTATGTAGGAAGTAAAGTTCGATCCTGTGAACAAATAGGCTTTGATTCAACACTTATCAAATTAGATGAAGATATTTCTGAAGATGAACTTATAGCTAAAATTAATAAATTAAACAATGATTCAGATATTGATGGATTTATTGTTCAACTACCATTACCAATACATATAGATGAAGAAAAAATTTTAAAATTAGTTGATCCATCCAAAGATGTTGATGGTTTTCATCCATACAATTTTGGAAAAATGGCTCAAAATTTAGATTCATTTATACCAGCAACGCCCCATGGAATTATTGAGCTAATTAAAAGGTATGATATTGAAACAGAGGGAAAGCATGTCGTTGTTATTGGTAGAAGTAATATTGTAGGAAGACCGATCAGTATTCTACTAAGTAATAAAACTAATCCCGGAAATTCTACTGTCACATTAGTACACAGTAGAACCAAAGATATTTCTTTTCATACGAAAACTGCAGATATTATAGTTGTTGCATTAGGAATTCCTAATTTTCTTAAATCTGATATGATTAAAAAGGATGCTGTAGTTATTGATGTTGGTATTACAAGAGTTGAAGATCTTACCAAAGATAAAGGTTATAGAATTGTAGGAGATGTAGATTTTGAATCTGTTAAACTCAAATCAAGTTTTATCACTCCAGTGCCTGGAGGTGTTGGCCCTATGACGATAGCTATGCTTTTAAAAAATACTTTGAAAGCACGAAAAAATCAATAATTATTTTTCAAATAGTTGGTTTATATTTTTGAATGTTTTGAATTCCAAGGCGTTTCCTGAAGGATCTTTAAAAAACATTGTTTTTTGTTCCCCTGGCTGCCCTTCAAATCTGATGTATGGTTCGATTATAAATTTTACTTTATTTCTAATTTTTTTTTCGAAATTTTCGAACACATCCCAGTCCAGAACTATACCGAAGTGGGGGACTGGAACACTTTTGCCATCTACACTATTTTCATTAAGAATATTTGCTTTTGATGAATCAATATGTAAAACTAATTGGTGACCAAAAAAATTGAAATCAACCCAATGATCGCTGCTTCTTCCTTCTTTACATCCTAAAATATCTCTGTAAAAGTATCTTGTTTCTGTAATTTCTTTAACGGGAATAGCAAGGTGAAATGGGTTTATTGATGACATATTTAAATATTTATAGTTCGAATTTATTAATTATAATTTAATCAGGATATATTTGAACTTTATATAATGAAAAATTTTGAAATTACCAGTTTACCTGTGATGGAAACCTTTTTTTCAATTCAAGGAGAAGGTTATCATACTGGTCAGTCATTTTACTTTATAAGACTGGCTGGATGTGACGTTGGATGTCATTGGTGTGACGTTAAGGAAAGTTGGGACCATAATAAACATCAATTTGTTGCAATAGATAAAATTGTCAAATTAGTAAATAAAAATTCTTCTCAAGTCATTATTACTGGAGGAGAGCCACTAATGTGGGACTTAAAAAAACTAACCAATGATTTGAAAATGAATAATATTAGAGTTCATCTAGAAACTTCTGGAGCATATGATTTAACCGGCACTTATGATTGGATATGTTTGTCTCCAAAAAAAAGAAAATTACCTAAAAAAGAAATCTATAAAAAAGCAAATGAGTTAAAAATTATTGCATATAATAAAGATGATTTTAAGTTTGCTTTGCAAGAGGAAAAAAAAGTAAGTGAGAACTGTAAATTATTTATACAACCAGAATGGAGTAAATTTGATGAAATAAAAAAGGATGTTGTTAAGTTCGTTAAAAACAATCCAAAATGGAGTGTTTCTTTACAGACTCATAAATATCTTAAAATTGACTAATTATAGATAAGATATTTTTCTCTGATTTTTTTGAATTTTATAATATCATCCTTCCACGTTTCTTTAATTTTATTGATACTTATTCCATTTTTAATTTGATGTTCTAAATTTTTTGTTCCAGCAAGTCTATGAAATCCAGATCTAAAAAAGTTTTCCTTATCATTAGAATTATTATATGCATAGATTAACCATTCTAAATTTATACTATTTAAAAAATTAGATTTTCTTAAATCAAAACCATAACATATTTTTCCATTATGTTTGGGGTTTTTTGCACCAATATTTGGTTCAGGGATAAATTTAAAATCCAAATTGTTCCAATTTGGTGAGCCTACAACTTGAAACTGCATGTTCGTTCCTCTTCCTACACTGACTGGAGTCTGCTCAAAAAAGCATAAAGAAGCATAAAGATTTATAGATTTTAAATTAGGCAAGTTTGGTGATGGTTTGATTTTTAATGGTAAAACCATTTCTCTTTTAAAATCAGCCATTGGAATGACTTTTAAATCAGCTTTCTTTATGGTCCAACCTTCATTATTTATCATTTTTGCATATTCACCTATGGTCATTCCATATAGAATTGGAACTGGATGTAATCCTACAAAACTCATTGAACTAGATTCCATTATTGGCCCGTCAATTATGTTTGCGTTTGGATTTGGCCTATCTAACACAATTAGTTTTATATCATTCTCTGCACAACTTTCCATAATATAATGGAGAGTTGACAAATAAGTATAGAACCTGACTCCAACGTCTTGTAGATCAAACAACATTACATCTATACCTTTGAGATCTTCCGCACTTGGTTTTTTCTTCTTGCCATAAAGAGAAATTATAGGTATACCTGTTTTTTTATCTATACTGTCATCAATTTTTTCACCAGCATCTAAGTCTCCTCTGAAACCATGTTCAGGTCCGAAAATAGCTTTGATACTTACTCCACGATTTAATAAAGAATCTACAAGATGTGTTTTTTTATCTTTCTTAAAAAAAACTGAACTCTGGTTCGAAACAATTCCTATGTTTTTAGTTTCTATGAATCTTATGTAATTATCTATATCATATAAGGCTTCAATTTTAGAATTTTGAGAATAACAAAAACCAAATAGATTAAAAAATAAAGTAACTTTAATTATTAAAAAAATTTTATTATTTATTGAGAGTTGATAAGTTCCTGACATCAAAGATTTTTAAACACAAAAGATATAAAAAAAGCATATCATCACCTATTTTAAAAATTTCAAAATTTTCAGTAGTGATAAGTGTAATTGTTATGCTTATTGCTATATCTACTGGATTTGGTATACAAAATGAAATAAAGAGTAAGTTCTCAAACTTGTTTGGAGATGCTAGTATTTCTCAATATGGCTCTGAATTTTTTAATACATCTAAAAATATAGATGATAATAAAATAGAGATTGAAAAAATTAAAAATCTTAATGAATACTATAGTGTAAATAAAGTAATTTATTCAAATGCAATTATTCCAAATAAAACATCTTTCTCTCCAATAGTATTAAAGGGGGTAGAAAAATCTAATCCGATTTTTTCTGAATTTGGAATTAAATCTGATTCTTTAAAAAATAATCAAGCTTTTATCTCTAAAACTCTAAGAAATTTATTAGGTGTAAATAAGGGTGATAAAATAAAAGTATTTTTTTATCAAAGTGATAAAAATCCTATTATACGTTCAATTGAAATTCTTGATGTTTATGAAACAGGAATTAAAGAATTTGATGATAAATTTTTAGTAACAGATATTGAATTTTTAAGAACTATAAATAAATGGGGGCATAATAGTTTTGGTATTGTTGAAATTCAATATAATTCTTTTAATAATGAAATTTATAACTACATTGATCCTCAATACTCATTGACTATAAATCAAGATAAATTCAGTGAGATTTACAATTGGATTTCTTTATTTGATACCAATATTTATATTGTAATTATACTTATGATTTTAGTTAGTGGAATAAACATGATCACCGTTTTGCTAATTACTATTTTAGATAAAACCAATTTCATTGGTACTGTAAAAATTTTGGGTGCCAATAATAAAATGGTTAGAAAAATTTTTATAAGAAACGGTATGAGCCTTGTTTTTAATGGTTTAATCATTGGTAATGTTATTGGACTATTGGTTCTAATTCTTCAAAAGAATTATAAAATTGTTAGTCTTGATGCTTCAACATATTATATAAACTATGTTCCTATTGATTTAAACATATTATATATTTTATTATTAAATATTTTTATCATCATTTCATGTTTCATTTTTCTACAAATTCCTCTCAGATTTATCTCTAAAATTAAACCTAACAGAACCTTGAGAATGAATTAATATAATTTAAATTTGTACTGTGAATTTCAAAGAAAATATTTTAGAAACAATTGGAAACACCCCTTTAATTAAATTAAATAAAATAACCTCTGAAGTCGATGCACTTGTTTTAGCAAAAGTTGAGTTTTTTAATCCTGGAAGTTCTGTAAAAGATAGGATGGCATTACAAATGGTTGAAGATGCTGAAAGTGATGGAAGATTAAAACCTGGTGGCACTATAGTTGAGGGAACCTCTGGAAATACTGGGATGGGATTAGCTCTTGCAGCTATTGTTAAGGGATATAAATTAATTTGTATAACAACAGACAAACAGTCTAAAGAAAAAATTGATATTCTCAAAGCAGTTGGAGCTGAGGTTATTATCTGCCCCACAAATGTTGAACCTGATGACCCAAGATCTTATTACTCTGTTGCAAAAAAAATAGGTGATGAAACACCAAATTCTTGGTATGTAAATCAATATGACAATCTCTCAAATTCAAAGGCACATTATCTTTCAACTGGACCAGAAATTTGGGATCAAACAAATGGAAAAATTACACATTTTGTGGTTGGGGTAGGAACTGGTGGAACCATTTCTGGAGTGGGTAAATTTTTAAAGGAAAAAAATCCTAATATTAAAATCTGGGGAATTGACACTTATGGATCTGTATTTAAGAAATATCATGAAACTGGAGTTTTTGATAAAAATGAAATCTACCCCTACATTACAGAGGGTATTGGAGAGGATATTTTACCAAAAAATGTGGATTTTGAAATTATTGATTATTTTGAAAAAGTTACTGATCAAAATGCTGCTACTTATACACGTAGATTAGCTAAAGAGGAAGGTATTTTTGCTGGTAATTCTTGTGGTGCAGCTGTTAGAGGTGTTGTTCAATTGAAAAAATATTTTAAAAAAGATGATGTTGTTGTTGTACTACTACATGACTCTGGAAGTAGATACGTCGGAAAGTTTTATAATGATGATTGGATGAAAAAAAATGGTTTTAAATTGGATTAAAATCTAAAAACACCACTTGGAAATTCCTGAATACTTTCAAATCCTCTATTATTGATTGAGCTTACTCCAAAAAGATAGTTATCAATCACAATTCCGTCTAATCTAAAAAAATCAGTTTTCTTAATTTTTCTTTCATATTGCCACACAGGAGAGGTGGTTTCTCTCCAATAAATTTTGTATCCACTAATATTTTCATCAGTAGTTTTATCCCACTTAAATTTAACAGAAGGCTCAACAATACCGCCAATTCTCAAATTCTTTGGAGGTGGGGGAGACCAGCCTAACAATGCTAAATTAATAGCATTGACAGCAGTTAATTTCTTAGCATATTCAAAATTTACTCCTTCAATTACATCGCCATATTTAATACCATTCTCAAATCGAATATCTTGATGTTGTCTGTTGTAATTTTCATGACTCTCCATAATTCTTACACCTGCAAAACCTAAATCATTGAATGGCCGATGATGTCCGCCTCTTCCAAACCTGTCCAATCTATAAATTAAAGTTGGATTCATATCAGGCATATATAACTTAGTGCTTGAGTAAATAAAACGTGCAAGTTGTCTTGAATTTCCATCAACCTCACCTCCATAAAACCTTCTAGCATTTCTTCTGTTTAGACTCTCATTTGCAGGGACTGGTTCAGAAAAAATTCTAAAACTTTTATTATCAATTACACCATCTACACCTTCAATATTTCCAATCATATCATTGTTAAGAATTCCTATGACCTCCCAATTTTTTTCTTTTGCATATTCAGCAAGACCTTTGCCACCGTACAAACCTTGTTCCTCACCAGACAATCCTGTATATATTATTGAATTATCGAATTTATATTTAGATAAAACTCTTGCTGCTTCAATTGTACCTGCCATGCCAGAAGCATTATCATTTGCTCCAGGTGAGTCAGATTCAAAATCGTTTGGATCTGAAACTCTACTATCTATATCTCCACTCATAATAACATATCGATTTGGATACTTAGTGCCTTTTTGGATTGCAACAACATTATTAATCCAAACATCTCGAATTAATCTCCTTCCATCAGCTTCAAAATAATTTTTTTGAAAAAAAACTTCTAAGCAACCACCACATTCATTTGAAATTTTTACAAATTCATCTTTGATCCATCTTCTGGCAGCTCCAATTCCTCTTGTGTTTGATATTGTATCACTTAAAGTATGTCTAGTTCCGAAGTTTGCTAACACATCAATATCATTTTCAATTCTTTCTGAATTAATTTCCTTTATAATTGAATAAATTTCAGATTGATGAATACTCTGTGAATTACAGAATAGCCCAAATAAAAACAAAATTGGAATAAAATATTTCATACTTAAATTTAGAAACAATATGAATTATTCTCAATAATCATTTTAGAAATCTTTCTTTTTAATTCAATAGGCTTAGGATAATTATGATATTTTAAAAATCTCTTGAGTCCCATTAAAAGAAATTTTTGTTCTTCTTTCTCAGCGAGGGAATAAATTAACTCTTTCGATCTTTTTTCTATTAGTTGCACGGCTTCATACAAGTATAGTTGACTCATTGCAATTTGACCTTCCTGATTATTATGTCCTCTTTTAAAGTTCTTTTCTGTTCTAAGAATTGCTGATTCAGCCATATATATTTCAATCATAATATCAGCAATTGAAATCAATACTTCTTGTTCCTTTTCCAATTCTAAACCAAATTTCTTCATTCCAGCACCTGCGAGCATAAGAAAGATCTTTTTCAGATTCTTGATAATATTTTTTTCCCCCGAAAATAATTCAGAAAAATCTGGAACATCAAATGAGGGTATTCCTGTAAGTTCTTCTGCTACTTTTTCAGCTTCAGTTATTAAATCAACATGTCCTTTTAATGCTTTTTTGATTAGCATTCCAATTGAAACAAGTCTATTAATTTCGTTAGTACCCTCATAAATTCTAGCTATTCTTGAATCTCTCCAAGCTGATTCAATTGGTGTTTCTGTTGAATAGCCCATTCCTCCATAGATTTGAATGGCTTCATCAGCTATATTTTGGGCATCATCGGATAATGCGACCTTAAGCATTGAGCATTCGATTACATATTCTTCAACTCCTTTTAGTTCTGCTTCTTGATGATTTTTTCCTTCAGATTCTAACATACTAATTCTGTCCTCAATGTCTTTAGCTGCTCTGTAAGTAGCAGATTCTCCTGCATATAAATCTGTTGCCATCATTGCAAGTTTTTGACTAACTGCTCCAAATTCACTAATTTTTTTATTAAACTGAACTCTTTCATTTGAGTAATTTGTTGCAGCATTAATGATTCTTCTTTCTGCATCAATACAAGCCACAGCAAGTTTTATTCTTCCGATGTTGAGTGCATTCATTGCTATTTTGAATCCATTTTCTCTTTCAGAAAGCATATTTTCAATTGGAACTTTTGTTTCGTTAAAAAATACTTGTCTAGTCGAAGACGAATGAAGACCTAGTTTACTTTCTTCATTTCCTAATGTAATTCCGTTCTCTGGATCGTTTGGAACAATAAAAGCAGTTAGATTTTTGTCATCTTCTATTTTGGCAAAAACCGTAAAAATATCAGCAAAACCAGCATTTGAAATCCATATTTTTTGACCTGTTATAAGGAAGTGTTTTTTATCTTCAGATAGGACAGCCTTAGTTTTTCCACTATTAGCATCAGATCCTGCTCCTGGCTCTGTGAGACAATATGCTCCGAAAAATTCGCCAGCGGCTAATTTTGGAATGTATTTTTGTTTTTGAGATTCATTTCCATATAGAAGAATTGGCATTGTTCCAATTCCAGTATGAGCGCCAAATGCGGTTGAGGTTGATCCTGAACTCCCAGAAATATAATCACATACAAGCATTGTAGAGGTAAATGGCATTCCAAGACCACCGTATTTTTCAGGCACACCAACTCCTAAAAAACCTAAATCACCGGCTTTTTTCATTACGTCAACTGTTAACTGATAATTCTTTTTCTCAAATTCATCCTTTTTAGACCAGATTTCTTTATCAGCAAATTCTTTAACAGCATCGCGCATCATTCTTTGCTCTTCAGAAAAATCTTCAGTTGTAAAAATATTTTCACATTTTGTTTCCTTGACAATAAACTCACCTCCTCTGGTTATTTCTTTTGTATTATTCATTTATAAAATTTCAAAAATTCCTGCGGCTCCTTGGCCAGTACCAACACACATGGTTACCATCCCGTATTTAAGATTTCTTTTTTGCATTTCATCTATCAATTGAATGCTTAGTTTCGCTCCAGTACATCCAAGAGGATGACCTAAAGCTATAGCTCCTCCGTTAACATTAACTATATCATTGTTAATATTCAACTCATTCAATACGGCTAATGACTGGGATGCAAATGCTTCATTTAGCTCTATCAATTCAATATCGTTTAGTTTGAGATTTGATTTTTCAAGAACCTTTGGAATTGCTTTTACTGGACCAACACCCATTATCTTTGGTGGAAGTCCTGCTACACTATAGTTAACAAACCTAGCAACTGGATCAATATTTAGTTTTTTAAGGTAATTTTCACTGACGATCATTAAAAATGCAGCACCGTCACTCATTTGAGAAGAATTACCGGCTGTAACACTTCCGTTATTAGCAAATACAGGTCTCAAATTGTTTAGTGCTTCTATTGAAGTATCTTTTCTTGGACCTTCATCGATATTACAATTAAAACTTCTTGTTTGTTTTTTGTTGTTATTATCTAAATAAATCTCATCAATTTTAATTGGAACAATTTGATTTTTAAATTTATCTTCTTCAATAGCTTTAAGTGCTTTCTGATGTGAATTAAAAGCAAAAATGTCTTGATCTTCTCTTTTGATATTGTAATCTTTAGCGACTTGTTCAGCAGTCAATCCCATACCCCAATAGTAATCCTCATTTCCTTTAGAAACTATATTATAGCCAGGAACTGGTTTGTATCCACCCATAGGAATATAACTCATACTTTCTACGCCACCTGCTATAATACAATCAGCCATTCCAGATTTAATTTTTGCAGCTGCAATTGCAATTGTTTCTAGTCCAGATGCACAATATCTATTCACGGTAACACCTGGGACATCATCGATTTTGAGCCCCATAAGAGAGATAAGTCTACCAACGTTTAATCCTTGTTCAGCTTCAGGCATAGCATTACCAACTATTACATCATCAATTGTTTTTTTATCAAAACCATCAATTTGGTTAATCATATATTCAATTGTTTCAGCCGCTAATTCATCAGGTCTTTTAAATCTGAAAAAACCTCTTGGTGCTTTTCCTACTGCTGTTCTGTATCCTTTTATTATATAAGCTTCGTTCATACTAGTTTCTTAAGGGTTTGCCGTTTTTTAACATATATTGTATTCTTTCAAGTGTTTTTCTTTCTCCACAAAGAGATAAAAAAGCCTCCCTTTCTAATTCAAGTAAGTATTGCTCAGAAACAAAACTTTGTTGAGAAAGATTACCTCCAGAAATAACATTAGCAATTTTTTTTGCAATGTTTTTATCATGATCTGAAATATATCCGCCTGCTAACATTGAATCTGCACCGACATAAAACATACCTAAAGCCTGTTGACCTAAAACTTTTATATCAGTTCTCTCTATTGGTTTTGTATAGCCAGCTTCATGCAAATTTAGAGCAGTCTTTTTAGCAAAATTTATTTGATTTTTTTTATTCATGATAACTTGATCTTTGTCTTTTTTGAAGTAATTTAAATCAAATCCTTCATGTCCAGATGTAGAAACTTTACCCATTCCAATATTGAGGAAATACTCTTGTAATAAATTCACTTCAACATCATTTTTTCTAAATTGATCTGAGGCTCTTAAAGTCATTTCTTTTGTACCTCCTCCGCCAGGTATTAATCCAACTCCAACCTCAACTAACCCAACATAGGTTTCTGCATGAGCAATAACTTGATCACAGTGAAGACATAGTTCACATGCTCCTCCAAAAGTGTACCCATGTGGTGCAGCAACAACAGGGATAGAAGAATACCTCATTCTCATTACAGTATCTTGAAATAATTTCATTGCATAATTTAATTCTTCATATTCCTGTTCAACTGCCATTAAAAAGATCATACTAATATCTGCTCCTGCCGAAAAATGTTGACCTTCATTACCAATTACAACCCCATAATATTTTTCTTCAGCCAAATCAATTCCTTTATTTAAGCCTTGTAAAATATTTTGATTTATTGAATTCATTTTAGATTTAAATTCAATATTGATTATACCATCACCCAAGTCATTAATACTGCATTCTTCATTTGACCAAATCCTTTTTTCTGAAGGTAAATTCTTGAGATATATATAATTTTCTTGTCCTGGTTTTTGTATGTATTTTTTAGTTGATTTATCATAATAAGCAATAAATCCTCTTTGATTTTTATAAAATGAATCATTTCCATTACTTATCATGTCTTCAATCCAATCGGCCACATCTAATCCAGCAGATTTCATTAATTCAACACCTTTTGAAATCCCGACATAATCCCATATTTCAAATGGTCCGTCACTCCATCCAAATCCTGTTTTTACAGCGTCATCAATTTGATAAATATGATCAGCTATCTCAGGAATTCTATGCTGTATATATGAGAACATTTTAGAAAAATTAGATCGATAAAAATTAGATGCTTTATCATCTCCAGAAATTAAAACTGAGTATTTATCTATTTTATTTCTAGTTTTTTTTGCTTTTTCAAGTGTCTCAAACTTAACTTTCTCTTGATTTTTATATTCAAGTGTTTTTAGGTTTATAGATAAAATCTCAGATTTTCCGTCATCACCTGTTACTTTCTTGTAAAATCCTTTTTTTGTCTTACTACCTAAAAGATTTTTTGAAATCATATTATTAACAAAATCAGGTAATTTGAAAATTTCTCTATTTTCATCCTCTTTGCAATTATCGTAAATCCCCTGGGCAACATGAACCATCGTGTCTAATCCAACAACATCAGCTGTTCTAAAAGTTGCTGATTTTGGTCTTCCTATCACAGGTCCAGTCAGCTTGTCAATTTCCTCAATTGAATAATTTCCTTTATCCACTTCATGTAAAATACTTTGTATTCCAAAAACTCCAATTCGATTTCCTATAAAAGCAGGAGTGTCTTTGGCTAATACGGATGTTTTACCAAGAAACTTCTCACCATAATTCATCAAAAATTCAGTAATTTCTTTATTACAATTTGGACCAGGTACAACTTCAAACAGGTTTAAATATCTCGGTGGGTTAAAAAAATGAGTTACTGCAAAATGTTTTTGAAAATCATCGGATCTTCCTTCATTCATCATTTTTATTGGGATTCCAGAGGTATTTGAACTAATAATTGTACCTTCTCTTCTAAACTTATCAACTTTTTCAAAAATTAACTTTTTTATATCAAGTCTTTCAACAACAACTTCAATTATCCAATCATAGTCTTTTATTTTTACAAAATCATCATCAAAATTTCCTAAAGTAACTCTATCAGTAAACTTCTTAGAAAAAATTGGTGATGGTTTAGATTTTATACACCTATTAAACATTTCGGTAACAATTCTGTTTTTTACAATATTGTCACTAAGGCTTAGACCCTGTTTAATTTCTTTTTCATTAAGTTCTTTAGGAGCAATATCTAGTAATAACACTTCAACACCAATATTGGCAAAGTGACATGCAATTCCAGATCCCATAATACCAGAACCAAGTACAGCAACTTTTGATATATTTCTGTTCATTAAAATATTTTTTTATTCTTAATTAATTTATTTATCCGATTGATTACATGCAAGAAATTATTTATTGCTTCTTCTCCTAAATCACCTATTATTGTATTGTTAAACTTCATAACTTGATCTTTAGCATAATTTCTATAATCAGCTCCTCTTTTTGTCAATTTAATAAGAATACCTCTTCCGTCATCTGGGTTGGGTAGTCTCTCAATTAAACTCTCTTTTTCCATAAATTTTAAAGTCCTTGACAAGCTTGTTGATTCCATTCCCATTTTTGGCCCTAATGATGTTGATGGCATAGGTTCTTTTGGATTCAAACTAAGCAAGGCAAACCCAATTGTCATTGATCCTCCAAACTTTTCTGCTTCTTCATTATACATCTTTGAAATTAGTAGCCAGGTATATCTAATTTCTTGTTCAATTGTTCTTTTAGTCATGAACTAAATGTACAAAAATATACTATGCATGCATAATAAATAAACAAAATTTTTAAATTAACCAGTTGTATGCATTGTAAAATGCATAAACCCATGGTGAAATTTGATTACTCTTCTGATCTTCAGGATAATACCCCCAATTAAAAGGATAGGTTGATCTCTCTAAATGAGGCATCATAGCAACGTGTCTACCATCTTTACTTGATACTATAGCAGCATCAAAACTTGATCCATTGGGATTAGCTGGATATGAGCTTTTATGGTACTTTCCAACAATGTTATAATCATTCTCTTTATTGTCAAAAACAAATTTTCCTTCACCGTGTGCAGCCCATATTCCTAAGGTTGTATTTTCAAAATTTTCAAACATTATACTATTATTTTTTTGAATAGTGACAGCTGTGAATTGGCATTCAAATTTTTTAGAATCATTGTGATGCATTTTAGGGTGAGTTTTAAGTTCAGGATATATTAAGCCCAACTCCATAAAAAGCTGACATCCATTACAAACACCTAGAGATAGAGTGTCAATCCTTGAGAAAAACTTTTTTAAGCTATTTCTAGCATTTTCATTATAAATGAATGCTCCTGCCCATCCTTTAGCAGATCCTAATACATCAGAATTAGAAAATCCTCCAACTGCAACTAAAAATTTAACATCATCTAAATTTTCTTTACCACTCATCAAATCGGTCATGTGAATATCAACCACATCAAAACCAGCTTTATCCATGATAAATGCCATTTCTCTTTCTGAATTACTACCTTTTTCTCTAATAACACCAGCCTTTATTCTTTTCTTGAAATCAGGATTGAAATTTCCATCAAACCATTTTGGAAAGTTAAATTCTAGCTTATTTTTAGTCAATGAATTAAATCTTTCAAGTGCTTTGATTTTAGAAGATTGAATTGAATCAAGCATATAGGATTTTTCAAACCACTTTTTTCTATATTTATTTATATCAAAATTATATTGCTTATCAGCAGATGATATTACAATTGTATTGGATCTATTAACTTTACCAAGTTTTTCAAAATTAATTCCTTTTGAAGATAAAATTTGTTCGATTTCTTCATTAGCATGAATAATTATACCATGATTTTCACTAAACAAGGTTTTTAAAATATTTTGATTAATTAAATTAATTTCAAGACCATAATTATCAGAAGCTAAGCACATTTCAATTAGTGTTACAATTAATCCTCCAGAACTAATATCATGACCTGAGAAAATACAATTTGATTTGATGCATTTTTGAATTGTGTTAAAAGCTTTTTTAAAATATTCTGAATCTTTAATATCTGGAGCAGTTGCACCAATCTTATTTTGTGATTGGTAAAGAGCCGAACCGCCAAGCTTGAGGTTGTCAGAAGAAAAATCAATCTTATAGATAAAGCCAGAATCATTGTAAATAAAAGGCTGAATAATTTTATCGATATCTTCTGTATGACCAACTGCAGAAATAATTACCGTCCCAGGTGACAAAACTTCCTCGTCCTTATATTTTTGCTTCATTGACATTGAATCTTTTCCAGTAGGAATGTTGATGCCTAGATTAATTGAAAAATCGGAACAAGCTTTGACAGCTTGATATAATCTATGATTTTCTGAATCATTATTTGCTGGCCACATCCAATTAGCTGATAATGAAACAGATTTTAAACAGTCTTTAAGAGGAACAAATACAATATTTGTTAGTGCTTCAGCAATTGAGCTTCTTGATCCGATGCAAGAATCAATTAAACTTATTATAGGAGAATGTCCTATTGAAGTAGCGACTCCATTTTTACCGTTATAATCTAAGCTCATTACACCACAATTATTTAATGGCACCTGAAATGGTCCTGTGCATTGTTGTAAAGCAACTCTTCCCGTTACACATCTATCAACTTTATTTGTCAGCCAATCCTTGCATGCAACAGACTCGAGAGATAAAACATCTTCTAAATAATCATAAATTTTATTGGTTTCTAATTTTGGTTCAGAGTAAGTGAATTTTGAAATGGTATCTTGAAGGATTGTTTTTGGTGAATTTCCAAAAAAATCAGCCAGCTCTAAATCAATTACAGTTTCATTTTTAGAATCTGATCTTACTAAAAATCTTCCGTTGTTAATAACCCTGCCAACTTTATAAATAGGAGCTCTTTCTCGTTCACAAATTTCTTTCAATTTATTAAAGTCTTTTTCTGAAATGACTAACCCCATTCTTTCTTGAGACTCATTTCCTATAATTTCTTTTAAAGAAAGTGTTTTGTCGCCAATGGGTAAATCATCTATATTTAATACTCCACCAACATCTTCAACAAGTTCAGAAATACAATTTAAATGTCCTCCAGCTCCATGATCATGAATTGATTTAATAAAATTGTTTTCAGATTCAACAATAGATCTTATAACATTGGCTACTCTTTTTTGCATTTCAGGATTTGATCTTTGCACTGCATTTAATTCAATACCAGATGAATACTTTCCTGTTTCTGTTGATGATACTGCTGCTCCACCCATACCAATCCTATAGTTATCTCCACCTAGAACAATTATCAAGTCACCATTTTTAATCTTTTTCTTTTTTGAATGTTCTAATTTACCATATCCAACGCCTCCAGCCAACATGATAACCTTATCAAATCCTATCTGTTTGTCACCTTCCTTATGCTCAAAAGTTAGTAATGAACCAGATATTAGTGGTTGACCAAATTTATTTCCGAAATCAGAAGCACCATTTGAAGCTTTTATTAATATATCAATAGGTTTTTGGTAGAGCCATTTTCTTTCATTGAAACCAAACTTTGAATTTTCAAATCTTGGATAGGGGGTCATATATACGGCAGTTCCTGCTAAAGGAATTGATCCTTGTCCACCTGCTAATCTATCTCTAATTTCTCCTCCAGAACCAGTAGCAGCTCCACTAAACGGCTCAACGGTGGTTGGAAAATTATGCGTTTCTGCCTTGATAGATATAACTGATTCAAAACTAGATTTTTGATAAATAGATGGTTTTTCAGAATGTTTAGGAGAGAATTGTTCTGCTGTAGGTCCTTTAATAAAAGCAACGTTGTCTTTGTAAGCAGATACTACAGAATTATTGTTAAGTTTTGTAGTTTTTTTTATCATCTCAAATAGAGAATCTTCTTTTTCAATATCATTTATGATAAATGTTCCATTGAATATTTTATGGCGACAGTGTTCAGAGTTAACTTGTGAAAATCCAAACACTTCTGAATCTGTTAATTTTCTATTTATTTTTATTGATAAGTCATCTAAGTACTTAACCTCTTCATCACTTAATGCGAGCCCTTCAGCTCTATTATATTCTTCAATATTTGTTATTTCAATTGATTTTTCTGGCTCTATTTGAATTGAGAAAATATTTTGATCTAATTTTTGATACAATTCATTTGTCATTAAATCATATGAAAATTCATCATTGTAAGAAAAAAATTCCTCAATTCTTTCAATGCCACTTATGCCCATATTTTGAGTTATTTCAACTGCATTTGTGCTCCATGGAGTAATCATATTGGCTCTGGGACCAACATATTTTGATTCTATGATTTTAGTTGGCATGTAATTAGAATAAGAAAAAAGCCATTCTAATTTTTTTAATTTTTCAGAGGACAATATTCCTTCGGATTCGACAGCAAAAACATGGTTATTGTCCTTTGAAAAAAAAGAGATCATTTATGTGTCAAAAATAGATTAAATTATCCACTTAAATTTCAAGCATTATATACTTATTTGTTAAAATTTATTAACAAACTCTCTCTAGTTTTGCAATATAAAATCCATCAAATCCCGATTGGTATGGACTAATATTTTGATTAGAAATTAAATTAAATTTTTTTCCCATTTCTGAATTTAAAAATTCTTCAATTTGATAATTGTTTTCACTGGGAAATATAGAACATGTTACATAAACTAATATTCCTCCCATCTTAACAAGTTTGCTGTGATTTTTAAGAATATCCTTTTGATTTTTTAAAATACTATTAAACTTACTTTTATCAATTTTCCATTTTGAATCTGGATTTCTTCTCATTACACCAAATCCTGAGCATGGGGCATCAATTAATACTCTGTCAAATTTTTCCTTGTTTCGTTTTAAGAATTTATTATCAAAAATTTTAGTAGTTATATTGTGAATACCATTTCTTCTAGCCCTTCTTTTTAATTCATTTAGCTTATACTGATATATATCAGTTGCTATTATATTTCCTTTGTTCTTTAATATTGATGCAATATGTAAAGTTTTGCCTCCAGCTCCAGCACAAGTATCAATTATCTTGAGTTTTGGGTTTAAATCTAAACTTTGTGCAACTAGCTGAGATGAAAAATCTTGAATTTCAAAAAATCCATTTTTAAATTCTTTTGTTCTAAATAAATTGATTTTTTCTATTATAATTAGACCATCTTTATAACCACCAACTTCCCTAGTTGATATATTGTTTTTTTTAAAATCTTTTTTTAATTGAGTTTTTGATGTTTTAATAGTGTTAACTCTAATGCACAATTCTGCCGGTTTGTTCAGAGCTTGTATCTCAGTTTCCCATTTTTTATCTCCTAGTTCTTCAACACCTAGCTCATCAAGCCAGTTAGGAATACTCTCTTTATATATACGTTGTGAAATAATTTCATCATAAATATTATTAATTCTACTATCAAATTGAACAATGTTTTCGTTATTAGAATTTCCTAATTCATTTAGATAAATATATACTGAAATTAGCTTCCAAATATTTGTGTCATTATATTGAAAATTTACGTCAACAAGCTTATCATATAGTCTAAGATACCTAATAATTGAATAAATAAGTTCAGCTACAAATCCCCTGTCACGAGATCCCCAACTTTTATTTTTTTTAAAAGTTAATTCAATTGCTTTATGAGCGTATAGATTATCGACTAAAATCAGCTTGAGACATTGAAATGAACCCTCAATTAGATTGTTATGAAGTTTCACAATTTTTAGTGATAAAATTAGTCATTATTTTTTCCCCTAATTTTATCAATCATAGATCTTCTAAATTGTTCTTCGATTCTAGGTAGTTTAAGTACTTTTTTTATTGGCATTATCTCAGATAATTCTTTCATTAAATTTTCTTTAACTTCTAATTCTTCTCTTTGAATTTGAAAAAGTTCGTTAAATAATTTATTGCTTTCTGAAACACTTGCGGAATCATTTTGATAGAGTTCCTGTCTAACCTTTCTAATTTTTCTTTGATAATCTAATATTTTTATTTGAGTATTCATGTATATAGACCAAAATTCTTCTTCATTTTCAGTATTTAAATCTAATTTTTCAAGAATATATAGCTTTTGAAGAGCATGATATTGTTCTCTAGAAAATTTCTTTTCCTCTTTCTGAAAAGCATATGCTTGATCTAAAGAAAAGTAAGAGACAAACACAAGTAATATTATTATAATTTTTTTCATATTGTTATTCTAAAATTAATAAATCATCTTTATAAGAAATAGTATTTACAAAGTAATTATAGCTATTGTATTGATCTAATAAGTTTTCTATATCTATCTCATTAAAATCAATTAAATCAATCAACTCATAATCATTTAAAGAGTATAATTCAACTTCGTATAAAATTTCATCATTATTGGTATTTGGTAATAAATTGAAAATAAAAAAACCAAAAATAATTGATGCAGCTACAGGCAAAATCATTTTGTTTAAATAAAATAATTTATTCTGAGAATAAATTTTCTTTGTGTTTATTTGAAAATCTTCAAAGTAATTAGATGGAACTTTAAATGGATTTTCTATCCTCTTGAGAGAAAGGTTGTTATTAAAATCTTTAAAGTATCCTTCTGGTACTTTAAAATTATTTTTGTTATTTAATTTATCCATCTTATTTATTGACAATGTTTTTATTAAAAGGTTTGATTTAGTTTCAATTCATCTATTATTTTTTTCTTAGCTATATGGAAAGAAGCTTTTAAAGCACCAACTGTTATACCAAGAATTTCTGAAATTTCAGTAAACTTTAAATCCTCATAATATTTCATTTGAAAAACTAATCTTTGCTTTTCAGGAAGTTTAGCCATAATTGATTGAAGCTTCATTGCTGTTTCATCTCCATCAAAATAGGGATCTTCTTTTAGGCTATTTACCATAGTATTCATCATAATTTCAGAGGAAAAGAAATATTTTTTTTCTTTTAATTTCAAAAAATTAATTGACTCATTGTATGCAATCCTGTACATCCATGTACTAAGTTTTGAATCTTCTCTGAATTTGTTGATCCCTTTGTAAACTTTGATAAATACATTTTGAAGAACATCATCAGTATCATCATGATTTAATACAATTCTTCTAATCTGATAATAAAGTTTTTCTTTATATAAATTAACCAGAGTTTCAAATGCTAAATCTTTTTTAGCCGAATCTTTTAATTCTTTAATTAATTTTTCTTGCTTGTTCAAAGAATATTTTAATAGTTTGACAGAAGCTAAGTTATAAAGTTTAACTTATTGATTGAAGTTTTATAAGGCTTGAATAAATACCGTTGAGATTTAATAGTTCACTATGACTTCCACTTTCAACAATTTCCCCATTGTCAAGAACTAAAATTTTGTCTGCATTTTTTATTGTTGAAAGTCTATGTGCAATAACAATAGATGTTTTTTCCTTCATGATTTTATCTAATGCATCCTGAACTAATTTTTCAGATTTTGAATCTAAAGCAGATGTTGCTTCATCTAGAATTAAAATTGGGCATTTACTAGCAATTGCCCTAGCAATTGCAATTCTTTGTTTTTGACCTCCTGAAAGGTTTACACCATTATCACCTACATTATATTCAAACCCTTCAGAGTTTTCTTGAATAAAATCGTAAGCATTAGCAGCATTCGAAGATTCTTCTAGTACTGTATTATCACCATCTAATTTATCTAGTAAAATATTTTCTTTTATTGAGGTGTTAAATAGTATTGATTCTTGAGATACAATTGATATTAATTTTCTAATGTGTTTAATTGATAAGTTATTTATATTTTTTCCATCTATTAAAATTTCTCCTCCATTATAAGAATAGAACTTTGGAATTAGATTAACAAGTGTTGATTTACCGCTTCCTGATAGGCCAACTATTGCAACTACTTCTCCTTTATTTACTTCGAATGACAAGTTTTTTAGCACTTTGTTTTTTTCATAACTAAATGATACTTTTTTGAACTCAATTTTGTCTGAAAATTCATGAATTTCTTCTTTGTCAGTATCATTATTAAATTCACCATCTAAGTCAATAATTTCAAATACTCTCTCAGCAGCAGCATTTCCTTTTTTTAGAGAATAAAATGCTTTACTTATTGATTTTGCTGGAGTTAAAACACCGTAAGCTAGGCCCATGTATGTAATGAATGCTGCTGGTTTTAGTTCCATGTCAATCAAAACCAATTTTCCACCATACCATAATAAAACACCAATAACTAATATTCCTAAAAATTCACTAAGTGGTGATGCAATATTTTGTCTGTTAACTAACCTGTTTGAAAATCTTAAAAATTTTGAGTTACTAGTTTTAAATTTTGATTTAAAAAAATCTTCTGAAAGAAATGTCTTAATCACTTTGATCCCATTGATAACTTCTTCAGTAATCGACATAAGCTCAGCTTGTTCCCTTTGAACAATTAATGATTTTTTCTTTAAACTTTTTCCTATAAAAGAAATAACTAGTCCAGAGATTGGTATAAAAAATAATACAAATAATGTTAATTTGAAACTAATTATAAACATTGTCCCCAGAGTAAAAATTATTGTTAGTGGATCTCTTATAAAAATTTCAACAATTGATAGGTAGGAGGTTTGAACTTCCAGAACATCTGACGACATTCTAGCTATTAAATCTCCTTTTTTGTTCTCTGAAAAATATTTTAATGGAAGTACTATAATCTTGTTAAAGACTTTTTCTTTAATATCCTTAATAACCGAGTTTCTAATTAAAGTTGAAAAAAATAATGAGAAGTAATTTGTTAGGTTTTTTAGAAAGAATAAAATAATTACTGTTCCAACAACAAATAAAATAGCATTCTCAGTATTATTGCCTGAAAAACTACTTACTTGGAAATTGAGCCAATTTTCAAGAAATGTTCCAATTGAATCATAATTTTGATAACTAGGTTTAATATTAATTTTTGGAGAACCATTGAAAAGAACCTCTAACATCGGCATAAGAGACAGAAATGCAATAGCGCTAAAGAAAGCGTAAAGCATACTAAATATGATATTTAGAATTAACTCTTTTTTATAAATTAGGATGTTATGTAAAACTCTTTTAAAATACATTTAATTAGTAAAATCAATTAGCAACTGATTTAATTTTTCATCTAATAATTTATTTTTTTGTAAAAATTCAGATTTATTATTTAATGAACAATTTACACTAAAATAGTACTTTATTTTGGGCTCTGTGCCACTTGGCCTTACTGCTACTTTAAAACCTTTCTTTGATTCAAAAATTATCATATTAGTTTTTGGAAGATTAATAGTTGATTTCTCATCAGTCTCTAAGTTCGTTTTTATTGAGCTTTCATAATCTTCAATAAATAGAACCTCATCATCTAATAGTTTGTCAGGTGGATTTAATTTTAAATTTGATATAATATTTGTAATCTCTAGAGCACCTTTTTTACCTTCTTTTTTGAGAGTGTAAAGTTTTTCCTTAAAAAAACCATATTTAATGTAACAATCAATCATTCTTTCATAAAAGCTTGATCCTTTTGCTTTAAACTCTGAACAAATTTCACTAATCAAGAGTGACGAAGTTAATGCATCTTTATCTCTGACAAAATCCCCAATTAAATATCCAAAACTTTCTTCTCCACCACCAAGGAATTTTAAATCTTTAAAATCATTAATCATTTTACCAATCCATTTGAATCCTGTTAGAGACAATTCTATTTTAATATTATTTATTGAAGCAATTTTGCTCATCATAGGAGTAGATACAACAGTACTTGCTACGAATGAATTTTTGTCAATTTTTGATTTGGTTAAAATGTAATCAGTCATTACACACATAGATTGATTTCCGTTAATCAATTCATAATCACCTGATAAATTTTTTACTGCAATTCCAAATCTATCAGCATCTGGATCAGTTCCAATTACTAAATCAGCATCGTGAACTTTAGCAAGATCAATTGCTTCATTAAGAGAATCTGGATCTTCAGGGTTTGATGAATTTACATTTGAAAAATTCCCATCTGGATTCATTTGAGAATCAACACAAAATAATTTTGAATATCCTGCTTTATTTAATATTTCTGGGATTATAATATGTGAAGTTCCATGTAAAGCAGTGAAAACAATTTTTAAATTTTTTCTATTTGAGTCTCCGATTTTAGCGGTATCTATACTATCATTTACAAAACTGTCTTCAATTTTATTATCAACCAATTCGATCAGCTGTGGATTTGAGTTAAAATTAATTTCTGAATAATCTGTTTTAGAAATTTCTGTAATTATATTTTTATCAATTGGTGGAACAATTTGACCACCATCCGACCAATAGACTTTGTATCCATTATACTCAGGTGGATTATGAGACGCAGTTAGAACAATGCCACATTTACAATTTAACTTCCTTACAGTATAAGAAATAAGTGGGGTAGGCCTTAATGAGTCAAAAATGTAAGTTTTAATATTATTTGCAGAAAAAATATCAGCAACAATCAGTGATAACTCTCTACTATTATTTCTGCAATCATGACCTATTACAACTGATGAATCTTTAGAAAGTGTATTTAATATATTTGAAATTGCTTGAGTATTTCTTCCAAATGTATATTTGTTAACCCTATTGGGACCAACTCCCATGACACCTCTCATTCCCCCAGTTCCGAATTCTAAATCTTTATAAAAAGAATCCTCAAATTCTTGAAGATTATTTTTCTTCAAATCTTTTACTTTATCTTGAGTGTCTTTGTCAAATTTATTTGATGTCCAAACAATTTCATTTTCTGAGATTTTACTCATTATTTAATCTTGATTTTATTTTATAATTTTTTGATTTTTTGCTATTTCTAAGAATTAGCTCTCCCAAAAATCCAGCTAAGAAAAATTGACTTCCAATTATCATTGAAGCAAGAGAAATATAGAATTCAGGTCTTTCGGTTATTAATCTTCCACTTGTATTAATAAACAATTTATCTATACCCAGATATATGGAAAATAAAAATCCAACAACAAGAATTAGCGTTCCAAACAAACCAAAAAAGTGCATTGGTCGTTTTCCAAACCTGCTAAAAAAAGATAATGTAATTAAATCAAGAAAACCTTTTATAAATCTATCAGGGCCATACTTTGTTTTTCCATGAACTCTCGGGTGATGTTTGACAATTTTCTCAGCAATTTTATGAAAACCAGATTTTTTTGCCAGAACTGGAATGTATCTGTGCATTCCATTAGTAAGCTCTATCTCCTTGATAACATCAGATCTATATGCCTTTATACCACAATTAAAATCATTCAGTGATATTCCAGATGATAATCTTGCAGCAAAATTGAAAAGTTTTGAAGGTAAATTTTTAAAAATTAAAGAATCATATCTTTTCTTCTTCCATCCTGAAACTATATCATAATTATTTTCAGTGATCATTTTATATAACGGAATTATTTCTTTTGGATCATCTTGAAGATCTGCATCCATAGTAACTACAATTTCCCCTTTAGCTAATTTAAAACCCTCTGAAAGAGCCATGGATTTTCCATAATTCGTTAAGAATTGAACTCCTATTGTTTTTTTTGATATTGAACACAAATTTTTAATAACAGACCAAGAAGAATCAATGCTTCCATCATCAATAAAAATAATTTCATAATCAATTAAAAAATTTTCTAAATTGGATATTATCTTTTCATGAAGTTCAATTAGTGAATCTTCTTCATTGTAAAGAGGAATTACAACAGATATTTGCATAAAAAAATTTAAACAAATTTAGTAAACTAATAACTATTAAATTAATTATTGCAGAATAATAAAAAAAACCTATTTTTGCATCCGTTATATAGAAAATGAAAAAAGGTATACATCCAGAAAACTATAGATTAGTAGCATTTAAAGACATGTCCAATAATGATGTCTTTATAACCAAATCTGCTGTTGAAACCAAAGATACAATTTCTGTTGATGGTGCTGAGTATCCTCTTGTAAAGCTTGAGATTTCCAGAACATCACACCCTTATTACACAGGAAAATCAAAACTTGTAGATACTGCTGGTAGAATTGATAAATTCAAAAGTAGGTATGCCAATCTTTCTATTAATAAACATTCTGTAGAAGAAGCTCCAGTTTCAAAAGAAGCACCTGTAGATGAAACTCCATTAGTTGAAGAAGCTTCAGTTGAAGAAGAAGCACCTAGTTCTGAAGAATCCTCTGAGTAAAAAAAATAATTTTAATCAATCACTTTTCTAACTTTTCTCAAATCAAGCATATTGATTGGATTATTATTTAGTCCAATAACCCTTTTATTTAGTATTCTTATACTCATATCATAATATAATGGTATAACTGGTGAATGTTGATAAATCAAGTCTTCTATTGATCCTCCAATTAACATGGCTTTAGAATTAGTTTCATCACTTTCAGTTTGATTGTATAATTTATCAAACTCATCACTTTTAAAAAAAGTATAATTAGGACCTTTTGGAGTATGATTTTTTGAATAAAAAAGAGAAAAATAATTTTGATCACTTGGGTAATCTGCAATCCAGCTTGCTCTAAAAGCTTGGAATTTTCCATTTGCTTTACCTTGTCTTAAGATTGATGGAGGTGTGATATCAATTGTTATATAAATATCAATTTTTTGTAATTCAGATTGTACAAATTCAATTATGTCTAGATATTGAGCATCAGTTGAAATTGTTATATTGACCTTATCAAGACTGTTTTCATTTTTATATTCATTCATTAATTTTTTTGCTTTCGAAGGATCGTAACTATATCTTTCTTCCTTATACAGATTGTTTAGACCATTTGGAACAATTCCACTTGTAGCAGCATAACCTAAATTTTTTCTTAAAAATTTTATCATCTTTTGCCTGTCAATTGAGTGGTTGATGGCTAGCCTAAGTTTTGCATCTCTTTCCAAATTTTCTTTGGTGTTAAATCCAATGTATTCTGTATTTAAGTAGGGTTTTTTAATCAATTTAAATTCGTCACTGAATCTATCTTGCAAATTTCCTTTTGCATCAAAAATTTGATCAATAATTGAATTTTCAGGTGAACTAACCATGTCTAATCTCCCAGCAATGAATTCCATAAATTCACTTTTTTTATCAGGAATAAGCGATATTGATATACCCTCTAAATATGGCAGCTTTTTTCCTGTACTGTCTTTTTCAAAATACTCATCATTTTTTCTTAAAACCAATTTAATATTTTGATCCCATTTTTTGAATAAAAATGGTCCAGTTCCTATTGGATTTTGACCAAATTCATCTCCAAAATTTTCAACAATTTCGCTTGGAACAACGGAGCAATATTTCATACTTAAAATTCCCAAAAAAGGTTTAAATTCTTTTATGAGTTTAATCCTTAGAATTGAATCATTGACACTATAAATACTATCTACATTCTTTAGTACCCATGATCCAGATGATGCAACTTTTGGGTCAGTCAACCTTTTTAAACTATAAACAAAATCATCAGCATTGACAACTCTATCAGATTCATTTTTAAAGAATTTAGAAGGATGAAACTTGATGCCTTTTTTTAGAAAAAAAGTATAAGTTTTTTTATCAGGACTGATTTCCCATTTATGCGCTATATCATCAACTATTTCTAAGTTTTCATCTAATTTAACTAGTCCATTAAATATTTGATTAACAGGCCATATATTTCTAAGAGTTGAGGAAAAAGCTGGATCTAATGAGCTAATGTTTGAATACTCGTTGTATTTAAAAATATTATTATCAAACTGCTTGTTATTGCTACATGAAATTATACTCAATACAGTTATGAATATAAATATTCTTAACAAGTAATTTTTATGAGCTATAAAGTTATATTTGCAAAAAAAAATTAAACTTGGACGTTGCATTTAAAACATTAGGATGTAAACTAAATTACTCAGAAACTTCATCAATATCAAGAGATTTTGAAAATAAAGGGTATAATAAAGTATCATTTGAAGATGTTGCTGATATTTATGTGATTAATACTTGTTCTGTGACTCAAAATGCAGATAAAGAATTTAAATATCTTGTCAACAAAGTAAAGAGATTAAATCCTAACTCAAAAGTTGTTGCCATTGGATGTTATGCTCAATTAAGGCCTAAAGAAATTTCATCATTTAAAGGAGTTGACCTTGTGCTTGGAGCAGACAAAAAGTTTAATATACTTGATCATTTAGATTCACAGAGTGATCATTCATGTGAAATTAACTCCGTTAATTATTTTAAATCATCATATTCTCTTGGAGATAGAACAAGATCTTTTTTAAAAGTTCAAGATGGCTGTGACTATAAATGTACATATTGTACAATCCCCCTTGCAAGAGGTAAATCAAGGAGCGGTTCTATTAATGAGATTATAGATAATACTGAAAACTTAGTAAGTAAGGGTGTTAAGGAAATTGTATTGACTGGTGTTAATATAGGAGACTATGGAATTTTTGAAAATAAGGGTAGACAAACAAATTTTTTAACTCTTTTAAAAGAAATAGAAAAAATTAAAAATTTAGCCAGGGTTAGAATATCATCGATTGAACCTAATTTGTTAAATAATGAAATAATTGAATTTGTTAGTCATAGTCAAAAAATTATGCCCCACTTTCATATTCCTTTGCAAAGTGGATCTGATAGGATTTTAAAATTAATGAAGAGAAGATATCTTTCACAATTATATGCAGATAGAGTTAATAAAATAAAAGAATTGATTCCTGATTGTTGTATTGGAGCTGATGTTATAGTAGGTTTTCCTGGTGAAAATGACGATGATTTCAAAAGAACTTATGATTTTATTTCTGGTTTGGAAATCTCATACTTACATGTTTTTTCATATTCAGAAAGAGAAAAAACAGAATCTATTTATTTAGCTGAAAAAAAATCAAAAAAAATTAAATCAGAGAGAAGTTTAGTTTTAAGAGAATTATCAGATTTTAAAAAAGAATCTTTTTATAAAAATAATATTAATTCAAAACGAAATATTTTGTTTGAATCTGAAAATAAAAATGGGTTTATCCATGGCTATACTGATAACTATATCAGAGTAAAAACTATCTGGTCATCAAATCTAGTCGATAGTATTATTAAAAGAAAGCTTACTGGGATGAGTGAAGACAGTATTGTTGTTGTTTAGATTCTAACACCAACAGGAAGTAAGTTCATATACTCTCTGTTTTTTTTAATAAAGGATTTAACTTCAGTGGCAGTTGGCATCATTCTAAGTTTTTTCTCTTTTATAATTTCAAAAATTTCACTTAAAAATTTGTCCATAAAATTATCATCTAAATTCTCTGGAATTATAACTTTTGTTAAAAAGATTTTTCTTTCTTGTAAAGAGTACTCAACCTTGGCAAGTTTACCATCTATAGATACTTCAAATTGACGCAAAAAATTATTGTCATTAATTTCTAGTTCTGACATTAAATATAAGTTGTTTAATTTAATTGCAAATATAGCAAATGTAAATGACTAGCAACCAAGACAATATATACAATGTTTATTTGATGCCTGGAATGGCAGCCAATCATCTAATTTTTGAAGGATTAAATCTACCAGAAAATTTTGTTATTCATTATTTAGAGTGGTTATTACCAAAAGAAAAAGAGAGTTTGAATTCTTATTGTAAAAGATTGTCTGCTGACATCAAGGGCTCTAATATAATTTTGATTGGTGTTTCTTTTGGTGGAATAATCGTTCAAGAAATTAGCAAGATTATTAGCGTAAAAAAAACTATAATAATCTCAAGTGTAAAAACAAAAAAAGAACTACCATTTATGATGACAATTGGAAAAAGTACTGGGCTATACAAGTATGTTCCAGTTAATTGGATTGATAATGTAGAATCTTTGGCCAAGTTTGTTTTCGGTCCCTCAATTAAAAAAAAAATAGGTCTATATAGGAAATATTTATCTGTAAGAGATGAACACTACTTGAGATGGTGTATTGACAAAATAATTAATTGGGATAATGAAAAAGTCTCAAAAAATTTAATTCATATACATGGAAGTTTAGATTTAGTTTTTCCCTCAGTGTATATTAGTAACGCAATTTTAGTTAAAAATGCTACACATGCTATGATACTAACAAAAGCTAATTGGTTAAATAAAAATATTCCAGAATTGATTTTAAAGAACTAAAATCTTTTCATTTGAGTTTGCATCATTTTAATCTGTTGAACCAAAATTCCATGCTTGTCAAGTTTCTTAGCCTCATTGAGTAAGTTAGTAGCTTCTCTTTTTCTTCTTTTTTGCATCATTATACCTGCTAAACTCAATTTAGCCATGGCTAAATCTTGATTCATATTTAAACCATATGAAATAGCTTTTCTGAAAAATTTTTCTGCTTGAGTTAAGTTTCTTTGAGAGTTAATTATACCTAATAAATAGTTATAGTAACCAACTTGTTTTTTTACTAAAGATGATTCTGGATTTTTTATTTTAAGCAACCATGATTCAGTAGCCTCAAAATTTTGATTTCTCATCTTTAAAAAAGCAATAATTAAGATTTCATTTTTAAAATAAAGTAAAATCAACATTAAGCCTAAAAAGATAAGAGCTATCCCATTACCTACATTATCTAGTGTGATTTCATACAAAGCATATGAAATACTAATAATTGATAAAATCAATTTGAAAATTTTATTGAACATTTAATAGGTTATTTTGACACGAAATTAATAAAAGAATTTTTATTTGGTTTAACTTTTTATAATTTGAAATTATTGTATATTTGGCCGAATTAAAAAAAAGCTAAGAGATGAAAAGAACATTTCAGCCTTCAAATAGAAAAAGAAAAAATAAACATGGATTTAGAGAAAGGATGTCTACGGTTGAAGGTAGAAAAGTTTTAGCTTCGAGACGTTCAAAAGGTAGAAAAAAATTAACTGTTTCCTGTGAGCCAAGACATAAGAAATAAGTTAATAAAAAAGTATAAAAAAAGGTGTTACTGTAACCAGTAGCACCTTTTTTTTTGATATATTAAAAAACTAAAAAATGCCATTAAGAAAAGACCTTAACTGTATACTTATAATAGGATCAGGACCTATTATTATCGGACAAGCATGTGAGTTTGATTATTCTGGATCTCAAGCACTTAGATCATTAAAAGAAGATGGAATTGAAACCATTCTAATCAACTCTAATCCAGCAACAATTATGACAGATCCTGTGATGGCTGATCATATTTATTTACTACCATTAACAACGAACTCAATAAAAAAAATTCTTTCTAAACATAAAATTGATGCTGTTTTACCTACAATGGGAGGGCAAACAGCTTTGAATTTATGTATAGAAGCTGATGAAAAAGGAATATGGGATGATTTTGATGTTGAAATTATTGGTGTAGATATTGATGCGATTCATATTACTGAGGACAGAGAGAAATTTAGATTATTACTTGACAAAATAGATATTCCTTATGCACCCTCAGAAACTGCCTCATCTTTTCTGAAAGGGAAGGAGATTGCTCAAGAATTTGGATTCCCACTCTGTGTAAGACCCTCTTTTACACTAGGAGGAACTGGCGCATCTATTGTTTATGAAAAAGAAAAATATGACACTTTATTAAAAAGAGGTTTAGAAGCTTCTCCAATACATGAGGTCATGATTGATAAGGCCTTGATAGGTTGGAAAGAATATGAATTAGAACTGCTTAGAGATAAGAATGATAATGTTGTAATTATATGTACAATTGAAAATATGGATCCAATGGGTATCCATACAGGTGATTCTATTACTGTTGCTCCTGCTATGACACTATCTGATACAACATATCAGAAGATGAGAGATATGGCAATTAAAATGATGCGTAGTATTGGAGATTTTGCGGGTGGTTGTAATGTGCAATTTGCTGTAAGTCCTGATGAGAAAGAAGACATTATTGCAATAGAAATAAATCCAAGAGTTTCAAGATCTTCTGCATTAGCTTCTAAAGCAACAGGTTATCCAATTGCCAAGATAGCTAGTAAGTTAGCTATAGGCTATTCCTTAGATGAACTTGGAAATCAGATTACAAAATCTACTTCGGCATTATTTGAGCCTACACTTGATTATGTTATAGTTAAGATACCAAGATGGAATTTTGACAAGTTTGAGGGATCAGAGAGAACATTAGGACTTCAAATGAAGGCTGTAGGTGAAGTTATGGCTATTGGAAGATCTTTTCAAGAAGCATTACATAAAGCAACTCAATCTCTAGAAATTAAAAGAAATGGTTTAGGTGCAGATGGAAAGGGGTATACTAATTATCAGACAGTAATTGATAAACTCAAATACGCATCTTGGGATAGAGTTTTTGTTATTTATGATGCAATTAAGCTTGGCATATCATTAGAGAGAATTCATGAGATCACAAAAATTGATATGTGGTTTTTAAGACAGTACGAAGAACTTTCATTTCTCGAAAACGAGATCTCAAACCACAACTTAGAAAATATCACAAAAGATTTATTATTAGAGGCTAAACAAAAAGGTTTTGCTGACAGGCAAATAGCTCATATGCTAAAATGTTTAGAAAGTCAAGTTCATAAAAAAAGAAAAGAGTTAAATATAAATAGGGTTTATAAATTGGTTGATACATGCGCCGCTGAGTTTAAAGCAGTTACACCTTATTACTATTCCACTTTTGAACAAGAAATAACTACAAAAGATGGAAAGACTTATACTGAGAATGAAAGCGAGTGCTCTGAGAGAGAAAAAGTGATTGTTTTGGGATCTGGCCCTAACAGAATTGGGCAAGGTATTGAATTTGATTATTGTTGTGTACACGGTGTGTTGGCTGCCTCTGAGTGTGGTTACGAAACTATAATGATAAATTGTAATCCAGAAACTGTTTCAACAGATTTTGATGTTGCAGATAAACTTTATTTTGAACCTGTTTTCTGGGAGCATATTTATGATATTATTCAGCATGAAAAACCAATTGGAGTTATTGTTCAGTTAGGTGGTCAAACAGCTTTAAAGTTGGCTGAAAAATTAGATCGTTATGGTGTTAATATTCTAGGCACCTCATATGAGTCGTTAGATTTAGCTGAAGACAGGGGTTCTTTTTCTGAACTTTTAAAAATAAATAATATCCCTTATCCAGAATTTGGGGTTGCTACAACTGCTGATGAAGCATTAAAATTATCAGATTCATTAAATTTTCCAATACTTGTAAGACCATCTTACGTTTTAGGTGGTCAAGGAATGAAAATTGTAATAAATAAAGAAGATCTTGAAGCTCATGTAGTTGATTTGCTTCAGAAGATCCCAAATAATAAGTTACTTCTTGATCATTACTTGGATGGAGCTATTGAAGCTGAGGCAGATGCAATTTGTGATGGAGAAGATGTTCAAATCATTGGAATTATGGAACATATTGAGCCATGCGGAATTCATTCTGGTGATTCCAATGTAACTCTTCCTCCATTCAATTTAGGAGATTATGTATTACAACAGATAAAAGATCATACCAAGAAAATAGCTTTAGAACTCAATACTGTTGGATTAATAAATATTCAATTTGCTATTAAGTATGATACAGTCTTTATAATTGAAGCTAATCCAAGAGCTTCAAGAACAGTTCCTTTTATTTCAAAAGCTTATAAGCAACCTTATGTGAATTTTGCTACAAAAGTTATGCTCAAGAAAAATAAACTCAGTGATTTTAAATTTAACCCACAGTTAGAAGGTTTTGCGATTAAACAACCTGTTTTTTCATTTAGTAAATTCCCAAATGTTGATAAGAGTTTAGGGCCAGAAATGAAAAGTACAGGTGAAAGTATATTATTCATTGATAATTTAAAAGATGATGATTTCTATGAAATATATTCAAGAAGAAAAATGTACTTAACAAAATAGTTTTGGAACTTATAATACTTACAATTTTACTTACTTCAAACATTGCGCTTGTAATTTATCTTTTTTTTAAAAAAAATAATGATAAATCATCTGACTTAATGCTTCAAATTTCTAATAACCTTACTGGTCAAGTTCAAGATATTAGAAAGGAAATCAATGAAAATTCTGAAAAAAGCAGACTTGAAATAGAGTCTAAGCTTAAATTAATCAATAAAGAAATTTCAGATTTTCAAGTTAGTTCAAAAACACAAATGCAAAAACAATTTACTGATTCAAATAAAATCATTAAAGATGTGACTAGTGAACTTGAAAAGATTAAGGGTACTAATGAGAAAGTATTAAGTTTCGCTAATCAAATGAAAACACTAGAAAAGATTTTAGGGAATCAGAAAAGTAGGGGAATTTTTGGTGAAATTCAATTAGAAAATCTTTTATCTAATGTTCTCCCCCCTGATATTTTTCAAATGCAATATTCATTTAGTGACGGTAGTATGGTTGATGCAATAGTTAAAGTAAATGAAAATATTATTCCTATAGATGCAAAATTTTCATTGGATAATTACAATAAAATGATTGAAAGTAGTGATGAAAGTGAAATTCAAAATTTAGAAAAAAAGTTTAAAGAAGACATTAAGTCTAGAATCGATGAAACTTCTAAATACATAAAGCCTCAAGAAAAAACTTTAGATTATGCCTTCATGTTCATCCCAGCAGATGGATTATATCAAGATTTATTAAATAGTAGGGTAGGAAGCCTTAAAATAAGATCTAAAGAACTTGTTTCATATGCTTATCAGAAAAAAGTTATGATAGTTTCACCTATGAGCTTGTTTCCAATGTTACAAATCACAATGAAAGCTCTGAATAATTTAAAATTTGAAAAATCTATTGAAGCTGTAATTAAAAACGTATCAAATCTATCTACTCACCTCAAAACCTATCAATTATACCATGAAAAAATTGGCAATACACTTGGTACTGTTGTTAGTCATTACAATAAGTCTTCAGAAGAATTTAAGAAAATTGACAAAGATATTCTTAAGATTTCTGAGGGTGATTTTAGTATTGACTATGAAAAGCAATTGATTGATAAACCGAGGCTTAACGATTAGTCCTAATTATGCTTAATTTCAAACTCATATTGAAAGTATACTTCAGTATGTAGCTGTAAAATAAGTCACCTAATATTGTGTTAATAAAAAAGGGTATTGCTGCTGCATAGCACATCACAATTCCATTTATTGTCTTAGGATATCCAATTAACCAAACGCCAAAATTTGATATTATAAAAAAAACAATACTTGAAATTAAAATTGATTTCAACTTAATTTTTTTAAAATGATTTCCAATAAATACAATTACAATAAAACTTAGGTATACAAAGATGTTAATTAATGAAAATCCAATAATAAAATCAAAAATTAGTAAACTAATAAGAGGAGCAAAAAATTTTAAATATAGTTTATTAAAATTAATTGCCGAAAAAAGAGCAATTCCAGTTATTGGGGCAAAATTTGGTGGATGAGGTATAAGCCTGGTTAAAATTGCAAGCACTATCAATCCAATTATTATATATTCTTTTTTCATTTAAATTCCAGTATAATTAAAAGGTGTTATTTTCAAAAGTTCTTTTTTAATTTCTAGGCTAATTTCTAAATTTAGTATGAAATTTTCAAATGTCTTTTTATCTATCAGTTTATTGTTTCTAGTTAAATCTTTTAGTAGCTCGTATGGCTTTTCTATTCCTTCTCTTCTTAAAATAGTTTGTATAGCTTCAGATATTACAATCCAATTAAGCTCTAAATCATTTTCTATTTTATTTTTATTAACCAAGATTTTTTTTAATCCTTTCAATGTAGAGTTAAATCCTATAATTGTATGGCTTAATGGGACACCAATATTTCTTAATACAGTACTATCAGTTAAATCTCTTTGTAGTCTGGAAATAGGTAGTTTGGATGATAAAAATTCAAAAATAGAATTAGCATAACTCAAATTTCCTTCAGAATTTTCAAAATCAATTGGGTTTACTTTGTGAGGCATTGCAGAAGAACCAACTTCATTTTTATTAATTTTTTGATTAAAATAATCCAGGGAAATGTATTGCCAAACATCTTTGTTAAAATCTAATATTATGGTATTAATTCTCTTTAAACAATCAAATAATCTTGCCATATTATCATAGTGTTCAATTTGAGTAGTAGGGAATGAATGAGTTAATTCTAATTTATGTAAAAAACTTTCGGCAAAATTTTTCCAATTGATTTTTGGGTAGGTAACATGATGTGCATTGAAATTTCCTGTTGCTCCTCCAAATTTACATGAGTGTGGTATTTTTTTTAAAACCTTTAGTTGTTCTTTAATTCTCACACTAAAAACTTGAAACTCTTTTCCCAATCTTGTCGGACTTGCAGGTTGACCATGCGTTCTAGCTAGCATTGGAATATCTGAATATTCAACAACTTTATCGTCAATTTCAGCAAGAACCAAATTTATTTTTTCAAAATAGTGAGGAATAAAATCTTTAATTGAAAGAGGAATTGCTGTATTATTTATGTCCTGGGAAGTTAAGCCAAAATGAATAAATTCTGAAAATTCACTAATCTTCATTTCATTAAACTTTCTTTTAATAAAATATTCAACTGCTTTTACATCATGATTAGTAGTTTTTTCAATTTCTTTGATTTCAAAAGCATCTTTATCATCAAATTCAATGTATATGTTTCTTATTTGATTATTGAATTTATTATCCCATTGATTTAAATTTTCAATACCTATTTCTGTTAAACTAATAAAATATTCAATTTCTACTTTTAATCTGTATTTAATTAAAGCTTTCTCTGAAAAGTAATTTGAAAGTAATGCTGTTTGATTTGAATATCTTCCATCAACAGGGGATATGGCATTAAGATTAAAGCTTGACATAATAGAAAAGCAAAGATAATATAATATAGAAACTATTTTCTATTAAGCAACTTATATTCCTCGTAGCACTGACTAATAGCTTCTAAAATTTGTAAATCATTGGCTGAAAGAATAAAATTTTCTGAATAACTACAATTTCTAAGTATTTCATCAATATCTAACTTATCAACTTGTAATAATGCAGTTAATGTTTCTCTATCAAATTTAGTCCCCAGAAGTTCTCTAATTCTGTTGTCTTCTTTCATCAATTTCAGCTTTCTAAACTGCATGGGTTTTTTACCAAATAAATTATATAAAAAGTCAAGTGGATTGAATATTGCCCCAAAAACTTTTGATATTGCACCAGGGTTTTTAGATCCTGCTTCATAACCTCTTGAGGGTAATCCAGGGATACTATATCTGTATGAGCTACTTATTGGTACATTTTTGGCATCAATTTCCAAATATCCTGTTAATTGGTATGGACTTACTATAACCTCTTCTAAAGCATATGCAAGTTCTGTTAATTTTACTTTTGAGTTTTTAAATTTAATCAAATCATTAGTTACTCTAATTTTAATTGATTTAAAACCTAGGTAAGAGAAGTATAACGTGTCATTTACTTCAGCCTGTATTTCGAATTCTCCATCCTTATTTGAAATAACACCAATAACTTTGTTTAAGTTAATTACATGAACGTTAAATATAGGTTTTGAATCTGCATCATTTTCAATTACTCCAAGAACTTTTTCTTGAGATAAGAGTGTAGTAGTAAAAAAAGAAATTAAAATGAATAAAAATAATTTAATTTTCATTGACATAAACATACATTAAATTAAAGTTTTGTAGAAAAATTCAATCGTAAACTTTTCTTAAAAAATCAACCAATTTATTAGTTGCTAACGCTCTATGACTAATTTTATTTTTTATTTTACTATCAATTTCACCAAATGTCATCTTATATCCATTTGGTTTAAATATTGGATCGTATCCAAATCCTTTTGATCCATAGATCTCTTTTGTTATTTCACCATTAATTATTCCAGTAAATAACTTGGTAAAATCTATTGTGATAAGTGAGAACACTGTTTTAAATCTTGCACTTCTATCTTCTACATTATGTAATTTTTTCAAAACTTTATTTATATTCTCTAAAGAGTTTTTATGATCTCCTGCATATCTTGCAGATCTAACTCCTGGTTCATTATTTAAAGCTTTAATTTCAAGTCCAGTGTCATCCGCAAAAACATTTAAATTATATTTTTCAAAAATAAATTGTGATTTGAATTTTGCATTTCCCTCAATTGTTAGTTGATTTTCTGGAATTTCTTCAAAGAATCCAATTTCATTTAAACTTATGATTTTAAATTCTTTACCAAGTATTTTTCTAACTTCTTTTACTTTATTTTCGTTATGGCTTGCAAAGATTAATTCCATTACTTAAATTTTACTAAAGTTAAAAAAACATCTAGTTGAAATATTCTTATACTATAAATGTTGTTATTCCAATTCCAATTGATGGTTTTTTTACTTATTCATTGTCAAAATCAGAATTTTTCAAAATTAAAATTGGATCAAGGGTTATAGTAAGTTTTGGAAAAAAGAAATATTATACTGCAGTAGTATTTGAAAAACATAAAAATTATTATGTCGATTATGAGCTTAAAGAAATCTCTTATTTAATTGATGAGCCAGCTTGCATAACAAAAAAACAGGTAACCTTCTTTAATTGGTTAAGTAATTATTATTTATCTCCTTTAGGTGTTGTTTTGGATGCAGCTCTTCCTAGATCATTTTTAATCAAGAGCGAATCAGTATTAAAAAAAGCTCAAAGCGAAAAAGTTTATACCAATGAAAATTATGATTATGAAATTTTGAGACTTTTCGAAACTCATGAAGAAATTTTAGTAAATGAGCTTGTAAAAATTTTTGGATATAAGGTATTAAAAAGGATTAGTGATCTATTATCTTTAGAAATTTTAGAGTTAAAAGAGGAAATCTTCAGTAAATATAAAGAGAAAACTATTATTAACTATACTCTTAACCAATCAATAGATCTTTCTAAAATTTCTTTACGTTCAGATAATCAAAATAAGGTTTTAAATTATTTTCTTGAAAATAAAAACTTATCATTTTCAAAAAATCATATTAAAGATGTTTTGAATATCTCAGTTTCTATTCTTGATAACCTTGTTAAGAGAAATATTTTGTTGAAAAATAGAGATCCTGTCAAAAGAATATCTAGTTCTGCAGAAACAGTAAGAAAGAAATTAAGGTTATCAAATTTTCAAAAAGATGCTTTAGATGGTATAAAAAAATCATTCTTAAATAAAAATGTTGTTAACCTTTTAGGTGTCACTTCATCAGGTAAAACAGAATTATATATAAATCTTATTGGAGAAGAAATTGAAAGGGGAAATAGTGCTCTATTAATGGTCCCTGAAATTGCGTTAACAACTCAATTAAGCTTACGTTTATTAAGTTATTTTCCAAACAACTTGATTGTTTATCATTCCTCTATTTCACCCAATATAAGACATGAACTTTGGAATGATTTAGTAAACAATGATAAACCGAAAGTAATTCTAGGTGCAAGATCTTCAGTTTTTTTACCATTTAAAAATTTAGGAATAATTATCATAGACGAAGAGCATGAAAACTCATACAAGCAATATGAGCCAATGCCAAGATATAATGCTCGTGACTCTGCAATTTTTTTATCAAAAATCTTAAAAACAAAATGCTTATTAGGTAGCGCTACACCAAGTGTGGAAACATATTATAATTCAATTAAAAATAAATATGGTTTTGTAGAGTTAAATAAAAGATATGGCAATTTTCAGGAGCCAAAAATCATTCTAATCGAATCCCCAAAACTAGAAGATAAATCTTTCTTATCGCCCTCTTTAATAGAGGAGATGAAAAAATGTTTAGTAAGCAACCATCAAATTATTCTTTTTAGAAATAGAAGAGGGTTTTCAACATACTTAAAATGTAAAGCATGTAGTAATGTAAATTATTGTCCTAATTGTGATGTTTGTCTTACATATCACATCTCTGAAAATTTAGAAAAGTGTCACTACTGTAGTTTTTCAAGATTCAAACAAGTCGAATGTTCAAGTTGTAATTTACCTTCAATGGAACTGTATGGTATTGGAACACAAACAATTGAAAATGAACTCGAAAAGTTTTTTCCAAGGGCTAAATCACAAAGATTAGATTATGATACAACAAGATCAAGAAAAAAATTGAAGAAAATATTACAGGATTTTTCGATCAATAAATTTCAAATTCTTATTGGTACCCAGATGGTTTCTAAAGGTCTTGATTTTAGTAATGTTGGATTAGTTGGAGTTATTGAATCAGACTTTTTACTAAACTATCCTGATTTTAGATCTCATGAAAAATATTATCAATTAATTAAACAAGTTTCCGGAAGAGCTGGAAGATCAATTTCTGACTCAAAAGTTATAATTCAAACAAATTACCCCAATCATTACATCCATAATAGAATAATAGATGGAAATACAAAAGGATTTTATCAATTTCAAATTGATCAAAGAAGAGAGTTTAATTATCCTCCATTTACTAGATTAGTAAAGGTTATTTTAAAATCAAAAAATATAAATGTTTTAAAACTAGCTTCTTCTTGGTTTTCTAAAGCCTTAAAAAATACCATGTCATCAGAAATTCTTGGTCCAGAGTCTCCAGTTGTTAGTAAAATCAAAAATAATCACATAATGAATATCCTTATTAAAATAGATATTGAGAGTCTAAGAAAAGAGAAAAAAAGTCTTTTTAAACTGTCGAAAAAAATTAATAAATATCCTCAATTTAAATCTGTTAAACTAAGTGTTGATATTGATCCATATAATTAAATATTAATTTATTTTGTAAGTAATTATTAAAAAACTATTTTTGCCCGACAAAATTTACTTATGAGTCATTATGAATCTGTGTTTATCTTAAATCCAGCTCTGTCAGAGCCTCAGGTAAAAGATGCTATAAAAAAATATGAAGATTTTCTTAAATCTAAAGGATGCGATATTGTTGATGTTGAGAATTGGGGTTTAAAAAAGCTGGCTTATAAGATTCAAAATAAATTAAGTGGATTTTATGCACTTATAGATTTTGAGTTTGGTAGTTCTGATGAAAATATTATTAACTTATATGAAACTGAACTTAAAAGAGATGAGAGAGTTATGAGATATTTAAATGTTTCATTAGATAAGGATGCTAACGCTTGGGCTATCAAGAGAAGAAATAAATTAAAAGAAAAAAAATAATCGCTGATATGGATTTAGATACAAATCAAGGAGAAATAAGATACTTAACTCCACTAGACATTAATACAAATAACAAGAGAAAATATTGCAGATTTAAGAGATTGGGTATTAAGTACATTGATTATAAAGATCCAGATTATTTATTAAAATTTGTTAATGAACAAGGTAAGATTCTTCCAAGAAGATTGACTGGTACATCCTTAAAATATCAGAGAAAGGTTTCTGTGGCTATTAAGAGAGCAAGACACCTTGCATTACTTCCTTATCAAGCTGACTTACTTAAATAAAACTAATGGAACTTATATTAAAAGAAGATGTAGAAAACTTAGGATTCAAAGATGATCTTGTTGTGGTCAAAAATGGCTATGGTAGAAATTTTTTGATTCCACAAGGAAAAGCTATCCTTGCGACTATTTCTGCCAAAAAAGTTCTAGCAGAAAAACTAAAACAATCTCAAGTCAAAGAAAAGCAGGCTATTGAAGAAGCTAGCAAAATTGTAAAAAAGCTAGAAAAATTAGAACTTAAAATAAGCGCTAAATCTGAAAATGATAAATTATTTGGTTCTGTAACCAATTCAGAAATTTCGAAAGAACTTTCTTCTAAGGGATTTGAAATTGAAAAGAAATGTATTCAACTAGCCTCCACAATCAAAAAAACAGGCTTGTATGCTGCTAAAATAAGATTACACAGAGAAGTTTATTATGATCTTAACTTTGAAGTTGTAAGTTCACAATCTTAGTTTACAATATATCTTCATCATTTTATTAACTTTGATAAAATGTCAATAAAGCCCTCTATTCCTAAAGGTACAAGAGATTATCACCCAAGCTTAGTCTCCAAGAGAAACTATATAATTCAAAAGTTAAAAGATAATTTCGTGAGATTTGGTTATCATGAAATTCAAACTCCATCATTTGAAAAAAGTAATATTCTCAAAGGTAATTACGGTAAGGAGGGTGATAGATTGATCTTTAATATTTTGAACTCAGGTGAAAAAGTTAAAAAAGCTAATATTAATTCTTTAAGGGAAGATAATTTAATTGAATTTGTGAATTCAATCTCTGATAAAGCTTTGAGGTATGATCTTACCGTACCACTAGCTAGATATGTTTCACAATATCAAAATGAAATTAAGTTTCCCTTCAAAAGATTCCAAATTCAAAACGTCTGGAGAGCTGATAGACCACAAAAGGGAAGATTTCAAGAGTTCACTCAATGCGACGCTGATGTTATTGGATCTGATTCAATTTTAAATGAAATTGAAATGATTAATATTTATGTAAAGTCATTAAATGATTTAGGTCTTAAGAATCTTGAATTAAAAATAAATCACAGAGGAATTTTAAACTCAATTTCAAAAAAAATTGAACTTAATAGTCAATTTAAAAAGTTTATGATAATTCTGGACAAAACTGATAAAATTGGTCAGGAAAATGTTATTAAAGAATTGGTTGAGAGTTTAAATTTAAAGGATAAATATATTGAAGATTTAAAATTTATTTTTGATTCTAAAGCAAATTCAGATATTCTTGAATTTATAGAAAAGCAATATATGATTGATGAGGATTCTAAAAGAGCATTAAATCAGTTAAAGACAATTAAAGATTTTTTTCACTTTAATAGTTATGATCACATAAATATTTCCTTTGATTTATCACTTGCTAGAGGATTAGATTACTATACAGGAATTATCCTTGAAATTTCTAGTAATAATTATAAAGAAATAGGCTCAATTGGAGGTGGAGGTCGATACAAAGATTTAACAAAGAGATTTAGTTCCCAAGACCTTTCCGGTATTGGTATTTCTTTTGGCTTGGAAAGAATTTATTACATTTTAGAGAATGAGTCTTTATTTCCTGATACTCTAGATCAACAGAATGAAATTTTAGTTTTAAATTTTGGAATTGAATACATTAAAAAACTTGATCATGTTATTAACTACTTTAGAAAAAGTGAGAACCTAATGATTTACCCTGATGAATCAAAAATTTCAAAACAGTTCTCATATGCAGATCATAATAAATTCAGATCAGTGATGATATTTGGAAAAGATGAAGATGATAAAAATATATTTAAAATTAAAAACTTGGAAAGTGGTAATGAAAAAATATTCAATATATCAAATTTCAAAAAAGTTTAATTAGTAGCGAGGGGGAGACTTGAACTCCCGACCTCCGGGTTATGAATCCGACGCTCTAACCACCTGAGCTACCTCGCCATAAATGAGCGTCAAATATAAAAACATTATACCTAGCAGCAAACTCAGTTCAAAAAAAAATATTTTTCTTTTTCACATCATTTATATTGTATATATTGCCGCCTTATGTCAGAAATGATAAAATATGAATTAGAATTTCCTATTAAAGCATCACCTTACATGCTTTATCAGTACATATCTTCATCTTCAAGCTTGTCTGAATGGTTTGCAGATAATGTAAATTCTAGAGGTAAAGTTTTTTCTTTTTTTTGGGACGGATCTGAAGAAAAAGCTGAATTATTAAGTTATAAAAACAACAAATTTGTTAAGTTCAAGTGGCTTGAGAATGAAGAAAATACATTCTTCGAAATTAAAATAGTAGTTGATGAATTAACAAATGATGTCTCTCTAGTCATTACAGATTTTGCTGATGAGGATGAAATTGATGAAGCAAAAATGTTATGGGAAAGACAGATTTCTGATCTTAAGCAAGTTTTAGGTTCATCGTAACTTATGATCAATTTTAACGGAGAAATATTACCTGAAAGTTCTCAGCTTTCTAACAACAGAGGCTTTTATTTTGGTGATTCTGTGTTTGAGTCTTGTAGAATAAAAAATAATAATATATTATTTTGGGAAGACCATTATTTTAGATTAATGTCTTCAATGCGTATCATGAGATTTAATATTCCAGATACTTTTACACCAACTTATTTACATGATGAAATTATAAAAATTCATAATCAAAACTCAGATTTAAACTATGGTAGGTCTAGAATTTCTGTTTTTAGATCATCTTCTGGTAATTACAAACCAGAATCAAACGACATATCTTACATTATAAAAACTTCTGAAATTCAAAATAGTGATTATTCATTTTTAAGTAAAGATTTGAAAGTTGACTTGTATAAAGATTATTTAATTGACAGTCAGTTAATTAACAGGATTAAATCAAATAATAAATCAATTAATGTCTTGGCGTCAATATATGCAAGTGAAAATGATTTAGACAATTGTATATTAATTAATAAGGATAGAATGATTTCTGAATTTATAAATGGTAATCTCTTTTTAATAAAAGATGATTTAGTTATAACTCCAAATTTGAGGTCTGGTTGTTTGGATGGAGTGATGAGAAAAAATATTATAAAGATTCTTAGTGAAAATAATTTTAATGTTATTGAAGCAGACTTAAAACCATTTGAAATAATTTCTGCTAATGAAATGTTTATGACAAATGTAGTACAAGGAATTCAGCCAATTAAGCATTACAGAAAAAAAATATTTAGTAATAATATTACTTCAAAATTCTTGTCACTATTAAATACTTCTATTAGTTAAGATTAGGATTCTCAGGTGAATTTGACCATATTTTAAAATATTCTCCCAACTCTTCAATTTTAACTTTCCACAAATTAGATTTACTTACCAGAATATCATTATTATTAACTTTTTTTAAGATATGCCAAGAACCATTCTCAATTTCATCTTTAAGTTGATTCTTTTCCCATCCAGAGTATCCAATAAAAAATTTTATATCATCTTTTTTTAATTTATCACTCTTTATTAGTTCTATTGCTTTTTCAAACTCTGATCCCCAATAAATTTCATTTGTGACTTTACTACTATTTTTCAGAAATTTATTAAATCTATGAATGAAATGAAGTGTATCAATCATTACTGGTCCACCCTTGTAAATTTTTAAATCAATTCCTTTAAGTTTTTCATCGATATCTGATAATTGATACTCGGACTCTTTATTGAAAACGAATCCAACAATACCTTCATTATTAGATTCAACAATTAATATTAATGTTTTATTAAATTCAATATCGTTAATTAAAGTATAGTTTGATACAAGTATTTGCCCTTTTTTCAATTAGTATAAAATTATTTCTTTTCCTTGAATAGAATTTATAAAATCATTACCCTTTATATTTTTTTTTCCTTCAATTTTTAACTCATTTATTTTTAAAAGCTTATCTGAAGTGTTAACAAATAATGATTTATTACGAACACTTAAACTACCTGCAATCCCATCTTTTTCAAAATCAGAAATTTCAGTTTTATAAATGATCATCTTTTTTCTATTTTCTTTAATTTCTGTCCATGCACCTGGAAATGGAGTAAGTCCTCTAATATGATTATAAATATTTAAGGAAGTATCGTTCCACTTAATTCTTGTATTCTCTTTATTGAGTTTTGGAGCCTTATCAATTTTCAAAATATTTTTCTGCTTTAATACTTTCTTTTTATCAATTATTGCTTCGATTGTGGCAGATAAAAAACTACCACTCATTGACTTCAACTTATTGTAAAGTGATTCAAAATTGTCTGAATGACTTATCAGTACTTCAGTTTTTAGAATAATATCTCCAGTATCAATATTTTCATCCAAGAAAAAACTGGTTAAACCTGTTTTGTTGTGACCGTATATCAGTGACCAATTTATTGGAGCAGCACCTCTTAGATTAGGCAAAAGAGATGCATGAATATTAATTGAACCCATTTTAGGTATACTCCATACTTCTTTTGGTAAAAATTTAAATGCTACAATTACATAAAGATCTGCTTTTAGATTTTTGAGATTATTTTGAAAATCAATACATTTTAAATTTTCAGGCTGTAGTAAACTAATTTGGTTTTGTAAGCAATAATTTTTGACAGGATTGTATTTAATTTTCAATCCCCTTCCAGATTTTTTGTCCCTTGAGGTTACAACACTAATTAATTTGTGCTTAGAATTGTGTAAATAAGTTAGGGTATCTAAGGAAAAGTCAGGGGTACCAAAAAAAACAATTTTTAAATTATTCATTTGATAAATATTCATTAATAAAGTTAACTCTTTCTTTTACAGAAAATTTTGGCACTTTAATTAGATTAACTTTATAATCCTTGTATGTTTTTACTAGATTTTTATTTATTCTTTCACATTCTTCAAATGATTCATATCTCTCTAGGTCATTTGTGTAAATTTCCTCCCAAGGAGGAAGAATAAATGAAAAATCATAATTTAATTCTGATGAACTTTTAAAAAGTTCTGAATTGTAAGTAACATTTTTAAAATTTAAATATGCAATCACATCAATAGGTCCTCTATCAAAAACATAATTTTTATTATTCGCTTTAGCTAATTTGTATTGATTTAATCTTCCTTCATATAAAATTTTACTAAAAGCAATCGGATCTGTCAAAAAAAACTGATCAACTCCCTTTTTCTTCCATTCTTTTGTTATTTCTCTTGAAATTTCTTTGAAGCAATTAAATCCTAATTTTTCTAACTCATTAACAAGCATTGTTTTACCAGTTGATGGACCTCCAGTAATTAGAATTTTTCTCATAAAGTGGTTTCAAACCTAAAATATAAATATATTTAGAAACTGTAGTTAATTCAATGAAAAAATCTTCTGAATCTTTCTATAAAAATTTAAAGCTTAAACTAGATGAATCACATATTTGGCCATCAAAATATGTCTTTAAATTTATTATTAAAAATAATGTAGAAAGTATTGATGAGCTTATTTCTTATTTCCCTGAAAGTAATGATATTTCCAAAAATTTTTCATCCAATAAAAAGTTTGTGTCTTTTACTATAAAATGTGAGATGCATTCCTCAGAAGGCATTATTAAAAAATATAAAGATGTTTCCGAAATTGAGGGAATAATTTCCTTGTAGTCATAAAAATATTTAATTTTAATAAAAAAAGAAATTGATAGATAATTTAGAGTATAATAACGAAAGAGTAGACTTGGTTATTCCTGAGTATGGGAGGCATATTCATAAAATGATTGATCAAGCAATTGAGAAAAAAAGTAAACCAGAGAGAAATAAAATGGCAAAAGCTATTATTGGTGTAATGGGTAATATGAATCCTCACCTAAGGGACGTGCCAGACTTTCAGCATAAGCTTTGGGATCAACTTTTTATTATGTCTAAGTTTAATTTAGATGTTGATTCACCTTATCAAAAGCCTAATAAGGAAATATTTAATCAAAAGCCAGAAAGATTAAATTATCCACAAAATCATCCTAAATACAGATTTTACGGAAATAATATTAAAAAAATGATTGATGTAGCAGTAGGATGGGAGGATGGAGAGATGAAAAGTAAACTAATATACGTTATTGCTAATCACATGAAAAAATGCTTTCTAAATTGGAATAAAGATACTGTCGAAGATAGTGTGATCTATGAACATTTATTTGAACTTTCAGATGCAAAAATAAGATTAAATAACAGCAATGAGCCTCTTTCAGAATCCAAAGATCTTATTTCAAATAACAACAACAAAAAGTTTTCTAGACCTGTTAAAAAAAATAAAAAACAGTACAGAAACTATAAGCGTAAATAAATGAATTCATTCAAAGTTGAAGGTGGAGTAAAATTATCAGGAGATATAACTCCACAGGGTGCTAAAAATGAAGCTTTACAAATCCTATGTGCAACTTTATTAACTAGTGAAAAGGTTGTTATAGAAAATGTCCCTGAAATTATTGATGTTTTAAGATTAATTGATCTTTTGAAAATTCTTGGAGTTAAAATTGAAAAAATATCCAAAAATAAATACTCCTTTGAAGCAAAAAATATTGATTTAGCTGCATTAGAGTCGGATGATTATCAAAGCAAAGCCAAAGGACTAAGGGGTTCAATTATGGTTATTGGTCCACTTTTATCAAGATTTGGAAAAGCTTCGATACCAAAACCTGGTGGTGACAAAATTGGAAGAAGAAGACTGGATACCCATTTTGACGGATTGATAAAATTAGGTGCAAAATTCAATTATGATATAAAAAATTATACATATAAAGTAGATGCTTCAAATTTAGAAGGAACCTATATATTACTTGATCAACCTTCTGTTACTGGAACAGCAAACATAATCATGGCAGCATCATTAGCTGAAGGTGAAACAACAATATATAATGCAGCATGTGAGCCATATATTCAACAATTATGTTCTATGATTAACCAAATGGGGGGTAATGTAACAGGAATTGGTTCAAATTCACTTACAATCTATGGTGTTAAAAATTTAAAAGGCTGCACTCACAAAATTGATCCTGATATTATTGAGATTGGGAGTTGGATTGGATTAGCAGCATTGACTAAAAGTGATATTACTATTAAAGGTGTTAATTTCAAGCATCTTGATCAAATTTTAAACGTTTTTGAAAAACTTGGTTTAAATTTTATCAAAGAGGGTAATAATTTAAGAATACCATCTCATGAGGATGGATACGAAATTCATAATTATATTGATGGAAGTATATTAACTGTGTCTGATGGACCATGGCCTTTATTTACACCAGACCTGTTAAGTATAGTTTTAGTTGTTGCAACCCAATCTAAAGGAAGTGTTCTTATTCATCAGAAAATGTTTGAAAGTAGATTATTCTTTGTTGATAAGCTTATTGATATGGGAGCAAAAATAATATTATGTGATCCTCATCGTGCTACTGTAATTGGACATGATTTTAAATCACAATTAAAACCTACAGTAATGACATCTCCTGATATAAGAGCTGGTATTTCACTTCTTATTGCGGCATTATCTGCTCAAGGCACAAGTATTATTCATAATATTGAGCAAATAGATAGAGGTTATGAGAACATTGATGAGAGACTTAAAAAATTAGGTGCAAAAATTGAAAGAGTAAGTGTTTAACGTTTACTTATATTATTATTGGTTATTTGTCTTTGCATTTTACACTTAAATCTTTTTATATCTAGATTTTCATCGAGCATAATCTTATTTTTATGCTTTGTTTTTCTTCCTTGAACTCTTTTTCTCCATAATTTAAAACTTGATGGTTTCAAGCTTCTTCTTAAGATTTTAATTACATCAGATTCATTTATCCCAAATTGTAATTTTATCGCTTCAAATGGAGTTCTATCTTCCCATGCCATTTCTATTATTCTATCAATTTCAACTTCACTCATTACAAACTATTCAAGTAATTACTAGCAGTATTAATCATATTTATCTTCTTTTCAGAATTCATCTTATCATAAGTATTTACTAATATTTTCATTCTTGAATTTTTATTAAAAAAAACTCTTTGCTTGTCCATAAAATTCCAAAATAAAGAATCCCATATTTTACACCAATCACCTTTTTTGTAATCACTCATTTTTAAAATATAATTACTACTACTTATGTAAGGTTTTGTTGACATCATTCCTCCATCTGCAAACTGACTCATTCCATATACGTTAGGCACCATAACCCAATCATATGAATCAATGAACATTTCCATAAACCATTTATATACTTCATCAGGATCAAATTCACAAAGTAACATGAAATTTCCAATGATCATTAGTCTTTCTATATGATTTGCATATGCGCTATCGTTTATTTTTTTAATAGTATCATCAACAGGATCAATCCCAGTTGTTCCGTCATAGAAGGATTTTGGTATTTTTCTATTAAAACCCCAGAAATTTTTTGTTCTTTCTTTTCTACCAACAACTTTATAAACACCTCTTATAAATTCTCTCCATCCAATCAATTGTCTAATAAAACCTTCACATGAGTTTAGTCTTACATCATTATTTGTATAAAACTCTAGTGATCTATTTACTACATAATTTATATCTAAAATCCCAGAATTAATAAGTGGGGATAACAAACTATGATTAATAATCGACTTATTTTTTAGTACAGCATCTTCATAAGGTCCAAATTCATCAAATCTTTGGTAAAGAAAATCCTCAAACCATCTTTTTGAATTTTCAAAATTTGTTGGGTATTTAAATTTTTTTAATGAACCTGGATTTTGACTAAATAAGTTATTTACATAATTTATGGATTCGCTTAAAAAATTATCTTCTTCAGGATAATCGATTGCAGGTGTTTCTTTGTCTTTTGGGTATTTTTCTCTATTTAAATCATCATATGTCCACTTACCACCAGACGGTTTTCCATTTTCAATTAAAATATTTAATTCCTGTCTTTGTTTTTTATAAAATGAAGTTTGAAAAAACTTTTTTTTATCATTTCTAAAAAATGAATCGAATGATTTCTTGCTTGTTATAAATGAGGGATTATCAATAATTTCTAATTCTATAGAATTCTTTGAACATTCATTTATTATTCTTCTTGACAACCAATCATCATTTGGCTCTATAATTCTTATTGTTTTTGTATTATCTAAATTTGAGATGAATTGTCTAATGTCTGAATACTTATTTGATGTTTCTATATATTCAACATTGATCCCAGATTTGATTAAATAATCTTCATAGTTTTTCATCGAATTACGATGAAAAACAAGTTTCTTTTTATGAAAATTGAATTGTTTAAAAAAAAGAAATTCTTCAATTAGAACAACTTCTTTACCTTCAAAATGATCTACTTTTTCAAAAAGTTGATTTGGAAAAACAATATTTATGAGACTCATTTATTTAACCCTGTTTTGTATGCATTTAAACATCTTTCTCTGGCGTATTTATGGTCTATGATCGGATCAACATAACTTTCAGAATCATATTCAGGAACCCATTTTCTAACATAATTTTTTTGTTTATCAAATTTCTTTAATTGTTCGATTGGATTAAAAATTCTAAAATATGGTGCTGCATCGACCCCACAGCCTGCTACCCATTGCCAGTTTCCTACATTACTAGCTTGTTCATAATCAAACAACTTTGATGCAAAATATTTTTCTCCTTTTCTCCAATCAATTAGTAAATGTTTACACAAAAAACTTGCAGTTATCATTCTAACTCTATTATGCATAAACCCCGTTGAATTTAATTCCCTCATTCCAGCATCAACGATTGGATAGCCTGTATTTCCCTCGCACCATTTTATGAAATTTTCATTATCATTTATCCATTCTACATTTTCATATTTATCTTTAAAACATTTGTTAACTGTGTGAGGAAAATGCCATAATATCTGTATAAAAAACTCCCTCCAAATCAATTCTTTCAAAAATGTTTTATTTTCACAGAAATTAGATCTTAAAACAAGTTCTCGAACACTTTTTGTTCCAAATCTTAAATGAACCCCTAATTTAGATGTTGCATTTATAGCTGGAAAATTCCTGTCTCTTTCATAATTCTTAATTATATCTTCATTAAAATTCAAATCAAGAGGTGTTAAGCTTGATGAGAATGGAATTTCATAAATTTTTAATGTTTTATTTAAGCTTTTTAGATTATTTAAATATTCATCAGAATGATATGTTACGATTTCTTGATCATTGAATTTACTAATCCATTTTCTAGAATATGGAGTGTAAACGACATAAGGATCACCGTTTTTTTTCACAACTTCATTCTCTTCATAAATCACATGATCTTTATAACTTAAAATCTCAATATTATTCTTAGTCATTAATTCTTTTACAGTATCATCACGTTTTATAGCATATGGTTCATAATCTTTATTAAACACAACCCTTTCTATTTTAGTTTTTGAGATAATATTTTTAAAAACATCAAGAGGTTTACCATAAAATATATTTATAGAGCATTCATGTTTTTTTAATTTTTTATTCATTAACTTGATTTGCTCTTTTATAAAGTTCAGTCTGTAATCATCTTTATTTAAGTTGTTAGTAATATCTTTGTCAAAAATGAATATGGGATAGACAGTATTTGACTTTGAAAGTGCATAAAAAAGTCCAACATTATCATGTAGACGGAGATCTCTTCTAAACCAAAAAATGGTTGCTTTATTCATTAATTAATATCTAAGGTAGAAAGCCCTCCATCAACACCAATTATTTGTCCAGTTATCCAGCTGGATTTTTCAGAAATCAAAAACTCAATCATTTCACCTAAATCATCAGGATTCCCAAATTTTTTTAGAGGGTGTTTTTCTGAAGCTTTCTGTTTTTTATGTTCGTTATCTAAGAACTTGTTTGTAAGGGGTGTGTCAACCAAAGATGGTGCAATAACATTAACTCTTATGTTTGGTGATAATTCTGCTGCTAATGATTTTGATAGACCTTCAATTGCACCCTTGGATGCTGATATACTTGAATGAAATGCCATTCCTTTTTGAACTGCAACTGTGCTAAAAAAGATTAAACTTGCTGATTCTGATTTTTTTAAATTGTTAAGCACGAACTTCAAAGTTTTAATTAATCCAATAAGATTTATTTCAAGATCTTCTCTGAAAGATTCAAGAGACAAACTTCTAAAAGGTCTAAGATTTATACTTCCAGGCAGGTATACAAACCCATGCAGTTTTTCAGGTATCGAAGAAATATCAAGGTCATCATTCAGAACATCATATTTGATATAATTCACTGAATCATTGAGATTTTCATTAGATCTTGATGCGACAGTTATATTATACTTATGTAAATACTTATCAATAAATGATTTACCAATTCCATATGTTCCGCCAATAAGTAATATATTTTTTTTCATGATATTTTTCCGAAAATTTCAATTAATTTATTTTTTCTGTATTCAAATATTTCTTTTAGTTGATTTTTTATAAATAAAAAATTTAGAAACTCACCAATAAATCCAAGAGGTATTTTATAATGGATGATATCTTCCATTTCTATCCCTCCATCAATCTCTCTTAAAAAGTGTTTGTGATGCCATAGTGAATATGGTCCAAACCTTTGTTCATCCACAAAGTAGTCCTCGTTAACAACATGAGTAATTTCAGTTACCCATTTAAGGGGAATGTTTAGTAAAGGTCTTACTGTGTATTGTATAATTTGCCCCTGATATACAGGCTTAAAATCACAATCAGTGATTTTAAATTTCATATAATTTGGTGTTATGCATGAAAGGTTTTTTGGATTAGATAAAAACCCCCATCCTTCTTCAATAGTTATGGGAAGTTTTTGTTTAGTATGAATTTTAAAAATTTTCATAATATTTGTCTAATCAAAACAAAAGTCATGCAAAAGTTTTTCTTTTTAATTTTATTATTATTGAGCGTAAATATTTCATATGCTCAAATAAATTCACCACAAGCTAGTCCACGTCAAACTGTTTTACAAAAAGTTGGTTTAGTAGATGTTAAAATAGATTATTCTAGACCTTCTAAAAGAGATAGAAATATTTTTGGAGATGTTGTTCCATTTAATGAAGTTTGGAGGACTGGGGCTAATCAAGCAACAACAATATCTTTTTCTGATGACGTGAAAGTTAATTCTGAACTGTTAAAAGCTGGTGAATATTTTTTATACTCTATCCCTGATTCTGAAAAGGGAGGTCTAAATCTTATTTTTTATGAAAAAAATAGAAATTGGGGTGCATTGAAAGAAATAGATGAAAGTAAGGTTTTACTTGATGTTTTTTCAAGTTTTGTATCACTTCCATTTACAGTAGAAACATTTACTATTTCAATCAATAATATTTCGAACAAAGGAGGGACATTAGATTTTCTGTGGGATAATCAATTAATTTCCTTTGATTTAGATGTTATGACTAAAGAAAAAATGAAAGTTCAAATTGAAAACGTAATGGCAAATAACCCCACCGTTAGTGATTTGAGTGCTGCAGCAGTATACTATTTAGAGGAAAACATAAATATAAAACAAGCAATGAAGTGGATTAATTTAGCATATCCAAATAATAAAAAACATAGATATTGGCAATACAGATATAAGTCTTTGATTTATGAAAAAGCCGGTAAATTAAAAAAAGCTAAAGAATATTCGAAATTAGGATTGGATGATGCATTGAAAACAGGGGGTCCTGATGGAATTAATACTTTAAAAAGGTTAAACAAAAGATTATTATCTTCTGATTAAGCCTATATTTTCTAAGAATACTGAAAGGACCACAGTAAATACCGCTCCTATAAAATTAAGCCATAGGTAGCTAATATCAATGTTAAAATAAATCAAGAAAATTAATAATTGTGAACAACAGGCTGCATAAAAAACTGAATTTGAAGTAATTCTTTTAAAGAAAAATGCAACAAGAAAAATTCCTAAGATAGTTCCATAAAAAATAGAGCCAATAATATTTACAAGTTGTATTAAATTCTCGAATAAAGTTCCAAAGCTTGCAAAACATATTGCTATTAATCCCCACATTACAGTGAATATTTTTGACATTTTTAGGAAATGTTTTTCACTTTTTTTCTTTGTTGTATTTCTCTTGTAAATATCAATTGTAGTTGTTGCAGCTAGGGCATTAAGTTCTGAGGCAGTTGAAGACATTGCAGCTGAAATAATCACTGCTATGAGTAATCCAATTATTCCAGATGGAAGATAATTTAAGATGAAATGTAAAAAAACATAATCTTTATCATTTGATTCAATATCAGTATTAGTATCTATCAGTTCTTTAACTTGATTTCTTAATATTTTCTCCTCTGATTGAATAATTTTTAGTTTTTCAAAATCAATATCAGATTCATTAAAAAATTCTTCATGAAATTTATTTTTTTTATAATTTATTAACTCTAATTCGGAATTTATTTCTGTAAAATTATCTCTCAGGTTCTGTTCAAGGTATTGAGTTGCTTGTGGATTAAAATTAATTGGACTTGTATTGAATTCATAAAAAATAAATACTGATACACCAATTAATAAAATAAAAAACTGCATCGGGATTTTAAAAATTCCATTAAATATTAACCCTAATCTAATTTCTTTTACAGATTTACCACTTATATATCTTTGGACTTGACTTTGGTCAGTCCCAAAGTATGAAAGTGCTAAGAAAAGTCCTCCGGTTATTCCACTCCAAAACGTGTATCGATTTTCATAATCAATTGAAAAATCAATTATATTCATTTTTTCAGATTCACGTGCATAATCTAAAAACTTATTGAAAGTTAGCTGATTAGGTAAGTCGTTTTGAATTATAAAAAATACTATAAAAAGTCCAGTGAAAATTATAAACATTTGTTGTTTCTGAGTAATATTAACAGCTTTTGTCCCACCTGAAACTGTATAAATGATTACAAGTAATCCAATGATTATGTTTAAAAGTTTTAAATCTATATCGAGTACTGATGAAAGAATTATTGAAGGAGCAAAAATTGTAATACCAGCGGCTAACCCTCTTTGTATAAGGAATAAAACTGCACCCAATGTTCTTGTTTTTTGATCAAACCTTTTTTCTAAAAACTCATAAGCTGTGTAAACTTTAAGCTTGTGATATAATGGAACAAAAAAGATACATATTATTATCATTGCAAGCGGTAATCCTAGATAAAATTGTAGAAAACCCATACCATCATTATATGCTTGACCTGGGGTTGAAAGGAAAGTGATTGCACTTGCCTGAGTAGCCATGACAGATACTCCAATAGTAAACCAATTAGTATTGTTGTTGTCTTTTAAAAATGATTTTATGTTTGAACTTTTACTTGTCTTTACAGCACCGTACATAACAATAAACAAAATTGTTAGGGCTAGAATAATCCAATCAAAAATTACCATATTACATCAGTAGTGTAAAAACAATCAGATATATAAAATTTAATATAAGAACTAGAGAATATTCTTTTTTCCAATTAGACATCATATGTTTTTTGAATCGTGGTGAATTTTCCAGTTTTCTTGAATTCTTAAAACTTGTTCGATTATATCTCTTACACATCCATCTCCACCCTTCTTAATACTTATATAATCAACAATTTCTCTGATTTCTGGGCATGCATCATATGGACAAGTTGATAAACCACATAATTTAAGAATTTCTTCATCAGGTAAATCATCTCCCATGTAAACAGTCTCATCATTTTTTAAATCATTATCAGAAAGAAATTTTAAGTAAACATCTTTTTTATTTCCCACCCCTAGATATACATTGCGTACACCTAGTTTCTCAAGTCTTTTTCTAACACCTTCATTATTTCCCCCACTTATTACACAGATATTATAATTTAAGTCTGTAGCTAATTTAACAGCAATACCGTCTTTTGTATTAAAAGTTCTGTATTCCTCACCCTGTGAATCAACTAAAATAGATCCATCAGTGAACACTCCATCGACATCAAAAACAAAATTTTTAATATTTTTTAGTTTTAATTTATAGCTCATCTTTCATAAAATTAGTATTAATTATTGAATCGCTAATTACCCGATATAGTTTTTCGACGTCATATTTTTTTAAATAATCAATATGTTTTTCCATAGTAATTTTGTCATTTCTTTTTGCAGGTCCAGTTTGAGCTTCTAGCGCAGAAATTACTTCAGTTTTTTTAATCGTTTCCTCAATAAGTGGATGTAGAAATTCAAAATTAAGATTATTCGATTTAATAATTTGTTGACTTTTTACAATTAAGTGATTAGTAAAATTATTTATAATTACAGCTGTAATATGATAAATAAATCTGGATTCTGAGTTTTCAAAGGATATATTTTTAGAAATCTTTGAAATAAATTCATTCAATTGATATTTAACCTCATTATCCGAAGCTTCTAATAAAAAAGGGATTTTAGAGTAATCCAATTTTGACTTCATGCTGAATGTTTGTAATGGATATATCACACCATAGTTGTTACATTCTTTCAAAACTTCAATGTCAATACTACCAGAACAATGTGAAACTATGCCATTAAGATTTTTAAGATTTAAGCTAATGTCTTTTATATAGTCATCTGAAACTAGGATCAGATATAAATCACTTTTTAATGTGTTGGATATATTTGAGCTATAGTTTAATTCAAATTTTCTAAAAGCTTTCGGAATCTTTTCATGTCTACCTATTATTTCATTAATATTTAGTCCATCAACACTTGATATCATCTGAACAAAATGGTAAGCTAAATTTCCAGTTCCAACAATAGATATCTCTTTGATCATTAAAAATTAAATTACAACATTTCGTTTGATTCTTTTTGTTAGGTTTGCAAAAAAAATAAAATGTCAAACAAAACTTTTATGATGATTAAGCCTGACGCTGTTGAAAGAGGCTTAATTGGGGATATCCTCAAAGATATAACTGATGCTGGTTTTAAAATCATTGCTTTAAAACTAACTCAAATTAGCATAAATGAAGCTCAAACTTTTTATTCTGTTCATAAAGAAAGACCTTTTTTCAATGAATTGACATCTTATATGAGTAGAAGTCCAATAGTTGCAGCTTTTTTAGAGAAAGACAATGCAGTTTCAGATTTCAGAAAACTTATTGGTGATACAGATCCAAACACGGCGGATGAGGGTACAATTAGAAAAAAGTATGCGATTTCTAAAGGAGAAAATTCTGTTCATGGATCTGACAGTGATGATAATGCTCTAATTGAAGCATCTTTTCACTTTTCAGGAAGAGAAATTTTATCTTAAAATTATTTTATCTATAATTTTTTCGTTGATTTCTTCATTAAGCATATCAATTATTTTTTGCTTACTGTAAAGAATCTCCTGTTTTAGAATTGGGTTGTCAACATCAATGTATAGAATATTGTCTTTAAGATTAACAGATTTGGTGTATTTATAAATATTTTTTCCAACTGATTTCTTCCACGCCTCATTAATCTTTACATTAAAAATACCATCTGATATTTTCTCTTGATTCATAAAATCATTAAGCATAACATTTATTCTCTCTGTTTTTCTAATTCTTTTCATAATCTAAAAACCTTTGAGGAAAGATTTAAACTTTCTAATATTTTGACAATACGATCATTATCAGTATCAGAAATAAATAACTGCCCAAAGTTACTTGAATTAACTAAATTGACTATGTTTTTGACTCTACTAAAATCAAGTTTATCAAATATGTCATCCATCAATAGAATAGGTGATATGCCTGTTTTTACTTTTAAATATTCAAATTGAGCTAGTTTTAGTGCAATAATAAATGATTTTTGCTGTCCTTGACTTCCAAATTTTTTTACTGGATTATTATCAATCTCAAGTATTAAATCATCTTTGTGTATTCCAGCACTTGTATATTGTAAAATAAAATCCTTTTTTAAAGTTTCCTTTAAAATTTCTTTAATTGATTTATCATTTAGATCGCTTTTATAATATATGCTAACGTCTTCTTTTCCTGATGAGATATCATTATATTTTTCTAAAAAATAAGGTAAAAATTCTTTAACAAAACTTATTCTTTTTTCATGAATGGGATCTGATAATTCAATTATTTTGTCATCATAAACATCTATCATTTCAAGATTTGATTTTGTATTATAACTTGAATTTTTTAATAGTTTATTTCTGTTTTGAATTATTTTATTGTAATCAATTAAATCTTGAAGGTAACTTTTGTCATTTTGAGAAATTATGCTATCAATAAATTTTCTTCTTTCTATACTGCCTTCATTTATTAAATCAGTATCATAAGGTGAAATCATGACTACTGGTATAAGTCCTATATGATTAGAGAATTTTTTGTAAACTTTTGAATTTCTTTTTAAAACCTTTTTTCCACCTCTTTTTATGCTGCAAATTATATTTTCTTTTTTCTCATTACATTCAAAATCTCCTTCAATCAACAGAAAATCAGAATCATTATTAATTATTTGGTCATTTTTTAATTTAAAATAACTTTTACCAATGGATAAGTGATAAATTGTATCTAGAACATTAGTTTTTCCAACCCCATTATCACCTACTAGACAATTAATTTTTTTATCAAAGATAAATTCATTCTCTCCTATATTCTTGTAATTAAATACTTGTAGTTTATGAAGAAAATTATATATCATGAAGTGATTTATACTCAATGCAAATTATAGAAAATAATTAAGTATTCTCCTTGTACGTTAGAATAAAATTTTATTTTTGCGTGAGTTATGGCAACATATAAGAAAAGATCAAAATCGAAAGTAGAAAAACCAGGTGTTGGGAATAATGTAAGCTCCACTAAACAAGTTTTTGAATCCCTAGATCAGGGAGCTTCAAAAACAGAGATTTTTATTAATAAATATCAAAAACCCTTAGTTGGATTAATCTCCGGAATTGTTATTGTTTTTGTATTGTATTTTGGATATGATAAGTTAATCTATCAACCTAAAGTTGATGAAAGTAATGCTGAGCTTTTTACGGCTCAAAAATATTTCAACTTAGCCGTTGAAGCTGCTGAAACATCTGACTCCTTATATAATTTATCACTTAATGGAGCTGATGGTAAGTACGGATTTCTTGATATTATTGAAGATTATTCAGGAACACCAGCAGCGAACATTTCAAACTACTCTGCTGGAATAGCATACTTCAATTTGAAAAAATATGATTTGGCAATAAAGTATTTAAATGACTTTAGCTCTGATGATGAATTTTTGGGAACTTTAGCCCTGTCTACAATTGGAGATTCTTTTGTTCAACTAAATCAACTTGATGATGGTTTAAATTATTATGAAAAAGCTTTGTCAACAACATCTAATAGTTTCTTAAGGCCAATTATTTTAGATAAGTCAGGTAGTATTTGCTTAAGATTGAGTAAAAAAAATAAAGCAAAAAAATATTTTGAAGAAATTAAGGAAGATTATCCAGATTCTCAGCAAGCAATCAATATTGATATTAAATTGTCTCAAGTCAATTAAATGTCTTCCCACTATAAGCCATCCTACAGTATAGAAGTTTTAAAACAAGCATCCAATAAAAAATTTGGTATAGTTTCATCTGAATGGAATTCTGAAATTATTCAAAGACTTTTGAATGGCGCCTATGAATTTTTTTTAAAAATCGATATTAATAAGGACAGTATTCAGCACTATAGTGTTCCAGGAAGTTTTGAACTAATCAGTGGATGTGTTAAAATGCAATCTGACCATGATTTAGATGCCATAATTGCTATTGGAAGTATTATTCAAGGTGAAACTAGACACTTTGATTTTATTTCTCAAAGTGTTTGTAACGGAATAAAAGACTTAAATATTGTTGGAAATTGTCCTATAATATTATGTCTCCTAACTGATAATGATTATCAACAAGCTCTTGATAGGAGTGGGGGGAGGCATGGAAATAAAGGTTATGATTGTGCTGAGGCTGCAGTTAAAATGACACTTATTTAAAGTACTTAAAAGGGACAACTAGCATTCCAAAACATTCACCACCATCTTTTTTAATATTTTTGTGATGTATTTTGTGAGCCCTTCTAACCCCTCTTGCATATTTGTTGTCAATGTTTCTAAATATTTTAAACCTCTGGTGTATAAATATGTCGTGAACTATAAAGTAGGTTAAACCATATAAAAATATACCTATTGCGATTGGTAATCCTAATGTAAAACCATAATCAGACCAACTAATTACTAATATCATACTAACAACAGCATAGAAAATGAAAAAAGTATCATTTCTTTCAAACCATGACTTATGATCTTTCTTGTGATGATCTTTATGTAATGACCATAGAAATCCGTGCATAATGTATTTGTGGGTAAACCAAGCCATAAATTCCATAACAGAAAATGAACCAATTAGAGCTAAAATCCAAACAATAGTTTCCATTTTTAAAGAATATTTAATCTATATCTAACATAGGATCTTGCCAAAACATCAACTTTCTGATAATTTGGAACCCTTACTCTTTGATTTTTGATCTTTAGGTACGAAGTCTTTTTTAATTTCTGTAAAAGTCTCTTATAATATTTATATGCTGCATAAACTCCAAACTTGGAATTATTTGGTAGCTCATAGATACCTTTTAGAGCTTTTCTAAAATCCTCTTCAATATCATTCATAATTAACATTTTTGCATCATCATCAAATTCATTAAAATCTAAATTTGGAAAATATGTTCTATTAAGTAGACTGTAATCTGCATTAAGATCTCTTAAAAAATTAACTTTTTGAAACGCACTTCCTAGTGACATTGCACTTGGCTTAAGTCTGTTGTATGTTTCTTTATCACCACCTACAAAAACTTTAAGGCACATCAATCCTACGACATCGGCAGAACCATATATGTAATCTTTATATTCTTTTTCAGTTGAATACTTTACCTTATTCAAATCCATTTTCATACTGGTCAAGAATGCATCTATTAATTCGTAATCAATTTTATATTTATTGACTGTAAATTGAAAAGAGTTGAGTATTGGATTGGTACTTATATTATTTTTTAAAGAATAATCAAGTTCATCAATAAATCTGTCTAAAAGAATTTTTTTGTCAAAATCAAGAAATGTATCTACTATTTCATCTGCTAGTCTGACAAAACCATATATATTATATATGTCTTGTCTTATATTTTTTGAAAGCATTTTTGTTGCTAGACTAAAAGATGTGCTATAAGAATTTGTAACATTCTTAGAACATTCAAGAGAAATTTTATCAAACAGATCCTTCATTCTTATGTATTAAATCCGCAACAAGCTTGCCAGAAACTACAGCAGGTGGAACACCTGGTCCTGGAACCGTCAGCTGTCCACTAAAATACAATTTTTTTACTTTCTTGCTTTTAAGGTTAGGTCTAAGAAATGCAGTTTGATTTAAGGTATTTGCTAATCCATAGGCATTTCCACCAAATGAGTTATAATCAGATTTAAATTCTTTAACACAATAACTTTTTTTGAAAACAATGTGTTTTTTTAGATCATAACCAGTTATTGAAAACAACCTTTTAGCAACTATTTCAAAGTATTTATTTCTAATATCTTCATTATCCTCTAAATCTGTTGAAATAGGTATTAATACAAAACAATTCTCATGACCTTTAGGCGCTGTATGTTTAAAAGTTTTACTTGTAATATTTAGATAAAATAACGGAGATTCAGGCCACTTTGGATTTGAGTAAATTTCATCAGCATGCTTATCAAAATCAGTATCAAAAAATAGGTTATGGTGATTTAAATTATTAATTTTTTTATTCAATCCTAAGTAAAAAAGTAGGGATGATGGTGACCAGGTTCTAGTATTCCAATACTTATCAGAATACTGCCTAAGTTTTTTAGGAAGTAATTTTTCAGTATGAGCATAATCAGCACCAGAAATAACTATTTCACATTTATGAATTTTATTATTAATTGAAATACCATATACCTGACCATTTTGAACTAGAATTTTCTCGATATTAGAATTATTATAAAATTTTACACCATTATCCTTTGCAACTTTAATCATTGCTTTAACTACATCAAAAAATCCATTTTCTGGTTGCCAAGTTCCCAAACCAAAATCAGCATAATTCATGAAATTGTAGAATGCTGGTGTATTTGAAGGTTTAGCTCCAAGAAAGAGGACTGGAAACTGTAAAATAGATCTAAGTTTTTGATTTTTAAATCTCTTTTCAATTTGTTTTTTAATATTTGTAAGAAATAAATTGACTTTTGTGATAGTTTTAGAATTTACTAATTCTAAAGGAGATAAACCAGGCATTTTATAAAGCATATTTGTAACTGCTAAGTCATAATTTTCTTTAGCTTCTTTCATAAATAGCTCTAATTTTTTTCCACTACCTTTTTCGTGCTTTTCAAATAACTTTACGATTGAATTAATATTATCCTCAATTTCAAATTGAGAATTTTTATCAAAAATAACTCTGTAAGCTGGATTTAATTTTTTAAGCTCATATAGATCTGAAACTTTTTTACCAAAATCATTGAAAAATCTTTCAAACACATCAGGCATCCAATACCAACTTGGCCCCATATCAAACGTAAATCCATCAGACTCAAATTGTCTAGCTCTACCACCAAAATGTTCATTCTTTTCAAAAACAGAAACATCAAATCCTTTTTTTGAGAGGTAGCAAGCCGCAGATAAAGAGGAGAACCCTGAACCAATGATAAATATTTTCTTACTCACTGTTTTAAAAAAAGATTGTGCACACGAGAGGAATCGAACCTCCAAGGGAAAATTTCCCACTAGGCCCTCAACCTAGCGCGTCTACCAATTCCGCCACGTGCGCTAGAGAAGTGACCTGGCTGGGGCTCGAACCCAGGACCCTCTCCTTAAAAGGGAGATGCTCTACCAGCTGAGCTACCAGGTCTAATTTTAACGCTTGCAAATATAGAACCATTAATATATTAATCAAAGATTATTTCTCATAAATTTGTTTAATAATATTTTTCACATTTATGAGTGATAATTCAGTTATAGTTTTGATTGGTTATATGGGTTGTGGAAAGAGTTCTGTAGGAAAGAAGCTTTCACAAAAATTGAATCTTAAATTCGTAGACTTAGATAGTGTTATTGAAAAAAAATATTCAAAGTCAATTAGTCAAATATTTAATGATCTAGGTGAAATTAAATTTAGAACTATAGAGAATTCTGAATTGAATTCTGTGTTAATTAATTATAAGAATTGTGTTCTTTCTTTAGGTGGAGGGACACCATGTTATTATGATAATATGAGTCTGATTCTTTCTTACACAACAAATGTTTTTTTTATTGATGTAAATTCTGAAATACTTTCCGAAAGATTATTTAAGAAAAAAGAGAAAAGGCCTCTTATTTCTTCAATTGAAACATTAGAAGAAATGAAACAATTTATTAATAAACATTATTTTGAAAGAAGACCATTTTACTCTATGGCAACTCACTCAATAACATCTAACAGAAACGACTCTAAAAATGTAGTTAAAGAGATTTTGTCTCTTTTAAACTAGAACTGCCTCCAAATTTTTATTTTCTGAAATTAATTTAACAGTATCGTCTAGATTTGTGGAAAGAGAGATGCCTTTAAAATCTACTTTTATTGGATATCTTTTGTGATTTCTATCTATTAAAACAAGAGTTTTTATCAAATCAAAATCATATTTTAAAAGTGAATTTACAGTAAACATGAGTGTTTTACCTGTGTTGAGAACATCATCAACTAAATAAACACTTTTTGGCATTTGATTGAAATTAATGTCAAATTCAGATATTTGATTTGGATTTTTTTTATCTATCGTTATTGATTTTAAGTGTACTTTAATTGATGTAATATCCTTTAGTTTTTGCTTAATTATTTTTGCTATTTCATATCCTTTTTCTTTAATCCCAACTATTAGGATTTCATCTTCATTAATGTTATTTTCAAGAATTTGATAGGCAAGTCTTCTGCAAATTCTACTTATTTTTTCGAAATCTAATACTTGTTTTTTCATATGAAATATCATTATAAATCTAACATAAAATATTTAGAAAATTGTATCTTGCGCCTGTTTAAAAATGTTCACTTTGATCAAAATTAATAAATCACATTTTTTAATTCTATCCATATCACTAATTTTTTTTTCTTGTAAGAAAGATTCTGAGGAGAATAATGTTGAACCGCTACGAGATATGGCTGAACAATACATTGTTGAAAATGATTCGATAATTGAATTTATGCAAACTCATTTCTACAACTATGAAGATTTCGTAAACCTTAATCCAAACGAAACCGCAGAGTTTATAATTGATACTATTGCTGGAGATAATGCATCAAGAACTTCATTATATGACCAAGTTTCAACAATTGAAATTAATGTTAAAGATGAGAACGATAATATAATAAAACACAATTTATATTATCATATAATTAGAGAAGGTTCTGGATTTAACCCAACTATTGCTGATTCAATTTATGTTTCTTATAAGGGTTTTTTATTTAATAATAAAACTTTTGATGTAAGAAAAACACCTGTTTGGCTTGAAGCAAAAAATCTAGTCAAAGGCTTTAAAGAGTTTATTCCAAACTTAAAAAGGGGTGAAATTATAATAAATAATGACGGGACATATGAGTTCAAAAATTTTGGTATAGGATTCGTTATTATGCCATCAGGTCTAGGTTATTTCCAAAACGGCACTACAATAATACCAGCATATTCTCCCCTAATATTTTCTGTAAACATGATGACAATTAATATTACTGATCATGATAATGATAATGTTTTAACTATTGATGAAGATGTAGATGGTGATAGAGATTTTGATAATGATGATACAGACTCCGATGGTTTTCCCAACTACAGAGATAATGATGATGATGGTGATGGAGTTTTAACTAAAGATGAATTAGATAAGAATAATGATGGGATTATTGATGATACAGATGGTGATGGTGTTCCAGATTATTTAGATCCAGATAATTAGAATCTATATTTTGCTGATAGCATTGTCATTAGGCCGTCAGTTCTCACAATCTGATTTTTATTACCGCTTAAAACTCTATCTATGTAAACTATTTCTTTTTCTCCAAAACCTCTATCAATTCTAACATCAAAACCAAGTTTTCCAAAATTTAAAGACATCCCATACTGAAGAGTAACAAGAGATTTTTCATAAAAATCAGCAATTGACTGATTTTCATTATTTTCAGTAAAAAAAACATCAGAAATAAAATTGAAAGCGGGACCTCCAAAAAAACTAAGTTTTCCTTGTAACAAATCAATACCAATTGTTACTGGAATTTGAATTCGGCTTTCTGAAAATTCATCAACAATCTCTCCCATTATATTCCAAGCATAAGTTAAATCATAGTTACTGTTAATTTTTATAAATAAAAATTCAGGTTGTATGAAAACCCCCCCTAATTTAAATTTTGAATATAATCCATAAAAATGACCATTTTTCTTATCAAAAATATTAAAGTCGCCTTTAGGTTTAGTTTGACTTTGCAAGGCTTCAATTAGATATGTTTCATTCAAACCTGAATTAAAATTTAATCCTCCTTTAATTCCAAATTCAATTTGAGCAGTGGCAGAACTGCTGATCATAAATAAGATTAAAAAAGCCTTTAATACAATTAGTTTTTTCTTGAAATTACTTTTTTGCATTTTTCAATGATGTTTTTAGAGTTTAAACCATATTTTTCCATAAGTTCACTTGGTGTACCTGATTCACCAAATTTATCATTAACACCAACAAACTCCATTGGACATAAAAAATTATTGACTAAAACTCTTGAAATAGATTCTCCTAAACCTCCAATAATATTATGTTCTTCGCATGAAACAACACACTTGGTTTTATTAGCTGATTTTAAGACAATATCTTTGTCTAAAGGTTTAATTGTATGGATATTAATAACTTCAGCACTTATTCCTAATTTCGACAATTCTTTTGCAGCTTCCAAAGCCTCCCAAACTAAATGTCCAGTAGCTATTATAGTAACATCATTACCTTCAACCAATTTAATTCCTTTACCAATTTGAAAATCTATTGAATCAGACGTAAAATTTGGAACCTTTGGTCTACCAAACCTTAAATAAACTGGACCATTAATCTTTGATATAGCTTTTGTTGCAGCTTTTGTTTGATTAAAATCACATGGATTAATAACTGTCATTCCGGGTAACATCTTCATTAATCCAATATCTTCCAAAATTTGGTGGGTAGCTCCATCTTCACCCAACGTAATTCCTGCATGGGATGCACAAATTTTTACATTTTTTCCAGAATATGCTATAGATTGTCTAATTTGATCATAAACTCTACCTGTAGAAAAATTAGCAAAAGTTCCTGTATATGGAATTTTACCACCAATTGTTAAACCGGCAGCTATACCCATCATATTTGCTTCAGCAATTCCAACTTGTATAAATCTTTCTGGAAAGTTTTCTTTAAATGCATCCATCTTTAAGGATCCAGTCAAATCTGCACAAAGAGCTACAATGTTTTTATTTTCCTTTCCTAGTTCTAATAAACCTTCACCAAAACCAGACCTCGTATCTACATTTCCAAGATTTTTAAATTTAGTCATATTAATAGTCTTTAATTGTTTCGGGATTTTGTTTTAGTGCTTCAACTAATTGTTCGTCATTTGGTGCAACTCCGTGCCATTTGTGAGTTCCCATCATAAAATCAACTCCATTCCCCATTTCAGTATCCATGATAATTACAATTGGTTTTCCGTTTCCAGTTAAGGTCTTTGCTTTATTGAGTGCCGATTCTATTTCTTGATAATTATTTCCATTTACATTTGAAATGACTTCCCAATCAAAAGCTTTAAATTTTTGCTCTAAATTTCCTAAGTCTAATACATCGTTGAGAGAACCATCAATTTGTTTTTTATTGTAATCAATAGTACATATAAGGTTATCTACTTTGTTGGCAGATGCGAACATGATCGCTTCCCAATTTTGTCCTTCTTGTAATTCTCCATCTCCATGAAGGCTAAAAACAATTTTATCATCTTCATTAAGTTTTTTAGAAAGAGCAGCACCAATAGATACCGACATTCCTTGTCCTAAAGATCCACTGGCAATTCTTACACCAGGCAGATTTTCGTGTGTTGTAGGGTGTCCTTGAAGTCTAGAATTAATTTTTCTAAAAGTACTTAGTTCATCTACAGGAAAATATCCTGCCCTTGATAAAGTAGAGTAGTATACTGGAGATATGTGTCCATTGGATAGAAAAAATATATCTTCATTAATACCATCCATATTAAATTCATCATTTCTGTCCATCACGCTGAAGAAAAGTGCTACAAAATACTCTACGCAGCCTAGAGACCCACCTGGGTGCCCAGAATTAACTGCATTTACCATTCTTAAAATATCGCGTCTAATTTGGAAGATTAGTTTTTGGTGGAATTTCATAACTCAAAAATAAATTCAAACCTTTTAAGCAAACTCAAAATAAAAATAAACTTATCAACTAATCTTTAATTTTAATTAACAAGATTAATCAAATAGAATATTTAGATGAATTATATTTGACATTCAATGCAGTTTTCATTAATCAAAGAAGATAAAAACTCAAATGCACGATTAGGTGAAATACAAACTTTTCATGGAAAATTTGAGACACCTATTTTTATGCCAGTTGCTACATCAGCAGCAATTAAAGGAGTACATGTAAAAGATCTCAGTGAAAGTATCTCACCAGATGTTATACTTTCAAATACATATCATTTGTATTTAAGGCCTGGTACAGAAATTTTGGAAAATGCTGGGGGGATACACAAATTTATGAATTGGGAAAAAAATATTTTAACAGATAGTGGAGGCTATCAAGTTTATTCTCTTTCTAATAACAGAAAAATTAATGAAGACGGAGTTAAGTTTAAGTCACATATTGACGGGTCATACCATTTCTTTAATCCTGAAAAAGCTGTTGATATACAGAGATCAATTGGTGCTGACATTATAATGGCGTTTGATGAGTGTACACCATATCCCTGTGAAAAATCTTATGCACGATCTTCAATGCAATTGACACACCAATGGTTAGATAGGTGTATAAATAGATTTAATGAAACAAAAAGTAAATATTCCCACAATCAGGTTTTATTTCCCATAGTTCAAGGTGGAATGCATAAAGACCTAAGAATAGAATCTGCAAAATTTATTTCCTCTAAAGATTTGCCTGGAAATGCAATAGGTGGTTTATCAGTCGGTGAACCTCATGAAATTATGTATGAAATTTCTGAAGTTGTTTGCGGCATTCTTCCAAAACAAAAACCCAGATATCTTATGGGTGTTGGAACACCTGTAAATTTAATTCAAAACATCAGTCTTGGTATAGATATGTTTGATTGTGTGATGCCAACAAGAAATGCAAGAAATGGAATGCTTTTTACATCAGAGGGTACAATCAATATAAAAAATGAAAAATGGAAAAATGATCATAGTATAATCGACACCAATGGAAATACTTTTGTTGATAATACATACACCAAAGCATACTTAAGACATTTATTTTCTATTAATGAAAACTTAGGTAAACAGATTGCTACAATTCATAATCTAGGTTTTTATAAATGGATTATTGAAAAAGCTAAAGAAGAAATTAAAAACGATAATTTTCTATCTTGGAAGAATAAAATGATTAATAAACTTGATAAGAGGCTTTGATGAAAATTATTGATTTTTATATTATTAAAAAGTTTATAAAAACATTTTTAACTATGTTTTTATTATTTATACCAGTAGGTATTCTTGTTGATGTTTCTGAAAAAGTTGATAAGTTTAAAGAACATGACTTGAGTTTTAAACAAATAATAGAATATTATTCTGATTTTATATGGTATTATGGTTATTTTTTAGTACCGATATTTGTTTTTTTATCTGTAATTTGGTTTACTTCAAAACTTTCAAGTAATTCAGAAGTAATTGCTATTTGGAGTTCAGGCATATCATTTGACAGATATCTGCAGCCATTTTTAATTTCTGGTGCACTCATTTCTCTCATAACATTTTATTCAGGAATGTTTGTAGTTCCAGAAAAAAATAAAAGCTTTAATGAATTTCAGTATCAATACTTAAGTAAGAACAAAAAAGATAGGAATGTTACAAAACTTTACAAGCAAATAGGAGAAAATGATTTTATATATGTAAGTTCTTATAACCCCACTAGGGCACAAGCGTATAATTTTTCATATGAAGTTTTTGATGATAATATTTTAAAAGAAAAAATTTTTGCAAGAAATATAAGATGGGTTGAGGAGGATAGTGTTTATAGATTAACTGATTATTTTAAAAGATCTTACATTAATGATTTAGAATTCATTACCAATAAAAAGATTCTTGATACTGTATTTGATTTTAAAATCGATGATTTGTCACCAGTTACTTATCAAGCTAAAACCTTAAATCTTTTTGAGTTAAACAAATTTATTGATTTGGAAAGAGCTAGCGGATCACCACTTTTATCAAGTCATATCTTAGAGCGGAATAAACGTTACACTCTTCCTATTACCGTTTTAATATTGACAATTTTAGCTGTAGCAGTAGCTTCAACAAAAAAAAGAGGAGGTATTGGTTTAAATCTAGCTTTTGGAATAATTCTAGCTTTTATTTTTATTTTTTTTGATAAACTTTTTTCAGTTTTGGTATCTAAATCTGAAATAAATCCTAACATAGGAGCTTGGCTACCTAATTTTGTATTTCTTTTTGTAGCATTATACATGATCAAAGTTGTAAGAAAGTGATGAATATTTTAATTTTGATTAAAGATTTTTAAATGGAGTATTTAGATTTTGAATTACCTCTTAAAGAATTAGTGGATCAGCTTGAAAAATGTAATGAGATAAGGAATGAAAGTAAGGTTGATGTAAAAGATACTTACAAAAATCTTAAAGCTAAGATCGAAAAAACAAAAAAAGATATTTATTCAAATCTAACTCCATGGCAAAGGGTACAACTATCTAGACACCCATCAAGGCCGTATACTTTAGATTATATCAATGCACTAACTGATGGAAATTTTCTTGAACTACATGGTGATAGAAATATTTCAGATGATAAAGCTATGATTGGAGGGCTAGGAAAAATCAACAATCAATCTTTTATGTTTATTGGACAGCAGAAAGGAAATAATATTAAAACCAGGCAGTACAGAAACTTTGGAATGGCTAACCCAGAGGGATATAGAAAAGCTTTAAGGTTAATGAAGTCAGCTGAAAAATTTAAAATTCCAATTATTACTTTAATAGATACTCCAGGAGCTTATCCAGGTATAGAGGCTGAGGAAAAAGGACAAGCTGAGGCAATTGCGAGAAATCTATTTGAAATGTTTTCTTTGAAAACACAGATTATTTGTATTGTAATTGGTGAGGGTGCATCAGGTGGCGCTCTTGGAATTGGAATTGGAGACAAAGTTATGATGTTAGAAAACACTTGGTATTCTGTGATTTCACCAGAATCATGTTCTTCAATTTTATGGAGAAGTTGGGACTATAAAGAAAGAGCCGCTGAAGCACTTAAACTTACTCCGCAGGACATGAAAAAAAATAAGTTAATTGATAAAATTATTAAAGAACCTTTAGGCGGTGCTCATCAAAATAGAGAAAAAGTTTTTAACACAGTGAAAAATGAAATTTTAGAATCATTTAAAGAACTAAAATCTATTCCAATATCATCCTTACTCAAGAAAAGATCAGACAGGTATATTTCTATGGGAGTTTTTTTTGATTAAAATTTATCTATCAACATTTTTCTTATACTTATTAACATTTTAATGTTATCTCTTAAATATGAACTTTAAGACATTTTATTTAATGATTTTATAAGTTAGCATTGTGAAAAGTCTGACTAATCTTGATCCTTCAAATAATCCAAATTCTGGATCCCTATATTCGATTCAGAAAGGAAAAATTCCTCCTCAAGCTGTTGATTTAGAAGAGATTGTTCTTGGGGCTATGATGATTGATAAAAAAGGTGTTGATGAAGTTATCGATATTTTACATTCTGATGTCTTTTATAAAGATATACACAAAGCTATTTTTGAAGCAATTATTAGATTATTTGAAAAACAAGAGCCTATCGATTTAAAAACTGTTTCTTATCAGTTAAAAAAAGATTCTAAACTATCTTTTATCGGTGGAGATATTTATCTAATTGGCTTAACCCAAAAAGTTTCATCATCAGCCCATATTGAATTTCATTCAAGAATTATTCTTCAAAAATATATTCAAAGAAGACTGATACAAATTTCAAATGAAATAATTGAAAATTCTTATGATGAAACAAGCGATGTTTTTGACTTATTAGATGCAGCAGAATCTAAAATTTATGATATATCTCAAGGTAACCTAAAAAAAAATTCTCAAACTGCTGAAAGTTTAGTAAGTCAAGCAAAAGCAAAGATTGAAGAAATATCTAAAAAAGAGGGACTAAGTGGTATTCCATCTGGTTTCCATGAAATTGATAAACTTACTTCTGGATGGCAAGAAAGTGATTTAATTATTATAGCAGCAAGACCTGGAATGGGTAAAACAGCTTTTACTCTTTCAATGGCTAGAAATATCTCTGTTGAGAGTAATATTCCTGTAGCATTTTTCTCTCTTGAAATGTCAGCAATTCAGCTTATTACAAGATTAATTTCCTCGGAAACAGGACTTAATTCCGAAAAATTGAGAACTGGGAAGTTAGAAAAGTTTGAGTGGGAACAATTAAATGTAAAAGTTTCTAATTTAGAGAGTGCTCCATTATATATTGATGATACACCCTCTTTATCAATTTTTGACTTGAGAGCAAAAGCAAGAAGACTATCATCTCAATATGGTATCAAATTAATAGTCCTAGATTATCTTCAATTAATGACTATCGGTACATCTCAAAAAACAGGAAATAGGGAACAGGAAATATCTACAATTTCAAGAAACTTAAAAGCACTTGCAAAGGAGTTAGAAATCCCAATTATTGCTTTATCTCAGCTATCAAGAGCTGTTGAATTAAGAGGTGGAACTAAGAGACCAATTCTTTCTGATTTACGTGAATCAGGAGCGATTGAGCAAGATGCGGATATTGTTTCCTTTTTGTATAGACCAGAATATTATAAAATTGATGAATGGGATGATGAAGATAGAACACCTTCAACTGGGCAAGCTGAATTCATAGTCTCAAAACATAGGAATGGAGGATTAAATTCTATAAAACTTAAATTTATAAGTTCTCTAGGTAAATTTGAAAATTTAAACACTTTCGAAAATCCTTTTGAATTTCAATCAAAGATAAATAAAGAGGCTAGAATAAATCCAGATCAAGCATTTGAAAGTGGAAACTACAGGGATGAGGACGGTGAAGATGAACCGTTCTAATATTTTATTTTAAGCTTTTTATTATCTGCTCAAATTTTTTAGGATCATTCATTGCTAAATCTGCTAACACTTTTCTATTAATTGAAATGTTATTTATTTTAAGCTTAGATATTAGTTCTGAATAACTTAATCCATGTTCTCTTGCACCAGCATTTATTCTTGTAATCCAAAGAGACCTAAAAACTCTTTTTCTATTTTTTCTATCTCTGTATGCATAGGATAACGCTTTTTCTACAGCGTTTTTAGCTACAGTATAAACATTTTTTCTTCTTCCGAAAAAACCTTTTGCTTTTTTTAAAATTTTCTTTCTTCTTTGTCTTGATGCTACTGTGTTTACTGATCTTGGCATTTTAATAAATTTTTGGCTAAGGTGTTATTTGAATAAACTTTGAACCTTTTGCCTGTTTAACAAATTCTTATTTTAATCTTAATTGTTTTTTTATGTTTGACATATCACTATCATTAACTAAACCATCATGTGTAAGTTTAAGTTTTCTTTTCTTAGATTTTTTAGTTAGAATATGATTTTTAAAAGCATGTTTCCTTTTAATTTTTCCACTTCCTGTGACCTTAAATCTTTTTTTTGCACTAGATTTTGTCTTCTGTTTACTCATTTTTATTTTTTTGTTTTTTTTGGGCTCACAAACATAATCATTTTTTTTCCTTCTAAGGCAGGTAATTGCTCAACTTTTCCATATTCTTCTAATTCTTGAGCTAATTTTAATAATAATATTTGACCTTGCTCTTTAAAAATTATTGACCTCCCTTTAAAAAATACATAAGCTTTTAACTTTGCTCCATCTTCTAAAAACTTTATAGCATGTTTTTTCTTAAACTCATAATCATGCTGGTCTGTTTGTGGACCAAATCTGATTTCTTTTACAACTACTTTTTGCGTTTTAGCTTTTAGTATTTTTTCTCTTTTTCTTTGATCATATAAAAACTTTTTATAGTCTAAAGCTTTACAAACAGGAGGATTGGCTTTGGGAGAGATTTCTACAAGATCTGTTTCAAGACTTTTTGCGATATCTAATGCCTTGGAAATTGGATATATGCCTATTTCTACATTATCTCCAACTAATCTAACTTCTTTAGCCGTTATTTCCTCATTAATTTTATGAGGATTTTGTTTAATTACTCTTCCAGGTTTTTTACCTCTTTTTTTTCTTAGTACTATAGCTTTAAATTTTAATTATATGATTCTTTTTCTTCTTCTTTAATATAATCTACTAATTCATTGGTTTTCATTTCTCCAATTATCTTACCACCATGAGCTCTTACTGAAATTATTTCATTTTCAATTTCTTTATCACCAATAATTCCCATAAATGGTATTTTCATCTTTTCCGCATCACGAATCTTCTTTCCAACTGTCTCGTTTCTAATATCGTAAGTTGAGCGAATTTCGGACTTTTCTAATAATTTTGAAACTTTTTGAGTGTAATTTTCATGATTTCCACCAACAGCAATTAAAACTATTTGTTTTGAAATTAACCATAAGGGAAAATTACCCCCAGTATGTTCAATTAAAATGGCAACAAATCTTTCTAAACTACCAAATGGAGCTCTGTGTATCATAACAGGTCTAGAATTTTCATTTTTTTCATTTTTATATGTTAAATCAAATCTTTCCGGTAAGTTATAATCCACTTGAATCGTTCCAAGTTGCCATTCACGGTTAAGAGCATCTTTCACCATAAAATCTAGTTTAGGCCCGTAGAAAGCAGCTTCACCATATTCAATTCTATATTTTAAACCTTTTTCTTTTGTAGCATCAATTATTGCTTTTTCAGCTTCATCCCATTTATCATCACTGCCAATATATTTGTCATTGTTTTCTTTATCCCTTAGCGAAATTTGTGTTGTAAAATTTTCAAATCCAAGTGATTTAAAAACCAATAGAACTAAATCTATTACATTTTTGAATTCAGAAATTAGTTGTTCTTGAGTACAAAAAATGTGAGCATCATCCTGAGTAAAACCTCTCACACGAGTCAGTCCATGTAATTCACCACTTTGTTCGTATCGATAGACTGTACCGAATTCTGCAAATCTTTTTGGTAAGTCCCTGTAACTCCATTGTTGAGAATTATAAATTTCACAATGATGAGGACAATTCATGGGCTTTAATAAAAACTCTTCATTATCGTTAGGGGTTTTTATTGGCTTAAAGCTGTCTTCACCATATTTTTCATAGTGCCCAGAAGTTTCATATAGTTTTTTATGACCTATGTGTGGTGAAACTACCATTTCATATCCAGCTTCTTTTTGTGCTTTTTTCAGAAAATTTTCAAGTCTATTCCTTAGTTCAGCTCCTTCTGGTAACCATAGTGGAAGTCCCTGACCAACTTTTTCTGAAAATGTAAAAAGATTTAACTTTTTCCCAAGAACTCTGTGATCTCTTTTTTTAGCTTTTTCCACCATTTCAAGGTGTTCATTAAGTAGTTTTTGTTTTGGAAAGGAAATTCCATAAATTCTTGTTAATTGTGTATTATTTTCATCGCCTCTCCAGTAAGCCCCAGCAACATTTAATAGTTTTACTGTTTTTATAAATCCTGTGTTAGGAAGATGTCCTCCTTTACACAAATCAGTAAAGTTTGAATGATCGCAAAATGTGATTTTACCTTCTAAATTTTCAATTAGTTCTGATTTATATTCATTCTTATTTATTGTATAATAATTTAGAGCGTCTTTTTTTGATAATTCTCTAAGTATAAACTCATGATTTTCTTTTGAAATTTCCAAAATTCTTTTTTCTATTTTCTCAAAATCATTTTCTGAGAAACTATGACCCCCGAAATCTACATCATAATAAAAACCAGATTCAATTGCAGGACCTATAGTTAGTTTTGAATCAGGATAAATTTCCAAAATAACTTGAGCTAAAACGTGAGCTGTTGAATGCCAAAATGCTGCTTTTCCTTCTTTATCATCCCATTTAAAAAATTTAATCGACCCATCATTTTCTAAGCTAGTATGAACTTCAATAATTTTATTATCGTATGAAGCACTTAAGATTTCTTTTGCCAATGAGTTACTTATAGATTTAGCAATTTCATAGGGTGTAATTCCTTTTTCATATTTTTTAACGGAATTGTCTGGAAAAGTAATTTTAATCATCTTCTATAAATCTTTATCAAAAATATGTTTAATAATGGACATAATACCTGAGTAAAGAGCTAAAATTGCACATAAACATAAGATTAATCCAAAAATCAAAATATAATAATACCATTCATGAGTCTCGTTCTTAAATGCTTGAAACAAAATTGTAGGACCTAAAAACATTAAAAAAAGACTAATAAGAAGCCTTTTAAAGCCAATCCTTAGATAATTTTTATCCATTAAATTTATTTTTGTGGCTTAGAATCATAAGTGTTAATCCAATCAGAATAAATGGTATACTTAACCATTGACCAGTTGATAAAATTCCTAACGCTTCTTCAATACCTCCTTGACTTTCTTTAACATACTCTACAATATATCTAATACCAAATAATATACTTAAAAAGAGACCAAAAACAAACCCTCTATTTTGACTAAGTTTTGTTTTGTTGTAAATAAATATTAAAAGAAGAAATAAAAGTAAATATCCAGATGCTTCGTACAACTGTGCAGGGTGTCTGGGTAATACTTCGGATCTGTTTAAAAAAATAACGCCAAAATCTGAATTGGTATATTTTCCAACAATTTCAGAGTTAAAAAAATTACCTATTCTTACAAACATTCCACCTAAAGCAACAGCGATTACTATTCTATCAAAAATCCAAAGAACTGAATCGTATTTGTATCTTATTTTATATAAAATTATAGATATAATAATTCCAACTGTAGCTCCATGACTAGATAAACCTCTAAAACCAATAAACTCCCATCCAGAGCTATCTATCTTGAAAGGAAGAAAAATTTCAAGTATATTATTTTGAAAATAATCCCAGTTGTAAAAGAACACTTCACCTAATCTTGCTCCAACGATTGTGCCAACCACCATATGAACAAGGAAAGGGTCTAATAGTGCTATATCTTTCTTTTCTTTAATGTATATTTTTTTCATTATTCTAAATCCGATGTAGAAAGCTAATAAAAACATTAAGCTGTACCAGTGAATTGCTATCGGCCCTATTGAGATTGCTTTTACATTAGGAGACCATTCTATTATTAAATCATTCATTTACTTTAATTTTTTACTTGGGACAGGATCATGACCAGAACCACCCCACGGATGACATCTTGAAATTCTTATTATCGAATAGTACATTCCCAAAATAAATCCATGTTTTTTTAGGGCTTCCAAAGCGTAATTTGAACAGGTTGGTTTAAATCTACAATTTTTACCAATTATGGGAGAAATTAAAAATTGATAAACTTTTATTAAAAAAACAAATGGAAATACTATTATTTCTCTCATTGTTTATCCTTAATATTTATTCCAAGTTTTGAAAGTTTATCTCGTATTAAATCTGAAACTTCATAGTTTTTTTTATCTCTTTCTTTATCTCTAATTTCTAACAAAATATCAAGAACTTCATCTAATTGATTTTTTTCAGACTTTTCGCCATCAAAACCCAAAATATCTTTATAGAAAATTGAAAAGTATTTTTGGAACTTTTTAAGATTAACAGAATCTATACTTTTACTTTTGCTTTTAATCTCTTGAATATCTTTATACAAGTTGAAAAACTCAGCAATTAATTTTGGAGAATTAAAATCATCATTTAAAGAATTGTAACAATTCTTAATCCATAATTCTGCGTCACAATCATTTTTATTCCCAGTCATAATTGAGTTTAACTCATTAGGGATTGTTTTGATTTTTTCATATGCTTTTTCTGAAGCTTTTAAGGCTTCGTCTGAAAGATCAAGAGTATTTCTGTAGTGAGCTTGAAAAATAAAGAATTTAAGTACCATTGGAGAATAACTCTTTGAAAAGATTTTATTTGAGCCATTAAAAATTTCAAATGGTAATACAGAATTACCAGTTGATTTTGACATTTTTTTACCGTTAAGTGTTAACATATTGGTATGAAGCCAATAATTCGCAGGAATTTCATTACTCAAAGATTTACATTGAGCAATTTCACAGTCATGATGAGGGAATTTTAAATCTAAACCACCTCCATGAATATCAAATTTGTCTCCTAGATATTTTTTGCTCATTGCAGAACATTCAAGATGCCATCCAGGAAAACCATAACCCCATGGCGAGTTCCATCTCATAAGGTGTTTTTTGTTTGCTTTTTTCCAAAGAGCAAAATCTTGTTGATTATTTTTTTCAGTTGTTCCTTCCAAATCTCTAGATTCGTTAACAACATGTAAAAGATCTCTGTTACTTAAAACTCCGTAATTATTATTCTTGTTGTAAGCTATAGTGTCAAAATATACAGAACCATTCTTCTCATATGCATACCCGACATCAATGATCTCTTGAATCATTTCAATTTGTTCAGTTATATGACCTGACGCACTAGGTTCAATATTTGGTTTTTTTAAATTGAACTTATCTAGTATCAAATTAAATTCATTAGTGTACTTTTGAACAACTTCCATAGGCTCAATTTTTTCAATCTGAGCTCTTTTTAAAATCTTGTCATCTTCTTCATTTTCTTCTAGATGACCTACATCAGTAATATTTCTTACATATCTTACGTTGTAGCCCAAATGCTTCAAATATCTAAATATTAGATCAAAAGAAATAAAGGTCCTACAATTACCGAGATGAACAGTGTTATAGACAGTTGGTCCACAAACATACATTCCAACTAGGTCTTTATTTATAGACTTAAATGGTTCTTTTTTGGATGATAATGAGTTGTATATTTTTAGTTGCTGCTTGTAAGCTGACATTATTATTTTAATTGGCTATCAGAACGAATATAATCTAAAAATTCTCTTTTTATTGATATGTCCTTGAATTTACCACCAAATTCACCAGTAACTGTACTACAATCAATATGTCTAATACCTCTTGAATTAACACACATGTGTTTAGCATCTATGACACAAGCAACATCTTCTGTGCCTAGAAAATCTTGCAATTTTCTAACAATTTGAATATTTAATCTTTCTTGGACTTGTGGTCTTCTTGCAAAATAGTCAACAATTCTATTCATTTTTGAAAGCCCAATAACATTTCCATTGGAAAAATAAGCAACATGAGCTTTCCCATATATTGGTAATAAATGGTGTTCACAAGTTGAAAAAACAGATATGTTTTTTTCAACTAGCATTTCTTTGTATTTGTACTTATTATCAAACGTAGAACCTTTAGGTAAATTTTTAGGATTGAGACCTCCAAATATTTCATTAACATATGCTTTTGCTACTCTTAAAGGAGTTCCTTTAAGGCTGTCATCAGTCATGTCCATTCCAAGAGTATGGAGTATTTCGCCTACATTCTTTTTTATTAAATCTATTTTTTCTTGATCTGAAAGTTCAAAAGCATCTTCTCTTAACGGAGTTTTAATTGAGAATTTTTTATGATCTGATTCTATAAGGTCAAGATCTTCAAGAAATTTATTGTATTTCATAATTATATTGCAAAGATATATATTTAAAAAATTAAATTATATGTAATAACAGACCTAAATCTTTTGTTACTTAATGAAGCAAAATCAGTAAGTCCAATATCAAATAGTTGATGATTCTTTAGAATATTACTTTCAGAAAAACCAAAATCTAAAGTTGAATTATCAAATTCTAATCCAAAACCAAATGTATTTGATTGAATCTGGCTAATTCCAGAGTCCAATGGATTATTTTTTCTTATTATTCCACCTCTTAAACTTATCATACCTAATTTTAATTCTGTTCCGATGTTGTAATCAATAACATCAGATAAGCTTCTGTTTAATTTACTATTAACGCTTTCGTATTCTCCGTTTGAGTTAGAACTAAATTTTCCATTAGAGTATTTTTTTGATGTAATATCTAAATTTACGGCCAGCATATTTTTAACAACGGTTGCAAGTGATATAGTAGTTTTACTTGGTGACCTAAAATTATACTCATAATAATTAATAATGTTTGGATCAATAATATCGGGACTGAAATCCTCGGACTGTACTTCTAATTTTTGATATAATTCATCATCAAATGTGTACCAGGTAGGGGAGTTGTATGATAAGCCAAATCTTAATTTATTTATCAGGTAAATTAATCCAAGTTGAACTGAAAATCCATCTCCTTTAATAAATAAATCATTATTAAAATCTATGTAATTGACTAATGAGTCAGTATCATAATTATTTTCAAAAAAATTATTACTTGATTCGATGGTAATTTCATGAATATTTAGATTCATTCCAAAATGTAATTTGTTATTGTAAAGTGAAGAAAAATTCAATGTAATTTTATGGTTGGTTCCAATTGATGAGATTTCATTTCTTTGACTTAAACCATCATTAAACTTTGCCAAAGAGTAGAATTGTTTTTTGTCTTCATCATAATTTAAAAGATATGCTTGGTAGGCTAGGAAGGTTTGTTGAGCAGAATAACCATAATTATTACCAAGCCATCTGTAAACGCTTTGAATTGTTTCATTATTATTTACACTAACATCGTTTACATTGATGCCAAATGAATTATTTAAGAAAAAACTATCAATTGAATTATTATTTCTTCCTTCTACAAGAAAATCTTGATTGTAAGTATTGTATGATTGTGCATTAATTCCAAAAGAAAACTTATTTATTTTTCCTTGACCATAGTTTTTAAAAACATAAATAATTCCAGCTTGCCAATAAGCATTTGTACTATTTACTAAATTTTCAGATCCTTTAAAATCACTTTTAATTTTGTTGTTGTCAATTATAATTGAACCGCCAGATCTTGAAAGTTCAAAAACTGATCCTGCAGCAGGATTCTTACTTATGGCAGATAAATTCCCACCTAATGCTCCAAATGAATTTCCCATTGACAAAAACCGAGCATTACCAATCTCTTCTTCAAAAGAAAAATTAATTGCGTCATAAAGATTTTGAGAAAATCCAATAACAGTAAAAAGAAGAAGACAAATTAAATTTATATATCGCATTTACCTTGGACCACCACCTCTTGACGATCCAGAAGATGATGAACTGCCTCTACCTATTGAAGAACTACCACTGCTTGAACCACGTGTTGGGCTTGAAATTGAACTTGATGAAAAATTTCTTGACGGAGTTGATGTTGAGCTATTAATTGATGAACTACTTGGATTTGAGTATGATCTAGTGGAAACACCTGAATTTGAAGATCTTAAAATATTGTTAGAGCTATCTTTTCCGCTTAACCTCCAACCAGCGTTGTTGTTATAATTCGGATTAGAATAATATCTTATGTTACTATTGCTGTTATTCGTTGAATTTGAATTAGGATTTACATAGTAACTCCTGTTATTTGATAAAGTTGAGTCATCTTGGTTGTGATTTCTTGATGAACTTTTACTGTCTGAAAATCTTGATCCTCTATTCAAATATATTCTTGCACCCTTCTGAGAATCACTTGCAGATCTTTTGTCTATTAAGTCATCACTACCTGGCTTAGTTTGATAAGTTCGTACTTTGTCTATATCTCCACTATCTCTTTCAACTAAAATATCAAATGACTTTACTGATCTTCCATTATATGTCTTTTCTTCATTTTCGGTGCTAATAATATCATCGTGCATTCTAGAACTTCGACCACTACTGTAGACAATCACACCACTTGAACTTCCTCTTCTTCCTTTACTGTATGAAACATCTTGACTGTTTCTGTTTGTATAAGATCTAACGTAAGAGTTTTCATAATAATTTGAATTACCCCATCTGTTATATGCCCATCTGTTATATCCCC
>JAYOKR010000001.1:287959-346262 GCA_038119895.1 Flavobacteriaceae bacterium
TTATATCCCCAACCGTAATACAACCATGGGTTGTAACCCCATGCCCAATATCTTCCATAGCTGTAATAGGGATCCCAGTATGAATAGCTGTACCAAGGACTGTAATAAGGATTCCAATAATCATAATAACCATATCCAAACATGTAAGGTCTGGCATACACATATCCAAAATATCTATTGTAATAATTTCTAGAAAAATCGAATACCAAAGTTTTTGTATCCGGAATATCTCCCCATCTAGCATTGTTTTCTGAATATGTAATGTCACTAGAACTTATGTAATCAGAATCTAGACTTTCTGTTATTAATTCATAATTATTTTCAAGTTCTAGTTCTTTATCCTTGAAATAGTTCTTGTAAAATTCACCATTATTTGTTTCGGAGATAACTTCTTGATTCTGGTAGATTCCGTCAGATGACACAAAAGAACTTGGGCTGAAAGACCCACAGCTCAAAAACATTAATGCAATAATTGATAAAAAAAATTTTTGAAGAAAATTAAATTTGAATGCTTGCATTATTAGATTACTTTTGTTAAAGATACGACAAAATTTATGCCAATTAGTACATGTCAAAAAAATTAACAAAACGGTCAGAAGATTACTCAAAGTGGTACAATGAATTGGTTATGAAAGCTGATTTAGCTGAAAACAGCAATGTTCGAGGTTGCATGGTAATTAAACCTTATGGTTATGCCATTTGGGAAAAAATCCAGAAAGAATTAGATTCAAAATTTAAAGATACGGGACATTACAATGCTTATTTCCCCCTTTTTGTTCCTAAAAGTTTGTTCGAAGCTGAGGAAAAAAATGCAGAAGGTTTTGCTAAAGAATGTGCTGTTGTTACTCATTACAGATTAAAAAACGATGAAGATAATCCTGGCAAATTAAAAGTTGATGAAAACTCAAAATTAGAAGAAGAATTAATTGTAAGACCTACAAGTGAAGCCATTATTTGGAGAACTTATAAAAACTGGATACAATCATACAGGGATTTACCAATATTAATGAATCAATGGGCAAATGTTGTTAGATGGGAAATGAGAACCAGATTGTTTTTAAGAACTGCTGAGTTTTTATGGCAGGAAGGTCACACAGCTCATTCAACTAAAGATGAAGCAATCTCTGAAGCAAGATTGATTAATGATTTGTACTCAAATTTTTTAACTAATTTTATGGCAATTCCTGTTATTCAGGGAACTAAGTCAGAATCTGAAAGATTTGCGGGCGCTGAAGAAACTTATTGTATAGAGGCTCTTATGCAAGACGGTAAGGCTTTACAAGCTGGTACTTCACATTTTTTAGGACAAAATTTTGCCAAGGCATTTGATGTGAAGTTTGCAACAAAGGATGGTGAATTAGATTATGTATGGGCTACGTCCTGGGGAGTCTCAACAAGATTGATGGGTGCCTTAATTATGACACATGGTGATGACAATGGTTTAGTTTTACCTCCAAAATTAGCACCATTTCAAGTTGTTGTTGTTCCTATTTTTAAATCAGAAGAGGATCTATCAAAAATCAAATCATATTTAAATGATGAAATTGAAGTTTTGAAATCAATGAATATATCTGTAAAGTTTGATGAAAGAAATACATACAGTCCAGGTTTTAAGTTCAATGAATATGAACTAAAAGGAGTTCCAATTAGAATTGCTGTTGGATCTCGTGATATTGAAAATAAAACTATTGAAATTTTCAGAAGAGATACGTTAACAAAAAATATTGTTAGTCATGATAAACTAGTTGAAGAAATTGATTTTCTTCTTAATGATATTCAAAAAAACCTTCTTGAAAAAGCATTAAAGTATAGAAAAGAAAACACCTTTGTTACTGACGATTATGAAGAATTTAAAAAAATGATTGGATCTGGAGGTTTTGTTCTTGCTCATTGGGATGGAAGTGTGGATACTGAAGAAAAAATTAAAAAAGAAACAAAAGCTACAATTAGATGTATTCCTGAACAAAATTCAGAAGAAGGAAAATGTATCATTTCAGGGAAGAAATCAACTAAAAGAGTTGTTTTTGCTAGAGCATATTAATTTTAACATAAATTAATTTTGCATGTTTATTTCCTTTATATAAATTTGCATCGCTAATTTTGGCCCGTTCGTCTATCGGCTAGGACGCCAGGTTTTCATCCTGGTAAGAGGGGTTCGATTCCCCTACGGGCTACTAAAAATATTTTATGGCAAATCATAAATCTGCAATTAAAAGAATAAGACAAACTGAAACTAAGAAGTTAAGAAATCGTATTCAGCACAAAACTACTAGAAATGCAATCAAGCAATTGAAAGAGACCGATAATAAAAAAGATGCTGAAAAACTTTTTACAAATGTTACTTCATTGTTAGATAAACTTGCTAAGAATAACATTATTCACAAGAATAAGTCTGTTAATTTAAAATCTAAATTAGCAAGTCATGTTAATTCTTTAAAGTCTACTAAAAAAACTAAAACTAAGACTACTAAGGCGTAATTTAGGAATTCATCGATATTAAGAATTCCTCATTGTTTAGGGTTTTCTTAATTTTATCTGCTACAAACTCCATAGCCTCTACAGGATTCATATCTGCCAAATATTTTCTCATAATCCACATTCTTTGGATAGTATTTTCATCTAAAAGTAAGTCATCTCTTCTGGTGCTTGATGAAACTAAATCAATGGCTGGAAAAATTCTACGGTTTGAAATTCTTCTATCTAGTTGTAATTCCATATTACCTGTGCCTTTAAACTCTTCAAATATTACTTCATCCATTTTGGACCCTGTTTCTGTAAGAGCTGTGGCTATTATTGATAATGATCCACCACCTTCAATATTTCTAGCAGCACCAAAGAATCTTTTAGGTTTGTGCAAAGCATTTGCATCTACACCACCACTAAGAATTTTTCCGGAGGCAGGTTGAACAGTATTATAAGCTCTAGCTAAACGAGTTATTGAATCAAGTAAAATAACTACATCATGACCACATTCAACTAATCTTTTAGCTTTTTCTAAAACAATATTAGCAACCCTAACATGTCTTTCTGCAGGTTCATCAAAAGTTGATGCTACAACTTCGCCTTTAACATTCCTTTGCATATCAGTTACTTCTTCAGGTCTTTCATCTATTAATAAAATAATTTGATAAACCTCAGGATGATTTGCAGCAATAGCATTAGCAACATCTTTTAGTAGCATTGTTTTTCCAGTTTTTGGTTGAGAAACAATCATTCCTCTTTGTCCTTTTCCAATTGGTGAAAAAAGATCCATTATTCTGGTTGATATACTACTTTCTTTATCAGCAATATTAAATTTTTCATCAGGGAATAAAGGAGTTAAGTGCTCAAATGAAACTCTGTCTCTCACAACATTTGGCAGTAATCCATTTATCTTATTTACTTTAATAAGTGGAAAATATTTTTCTCCATCTTTAGGAGGTCTAACTTGCCCTAATACTGTATCACCAGTTTTTAATCCAAAGAGTCTGACTTGTGATTGTGAAACATAAATATCATCAGGTGAACTTAAATAGTTGTAATCAGATGATCTAAGAAAACCATATCCCTCTTGCATAATATCTAAAACACCTTCAGATTCAATAATACCATCAAACTCAAAATCAGGTTCCTTGTATTTATTCCTAGAATCTTTGTTGTGATTTTTTTCATATAATTCTTTTTTAGAAGATTTTTTTTCACTTAGCTCATCTTTTATTTCACTTTTTAGTTTTGGTGAAGAGTGAAATTCAATGATTTTATCGATTAATTCATTTTTTTTTCCAGAGCTATCAATCCCTAGTTCTTTACATAGATCGACAAGCTCAGTAATTTTTTTCTTATTTAAATCTTTTAATTCTAACATAAAAAATTTGTTATTGTGATATTGTTATCTGGAAAGATTTACGATAACATTTCAAATATACAATATTTTTAAATTACATTTAAAAATCTTTATTTTTATTTAAATGTTTAGAAAACACTTTTTTTTGTCACTTTTATTACTAGTTATTAGTGCAATTACTTATTTCTTAGACAGCAAAAACATACTTAAGTTTGATTTATTCTTCTATCCTTTAATAATATCCTTATTTTCATTAGTTATACTGTTTTTGAGTAATAGAATTATGCAACAAATTTATTTGGCCAAAATTATTTTTTTCTTTAATAGTATTTACATACTTAAGTTTATAATTTTTGATTCTTCAACTGATTTTTATGGATACTTGTATTTAGCTATAATTACAATAATAATGGCTTTGATTTACAAATCACTTAACAGGGACAAAGAACTTATTGATTCCATCGACAGATTAAGATAAATCAGATCTACTACCGAGTTCAATAATTTCAAGATTTTCAATTTTATTTAGATTTATTTCAAATCTTAGCATTGTTCTTTTTGAATGAAAACCATATCTTCCTACTGCACCTGGATTCATGAATACCAATTTATTAACCTTGTCATACTCAATCTTCAGAATATGAGAGTGTCCGGCTATTAGTAAATCTGGTTTATGCTCTTTAATTTTTATTAAAGTTTCTTTATTGTATTTGGGACTTTTCCCAGAAATATGAGTTAGCAATATTTTTAAATTATTTAATTTGAAAAATTCAAATTTTTTGCCTTCAGATCTAATGTCATTGCTATCAATATTTCCATAAACAAAAAGTACTTTACTAACAGACTTTAATTTTTTTATAATATCGAAATTGCCTACATCACCCGCATGAATAACATAATCAACTTCTGAGGCATATTTAATTATTCTATCATCAATATGACTATGCGTATCTGAAATAACTAAAACTTTTTTCACTCAATTGAATGTCCTAATAACTATATTTGAATATAATAATATTTAGACTTTAACTTGAGATTTTTCATTGAGTTTTCATATAATGGATCAAATTATCATGGATGGCAAAGACAACCATCCCAAACTTCAATACAAGAAAAATTTGAAGACTGTATCTCAAAAATTTTAAGTTCAAAAATTTCATTAACTGCTGCTGGCAGGACTGATAGTGGAGTTCATGCAAAAAAAATGTTTGCTCATTTTGATTATGATGAAGAATTAGATTGCACAAAAACTGTTTATCAATTAAACTCATTTCTTCCTCAAGATATAAGCGTAATAAATATTTTTCGTGTTAATGATGATGTTCACGCACGTTTTAGTGCTAACTCTAGAACATATCATTATGTATTAGTAAACAGAAAGGATCCATTTATGCAAAAAAGAGCTTACCTAATAAAAAATAAACTTGATCTCAATAAAATGAATGAAGCTTGTAAATATTTATTGAACAATAATGATTTCAAGTCGTTTAGCAAATCAAAAACAGATGTTAAGAACTACATATGTAATATTCAAGAAGCTTCATGGGCCCAAGTTGATGATAATACTTTTATTTTCAAGATAAAAGCAAATAGATTTTTAAGAAATATGGTTAGGGCTATTGTTGGTACATTAATTGAAGTTGGAAAAAACATAATTACAATTGATCAGTTTAATAATGTTATTCTATCAAAAGATAGAAGGAATGCAGGGTACTCGGTTCCCCCTCACGGATTGTATTTAATCGATGTTGAATATGATATTGATCAAAATATTTAAATGAATAACAAGTTTAACATTAAGCTCTTTTTTAGGTTACTTGAATTTGTTAAGCCTTACAAGCCTAATTTTATATTTGTTACAATAGCTGCCATATTAATTTCTGTATTTTCGATTTTAAGTCAGTATCTACTTAAAATAGGTGTTGATGATTACATAACTCTTAAAAATTATTCAGGTCTGGTTTATATTATTTCTTTAATGTTTGCATTATTGATATTTCAAGTAATTTTTCAATTTTTATTTGTTTATTTCACAAATATTCTCGGACAAAAAGTGGTCTTTGATATTAGAACTAAACTGTTTTCAAGAATTATAAAATTCAAAATGTCTTATTACGATAAATCATCTGTAGGAAGACTTGTTACTAGATCTGTCAATGACATGGAAACCATTGCTAGTATATTTAGTCAAGGTCTATTTATGATTTTTGCTGATTTGATTTTAATGCTTTCTGTCATTTTAGTTATGATTTATTTGAGCTTTAAACTTTCAATTATAGTTTTTGCTGTTTTACCATTTATTTTAATAGCTACACGTTTTTTTCAAAGAGCTATGAAATCAGCTTTTAACGAAGTTAGAAGTGAAGTTGCAAACTTAAATTCTTTTGTTCAAGAAAGAATAAGCGGTATTAAAGAAATTCAAATATTTAATAGAGAAGAAATTGAGAAAAATTCTTTTGTAAAAATTAATGAGAAACATAAAAATGCTTGGTTGAAAACAGTATGGTATAATTCAATTTTCTTTCCAATCGCAGAGATATCAACATCAATTACAATTGGACTTTTAGTATGGTTTGGTGGAGGATTAGTTGGAGTTGAGTTTTCTGGTGTAACAATAGGGACAATATTTTTATTTATTCAATTATCACAGATGTTGTTTAGGCCTCTTAGACAAATCGCTGACAAATTTAATACTTTGCAAATGGGAATGGTTGCAGCAAATAGAATATTTACAATTTTAGATACTTCAGCTTTTATTAATAATCAAGGAACTCAAAAAAATAATTTAATAGAAGGCAAGATTAAATTTGATAAGCTAAGTTTTTCTTACTCTGAAAGTAAGCCTGTCTTTGATAAATTAAATCTGAGTATTAGCAGTGGTGAGAAAGTAGCTATTGTGGGTTCAACAGGCTCTGGTAAGACCACTTTAATTAATTTAATATTAAGATTTTATGAAGCAAATTCAGGTGATATCTTTATTGATAACATAAATATTAAAGAAATAGATTTAAAAAATTTAAGATCTCAGATTTCGTTAGTAACACAAGATATATTTTTATTTGCAGATTCGATATTTAATAACATAACATTATTTAATCCTGATATTTCAATTGATGATGTTAAAAAAGCAGCAAAAGAAATTGGTATTCATGACTTTATAAAAAAACTTCCTGGTGGCTACTATTATAACGTACGTGAGAGAGGTGCTATGTTATCTGAAGGGCAAAAGCAATTAATATCATTTTTGAGAGCATATCTGAGCAATCCAAGAATCTTAATCCTGGATGAGGCAACTTCTTCAATTGATAGTAAAACTGAAAAATTAATTCAATATGCAACATCTAAAATAATCCAAAACAAAACATCAATAATTATTGCACACAGATTATCAACAATACTAAATTCTGATAAAATTATTGTCCTTGAAAACGGTAAGATAGTTGAGAGTGGTTCTCATAAACATTTGATTAACATAGAAGATGGGTTTTATAAAAAACTGTATGAGTTACAATTTCAAAAAGACGAATTAATTAGCGAGGTCATCTAATAAAATATCTCTTAATTGTTCATTGTTTTTAAACTCTACAAATTCACCGTTTTTTATATATGAAATTTTTCCAGTTTCCTCTGAAACAACTATTGAAATCGCATCAGTATCCTCAGTTATACCAACACCTGCTTTATGTCTTAATCCATAAGATTTATTTAATTTCTTTTTTGAAAGGGGAAGCGTTACTCTACTTGATGTTATTGAATTTCCCTCAATGATTAATGCTCCATCATGAAGAGGACTGTTTTTAAAAAATATACTTTCAATAAGTGGTGCTGAAATATTTGCGTTTAATGTATCACCATCTGTTTTTACAAAATCTAAATTTGAATTCCTTTCAAAAACAATTAAAGCTCCAGTTTTATTTTTTTTAAGATTTTCCAAAGCTTTGAATAACTCCTCTAAATCAATTTCATTTTTTTCTTTTGTTATTTTAAAAAATAAATTCAACTTTTTTAAAACTGATTTATTGTTTGTAATTCGATTTGAACCTAGTATTAATAAAAATCTTCTAATTTCTTGTTGAAATACAATAATCAAAGCAAACACTCCAACACTTATAAATCCACCTAAAATGTTACTGAGAATATTCATATTCGCAATATCAGTAATCCACCAAATGATATAAATAATTACAAAACCTCTAAAAATAATTATTGCAGAAGTTCCTCTGATTAATTTATACACCCAGTATAACATTACAGCAACTAAAATGATGTCTATTATTGGAAGAATTGTCGAAACGATCAAATCAAGAATTTCCACTACTATTAATTGTTAGGTTATACAAATTTATACATTCTTTTGCTTCTTTAACATCATGAACTCTAAGAATCTTAGCTCCCTTGATTAATGCAATTGTATTTAGTATTGAAGTTCCATTTAATGCAAATTCTTTTTCAATTTTTAAAGCTTTAGTTATCATTGATTTTCTTGAAAAGCCAACTAATAATGGTAAATCAATCATCTCAAAATGATGAAGATTTGAAAGTATCTCGTAATTATGTTCTAGAGTTTTTCCAAATCCAAATCCCGGATCAATTATTAAATCATTTATCTTATATTCTCGAGCTTTTTTTACTCTCTGAGCTAGATATGATATAATCTCTCTACATACATCATCATAATTTGGATTTTTTTGCATAGTTTGAGGATTGCCCTTCATGTGCATAATTATATACGGAGTATTATAGTTTGAAACAATTTTCATGATTTCCTCATCAATTTCTCCTGCTGAAATATCATTAATTATATCAACTCCATTTTCTATAGATTTTCGAGCAATTTCAGCTCTAAATGTATCAACGGAAATGATTAAATCTTTAAACTCTTTTTTTAGAATTTTTAATATTGGAATTACTCTTTCTTCTTCCTCTTTTACTGAGAGGGTTTTTGCACCAGGTCTAGAGCTATACCCACCAATGTCTAAAATATCCATACCGTTCTCAATCATTGAAACAACGTGTGTTAAAATTTTTTTTTCAGATAAAAATCTACCTCCATCAAAGAATGAATCTGGTGTTAAATTCAAAATGCCCATGACTTTTGGACTTTCTAAGCTGTATAATTCACCTCGAATGTTAATATTCATTAGATTTTTGAACTGATTTATTGAATAATTTTATCGAAATTTACGTAAAATAAATTTGTGAAAAATACATCTCAATTGTTTGATGAGGTAATCGAAAAATGTTTAAACATTTATGAATCAAAAATGTCTGATTATGGAAGTGCATGGCGAATTTTGAGATTATCATCTTTGACTGACCAAGTTTTTATCAAGGCTCAGAGAATTAGAAGCTTACAAATAAAAAAGATTTCTAAGGTCGATGAGGGACAAGAGTCAGAATTTATTGGTATAATAAATTATTGTATTATGGCATTGATACAACTTGAAAAAGGTGTATCAGATGAACCAGATCTAAATTTAACAGAGGCAATCGAAGAGTACAATAAACAAATCAAAGTGGTAAAAGATTTAATGATGGATAAAAATCATGATTATGGAGAAGCATGGAGAGATATGAGAATAAGTTCCCTAACTGATTTAATTATTCAAAAATTATTGAGAGTTAAGCAAATTGAGGATAATGATGGGATAACATTGATCAGTGAAGGAATAGATGCTAATTATCATGATATGATAAATTATTCAATTTTTGCTCTAATTCATCTTTCTGAAAAAGATAAATGAAAATATTAAATATTTTATTTACTCTATTTGGTGTTATTACTGTAATTTTTTTCTTGTTTAAAGTTTTGCCTGGAGATCCAGCAAGAATGATGATGGATCAAAATGAAAATGAAGAACAACTTGCAATAATTAAGAAAAAATATGGTTTTGATAAGCCTGTTTTTAATCAATACTTATATTATTTGAATGACCTTTCAGTTGTTTCAATTTATTCAAACAATCAGGATGACTTTAATTTCTTAGATAATAAAAAATATACCTATCAAAAAATCCTTAACACAGGAAACTATACAATAGTTCTTAAATTACCATATTTAAGAGAGTCTTATCAAAGAAAAGGAGTCAAAGTCTCTTCTATAATATTAAATACTTTCCCAAATACAATTGTTTTAGCAATTTCTGCAATTTTAATCGCAGTAATAATTGGAATCTTACTTGGAATTTTTTCAGCATTGAAAAAAGATTCAATTATTGACAATATAATTCAAGTCTTAAGCACACTTGGTATGAGTGTGCCTTCTTTTTTAAGTGCAATAATTGCAGCTTGGATTTTTGGCTATCTCTTGTCTGATATAACAGGTTTGAATATGACTGGAAGTTTATATGAGTTAGACGACTACGGGGAAAATTATGAACTTAAACTTAAAAATTTGATATTACCTTCATTAGTTCTTGGAATCAGACCAATTGCAGTAATTTCTATGATGATGAGAAACTCACTTATTGGTGTTTTGAAAAAAAACTACGTGATAACTGCATATGCTAAGGGTTTAACTACATTCCAAGTAATAACTAAACATTGTTTAAAGAATTCATTAAATCCAGTTGTTACAGCACTTTCTGGATGGTTTGCAAGCCTTTTGGCAGGTTCAGTATTTGTGGAATATATTTTTGGGTGGAATGGTCTAGGAAAAGAGATAGTTTATTCTTTAAATATGTTAGATGTTCCAGTAATTATTGGATCTGTGATAGTAATTAGTTTTTCATTTATTATGATTAATATCTTTGTAGATGAAATTTATAAAATATTAGACCCTAGAATAAGAAATTTATGAGAAAAAAAATTGTAGCAGGAAATTGGAAAATGAATGTTGACTTGAGTGAGTCAATTGATTTAATCGAGTCCATTAAAAAAATATACGATCATAATCCAGATGTTGAAGTCTGTATTGCTCCTTCATTTCCTTTTTTAAAGCAATCAAGTGAACTATGCCAAGGAGAAAAAATTAAAGTTTTAGCCCAGAATGTAAATGATAATTTGAAAGGAGCTTTTACTGGTGAAGTTTCAATTGATATGCTTAAAAGTATCAATGTGGATGGAGTTATTATAGGTCATTCAGAAAGAAGGGAATACTACAAAGAGGATGATGATTTATTATTTAGAAAGCTTAATATTTCTCTAGAAAATGATTTTAAAGTTTATTTCTGTATTGGAGAAAGCTTGGAAGACAGAGATAAAAATAATCATTTTGAGAAAGTAAAAAATCAATTAGAAAAAACTGTATTTAAAATTAACAACTTATATCCCGAAAATTTAGTTATCGCTTATGAACCAATATGGGCAATTGGCACTGGTCTTACTGCATCACCAGAACAAGCTCAGGAAATTCATAAATATATTAGAAATCTATTGAGTGAAAGATATGGAAAAAATATTGCCGACAATACATCTATAATATATGGGGGTAGCGTAAAGCCAAACTCTGCCAGAGAGATTTTTGAAAAAGAAGATGTTGATGGTGGATTGATTGGAGGTGCATCTTTGTCTCCACAAGATTTCATTGATATTGTTAGATCAATTTAGCTTATTTTTAAAATTGTAGATTTGCACTAACATATTGATTATGAGTGTAAAAGAGAAAACAAAAAAGGAATCATCAAGCTCATCTGAGAATTCCGAAATTCATGAAATCATTCTATACAACGATGACATTAATACTTTTGATCATGTAATTGACTGTTTAATTTCCATTTGTGATCACACACCTCTTCAAGCAGAACAATGCACTCTTATTGTTCATTACAAGGGAAAGTGTTCTGTTAAATCTGGTACACTTTTTGACTTAAAACCAAGGTTGAAAAAGCTAACTGATGCTGATTTAACTGCTGAAATAATTTAAACAAGAATGAATAAAATTTTTATATTAACTTTTTTTATGGGCATATTCAATATTTTTTCTCAAAGTCCTGACCTGTCATCTGAAAAATCAATTTATGATTTTACTGTTAAGGACATCTACGGTGAAGATTTTAAATTTGAAAAATTGAAAGGAAAAAAAATAATGATTGTCAATACTGCGTCCAAGTGTGGCTTAACTCCACAATACGAAGGGCTTGAAGATTTATACAAAACTTATAAAGACGACAATTTTGTAATTATTGGATTCCCTGCTAATAATTTTTTATGGCAAGAACCTGGATCTAATGATCAAATTGAATCATTTTGTAGAGAGAATTACGGTGTAACTTTTCCTATGATGAGTAAAATATCTGTTAAAGGATCCTCAATGCATCCAATTTATAAGTTTCTCACTAGCAAGGAAAGAAATGGGGTATCAAGCTCTAGTGTTTCTTGGAATTTTCAAAAATATTTAATTAATAAAGAAGGAGTTCTTGAAAAAGTAATTTCTCCTAGAACAAAACCAAAAGATCCAGAAATAGTTGATTGGATAAAATCAAGTTAAATGTCAAAAAAAATAGGCACTAAATGCGTTCATTCTGGTAATATAGTTGATGATAAATTTCATGGTTCTATTTCGCCAATTTATCCGGCAACAACCTATGATTACAGAAAAACAGATACATATCCAAGATACTTTAATACACCAAATCAATTAGCACTTTCAAGAAAAATTAGTGATTTAGAAGGTTCTGAAGATTCAATTTTGTTTGGATCTGGTCTTGGAGCTGTCTCGTCGACAATGCTTTCATATTTAAAGTCTGGAGATCACGTTATTCTTCATGACTCTATTTATGGTGGAACTATAAATCTTGTTAATACTGAGTTTAAAAAATTTAATATTGACTTTTCTTATATAGATATCAATGATATTGATTTGTTAAAATCAACAATAAAGAAAAATACAAGAATTATATACTTTGAAACACCGACTAACCCTTTGCTTCAAATTGTTGATATCAGCATAATTTCTTCTATTGCTAAAGAAAATGATATTATTTCAATAATAGATAATACATTCGCGAGCCCAATAAATCAAAACCCCATCAATTATGGAACTGATTTAGTAATCCATAGTGCCACAAAGTATTTGGGTGGTCATAGTGATATTTTAGCTGGATCAGTTAGTGGTTCTAAAGAACATATTGAAAAAATTAAAAAATCAGGTATCAATTACGGAGCTAATCTGAGCGATTATACCGTTTGGTTGTTAGAAAGAAGTATAAAAACACTTTCAGTTCGGGTGAATGCTCAAAATCAAAATGCGTTGGACCTTGCAAAATTCCTTGATAGTAATTCACTAATTAAGAAAGTATATTACCCAGGTCTTAAAAATCATTTATCTCACGAGATAGCTTGTAAACAAATGATTGGTTTTGGTGGAATGATGTCTTTTGAAGTGGTTGATAAAATTAATTCTGAAGATTTTGTTTCAGATTTAAAGATAATCAGTCCAACCATGAGCTTAGCTGGTGTTGAGTCAAGTCTTACCTCACCATCAAAAACTTCACATAAAAAAGTAGATCCTCAAATCAGAAAAAAACTAGGTATTTCTGATAATTTATTAAGATTCTCAGTAGGAATTGAGGATATTGAAGATTTAATGTTAGATTTAGATAAATCTTTAAAAAATAATGTCAGATAAGTTAGATTTTTTAGCTTTTGGTGCTCATCCTGATGATGTCGAGCTTGGATGTGGTGCTACAATCGCTAAGTTAGTTTCCCAAGGAAAAAAAGTTGGAATAATAGATTTAACTAGGGGAGAGCTTGGTACTCGAGGTTCTGCAGAAATAAGAACAAAAGAGACTAAAGAGGCTTCAAAAATTTTAGGAATATCTTCAAGAGAAAACATGGATTTCAAAGATGGTTTTTTTCGTAATGATGAAGAGCATCAGTTAAAGATTATTCAGGTGATTAGAAAATATCAACCTGATTTTGTTTTTTGTAATGCTCCAAATGATCGCCATATTGATCATCCTAAAGGGTCACAACTAGTTGTGGAAGCATCTTTTTTAAGTGGTTTGTCTAAAATTGTTACTTATGATTCTTTAGGAAACACTCAAAAACAATGGAGACCAAAAAACATTTATCACTACATCCAATGGAAAAATCTTGATCCTGATTTTATTTTTGATGTTTCTGGATTTCATAATGCTAAAATGAATGCTGTGAAATGTTATTCCTCTCAATTTTATGATCCTAAAAGTAAAGAACCTGAAACTCCTATAAGTACCAAGAATTTTATAGATTTTATTCAGTCTAGAGCAAATGATTTTGGAAGACTAATTGGGGTTGAGCATGGAGAGGGATTTATTTCAAACAGAAAATTAGGATTCTCATCTTTTGATGAATTAATTTAATTTTTCATCAAAAAGTTTCTGTATACAATCAAATAATATAAATTTGCTCTCCTAATCAAATGGTGGTTGTAGCTCAGTTGGTTAGAGCGCCTGATTGTGGTTCAGGAGGTCGCCGGTTCGAGCCCGGTCTTCCACCCTTAAAGCTCCTCTTGAAGAGGGGCTTTTTTTATGCTCTAACTTGCAGAAGTCCTCAAGCTTAATTAACTTTAATTTACGAATTTTTTACCTGTTCTCGGCACTATTTCGGCACTAAACGATGTGAATTTTCGGACTTCTTTAAATGTCATGACTGGCATTCAACTGAGATTGATGAGTATGCCTGTTTTGATATACTATGAATTAATTACTCCATTCTTTATCTGAATAGAGGTTTCCATGTGACAGTAAGTATTTGCTATTTAATCGGTAATTATTTCCCAAGAATACATTCCAATATTTTTTGTGAAGGAGCAAAATTAAATGAAGGAGACACGCTCTCACGAGGTTTTTTTTTAGATCAATTAAACTTGTTTAAAATTTATAAAAAAAAATATTAAAGTTCCAAATTAGGCATATCTTCTTCTGTTAATTGAGTAACTTCTAATCCACGTAAATAGGTTAAACTTACTTGTAAACCAGAATGTGCTCTAGGTGATTAGATTATTTTAAATACTAAACTTTAGGACTATTTATTTAGTTAAATTTTCAATATTTTACGTTTAATCGAAATAATTAGGTTAGATTCGCGTCAAATTAATAATATGAAAAAAGGTAAAGTAAAGTTTTTTAATGTAACCAAAGGATTTGGTTTTATTAAAGACAACGAATCTGGTGATGAATATTTCGTTCACTCTACTGGTTTAATCGACAGAATTAAGGAAGATGATGAAGTGGAGTTTTCCTTAAAACAAGGAAACAAAGGAATGAATGCTGTTGATGTAAAAATCAGTAGTTAAACTATTCCATAAAACGATATAATTTAAACACCTCCACTAGGAGGTGTTTTTTTTTAAGCTTTCTATTATTTATTAATTGTATCAATTAAAATTAACATTATGAAAAAAAAAATTAAGCTTACACCTAAAAGAAAAGAGTTAATAAATAATTTATCTCAAACAATTTTAAAAGAATCAAAAAAAGTTAATGGGATTAATAAGCAGCTTATTGAAAAACTACAAAAGATATTAGATAAAGTTAAGCCATAAGTAACTCAAGCCAATCAGTAAATATTTCTTCTTTTAATTCTATTGGATAATTTATAATTTTAAAATAGATGAAAAATCTATTTTTATTACTTAGTCTTTTACTTGTTTCGTGTATATATGAAAAGAATGATAAACCTAATATTATTCTTTTTATGGTTGATGATTTAGGATGGCAAGACACTTCTGTTCCTTTCTGGTCTCAAGAAACAGAATTTAATAATCTTTATAATACTCCCAATATGGAAAAATTAGCAAATATGGGAGTGAAATTTACTAATGCCTACGCGACTCCTGTGTGCTCTCCAACTAGAATAAGTTTAATGACGGGCATGAACTCTGTTAATCACAGAGTAACAAATTGGACTTTACAGCCTAATGTTAAAAAGCCTGCAGAAATAAATCATAAAGAATTTGAATTTCCTGATTGGAATTATAATGGTTTATCTACAATCCCAGGTATTAATAATACTGTTTATGCTACTTCTTTACCACAAATTTTAAAAGATAACGGCTATTATACAATTCACGCTGGTAAAGCTCATTTAGGTGCTATATCTTTTCCATCATCAGATCCATCGAAAATTGGTTTTGATATAAATATAGCAGGTCATGCTGCAGGAGCTCCTCAAAGTTATTTAGGTATTGAAAATTTTGGAAATGGTAATGAAAAAAATAAAATATGGGCTGTTCCAGGCCTTGAAAAATACCACGGTCAAGATATTTTTTTAACAGAGGCAATAACTCAAGAAATTCTTTACAGTCTAAATAAACCTCGAGAATTAAACACACCATATTTCTTGTATTTTTCCTTGTATAATGTTCATACTCCATTAAAAGAGGATAAAAGATTCTCAGATAAGTATAAAGATTTAGGATTACATCCAGCTGAAGTAAAATATGCTTCAATGATAGAAAGTATGGATTATGCTCTTGGATCAATTTTAAATAATATTTCTGAAAATGACGAACTAGACAACACTGTAATAATTTTTATGTCTGACAATGGAGGTCTTAGTGCTGTGGCAAGAGGAGGTAAAAAACATACTCACAATTGGCCATTAAAAAGCGGAAAAGGTTCAATTTATGAGGGCGGAATTAGGGTTCCTATGATTGTTTATGATCCGAATGCAACTTTTGACGGAAGAGAAATTGATAAACCTTTAATCATTGAAGATTTTTTTCCATCTATATTAGATTTTGCTAAAATCGAAAAGTATAATACTGTTCAGAAAATTGATGGTAAAACTTTTAAGCCAATTCTTTATAATCAAGATGTAGATTCTAAACCTCTAATCTGGCATTATCCAAATTGGTGGGGTCCCTCAGGTCCAGGAATTGGAAGTTTTAGTGCAATCAGAGATGGAAAATGGAAATTGATTTACTCTCATGATAAATTAGAGCTTGAGTTATACAATCTTGAAGAAGATATTTTTGAAAAAAATAATTTAGTCACAAAAAATATTAAAGTTACACGAGTTCTTTCTAAAAAATTAACTGATTATTTGATTAAAAATAATGCCCAAATGCCAATAATAAAAGAGACAGGTCTTCAAATTGATTGGCCAAATTCCTTACTTAAAAATTAAATCATGAGACTTATATTATTTTTATTTTTAACTATAAATTTTCTGTACTGTCAGGGTGATAATGCTACAGCTCCAAATGAATTTAGAGCAGTATGGGTTGCTAGTGTTGCTAATATTTCTTGGCCAAGTCAACCTGGTTTAGATTCTGAAACACAAAAAGAAGAAGCTATTCAAATTATTGAAAATGCAAAAAAAGGTAATTTAAATACAATCATTTTACAAGTAAGACCTCAGTCAGATGCTCTTTATGAGAGTAAAATTGAACCTTGGTCATATTTTTTGACGGGTGAAAGTGGGGTTCCTCCCAATCCCTATTATGATCCACTAAGTTTTTGGATAGAAGAATGTCATAAAAGAGGAATAAAACTGCATGCATGGCTTAATCCATACAGAGCAAGTCATCCAACCAACAAATCTATCAATGAAAGCAGTTCAATAAATAGATATTCTGATATTGCCTTAGAATTAAAAAATGGATATTGGTGGTATGATCCTTCTTTAGACCAAGTCAAAAAATTATCATTAGATGTTGTTAAGGATATTGTTTCCAGATATAATGTGGACGGTATTCATTTTGATGATTACTTTTATCCATATCCATCATACAATGACAATGAAGAATTTCCTGATCACATTTCTTGGGAAAAATCTAAGAAATCTATTTTGGTTAATAATAGAAAAAATTGGAGAAGAAAAAGTGTAAATACTTTTATTAAGTCAGTTTACAAGGAAATTAAAAAAATTAAACCTGAAGTTTTATTTGGAATAAGTCCTTTTGGTATTTGGAGACCTGGAAATCCTAAAATTGCTACAACAACATTTGATCAGTATGATATGTTGTTTGCAGATGCTAGAAAGTGGATAAGAAGGGGATGGGCTGATTATTTTTCTCCTCAGTTGTATTGGACAATTGCTAATGAAAAATATAGTTTTCCTATTATGCTTGATTGGTGGGAATCTAACAATAAAAAAAATAGATTTCTTTGGCCTGGTATAAGATTAAGTAATTATAAAGGAGAGGAACAAATAAAAGAGGTTTCTAATCAAATTATGATTATAAGATCTATAGTCAAAAAAAATCCTGGTATTGTTTTTTGGAGTTATAATGATCTAAAAAACAACCCAGGAGTTCTAGAAATGTTAAGTAATCAGTATTTTAAATAACTACTTTTTACTTAATGATACTTCATATGGTCCTTGTTTGAACTTTAATGTATTTTCTTCAGGATTAAATGTTAGTTCAACACCAGCCTCTTCAAGCTTAAATTTATGTTTAGTTACTGGCGTTAAGTCGAAAGCACCTTGACCTGTAATACTTATATTAAGCTTTCCATCATTATTTGTAAAAATGAAATCTAATGGGAAGTTTTCAGCACTGTAAGAACCTAAATAAGAATTTAGATCTTCTTCACTTACTGTGAATGTTTCAACCTCAGGTTTTGGATCAACAACAATTCTCTCATCTCTATTTGCAATATTCCAAGCTGTGTAGAAAATTAGTTGGGTTCTTAATTCCAATAAATCATATTCAATTTTGTCTGGAGTATCAGTTGGTTGGTGGTAATCAGCATGAGTTCCAGTAAAGTAAAAAATAATTGGAATTCCATACTTAGCAAAGTTATAATGATCACTTCTATAGTAAAACCTATTTGGATCGTCTTTATCATTGTATCTGTAATCCAAATCCATATTTAATGTTTCAGCATTTGTTTGCTCAGATAAATTGTGTAGATCTTGGCTGTCATGATCTGATCCTATGATATAAACGTAATCTCTGTTTTTTCTTTCTCTAGTTGGATCTATTCTCCCAATCATATCGATATTTAGATTAGTAACAGTGTTAGCTAGTGGATAAATAGGATTTTCTGAGTAATACTTAGAACCTAAAAGTCCCTTTTCTTCACCAGTAACATGTAAAAAAACAATTGATCTTTTAGGCCCTTGACCTTTGTCAGCAGCTTTTTTGAAAGCTTGTGCAATTTCTAACAGTGCAACTGTTCCTGATCCGTCGTCATCAGCTCCATTATAAATTTTTCCATCTCTAATTCCAACATGATCTAAGTGCGCAGTAATGACTAGATATTCTTCTGGTTTTTCAGTACCTTCAATTATTGCAATAACATTTTCTGTTTCTACTTCTCCAATGTTACCCCTTCTAATATTTAACTTTATGTTTTGAAGATAGCTTCCATTATTTCCAGGTTTGATTCCTTCACTCTGGTAAAAATCAGCTAAATATTTTATAGCAATATCTTCACCTTCAGTTCCTGTGTCTCTTCCTTGAAATTCATCTGAAGCATAAGTGTAAAGGTGATCCTTCAGATCCTTCTCTGTAATTGTCTTTGCAAACTTTTTAGCTTTATTTTCTGTAGCATACGAATATTGAGCTGTAGCATTAAAGCTCACAAAAAGAATTAATAATGTTAAAATGTTCTTCATTTTTATAAATTTTGGAGGTCTAATATAGAATATTTAATTTTAAAACAGACCTTGTTTTTATATGAAAATTTTAATTAGGATATTATTGTTTTTTATTCTTGTCTCGAATTATTCATGTAACAAAACTGAAATTGACAAGCATAATTATATTGTAATATTTACAGATGACTTAGGTTATGGAGATATTGGAGTGTATGGGCATCCAACAATTAATACTCCTAATCTTGATAATATGTCTATTGAAGGGCAAAAATGGACTCAATTTTATTCTGCTGCATCAGTATGTACTCCTTCTAGGGCAGCACTTTTAACAGGAAGACTTCCAGTAAGAAGTGGAATGGCTAGCTCTGTTAATAGGGTTCTGTTTCCTAACTCTAAATACGGAATTCCGAAAAGCGAAATTTTAATTGCTGAAAAATTGAAATATCATAATTATAAAACTGCTATAGTTGGTAAATGGCATTTAGGACATAATGATGAATTTCTTCCTTTGAATCATGGATTTGATTATTATTATGGTATTCCTTACTCAAATGACATGGATAAGATAAATAACAATCCTTATTGGTCAGAGTATGATCGAGATGAATTGAATTCTAAAAGTTACAATGTTCCTTTAATGGAAAATTTTAAAATCATAGAAAGGCCTGTTAATCAAAAAACAATAACAAAAAGGTTTTCTGAAAAAGTAATTGAATTAGTAAACCAGTACAAAGAAGACAATTTCTTTATTTATCTAGCTCACAGTCTCCCGCATATCCCTTTGTATGCTTCTGATGATTTTTTAGGAAAAAGTAAAAGAGGTTTGTATGGTGACGTTATAGAAGAAATTGATTTTGGTGTAGGTCAAATTTTAAGCGAGTTAAAAAAACTTAAGCTAGATAAAAATACTATTGTAGTATTCACCTCTGATAATGGTCCATGGTTAACTTATAAAACACATGGTGGTTCAGCTGGTCTTTTGAGAAACGGAAAAGGCACAACCTGGGAGGGTGGAATGAGAGTTCCAGCAATATTTTGGGGAGCAGGGATAGTTCCGAAATCTGTGAATGAAATGGGGTCAACATTAGATCTTTATCCAACCTTTATGTCAATTTCTAATATTAGTTATAAAGAAGATAATGAGTTGGATGGAGTTGATTTGTCTGATGTATTATTTAGTGACGGATTATCTTCCAGAGAAGTCATGCCATTTTATAATGGATCTGAATTATATGCATTTCGTTATAAAAACTATAAACTTCATTTAAAAACATCATCTTGGTTTAGTAAAGTTGAAACGCATGATCCTCCTATGTTATTTAATCTTGAAATAGATCCATCTGAAAAATATAATATTTCTAAAGAGAATCCAGAAAAGATAAACGAGATTTTAAAAATAATTGATATTCACAAAGAAAAAATAGTTTTCGGAAATGATCAGTTAGAATCTCGTGATTAGATAATTGATAAGATTTTAGTTTAAGCTACTTTCGATATAATCCCAAAGCTTAATTCTCATCTCTAAAGCTCTCTTTGACATTAGGGTTGCTTCTTCCCATTTTGTAGCGTCATCTCCACATAGTTCACTAATCATTTTTAGAGCCATTGGTCCATGCTCATCTCCGTCAAGTTCAATATGTCTTTCTAAATAATATAGAAGATCTCCAATTTTTGTTTCATTGTTTTCATTTAAAGTTTTAACAATGTTAATAAACATATCAGGAATTAAATCTTCTCTTCCAAATGTAAAAACACTTGCAATTATGTGTGATTTATTAGTGTTAATTGTATCAAATGTAAAATCTAAAAAATTAATAATGCCTTCAGTAAGGCTTGACCCCTCCTTTGATAAATTATAGTCTTTTGTTTCTTTAATTTTATTAACAAATTTCTCAATTTGTTTGGTGTTAGATCCAATCTTTTTCATTGATTCAACGTATAACTCAAAGTGACTTGCTGGATTATTTTTCTGATCAACATCACTTTCCTCACCGAGAATAATCTCATTAATCAATCTCCGTGATACTTTATCTTCAGTTGGGTACCAAGGAATTTCAGTACATGTTAAATTGTTTTGTAAAGATTTAGCCAATGACATAAAATCCCAAACGGCAAAAACATGAATTTCCATGAATTTAGAAATTGCCTCAACACTATTTAATTTATTATACAATTTGTGTTTGAGTAATTGTTCTCTAGTTTCTGAAATTTCTGAAAGAAGGTTGTCTATTTTGTTCATAAAAAAGGCAAAATTAATTATTAAAAATTTATTTTTAAATAATTTCAAAAATTATGCAAATTGATGTTCTTTTCGCTTTTTTAACAAGTGTCTTATTTCTCACGTTGTTTCCTGGACCCGATATTATATATGTGTTCTATAAAAGTTCAACTAGTGGATTTAAAGAAGCTGCAAAATTGAGTATAGGTTTAACCTCAGGTCTTTTGATTCATACATTATTTGTTGTTTTAGGTATTTCCGCTTTAATTAAATCAAATCAAGATTATTTTGAATTAATTAAATATTTTGGTTTCATATATTTTACTTATTTAGCTCTAAGTCAATTTATAAATAAAAATAAAAGAGATGATAATAGAAATGAAGGTAAAAACAGTTTTGTCACAGGTCTTTTAATGAATCTTCTCAACCCTAAGGTTAGTATTTTTTTTATAGCATTTCTTCCAGGATTTATATTTCATAATGATTTAGATGTTAATATTCAGTTTTTAATATTGGGATTTATTTTTTGGCTAATTGCAACTTTAATTTTTTTTACTATATCCTTTTTTTCAAATTTTCTAAAACCAAAATTTGAAAACTATATGAAATCAAAAGAATCAATATTTATCCAAGGAATTATTTTTCAATCAATAGCCGTTTACATCCTTTTGGGTTAGTTTATAAACTTATCATTCACTTTAGATGAAATAGAACACGTTTGTCTTTTTCCAAAAAGTTTATATCTATTATTTGCTATAATTATGTAAACAAAATCAGAAATGAACTCTGGTGTAATTTTCAACATATAATAAAGAGGTTTAAGTTTAGGTATGTTGTAGAATATTGATTTTATAGCTTTTGAGTTTTTAAGTATTGATTTATCCTTTTTAACAAGAACAATAGAATTTATTTTTTTTAGATCTAAATTATTTTTCTCAGAAAAAATACTATTAAATCCTGAAAGTTTATAATTATTATTTATGTCATATTTGATAATTAATTGACAAAACTTATTACATAGATTGCAATAACCATCAATAATAATTACTTCTTGATGCATATCTAAAGTTAATAACTTTTTATAATCTTATTTAAATTTATTCTAAATAAGCTTTTTTATTAAAAGTTTACATGTTAAATTTGACTTAATTTAAAATCGTTCTAAATAAGTACAATGAGAAAAATTTTTATCCTTTTAATATTTTTTGGAGGATTTGTTTTTTCTCAAAATAGTTCAGAAACACAACTAACTAATCTCACCTCAATAGATTCTGGATTAACAATCGGAGGGTATGCGGAAATTACTTATAATGATCCATCGGATGATGTTTCTGAAATTGATGTTCAAAGACTAGTCTTATTGTTTGCATATAAATTTGATGATAGAGTTTCTTTTGTTACCGAAATTGAATTTGAACATGTTAAAGAATTATATGTTGAACAGGCTTTTTTAAATTATTCATTAAATGAAAATCTTAATTTAAGAGGTGGATTAATGTTAATTCCCATGGGAATTATAAATGAATATCACGAGCCAACTACATTTAATGGTGTTGAAAGACCTAGTATTGATAATAAAATTATTCCTTCAACATGGAGAGAAATAGGGCTAGGTTTATATGGTAAATCGAATGCACTTTCTTTAAGATATCAAGCTTATATTGTTAATGGCCCCATTTCTTATAATGGTGACTATAAGTTAATAGGATCAGATTTTCTAAGAAAAGGTAGACAGAAAGGTGCTGAATCTGTTGGGAGTAACGGTAATTTTACAGCAAAAATCGACTATTATGGACTACCAGGATTAAAACTAGGACTTGGATACTATAGTGGCAAAACACAAACAACTGATCAATCTGTAGATGGATCCCAAGTTGGACTTTCAATGGTCGCTTTTGACGCTAGATATGTTAAAAATAGATTTTCAGCCAGAGCACAGCTAATATCTGCAAGTTTATCTGATACTGAAAAATATAATTTGTTTTCAGGCAAGGATTTAGGTTCTAAAGCTTCAGGTTACTACGTTGAGGCTGCATTTAATTTATTTCCAATACAAAATACCCAAAAATTGGATTTGTTTTTGAGATACGAAGATTATAACACACACAAGTCAACAGAGGGTTCTTTACTTATAAATAAAGGTTTTCATAGAAAAGAAACAACTTTTGGGTTTTCTTATCATTTATCACGTGGCACTGTGTTTAAGATGGATTATCAATCTAAAAGAACACTTTTAGATGATGATTATGGTCAATTTAATTTGGGTTTAGGTGTATTTTTTTAATAGTTTAAGGATGAAAAGGGTAATTTACTTTGTTTTAGCTTTTATGTTGATTACTGCATTCAACAATCCGTCAAGATATATTGACAAGTCCAAAAAAGTTATTTCAAAACATTATGATACTATTGATTTTGAAATGAATGAAATTAACTTTAATGACTTAAATTTTGAAGTTTCTTTAAATGAAAATAATTTTTTCAAAATCACTTTCCATGACTCTGAAAAACCTTCATATCTATACTTAGGTAACGCACCAAGTAAAACTGAAACTTTTGATTACATGATTATTCTTGATCATAATCTTTTAATTGAAAAAATTAAAATACTTGCTTACAGAGAAAGTTGGGGTGGTGAAATTAGTAGTAACAGATGGTTAAAGCAATTCAACGGAGCTAAAGCAGGTAAAAAATATATTTACAGAGAAAATATTTCTGCTATTTCTGGCGCAACAATTTCGGTGAAATCTATGACACGCTCTGTAAATTATTTTTTATCAGATTTAGATAAATTAAATTCTATTAATTTTTTCAATTAATTTTAAAAGGTGAAATCAGTACTTTCTAATTTATCAAAAGATTTAAAACTTTTAATATCGTCTTTCCTCATTGTTTTGACTATTGGGTTTCTTTCAGGAACCAAATTTTTGTTTTACAGTAATACAACAATACCAATGGGAATAGAAGAACATTATAATGGAAATGAATTTTCAGATGACCAAGAAGTAATGAAGTTTAAAAAAAGTGAGAAAGAAATTTTAAATATAGTCCATGCCCATATTCTTTCAATGTCATTAATTTTTTTGGTAATTGGATATTTCTTAACAAAAACTGACATACCAAAATCTTTTAAAAACTTTTTAATTGTTGAACCTTTTGTTTCAATTATTCTAACATTTGGCGGAATTTATATGCTCTGGCTGGAAATAAGTTGGTTTACATATGTAATAATGATTTCTGGTATTCTATTACATGTTTGCTATTTTTTAGCTGTTTTCCTGATTTTCAAAGAACTTTACAAAAAGTAAATCATAATCCTTATATTTGTGCGCAATTATTTCTTAATTGCTATGGCTTCAAATAATTCAAAATTTTTAGAAATAGGTTTAACATTCGATGATGTTCTTCTGGTTCCTGCTTACTCTGATGTTTTACCTTCTGAAGTTTCTCTAATATCTAAATTTTCTAAAAATCTACAACTAAAAGTACCAATTGTCTCAGCTGCGATGGATACTGTCACTGAAAGTAAAATGGCTATTGCAATGGCTCAAGAGGGTGGAATTGGTGTAATTCATAAAAATTTATCAATTGAAGAACAAAGTGATAAAGTAAAAAAAGTCAAAAGATCTGAATCAGGGATGATACTAGATCCAATAACATTGTCTAAATCCAAGACTGTTGCTGATGCTTTAAACTGCATGAAGGAATACAGTATAGGTGGAATTCCAGTTGTTGATAGTAATAAGAAGTTAATTGGTATCGTAACTAACAGAGATTTAAGGTTTGAAAAACAGCTTGACAAAAAGATTGGCGATGTTATGACCTCTGTAAATCTTGTGACTGGATCTAAGGAGTTAACATTAAAAGAGGCTGAAATAATTCTTCAAGAAAATAAAATTGAAAAATTACCAATTGTAGATAATGATTATAAGTTAATTGGTTTAATAACATTTAGAGATATTCAAAAATTAACAATCAAACCATCTTCAAATAAGGATGAATTTGGAAGACTTAGAGTTGCAGCCGCAGTTGGAGTTGAAGGGGATTCGATTGAAAGAACAGAAATGCTATTCAATGCTGGATTAGATGCTGTTGTAATTGATACTGCTCATGCTCACACTAGTTCTGTTTTAAAAACAATTAAAAAAATAAAATCAAAGTTCCCTTCACTAGATGTTGTAGCCGGAAATATTGCAACTGGTGATGCTGCAAAGTTTTTAGCAAAAGCTGGTGTAGATGGAATTAAAGTCGGAATAGGACCTGGTTCAATATGCACTACCCGTATAATTGCTGGTGTTGGATATCCACAATTATCTGCAATTCACAATATTTCAAAAGCTATAAAAGGAAGTGGTATTCCACTTGTTGCAGATGGTGGAGTTAAGCACACAGGTGACATCACGAAAGCAATTGCTGCTGGAGCTGATTGTGTAATGTTAGGTTCATTGCTTGCTGGAACTCATGAGTCACCAGGCGAGACAATTATTTATGAGGGAAGAAAATTTAAGACATATCGAGGAATGGGATCGTTGGAAGCGATGCAAAAAGGAAGTAAAGAAAGATATTTTCAATCTAATATTGATGATAAAAATAAGCTTGTTCCAGAAGGTATAGTTGGTAGAGTTCCATATAAAGGTTTTGTTGTAGAAAGTATGTATCAATTTGTTGGTGGTATTAGATCCGGCATGGGCTATTGTGGGGCAAAAACAATTGATGATTTAAAAAATAAATCAAGTTTTGTTCAAATCACAAGGGCAGGATTAGATGAAAGTCATCCTCACAATATTACAATTACTAAAGAGTCACCAAATTATTCAAGATAATTGAAAAAGATTTTAATTTTTTTTCTCATTTTTTTGAGTTGTGATATCTCAGCTCCTATTGAAAAAGAAATTGTAGCTAGAGTGGGAGAAAATTCATTAATTAAAGAAGATATTAATAATTTAGTTCCAAATGGGCTAAGTAAAGATGATTCAATTAAAATTTTAACGAAATACATTGACAATTGGGCATTAAATCAACTTATTCGTGAAAATGCTGAGTTAAATCTTTCAGAAGAGGAAATCGAAGAAATAACTAAGCTTTCTGAAGATTATTATAATGAACTTTTGATTAATGCATATAAAAATAAAGTTGCTGCAGTTAACTCTGATACAATTGTAAATCCCTCAGATGTGATTGACTATTATGAGGAATTTAGAGAAAATTTTAAGCTTTATGAAGATGTTGTTAAAGGAAGATATGTCAAACTTAGCAAGAATAATTTCAACCTTAAAGAGATCAAAAGAAGATTTAGGCGATTAAATGATGATGATAAATCATTTTTTGATTCAATTTCAATTCAGCTTTTTAATTATTCCTTTAATGATTCAACATGGATAAATAAGAATTTATTTTTTAGCAAAATCCCTGTTTTAAATGACCTTGAAAAAGAAAGAATTGTTAAAAATATGTTATACCTCTCAAAAGAAGATTCTTTGGATGTATATTTGATAAAAGTTAATGATTATAAAAAGGTAGATGATGTCGCTCCAATAGATTATATTTACAATCGAATTGAAGATATTCTTCTGAACAAAAAGAAAGTTGATTTTATTAAAAAATTTGAAAAAGAAATTCTAGAAAATGCAAAGAAAGATAACAAGTTTCAGTTTACTAAGTAAAGCAGCATTCACACTAATTTTACTGTTCTGTAATACACTAAGTTCTCAACAAAAAATAAAGATTGACGGCTTGGCAGCAGTTGTAGGTGATTTTATAATACTTGACTCGGATATTGATAAGACACTAATTGATTTACAATCTCAAGGTGTTGAGACTGATAATCTAGATAAATGTAGTTTACTGGGTAAATTAATGGAGGATAAACTTTATGCTCATCATGCTGAGCAGGATAGTTTAGAAATCGATAACCAACAAATCTTTAATTATGTTGATCAAACTATTGAATATTTTATTAGTCAACTAGGAGATATTGATAAAGTTTTAGAATTCTATAAAAAAGAAGATGAACAGACTTTTAGACAAGAACTTTTTGAAATCAATAAAGTGAATCAGCTTTCACAAAAGATGCAATCAAAAATTGTTGATGAAATTGAAATCACACCTGAAGAAGTAAAGCAATTTTTTAATAATATTCCAAGATACGATTTACCAATCTTTGGTGCAGAATTAGAGATATCTCAGATTGTTGTTAAGCCTGAGGTAAGTGAAACTGAAAAGAATAAAGTTATAGATAGGCTTGAATCAATAAGAGATGATGTTGTCATCAATGGATCTAGTTTTGCTACTAAGGCGATCTTATACTCTCAAGATCCTGGCTCTAGATCTACTGGAGGAAAATATACTCTGAATAGAAACAGACCTCAAATGGTGAAAGAATTTAGAGATGTTGCCTACAGACTTAAAGAAAATGAAGTTTCTGAACCATTTGAAACTGAATTTGGATGGCACATTGTTAAGGTTGATAGAATAAGAGGTCAAGAAGTGGATGTAAGACATATTCTTTTAACACCAGAAATTTCACCAGATGCAATGGCTGAAGCAAAAAAGAAAGTTGATTTAATTAGAAAGAGGGTAGTAGATGGAGAACTAACCTTTCAAGAAGCTGCTAAATCTTTTTCTGATGAAAAATCTACAAAAAATAATGGAGGTGTTCTTATCAATCCTACAACTGGAGATACAAGATTTGAGTTAACTAAGATTGATCCAGTATTATATAATCAGATACAGAGACTTGGAGACAATGAAATTTCATCACCTCTTCTTGAACAAGATCGTCAAGGTAATCAAAGCTATAAATTAATAATGGTTTCTGATAGGTTTGACGAGCACGTAGCTGATTACTCTAAAGATTTTATAAAGATTAAAGAACTAGCATTAAAAGAAAAACAACTTAACGCAATCCAAAAGTGGATGAATGAAAAGATTATTGATACTTACATCTCTGTCAATGATCAAAACAAACAGTGTAATTTTGCGAATAAGTGGTTAAAAAATTAATATCAATCCTAGTTTCAACTAGATTAACAGCATTTCTCTTTATTTCATTTTCATTAGCAATGGCTATTGGGACTTTCATTGAAAGTTTTTATGGAACAGACGCGTCTAAAATTTTAGTTTATAATGCTATTTGGTTTGAAATTATGATGCTTTTGTTTGTTGTAAACTTTACATATAACATTAAAAGATACAGTCTTCTTAAAAAAGAAAAAATAGCTGTATTACTTATACATATTTCTTGGATACTCATAATAGTTGGTGCTGGAATAACTAGATATATTGGTTACGAAGGTATAATGCCAATAAGAGAAGGAGCTAATTCAAATCAATTCTTATCATCCAATACTTACGTAACTGTTTTGGTGGATGGTGAAATGAATGGTCAACCACAAAGAAAAAAGCTAGAAAAAAAGGTTCTTCTCTCCGAAGCGACTGATTTTAATAACAGTTTTACAATCAAGAATGATTTTAATAATCAAAAATTTAAAGTTGAATACTTAGATTTTATTGAAAATGTTGAATATAAAGTTGTAGAGGGAGAGAGTGAAAAAAAGTTTCTAAAACTGGTAGAAGCTTCGAGTGGAGATCGTCATGACCATTATCTTGAAGATGGAGAAGTTACCAATATACATGGTGTGCTTTTTTCTTTAAATAATAATATTGATGGTGCTATTAATATAACTTCTGATGGTTATGATCTTTACATTGAATCTTCATTTAATGGATCATTTATGAGAATGATTGATCAATTTAATGGTCGAGTTGAAAAAGATATAAAAGATGAATTAGAATACAAGAGTCTATACAATGTTGCAGGATTACAATTTGTTTTTCCAGAACCTATTATAAATGGTGAGTATCAGTTAGTTAAAAATGAAGAAGATGAAACAAATCAAAATTTACTAAAATTAAAAGTATCATCTAATGGTGAAGAATCAATTATTGAACTTGCAGGTGGTAAAGGAATTGCAGATCAATATCAAACAGTTTCATTGGCTGGACTTGATTTTTCTTTAAAGTATGGATCTCTTTTATATAAATTACCTTTCTACATTAAATTAAATGATTTTATAGCCGAAAAATACCCTGGTACTGAAAAAAGTTACAGTAGTTTTATGAGTAGAGTTACTGTTGATAGTGATAATACTTTTGATTATGATATATACATGAATCATATTCTTAATCACAAAGGATATAGATTTTTTCAAGCTTCATTTGATCCTGATGAAAAAGGTACAATTCTATCAGTAAATAAAGATTTTTTTGGAACTCTAATTACTTACATAGGCTATATATTACTTTACATTGGTTTAGTTGCAATAATGTTTTATGGGAAAACTAGATTTAAAGATTTATCTGAAAGGCTTGATAAACTAAAATCAAAGAGATTAAATCTATCGATTATCTTTTTAATTTTTTCAACTGGAATAATAGCACAGGCAGATTATACACACGATGGAGATAATTTTTCTTTGGATCCAACAGTGAAGAATTATATAGTTGATTTGGAACATGCAAATAAATTTGGTGAAATTTTAATTCAAGATTCTGGAGGAAGGATGAAGCCATTAAATACTTTTTCTTCAGAACTTTTAAGAAAAGTAAGTAAATCAGATACTTACAATGATTTAAACTCTGATCAAGTTTTTTTATCAATACTTAGAAATCCACTTGCATGGTATTCTGAACCCATAATTTACTTGAAAAGAGGAAATGACAGTATTAGAAATATTATTGGTGTTGATAAAGAAAGTAAATATGCAGCTTTTATTAATTTCTTCGATGATAGAGGTAATTATAAGTTGTCTACTTACCTAGAAAAAGCCTATAAATCATCTTTGCCAAATCAGTTTGAAAAAGATTTTATAGATACTGATAGAAAAGTAAATCTATTTTTTTCTGCTCTAGAAGGTGAAATTATAAAAATTTTTCCTGTCCCAAATGACGAAAATAATAAGTGGATTTCTCAATCCGAAGTTAAAGATTACAACTATCAAAATGTTGATTCTTTGTTTGTAAATAACATTGTACCAATATATCTGAAAGAATTAGACAACGGTGTTAGTTCTAATGATTATTCTAATGCTGAAAGAATTCTTGCAAGTATTAAAGGTTTCCAATTAAAATATGGAGGTGAAGTAGTACCTAGTGAAGATAGAATTAAAGCAGAAGTTTTATACAATAAATACGACATTTTTAAGAGACTTTTTCTTTATTATTTTCTAGCTGGTTTAGTGTATTTTGTATTTATAATTTTACAAATATTTAACTCAAATAAAAAAATTAACAACATCTTTAATTACATCTTTAAAGGGTTTAAGATTATAATTTTTGGTTTATTTATTTTACATACAATTGGCTTAATTGCAAGAGGATATGTTTCAGGACATGCGCCTTGGAGTGACGCTTATGAATCGATGATTTATGTAGCCTGGTCTACTATGGGTGTAGGACTTTTATTTGCTAAAAAATCTGACTTAACTTTAGCTTCAACCGCATTTGTTGCATCGATGATTTTAATGATTGCACATTGGAATTGGATGGATCCTTCAATTGCTAATTTAGTCCCAGTTCTTGATAGTTACTGGTTAATGATTCATGTTTCTATTATTGTAGGAAGTTACGGTCCATTCGCTTTAGGAATGATATTGGGTATTGTTTCCCTATTCTTGATGATTCTGTCTACTTCTAAGAATTCAAAAATAATTAAGCACAAACTTTCTGAACTAACCATAATTAACGAACTGGCTCTTACTATTGGATTAGTTATGTTAACCATAGGTAATTTTCTAGGTGGAATGTGGGCTAATGAAAGTTGGGGTCGTTACTGGGGTTGGGATCCTAAAGAAACATGGGCTTTGATAAGTATTTTAATATATGCCTTTGTTATTCATATGAGATTAATTCCCAAAATGAGAGGAGCTTGGCTATTTAACTTAATGTCAATAATAGCTTTTGCAAGTATTGTCATGACATATTTCGGAGTGAATTTCTATTTAGTTGGTCTGCACTCATATGCCAGTGGTGATAAGGTAATTACGCCTGATTTTGTATACTACAGTATATTATTCGTATTAATTCTGGGTATAATTTCAAAGTGGAGATATAACAAATTCCTCAGTAAATAAAGGTATAGTTTTTGTTTTTTAAATTTGTATTGTGAGAAGACTATTATTTACATTATTTTTTACATTTATTATAGGTAACTCTTATTCCCAAGTTGAGAGTAATAGTCGTAAAATTGATATAACTCCGCCTAAGAAATCAGTTACAATTCCACCTGTAATTAAGAATAATCCTAACTCATTTACTTTTAAGAAAATTGAAAAAAGTGAAGATAAAAAAGGTTTTATGATTTCTGATAAAGAATATTATTTGAATCCTGGTGATACGTATTTAAAAAGATTGAATAAGGAAAAAGAAAAAAATCCAAATAATTATACAGGTGATGCATATTTAGGAGATGTTAAGACAATTTCTGATACTGCTAACATTGTTTGTAGAGATTTTGAGTATGTAGATGGTGATCGTGTATCTATTCTTGTAAATGATGAGGTTATCGTTCATAATTTAACTTTGAATTCATCATTCAGAGGAATTAATTTAAAACTTAAAGAAGGATTTAATAAAATAGACTTCATTGCTCTAAATCAAGGTGAATCTGGACCTAATACCGCTGAATTAAGAATTTATGATGATAATGACGTTTTATTATCTGCAAACCAATGGAATTTAGCAACAGGAGCAAAAGCTACATTAATAATTGTAAAACAATAGTTTACAATAACTTAACATATCTTAAGTAAATATTTTGTATTATTGAGATTCAACAATTAATCTTAAAATGAAAAAAGTAATTTATTTATTAAGTTTTTTATTTAAAGTTTTGTAATAATTGATATTGCTCTTGAATTGAATCAATAAACTCTGATTTCAGATTAGAGATTAGATCTTTTACTGAAGGACAATCCTTAATACTTGTTACACCTTGACCAGCTGACCAAATAGTTTTCCAAGCTTTTGCCTCAGCTTTTGCTGCATCTAACTCTTCTCCAAAGTTTATTTTTTTTGTTTTATTCCAATCATCTTCAGTAATTCCCATTGCTTTAAGACTTTGTTTAATGAAGTTAGCTTTTACACCTGATACAACTGCTGTATAAATTATATCATCAGCAGTTGAATTTATAATCATATTTTTATAATCTTCATCAGCCAAACTTTCCTTTGTATTAATAAATCTAGTTCCCATGTAAGCTAAATCTGCACCCATTTGCAATGCTGAAGCTATATCTCTGCCGTTACTAATGCAACCTGAAAGTAAAATTGTTTTTTTAAAGAAAGTTCTTATTTCAGAAATAAGTGAGATAGGATTGAGTGTTCCACCATGTCCTCCAGCTCCAGCTGACACTAGAATTAAACCATCAACCCCAGCTTCCATAGCTTTTTCTGCATGTCTTTTTTTAATAATGTCATGATATACTAAACCACCGTATGAATGAATGGCTCCAACTAATTGTGATACAGCACCAAGAGAAGTTATAATTAGAGGAACTTTATGTTTAACGCAAACCTTAAGATCTGCCTTTATTCTGGGATTAGTATTGTGAACGATAAGATTTACTCCAAATGGAGCAGCTTTTTTCCCAGTTTCTTTTTCAAACTCTTCAAGTTCGGTTTTAATCTGTATTACCCATTCTTCAAAACCTTCAGTTGTTCTTTGATTTAATGCTGGAAAAGTTCCAACAATCCCATTCTTACAACATTCAATAACTAGTTTTGGACCTGAAATAAGAAACATTGGAGCTGCTACTGCAGGTAAACTTAGGTTGTTGAAGAATTCTGGTTTACTCATGATTATATCTTTAAAACTAATTTACTTTTTTTTTCATCATCATATAATTTCATTAAAACATTATGAAAGTTATGTATTCCTTCATGACATTCATTTTCATCCAAGAAATATGAATCATTATCAACTTTATTAAATATTTTTTCATCTGTTATACAATAGTCTTGTACGCCACCATTACCAATCACAATATCATTTTTAACATAGTTTACATTTCTAGATTCTAAAACTTTTCCAAAGGTTATAGCAAACATTACTTTATCTAAAATTTTTGAAGATTCTTTTTTTAAATATTCTAAGGTTCTATCATCTAAAAAAATAATTTCGTTCTTGATAATAAATTCATTTTCTTTTAGCTGAAGGTCAAAGTTTTCTTCACTCATCATCCACATTTCTCTTGAGGGATAAACTTTTGGCAACTGTATGATTCTTACAGTTCTATTATTTATTTCCATTCTGGATCTCTTTTTTCAATAAATGCTTTAATGCCTTCTTTGGCATCTTCAGATTCTTTTAATTTATCTAACTCTTTATTTAGATATATGATAGTATCATTGTTATGGTATAATTTGTTATATACCTTAATTCCAGAATTTATTGCATTTGGTGATCCTTGATTTATAGAATTTTTCCATTCTTTAATTTGTAACTTAATATCATCGGTTATGATGTCTACAAGATTATATTTCTTTGCTTCTTCTGAGTTAAAAGTAGAGGCATGTAAACATAACTTTAAAGCTATTTTTGGAGGCATCACCATTGAAAAAGAATGCATTATTTGATAAGGGAATAGACCTCTTTTAGTTTCAGTTAGAGAAAAAATTAAGTCTTTTTTTGCTATTATGAAATCACTACAAGATAAAAATAATAAACCTCCACCATAAACATTGCCTTCAATCACAGCTAGTTTTGGTTTTTCTAGTTTATTAAAAATATCACCTAAAAAAAAATCTTCATTAGTTTTTAAATTTTTTAAATCAAGTCCAGCACAAAATGTGTTACTGGAAGACTTGTAAATAACACCTCTTATTTCTTTTTTAATATTAGCATAATCAGTGCAAATTGCTAGTTCCTTTATCATTTCTGTGCTAAGAGCATTCTTTTTATCGTTTCTGTTTAAGGTGATTTCTAAAAAATTATCTACGATATTAACTAATGTAAATTTGTTTAAACTGAAATCGTAATTTTCTATGTATTGCTCATTGAAAAACATAATTATATTCTAAAAGTACCATAGGATTTTGATCCATTTATTTTTTCTTTATAAATTACTTCCAAGCACAATGAAAGATATTTTCTTGTATCTCGAGGGTCAATAACACCATCATCTAAAACTTCTGATGTAGTATACCAAATACTGGCTTTTTCTTTTGCAGTGATTATTAATTCTTTTTTTTCTTTATTTAGCTGTCTCTTATTTAACTTTTCGTTTTTGTTTTTTGCAGCATTGATTTTTAATAATTCCATAACTCCTGCCAATTGCTCAGCACCCATAACTCCTGATTCTACATTGGGGTAGGCAAATAAAAACCTAGGATTAAACGATCTTCCGCACATTGCATAGTTTCCTGCACCATAAGAGTTACCAACTAATAGTGTAATATGTGGAACTTCACTTCCTGCTACAGCATGAACCAACTGAGAACCATGATTTAATATACCCATTTGCTCGTGTCTTTTTCCTACCATAAATCCAGTAGTGTTATGTATAAAAAGTATGGGTGTATTATTTTTGTTAGCAAGCAAAATAAATTGAGTTGCTTTTTTTGCAGCCTCACTAAAAATCACTCCATTACTTGCTATTATACCTACTTTATGGTTATTGATTTTTGCCCATCCGCATTTCATTGTGATTCCGTAATTACCCTTAAACTCTTCAAAAATAGAATTGTCTACAAATCTTACTATTAGATCTCTTATATCAAATGGGGTTTTTAAATTTTCGGGAATTATTCCTAGAATTTCATCATTATCATAAATAGGTGGATTTAAATCATTGCTTGATTCAAATATTTTATCATCAATTACAGTATTTAAAATACTTCGAGCCATTTCTATAGCTTCTTTTTCATCATTTGCTAAAAAATCAGAAACCCCAGACAAACTGCTATGCATTTTTGCTCCTCCTAATTCCTCATCCGATGATTCCTCACCTGTTGCCATTTTTACAAGTGGTGGACCTGCTAAAAAAACTTTTGCTTGATCCTTTTGCATAATATTGAAATCAGACATCCCAGGCACGTAAGCACCTCCAGCTGTTGCATTACCGAATACAATTGAAATAGTCATGATACCTTTTTTGGATCTTCTAGACATATCAAAAAACATTTTACCATAATTGGTAAAAACTTTATCTTGGTCAGGTAGGTTAGCTCCTCCGCTTTCTACAAGATTTATTAAGGTTAGTTTATTTTCTTCGGCAATTTGACCTATTCTTAAATTCTTCAGACTAGTTGCATAATCTACAACACCACCTTTTTTAGTTCCAATATTCGAATTAATTAGACATAATTTATTTGATACAAAACCCAGAATGCAAGAAGTAGTACCACCTGGACCAAAGCCTTTTTCATGTTTCATACCAGCTAATGGCATCAATTCTATGCACGGTGAGTCTTTGTCTAGAATTAGTCTTAATTTTTCAGAACTCAAAGATTTTCCTCTTTGCCTAGCTTTTATAAGTGCACTTGGGGAGCCAGGACTTTTAGATAATTCTAAAAATCCATTTAACTTTTTGACAAGCCTTAACATAGCCTTCTTATTATTTTTAAAAGAAGCACTTCTGTTATTTATAGTGGATTTAAATTTCTTCATTTAAGATAGACTAAGATAAATATTCTTATCAACTATAATGCAAATATTATTTTTAAAAAAAAACTATATTTAGTCAATTATGGATAACAAATATTATGATTTTCCATTTTATAAATGGGAAAAAGAAAAAGCTAATGACCCTTTTTTAAGACAGCCATTTGGTGATAATTGGGAAGAATATACTTGGGGTGAAGTAGGAGTAATGGCTAGAAAAATGGCAAGTGCAATTAATCGTTATGGCCTACCACCTAAATCCAATATTGGACTCATATCAAAAAACTGTAGAGAATGGATAATTGCTGATTTAGCAATAATGATGGCTGGTCATATTTCAGTTCCTTTTTTTCCTACTCTTCAATCTTTCGAGATTGAAAAATTGATTCATTTTGGAGAAGTTAAATTATTGTTTGCTGGAAAATTAGAAAATTGGGAAGAACAATCTAAAGGAGTTAAAAATATTCCAGTTATTTCTTTCCCTATATATGATAATCATTCCATTATTAAGAATTCTGACAAATGGGAAGATCTTTTAAAAAATAATGAACCTCAAAAAGAGGATTATTATCCTGAGCTTGACGATATTTGGACTATTGTATTTACATCAGGAACAACTGGAGATCCGAAAGGTGTTGTATTAGATTACAGGACTATTTATTTAACAAAAATAATTGTTGAAAGCGATGTGAATCCCTTAGGGATGGACAGAAATGGAAACAATAGTTTTTTCTCATATTTACCTTTAAATCATATTTTTGAAAGAGTTGTACTTGAATTTCAATGTATGAGATATGGTGGTACAATGTCTTTTGTTGAATCACTTGAATCTTTTCCTAAAAACTTAGCAGATGTGCAGCCTACTACGTTTGCTGGTGTACCTAGAATATATAATAAATTTAAAGATAAGATCTTAGAAAAAATGCCACAAAAAAGATTAAATTTTCTTTTAAGTGTCCCTATTATTTCATCCTTAATCAAGAAAAAAATTAGAAGATCGCTGGGCTGGTCAAATGCAAATGCTATTGTGAGTGGTGCTGCTTTTCTTCCTCAAGAATTGATTGAATGGTATGGTAAATTAGGAATTAATATTCTTAATGGTTATGGAATGACAGAAAATTGTTGTGTTTGTTCTTACTTGGACTCCTCCTCTGGTGAAGGTAGAGGTTCTGTCGGAAAACCATGGGATCAAGTTGAAATTAAAATTGGAGAAAATGGAGAGATTTTAAATAAGAGTCCATATTTATTGAAAGAGTATTATAAAAATCCAGGGTACACTAATGAAGTTTTAATCGACGGTTGGTTCAATACTGGAGATAAAGGTTATTTAGATGATCATGGATATTTACATATAACTGGAAGAGTAAAAGATATTTTTAAAACATCTAAAGGAAAATACATAGAACCTCATCTAATTGAAGAAAAGTTTGAGAAATCAAATCTTTTTCAACAGCTATGCATTGTTGGACTCGGATTAGTTCAACCTATTTTATTAGCTGTACCAAATGAAGAAGCATTACAGGATAAAGAGGCAACAAACTCCATTTTGAAAAAAATTCTATCAGATTTTAACTTGACTGCTGATGGATACAAAAAGGTTAAGAAAATCATTCTTCTATCTGAGGACTGGACACCTGAAAATGGTTTAACAACCCCAACTTTAAAGATTAAAAGAGCAAAAATTGATGAAGCTTTTTCATCAAAATATCAAAACTGGTATAATGCTTCAGAGGAGGTGCTCTGGGAGTAAAATTCTAAAGAATTTAAATTTCTCATAAAATATTGTTAAATTCACACAAATTAAATCAACTATGAAAAATTTTAATTATCTGTTTTTTGCATTATTGATGTTATTTTCATTCAACATTAATGCACAACAAAACGATGATGAAGTTACTGCGGCATCAAGGACAACTGAAAAGCTTAACCGTGCAAGTAACTCTACAACAGTAATTTCTGATAAAGAAATTAATAACAAAAAAACTTTTAATGTTTTAGGACTTCTTGAAAATACTGTTGGTGTTAACATTTCAAGACAAGGAGTTAATAGCTTCAATCTTCATTTGAGAGAAGGTGTTGATATTTTTTCAACTCAAACTTTATTTCTTTCTGATGGTAGGGAATTAAATAATTTCGGTCTTAAATTTTTTGATGCTTCTGCTTCTACTTTATCTGGTCTTGATATAGCTAGAGTTGAAGTTGTTAGAGGTTCATCTGGAGCTGTTTATGGATTGAATGCAACTTCTGGTGTTGTAAGTGTAACAACTAAAAATCCTTTTGATTACCCAGGAACAACAGTTGCTATCTCTAGTGGTGGTATTAACAAAAATGGAAATGCATCTCTCATTTCTGGAAGCGAATCAGATGTTCAGTCAAACTGGAGTTTATTTTCTGCTAACCTAAGACATGCTGACCACAACGAAGACAAAACTTTTGGATATAAAATTAATTTAAGCTACTCTGAAAATTCAGACTGGTTAGTTGGTGATCAAACATCTCAAGTATTAGGAGGAGAAATACCACTAATGTCTTCTTTTAACTTTGATACATCTTTATATTATAACTACGAAGATTATGATTTGACAATATCTTTTGGAACCAACCAAACTGAAAATATACAAAGAAGACAGTTTTGGGGTGAAGAAAAAAGAGATATGAACAGTACTTTCTTTAATGCTAAGTTAGACTCTGGAGACTTTTTTGCTCAATTCACAGTAACTTCTAATGAAGCACCTAATAAAGTTGGTGGTGGTAATTATAACTATTGGTTAGGTCAAGATCATACAATTGAAAGCAGACAATCACATGCTCAGATTGGATATGATTTTTCATTACCTAATTTAGGTACTGATATTACTTTGACTGCCGATCATAGATTAACAAAATTTGATTCAGAAGGAAGAGTATTTGGTGCATATGAAGACGAAGATGACTTTAGAACTTATGGATTTTCATTACAATCTTCTTCATCTTTAACGGATAATATTGATTTATTATTCCAGGGAAGAGTTGATCATTTCTCAGTCATTAATCAAAATGCATTCTCTCCTAAAGGTGTTATTTTCGTAGATGATAATTCAGGAGGAACATTAAGATTAGGTGTAGGGCAATCTCATGCTACTGATAATGCTTATACATTATTTAGTGATTTTGCTGCTACGTCATGGGATGGTGGTTCAATGGGACCTTACGGAAACAAAAATGCGATAACATTCACAAATCCTACTTGGAAGCCTTGGTCTATGTTTGACCCACTTTACAATGCTCATCCAGGTCCATACAAAGGATTGGGTATAGATCACTTTGCATTAATGCAATTATTTGTTAATCAGTATGTTGGTGTTGTAATGCAGCAAGCAATGGCGACTGGAAACATGCTATTACTATTACCTTTTCAAAACCCAACATCCTTATTTGGAAGTATTTTAGCTTATGATGCGTTCACTCCATTCTACACACATGATGGAAATGGAAATAGAATGGATATCATGGACAGTGATTCTTCTAAATTATCTACTGAAACTACTTACGAGTTAGGATATAGTAACACAGTTGGTAAATTTTCTTTTGCTATTGATCTTTATAACATTAGAAAAACAAACATGGTTACAATGAAACAAGTAACGCCTCACGTGGGGTTAGATCCTGGTGCAGCTCAGCAAGGAATGTATTCTACAATGGCTAATGTTTTTTACATCACATACCTTAGCGCAGGTTTACCTGCGAGTGTAGCAGCACAATATGCTCTATTTTTAGGTGGTGTAGCTGGTCAATTTGCTGCGGCTACTGCTGCTGCAATTCCTTCTTTTGGTTTAGTTCAAGCTGATCAATCAAACGGTATGGAAAGAATTTTTTGGGGTTCTATGAATTTTGGTGAAATTAATTACTGGGGAAGTGATATAGCTACATCATATGAAATTAGTGATGCCGCTTCACTTTTTGCTAATTATTCATTTATAAATCAGACAGAATTTGAAAAAGAGGATGTTTCTGGAGGAGATGAAACTTCATCAGATGTTTATCATTTAAATATTCCAAAGCATAGAGTTAAGGCAGGTTTTGCTTATAACCCTGCTAATGGAGTGAACTTTGGACTATCATTCAGATACCAAAATTCAATGAATATAAACACACTAAACTCAAACAATTCTGATTTATTTTGGAATGAAGGATTTGTTCCTAAAAGAACTGTATGGGATATGAATGTTGGTTTACCTCTAAGTTCAAAAACTAGATTAGACTTAACAGTTGATAATGTTTTAGGTAAAAAGTATCAAACAATGGTTAATATGCCAATGGTTGGTCAACAAGCATTATTCACTCTTACACACAATTTCTAAATAGAAATTTTATAAACACAAAAAAAGCAACTCTAATGGGTTGTTTTTTTTTTGTAATTTAACAGAGTAAAACAATAACTATTATGAAAAATTACTTATTACTATTATTAATTGCAGTATTTACTTTTTCTTGTGAAACTGCTGCACCCGAATGTGATGATAATCCAGCTGCTGGTTACTTAGCAACTGCTGATGGTAAAACTGATGCCAGAGATGCTGATCCATCAAACTTAGATATCATTGATAAATATTTAGACGCACATAACGCTGCTGATGTTGAAGCTATTTTTGAGATGGAAGCAGATTCAACAAAACAATTTGGACAATTCTTTGTTTACGGACCAAGAGGTGAGGTATTGCAAAGCAGAGAAACTCATAAAGAGTTTTTAGAAGGTTGGTTTGATTCAAATAATCCTAAATGGAATACTTTCTTTTCATACACCATGAAAGTTGATGGTCAAGTAGGAGAGTGGGTAATAACAGGTCATACTTTAACTCAAAATGTTGAAGGAAAGGAAGTAACTACATATGATGTAGCTGATTTTTACATCGAAGATGGTAAAGTTGGTGGTTTCTGGGTTTATTCCAGAGCATCAACGCCAGCTGAATAATTTAATAAATATTAATAATTATCAATAAAAGAGGAGTTTGTACTCCTCTTTTTTTTTTGTACTTTTTCATTATGAATAGACAAAGTACTTTAGCTGAATTTATCAATCATCTTGAAAAAAGAGTAGCGGAGGAAGATTTTAGAAATTCAGTTGAAAAAATTACTTTTTTAACAACACTACACGTAATAAAAAAAAATATAGGGGAAAAATGAAAAAATTAATTCTTTTATTCTTAATCTTTTTGATTTCATGTCAAAACGAAACAAACAAACAACAACAAATTATTGCTTATTATGCTGGAGATGAAAAATCTATTGATGAATTTGATTTAACAGGTGTTGACCAAATTATTTATAGTTTTCTTCACTTAAAAGGCAATAAACTAGCCATTGATAATGAAAGTGATAGCTTAACTCTTATTAATGTTGTTAATCAAAAAAATAAATATCCTAATCTTAAAGTACTTGTTTCTTTAGGTGGATGGGGTGGATGTGAAACTTGCAGTGATGTTTTCAGTACAAAAGATGGTAGAGAAGAGTTTGCTAAATCAACAGTAGGAATTATTGAATCTTATAATGCTGATGGAATTGATTTGGATTGGGAATATCCAGGAATATCAGGTTATCCAGGACATAAATGGAAGCCTGAAGACAAAAAAAATTTTACTGATTTAGTTGTTCTTCTTAGAAAGTACATGAAGGAAGGTGATATATTAAGTTTTGCTGCTGGTGCATCTAGCAGGTTCTTTGAAAATTCTGTAGAATGGGATAAAGTAATGCCATTGGTTGACAATGTTAACTTGATGACATATGATTTCTATGGTAGTGGTTCTAAACAAACTGGACACCACACTGCATTAGGTTCTGTTGATTTTGATGGAAGATCTGCATTTAATTCTATTGAAGAGCTTATTTCATATGGTGTAAAACCTGAACAGATTTTTATTGGTGGAGCTTTCTATATCAAAACTTTTAAAAATATTGATAACAAATCAAACGGCTTAGGTCAAAATGCTGAATGGAATAGAAGTTATAATCAAATTAACTTTGAAGAAGTAAAAGAAAATTTTTCTTTTTACTGGGATGATAAAGCTAATGCACCCTATGCATATGATTCAGTAAATAAATTATTTGCAACTTTTGATGATCATAAATCTATTAAGCTTAAGTCTGAATATGCTATTAAAAACAAACTCGGAGGAATAATGTTTTGGCAGCTTATGAATGATAAGAAAAAGGATGGATTGTTATCAACTATGGTTAAAGCTGTTAAAGGAAATTAAATTTCCATTTTCCAAAAAGCTATACCACCTGCTTGTTTTCCAATCTCTATATTATCAATTAATTTCTGACTTTTAATATCTATTACATCTACAATTCCTGGCTCTCCGCCAATGCCTTCTACAGAGATAAAAGCATATTTACTGTCAGGTGAAATTGCTATTCCATGTGATACAGATGTTGAGTTTTTAACTTCACTTAATAATTTTCCTGAATTTAAATCCCAAATCCCTGTACTTCCTATTGATTTTAGAGTAGCAATCATGTATTTACCATCCGGAGATATTTCTACGTTGTAGGGACCTTTCCCTGTTTTAATTCTTTTTGACACCTTCCAAGAATCAGAATCAACTTCAATAATTTCATCACTTCCGTTCCCTGCTATATAAATTACATTTTTGTTAGGGTGGGGTATTACCCAAGTAGGTTTAACATTTGAATGTTTCATTCCTGAATGATCCATTTTCGAATCATTCATTTTTGAATGATCCATCTTTGAATGATCCATTTTAGAGCGATCTTTAAGATCTAAGATCCTGGATACTTCTAGTGAAAGTGCATCAATTTCAAATAACTCACCAGACATCATAGCTACTGAATATTGTTTCAGTCCATCACTTGTTATTCTTGACCCATGCGGCATACTTCCAGTTTTAATTCTTGTTATTTCGGTCATAGTTTCAGGATCTACAACAGAGACTGAAGATGGTTTCATGTCACCATGTAAATTGAAATTCACGCAGTATAAAAATCCAGTGACAGTTGATATTTGCATTGATGCAGGAAATAAACCTAGAGTAGTTTCATCAACTACTTCATTAGTTTCAGTTGAATATTTAATTAGTTTACCAAATGGATTTCCATGTGCAAGGGTTAAATACCAATATTTTCCATTAGGATCTACCGTAAGTCCATGTGGCCCTTCATTTTCAGTAGGATAACTACCTACAACTATTCTTTCTGTTTCACTAAGATTACTACCATCAAACTTTAGTAATGATACTGTATCATCTGATTCTGCAGCTACGTATAAAAAGTAATCTTGAGAGTAGGTTATATTAAAAGATAAAATTAGTATTATAAATATTCTAAACATTTTAATTATCTAAATGTTGATTTGTTTTACTATTATCAGGCTTTCCTCCTGAAACTTTTGCTGCTCCTAAACCAGTATTGAAATCAGAATAAAATACGTGTCCTTTGTATAGTTGTGCACCCCAAACCATAGTATCATTTGGGATATATCCATCCTCACTTCCTGTTAATAAATACCCAATTTCTCTTCCCTGTTTGTAGAGGTCTCCAATTAAATCTCCACTAATGTCAACTATTCGCAAGCCACCTGTGTACATCGCTACATATAATATGTCATCTTCTATCCAATAATTATGTGATCCGTGTCCAGGAAGCTCATATCTTGCAACTTCCTTAGGATTATTTAAATCGGAAAAATCAACAAAATGAATAAACCCAGCAGTTTCATTGGTGCCATTAGGATTTACACCATTTGGAAAGATTTCATCACCAAGTACAGTATAAAATTTTCCTGTTGACTTACTTTTAAATGGAAAAGTTGCGTGATGAGCACCACTTGCATAACTGTAATTTCCAAAAGCTATTGGATTAGATGGTGAACCTCCTACAATTCCATTTCCTACATCAACTAAATATACTCCATCTCTCCAATTTGATGAATATGCGATTCCATCCTCAATCCATACATCATGAATTGATTGTCCTTCCTTGCCTAATTCAAACATACCTACTTCTTTAGGATTTGATGGGTCATCTATATTTACAACATAATATCTTTCACCATTGCTAAGTGCATAAACATGATTATTATCAATAAATACATTATGAACACCTCCCGTAAGATTTTTGGTGTACTCACTAAGTATTTTTACATCTCTAGGATTTGAAACATCTATTATGATCATTCCATTTTTTCTGTTAGATGCACCTTCTCTTGTTATTACACATATTTTCCCGTCTTGCGATACCTTTACATCGTTCACTGTTCTTGCATCAACTTGAACACTATCTATTTTTTTTAAGTTACTAGGGTCTGAAACATCCCAGAAGTAAGCTGTTCCATCTGCTCCCCAAGTACCGGTAACACCATAATCACCCCCATCAACACCTTCAAAAATCCAGAAATCAGAAGTATGTTTATCTCCAACAAGTCCAGTCCCAACAGAATTTACTTCTCTTTGAACTTCTCTTGGAAATACGTTTGCAACTTTTGAGGTTGAAATATTACCAACTTTAGCAGATATAATATATTTTCCAGGGATATCACCTACAAATCTTCCATCATTAAGAATTAAACCAGAAGCTGTATTACTTTTATCTGATGACTTTCCAGTAAAAGAGTAATCAACTTTTATTCCTTCAATCACATTACCTTTTTTATCATATGCAATAGCATTATAATTTATTACATCACCAGATCTTACATTGTTTTCACTGGATTGTAAAACTAATTTTGATACAGGATTTTTTTTGACATTAATGTCAATTTCACCTCGAACTCCATCAAATGATGCAATTATTGAAGTACTCCCTTCTTCAAGAGCTAGAATGTTATTAGATTCATCAATTTCAATTTTATTATTATTGGATGTTAATGACATATCAACTTCCGAAAAATATTTAGCAGCAACATCTGTTGTCCAAAAATCAATCACTCTTTTAGTGTCTAGTTCATCAGTTATTTCATAAACAAGGGGTATATAATTACCAACATAAATATTTTCATCATTTAATGATAATTTAACTTCTTTAATCTTTGGATAATTAACATTTACATAAAATGTCTTACTTAATCTTTTTCCTTTTGAATCAATACATATTGCAACAACTTCATGAGTACCTGGTTCATTTGCTATGAGTGTTCCCTCAGATCGATCAAATGTTATAGATTTAGCTGAGCTAAAAACTCCTTTTTTATTGTAATAATAAAGCCGGGTACAATCACCTTCACTGCCATCTGAATTAATCACCTTTGAATTAGGTTTGTATACTTCACCTATGTTAAGGTTTAAATTTTCAAGATCAGAAAGAATGGTTTTTTCTTGTGAGTATGTGTAGCTTACCATGAGCATGCACAATATTAGTTGTATTAATTTCATGTTTTTTGTTTTGAATTAAAATGAATACCTTAATATAAATAATAATTATTATGAAAAAAATATTTCTGGTTTTTTTAATGTTTTCGTTTTCAATTAATGCTCAAAATGATATTTATGAGAAGACTAAAACAATTGATTCTACTATTGAGGTTTTATACGATGTGATTTCTGGAGACAAAGGCGTTGAAAGAGATTGGGACTTATTCTTAAATCTTTTTCATAAAGATGCAAAACTTGTTCCCTCAGGACCAAACCCAGATTCTTATGGTGCAAGATTTTTGAGTCCTCAAGAATATATTGAATCATCTGGAAAATGGTTATTCGAAAATGGTTTTCATGAAGTTGGTATTAAAAACACTACTGAGATTTTTGGCAACATTGCTCATGTTTTTTCTAGCTATGAGTCATTCAGAAGTAAATCTGATAAAATTCCTTTCATGAGAGGAATAAATAGTATTCAAATGATGTATGATAATAAAAGATGGTACATAATAAATATTTTCTGGATGCAAGAATCTGAGAAAAATCAAATTCCAATAAAATATTTGAATTAAAAAAAAGGGAATCTACTTCAAAAATAAATCCCCTCTTGTGACCTCGGCAGGATTCAAACCTGCAACCTTCTGAGCCGTAATCAGATGCACTATTCAGTTATGCTACGAGGCCTGCGTTGCAAAACTATAATTATTTTAATTTTTATGAAACCTATCCTAAAAAATTAAACCCTAAAAAGAATAAAAGTTGAGCGAGGAAGAGATTAATAGAAAAAACAAATTCTTTATTTGAGTAGTAGAATTGGTAAATAGAAAGTGTCAATAATGATGTAAAAGCCCATCCTAAATAATTTTGAATTGGGGCTATAGATCCTGAAAATTCCCAATAATCTAAGATTGGGGCAATAGGTTCTAGAGTGATATCAATAATTAACATCAGTATAATTCCAACTATAATTGATAAGTATTTATTTTTTATAAAATGGTTAGAAATGCTTCCGCATATAAAGGTTAATACAACCCAGTTTAATCCAATTAACATAGGAACACCTAATAACTTTAATCCAAGATTTTCTCCATAATCATATTTTCCAAAAATTAATCCATAATTAACTCCAAGGATTTCTGCAATCATTCCAATTGAAAAAATCAAAAAAACTATTATGATTTCTTTCTTCTTTAGTGATTTTTGATTCACAAAAAGGAGGGTAGAGGATATAAACAAATTTAGAGGAGTTAGTGACGCAAATAAATTTTTATCAATATATAATAATCCCAATAATCCAAATAAATGGAAAAGCCATAAAATCCCAATTGATATTTTTTTGTTAAAATCTATATTCATTTCTCAATTAAATTAGAAACAATTTTTGCTGATAATAAACACAGAGGAATTCCACCACCTGGGTGTACACTCCCTCCACAAAAATATAAGTTAGGTATTTTTTTAAGAAAATTTGGGTGTCTTAGAAATGCAGAAAATTTATTATTACTTGAAATACCATAAAGTGAACCCTGATATGAATTTGTGTTTAATTCTAAATCGACAGGAGTATAAACCCTTTCCTCAACTATGTTTTTGGAAATATTCTCTTTTAAAATTCTTTCAAGTTTTAACAATATATTTGATCTAAGAGTGTTTTTAATTTTTTTCCAATCTTGCCCTATATTAAAAGGCGAATTAACCATAACAAACCAGTTTTCACATGACTCTGGACTATCCGAGGGAACATCTTTTGATGTAATGTTCACATAAATTGTTGGATCATCAATAATTTTATTTTCATCAAAAATGTATTTAAATTCTTTCTCATAATTATCAGAAAAGAATATGTTGTGAAGATCAAGCTGTTTATAAATTTTCTTAACTCCCCAGTAGAATATTATTGCAGAGCTGGATCTTTCTTGTTTAAGTGAATAATGGTTTAATTTTTTTCCTAGTAAATATTTATAAGTTGAGTATACATCAGAGTTTGAAACTATTTTATCAAATCTCTTTAATTTACTATTTACTACAACTCCTATTGCTTTTTTATCCTCAATTTCTATTTTTTCAACCTCAGATTCGAATTCAAATTTCACTCCTTTTCTTTCTGCTAGTCTATATAAAGAATTGGAAATATCATTCATTCCTTTTAGAGGTATGTATGTTCCATAGTGACTTTCTAAATGTTGTATTAAAGTCATCATTCCAGGTGTTTTGTAAGGAGAGGATCCGTTATATGTAGCGTATCTATTAAATAGTTGTACTAAATGTTTTTCTTTTATCTCTTTTTGGTTTACCTGATCTAAATTTTTATTTATTTGATAAATATTTAGATTAAATAGAGCTTTTACAGTTTCGTAGTTTATGAACGAACTTAATTTGTGAAGAGATTTTTCTAAAAATATCTTTCTAGTAAGATCAAATTTTTTCTTAGCCTTATCTAGGTATTTTTTTATTTGATCTCTTTCAACATTAAACTTGTTTTCGCATTCATCATAAAATTTTTCTTTGTCTGAATAAGCATTAAAGATTGATTCATCTTCCCAAAAATATTTACATGCAATTTTCTTTCTTTTATATTGAAAATAATCTTTTGGATTTTCACCTGAAATATCAAATAACTCATCCACATATTGAGGCATTGTAAACAAAGAAGGTCCAGCATCAAATCTATACTCACCTATCTTGAATGAGGACAATTTACCACCTGGAAAACTATTTTTTTCGTAAACAGTAACATCAAAACCCTTAGCTTTTAATCTAATTGATGTTGCTATTCCTGCTATTCCCGAACCTATGATTGCAACTTTGTTATTCAATTTAAACTTGTTTCAATATTTTTTTTAATTATAAAACGTGTGAACATATCTTCTGAATACCAATTTCTTTTTCTTGTTTTTTTTATAATCTCTGAATGATCTTTAGATTTATATGCAAAGTTCATAACGGAATCTAAATTTTTCCACACACTAAATGTTGCTTGAGCCAAAAAAGGTAATTCTCCTATTCCTTTATAAAATTCGACATCTTTTGCCCTTTTAATTGCGTTCGAAGCTTGAGGAACATTTAGCCAAAAGTCAATTTGTTTTGATAGACGAACCTTTCCTCTAGTTATAATTCCAATTTTATCTTCTTTATTCTTTTCCACTAAACAATTTTTAAAAGGATTGATACCGTCCCATAACCCATGTGTTTGAATTGGTTGCATGAAATAGTCATGTCTTGAATATGCTTTGTTTCCAATAATTTTAGAGTGATCACTTTTTGAAATAAACTCATTGGCAAATTCTTCTTTTTTCCAAAGTATTAAAATACTGTATGTACTAAAATCAGGCCACAAAAATCCATCACCAGCTCCAGTGCCAAGAAGTTTATAAAAAATAATTTTAGGATTATTTTCAAAAAATTTATGCGATTCAGCCATTTGCCTGAAAGCCCAGAATTTATTTGAGTTGTATTTAAAAAATGATATTGTTGTAATCACAATTCAATAATAAGTTAAAATAATAAGTAATATATTTAAAGTTACAATTAATGAAAGAAAAATACGATTATATCATCTGTGGAGCAGGACTTTCTGGATTAATTTTAGCGAGCAAAATATTTGAGGATAGATTCTTTGATGACAAAAATATTTTGCTGATCGATAAGGAGCTAAATTCTTCAGCTAATAAAACATGGTGTTTTTGGGAAACAGGTAGCTCAATTTGGAAAGATTATATTGTAAAATCATGGGATACTGTCATATTTAAATCAAATGAATTTCGAAAGGAAAAGACATTAAATAGTTATTCTTACAAAATGATTAAATCTAATTTTTTTTTAGACAGTATTATCAATAAAATAAAGCAGGCTAATAATTTTGATTTTTTTCAGGATGAAATTGTAGATTTTGTTGAATCAAATGAAAATGTTCTAGTTAAGACTAAATCAAATCAATTTTTAGCAAACAACGTATTTAACAGTTGTGTTGATGTTAATGAAATTAAGTCAGAAACTTCTTACCCTTTTTTACTTCAACATTTTTTAGGATGGACAATAGAAACAAGAGAAAGTTTTTTTAATGAAAATATAGCTACAATAATGGATTTCTCGATTGATCAAAAAGATGAAACTAGATTTTTTTATGTCCTTCCTATATCGGATAAAAAAGCTTTGATTGAATTTACAGTTTTTTCAAAAGATTTATTAAAAAAAGATGAGTATGAGTCAGAATTGAAAAAGTATATAGAATCTCTTAAAATTGATAATTATAAAATAATTGAGGATGAATTTGGGGTTATTCCTATGACATGTTATCCGTTTGAAAGAAAAAACACATCTAGAATACTTAATATAGGAACAGCTGGAGGCTGGACAAAACCCTCCTCTGGTTATACATTTAAGTTTATTGAAAAAAACACAATTAAATTAGTATCCTATATAAAGAGAAACACTCGATTCTCAAATTTTAAAATCAAAACCAGACATTGGATTTATGACTTGATTTTTCTTGATGTTTTGTATAACAAAAATTATTTAGGGAGTAATTTATTTACAAAGATGTTTTCTAAAAATCCTATGGAAAAGATTTTTATGTTTTTAGATAATGAGACATCATTAATAGATGAATTGAAGATAACAGCATCTTTTCCTAAAAGAATTTTTACTAATTCACTAGTAAATAATATTGGTAAAATAATTAGAGGTTATTGATAAATTTCAATCTTGATTTCTCCATCTGACTTAATATAGCCTCGGTACATTCCTTGTGTATTAAAATCCATCATAACATTACCATTGCTATCAATTCCAATTACACCACCACTTCCACCAAGATCTTTTACTTTTTTTAAGGTATTTTTAGCAGCTTGATTAATATTGATTTTTAAATAATCAATTTGTGAAGAAATATCATAAGCAACTACATTCCTGATAAAATATTCCCCCCAACCTGTTGATGATATTCCGCAGGTTTTATTATTAGCATAAGTTCCTGCTCCAATTATTGGTACATCACCAATTCTATTCCATTTTTTATTCGTCATACCGCCAGTTGATGTTCCGCTTGTTATGTTTCCAAATTTATCAAGTGCAACGCATCCTACTGTTCCAAATTTATTGTCTTGAATCGAATCTCTTCTTTTAGCATTTCTTACAGAATTTAATCTTCTTTCAGTAATAAAACTATTGTTTTCAATAGTTTCAAATCCTTTAGATACTGCGAAATCTTCAGCTCCTTTTCCAGATAAAAAAACATGTTCAGATTCTTCCATTACTTTTCTAGCTAATGAAATGGGGTTTTTTATGTGCTTTATTCCAGAAATTGCACCCGCGTTTAAATTTTCACCTGTCATAATAGAGGCATCCATTTCAACCTCTTCATTGTTTGATAGTACCGAACCTTTACCTGCATTAAATAGTTCAGAGTCTTCAAGAATTTTAATAGCAGCTTCAACTGCATCAATGCTTGTTCCATTCGTTTTTAAAATATTATGTCCATTCTCTAAAGCTTCTTTTATTTTTTCTTTATATGCAACTTCTAATTCATCAGTCATATTTTCTTTAATTATTGTACCTGCTCCACCGTGAACAACAATAGCGTATTCAATTTTATTTTCTTTCTCACATGAATTAAGTAAAAGAATAAGTGCTAATATTGTATATATATTTTTCATGATAATGCTTTTATAGTTATTATATATCTCCAATAAATGATTGATAGTTGAAGTTTGTTAGCTTTTGAAAGATTTAATCTTCTTTTAGAGTAACTAGGTAATATAATTTTATTTATTAACGCTAAAAATCTAAAAATAAGTTTTGAATTCATATAAACGCAATATACAATACATGTATTATCTTAGCAACTAATGATTTTTGAAGTAGTTTTTCTTTTACTCGGACTTATATTGTTAGTTGTCGGAAGTGAGTTGCTTTTGAGAAGCTCAGTTGATTTATCATTAAAGTATAATGTTTCAAAGCTTGTTATAGGTCTAACTATAGTTTCATTTGCTACATCTACTCCAGAATTATTAATTAGTATAAGTTCTGCATTAAAAAATTCTAGCGACATTGCTATTTCAAATGTTATTGGTTCAAATATTGCCAATATTGGATTGGTTTTTTCGATCGCATTATTATTTATTACAATAAAGATAAATAAGGAAAACATTAAGTATGATTTACCATGGCTAATTATAGTAAGTTTATTGTTTATTTGGTTTCTTCAAGACTTAAAAATTGACAGGCTTGAAGGTGTCATTTTTACTTCTATTTTAGTTCTCTTTATCATTTTTAGTTTTAAAGTTAGAGCAAATGAAAATTTAGATGACTTATCATCCTCAAATATGTCATTGAGTAAAATTTTTATTTTTTTAATTTTATCTTCAGTTCTTCTCTACACAGGTTCTGAGCTTTTTGTAGAAAGCTCAATTTTTTTCGCAAATTATTTTGGTGTTTCAGAAAGAGTTATTGGTCTAACAATGGTTGCTATTGGTACTAGTATCCCTGAATTAGCTACAACTTTGGTGGCGATATATAAGAAAGAATTAGATATTTCAATTGGTAATATTATTGGATCCAATATTTTTAATATTCTTGCTGTTATTGGTATTACTTCAATAATAAGAACTTTGTCAATTAAAAGTTCCGAAATTTTAAGTTTTGATATATATGTTATGTTTGCTTTTAGTGCAGTACTTGGAATATTTTTCTTTTTTCCTAAAAAGTATAAATTGTACTCAATTCACGGAATACTTTTATTAACTGCCTTTGTTCTATATTACTTCACTTTATTGTAAAAAAAAAACACCCCAAATTGAGGTGCTTTTAAAGACTAAAATCTTATCAACTATATTTTTGCAGATTTTACAGTTTCTATAATCCTAGCAGCTATTTTATAAGGGTCTCCATTTGAAGCAGGTCTTCTGTCTTCTAACCATCCTTTCCATCCTTTTTCAACAGTCATGATAGGGATTCTAATCGAAGCTCCTCTATCAGAAACACCATAGCTAAATTCATTTATTGAGGCTGTTTCGTGTAATCCTGTTAATCTTTGTTCATTATATGCTCCATATACTGCTATATGCTCAGCAGTTACTGGCCTAAAGGCTTCACAAATTGCTTCATATGTTTCCTTTGAACCACATGTTCTTAATGTTGTATTAGAAAAATTACAATGCATACCTGAACCATTCCAATCTCCTTTAATAGGTTTTGGGTGATATTCAATATACCATCCGTAATCTTCAGTTAATCTATCAAGCATATATCTTGCAACCCAAAGTTGATCACCAGCATCTTTTGCCCCTTTTGCAAAAATTTGAAACTCCCATTGTCCAGATGCTACCTCTTGGTTTATTCCCTCGATATTAATTCCAGCTTCTATACATAAATCAATATGTTCTTCAACAAGTTGTCTTCCATGGGTATTTTTTCCACCAACAGAGCAGTAGTATAATCCTTGTGGACCAGGATATCCACCTGGAGGAAAACCTAGAGGTAAATCAGTGGCAGTATCCATTATGAAATATTCTTGCTCAAACCCAAACCAAAAATCGTCATCGTCAGATGAAATTGTAGCTCTTCCATTTGAAGGATGGGCTGAACCATCAGGATTTAAAACTTCTGTCATAACTAAAAAACCATTTTCCCTAACAGGGTCTGGAAAAATTGCTACTGGTTTTAATAAACAGTCAGAAGAACCTCCCTCAGCTTGCTGTGTAGAACTTCCATCAAATGACCATATAGGGCAATCTTCTAATTTTCCACTGAAGTTATCAATTATTTTAGTTTTACTTCTCATGTTCTGGGTAGGTTTGTAACCATCGAGCCAGATGTATTCTAATTTGGATTTACTCATAATAATAAAGTTTTTTCAAATTTAATTTAAATAGTATTTTACTACTTTATTTACATGTTAAATAATTAAATTTTTATTAACATGATAATCAAAGCTTTTAATAAATCATTTATTAATAAAATATTTTATTTTTTTTATCATTTTGTTAATCTTATGAAATCATATTTTAATCAAATGTTTTCAATAATTATGATATAAACTATCTTTGTTAAATAATTATACTATTGAGTTCTTCAAATAAATATGCTGCCAGGGGTGTTTCTCACGGAAAAGAAGATGTCCACAATGCAATTAAAAATATAAACAAAGGATTGTTTCCAAAATCCTTTTGTAAAATTATTCCTGATACAATATCAAATGATTCTGAATATTGCATTGTTATGCATGCTGATGGTGCTGGAACTAAATCTTCTTTAGCATATGTATATTGGAAAGAAACAAAAGATTTGAGTGTATGGAAGGGGATAAGTCAAGATTCATTGATAATGAATATTGATGACTTAATTTGTGTTGGAGCTACCAAAAATATTGTAGTTTCTTCAACAATTGGAAGAAATAAAAAATTAATTCCTGGGGAAATTATTAAACAAATAATTGAAGGAAATGAAGAGGTTATTAGTATTCTGAATAAGCACGGAATGAATGTTGTATCGTCTGGAGGTGAGACTGCTGATGTTGGAGATTTAGTTAAAACGATTATAGTTGATTCAACCGTTTTTTGTAGAATGAAGAAATCTGATGTTATTGATAATGGAAATATTATTGCAGGCAATGTAATAGTCGGCCTATCATCCTATGGAAAAGCTAGCTATGAAGAAGAGTATAATAGCGGAATTGGCAGCAATGGATTGACATCTGCTAGACATGATGTTTTTGAAAGATCTTTAAAAAATAAATACCCTGAGTCTTTCGACAATCAAATTAACGACGAACTAGTTTATTCTGGCACAAAAAAAATTACTGATCGTATTGAAAATTCGCCATTAAATGCAGGTAAACTCGTGTTATCGCCAACTAGAACTTATGCTCCAGTAATAAAAAAGATTTTTGAAGAAATTGATAGAAAAAAAATAAATGGAATCGTCCATTGTAGTGGAGGGGCACAAACAAAGATTCTTCATTTTGTTGATGAGCTCCACATTATAAAAGATAATTTATTTGATCTTCCGCCAGTATTTAAACTTATACACCAAGAATCTGGAACCTCTTGGAAAGAAATGTATCAGGTTTTTAATATGGGGCACCGAATGGAAATATATACAGATATATCAACTGCTAATAAAATTATTAGTATTTCTAAAAGTTTCAATATAGAAGCAAAAATTATCGGAAGAGTTGAAGATTCTAAGAGCAAAAAATTAACAATATCATCAAGCTATGGTACTTTTGAGTATTAATATTTATGGAAGAGAAACTAAATATTATTAAACAAAGATTTATCGAGTTATCAGATTTGATTATTCAGCCTGATATTATCTCAGATCAAAAGCAATACGTTAAAATTTCAAAGGAATTTAAAGACTTAAAAGAAATAGTAGATAAGATAAATGAATACAATACTATAAAGGAAAATATTGAGGAAGCAGAAGAAATTTTAAAATCTGAAAGTGATAAAGAAATGATAGAGTTAGCATCATCTGAATTATCTTCAAACAAAGATTTAATTAATGAAATTGAAGAGGAATTAAAAATAATGCTAATCCCAAAAGATCCTGATGATTCTAAAAATATAGTAATGGAGCTTAGAGCTGGAACTGGTGGAGATGAAGCTAGTATTTTTGCTGGAGACTTGTTTAGGATGTATTCGAAATTTGCAGAAAAAAGAGGGTGGAAAGTTAATGTTGTTGATTTAAATGAAGGAACTGCAGGTGGTTTTAAAGAAATAATTATTGAAATTAATGGTGAAAATGTATACGGAACATTAAAGTTTGAATCTGGAGTACACAGAGTTCAAAGAGTTCCGCAAACAGAAACTCAAGGAAGAGTTCATACCTCTGCTGCTACAGTAATGGTATTGCCAGAAGCTGAAGAATTTGATGTTGAATTAAATATGCAAGAAGTTAGAATTGAAAGAACAACTAGTACTGGTCCTGGAGGACAATCAGTAAATACGACGTATTCTGCCATAAAGCTTCATCACGAGCCAACTGGTTTGATTGTTAGTTGTCAAGATCAAAAATCACAACATAAAAATTTAGAGAAAGCACTAAAAGTTTTGAGAACTAGATTATATGAGCTCGAGTTAAGTAAAAAACTAGAGGAAGATTCTCAGAAACGCAGTTTGATGGTCTCATCTGGGGACAGATCTGCTAAAATCAGAACATATAATTATCCTCAAGGTAGAGTTACTGATCATAGAATAAATTTAACTTTATATGATTTGCATAATATTGTTAATGGTGATATTGAAAAGTTAATTGATGAGTTAAAAGTTGCTCAAAACACTGAGCTTATGAAAAATGAAAATGAAAATCTATAATGAAATTAAGTGAACTTCAGAAAAATATTGAGTTAAAAAAAACTTACTTGTGTCTAGGGTTAGATACTGATATTGAAAAACTTCCATCCCATTTAAATAAATATCCTGATCCAGTTTTTGAGTTTAATAAATCTTTGATTGACAGATTACATAATAAGATTGTTGCAATTAAAATCAATACTGCTTTCTATGAATCAAATGGGATAGAAGGATGGTCGAGCATGACTAAAACAATTGATTACATAAATGATAATTTTCCTTATATATTTACAATTGCTGATGCTAAAAGAGCAGACATTGGTAATACATCAAATATGTATGCTAAAGCTTTTTTTGAAAAATTAAATTTTGATTCAATAACGATTTCACCTTATATGGGCAATGATTCTGTAAATCAATTTTTAAAATACGAAGATAAATATGTAATTCTTCTGGCTTTAACATCTAATGAAGGTTCAAGTGATTTTCAAATTCCAAATGATTTATATTTAAATGTTATAGCTAAATCTCAGAACTGGGAAGAATCTTCGAAATTAATGTATGTAGTTGGCGCTACAAAAGATGACTATTTTCAAAAGATTAGAGCTTTAATTCCAGATAGTTTTTTGTTAATTCCTGGTGTTGGTTCACAAGGTGGAGATATTAATAAGGTCGTAAAGAATCTTACCAAAACATCTAAGAATATTTTAATCAATGTTTCGAGAGCTATTATTTATGCTTCTAACTCTACAGATTATTTAGATAAAGCTGAAGAATCTGTTGATTATCTTAATTCACAAATAGATTTTTAATAAAAAAAGAGGCTTATAAAGCCTCTTTTGGAAGAATTCAGAAAGTAAAATATTAAACAACTAACTTTATATTATGGATTATTTTCCAAACTCTTTTATTTTTATTTCATACTAAAATCACCGTAAGCTTCCGAGCCATGTTCAGCGTTATCAAGCCCAATGACTTCTTCATTCTCATCAACTCTTAATCCAGCTATTGATTTTACTAATAATGTTATGATTGTAGCTCCAACTACACAAAAAATACCAGCAATTCCAATACAAGCCAATTGAACCATAAATTGATCAAAACCAGCTTTTTCACCAAATATACCAACAGCTAATGTTCCCCAAATTCCACAAAACAAATGAACAGGTATTGCGCCTACAGGATCGTCAAGCTTACATTTATCCATCAATGAAATTGATAATACTACAATAATACCAGCAAATAATCCAATTATAATTGCAGTTCCCGGTAACATTAAATCTGCCCCAGCAGTAATTCCTACAAGTCCCCCTAAAACACCATTCATAAACATAGTTACATCTAGACTTTTATATTTTATCCATGTGAATAAGGCTGCGCCAAGACCACCAGCTGCTGCTGCTAAACATGTAGTAACTAATGTTATAGATGTCAGAGCTGGGTCAGCTGATAGTACTGATCCACCATTAAATCCAAACCAACCTAGCCATAGTATTAATACTCCTGCTGCTGAAAGGGGAATATTGGATCCCGGTATTGCTTGAGGATTTCCATCAGAGTCAAATTTACCATTTCTAGCTCCTAAAAAATATATAACAACTAATGCTCCCCATCCACCAACAGAGTGAACAAGTGTTGAGCCAGCAAAATCATAGAAACCTAAATCTTCACTTATAAAAGTACTAAAAAATCCACTTCCCCATTGCCATGACCCAACTATTGGATATACAATTGCTACATATAAAAAAGCAATGAGCATGAATGATGAAATTTTGATTCTCTCAGCCACAGCTCCTGAAATAATTGTAGCTGCTGTTGCTGCAAACATTCCTTGGAAAAGAAAATCTGTCCAGTAAGTGTAACCGCCATCAGCATATGTTATTTGATCATATCCTTCACCAGGATTTAGCCCAAATTCTGAAAACCCTAATACACCATCAATAATATTAAAATCTCCAGGATACATCAAATTAAAACCAAAACCACAATAAACAAGTAATCCCATAGTTATTACAAAGAAATTTTTAAAAAGTATGTTTATTGTATTTTTTTGTCTTGTTAAACCAATTTCTAAGAATGTGAAACCTAAGTGCATAAAGAATACTAATGCAGTACATATCATCATCCATACGTTATTCGTAGTTAATAATTCCATTCTATTTTAATTTAATGATTCGTTACCTTTTTCACCTGTTCTTATTCTGTAAGCCTCTTTGATTTCACTTACAAATATTTTTCCATCTCCAACATTGTCTGTAGATCCAGATTTTATTATTGCCTCTATAGTTCTATCAAGAAAAGAATCAGATACTACTATTGATAGATATCTTCTCTGAATATCTGAGGTGCTGTAAGTTATACCTCTGTAACTTTTACCAACTTTTTCATTACCAACACCAGTAACATCCCAGTAACTGAAAAAGTTGACCTCAACATTGTGAAGTGCTTCTTTGACTTCTCGAAACTTAGATTTTCGAATAATTGCTTCTA
>JAYOKR010000002.1:0-202322 GCA_038119895.1 Flavobacteriaceae bacterium
ATCGCGCCGCGTTTGGGACGCGGAGGTCGCAGGTTCGAATCCTGCCACCCCGACAATTAAGCAGCTTTTTAGCTGCTTTTTTAATATATATTTGTATTACGGGATGTGGCGCAGTCTGGTAGCGTACACGCATGGGGTGCGTGGGGTCGCAAGTTCAAATCTTGTCATCCCGACTTTTTTATTAACTTAAACACATGAAAAATATAAAACTGACTTTATTATGTTTTCTTTTTTTGAATGCTTCTTGTGCACAAAAAGATAATTCTATTGTTTCACCTAGTGAAAAAAATTATGAAATCGTTAATGTTTACAAAGATGTAGATATTCCCTGGAGTATTGAATTTTTGGATGAAAACACGATCATATATGCTGAAAAAAAAGGTGAAATCTACATTGTTAAAAATAATAATGCAGTCAAAGTTGAAAATGTACCTGAAGTTTATTTCAGAGGGCAAGGAGGACTTTTAGACTTAGAGTTACATCCAGATTTTAATAATAATCAGATAATATACATGTCCTACGCATCTGGTTCTAGAGAACAAGGAGGTGGTAATACAGCTGTTGCTAGAGCAAAGCTTATTGACAATACCTTAACTGATTTTGAAATATTATACAAGGGTGAAGAAAATTCAACAAAAGGTCAGCACTATGGATCAAGATTACAATTTGATAAAGATGGATTTCTTTTTTTTACAATTGGTGACAGAGGAAATAGAGATCAAAACCCTCAAAATTTGGAGCTTGATGGCGGGAAAGTTTATAGAATATATGATGATGGATCAATACCTGACGATAATCCATTTGTAGGAATAAATAATTTGAAGGAAGCTATCTATTCTTATGGTCATAGAAATCCACAAGGAATGTTTTTACATCCAAAAACTGGTAAAATATGGACTCATGAGCATGGACCACGTGGAGGAGATGAAATTAATATTATTGAACCTGGAAAAAATTATGGATGGCCGAAGATTACTTATGGGATTAATTATAGTGGAACGACAATAACAGATGATAAAGAATTACCTGGAATGGAACAACCACTTCACTATTGGGTACCATCAATTGGTCCAAGTGGATTTGCATTTCTTGATTCAAAGAGATATAGTAAATGGAATGGAAGTTTGTTAGTTGGATCTTTGAAATTTCAATATTTGGAAAGACTTATTATAAATAAAAAAAATGAAGTAACATACAGAGAAAAAGTTGCTGATTCAATTGGTAGAGTTAGAGATGTTAAAATAAGTCCTGATGGATATATTTATATTGGAGTTGAAAACAAGGGAATATTCAAACTAGTTCCTAAAAAATGAGATTAATAGTTTTATTACTCTTTTCAAGCCTCATTTTTTCTCAAGATAAAGAAGAATCAATAGAAAGAGGTAAATTATTGTATCAAGATTTATGTTCTAGGTGCCACATGCCCGATGGTAAGGGAGTTGTAGGGATCTACCCTCCACTAGCAAAATCTGATTATCTATTTAATAAATTAAAAGAAAGTATTTTAGCTGTCAAAGAAGGTGGTATTGAAGGAGAAATCATCGTAAATGGTATTAAATATAATACTCAAATGGAAAATTTAGGACTCTATGAAGATGAAGTTGCAGATGTTGTAAACTACATATTAAATAGCTGGGGAAATAAGTATGATAAAACTATCACTGAGGAGTATATAAAAAATCTCAAATAATGATATTGATAGGGATATGTGGTGGTACAGCATCAGGAAAAACTACACTATCTAATAAAATCTCAGAATATTTAACCAATTTAAATTTTTCATCTAATGAAATTAGTTTAGACAATTATTATAAGGACTTGTCTGATATAAGTTTTGAAGAAAGGTGTAATGTAAACTTTGATTGTCCAGAGAGTATTGATATTGAATTATTTTATCAACACTTATGTGCATTAAAAAATGGTGAGGATGTTAACATTCCAATTTATTCTTACAAGCTTCATAATAGAACAAAACGAACAAAATTAGTTGTTAGTAATAATTTTCTAATTATTGAGGGTCTTTTTATATTTCTTGAGGAAAGATTAAGAAAATGCTTTGATTTAATGATTTATTTAGATATAGATTACAAAACTAGATTTGAGAGAAGACTTCACAGAGATGTTTTAGAGAGAGGAAGAGATAAAGATGAAGTTAAAAATAGATTTGAAAGCACGATAGAGGCAATGCACAATAAATATGTTGATAAAACAAAAGAATATGCTGATGTAATTTTAAAATCAAATGATAATTTTGAGATTATAGTTGAGGCATTAAATTCTTTTTTAAATGAGTTTGAGAAGTAAAATAGCAAATTCAAAATTTATTAAATATTTTAAAAATATATATCTATTATCAACAACAATATTTTTGGTTTGGATCTTTTTCTTTGATTCAAATTCAATTTTAGTTAACATTAAATTAACTAGAGAAATTAATGAACTTGAAGAAAGAAAAAAAGAACTGCAAAATCAAATCGATATTGATAAAAAAATTATTTCGTCATTAAATAATCCAGATAGTCTAGAAAGATATGCTCGAGAAAAATTATTTATGAAAAAACAAAATGAGGATATTTATATTATTGAATTCAAAGACTGATGGGTAAAATAATTTCTATTTCAAATCAAAAAGGAGGAGTTGGAAAAACAACTACGTCTGTTAGCTTATCTGCTGCATTAGGTATATTAGAGAAGAAAACATTGTTGATTGATGCTGACCCACAAGGAAATGCTTCATCTGGTATTGGAGTTAATTCTGAAGATTTTAAACTATCGACTTACGATCTTATATTAAAAAAATGTAGTCCAAGAGAAGCAATAATAAAAACTAGCAGTCCTAATCTTGATTTAATTCCAGCTAACATTGATTTAGTGGCTATTGAAATTGAATTAGTTGATGCTGTTAAAAGAGAATATATTTTTAAGGATATTTTGAAAAGTATTGAAGATGATTATGATTATATAATAATAGATTGCCCACCATCACTTGGATTAATTACCTTAAATGCACTTACAGCATCTAACTCTGTAATAATTCCAATTCAATGCGAATACTTTGCTTTAGAAGGTCTTGGAAAATTACTTAATACCATAAAAGGTGTACAACAAGTTCATAATAAAAATTTAGAGATTGAAGGAATTTTACTAACTATGTTTGATTCCAGATTAAGACTATCAAAACAAGTTAAAGAAGATGTTAAAAAACATTTTGGAAGTATGGTTTTTCAATCAATTATTCCAAGAAATGTAAGTTTGGGAGAAGCCCCGAGTTATGGTGAGAGTATAATTGAATATAATGCAACAAGCAAAGGGTCAAAAAGTTATATTAAATTTGCTCAAGAAATAATTAATTTGAATTAGTTTGGCAAAAGCATACAAAAAAAGAGTTTTAGGAAGAGGTTTATCAGCGATACTAAGTGATGATGACAATAATAGATTTTCTGAAAATAGAGTTAACTCTATTTCTAAAATTTTAATTGAAGATATAAAATTAAATCCTAATCAGCCAAGAACTAACTTTGATCAAAAAGCTATAGAAGAATTAGCATCGTCAATTAAGGAATTAGGACTAATACAACCTATTACTATTCAAAAAAATAATGATAGTTATGAATTAATTTCTGGAGAAAGAAGATTAAGAGCTTTCAAATTTTTGAATCTTAATGAAATTCCAGCATACGTACGGGAAGCAGATGATCAAACATCTCTTGAAATGGCTCTCGTTGAAAATATTCAACGAAAAGATTTAGATCCTATTGAAATAGCTATTTCATACAAAAGATTAATTGAAGAATTAAAAATTTCTCATGATCAAATGAGCAAAAGAGTTGGCAAAGATAGATCTACAATTACCAACTACATGAGATTATTGAAATTGGACCCTATAATTCAAAGTGGAATTAGAGATGAATTTATTAGTATGGGACATGGTAGGTCGTTAATTGGAATTGCGAGTCATGAAATTCAATTATCCGTTTACGAAAAAATATTAAAAAATAAATTATCGGTTAGGCAAACAGAGGATTTGATTAAAAATCTTAATGGAATAAAAAAAGATAAAAAATTTGAAAATATTGACTCTGACGTAATTAAAATTATAGATGAAATAAATAAAAAGTTTGATTATAATTTAAAAATAATCACCAAAGGTGGAAAAGCTCAAATATCATTTAATTACGATAATAAAAATGATTTAATTTCTATTCTTAAGAAACTTAATGGATAAAAGATTATTAACTTTTTTTTTATTAGCTTTTTTTATAAAGGGATTTACTCAGTCTGATTCTTCTGAAAATGAAAGCATTTTAAGACCCTCTAAAGCAGCTTTTTACTCTGCTGTCCTCCCTGGTTTAGGTCAGGTATACAATAAAAAATTATGGAAAGTGCCAATTGTATACACTGCAATTGGTGTCTCAGCATATTCTTATGATTTCAACAGAAAAAAATTTATTTCATATCGAAATGCTTATAAGAGAAGAAAAGCAGGATTCACAGATGATGAGTTTCAGGGCTTAATAATTAATGATGATCGTTTACTTGATGGACAGGATTTTCATAGAAGATATAAAGATTTATCTATGGTTTTTATGGTTGGATTTTATTTTCTAAATATACTTGACGCCAACATTGATGCGCATTTATTAGATTATAATGTAAATGAAAACTTATCTTTAAAACCATATTTTGAAAATGACAATCTCACAAACTCAAGTTCAATAGGTTTAAAATTAAAATTAGGTTTATAATGAAAGTTGCAATTATTGGTTACGGAAACATGGGTAAAGAAATTGAAAAAGTTTTAGTTTCTAGAGGACATGAAATTTCAAAAGTAATAGATATTGAAAACAATAATGATGATTTTAAAGATACAGAAATAGCAATCATTTTCTCAACACCATCATCTGCAGTTGAAAATATTAAAAAATGTTTAATAAATGATATCCCTGTAGTTTGCGGAACTACTGGTTGGCTTGATAATTATGAAGAAATCAAATTATTGTGTGAGAAAAGTAATGGTACATTTTTGTTTTCACCCAACTTTAGTATTGGAGTTAATCTATTTTTTAAATTAAACAAATACTTATCCGATTTAATGTTAGATTTTTCAGATTATTCTGTTAAGATGAAGGAAATTCATCACACAAAAAAAATCGATAAACCTAGTGGAACTGCAATTAAATTAGCTATTCCAATAGTCAATAATTTATCACTTGAAGGGTGGTCTTTAAAAAAAGATAAAAATAAACTTGAAATTCAATGTGAAAGAAAAGATGAAGTTAAAGGATTTCATAATGTTATTTATGAATCTGAAATTGATTCTATTTCTATTTCTCATGATGCTAAAAGCCGTAAGGGGTTTGCTTTGGGCGCTGTTATTTGTGCGGAATGGATTATTTCAAAAAAAGGTGTTTTCACTATGGAAGATTTCCTTAATGAGATAAAGTTTTAATTTTATGATTCTTAATAGTTTTAAGTTATGATTTGGAGCGAATGGTTAATTTTCTTTTTTACAGTTCAAATTGTTCATGGACTAGGGACATTCAATTTATATAAAAAGGCCGGTTATAACCCTTTTTATAGCTTCATTCCAGTATACAATGGATTGATTTTATTAAAATTTTTAAATAAGCCTTGGTGGTGGTTAATTTTACTATTCATTCCAATTGTTAATCTATTTATTTTTCCTGCAATATGGACTGAAATTCTACGATCATTTGGTAAATCAAAAAAAACAGATGCTCTATTAGTAATTGCAACTTTGGGATTATACATATTTTCAATAAATTTTAACAAAAATTCAAAATTTATAAATGAAGAAAAATTAAAACCCAAACCTGCTTTTGGAGAATTTACAAGCTCTCTTGTATATGCAATTACTCTTGCGACTATAGTTCATACATATTTTATTCAACCATTTATTATTCCGACTGGATCACTTGAGAAAAGTCTTTTAATTGGTGATTTTTTGTTTGTTAGTAAGTATCATTATGGAGCTAGAGTTCCAAATACAGTTGTATCATTTCCAATGGTTCATGACACTATAATTGGTACTGGAATCAAATCATATCTTAATAAACCTCAACTACCCTATCTTAGATTTCCGAAAATACAAAGCATAAAAAGAAATGAAATAGTAACTTTTAATTGGCCAGCTGATACTGTTAGACAATTTTTTGTACGGGAAAAAGGTGTTAAAAAACCATTAGATAAAAAATCAAATTATGTTAAAAGAGCTGTAGCAATCCCTGGTGATACATTAGAAATTAAAGATGGATTAGTTTATATAAATGGTAGATTAAGCGAACTACCTTACAGAGCAAAACCACTATATAGATATAAAGCTTATTCAAAGGCTGGAATTTCTGCTAGAGAGTTGATTAAATTGAAAATTAATAATTTTCAAAGAAGGTTTATTATAAACAATATAAACCAAAATTCATTTAATGAAATTAGACCATATATTTTGCAAATAATTGATAATGATCCTTCAAATTTTACTGTAATTACTGGTTCAAATGGAATTCCAAGAGACGTCATTATAAATAATCGACTTTCTGTAAAAGAAGTTAATCAAAAAGAAAAAAATTTAAGTTTAACAACTAGTGATTATGAAAAGTTAAAGAATTCTAATTCTGTTGATAGTATTAAACGAGTCTATAAAAATTCAAAATCATATAATGTTTCATATTTCCCAAATGATATTACTTTCGATTGGAACGAAGATAATTTTGGTCCCATAATTATTCCAAAAAAAGGAAACAAAGTTCAATTGTCGTTAGCAAACTTGCCTTTGTACAAAAGAGTAATCAGAGAATATGAAAAAAACTTACTAGATGTTGACAATGATACAATTCTTATAAATGACATACCAACTATTAACTATGAATTTAAACTAGATTATTACTGGATGATGGGAGATAATAGATACAATTCTGAAGACAGCAGAGTTTGGGGATTTGTTCCAGAAGATCACATAGTGGGTAAACCTGTATTCATTTGGATGAGTATAGAGGGAATTAATGATGGATTTAAAAATTGGAAAATAAGATGGGATAGAGTATTTACAACCGTTCATGGAGAAGGAGAACCAAGGTCTTATCTAATTCATTTCTTGATTGTTTCATTGTTAATATGGTTGATAAATAAATTCTCAATTAGAAAGAAATTTGCATAAAAAAATTATCCTAGTTCCAACCTACTTACCTAATATTTCTTTTTGTTCTTACTTAATAACTAGAAATTTTTTTTGGAATATTAATGATCATTATCAAAAGCAGTCGTTTCTAAACAGAACTTATATTCATTCTGCAAATGGCAATTTAATGTTGAGTGTTCCAATTAAACATTCAAAAAAAAACTTAAGAAGAAAGTTTTCTGAAATTGAAATTGACAATGAACAAGACTGGTTAAAAAATCATTTTAAATCAATTAAAATATCATATCAGTCCTCACCTTATTACGAATTTTACGAACAAGAAATAAAAATTTTTTTCAAAAACAAAACCAAAAAACTTTATGATCTAAATTTAAAATCAATTAAATTAATTTCTAAACTGTTAAATATTAGTTTTAGAGATAATTTTATTGAATCAAAGGATAATTTAACTGATTTATCTAATTTGTCATACAAAAAGAAATCAGAAATAAAAGTTGAAAGATATCACCAAACATTTGAGGATAAAAATGGTTTTATAAATGATCTATGTGTTCTTGATCTTATTTTTAATTATGGACCAAATGCTATTGACTATTTAAAAAGGCAAGCTTGTAAGCCGGATTCTGTCTAGTCTTATCATTTATCTTGACAATAAATTACTTTATTGTTCTAACCGCCTACCCTTCAACATCAGACGAGCAGTCTTCAATCGTTGATTTACTTGGCGTTTCACCTTACAGAGTTTACATGATTTCACTACAGCCTTACCTGTACATACTTTCTGTTGCACTATTCCTACTATTTCTAGCGATGGGTGTTACCCATTGTAATGCTCTTTGGTGTCCGGACTTTCCTCTTTAAAAAGCGATAAGAAAGCTTGCCAAGTCAAATTTAATATATTTTAGTCTTTTAATACTATTATATTTATAACCTAGTTTATATTTGTAAAAATGAGTGATTATATTGTTTCTTCATTAAAATATAGACCAAGCACTTTTGAAGATGTAGTAGGTCAGCAACATATAACAAGAACTCTTGTAAATTCGATTAAAGAAAATAAAATTCCTTCTGCCTTATTATTTTGTGGACCAAGAGGTGTAGGTAAGACATCAACTGCAAGAATTTTTGCCAGAGAAATTAATAATTACTCAAAGGAAGATGAATTGTCATTTAATATTTTTGAGTTGGATGCTGCATCCAATAATAAAGCTGATGATATTAGAGATTTAATAGAAAAAGTAAGGATTCCTCCTCAAACGGGAAAGTATAAAGTATATATTATAGATGAAGTTCACATGCTTTCTAAACATGCTGAAAATGCATTTTTAAAAACTCTTGAAGAACCACCACCATATGTTGTATTTATTCTTGCAACTACAGAAAAAAATAAAATTTTACCTACTATTATATCAAGGTGTCAGATTTATGATTTTAATAGAATTAAAAAAGTTGAAATTGTAGAATATTTAAATCAGATATGTGAAAAAGAAAATATTGAGTTTGAATCAGCTGCCTTAAGCTTGATAGCAAAAAAATCTGATGGATCCATGAGAGATTCATTAACAATCTTAGATAGGGTGGTTAATTATTCAAATAATAAAATCTTAATTAAAGAAACTTCTATTTTATTAAATGTAATAGATGATGAAAAGTACTTTGAAATAGTCCAAAAAACTCAGAATGGAAGTTTAGTTGATGCAATAGAAATTTTCAACAAACTTTCTGACTCAGGAATTGATGAAAAAGAATTTATGATAGGATTAATTGAATACTTTCGAAATTTAATTCTTTTAAAAGCTTCAAATTACAGTTTTCAGAATGAAAATAAAAAACACATAACAATCGCAAATGAAACAAGCAATATTAAGATTATCAACATAATTAAAACAATTGAAACTTCCATTTTTAATTATGATAAAATTGAAAGTAAAAAACTTATAGTAGAAATACTTCTTATGAAAATTTCTGAAATGTTTACTTCGTCAGAAAAAAAAATTATTTCATCAACTCCTGAGGATATCAAAAAAAAAAAATCTGAGTTCATTGACTTAAGTGAAAAAAAAGAAAAAGAAGACGAAAGAGAAAAAAATAATGAAAAAACAATTGAAAAGAACAATGAAAGCTCTGCTTTTGAAGAAGAAGTATCTGCTTTTTCTATCTCAAGCCTTAAAATAAAAAGAGAAAAAATTCAAGAAAAAGAATTGATTGACAAAGATAAAGATCAAAGAAATAATTCTTTTGAAGATTTTGAACTCAAAATTAAATGGAAAGATTTTGCCAACGAATTGTCAAGGCAGAATAAAGAAAATTTGGCTAGTATCCTTCAAATTAACGAACCTAACTTAGAAAATGACTTTAAAATAAGTTATGATGTACCTAGTAATTCTAGTAAAAATGAATTAAGAGAAATTAAAGGAGATTTGTTGATATATCTTAAAAATATATTTCAAAACGATTTAATTGAAATTGAATTTTTAGTTAATAATTCTAATTCAAAAGAATACTTTTCAACACCAGAAGAAAGATTTAAAAAGCTTAGTGATTTAAATCCTACCCTAATTAAGCTCAAAAAAGATTTAAAATTAGATTTATAATTAAATTAATTCTTCAACCATACCATCAACCAAACCTATTTTAGGAACATATATTTTTTCAATACCTAAAGTATTCATAAGAAAATAATATATTTTTCCTGCAGGAACAATCACATCAGCACGATCAGGATTTAACTTATAATTTATGAGTAATTTTTTTTCAGAAAGTGATTCTAACTTGTCAAGAGTTTTTTTAAATTTTTTTATCGAAAGAGGTGTTCCAACTTTATTATTTGAAATTTTAAATATTTTATTAATGTTACCACCTATTCCAAGCACCTTAACTTTTCTTAAGTCAATAGCGTTATTTATTAACCATGTTCCAAACTCATCCCAAACTTCTTCATTGACTAATCCATTAATCAATCTTACCCCTCCAATTTTAAATGATTTAGATTTAAAAAATTTAAAGTCTTTATAAAAAATAACTTCAGTACTTCCACCTCCAACATCAATAAAACAATAATTTGGTGATTTTCCAATGTGCTCAGAAATATCATTACCAGAAAGTACATTCGATTCTTTTTTGCCAGAAATAATTTTTATTTCTAATCCAATTTCATTTTTTATTTTTTTTAATATTTCGTTTCCATTTGAACAAGTTCTCATTGCTGAAGTTGCATACCCCAAATAATCAATAACTTCATTTGCATGCATCAAATTCTTAAATGCAGTCAAAGCACTCAATAATTTTTTTTCGTTTTTGATTGAAATTTTACCATTTGTAAATGCATCTTGACCCAGCCTGACAGGAACTCTGTGTAAAGTGTTTTTTGTATGAAAAAATTTTCCTTTTATATTATATAAGTTAGAGATCAACATTCTAATTCCATTAGATCCTATATCTATTGTAGCTACTTTTTTATAATGATATTTTTTACTTTTCATTAAAATGATACTTATAAATTTGTGTTTGAGCTCTATTAATATCTAGTTCATTTTTTTTGTATTCATTATTGTTTTCTGAATTTACATATCTAGATTTTTGATTATCGTTCCAGTACATAGAAAATATATCATCTAATTGAGTTTTAATTTTTTCATCCTCAATTGGAATTGTAACCTCAACTCTATTGTCAAGATTTCTAGTCATCCAATCAGCTGATGATATAAATGTTTTGTTTTTACCATTGTTACAGAAAATAAACATCCTTGTATGTTCTAAAAATTTATCAACTATACTAATTAACTCAATATTATTATTTGTGTTTTTTTGACTAGGTATTAAACAACAAATTCCCCTGACAATTAAATAAATCTTAACTCCTTCTTCAGCTGCTTGATATAGATCTTTTACCATTTCGTAGCTAGTAATATTATTCAGTTTAATTTTTATAAAAGCATCTCTACCTTCCTTTGCATTTTTAATTTCATTTTTTATTAAACTCTTAAAATATTTTTTGGTATTATATGGGGAAATTATAAGTTTTTCATATTTAAACTTTTTGTAGTTAAACCTAAAAAACTCAAATACATTAGATATTTCATCTAGTAGTTTTTGATTAGATGTAAATACTGTAAAATCGGTATATATTTTTGCAGTAATTTCATTGAAATTTCCGGTACTAATAAAACCATATTTAATTTTTCTATTTTTTATTAATTTTTCTACTACGCATACTTTAGCATGAACTTTTAGAGTTGGGATACCGAAAATTAATTTTACACCTTGATCTTGCATTAGTTTTGCATAATCAATGTTATTTGTTTCATCAAACCTAGCTTGTAGTTCAATTTGAACAATAACTTCTTTACCGTTCTTTACTGCGTTTATTAATGTATTAGCTACGCTTGAAAGTTTTGATAATCTATAAATAGTTATACTTATTCTTTTGACATCAGGATCAATTGAAGCTTCTGATAAAAAAGTTAGGATATGATTAAACTTATGAAAGGGAGTATGAATAAGAAAATCTCTTTCCTCAATGGATTCAAATACTGTTTTATGTTTATAAAAATCTTTAACTACTAGTTGATCAATCTTTTCATATGCAAGGTTATTATTCAAAATAGGAAAATTCATATAATCTTTCTTATTATGATACTTTCCACCAGGGATAATACTATCAACTTCAGGGTTGATTTTCATTTTTTCTAAAAGAAAGGTTAAAGTATCTGGGGCAATTTCTTTATCATAAACAAATCGTAATGGTTCTCCTTTAAGTCTATTTTTAACACTTTTAGAAATTTTTTCAAGGTAACTTTTAGAAATATCATTATCAAAATCTAGCTCAGCATCCCTACTGAATTTTATCATATTTGCAACAATCTCTTTAGGATTGAAAATTTTAAAAATCTCAAAAAGATGATATCTGATGATATCATCGATCATAATCACATATTTTTCATCTAAATCTTTTAAAACTTTAAATCTTTTAACTTCGTCTGGAAATTGAATTATTGCATAATTAATTTCATTATTTTTTGATTTAATTCTACTAATTAAAAAAATTGAAGATTCTGTTAATGAAGGGAATTCTATTTTTTCATCTAGCAGAACTATTTTTAATTTTGGCTGAATTTTATCATAAAAAAAACGACTTACTTGTGAAATTGAATCTGAGGGTATATTTTTTTCATCTACAATGTGAATTTTTTTATTTTCAAGATCTTTTAATATAGAATTTAAAATAATATTACTTCTTTGTTCAAGTTCAATTGCTCTTTTTGTTATTAGATTAAGAAGATCTTTTGGAACCTCATCTTTATACAGTTTCTTTACTTTCTTGTCAGATAAAGCTAATCTTTTTACTGTAGCATATCTTACTTTATAAAATTCATCAAAATTGTTTGAAAAAATTCCAATAAACCTAAGTCTTTCAATTAATGGAACAGTTATATCAGAAGCTTCTTGTAAAACTCTTTCATTAAAGTCTAACCAACTTAATTCTCTATTCTTAAAAATATATTTTTTCATCTATAATCTTTAGGAAAATAATATTTAAAGAAATTTGCTTCTTTTATGTCCTTCCACAAATTTACATTAAAATCAAAAACTAATATTGATGAAGTAGGAACATGAATTGATTGATTATAAAAATGATTTACAAGAAAATTACATGAATTGTTATGAGTAAATAATACTGCTGTATTAATTTTATCATTTATTTTTAAAATAAAATCTAAAACATTGTGTCCACTAAAGTCATAAATTTTTTCTTCATAAGAATAAGGAATTTGTGAATTTGAAATGTCAAAAAAAACATTTGATGTTTCAATAGTTCTCTTAGCTATACTTATAAAAATATAATCAATTTGAAATTCAAGTTTATTTAAAACAGTAGACATAATTTTAGCATCTTTAATTCCTCTTTGAGAAATTGGTCTTAATAAATCAGAAGTATTATTATTCCAATCTGATTTGGAGTGCCTAATAATTATTAGTTTTTTCAAGGACTTAACCTGTTATTTTTCCAAATGCTATTTTCAAAAATAAATTCAATTCTATCATGTAATCTATTTTTTCTTCCCTGCCAAAACTCAAATCTAATTGGGTTGACTATATATCCACCCCAAAAATCAGGTCTTTTAATTTTAGTGGATTCTTTCAATTCAATGAATTTTTTTTCTAAAAATTTACGATTAGGAATTACTGAACTTTGATTTGAAACAATAGCCCCTACTTGACTTTCAATTGGTCTTGAATAAAAATAATTATCAGATTCATTACTGGGTATCTTTTTTACGCAACCTTGTATTATTATTTGTCTTTCTTGTGATGGCCAGAAAAAAGACAAGCAAACATTTGGATTAGAGCCTATATCTTTGCCTTTAGAACTATTATAGTTAGAAAAGAAAACAAAACCATCTTCATTAAACTTTTTTAATAAAACAACTCTATTCCTTGGTTTATTTGTTTGTGAAACAGTAGAAAGAGTCATAGCATTAGGCTCTACTATCAAATCATCATTGATCGCATCATTAAACCATTCATTAAAAATTATAAAAGGTGTTTCATTCGCACCTAAATCAGACAGAGTTGATTTTTCATAACTTTTTCTAAAAGATGATAAATCATTCATAAACTAAATTTATAAAATATATTTTTTTCCTTGCTCGGCTAAAACAGTATTATCAAAAATTGAACAAGATTCCAATAAAAATTGATTTAAATCTTTATACCTAGTAGAAAAATGACCTATCAAGAGTTTTTTTACATTTGCTTCAACAGCAATTTTTGCGGCATCTTTACTTGTTGAATGTTTTGTTTTTAAAGCTAAATCTTTGTGTTTTTCAAGAAAGGTTGTCTCATGATACAACAAATCAACTTCTTTAATGAATTTTAAAATTTTTTCATCATACATTGTGTCAGAACAGTAAGCGTATGAGATTTTATTATTGTTAGATTTAATAGTAAACCTAAAACCTTTACATGGAATTCTGTGGTTAATTGGAAATGATATTACTGATAATTCTTCATTAGACAATAATGTTTCAGAGCTTTTACTATAATCATGAAAAATTAAATCAAATTTGGTCCATGATTTACCTTTTTTCAATGTCAATGTTATAATTTCTTTTAGCCCCTTAGGACAGAAAATCGTTAAGTTTTTAGTTCTTCCTTTTCGATTCATAGTTGATAACAATCCAGGTAATCCAAAAAAATGATCACCATGCAGGTGAGATATGAAAATATAATCTATAGAACTTAGCTTAATATCGTATTTGGATAGAAGCATTTGAACTCCCTCTCCAGAGTCAATAAGGTAGGATTTGTTATTGTGATACAAAACCTGTGATGATTGAAATTTATTAGTTGTCATGCTAGCAGAAAAGCATCCTAAAATTTTAATGTAAGTCATCTTAATCTAATAATCTTTCAATTTCTTCAATCTGAATAACATCAATAGCTTCTTGTTTTGTTGGTACGATTACAAGTTCTTCTATTTTTAAGGAACTAGATATAAAAACAACTGATTTATTGTGTGTGTTAAAAATCTTTTTAAAATTTATAGATTTTAATGATAGGTTAATATCTTCATTAAGTTCAATGATGAGATTTTCATCAATATTTTCTTTAATTAAAGATTCAATATATTTCCAATCAGTTATATTTGAATAAAATTTAAAATTCATAATCTAGAAGCAAGTAAGTACATTACAGCCATTCTGATTGCAACTCCATTCTCAACTTGATCTAAAATAACAGTTTTTCCTCCATCTATGATGTCTGAAGATAATTCAACTCCTCTATTAATTGGCCCTGGATGAGTTATTATTATTTCTTTATCAATCTGTTTTAATTTTCCACTATCTAAACCAAAATCTCTAGAATATTCTCTAGTAGTTGGGAAAAAACTTTGATTCATTCTTTCATTTTGTATTCTAAGCATACTTGCTACATCACACCATCTTAAAGCCGATTGTAGAGAAGATTCATAAGTAACTCCTAATTTTTCTACATATTTAGGTATTAGACTTTTAGGACCACACACTTTGACTTCTGCACCTAATTTTTTAAATAAGAAAATATTAGAGAGTGCTACTCTTGAATGCAATATATCACCAACAATGACAATTTTTTTACTTGAAAGTGTTCCAAGATTCTGTACTAATGTATAAGAATCTAACAATGCTTGTGTTGGATGTTCGTGACATCCATCTCCAGCATTAATTATGCACGTATCTATATTCTTGGATAAAAAAACACTAGCACCTGGACTTGGATGCCTCATAACAACCATGTCAACTTTCATAGATAAAATATTATTAACAGTATCAGCCAGTGTTTCTCCTTTACTAATTGATGAGGAAGAAGATGAGAAGTTAACAACATCTGCACTTAGTCTTTTCTGTGCAAGTTCAAATGAAATTTTTGTTCGAGTACTATTTTCAAAAAATAAGTTTGCAATGGTAATATCTCTTAAACTTGGTACTTTTTTAATTTTTCTATTAATTACTTCACTAAAATTATTTGCAGTTTCGAATATTAAATTAATATCATTTTCATTAAGATATTTAATTCCGAGTAAATTTGAGACTGAAAGTTTTTTACTCATCTTTTACATGTAAATAAACTGCATCTTCACCATCGTTTTCTATCCACTTAACTGAAACAGTTTGGTTATTTATAGCATCAACTTGACAACCACAATAATCCGGCTGAATAGGTAGGTGCCTTGAAAATCTACGATCAATTAGACTTAATAATTCTACTTTTTTTGGCCTTCCAAATGATTGCAGTGCTGATAAAGCAGCTCTGATACTTCTTCCAGTGTACAAAACATCATCGATAAGAATTACTATCTTGTTTTCTATTAAAAAATCAATATTAGTTTCATTAGGATTTAAAATCTTTTCTTCTCTTCCAAAATCATCTCTAAAAAATGTAATATCTAGAAAACCTAATTTAATTTCGCTAACATTAAATTTTTCATTCAATAACTTGTAAATTTTTTGTGATAAAATTTTTCCTCTTGGTTGTATACCAATCAGAACAACATCAGAAAAATCTAGATGATTTTCAAATATTTGACTAGCTAATCGACTTAATATTAGTGAAAGTTTTGAGGCGTCTAAGATTTTTTTGTTAGATTTTACGCTCATCAAAGTGCAAATCTAACTATTTTTAATAAATATCAAAAAATTGATTAAACCTTAATTCTTTCGGAAAGCTTTTTGTAGGTGCCATTTTGAAGCTTTTCACGAATTGACTCAAAAGCATTTAATGTCTCCTCAATGTCATCTTTTGTATGTGTTGTTGTAGGTATAAGCCTGAGTAATATTAATCCTTTCGGTATTACAGGATATACAACTATTGAACAAAAAATATTAAATTTTTCTCTTAAATCCTTAACTAAAACCATAGCTTCAGGCACATCACCTTTCAAGAATACAGGGGTTACGCAACTTTGTGTTGTACCAATATCAAATCCTCTTTCCTTTAATCCATTTTGTAATAAATTTACATTAGACCAAAGTTTTTCGCGAAGTTCAGGTTTTGTCTTTAAAAGATGAAGCCTTTTTCTTGCGCCAACAACTAATTGCATCTGTAATGATTTTGCAAACATTTGAGATCTCATATTATACTTCAAGAATTTAATAACTTCTTTTGATCCAGCAACGAATGCACCTGTCGATGCCATTGATTTAGCAAATGTTGCAAAATATACATCAATTTCGTCTTGAATACCCTGCTCCTCACCAGCACCAGCACCAGTTTTGCCTAATGTACCAAACCCATGAGCATCATCAACTAATAGTCTGAAATCAAACTTCTTTTTTAGATCAACAATTTCTTTTAATTTTCCTTGTTCGCCTCTCATACCAAATACTCCTTCTGAAATCACAAGAATTCCTCCTCCAGTTTTTTCAATAATTTTATTTGCTCTTTCTAAGTTTTTCTCAAGACTTTCAATATCATTATGTTGAAATGTAAATCTTTTTCCAACATGCAATCTAACACCATCCACAATACATGCATGAGAGTCAATATCATATACTATAACATCATTTTTTGAAACAAGAGTATCAACTATAGATAATATTCCTTGATAGCCAAAATTTAAAACATATGCAGATTCTTTTTCAACAAACTCAGCAAGCTCTTCTTCAAGTTTTTCATGAATTTCTGTATGACCAGACATCATTCTAGCTCCCATTGGATAAGCTGATCCATAATCTTTACCAGCTTGTGCATCTATTTCTCTTACCTCAGGATGATTTGAAAGCCCTAGATAGTCATTAACACTCCAGGTTATCACTTCTTTTCCATTAAATTTCATTCTATTAGAAATCTGACCTTCCAACTTTGGAAAAACAAAATAACCTTCAGCTATAGAAGCCCATTTTCCTAATGGCCCCATATTTTTTAAAAATTTTTCGAATAAATCTGCCATATTATTTTATGTATTCAATTTGTGAATCTTGTTTGTTACAATTTTCAATATTAAACCCTTGAGAATTCATCCATTGATCGCTATATATTTTACTCATATACCTAGACCCATGATCGCAGAACACAGTAACTACTATACTATCTTTTTCAAAAAAGTTTTTTGAATCTAATTGTTCAATTGCTTGAAGACAAGCCCCAGATGTATAGCCTACAAACATACCCTCAGATTTAGCAATAAATCTTGATTTCTGAGCACTTTCTTCATCAGTTACTTTTTCATAGTGATCAATTACATCAAAGTCAGTGGATGAAGGTATTAGATTTTTTCCAAGCCCCTCAATTCTATATGGATATATTTCATTTTGATCAAATTCTCCGGTCTCATGAAATTTTTTAAGCACAGAACCGTATGCGTCAACGCCAATAATTTTGATATCAGGATTTTTTTCTTTTAGAAATCTCCCAATACCTGAAATAGTTCCACCCGTACCACTACTTGCTACAATATGAGTTACTAGCCCATTAGTTTGTTCCCAAATCTCTTTTCCAGTTGTGAGATAATGTGCTTGAATATTAAGTTCATTGAAATACTGATTAATATAAATTGAATCTTGAATTTCAGAATTAAGTGTTTTTGCAACCTGATAGTATGATCTCTTATCATCAGCAGGAACATTGGCAGGACATACATAAACCTTTGCCCCCATGGATTTTAACATATCAATTTTATCTTTAGAAGACTTATTTGATACTGCTACAATACATTTATATCCCTTAACCATAGCAACCATAGAAAGGCTAAATCCTGTATTACCAGAGCTTGTTTCAATGATAGTTGTATTTTTGTTTATTAGGCCCTCTTTTTCAGCAGTTTCTACTATGTATAATGCAATACGATCTTTGTTAGAGTGACCTGGATTATTAGCTTCATATTTAGCAAAAAATTTTCCCTTGTAATCTGAAACAGATTTATTTAGCTTAATTAGAGGAGTATTGCCAATTAATGATAGGATATTTTCGTGAGCATCAATATTATTTTTCATGCACCATTAACATATTGCAATACAAAAATACACTAAATTCTAACAATTGAAATCTTAATCAAAAATTTAACTTGTCTAATAAATTTAAAAAATATTGATGTTGATCTTCAGTATAATCAATATGAGTAACCACTCTAAGCTTATTGTCACCCATTGATATAATTAATATTCCATTTTTCTTGAGTTCATCCAAAAATTTTTGAGATTCAATTTTTTCGTCAATTTCAAATATTACAATATTTGACTCTACATCTTCAACTTCTTTTACAAATGACAGTGTCTTAAGTTTGTTTCCAATATCAAATGCTCTTTTATGATCCTCACCTAATCTGTTTATATTATTTTTTAGTGCATAAATACCGCAAGCAGCTAAATATCCAGATTGTCTCATCCCTCCGCCAAAAATTTTTCTAAATCTCAAAGCTTCATCATATTTTTCTTTAGAACACAGTAAAACAGAACCAACTGGGCAACCTAGACCTTTTGAAAGGCAAACTGAAATAGTATCAAAAACCTTCCCATATTCTTTAAAGTTAACTCCATTACTTACATATGCATTCCAAATTCTTGCGCCATCAAGATGAAAGTTTAAGTTATTCTCAACACACACTTTTTTGATTTTTTTTATTTCTTCGATATTCCAACAAGCTCCACCTCCTTTGTTAGTGGTGTTTTCAACACAAACTAAACTTGTTTTTGGACTGTGATAAAAATCTGGCGGATTGATTGAATTTATAACATCAATATGATCAAAAAGCCCCTTTTCTTTATCAATTAATTTACATGAAACACCAGAGTTAAAACTTACACCTCCACCCTCATAATTGTATACATGAGCATATTTACTGCATATTAATTGATCTCCAGGATTAGTTAATAGTTTTATTGCTGTTTGATTAGTCATGGTCCCAGAAGGAAAAAAAAGAGCATTATCCATTCCAAACATATCAGCTATAAATAATTCAAGTTCATTAACAGACGGATCTTCCTTAAAAACATCATCTCCAACCTTAGCATTTAACATAAAATCAAGCATTTCTTTACTTGGTTTGGAAACAGTATCACTTATAAGATTAACTTTCATATCAATAACATAAAAAGGATCCAATCGGAGATCCATCAGGAATATTAATTTTGTTATTTTTCATTTTAAACGAACTTGGGTCATCCAATGTTTTTTCTATCATTGAAATAAACATCTTATCATCTATATTTTTCTTGTTTAAGATTTTACTGAGAAGATATTGAAAATTTTCAAAAACTTTTATCTTCGATGATACAGACAATTTTTCTGAGTAGAATGAATAAAATAAAGATTCAATAAGTTCATTTTTAATTGATGTTGAAATTTGAGTTTTATAGTTGTCAATCGATTTAAAATTAAAAACACTATTTGTAATCTTTTTTAACATATTTTCTAGTTTAAAAGCATCTCCTTGAATTGACTCTATTAGTGAAATTCTGGACAAACGAGATGGATCAAGCATCAAGTCGAAAGATAATCTAGCAGTATTTGCTGCAACTAAAATTGGGTCAAACTCTTCACCTAAATTGCTAGTAAAAGATTCCCTATCTCTGGAATTAATTGATGATCTAGGATTAAATAATTTTAGTTTCTTTTTAGGCACAGCCAAAACATCAGGATGAACTGTTTTAAGTAAGGCATCTAGTGCACCAAGTTGTAATTCTTTATTTAAATATTTCTTTTGAATAAATTCTGAGTTATTAATTTGATAATAATATTCAACTCCTCCAATAATTTTTGATACTGCTTCAATTTGATATCTATGAAGCAAGTAAATGGGAACAAACACATCTTCAAGCTCACTAATAGGCCTATTATTCTGTAAATTGTAAGTATTAAATTGACTTATAGCTATTTCTCTAATCTTTAATATTTTTTCCAATTCCATTACCGGATCTTTTCCATTATCCCATAGATGAGCATATGGATGAGCACTATTCTTAGGTCTTGCATAATTATCAGATATATATCTCAAATCTTTTGAGTTTGCTTTCGACGCAATTTTTTCTAAATCATTATTATTTGAATAAGCATACTCGACACTCAATAAATCCCATTTTCCTAAGCCTTTATCATAAACATTTTCAAAAATAATTCTATCATCTTTATGAGAAAGTAGTGGATGTGGATAATCCATTACAGAAGATCTGGAGTTAGTACTTGAAGCAAAATTGTGAGCAAAACCTAGAGTATGCCCTACCTCATGAGCAGAAAGTTGTTTAATTCTATCTAGAGATAATTCCAAGATTTTATCATTTGAATTGCTTTCTCTAAATGGTTCTTTACTTAAACCCTGGAAAATCATATAGTCTTGTCTTACACGTAAACTTCCTAGAGAAACATGCCCTTTTAAAATTTCTCCAGTTAAGGGATTAATGACACTGGATCCATAACTCCATCCTCTGGTTGATCTGTGCACCCATTGAATAACATTATATCTTACATCAAGTGGATCAGCTTCATCTGGTAAAATCTTTACTTGAAAAGCATCTTTATATCCAATTTTTTCAAATGCTTCATTCCACCAAAGGGCTCCTTCAATTAAGGCACTTTTTATGGGTTCAGGTGTTCCATTATCTAAATAATATATAATCGGTTCGACAGGTTCACTAATTACTTTTTTTGGATATTTTTTTTCAAGCCTATGTCTCAGAATAAAAGACTCATTTATATTTTCATCAATTGGATTCGAATAATCTTTATGAGATAAAGCTATTGATGACATTCTTGGATCAAATTTCCTAGGTTGATAATTATTATCTGGAAGTCTTATGAATGAATGATGCTGGTAAACAGTAATGCTATTAGGGTCTGGGGTTACAGATCTGATAAGTCCCGATTTTGGATTTCCAACAAAAGTAGTAAGAGCCTCAAATTCTGAATTATCTGCAAAACTTTTGGTTCTACTCAAATTTAGAGAAGATCTTTCTCTCGAAAGTTTGTATGATCCTTGACCACTAGAATCTAGTTTATTCGAAATATAATGTGCATCCCTAAATAAAAAATCTGTAAAATCAATCAAAAATTCATCATCATTGGTCTCAATAATTTTGAATGAAAAAATGACAGATTTAGCAAATGCTTCCTCAACTGACTTAACTTCTAATTTATTATTACTTGAAGATCTAAATTTTATATTAGGTTGAATTAGATCAAGCTTATTTCCATTCTTAGTAAAATACACAATACGAGTATTTCCTAATTGACCACGATCTAGCCCTAAATCATTATTTCCTACTCCTTGAGCTAATGAGTTGACATATATAAAATATTGGTCTAAATCATCAACTTTTAGATAAATTTTATCTTCTTTATAATCATAAGTAAAATCAAAAAAACCTTCAAATTTGATATTTTTTTGGGTATATATATTATTAATAAACAATAAACTCAATAATAAAAATATTAATCTAAAATCCATTTTTTTAAATTAAAAAATTAATTTTGAATATTATGATTACTTCAGAACAAATCAAAGATTTAATACAACGTCTTGGGTCTCTAAGACGCTATCTTTGACTTAGAAAAGAAAAAGGTTGAACTTTCAAATCTCGAAGAAAAAACAATCAACCCTGATTTTTGGAAAAATAATTCAGAAGCACAAAATGTTTTAAAAAAAATTAAATCTTTTAAAGACTGGATTAATGGTTATGAAAATGCTTCATCTTTATGTGAAGAACTTGAAATCACATATGAGTACTTTAAAAATGAAGAAGTTGAGGAAACAGAATTAAAAATCTGTTACTCCAAGGCAAATGAATCAATTGAAGATTTAGAATTCAAAAACATGCTTTCAACTGAGGGGGATGAATTATCTGCTGTAATTCAAATAACAGCTGGTGCTGGTGGAACTGAAAGTTGCGACTGGGCTAGTATGCTAACTAGAATGTATCTTATGTGGTGTGATAAAAGAAATTTCAAAACAAGACAACTAAACATAGTTGATGGAGATGTAGCTGGAATTAAAACAATTACTATAGAGATTGAGGGTGAATATTCTTTTGGATGGCTTAAAGGTGAAAATGGAGTTCATAGACTTGTTAGGATCTCTCCTTTTGATAGTAATGCAAAAAGACACACATCTTTTGCTTCTGTATATGTATACCCTTTAGTTGACGAAAGCATTGAAATTGAAGTAAATAATTCAGAAATTGAGTGGGATACTATGCGTTCTAGTGGAGCTGGTGGACAAAGCGTAAATAAAATTGAAACCGCTGTAAGGTTAAAACATATTCCAACAGGAATTGTTATTGAAAACTCTGAAACAAGATCTCAGTTAGACAATAAGCAAAAAGCTCTGCTTCTTTTAAAATCACAGCTTTATGAAATTGAATTAAATAAAAAACTTGAAGCAAGAAAAAAGATAGAAGATAGCAAGATGAAGATTGAATGGGGATCACAAATTAGAAATTATGTTTTACACCCATACAAAATGGTAAAAGATGTAAGGACAGAAGTTGAAACTACAGATTCAAGCGCTGTATTGGATGGAAATATTGATCTCTTTTTGAAATCGTATTTAATGAGTAATCAAAATGAATAATTTTAAAACAATAATCTTTGATTTAGGCGGAGTGTTGGTTGATTGGAATCCAAGAAATGTATTTCATGAATATTTTGATAATAATGAGGACATGGAATGGTTTTTTGAAAATATATGCACTAATGAGTGGAATTTAAATCAGGACAAGGGTTATTCAATGAAAATTGCAACTGAAGAAAAAATATCTGAGTTTCCTAAATATAAAAATTTAATAACTCATTACTATGGAAGATGGGAAGAAATGCTGAGGGGTGAAATTACTGAGACAGTTTTAATCTTAAATCAAATAAAGAAATTAAATAAATACAAAATTCTAGCCTTGACGAATTGGAGTCATGAAACTTTCCCTGTGGCTCTTAGAAAATTCAAATTTCTAAATCATTTTGAGGATATAGTTGTTTCCGGAAAAATTAAAATGGTAAAACCTGACAAAGAAATTTATGACCATATTATCAATAAGCATAATTTAATACCTAGCGAAACAATATTCATCGACGATAATTTATCAAATATAAGAGGAGCAAAAGTTGTTGGTTTATATTCAATACACTATATAAACTCAGAACTTTTGAGAGGACAATTAGAGAAAATTGGAGTTTTGTAAACTATTTCTTTTTTTTCTCTTTTAACCATTCAAAAAAAGATCCTGTAATCCAATAAGGGATAATGAAAGTTAAAAGAAGAATCATTAACCAAAATCCCATTGTGAGGATGGTTAAAAAAATTAAAAATCCTAGATATTGATCGAATTCAAACATGATGCAAAGATATACATTAAATTAATTTTTTGAAACAGAATAAAATACTTTATCAACATAATAATTGAGGATTTATTATTTTTGTAATTCAATTCAATTATTATGAGCTACAGAACAGAGTCAGATACAATTGGAGAGGTAAATATCCCAGAAAATGCACTTTGGGGTCCTCAAACACAAAGATCTATTAAAAATTTTAAAATTGGAGAATCTGCTTCTATGCCAATTGAAGTTATATATGCTTATGCTATATTAAAAAAATCATGTGCTTTAGCTAATTATAAATTGAATATTCTAGAAAAAGACAAATCAGATTTGATTGTATCTGTTTGTAATGAAATAGTTGATGGTCAACATGATAAAGAATTCCCCTTAGTTATTTGGCAAACGGGCTCTGGAACTCAAACAAACATGAATATTAATGAAGTTATTTCAAACAGAGCTAATTTAATTTCTGGAAAGACATTAACAGACGAAAAGATTTTAAAGGCAAATGATCATGTTAACATGTCACAATCTTCAAACGATAGTTTCCCAACAGCAATTAACATTGCTGTAACCAAAATACTCATAGAAAAAACTATCCCATCATTAGAGAACCTATTAAAAACATTAAATAAAAAAATTGAAGAGTTTAAGAACGATGTTAAAATTGGTAGAACCCACTTAATGGATGCGACTCCTTTAACATTATCTCAAGAGTTTTCTGGTTATGAATCTCAAATTAAACATGGACTCAAAGCTCTTGAAAATACATTAGATCATATTAAGGAATTAGCCATTGGTGGCACAGCAGTTGGTACAGGTTTAAATACCCCTAGTGGTTTTGATAAAGAAACAGTAAAAAACATTCAATCTCTAACTGGTATTAATTTTAAAGTCGCTGAAAATAAATTTGAATCCATTGCATCTAATGATTCACTTGTTGAAACACATGGAGCATTAAAACAGATAGCTGTCTCTCTTTTTAAAATAGCAAATGATATTAGATTATTGGGAAGTGGTCCAAGATCTGGTTTTAGTGAACTAATTTTACCTGCTAATGAGCCAGGAAGTTCAATTATGCCTGGAAAGGTTAATCCTACTCAGTGTGAAGCTATGACTATGGTGTGTGCTGAAGTCATTGGAAATGATACTACCGTTACTTTTGCTGGTAGTCAAGGACATCTAGAACTAAATGTTTATAAACCAGTATTAGCTTTCAAGCTAATTGAGTCATCTAATCTTCTTGCAGATGCATGTGAAAGTTTTAATAAGAATTGTGTAGCTGGTTTAAAAGCGAATAAGAAAAGAATAAATGAGCATCTTAGAAATTCCTTAATGCTTATCACTGCCCTAAATAAGAAAATAGGATATTACAAATCTGCAGAGATTGCTAACAATGCTCATAAAAATGGTACAACATTGAAAGTTGAAGCGTTAAAATTAGGATATGTTAGTGAAGAGGATTTTGATAATTGGGTTGATCCAAATCTTATGATCTAAATTCTTCCCTTAAGCGCATTAAAGGCCCACCCTATTGCAATAAAGCCAATACCTACAACAGAAAACCCAATTGCATAATCAGGATATTTTAATACACCTAAAAGTATTAGAGAAATACCCAATAATGTAAGTATAAAAGATGACCAAGCAAATATTGAATTTTTATTAAGACTCATCCGCAATATTAATTTTTCCAAAAAGTTTTTCTGACCAATTTTCCCAATTATATTTTTTTGAAAAATAATAAATTAAAATTGGATAGTATATTAAAGCAGGAATTAGCATACTTGTTATAGTTGGCTCTTCAACAGAAACAAATACAGCATCGGATTGAATAGCATGCCAGTCAGCAGTTACAAGTAAAAAAACAACTAAATTATTAGCATAATGAGCACCAATTGATAATTCATTACCATCATCCATTATTGTAAAAATTCCCCAAGTCATACCCATCAAAATATAAGCAGCAAGAAAACCATATCCCAATTTATCAATCTCAGGATTAAAAATATGCAATAAGCCAAAAATTATAGATGGGAATATAAATGCAGCTGCCTTACTTTTCAAAGCAATGCCAAATCCTTGTAACAAATATCCTCTTGTTAGAAGTTCTTCAAAAGTTGTTTGAATAGGCAAAAGAAAAATACATATTGACAGTAAAATTAAGAAAGGTTCTAGTTTAAAATTATATTCAAAAGATTCAGGTGAAATGGCATAAGAAATAAATATCATCGAAGTATTTACAACAAATACAATTAAAAAAGAGTGTAATATTCTTCTGTAATCAATTGTTTCTCTTGATGTAATTATTGACTTAAAGTCTTGTTGGTGAAGATTTTTTACTACAAAATATAGACCAATAAAACCAAAAAGAAAACCTAACATTAAAAGAAAAAGAACCAAATTTTTACTTCCAATATTTGATAGTAATTCGTTTGCATTTTTAATACTGTCAAGATTACTAAAATCTAAATTTGCAACCATAGCTATAACTAGCGGAATAGCACCAATAAACTGCCAGAAGATAAAAATTATGAAAAAACCTAATAGGTACCTCCACCAATCTGTTTTAAAATTAAGGGCTTGAGTTATAAACATTATACAAAAAATAAATTCAGAGCTAGAACAATAAATAATCCATAGAGTATCTGAAGATAGATCGTCTTTAAATTTGAGTGAACTAATTCTCTCTTATCATAGTTTTTAAATAAATTAAAAAATGCGGATAAACCATAAACAAACAAAATAACATTACCTACAATAAAAAAGTATTCATTAAAAAATGAAAGATCATTTGAAATAGTTTGAATAAGTGCAAAAGAAGATGCAAATGCAGCTATTAATATTAATAGATAACCCCATCTTGCATTTTTCTTTCCAAATGTAACTATCAGGTGATTTTTTCCTGTTTTAGCATCACTATTTGTATCTGGAAATTGATTTATGTAAAGAATATTTGTAGTCAAAAAACCAAAAGGAATTCCAAGATAAATTGCTTTATAAAATTCAGGTGAGAATAACTCAACAGTGTTTGATGAAATTGCGAATAATGCACCCAATGTTAGTAGTGGCCCAAATGTTAAAAAAATTGCTAACTCACCTAAGCCACGTCTTGCAACTAATCTAATTGGTCTTGCAGTGTAAAAATATCCTAGCAAACCACCAATTGTTCCAATAAATAACATATTTAATGAATTATCAAAGCTACCAGTAAATAAGTAGCTATTATAAACTAAACCAAGGGTTATAATTACTGTAAAAACTAACATTTTTCTGGCAAGTGATAATGTGCCATCAAGAGAAATAAGGCCAAGTTCAATTGCTCTACTACCACCCGAAATCTGAGCACCTTCCAGAACTGTAGAATTCAATCCAGCATTAAAGTATTCTGTATTCGCACCGTCAGTACCATCTTTAACATCATAGTAATCGTTAAAAAGATTTGAAGCTACATGTAAAAAAACAATACCTAAACAACATAGAATTAATGATGTAATACTGAACAAAGAGTCACCAGATCCAGCAAAGTAAGCTGCTAATGCAAAAATTGGAAAAAGTGAAGCACTAGTAAAACCACCTCTTGTAATGGCAAAAGCCCATTTTATGAAAATTGTTGAAAATTTAATTGGAATTTTAATCTCCTCCTCTATTGGAACAGTAATCCCACAATACCCTGTTTGTGGATTATTTTTTCCATTTGCAAATGTAGGTGTGATTTTAATTTCAGCATTAAACTTACTTCCATTCTTGTTTATAAAAAACGTTTTAGTTTTATATGAACCTTTTTTGTTAGCCTGAGCTAACCAATTTCCAACGTTTTGAATTACAATTTCACCTGCTGAAAATAACGATACTCTCTTTTTTCCGACTAATTCTTCTTTTGAGTATCCAAAAAGTTTTTCTCCGTCAGGGTTTATTGTTTCAATTACACCCTCCATATCACAAGTAACAATACTTTTCATATAAAAAATTTATGCAAATCTAAGTTTTTTAATAAAAACAAAATGTTAATTTATTTTTTTTCAATTATAATATTAGTCAGTTTACAATGTGAAACTAGATTATCAGATTCATCAGTAATTTTAATTTCCCATAAATGAGTAGTCCTACCTATATGCAATGGGATTGCCCTAGCAAAAACATATCCACTTTTAACCCCCTTTAGATGATTTGCTGAAATTTCAATTCCTCTAACAGAATGAGTTAATGTATTAATGTACATGTGTGAAGCTGCACTACCTACAGACTCAGCAAGAACAACAGAAGCTCCGCCATGTAATAATTTTTCAGGCTGAAAAACTTTTTTTGTTACAGGCATTTTTGCTAGTAAAAAATCATCACCTATGTCAATATATTCAATATCCATAAAATCCATTAAAGTATTTTTATTGACCTTATTAAAAACTTTCAACTTCTGATTCTTTGTCATAACATATTTATAAATAAAAAAAAACGTGCCATGAAGGCACGTTTTTAAAAGTTTTTCGAAACTATTTGACTTCTTCAAAATCTACATCTTGCACATCGTCATCTTTTTTATCATCTGACTTTGGTTCGGTCTGATTTGAATCAGGACCAGCGTTCTGAGATTGAGCTTTATACAACTCCTCAGATGCATTTTTCCATGCTTCATTAATCTTCTCAAGATCATTTTTAATTGCATCAAGATCCTTTGATTCAAAAGATTTTTTCAAGTTTTCAAGTGCTTCTTCAATAGGCTTCTTTTTGTCATCAGATAACTTATCTCCAAATTCTTTTAACTGACTCTCAGTTTGAAAAATCATAGTGTCTGCACTATTAAGAGTATCAGCCTCTTCTTTTAATTTTTTATCTGATTCAGCATTAGCTTCAGCTTCTTTCTTCATTTTCTCAATTTCTTCCTCTGTTAAACCTGAAGATGCTTCAATCCTAATATCTTGAGACTTATTTGTTGCTTTATCTAGAGCAGTAACTTGAATAATTCCATTTGCATCTATATCAAATGTAACTTCAATCTGAGGAACACCTCTTGGTGAAGGTGGAATTCCATCTAAATGAAATCTACCAATAGTTTTATTGTCTTTCGCCATAGATCTCTCACCCTGCAATACATGAATTTCAACTGATGGTTGATTATCAGCTGCAGTAGAGAAAACTTGAGATTTTTTTGAAGGTATAGTGGTATTAGATTCAATTAGCTTTGTCATAACACCTCCCATTGTTTCAATACCAAGCGAAAGTGGTGTCACATCTAAAAGTAAAACATCCTTCACATCGCCAGTTAAAACACCTCCTTGGATAGCAGCACCAATTGCAACGACCTCGTCTGGATTAACACCTTTTGATGGTTTTTTACCAAAGAATTTCTCAACTTCACTTTGAATAACTGGTATTCTAGTTGAACCACCAACAAGAATTACCTCATCTATTTCTTTTTTATCGATTCCAGCATCTTTGATAGCTTTTTTTACAGGTTCCATTGACCTTTTTACTAAATCTGCACAAAGCTGTTCAAATTTTGATCTTGTTAAAGTTTTAACGAGGTGTTTAGGTCCTGAATCTGTTGCAGTTATATAAGGTAAATTTATTTCCGTTTGAGTTGATGAGGAAAGTTCAATTTTAGCTTTTTCAGCACCTTCCTTTAACCTTTGTAGTGCCATAGGGTCTTTTCTTAAATCAACACCATTTTCCTCCTCAAACTCAAAAGCCAACCATTGAATTATTGCTTCATCAAAATCATCTCCACCTAATCTAGTATCACCATTTGTTGATAATACTTCAAAAACACCATCACCTAATTCCAATATAGAAATATCAAAAGTTCCACCACCTAAATCATAAACAGCAATCTTTTGATCTTTTCCTGATTTATCTAAACCATAAGCTAATGCTGCAGCTGTTGGTTCATTAATAATTCTTTGAACTTTTAAACCTGAAATCTCACCTGCTTCTTTAGTAGCTTGTCTCTGTGCATCGTTAAAATAAGCTGGAACAGTGATTACAGCCTCTGAAACAGAGGTTCCAAGATAATCCTCAGCTGTTTTTTTCATTTTTTGCAAAATCATAGCTGACAATTCTTGAGGGGTGTATAACCTACCATCAATATCAACTCGAGATGTATCATTGTCTCCTTTAACTACTTTATAAGCAGATCTTTTCGCATCATTTTTAGATTCTGAAAATTTGCTACCCATAAATCTTTTAACTGAAGAAATAGTTTTTGTTGGGTTTGTAACAGCTTGTCTTTTTGCTGGATCACCAACTTTGATTTCACCACCTTCAACAAATGCAATTACCGAAGGTGTTGTTCTTTTACCTTCAGCGTTAGGTATTACAACGGGCTCATTTCCTTCCATAACAGAAACACACGAATTTGTTGTTCCTAAATCAATTCCAATTATTTTGCTCATAATTATTTTTTTTTAAATTAATTTCAATGATTATGCCATTATATTATACTGTCACAATGTCAGTGTTTATTAAATTAATTTAAATAAATTAGCACCATGAAAAATGAAAACTTTTATCCAAAAGTTACAACTAATACACTGTTAGAAATGAAAAATAATGGTGAAAAAATCAGTATGTTAACAGCATATGATTTCACCTTTGCAAAAATCATTGACAATGCTAATATTGATGTTATTTTGGTAGGCGACTCTGCATCTAATGTTATTGCGGGAAATGAGACAACCCTTCCTATAACTCTTGATGAAATGATTTATCATGCAAAATCTGTAGTAAAGGGAGTTAATAGAGCTTTAATAGTAGTTGATTTACCTTTTGGATCTTATCAATCAGATCCAAAAAAAGCACTTAGGTCTGCAATTAGAATTATGAAAGAATCTGGTGCTCATGCTGTAAAATTGGAAGGAGGTCAAGAAGTTATTCAATCAATTGAAAGAATTATTAAAGCTGGTATTCCTGTAATGGGACATTTAGGCCTGACACCTCAATCAATATATAAATTCGGAACTTATTCGGTAAGAGCTAAAGAAGAAAAAGAAGCACAGCAACTTTTAAGTGATGCAAAAGCTCTTGAAGATGCTGGTTGTTTCGCAACCGTTTTAGAAAAAATTCCATCGAAACTAGCAAAAAAAGTCACCAAACTAAGTTCTGTACCTTTAATTGGAATTGGAGCTGGTAATCAAGTAGATGGTCAAGTTTTAGTATTACATGATTTATTAGGGCTTACTCACGAATTTAACCCACGATTTTTAAGAAGATATCTTGATCTTAACAAAACAGTAAAAAATGCCGTAAGTAATTTCATTAATGATGTAAAGAATCTTGATTTTCCAAATAAAAATGAAATGTATTAATGGATATTCTTTTTGAAGATAACCATCTACTAATTATTAACAAAAGACCTGGTGAACTTTCGCAATTAGATAAAACCGGTGATAACTCTGTTCTAGAAAAATACAAACTCTACCTCAAAAAAAAACATAACAAAAAGGGTGATGTTTTTTTAGGTTTAGTCAACCGTCTGGATAGACCTACTAGTGGTGTACTCATTTTAGCTAAAACTTCTAAAGCTCTTTCAAGAATGAATAAAATGTTGGTTGAAAAAAAAATCTTAAAGAAATATCTTGCTATAGTAGAAAAGAAACCAATTAGAAAAAAAAATACATTAATTAATTTTTTAAAAAAAAATCAGAAACAAAACAAATCATATATTGTTGACCAGAGTACTAAAGATTCAAAGAAAGCAATTCTTCATTACACAACTCTTAAAGAACTTGATAACTATTCATTACTTGAAATAAGCTTAGAAACAGGAAGGCATCATCAAATAAGAGTACAACTTTCTAATATTGGATGTTTTATAAAAGGTGATTTAAAATATGGTTCAAAAAGGAGTAATTCCGACAAAAGTATTTGTTTACATGCCAATGAAATCAGCTTTATTCACCCAGTTTCAAAAAATAAAATAAAAATAAAAGCTAATATATCACAGAATAATATCTGGAAGTGTTTTTAGATTTATATCAAGATTTTATATTTTAGCAAACTTTAATCAAATGCAAAAAAATAAAATCCAAATTTTTGATACTACACTTCGAGATGGAGAACAAGTTCCAGGATGTAAACTTGAAACAAAAGAAAAGCTAATTATTGCTGAAAGGTTGGAGGATCTTGGTGTTGACGTGTTAGAAGCTGGGTTTCCAATTTCAAGTCCAGGTGATTTCAAGTCTGTTGTTGAAGTTTGTAATGTTCTAAGAGAAACTACAGTTTGTGCATTAGCTAGATCTGTTGAAAAGGATATTGAAGTTGCTGCTAGCGCACTTAAAAACGCTAAAAATTCAAGAATTCATTTAGGAATTGGAACATCAGATTCCCATATCAAACATAAGTTCAAATCTAACAGAGATGAAATTTTAAAAAGAGCATATAAAACAGTCAAGTTTGGAAAAAATCTTGTAAATGAAATTGAATTTTACGCAGAAGATGCCGGTAGAACTGATAACGAATTCTTAGCTAAAGTATGCGAGAAAGTTATAGATGCTGGAGCAACAATTTTAAATATTCCGGATACTACGGGCTACTGTCTTCCTAACCAATACGGTAAAAAGATTAATTATTTAATCAATAATGTCCCTAACATTGATAAAGCTATCATTTCTTGTCATTGTCATAATGATTTAGGTTTAGCAACTGCAAATTCTATTGAAGGTGTAATAAATGGAGCTAGGCAAATCGAATGTACGGTCAATGGTATTGGAGAAAGAGCAGGTAATACTTCACTTGAAGAAGTCGTCATGATATTAAAACAGCACAAAGAACTTAATCTAGATACAAATATTAACACTAAGTTACTTAATAGTACAAGTAAGCTTGTTTCTGAACTTATGGGAATGGTAGTTCAGCCTAATAAAGCGATAGTTGGCTCAAATGCATTTGCTCACAGCTCTGGTATTCATCAGGACGGTATTTTAAAAAATAGAGAAACATATGAAATTATAGATCCTAGTGATGTTGGTGTTGACGAATCATCAATTATTTTGACAGCCAGAAGTGGTAGAGCCGCAATTGCCTACAGAGCTAATAAAATTGGATTGAATTTGACTAAAAATCGACTAGACAAGGTCTATGATGAATTCTTAAAAATAGCTGATCATAAAAAAGAGATTTCGGATCATGACCTTTCATCAATAATAAATAATACTTGTCCATAAAAATGAGAAAAACATTATTTGACAAAGTTTGGGATAACCATGTTGTTGAAAGCATTAAAAATGGTCCAGATATCTTTTTTATTGATAAACACTTAATTCATGAAGTAACAAGTCCTCAAGCATTTGATGAGCTTAAAGAAAAGAATCTTGAAGTTTTCGATCCAGAAAGAGTTTTAGCTACAGTAGATCATAATGTTCCAACATTGAATCAACATCTACCAATTGAAGATGATCTTTCTAGAAATCAAGTTGAAAAACTAAAGTCTAATTGTTTAGAAAATAATATTGAATTTTTTGGGCTTGGAAATCCAAATCAAGGAATTGTTCATGTGATTGGGCCTGAGCTTGGAATTACACAGCCAGGAATGACTATAGTTTGCGGAGATAGTCATACATCAACACATGGCGCTTTTGGTGCCATTGCATTTGGTATTGGAACAAGTCAAGTAGCTCAAGTTTTAGCAAGTCAATGCTTACTATTAAATAAACCAAAAAAAATGAGGGTTAATGTTAATGGTAAATTGAACAAAAATGTCACTCCAAAAGATATTATTCTCTATATAATTTCAAAACTTGGAACAGATGGTGGAACTGGATATTTTGTCGAATATTCTGGTAACATATTTAGTGATATGTCAATGGAAGGTAGAATGACTGTTTGCAATATGAGTATTGAGATGGGAGCTAGAGGAGGAATGATAGCACCAGATAAAGTTACTTATGAATATCTAAAAGGTAAACCATATGCTCCAAAAGGAGATTTATTCAATAATAAAGTAAATGAATGGGAAAATTTAAAATCTGATTCTGATGCTAAATTTGACAAAGAACACTTCTTTGATGCACAAGAAATATACCCAATGCTTACATATGGAACTAATCCTGGTATGGGAATTAAATATTCAGACTTAATTCCAAAAAGTGATAATAAATCAGATGTCAAATCGTTACAGTATATGGGTTTTAAATCTGGTGAAAGTTTAATTGGAAAAAAAATAAATTACGTATTTATTGGAAGTTGTACTAACTCAAGAATTGAAGATTTCAGAATAGTAGCAGAGTACGTAAAAGATAAGAAAAAAGCTAAAAATGTTAATGCCTTGATTGTTCCTGGATCACAAAATGTTTTGAATGAAATAAGAAAAGAAGGGTTAGATAAAATTTTCATGAGTTCTGGTTTCGAAATAAGACAACCTGGGTGCTCAGCGTGTTTAGCTATGAACGACGATAAAATTCCGCCTGGTGAAATATGTGTTTCAACCTCTAATAGAAATTTTGAAGGAAGACAAGGACCAGGGTCCAGAACAATACTTTCAAGTCCATTGATGGCAGCAGCAACAGCTGTTAATGGGAAAATTATTGATATTTATGAATAATATAAATAAATTAAAAACTTTAATTTCATCTGCTGTTCCTTTACCAGTTGAAAATATTGATACTGATCAAATTATACCTGCAAGATTTTTAAAAGCTACTAGCAAAAACAACTTTGGAGAAAATCTTTTTCGGGATTGGAGATTCAATAAAAAAAATGAACTTAATCTTGATTTTGTTTTAAATAACAAAAAGTATTCTGGAGAAATTTTAGTTGCTGGTTCAAATTTTGGTTGTGGGTCAAGTAGAGAGCATGCAGCATGGGCTCTCAAAGACTATGGATTCAAAGTAATAATCTCTAGTTTTTTTGCAGATATTTTTAAAATGAATGCGTTAAATAATAATATTTTACCAATACAAGTTAGTGATGAAACTTTAGAAATTATTTTTAATAAAATTTATAATAAACCAGATGTTAAATTTGAAGTTGATTTGCCTGATCAAACATTAAAGTTTAACAATAATTCAATAAATTTTGATGTTGATCAGTATAAAAAAACATGTTTAATTAATGGTTATGATGATATCGATTTCTTAGTTTCAAAAAAAGAAAAAATTAACAACTTTATTAGTTTAAAATGCTAAATATTGCAGTTTTACCAGGTGATGGAATAGGACCTGAAATTATTTGTGAGGCAATCAAAGTTCTAAAAGCTATTTCTGAAAAGAGAAATATTGATTTTAATTTTAATTATTATGATGTTGGAGGAATAGCAATTGATAAACATTCAGATCCCCTTCCTCAATCTACATTAGATGCATGTAAAAATTCTGATGCTGTGCTTTTTGGAGCAATTGGAGATCCAAAATTCGACAATGATCCTAATTCAACTTTGAGACCTGAACAAGGCTTGCTCAAACTTAGAAAGGAATTAGGTCTGTACGCTAATTTAAGACCTGTAAAATCATATAGTCAGTTAGTTGAATTTTCTCCTTTGAAGAAGGATAGGATTGAAAACGTTGATATGTTAATTGTAAGAGAACTAACAGGAGGGTTATATTTTGGGGCAAAAAAATCAACAAAAACATCAGCATCTGATTTGTGTGAATATAGTATTGATGAAATTGAGCGGGTAACTGAAATAGCAGTTAACTATGCTAAAATCAGAAGAAGAAAAATAACGCTAATTGATAAAGCAAATGTTTTGGAAACATCAAGACTTTGGAGAAAAACAGTCCAAAACATTTCAAAAAAACACTCTGATATTAATTTCGAATATATGTTTGTAGATAATGCTGCCATGCAAATGATTATAAATCCAAAACAATTTGATGTTATATTAACTGAAAATTTATTTGGAGATATAATTTCAGATGAGGCAAGTGTTATCGGAGGATCAATTGGAATTTTATGTTCATCATCAATTGGTAAAAATAAAGGTCTTTTTGAACCAATTCATGGTTCTTATCCGCAAGCAAAAAACAAAAATCTAGCTAATCCAATTGCAACAATTCTATCTGCAGCAATGATGTTGGAGTTTTTAAATTTAAATGAAGAATCAAGGATTATAAAAAAAGCGGTAAATATTTCATTAGAAAACAAAATATCTACCGCTGATTTGAATAAGTATAATCCGTCAACAACAACTGAGGTTGGAGATTATATTTCTAAGAAAATTAAAGAAGAATATCTTTAAGATTTACTTTCTTCATCTTCCATCTGCTTTTTAAGATCAGCAAGAGCTTCAATATCACCTAGTGTAGATTTATCTAAATTATCATTTTTCTTGGGTTTTTTGGGTGTACTCGGCTTTGCTTTTTTAAACATAGAAGTATGAGACAAAACTATTCTTTTAAAATCACCGTTACACTCAATAACCTTAAATTCAGTTTCCTCACCAACTGCTAATTCAGAACCATCTTCTTTGACCATATGCTTCTTAGGAACTATTGCAACTAATTCTTCACTTAAATTAATTAATCCTCCTCTATCGGTTATAGAAACGATTTTTAAATTATGTGTAGTATCAACAGCGTAAGTCTTAAGATATTTGTCCCAAGGATTATCCTTAGTTTGTTTATGACCTAAACTTAACTTTCGTTCATTTACATCTAGTTCTAATACTATAACATCAATCTCATCAGAAATAGAAAACAACTCTGATGGATGTTTAATTTTTTTAGTCCATGATAAGTCAGAAATATAAACTAATCCGTCAATTCCTTCTTCAAGTTCTACAAAAACACCAAAGTTTGTGAAATTTCTAATTTTACCCTTATGTTTTGAATCTACAGGGTATTTTTTAGTAATATCAGTCCAAGGATCGCTTGTTAGTTGCTTGATACCTAAAGACATTTTTCTATCTTCTCTATCTAGTGTTAAGATAACAGCCTCTACTTCGTCACCAATATTTACAAAATCCTGAGCAGATCTTAAGTGAGTTGACCAGGACATTTCAGAAACATGTACCAACCCCTCAACACCATCAACAATTTCAATAAATGCACCGTAATCAGCCAATATAGAAACTTTTCCTTTTACTTTATCACCTTCTTTGAGATCAGCATCTAAATTTTCCCAAGGATGCTTACTTAATTGTTTAACACCAAGTTGAATTCTTGATTTATCATCATCAAAATCTAAAATAACTACATTTAACTTTTGATCTAACTCCAAAATTTCACTTGGATGATTAATTCTATTCCAAGAAAGATCTGTAATGTGAATTAAACCATCAACACCTCCTAAATCAATAAAAACACCATAAGTAGTAATATTTTTTACTACACCTTCAAGAACTTGTCCCTTCTCTAACTGAGAAATGATTTCTTTTTTCTGTTCTTCAATATCAGCCTCGATTAGTGCTTTGTGAGATACAACAACGTTTTTAAATTCATGGTTAATTTTTACAATTCTAAATTCCATGTTTTTATTAACATACTGATCGTAATCTCTTATAGGTTTAACATCAATTTGAGATCCTGGCAAGAATGCTTCTAGACCAAAAACATCTACAATCATTCCACCTTTGGTTCTACACTTAACAAATCCAGTAACAATAGTTTCTTTTTCATGAGCATCATTAACTCTTTCCCAAGCTTTTATAGTTCTAGCTTTTCTGTGAGATAGTACTAGTTGTCCTGTTTTATCCTCTTGTACATCAACAATAACCTCTACTTTATCACCAATTTTTAAATCAGGATTATATCTAAATTCATTGAGTGAAATAACTCCCTCAGACTTTGCGTTTATATCTATAATTGCTTCTCTTTCTGTTATATTAATGACTTCGCCTTGGATAACATTGTCATTATAAGTGTCAACAAAATTTTCATTTATTAAATTTTCAAATTCATCAATCTGATTTTGATCTAAAGATTGAATGCCTTGTTCAAATTCATTCCAATCAAAATCATTAGTTTCAACAGGTTTTTTCTTATAGACTTCAGTTTTACTTACTGAATCAGTATTGTTTTGATCTTTTTCTTCAACTATAATTGCTTTTTCTTTCTTAGTTGACTTTTTTACAGTGGATTTAGCAGTAGCTTTTTTTGTAGTTTTTTTTTCAGAAGCTTTAGTGCTTGATTTTTTTGGAGAGGATTTTTTTTCTTCTAATTCATCCTTCTCTTTTGTTTTTTTTGCAGGCATATTATCTACAATTTGTATTCTGGTTTAATTTATAGACTCAGGAGATCCCAGAAGAATTAAACTTTTTTTAACCTTTTTTATCTATTTTACTCCAAAAAGGTACGCGAATCTAACTTCAATTTAAATCTTATGCAAGTTTTATCTCAAGAATTTGATTTTATTAAACCTACAATTTTATCAACAACATTTTTTATTGACTTATCATCAGAATTTATAATAACTGCATTTTCTGGAATCTTCAGAGGAGAAATAGATCTGTTTGTGTCATTAAAATCCCTTTTTATTAAATCTTTCTCAACATTTTCAATAGTTACATTAGACTCGGATTCTTTTAGCTCAGTCCATCTTCTGTGAGATCTTTCTTTGATTGATGCATCTATATAAAACTTATATTCAGCATTAGGAAAGACTACAGAACCTATATCTCTACCGTCCATAACAATTGAACTTTGAGAAGCTATTTCATGCTGGATAATTAAAACATAATCTCTAATAGATTTTTCAGCTGCAATAATACTAACAAGCTTTGAAATTTTAGAGTTTCTAATTTTTGACTCTACAACTACACCATCAATAGCTATAGAATAACTATTATTTTTTTTTTCAAAAGTGATTTTTTTACTTTGAATTATATCAGATAATAGCTTAAAATTAATATTACTTTCATTCTTAATACAATTAAAATTAATAGCAATAAAAGTTATTGCTCGGTAAATTGCACCAGAATCAATATGAACAATATCAAATATTCTAGAAATCTCTTTTGCTACAGAACTTTTTCCAGATGAGGATGGACCATCAATAGTTATGATCATATTTAAACAAATCTAATTAAAACTCTACTGAGTTAGAAATTTTATTTTTCATGATTGCAATTCCTATAACATCTTTCATTTCACTTACATAGTGAAACTTGAGACCTTTTAGATATTTTGAATCAATATCATTTACATGTTTTTGATTATCGTAGGAAAGAATAATTTCTTTAACATTAGCTCTTTTGGCAGCTAAAACTTTTTCTTTAATTCCACCTACAGGAAGTACTCTTCCCCTTAAGGTTATCTCACCTGACATAGCAAAATTATTTTTAACCTTTCTTTGGGTAAGAAGAGAAATTAAGGATGTTAAAATTGTTATTCCTGCACTAGGACCATCCTTAGGGGTAGCTCCTTCAGGAACATGTAAATGAATATTGTATTTATTAAATATTTCAGAATTAATACCAAAAAAAGCACAATTTGACTTTATAAATTCAAGAGCTATTGTAGCTGACTCTTTCATTACTTTACCTAAGTTTCCAGTAATAGTCAAACCACCTTTTCCTTTTGAAATTATAGATTCAATATATAGAATTTCACCACCATATTGGGTCCATGCTAAACCAGTAGAAATACCAGGAAGATTATTTTTTTCAGCATCTTGTTTTGTTACAGGAACACCTAAAACTTTTTCAATATTAAGTTTTTCTGATTTTATTTCTTCTAAATTATTTTCAACAATTTGCTTAGCATATGATCTGCAAATTTTAGCAATACATTTTTCCAAGTTTCTTACACCAGATTCTCTAGTATAACCTTGAATTATTTTTCTTAATATATTATTGTCTAACTTAAAAGAAAAGTCTTCCAAACCGTTAGCTTTTAATTGTTTACCTATTAAATGTTTTTTAGCAATATTTATTTTTTCCTCTATGCTGTAACCAGAAAGGTTAATCAATTCCATTCTGTCAAGAAGAGCAGGCTGAATAGTATTTAAATTATTTGCAGTAGCTATGAATAAAATCTTAGATAAATCATAACCTAACTCCAAGAAATTGTCATAAAAATCATTGTTTTGCTCTGGATCCAAAATTTCGAGTAATGCTGATGATGGATCTCCTTGAGATCCAACAGAAAGCTTATCAATTTCATCAAGAATAAAAACAGGATTTGAAGTTTTTACTTTTTTGAGATTTTGTATTATTCTTCCAGGCATAGCTCCAATATATGTTTTTCTATGACCTCTCAATTCAGCTTCATCTCTCAGTCCTCCCAATGAAATCCTAACATATTCCCTACCTAGCGCTTCAGAGATTGACTTTCCTAAAGAAGTTTTACCTACACCAGGTGGACCATAAAAGCAAAGTATAGGAGAATTCATATTTTTTTTAAGCTTTAGAACTGCAATTTGTTCTAGAATCCTATCCTTTACATCCTTAAGTCCATAATGATCTCTATCTAGTATTTTATTAGCTCTCTTTATATTAAAATTATCATCTGAATATTTATTCCAAGGTAAATCAAGTATCAAATCAATATAATTCCTTTGAATTGAATACTCAGAAGCTTGTGAATTCATTCTCTGAAGCTTTGCTAACTCTTTGTTAAAATGGTCAGCAATTTTATCGTTCCAATTTTTAGTCTTAGACTTAACTCTCATTTCTTCAATTTCTTGACCATTTGATGATGTACCTAATTCTTCTTGAATTGTTTTTAATTGCTGATTCAAAAAATACTCTCTTTGTTGTTGATCTAAATCTGTCCTAACTTTAGATTGAATATCATTTTTTAGACTAAGTTTTTGAAATTCAATGTTCATAAACTTTAAACAACTGAGAGCTCTTTCCTGTAAACCATTTATTTTAAGAATATTATATTTTTCATTAAGTGAAATATTAATATTAGATGAAACGAAATTGACAAGAAAAGCATTACTATGAATGTTCTTTATTGCAAAAGATGCCTCAGAAGGAATATTTGGGTTTTCATTAATAATTTTTAGAGCTAAATCTTTTATAGAATCAATAGTTGCAATAAATTTTTTATCAGTGGAATCTGGTTTAGATTCCGGTATTTCATTTATAGTAGCTATGAAATATGGATCATCTGAAATGATGTCTTTTAGCTCAAATCTTTTCTTTCCCTGAATAATAACAGTTATGTTTCCGTCAGGCATTTGTAATACTCTTAAAATTTTTGCAACAGTCCCAATTTTATTAATGTCAGAAACTTTAGGATCTGACACTGAAGAGTCCTTTTGAGACACAACACCAATAAGTTTATCTCCTGAGTTAGCATTCTTAATTAATTTAACTGATTTATCTCTAGATGCAGTGATTGGAATAACAACACCAGGAAATAAAACTGTATTTCTTAAAGGTAAAATCGGAAGAGATTCTGGTAATTTTTCTTTAGAAATAGCTTCTTCATCATCAGACGTCATTAAAGGAATTAATTCAGATTCTTCGTCAATAGGATCAAAAGAAATGGAATTTATATCAAAAATCTTACTCATATAGTGCCATTATGTCATTTTATAAGGGAAACTTCATTTTATAAACTAAAGTTTCAAGTTCCATGCCATTTGAAATAATGTCAGTATTAATTAACCTTTAAGTTTCTTAAAAGAAAAGAACCTAACAAGAATAATGAAGCAAACAATAAGATAGAATATCTAATATTTCCAGTTATCTGATCAATAGCACCAGACATAAATGTTCCAAGAACTATACTTATAATCATACACATCTGATAAAAACTGAAATATGAACAAGTATTTTCAGTTTCAGGTATCAGTTTAGAGTAAGTAGATCTAGACAAAGATTGAATTCCACCCATCACTAGTCCAACTAATCCAGCAACAATATAAAATTCAGTAGTAGATTCAATAAAGTAAGCAATTATACAAATAGAAAACCAAGAGATATTAAAGATAATTAGCGTATTTACATTGCCAATAATTTTTGAAACATAAGCACCTCCGACCGAACCAATAATTGCAATTAATTGAATTAAAAGCATACTAAGTATCAATCCTGAGGTTTTTTCTCCTTCTGCCCAATTAATTTCTTGTTCACCAAAATAAGTTGCAATTAGAATAATTGTCTGAACAGCTGTAGAAAATGTAAAAAAAGCTATCAAAAATTTTTTAACACTTTTATCTTTTTTAAGCAGCTTCCATACAATTAATAACTCATCAAAACCGCCAAAAAAAATAGATTTTTTAAAAATTAACTTTCTATCTACTTTTTTATTGCTTTTTGGTAAATAATAAAAAGTATATTGACTAAAAATCAACCACCAAAAACCAACAGTTAAAAAAGAAACTCTCATGGCTTGAATTTTTCCTTCGTTCGAGTTTTCAAAACCGAAAGTTTCAGGAAAATTTATCATAAATATATTTAATAAAAGAAGTAGAACACTCCCCACATAGCCATATGAATATCCTAAAGCACTTGCTTTATCTTGATCCTCCGGCTTAACAATATCAGGTAAATATGAATTATAAAATACAAGTGAAGCCCAAAAAGAAAATAATGCAAAAGCATAAAAAAATATACCCAAATAAATATTTTCTAAATCAAAAAAATATAATCCAATACAAGAAAAACTTCCTGTCAGAACAAAAAATTTCATAAATGATTTTTTATTAGATAAAAAATCAGCTATTCCTGACATAATTGGAACTAAAATAGCTAAGAAAAAGAAAACAAATGATGTTATAAATTGTATGAGAGCGGTATTTTTAAAACTAAATCCCATTAACTCTATATAGTCAGATTCAACAAAAAGAGCCATGTAAAAAATTGGAAAAATAGCAGTAGAAATTACTAAAGGATATACTGAATTTGCCCAATCATAAAATGCCCAGGCATTTACAATTTTTTTTTGATTAGTTCTGCTCAATTCTCAATGAATTTTTAAAAAATATAAGTTACTTTTGTCGAGAAATATACAAAATGATACTTAGATTTTTCTTTATCAATATTTTATTTTTGATAACTACTCAGGTAATTTCTGGTCAAGCTACATATGAAATAGAAAAAACTGATTTGGAATGGAGGGAGCAATTAGATGAAATGTCATACTTAGTATTAAGAAAAGCATACACAGAAAGACCATTTACTGGAAAATATGACAACTTTTATGAAAAAGGAACATATCATTGCGCAGGTTGTGATGAGCCTCTATATAAATCTAGTAGAAAATATAATTCGTATTGCGGATGGCCCAGTTTTGACAAAGAAATAAGTGATAAAATTGAGTATGATGTAGATTATAAACTTGGATATCCTAGAAAAGAGATAAAATGTAAAAAATGTGGAGGTCACTTAGGTCATGTTTTTAATGATGGGCCCAAAAACACAACAGGAATCAGACATTGTGTTAATTCAGCAGCTTTAATTTTCAAGAAAGATGAAAAAGGATAAATACTACTGGAAAAAAAATCTTGACAAAATGAGCTATGAAGTATTGAGAAATGCAGCTACAGAAATGCCATTTTCTGGAGAATACAATATGTTTTTTGAAGATGGATTATATAAGTGTAAAGGATGTGGGAATGTGCTTTTTGAGAGTAAATCAAAATTCGACAGTGGATGTGGTTGGCCAAGCTTCGATAAATGTATAAATGGTTCAATTATCTTTAAAGAAGACAATTCATTAAATAGAACACGTACAGAAATTTTATGTTCAACTTGTGATGGACACTTGGGGCATGTTTTTGATGACGGGCCTACTGATACAGGTTTAAGATATTGTGTAAACTCAGCAAGTTTAAATTTTAAAAAAGATTAATTATGGATAAATATGATATTGTTGTAATTGGAAGTGGTCCAGGTGGATATGTGACTGCTATAAGAGCATCTCAACTCGGATTTAGCACTGCGATAATTGAAAAAGAAAGTCTAGGAGGAATATGTTTGAATTGGGGATGCATACCTACAAAGGCTCTACTAAAGTCTGCTGAGGTCTATAATTACCTTAAGAAATCAGATGATTATGGTATTTCTGCTGAAAATATTAATAGTGACTTTGAAAAAGTAATTCAAAGAAGCAGAAATGTAGCTGGAACGATGAGTAAAGGAGTAAACTTTTTAATGAAAAAAAATAAAATTAAAGTATTTACTGGAAGTGCTTCTATAAACTCTGATAAATCAATTAGTATTGAAAATAATCAAGAAGTCAATAAAATAACAGGAAAACATGTAATAATCGCAACTGGCGCAAGATCAAGAGAGATTCCCTCGCTAAAGCAAAATGACATCAATATAATAGGCTATAGAAAAGCAATGACATTAGAAAAAAAACCTGAAGAGATTATAATTGTTGGTTCTGGTGCAATTGGGATTGAATTTGCATATTTCTACAATAGCCTTGGAAGTAAAGTTACTATTGTTGAATATATGCCAAGAATAACACCTGTTGAAGATGAAGATATTTCAAAAGAATTAGAAAAAATCCTTAAAAAACAGGGGATCAATATTATGACATCTGCTGAACTGATAGAATCTAAAGCTAATGATGAGAGTGTTACAGTAAAAATTAAAAACTCCAAAGATGAAATTATTGAGCTTAAAGCCAATGTAGTTCTTAGCGCTGTTGGAATTAAATCCAATATTGAAAATATTGGACTTGAAAATATTGGAATTAAAGTCGAAAATGACAAAATAGATGTTGATGATTTCTACAAAACCAATGTAGAAGGTTTTTATGCTATTGGTGATGTAGTTTCAGGGCCAGCTTTAGCACACGTCGCGTCCGCTGAAGGCATTACATGTGTTGAAAATATAAAAGGTTTAAATACATCTACTATAGATTACAACAATATACCAGGATGTACTTACTGTAAACCTGAAATAGCATCAGTAGGATTTACAGAAAAACAAGCAATTGATAATGGATATGAAATTAAGGTTGGAAAATTCCCTTTCTCAGCATCTGGAAAAGCTCAATCATCGGGAACTCCTGAGGGTTTTGTAAAAGTTATATTTGATGCAAAATATGGTGAATGGTTAGGATGTCATATGATAGGAAGTAATGTGACAGAAATGATATCAGAAGCAGTTGTTGGAAGAAAATTAGAAACTACCGGACACGAAATTCTAAAAGCGGTCCACCCACACCCAACATTAAGTGAGGCTATTATGGAAGCTGTAGCAGATGCATATGGGGAGGTAATTCATCTATAATCAGTTGAAATAAAACTTTCAACTGCTAGATCATAGCTTTTCAACCCAAAACCCATAATTATACCCTTGGCGTGTGGACCTATGTAAGAGACATGTCTATAATCTTCTCTAGAAATTGTATTAGAAATATGAACTTCTATGACAGGCGTATTGATTGATCTGACTGCGTCAGCTATGCCTACTGAAGTATGAGTATATGCTGCCGCATTAAGAATTATTCCGTCACATTCAAAACATACTTCCTGTAATTTATTTATAATTTCTCCCTCAATATTGGATTGAAAAATATCAAGATCTACATTTGAGTATTTATTTTTAAGTATTTTGAAATATTCATTAAATGTCATATTTCCATAAACATTTGTTTCTCTGGTACCTAATAAGTTGAGGTTTGGGCCGTTAATTATTTGTAATTTCATATTATAAAATTATCATTATTTGAAATGAATTGGCAATCAATACTAGAAGAATTTAGAAATTTCTTGAAATTAGAAAAAAATCTTTCTGAAAATACAGCTAATGCATATACTAGTGATTTAAAAAAACTTATTCAATTTTTTAAGGAAAATAATTTAAACGAGTATAGTGTTTTAAAAAAAAATGATTTGTTAAATGAATTTGTAAGAAATGAGTCAAAAAAAATAAATTCCTCTAGTCAGTCACGCTTAATCTCTTCTTTAAGGAGATTTTTTAATTTTATGATTCTTGAAAAATATATTGATGAAAATCCATTAGAAAATATAAGTCATCCAAGATTAGGTTCAAAATTACCTGTAACATTAAATATCAATGAAATTGATAGTATGATTGAATATTATTCATTTAATAAAATCAATAATAAACTAAGAAATAAATCAATAATTGAATTATTATACAGTTGCGGATTGAGAGTTAGTGAACTTATAGAAATAAATATTTCTGATATTTTTAAAACTGAATCCTTGTTAAAAGTATTGGGAAAAGGCAATAAAGAAAGGTTTGTACCAATGAGTGACCAAGCTAAAAACTTTTTAAATGAATATATCAATTATGAAAGAAATCAAGTTCAAGTAAAAAGAGGTCATGAAGATATTCTCTTTCTGAGTAACAGAGGTAAAAAACTAACAAGAGTTATGATATATAACATAATAGAAGAAACGAGAAAAAAAATTGGTATAAAGAAGAAAATAAGCCCGCACACTCTACGACACTCTTTTGCTACACACTTACTAGAAAACGGAGCTGACATTGTGAGTATACAAAAAATGTTAGGTCATTCAAGTATTACAACAACAGAAAGATATTTACATGTAACAAAGAAACATTTAATTAGAACGGTTGAAAAATATCACCCCAAAAAAAATTAAACGTTTAATTTAAATCCTTTTCCATGTATATTCTCGATAGAAATACTTGGATCCTTTTTTAGATATTTACGAATTTTAGTAACGTAAACATCCATACTTCTTGATGTAAAGTAATTATCATCATTCCAAATTTTGACAAGTGCCTCTTCTCTAGATGTCAAATCATTAGTGTTCTCCAGTAATAACTGTAATAATTTTGATTCTTTAGGAGATAAATTTATCTCTTGCTCTTCTTTAAACTTTAAGGTTCTGAATTTCGAATTATAAACGAACGATGAAAAATTGTACTGCTCTTTTGTTTCAACTTTGGAATTTTCAATTAATTTTCTTTTAAATATTGATTTGATTTTTAACAAAAATATTTCTGAATCAAACGGTTTAATTAAATAATCATCAGCACCGATTTTAAAACCTTTAATAATGTCGTCTTTAAGGGATTTTGCAGTTAAAAATACGATTGGAATATCTTCATCGATTGCTCTAATTTCTTCAGCTAAAGTAAAACCATCTTTGAAAGGCATCATTACATCTAAAATACATAAATCAAAAGAGTTTTTTTTAAACTTTTCTAGACCCTCAATTCCGTTTTTTGCCAGTGTGGAAGAATATGAGTGTAGATTTAAATAATCATTTAAAATGGATCCAAAATTTGGATCATCTTCGACCAATAATATTTTTTTTTTATTAGACATTGAATGACAATGTAAAGGATGTACCTTTATTAAAAACACTAGACACAGAAATCGTGCCACCATGTAAGTCAACAATTTTCTTCACGTATGATAAACCTAAACCGTGTCCTTTTACATTATGAATATTACCTTTAGTTTCTCTATAAAAATTTTCAAAAATTTTGTTTTTTACTTTAGAGCTCATACCTATTCCATTATCTGAAATTTTTGCAATAATTACATTCGAACTCATAAATGTTTCAATGTGTATTTTTGGTTGTTCTTTTGAGTATTTGATAGAGTTATCCAATATGTTGATAAAAACATTAATCATTTCATCAAAAGCGAATTCAAATTCAATAATGTTTTGGTTAAGTTTTAAATCAATAATACCGTTTTTTTCATCTAACAAAAGCTTTACTGAAGCAACAGATTTTAAAATAATATCATTAATTTTAGCTTTAGTCTTAGTCAATAATATATTTTTGTTTTCAAGCTGAGATATTTTTAGAACGTTCTCAACTTGTAAATTCATTCTTTTATTTTCTTCCTTAATAATACTAAGATATTTATCAACTAAAGTGTTGTTTTTTTTTACTTTTTCATTTTTCACTGCATTGAGCGCGAGATCAATTGTTGCTATGGGAGTTTTAAATTCATGAGTCATATTATTAATGAAATCAGTTTTCATTTCAGAGATGTTTTTTTGTCTTATTGAACTTAAGATTGTGGAAACAAAGGATATAATTATAACTAAAGTGAATACAATAGAAAGAATGATTAGAAAAGAAATTGACGACCTCAGGTATGAAACTCTGTTCGGAAAACCTATTTTTAAGGAGAAATTTGTTTCACCTTTATTATTAGCAAAAAGAGGCATAGAAAATTTTTCGACCCCTTCTAAATTAGAATATCTATCTGATCCTACTTTGGTAGCTAATTCACCATCAAATACTCTATAATCATAATCTAAATCAAGATCTCTTTCTCTAAATTCTCTCTGAAGAAGTAGTTCAATTTCAACATTATTAACCCTTTTATGAATCGGTTTTAATTTTGCTAAATCACTGAAAACAGATTCGTATTTAGCTCTGTCAATCAATGACATTCTTTCAACTCTTTGAAGTCTCTCAATAGAGCTCATGTTTTGCATTTCTCTATCAAATGCATCATCAATAATAGTAGTGGTTTTTAAACTTTTATAGTCCTTTATGTTAGTTGTATCAGAACTTTGAGATTCTAATAAACTGGATGTAATATTATAATCTTCCTCTAAAATTCCATGAGAATAAACAAAAGTTTGGTTAGTATTTTGATTTCTATTTATATATTGAAAAACCGATGTAAGTTGTGATTCCTGAGGTTCACCAATACTGTCAATAAGTTTTTGATAAACTGCAAGATAATCTCTCATTTCTCTATCCTTGATAGACTCTGTAACAGCTTTTAATGCCTGGTTTACATTTAATGAAAATTGTCTTTCTCTGTTATCAAGGGTTGTTTTAATCCAAAAACTTTGAACAAAAATAATCCCAATTAGAGAAATTGACATTAGCAAAACCAATATTGAATATTTAATTTTATTCATTTAACATTTGAATAATTTTAATAACCTCATTGTATGTTTTTTCTTTTTCTAAGTTAACAATATGATAATCAAAATCTTTAATAATTAATTGATAGTCAACTTGGGAATCAATAATTTTAATTACCGAATTTACATTTGTTTTGTCTCTTGAAACAACTCTCTCTACTCTTTTTTCAACAGGACATGTTACTATTATATTATAATCATTTAATCCAAAACTTTTTGTTTGATGTAAAAGAGCACTCTCAATGATTGAATTATGAACTGAATTGATATTCAAAAAATCTAAATATTTTAGGTAAACCCTAGGATGTACTATTTTATTAAGTTTTAATCTTTTTTCTTCAGAATTAAAAATCAGATCTGAAATATATTCTTTATTTATACCATTCAGATCATATGAATCATTACCAAAACTTGATATTATTTTATTTCTGATACTTTTATCATTATTTATTATATCTCTCGCTACTAAATCCGAATTGAATATTTTATAATTATTTTCTTTAAAAATATTGGAAATAAAAGTTTTACCCGAACCGATACCCCCTGAAATACCAATTCTTTTCATCAAACTATTTTGATATTATATCAATAATATCTTGACTGACACCAACATTACTAAAGCCTCCATCGTGATAAAGATTCTGTAAAGTAACTTTTCTTGTTAGATCTGAAAACAATGTTACTGTATAATCTGCACACTCGTCGGCAGTAGCATTTCCTAAAGGAGACATTTTCTCAGCATATGTAATGAATCCATCAAAACCAGTAACTCCTTTTCCTGCAGTCGTTGGTGTAGGAGATTGACTTATAGTATTAACTCTAACCTTTTTTTCTTTTCCAAAAAAATACCCAAAGCTTCTAGCTATTGATTCTAAGTATGCTTTATTATCAGCCATATCATTATAATTGGGAAAAACTCTTTGCGCTGCCATGTATGAAAGTGCAACTATACTCCCCCATTCATTCATCGCATCTAATTTATATAGTGTTTGTAATAATTTATGAAATGAAACAGCTGAAACATCCCAACCTTTAGCAAGCCAATCATGATTTAAATCGGTATATTTTTTACCTTTTCTGACATTAACAGACATTCCAATTGAGTGTAGCACAAAGTCAATTTTTTCATCAAAAATTTCTAAAGTTTTTAAAATTAAATTTTCGAGATCTTCAACTTTGGTTGCATCTGCAGGAATTATTTTTGAATTTGTTTCTTCAGCTAATTTATTCATACTGCCCATTCTCAAAGCAACAGGTGCGTTGGTTAGTGTAAAATAACCACCCTGTTCTTTAATCTTAAGAGCAGTTCTCCAAGCAATTGAATTTTCATCTAGTGCTCCAAAAATTATCCCTTTTTTACCTTTTAATAAATTGTTACTCATTTTTTTTATTTAAATATAATTATTTAAGAAGTTCTTCTGCTTGTTTTAGAGCAGAATCAGTTATTTCTTTTCCAGATATCATACCAGCTATTTCTTCAATTCTATTTTCAATTTCCAATTCATAAATATCTGTTTTAACATTATTTAGGTCATTTTCACACTTAATTACTTTGAAGTGATTCATTCCCTTTGCTGCAACCTGAGGTAAATGAGTGATGGCAACAACTTGAATAGTTTCGCCCATTTTATTCATTAAATCTCCAATAGAATTGGCAATTTCACCACTTGTTCCAGAGTCTATTTCATCAAAAATGATTGTTGGTAAACTATTTTTTTGAGAAAAAATTGATTTTAATGCTAATAAAATTCTAGATTTTTCACCTCCAGATGCCACTTTTTTCAGTGGTTTTTTCTCTAAATTTTTTCCACCTGAATACATAACAGAAAGATTATCCATTCCGAACTCATTAAGTTTATCATTTTTAACAAATGAAAATTCTATATTTGAATTTGTTAAAGATAATTTAGAGAAAATATTTTGTATCTCATTCGATAGTTTTTTTGAAGAATGTAATCTGTTGAAATATATTTTATCAGCATCCTTCAATAAATCTAATTCAAGATCATTAATTAATTCTTTTAATTGATCAATTTCTTTATCAAAAACTTCGGAGTTATTTAATTTACTTTTTAAATCATTTTCGACTTGTAGCAAATCATTAAAAGAGGAAACATTATGTTTATTTTCTAGACCTTGAATCTTAAATAACCTAGATTGTATTTCATCTAATTTTCCAGGATCATATGTGATATTACTTGACAAAATTTCAATATCACTAATGACATCATTAATTTCAATTAAACAAGCCTCAAATCTTTGTTTTAAATTTTTGAAATCTACACTAAAATCAGAAATAATCTGCAAATTAGATTGAATATTATGTAAATTTTCCATAATACTTAAATTACCTGAAATCGAATTATTTATTTCTTTGAGAGCATTATTGACCTTGTCAAAATTTTTGTAAGTATTATAGTAATTTTGTAGTTCTTCTTTTTCATCTTTTTTTAGATTTAGCGAGGAGAGCTCGTTAAGTAAAAACTGGTTATACTCTAAATTTGTATTAAATCTTTTCTTTTTTTCAATAATTAATTCAAGCTGATTTAGTTTTCTTAGATAGTCATAATACTTGTTTTTGTATGAATCCACAAAAGAAGATTGATTTGAATAAAAGTCAATAAAATTGTAAAAAAATGATTTATTTGCTAAAATCTCATTTTGATTTTGATTATGAATGTCAATTAATTTTGATCCAATATTTTTTAAAATTTCAAGATTTACAGGACTATCATTGACAAAGGCTCTTGAACGACCATTTACCATTATTTCCCTTCTTATAATAGTTTCCTGAATATAATCTAGGTCATTAGCTTTAAAAAAGTTAATTAGGTTTAAATCTTTAATATTAAAGTGCGCCTCTATTACACATTTTTCTTTTTTTGGACCAACTACCTTGTGGTCGACTCTTTTTCCTAGCAGCAAATTAAGTGCTCCTAAAATAATTGACTTTCCAGATCCAGTTTCACCAGTAATAACTGTGAAACCTTTTTTAAAATCAATTGATAAGAAATCAATTAAAATAAAATTCTTTATTTCTAAATTGACTATCATATTAATTTAAATTATTCCACTGATTTGAAAAAAATGGAGCAACATTATTTAAATCACTAATTACTTCACGAATTTTTTCAATTTTATTTGTATTTAAAATATTAAATATTTCTAAATTTTTAGATTGAAAAAAAATCTGACTTAGTATTGAATTAGGTCTATATCTCTCCATTTCATTAAAGTATTTTATAATATTTAAAATATTTGATAGACCTTGATCTTTATTAGAGATTAATTGATCTATTCCTTTAATGTGATACTCATAATTAATTTTTTTAAAGATGGAATAGTTTGATGATAAAAGACTGTCAATTAACCAATATTTATTAATTCTTCCACCATTACTTTGAGGATTCCAGTTTGAAGAACTTGAAAAACTTAATGCTCTATCAAGAATATTCTTAGCAGATTTATAATATTCATTTCCAGAATTTTCAATGAACGTATCCATATCATATCCTATAATTATAAAAGAATAAAAAGATAATAGTGAAACTAAATCTCCAGAAAACCTATTATTCATTAAGATCATTGGTTCATTTGGCTCAAATCTAAAACTCACATTATTGTCTTTAAATCTGAAATTTGAAGTTTGATATTCAGAATTAAAGACTGGTCTAAAAGATTGAAAATCAAAATCAGCTACAAAGTTGTAATCATTATACTTATTGATAGTTACAGCTAAAGACAACTTGATTTTCTGTTTTGAGGAATAAACATTTTGTAAAAATGAATTATTAATTAAAAAATCACTAATTGACTTTTTCAATTCATCAAATACTGCTGTTTCAGTTTGATTGATATTTTGAGAATTGATAGTAATTATAGGATCAAACTGCTGAGAGTTTAAATTTAAACTTAAAAGACCTAGGCTAAAGATTAGCGATTTCAGTAAGAATTTCATGTGCAACAACAGATTTACTATTGAGATTAATTTTTTTTGATATCAATTCTGTTATAAAAGTAACTTGATTTGTATCAGAATCAAAACCTGAACCATCATCATTTAAAGAATTCATAACTATAGCGTCTAAATTTTTATTTTTTAATTTAAGCTTAGCATTATTCACTTCATCATCAGTCTCTAATGCAAAACCGACTAGAATCTGTTTATCAGTTTTAATATCACTTAATTCCTTTAGAATATCTTTATTTAAAACTAATTTTACTTCTTTCAACAAATCAGTTTCCTTCTTTAATTTTTTATCAATTTTTTTTACTGGCTTGTAATCTGAAACTGCAGCATTCATAATACAAATATCAATTTGACTAAAGAGCTTCAAGCATTGATCTAGCATCTCATCAGCAGATATTACATTAAAAACTTTAATACTTATATCATCAGTTTTAAGTTGAGTGGGGCCTGTCACTAAAAACACATCTGCACCAAGTTTAGAAGCAGCTTCTGCCATTGCAAATCCCATTTTTCCACTAGAAAAATTTCCAATAAATCTAACAGAATCAATCATTTCATACGTTGGTCCCGCAGTTATTAAAATCTTCTTTTTATTTAAAATCAAATCCTTTCTGACATGATTTTTTAAAATTTCAACAATATTTTCTGGTTCTTCAACCCTACCTTTCCCTTCCATACCACTAGCTAAAAATCCTTCACCAGGTTCAATACAAATACAACCTCTTTCAATTAATGTTTTAATATTAGCACTTGTAGAAGAGCTTTTATACATTTCTAGATCCATTGAAGGAGCAAAAAAAACAGTTTTGGAAAAGGATAAAAATGTGGCTAATAAAATATTATCAGAATTTCCATTGACTAATTTTGAAATGGTTGATGAGGTTGCAGGTGAAATAATAAAATAATCAGCCCATTCAGCTAATTCCACATGATTATTCCATTTTTTTTCAAACTTTTCATCCTCGACAAAATCAATATATACTTTATTATTAGAAAGTGTAGAAAAGGTAAGTGGAGTAATAAAATCCAGGGAGCTTTTAGTCATTAAGACTTTTACATTGCAGCCTTCTTTTTTTAATAATCTTAATAGAAAAACAGATTTATATGCAGCTATACTTCCAGTAACACCCAGTAGGATATTCTTATCCTTTAGGAAAGACATTCTTAATTAGATTCCGGTTTTCTGTGATATATTTTTTCAGAAAGCCAATTGTCAATAGCAATAGCGTGCGCCTTCGGTAATCTTTCATAAAACTTAGAAACTTCAATTTGTTCCTTATTTTCAAAAATTTCTTCTAGACTTTCACTAGGCGTTGCAAATTCTTCAAGCTTAGTCGTAAGCTCTTTTTTAATGTCATCATTAATTTGAACAGATCTTTTAGAAATAATAGAAATTGCCTTGTATATATTATTAGTTTTACTATCTATTTTATCTCTATCGTAAGTTACTGTAGTTGTTGGAGCTTTAATTTTCTTGAAATCCATTGGTATTAATTTGTGCCGGCAAATATAGTAATTTCTTTATCTATTTCATTAATCTTTTTATTAGCCTCATTTAGGTATGATGTTTCAGGATAATCATTAATTAATTCAGAATACAATTTTTTTGCATCATTAAGCCTTTCAAGGCGTTTTGAAGGTATACTATTTACAGCAAGCTTATAAGACGAATCAAATAGGAAATATATTGCATCTTCTCTATATGGTGTTCCAGGGTAATCAGATATAAAACTATTAAGTACAATTATAGCTGATTTATAATCTCTGATCTTATTATACTGCTTTGCAATTTCAAAAGCTTTCTTTTCTTTTTTAATTCTTAAATCTTGAACTAAATCACTTGCTTCAGAAAGTTTTTCTGAGTAGGGATAATAATTAATAAATTGTTGTAATTTTTCTACTGCCTCATCAGTTTTTTCTTGAGTTAATGTAAAAGTTGGAGACTGTTTATAGTAGCAATAAGCCCCTAAAAATGCTGCTTCCTCAGCTTTCTGACTCATTGGATAGGCTTTAACAAATTCTTCAAATTTAAAAGCAGCCAAAACATAGTTTTTTGTATTAAATAAACTGTTTGCATAAAAGAATGTAACTCTTTCAGCCTGAGGTCTTCCTCTGTATTTTGGAGTTATCTGCTCAAATAAGTTTGCAGCTCTTCTCCATTCTTCATTTTCGTAATATTCTTCAGCAGCTTTGTATTTTTCAGCAACATCTTCGCTTCTTAACAATTTTTGATAATCATTACATGAAACTGTGAGGAAAAAAACTAACAAAAAAAACGAATATTTGAGTATTTTACTTTTCATTTATATATTTTTTGGCGCTCTATCGCTAATAAATTTATCAATTCTTTCTTTCAAACTGTCAGATATTAAATCCAAAGGTAATCTAACAGTTTCAGGACACAAACTTAAACTATTTAAAGCATACTTAATTCCAGATGGGTTACATTCATCAAAAATTAGTTTGATAAATTCTTTCAAAAAGAAGTTTGAATCATCAACATTAAAATTATTAGAATTAATTTCTTCGATAATTTCATTAAACTCAGTAGGATATGCATTAGCTGCAACTGAAATGATTCCATCAGCACCATTCTTAAAAGCATCAATCATTGTAAAATCGTCACCAGATAGAATTACAAAATCAGAGTGTGTGTTGGTTCTTATATTATTGATTCTCGATGTAATACCAGAAGCTTCTTTAATTCCAATAATGTTTTCACAAGATTTACTCAAATGAATAATTGTTTCATCTGTCATATCGATTCCAGTTCTACTTGGAACATTATACAATATGATCGGTTTACTTGAATGTTCAGAAATTTTTTCAAAATGTTTTATTATCCCGGACTGAGAAGGTTTACTGTAATATGGACAAACAGACATTATTGCATCAAAATGTGATAAATCAATGGCTTTAAGCTTCAAAATAATTTCATTGGTGTTATTTGAACCAATTCCAAGAACAAGGGGTATTTTTGAATAAAGGTTTTTAATAAAAAAATCATTAACTAGCTCTTTCTCATTTTCACTTAAAGTAGAAGATTCCCCTGTAGTACCTTGAACAACGACAAATGAAACTTTAGATTTAATGAAATAATTACAAATATTTTGAATAGCTGACACATCTACCGAAAAATCACTGCTAAAAGGAGTAACAGAGGCTACTCCTAAACCTGAAAACAGCGTTCTATATTTTAGATTTCTAACAACTTTCATTTTAAAAACTTTAAATATTTAATTAGTTCATTACTAAATTTTTCGAAATTATTGAAAAAGTTAGAAAATATAATATCATTAATATTATTGTTTGATTCACCATATCCAACTCTGAAATTTGAATTTGTTTTTGAAGATATTAATGTAAGTACTTCATTATCACCAAAATAGTTAATTAATAAATCATAATCATATGAAATAAATTCATTGGCATCTGCAGAAATAATTTTTCCGTAAAAACTAATAGAATCTTTGGATACTCTCATTACAGAAAAAGGATCATTAAATGAAGTATCAGAATAACTAATTATTTTTACATCTTTTTGTTTCAAACCAATCTTTTCCACCAACTCTAAAATTTGAAAATAATCAACATCTAAATTAGTATCAATAATGCAGCCAACCTTTAAAATTGGTAATTTAAAGTCTTTACGATTATCATTTAGATTAGTAATAGATCTTTTAATGTTTCTTTTTAAGTATCCCTTGCTAATATTATTTAAAAACTTTTTAATCATGTAAATCAATTTTGAAATAATTAATAAATTCAGAGAATGAGATTATTTTAACTCCAAATTGTTGAGCTTTTTTTAGCTTGGATGGACCAACATTTTCGCCTTTAATTAGGAAATCTGTTTTTGAAGAAATCGAGGATAATAACTTTCCTCCATTTATTTCTATTAAATTTTTCAAACTATTTCTATCGATTTCTTTAAAAGTACCAGAAATGACAAACTTATTATTATTTAAATTAGAAGAAATAGCTTGATCATTAGATTCAAAATTTAAACCAACAAGTTTTAAATCATTAATTAATTTAATATTGTCCTCATCATTAAAATAATTAATTAAACTATAAGCAATTTTTTCACCAATTTCATCGATTAAAATTATTTCATCGAATGACGTAGTCATCAATTCATCTATAGTTCTTAATTCTTTTGATATTTTTTTTGAAACTGTCTCTCCAACATATCTAATTCCTAAAGAGTACAGTACTTTATGGAAAGGTTGATTCTTTGAATCTAATATGGAATCGATAAGGTTTTTTGCAGATTTTTCACCCATTCTTTCTAACGAGCAGATTTGTTCCTTAGTTAAGTAGTATATGTCTGAAAAATTTTTAATCATTTTATTTTCCAATAATCGCTCCACAGTCTCAGTTCCAAACCCATCAATATTCATAGCTTTTCTGGATATAAAATGCTTGATTCTTCCTAAAATTTGAGGATGACAATTTTTATGATTTAAACAATAATGCTGGGCTTCGCCTTCAACTTTAGTTAAGATTGATTTACAGGAGGGACAGGTTGTTTTAAATTCAATAGGTTTTGAATTCGTAATTCTTTTTTGTTTCAAAACACCTACTATTTTAGGTATAATTTCCCCACCTTTTTCTATGATAACAAAATCATTTTCATGTAAATCAATTTTTTTAATTTGATCAGAGTTATGTAAAGAAGCTCTCTTGACAATTGTTCCATTTAATAAAACAGGTTCTAGATTAGAAACAGGTGTTATTGCACCAGTTCGACCAACTTGATAATCAATGCTTAAAAGTTTAGAAATAGCTTGTTCAGTTTTAAACTTGTAAGCTATAGCCCATCTTGGGAATTTGGAAGTATAACCAAGTTGATTTTGAAATTCTAATTTATTAACCTTGACAACTACTCCATCAATTTCAAAATTTAAGGAATTTTTATTGTATTCCCAATAATCTAAAAATTCAAAAACTTCATCTAAATTTTTACAAAACTTGTATGAATCTAAAATATTAAAACCCTGTTCTTCTGCGAACTTCAAACTTTCAATTTGAGATCTAAAACTTAGGTCATTACCTACAAGTTGAAAAGAATAACATTTAAGGGGTCTTTGACTTACTTCTCTACTATTAATTAACTTGATACTTCCAGAAGCAGTATTCCTTGGATTCATGTATTTGCTATCTCCATTCAAAACCCTTAATTCATTAAGCTTATCAAAATCAGTTTTTTCAATAATAATCTCTCCCCTGATATCAAAATCTATTTTACTATCAATTTTTAGCGGAATTGTTTTAATCGTTTTCAGATTTTCAGTCACATCATCACCATAAACACCATCACCTCTCGTTAATCCTTGAACTAAATCACCATTTTTATAGCTTAAACTGACAGAAACACCATCTAATTTGAGTTCACAACAATAACTTATTTGACTTGAATCTATTTTTTTTCTTATGCGATTTTCCCACTCAATAAGATCAGACCTAGAGTAAGAGTTTTCTAGAGAATACATTTGAAAATTGTGGGCTCTAGACTTGAAATTGTTTGACAAGGAACTTCCAACTCTTTTTGTTGGTGAGTTGGGATCATCAAATTCGGGATGTTCTAACTCTAACTTCTCTAACTCATTAAGTATTAAATCAAATTCATAATCAGAAATTTTAGGGTCATTTTTTACATAATACAAATGATTATGTTTATGTAAAATTTTTCTTAACTCAAGTATTTTTTTTTGATTATCCATTCCGAGCTTTAATCATCCTTTTATTATTTCTAAAATCTGATTTTATTTCAATATTAGAAAAACTATTTTTTAATAAAATATCATTTACTCCGTTGATATAGTCTGAATTACATTCAAAAAAAATGAATCCTTTTTTATTTAAAGATTCCTTAGCTTTTTGTGCAATTTGATCATAAAAAATTAACGGATTATTATTATTTACAAAAATAGCATTATTAGGCTCAAACTCTACTACTCTTCTTTGCATTTTATCTTTATCATTTAAAGAAACGTATGGCGGGTTAGAAACTATAATATCATATCTATTTCTAGATATGCTTTCATTTAAAATATCAAGAGAGAAAAAATCAATATTCAAATTATTAATTGAAGCATTTTTTTTTGCAATCTCCAAAGACTTTAAAGAAATATCACAAGCATCAACAATCGATTTACTTAGTTTTTTCTTTAATAATATGGCTATTAGGCCCGATCCTGTGCCTATATCTAAAATTCTTACGTCTTGGAAATTAAAACTTTCAATCCATTCACAAAGCTCAATTGTTTCTGGTCTTGGAATTAATACATTTTCATTTACAATGAAAGTAAGATCTGATACCAATATTTTTCCAATAACATATTGAATTGGCCTATCGCTTTTAAGTTCATTTAATTTCTTGTTAAATAATAACAAATTTTCCTGATTAATCTTTAATTCATTATTGGTTAGAAAATCAATTTTACTAATATTTAAAAAATGATCAATAAATAAATAAAATATATTATTTAACTCACCAGCATCATATTTATTGGATAACACATCAAAGAAATATTTTTTAAATTCTATTAATTTCATAAGGTCTTGATCATCCACACAGGACATGAAGAATGTCCAGTGTTTCCTAAAGGTTTGTCTATATATTCAAAACCAATTGAGGTATACAATTTTTGAGCAGAAAGCATGTTAGGCATTGTTTCAATATAACATAGTTCAAAATGATTATTCTTTGCATAATCTATGCATAGTTGAATCATCTTTTTTCCTAAACCCTTACCCCTAGCTTCTTTGTGAAAGTACATTTTTTGAAGTTCACAGATATTTTTTTTTGAATTTTTGAGTGGTGCAATTCCTGCACCCCCCATTATCACATCATTAATTTCCAAAACATAGTAAATGTGTCTTTTTTTATTATAACTTTCAAACATACAGTTTAATTCATCGTCACCAAGAGCAGTGCCTTCTTCAGGAACTTCAAATTCATTAAGAACTTCAATCAAAACATCTTTCAACTGTTTATTATCTTCCTTTTTAATCTTTCTAAGATTGATTTTCATTGCTAAATTTGTATTCTAAAATAAATATTATTAGTAATATGAATAAGGAAAAATTAATGCAAAGATGTATTGAACTAGGAAAAAAGTCTCTAGGTCTTACATATCCGAATCCAAATGTTGGAGCATTAATTTTTTATGATGGAAAAATCATAGGTGAAGGCTATACAAGTAAAATTGGAGGAAATCATGCTGAAATCAATGCCATTAACTCAGTTAGAGAAAAAACACTTTTAAAAAATTCTTATTTATTTGTTACTCTGGAACCGTGCGTTCATCATGGTAATACCCCTCCATGTACTGATAAAATTATTGAAAATCAATTCAAAGGAGTATTTGTAGGTTGTACAGACCCAAATAAATTAGTATCAGGAAAAGGAATCAGAAAATTAAAAGAGAATAAAATTATTGTTGAAAAAAATATTTTAAAAAAAGAATGTGAAGATCACCACAAAAGATTTATCACATATCATACAAAAAAAAGACCATACATCATATTAAAGTGGGCCGAGAGTCAAGATGGCTTAATATCTCCGGAACAAAAAGATAATAAAAGACCATTTTGGATTTCAAATAAATACTCTAGACAGCTGGTGCATAAATGGAGATGTGAAGAACATGGAATAATAATCGGTTCAAAAACATATATTTCAGATACTCCAAAACTTGATGGTAGATACTGGAATAAAAATTCAAACAAGAAATTTATTATTTCAAATAATCAAATAATTAAAGAACCTTTTATTCAAATTAATTACGAAAAAAAATCAATTATTAAGTCAGTTGTTGATTTATTATATAAAAAAAATATTCAAAGCATAATTGTTGAGGGTGGATTAAAAACTTTAGGCACTTTCATTGATTCAGGTTTTTGGGATGAAGCAAGAATTTTTAAAACAAAAACAGAATTGAAAAATGGCACAATAGCTCCCACAATAATTGGAAGTCTACTTTTAGAAAAAAAAATTGATAATGATCAATTGTCAATTATTAAAAACATCCAATAGGTTTTTTGGACATCTTATGGGTTTTTTAGAATTTCTATCCAAAAAAACCAACTTTGTGTAACCTTCATTTATAACTTCATTATTTTTATAAACAACATATTCAAACTCAATGAATTTATTAGGTTTTGATATCAGAGTTGTTTGAATTTTTAATTCATCTTCAAAAAATGATGGCTTTCTATATTTAATTTTAGCATCAACCACTGGCATAATTATTCCATTTTCCTCTAATTTTCTATATGATAAACCTATATTCTTAAACCATGACAATCTACCTATTTCGTAAAATTTTAGATAATTACTGTGGTGCGTATAAGACATAGAATCTGTTTCTGAATATCTTACTTCAATGTTAGTACAATATGTTATTCTGGAGCTCAATTTCGTAAAAATTCAAGTTGACAATAATATCAAAAAAACTTTTTTAAAAATCAATAGATAAATGATTTTTTTTTAAAAAAAAAATGTACATATTTGTTTGACTAATTAACCAAATAGACTCATTCTAGTTTATTATTGTTAATTCTTAATTTTTTAAAAAAAATATTAAATGACTGCAAAATCGGTATGGAATAACTGTCTTCTTTTTATCAAGGACAACATACAATTGCAGGCATATAAAACTTGGTTCGAACCAATTATCCCGGTTAAACTTGAAGGTAGTATTTTAAATGTACAAGTACCAAGTAAATTTTTCTATGAATGGCTTGAAGAACATTATATTAATTTACTGAAGCTTTCATTAAATAAAGAGCTTGGAGAGGATGCTAAATTAGTGTATATCATTAAAATGGAAAATTCATTTGGCTCAACAAAATCATTTACAGAAAAAATACCTAGTCAATATAAACCAGAAATTGAATCACAATCAATTGAAACTTCTTCAAACTATCTTAAATCAGAATTAACTAATCCATTTGTAATTCCAGGAATAAGAAATTTAAAAATTGATTCTCAATTAAATCCTAACTACAATTTTAATAATTTTCTTGAAGGAGATTCAAACAGACTCGCTAGATCTGCAGGTTATGCTGTGTCCAACAGACCTGGCGGAACCTCATTTAATCCGTTACTAATTTTTGGTGGAGTCGGATTAGGTAAAACACATCTTGCAAATGCAATTGGTGTAAATATTAAACAACATTTTCCTGAAAAAACTGTTTTATATATTTCAGCTGAAAAATTTACTCAACAATATATTGAGTCTATAAAAAAGAATAACAGAAATGATTTCATTCATTTTTATCAACTAATTGATGTTCTAATAATTGATGACGTTCAGTTTTTCTCTGGAAAATCTGGGACTCAGGATGTTTTCTTTCATATTTTCAACCACCTACATCAAAATGGCAAACAAGTAATTCTTACATCCGACAAAGCGCCTGTAGATATGCAAGAAATTGAACAAAGATTATTATCTAGATTTAAGTGGGGATTATCAGCAGAACTTCAAACACCAGATTTCGAAACAAGAACTTCTATTATAAAAAATAAATTAGCTGTAGATGGAGTTGAACTAGATGATGAAATAATTTTTTACATAGCTAAACACATTAAAACAAATATTCGAGAACTTGAAGGTGCAATAATTTCATTACTTGCTCAGGCATCATTTAACAAAAAGAAAATTACAATTGAACTAGCTAAAGTTGTTGTTGAAAATTTTGTTAAAAACACTAAAAAAGAAATTTCTATAGATCACATACAGAAAGTTGTTTCAGATTATTTCCTGATGGATGTTACAACATTACAATCAAAGACTAGAAAAAGACACATAGTACAAGCGAGACAGCTTGCTATGTTTTTTTCGAAAAAGTTTACTAAAGCATCACTTGCTAGTATTGGTAATAAAATAGGTCATAGAGATCATGCCACTGTTTTACATGCATGTAAGACAGTAGATAATTTAGCATTTACTGATAAACAATTTAGAAAATACGTTGACGATCTTTCAAAGAAATTATCTGATTAATCTAAAAACTAAATTTCAGGTTTCCTAACAGCATCAATTTTTGATAAATCATACCCTTTAAATGTTTTCATAAAATCTGATATTTTTGTTCCATTAATATCTTGAAAATCATATTTTTCATCTCCGTAATTTCTTAAATATTTTTTTACATTTCCAGGACCAGATAAATGAGCTGCAGCAATTATTCCTGATTCGGTAATTAAAATATTATTTAGTTTATGTCCATTAAATCTTTTAATTTCTCTTCTAAGAATCCACTTATTTCTCATAACATTCATAAGAAATACTTTCTCCTGAAGCTCAGGAATATCAATAAACTCATTAATTTTTTTTACCCTTAAAACTTTTAAAGTCGAACGTCCAAATTGATATTTACCTAAATAACCTAACCTATTAATTTTTTTATAATCTGAACCAGATTCAAAAAACCCTAAAAATTCTTTAAAACCAACAAAATCCTTTTCAGTAAATGGTATTTTATAAGAAATTATGTTAATATCATAGCCAAATGAAGGTGATGTAACAGGTACCGCATTGTACTCATCATAATTGTTAGAATTAGGGGGAGGAAGGGTTGATCCTATTGTATATAATAAGAGAGTGAATGAAATTAATTTTAATTTAAAAGTCATCACTTTTGTTTGAAGCTATTAATTAGCTTTAACGCTGCAAAAATAATAATTTTTTAATTATCTGTAAATCAGTTAATTATCTTCTAATTCGATTTTTTTTAAGCCAATTAGTGTACTGTCTCTTTTTTTTGTTGTGCTCAGCATTTGTTCTAGAAAATAAGTGATATCCTGGATTAGAAACATCTGCCACAAAATAAATAAAGGAATGTTTTTGAGGATTCAAGACAGCTTCAATAGCAGAAATATCTGGTGTTACGATTGGAGCAGGTGGTAATCCTCTATATACATACGTATTATACGGGGATTTTATTCTTAAATCCTCATATAAAACCCTTCTAATTTTTGTATCAAATCCATCTCGTTTTTTAATTGTATAAACAACAGTTGGATCTGCTTGAAGTTTCATATTTCTTTCAAGTCGATTGAGATATACACCAGCTATTGTGGGTCTTTCATCAACTTTAGGTGTTTCTTTTTGAACAATTGAAGCTAAAGTCATTACTTCAATTGGATTTAAATTTACTTTTTTTGACTTTTCAATTCTTGAATCATTCCAAAATCTATCAAATTCTTTTAATACTCTTTCTCTAAACTGAATTGCACTTGTATTCCAAAAAAACTCGTAAGTATTAGGGATGAATAAAGAAAAAACAGATTCACTATCCAAACCCAAATCATTTAAAAACTTTTTTTCATAGAACACATTTGATAGTGATAAACTATCAGCTTCAATTCTTTCTGAAATTCTTTTAATAAATTGGTCAAAAGTTTCTATGTTATTGTATGTGATTTTAATAGGCACATTGTTAGATCTTAAGGAATTTATTATTTGGTTATTATTAAAGCCATTTTCTAACTTATATCTACCAGGTTTAATATTTGAAAAATATTCTTTATAGTTAGCAGCTTTTGAAAATTTAGATAAATCTTTGACATGCTTTACTAAAGAGTCTAAAAGTTGATTTTCAGTTGAATTTGTAGGTATTTTAATAAAGACATATTCGTCATTAAATAGTGTATTAGGCTCGTAGAAAATTTTATATGAATAGATTCCACCAACACCTACAATAGAAATTAGTGCAAATATAATGATGTAAATTACTTTTTTCATATTTCTATTTTACCATCAAAAACTCTTGTAACATTGCCTGAAAGAAAAATATTAGTAAAAATATTTTCTGATCTTTTAAGATCAATAGTCAATTCCCCACCTTTGGTTTTTAAATTAATACAATCTGAGTTAACTAAAGATAATATATTTAATGTTATTGCTGCCGCAACGGCACCAGTTCCACATGAAAGAGTCTCATTCTCTACCCCTCTCTCATATGTTCTTATTTTGTAAAGATTATCTTTTTCTTTACTTAAAAAATTAACATTGACTCCATCTTTAAATCTATTGTCTTTCTGAATTTCTTTAGAAATTTCAATTATATCGATTTGATCAACATCATCAACACATTTGACCAAATGAGGAGATCCTGTATCTACAAAAATAAAATCATTGAATTCATCATAAGTAAGTACATCAGACATAGAGACCTTAACAAAATTATCTATTAATGAACCCGTATGTAAACCATCAAAAGCTAAAAAACTTGTTGTATGTTCAATTATTTTATTGAGCATAGAAAAATGTATCGAACATCGAGCACCATTACCGCACATTGAACCTAAGTTTCCATCAGCATTAAAATATACCATCTCAAAGTCAGAGGATTTTGTTTTCTCAATTAATATTAATCCATCAGCTCCCACACCTATTTTTCTATCACATAAAAAATTAATCAATTTAGAATCAGTTTTTGGAAAGAAATTTGTTGTATTATCAATGATTATAAAATCATTTCCTGTTCCTTGATATTTTGAAAATTCTATAAACACAACTACAATATATGAATAAAGTTATATCTGTTAAAAAGAAGTTAAATATCAAACGAAAAAAATGAAATAAACTAATTTTATAAAAAATTATCATGAAAAAGCTTAAAAATATAATTGGAATTATTTTAATTGTTATTCTAACTAATGTTATTTTTTTTAATTATGTGAAGGATGACAATAAAAATTTGGATGAAAAAGCGAAAACATTAAATACATCGAATGTTTTCCAAAATTTAAAAAATAACTCAATTCAATATTTTCAAAATCCAGATTTTACAATAGCTGCTGAAAAAACTATAAACTCAGTAGTTCATGTAAAAAATACATCAACAGCTAGATCTAGAAATAGCATTTGGGATCTATTTTATGATAACTCCCCGAGCAAAAGAACAGTTGGAACAGGATCTGGCGTAATTGTTTCAAGTGATGGATACATTTTAACCAATTATCATGTTATTGAAAATGCAAGTGAAATTGAAATAACAACAAATAACAATAAAAGCTATATAGCAGAACTAATTGGAACTGATGAAAATTCTGATATAGCAGTATTAAAAATATCAGGAGACAAGAAATTCCCATATATAAGGTTTGCAAATTCTGATGAAACTAAAATTGGAGAATGGGTTTTAGCAGTTGGAAATCCTTTTAATCTGACTTCCACAGTTACTGCTGGAATTATTAGTGCAAAATCAAGAGATTTAAATGATTACGATTCAAAAAATCAATCATTTATACAAACCGATGCTGCTGTAAATAGTGGAAACAGCGGAGGAGCGTTAGTCAATATAAGTGGTGATTTGATTGGAATAAATACAGCAATTCAAAGTAATAATGCTGGATTTATTGGATACTCTTTTGCAGTTCCCAGTAATATTGCAAGAAAAATATATGAAGATATTTTAGAGTTTGGAAATGTTCAAAGAGGTCTTTTAGGTGTAACTGGGCAAAGCCTTAATGCCGAAATTTCAAGAGAATTAGGTTTGAAAGTTACAGAAGGGTTTTATGTTAGTACAACAGATGAAGATATGGGAGCTCATCTGGCTGGAATCAGATCGGGAGACATTATTACAAAAATTGATAATGTTGAAATTAAAAAGTTTTCTGACTTATCTGGTTATCTAAATTCTAAAAGACCAGGAGATCAACTGTCTGTTGATATTTTTAGAGATAATAAAAAAATAAATTTGAATGTAGCACTAAAAAGAAGTAGCTATGTTCAATTTTATGGTATGCAATTGAAAGATGCTTCAAAAAGGTTACTTGATGAAAAAAATTTAAGTCATGGAGTTGAAGTTGTTGTTAACAGAAATGGGACTCTCTTTAGGATGGGAGTTAGACCTGGTCATATACTTTCTGAGATAAATGACACAAAAATCTTATCAACTAGTGAACTAAGTAATTTTGAAAACGAAAATATTTATCAAATCACATTCATCGATGAAAATGGAGAAAAAGAAAGATTAATCTTTGAATAAGGATGAAAAAAATTGAGATCATAAGCGCGACACCAGAATTACTAAAAAGTCCTTTTTCAGGATCAATAATGAAAAGGGCAATTGAAAAGGGTATAGTTCAAATAAAATTTCATGATCTTAAAGATTACTCCATTAATAATAAGAAACAGATTGATGATTATCAATTTGGAGGAGGATCAGGAATGGTTCTCATGATAGAACCAATAAAAAAATGTATTGATGATTTAAAAAAACAACATGATTATGATGAAGTTATTTTTATGACGCCTGATGCTCCAATTTTAAGTCAAAAAATATCTAACGAATTATCAATTAAAGGTAATTTGATAATACTCTGTGGACATTATAAAGGTATTGATCAAAGAGTGAGAGATGCAATTGTAACTCGAGAAATTTCTATTGGAGATTATGTGTTATCTGGTGGAGAACTTCCTGCGGCTGTTTTATGTGATTCAATTGTTAGATTAATTCCTGGAGTTTTAAATGATGAAACATCTGCATTAACTGATTCTTTTCAAGATAATTTATTAGCTCCTCCAGTGTATACTAGGCCTGCGGATTACAATGGTATGAAAGTTCCAGAAATTTTACTTTCAGGAAATCAAAAAAAAATAGAGGAATGGAGAGAAGAAAAATCACTAATCAAGACCAAAGCTATTAGACCTGATTTGATTGAATAATATTTTCTTTTTTTAAAAAAAAATGTAATTTTGCCATCCGTTGATTAACCTCTGGTATTTACGAATGTCAATCAATATTAAATTATTAAAATGGAATCATTAGTAAAATACGTTCAAGATGAGTTTATCGCCCAAAACGAATACCCATCATTTAAATCTGGAGATACAATTACAGTTTATTACGAAATTAAAGAAGGTGAGAAATCTAGAACTCAGTTTTTTAAAGGAGTTGTAATTCAAATTAAAGGTACTGGAAAAACAAAAACTTTTACAATCAGAAAGATGTCTGGTACATTTGGTATTGAAAGAATTTTCCCAATCAACCTTCCTGCTATCAAAAAGATTGAAGTAAATAAAAAAGGAAAAGTAAGAAGATCAAGAATCTACTATTTCAAAGAATTAAGAGGGAAAAAAGCCAGAATAAAGGAAATCAAAAAGTAAAATACATGTCAAAAATTAAAGTTGCACATCCTGTCGTTGAGCTCGATGGTGATGAAATGACTAGAATCATTTGGGACTTCATAAAACAAAAATTAATCCTTCCATACATAGATCTTGATATTGTATATTTTGATCTAGGATTAAAAAACAGAGATTTTACTGATGATCAAGTTACAATTGAAGCTGCTGAAGCAATAAAAAAATATAACGTAGGTATTAAGTGTGCGACAATTACACCTGATGAGCAAAGAGTCAAGGAATATACTCTAAAAAAAATGTGGAAATCACCAAATGGGACAATAAGAAATATTATAGGAGGTACGGTATTTAGAGAGCCTATAATCATGAAAAACATACCCAGATATGTGCAAGGGTGGGTTAAGCCAATTTGTATCGGAAGACATGCATTTGGTGATCAATATAAAGCAACTGATTTTGTAACTCACGGTAAAGGAAAACTAACAATGACTTTTACACCTGAAAATGGAGATGAGCCAAAATCTTGGGAAATATATAATTTTCAAGAGGATGGAATAGCAATGGGTATGTACAATATTGAATCATCTATCTATGGTTTTGCTAGATCGTGCATGAACAGAGCAGTTTCCAAGCAATGGCCACTTTACCTTTCTACAAAGAATACCATTTTAAAAGCATATGACGGTAGATTTAAAGATATTTTTCATGAAGTTTATGAAAATGAATTTAAAGAAAAGTTTGAGGAATTAGGTATAACATATGAACATAGGTTAATCGATGATATGGTAGCTGCTGCAATGAAATGGGAGGGAGGATTCGTCTGGGCATGTAAAAACTACGATGGAGATGTTCAATCTGATACTGTAGCTCAAGGTTTTGGTTCACTAGGTCTGATGACATCTACATTATTAACTCCTGATGGTAAAACGATGGAGGCTGAAGCAGCTCATGGTACAGTAACTCGTCATTACAGATTACACCAACAAGGTAAAGAAACCTCTACTAATCCGATTGCTTCCATATTTGCATGGACAAGAGGACTTATTCATAGAGCTGAGCTAGATTCTAATAATGAATTATTATTGTTTTGTAATCTTTTAGAAAAAGTTTGTGTAGAGACTGTTGAATCAGGTAAAATGACAAAGGATCTTGCGCTACTTATTTATGGAAGTAATCTTAAAAGACAACATTACTTAAATACTCAAGAATTCCTTGATGCAATAAAAGAAAATCTTGATAATAAGATGTCTTAATAGTATTTAGATGGCACCATTTTTGGACCTTTCAGGATGTGAAAAAGCTTTTACTTTTTTTCATCTTAATTACAACTAACACGTTCAATATATTCTCACAGCAGAATTATACAATAAGTGGATATATTTTAGATAAGTCAAGTGACGAAGCAATTATTGGAGCTAGTATTATTATTCCAGAGTTATCTTCAGGCACTATTTCCAATACCTATGGATTTTACTCTATTACTGTACCCTCCGGAGAATATATTTTAAGTTACAGTATCCTTGGGTACACAGAACAAAATAAAAAAATTAATTTACAACAAAACCAAACAATCAACATTTTACTTGAACAAAGTTTTGAAGAGTTAGACGAAGTTACAGTTACTATTGATAGTGAAAAAATAGATATAGATAAGCCAGTATTAAGTTTAAATAAATTGTCAGGACAAACAATAAGACAAACGCCTGTTGTTTTTGGAGAGTCGGATTTACTCAAATCAATTCAACTACTTCCAGGCGTTAGTAGTGCAGGTGATGGATCTTCAGGATTCAATGTGAGAGGTGGTGGTGCTGATCAAAATTTAATATTATTTGATGAAGCTATCATATACAATTCATCTCATTTGTTTGGCTTATTCTCTGTTTTTAATTCTGATGCAATTAAAGAAGTTCAATTATATAAAGGAGGCATTCCAGCAAGTTATGGAGGAAGGATATCCTCTGTATTAGATGTGTTTCAAAAAGATGGCAATAAAAATAAATTAAGTTACAACGGAGGAATTGGAGCAATTTCCAGTAGATTTTTAATTGAAGGACCTATACAAAAAAATAAAAGCTCATTTTTAGTTGCATCCCGTGGAACATATGCTCATTTATTTCTAAAATTCACTGACATAAATAACATCGCTTACTTTTATGATTTTAATACCAAATCTAATTTTGTTATTGATGAGAAAAATAAAATATTTTTTTCAGGATATTTCGGTAGAGATCTATTTAAACTAAATGAAACTTTTTCTAATTCTTATGGCAACACAACTCTTAACTTGAGATGGAATCACCTTTTAAATAAAAAGACATTTACAAATACATCAATTATTTTTAGTGATTATTATTATGGCTTACAATTAAACTTTGTTGGGTTTGATTGGACATCTGGAATAAAAAATTTAAATGTAAAATTTGATCTAAAAAATTACTATTCTAATTATCTACAATTTAATACTGGAATCAGCTTGATCTACTATGACTTTAGCCCTGGTAAAATTCAGCCTATCAACTCCTCTTCTGGAATAAATGAATCTACATTAAATAAAAAATATGCATTAGAAAATTCAATATATTTTGATTTTGTAAATACTATAAGTAAAAGGCTATCGCTTAGGTATGGCTTTAGAATCAACCAATTTTTAAGGTTAAAACAAAAAGGGTTAAAAAAATACTTAAATAATAAACCAGTTGTTTATGATTCTACACTTGAAATATATTCAAGTGCAAAGCCGTTAAATGAAGAATTTTCTCGTGACAAAAATGTAATAAAGTCATTTACTAACATCGAGCCTAGAATTAACTTATCAATAAACTACCCAACACATAGTTATAAATTAAGTTATAACAGGTTGAATCAATATATACACTTAATTTCAAATACCAACTCACCAACTCCTTTGGATATATGGACTCCTTCTGGCCCATATCTTAAACCGCAAAAGTTAGATCAATTTGCAATAGGTTTTTATAAGAATTTTAAATCAATGACATTTGAATCTGAGCTATTTTATAAAAAAATTAAAAATAGAATTGATTATATAGATAATGCTGATCTAGTGGCTAACAATGATATAGAAACCGTACTTTTAAATGGACGGTCAAGGGCTTTTGGAGCTGAATTTCTTTTAAAAAAATCCTCCAGTAAACATAAATATTGGATTGCATACACAATATCTAAATCAGAGCAACAAACAGGTGGTTTAGGTAATAATGATTATGGAATTAACAATGGCATGTGGTATTTAACGCCTTATGACAAAACACATGATTTTAGTTTAAATTCAAACTATAAAATCAATGAAAAACTTACCTTAAATACAAATTTTATTTTTCAAACAGGACAACCAACTACATATCCTAATGCACAGTATAATTATATGAATTTAAGTATTCCAAATTATGGAAATAGAAATACGTACAGATTACCTAATTATCACAGACTGGATTTTAGTTTAAGTTTAACACCCAAAAAGAATGATACTAAAAGAGTTAAAAGAGAATGGGTATTTGGAATTTATAATATTTACAACAGGGATAATGCTACATCTATTTTATTTAGAGAAAACACTGAAACATTAAAAAACGAAGCAGTACAAATATCAATTTTTGGAATTGTACCTTCGATAACATATAATTTTAAATTCTAATGAAAAGACTTATTATTTTATTATTTGTTTTTGGATTTATTAGCTGTGAAAAGGTAATCGATTTAGATCTTGAATTTGAAGATCAAAGAATAGTTATAGAGGCTAAGATTAATAAGAAAGTTAATTCAAATGATGGATTTGCAGAGGTTTTAATTAGTGAAACCTCAAGTTATTTTGATAATGAAATTAAGTTTATCGAGGACGCAGAGGTTTCAATAACTGATGTTGAAACTGGACAAAGTTTTGATTTAAAATTTGATAATAATAAATACTTTCTGAAAATTGATAAAATTTCTTTATCATCTGAATATGAATTAAATATTTACCATAATAACAATCATTACCAGAGTATTGAAAAAATAAACCCTTCAACTAATATCAAAAGTATTAAGAGAGGAACAAGAGAATCATTGGATGAGGATGAAATAGAAATTGTAACAACTATTGATGATCAATTTGGATATGAAAATTATTATTTGTTTGAATACGCAAAGGGAAATTTACAACCTGTTAGCGATGAATACTTTGATGGTAATACTTTTTCTTTTTCTTATTTTATAAATAAAAATAAAATACAAAATAACTCACTTGATATAGTACTAGAAGGGATTGACGAAGAATATTTCAAATATATCATTCAAATTGTTGTACAAACAAATACTCAGAATGGACCTTTCTCAGCTGCACCATCATCTATAAAAGGAAATATCTATTGTGTAAACAACTTTAAATTAAAACCATTTGGATACTTTAAAGTATCTGAATATGATTCTTTTACATTAGAAAATATTATTATAGATTAAAATATTGTAAAGAATTAACTATTTTGGTTTTTATGAGTTTTAATAAAATCACTGAAAAATCTTCTAATTACAATGATTTAGAAAACAAGACTGTTAAGGACCTTATTAGTATTATTAATAAAGAAGATCAGAGTGTTGCTAAGTCAGTTAGTAAGAATCTTGACAAAATCGAAAAATTAATTAACAACATAGAGCCTAGATTGCATAAAGGTGGACGGTTATTTTATATAGGTGCAGGAACAAGTGGAAGGTTAGGAATTTTAGATGCATCTGAATGTCCTCCAACTTTTGGTGTTAGTGATCAAATAGTTATTGGTTTAATTGCAGGCGGAGATAAGGCCATTAGAAAATCTCAAGAATTTGCTGAGGATAGTATAGAGCAGGGCTGGGAAGATTTAAAAAAATATAAAATAAATAGTAATGATTCTGTTATAGGAATAGCTGCTTCTGGCACTACCCCTTATGTTGTTTCAACAATAAAAAAATGTAATGAAAAAGAAATTCTTACTGGCTGTATAACTTGTAATTCAAATTCACCTCTGTCAAAAGAAGCTAAATTTCCAATCGACATTGTTGTTGGGCCAGAAGTCGTAACAGGAAGTACGAGAATGAAGTCAGGTACAGCTCAGAAAATGATTTTAAATATAATTTCAACAACCTTAATGATAAGACTAGGGAGAGTTAAAGGAAATAAAATGGTTGATATGCAGTTAGCCAATAATAAGCTTGTAGATAGAGCAGAAAAAATGTTAATGAATGAATTAAAAATAAGTTTAGATGAGGCTAAAAAATTGCTTCAAAAACACAAAAGTGTCAGAAAATCGATAGAAAATTTTAAGATCTAAACTTTTCTTTTAAAGTGTCAAACATAATCGGAGTTGCAACAAAAACAGATGAATATGTACCAACAAGAACACCTACAATCAAAGCAAACATAAATCCTCTAATTGATTCTCCACCAAAAAGGAATATTGATACTAAAACAACAAGAGTTGTAAATGATGTATTTAAAGTTCTACTTAATGTACTATTTAAAGCATTATCAACAATTTTATCAACTTCCCATGACTTGTTGATATTTCTATACTCCCTAATTCTATCAAAAACAACAACAGTATCGTTTAGAGAATATCCTATAACAGTCAAGATAGCTGCAATAAATGCTTGATTTATTTCCATATCAAATGGCATAAAAGTGTATGTTATAGAGAAGATCCCTAAAACAACCATTACGTCATGAAAAACTGCTGAAACAGCTCCCAATGAAAATTGCCAATTTTTAAAACGTATTAGAATATACAGAAAAACAATTATTAAAGATCCGAAAACAGCTAAAAAAGAATTTTTCTTAATGTCATCTGCTATTGTAGGACCAACACCAAATGATGACATTATCCCCACTTGTTTATCTTCATCACCGTTAACAAAATCATCAATTGATATTTCGCCAATGTAATCTGATAAACCTGTATATAAAATTTGTTGTATTTCACCATCCACAGATGTTGATGTGTCATCAACTTTATAATTTGAAGTAATTTTAAGTTGATTTTCAGAACCAAAAGTCTTGACTTCAGCATTACCCAAAGATTCAACCAATTTTGATTGAATTTCTTGCTGTGGTACTGGTTCAGCGAATCTAACAACATAGGATCTACCTCCAACAAAATCAACACCTTGATTTAAACCATTAGTAAATAATGAAAAAAGTGCGATAAGAATTAAAGTTCCAGAAACTACATAAGAAACTTTTCTTTTAACCAGAAACTTGATAGACAAATTTTTAAATAAATTCTTCGTGAGTTTAGAAGAAAAATCTAGATTTTTATTTTTAGAAATATGGTTTTCTACAAATATTCTAGTTATAAAAATCGCAGTAAATAATGATGTAATGATACCAATCAATAATGTTGTAGCAAAACCTTTTATTGGGCCTGATCCAAAAATAAATAGAATTAATGCTGTTAATCCAGTTGTTACATTGGCATCAAGAATTGAAGATAATGCATTACTAAAACCATCAGAAACTGATTGTTTTAATCCTTTTTCCCTGTATAGTTCCTCTCTGACCCTTTCAAAAATAAGAACGTTAGCATCAACAGACATACCAATAGTTAGAACAACACCTGCAATACCTGGAAGAGTTAAAACAGCACCAAGACCAGATAAAAAACCAAATATTAATACAATATTCAACACTAAGGCTATATCAGCATACAATCCAGCTCTTCCATAATAAAAGATCATCCAGATTAATACTAAAATCAATGCAATTAAAAAAGAATTGATTCCTTTTTCAATTGATTCTTGACCAAGAGAAGGCCCCACCACTTCGGATTGTATAATATCAGCTGAAGCTGGTAATTTACCAGCTCTTAGAACATTGGCTAAGTCAATAGCTTCATTTAATGAAAAATCTCCAGTTATTTCTGATCTACCACCAGAAATCGCACCACTTGTTACACCTGGTGCAGAATATACAATCTCGTCAAGCACAATAGCTATATTACTAGAGTTTTTATATGCATCACCAGTTAAATCTTCCCATATCTTAGATCCTTTTCCATTCATCTGCATCGTAACAGCAGGATTACCGAACTGATCATAAGATTGAGCTGCGTCAATTACAACACTACCACTTAATGGAGGAATATCATTTCTATTAGATTTAAGTACGTACAAGTCAACAAGGTTAGTTTCAGGATCGGGAAGTCCCCACAAAAACTTTGTATATCTTTTTGAAGAAGGTAACAACTGTCTTACCTCAGGAAGACTTAAATAAGAATCAACCTTATCTTTTTCTTTAAAGTTAAATTGAGCTAGAACAGGGCCACCTTGATAACCAGTTCCTACAATTAAATCCAGCAATGGATTTCTTTCAATATTTAATGAATCAGTTTTAACTTCAACATCAGCCAAAAGATCATCAATCTGAGATGCTTCAGATGCAACTGATTCATCATTAATTTTTTCATCAAGATTAGCTTTAATTACTTGATTTGCCTGAGATAAAAAAGTAAAATACTCTTGATTTTTTTCAGATGTCCAAAATTCTAACTGGGCAGTGCTTTGAAGTAACTTCTTTACACGGTCAACATCCTTAGCTCCAGGAAGTTCCACTAAAATTCTTCCTGAATTTCCTAATCTTTGAATATTTGGTTGAGCAACACCAAACTTATCAATTCTTTTTCTTAAAACTTCAAATGCTGAAGTTATTGACTCATCAATTTTTCTTCTGATTATAGGTTTTACCTCATCATTAGACATTTCAAAATTAATCTCATCACTCAATGTTCTATTTGCAAATATGTCAGGTGATGCTAATTGGCTACCTTCAATCTCCTCAAAGGCGTTTAAAAATATTTCTAAATACGTATCATTAGAACTTTTTTGAAGCTCATCGGCATTGTCTAAGGCTTTATTAAAATTGGGATCATTAGTATTCTCTGCAAGACCTTTAAGTATGTCTTTAACTGAAATTTGAAGAATAACATTAATTCCACCTTTAAGATCTAAACCTTTATTTAATTCTTTTTCCTTAGCGTATTTATAGTTAGTAAATCCAAAAACACTAATTGTTGAAACAGAATCTAGATAAGCTCTCTGTAATTGCTCTCTTTTTATAACATAATCCTCTTCATCAATATCAACTTTAGCAATTGAAAAATTTTCAGCATCTTTTTCAATTTTATTTACAACATATGTGTAAGAGATTTGAAGTAGACTTATTAGCGTAAATAAAATCGCAATAAATTTTACAAGACCGTTCTTATGCATAATTCTAATTTTATGGGAAGCAAATATATGATTTACATTATCAGAAACAAAATAATGAAATTTAAATACTTTTAGATGTGTTCAGCTAAAGATTCATTCATTTTTCTAACTGCATCCACACTGTTTAAAAAAAGTGTTTTTTCTTCCTGATTTAAATCCAACTCAATAATTTCAATAATACCCTGTTTTCCAATAATACATGGTACACCAATACAAATATCATTTACTCCATATTCTCCATCCAAGTAAACTGAACTTGGAATAATTCTTTTTTGATTATTTAAAATAGAATCAACAACATATGCAATTGAAGAACCAGGGGCATGCCATGCTGAAGTTCCCAATAATTTGGTTAATGTAGCTCCACCAACCATAGTCGATTTTACAATCTCATCAATTTCAGTGTTTTTAAGAAATTGACTTAAACTTAATCCGTTATATTTTGCAAACCTATGCAAAGGAATCATTGTAGTATCTCCGTGACCACCAATGACCATAGCATGAATGTCATTTTGAGGCTTGTCAATCTTCAATGAAATATATGTTTTAAACCTTGAACTGTCTAGAGCACCACCCATTCCTATAATTTTATTCTTTTCTATCCCAGTAGATTTTAAGGCTAAATATGTCATAGTGTCCATTGGATTGGATACAACAACTATTACAGTATCAGGGGAATGCTCAAGAATATTTGATGTGACTTCTTTAACAATACTTGCATTAATACCAATCAGTTCTTCCCTAGTCATTCCAGGTTTTCTTGGAATTCCCGAAGTTATTACAACTACATCTGAATTTTTAGTTTTTGTGTAATCAGATGTTGTCCCAACTACCCTAGTGTTGAACCCTCTAGTTGTTGAAGTTTGCATTATATCCAAAGCTTTACCTTCTGCAAATCCTTCCTTGATGTCTAGAAGAACTACTTCGCTTGAAATTGATCTTGATGCAATGACATCAGCGGCAGTAGCCCCAACATTTCCAGCACCTACAATAGTGACTTTCATATTTTTATTTTTAAGCGTCTATATTAGCGTAAGTTGCGTTTTTCTCAATAAATTCTCTTCTAGGAGGAACATCCTCACCCATTAACATTGAGAAAACTCTATCAGCTTCACCAGCGTTTTCAATTGATACTTGCCTGAAAGTTCTTGATTCTGGATTCATAGTTGTATCCCACAGCTGAATTGCATTCATTTCACCCAAGCCTTTGTATCTCTGAACAGAAGCCCCAGCTCCAAAATCATTAACTAATTTATCTCGATCCTCATCATTCCATGCATAAACCTTTTTACTTCCTCTTTTAACCAAGTATAAAGGTGGAGTTGCAATATAAACATGGCCATTCTCTACAAGCTCCCTCATATATCGGAAGAAAAATGTTAATATTAAAGTAGAAATATGACTACCATCAACATCTGCATCACACATAATAACAACCTTATGATATCTCAATTTTTCTAAGTTTAAAGCTTTACTATCTTCTTCTGTTCCAACGGTAACACCTAAAGCAGTATAAATATTAATAATTTCTTGGTTTTCAAAAACTTTATGCTGCATTGCCTTTTCCACATTAAGTATTTTACCTCTCAAAGGTAGGATAGCTTGAAAATTTCTATCTCTACCTTGCTTGGCAGTACCTCCAGCTGAGTCACCCTCAACAAGGTAAATTTCACACAATGCTGGATCCTGTTCAGAACAGTCACTTAGCTTTCCAGGCAAACCGCCACCACCCATAACTGTTTTACGTTGAACCATTTCTCTTGCCTTTCGGGCTGCATGTCTAGCTTGAGCAGCTAGCACCACCTTATCAACTATAATTTTTGCTTCAGCTGGATGCTCCTCTAAATAATTCTCAAGCATCTCAGATACAGCTTGAGATACTGCTGAAGTTACTTCCTTGTTTCCTAATTTGGTTTTAGTTTGACCTTCAAATTGAGGTTCAGCAACCTTGACAGAAATAATAGCTGTCAAGCCTTCTCTAAAATCGTCACCAGAAATTTCAACTTTTACTTTATCCAAAAGTCCAGAAGATTCTGCATATTTTTTTAATGTTGATGTTAACCCTCTTCTAAAACCTGAAAGGTGAGTACCACCCTCATGTGTATTTATATTATTTACGTAAGAGTGAATGTTTTCATTGAAGGAAGAGTTATAAATCATTGCAACTTCAACAGGAATATCATTCTTTTCTCCCTCAATAGCGATAACTTCAGGTATGAGTGGTTCTCTATTTTCATCTAAAAATTTAATGAATTCTTTAAGTCCTTCTTGAGAGTAAAATTCTTCATTCAAAAAATCTCCTTCTACCTTTTTCCTTTTGTCAGTTAATGAAATTTTGATCCCTTTATTTAAGTATGCGAGTTCTCTCATCCTATTGGCAAGAGTTTCATAACTATACTTTTCAACGTCCTTAAAAATAGACATGTCAGGTTTGAAGGTTACAATTGTACCTGTTTTATCTGTTTTACCAACTTCTTTTACTGGATATAAAGTTTTTCCTTTTTTATATTCTTGTTGCCAAACTTTTCCTTCTCTGTGAACTACAGCAGTAAGATGATCTGAGAGAGCATTTACAACAGAAACTCCAACACCATGAAGTCCTCCAGAAACTTTGTATGAATCTTTGTCAAATTTACCCCCTGCTCCAATTTTAGTCATTACTACTTCCAAAGCAGAAACACCTTCTTTTTTATGCATTCCTACAGGGATTCCTCTTCCATTATCTTCTACAGAAATCGAATCATTTTCATTTATTATAACTGAAATCTGGTTACAATGGCCAGCCATAGCTTCATCAATAGAATTATCAACGACTTCATAGACAAGATGATGAAGACCTCTTATTCCTACATCTCCAATATACATCGAGGGTCTTTTTCTAACATGTTCCATGCCTTCAAGGGCCTGAATACTATCTGCTGAATACTGCTGATTTTGATCTTTACTCATTGAATAAATTATAATTAGTTGTACTAATCACAAATATACCCAAAACGGGGTAGATTTCTTTAAGTTTTACAGAGATGAAAGTGCTAAGTTATTAACAATTTTTTCTTACAAATTAATAAGAATCATTATGAACGTTGGTAATCGCTCTACCTGAGGGATCATTCATGTTTTGGAAGGACTTATCCCACTCTAAAGCAATTGGAGTACTACATGCAACTGAGGGGACAGATGGAACTGTTGAAGAAGCGGTTTTAGATGGAAAATGCTCTTCAAAAATAGATCTGTAATAATACTCTTCTTTATTCATAGGGGTTTGAAATGGAAATCTCTTTGTAGCATTACTAAACTCTTCATCAGAAATTTGATCATCAACTAATTTTTTTAAACTATCAATCCAACTATATCCAACACCATCACTAAATTGTTCTTTTTGTCTCCAAGCGACCTCTGACGGTAGATAATCTTCAAATGCTTTTCTAACAACCCACTTCTCCATTCTTTCAGAATTAATCATTTTATCTTCTGGATTTATTCTCATTGCAATGTCCATAAATTCCTTGTCTAAAAATGGAACTCTTCCTTCAATTCCCCAAGCTGCTAATGACTTATTAGCTCTTAGACAATCATATTGATATAATTTGTCTAATTTTCTAACAGTTTCTTTGTGAAATTCTTCAGCACTTGGGGCTTTATGAAAATATAAATAACCACCAAATATTTCATCAGCACCTTCACCAGATAAAACCATTTTAATACCCATGGACTTAATTACTCTGGCCATTAGATACATTGGAGTAGAAGCTCTTACGGTTGTTACATCATAAGTTTCAATGTGATATATTACATCTTTTATTGCATCAAGCCCTTCCTGTATAGTAAAGGTAATTTCATGATGAATAGATCCAATGTGTTCAGACACAAGCTTAGCCGCTTTGAGATCTGGTGATCCTTCCAAACCAACTGAGAAAGAATGTAACTGAGGATACCAAGCCTCAGATTTATCATCTGTTTCAATTCTATTTTTTGAAAACTTTTTTGCGAGAGCAGAAGTTATGGATGAATCAAGACCTCCTGAAAGTAGAACACCATAGGGCACATCACTCATTAATTGTCTGTGTACAGCATCTTCAAGTCCTTGTTTTAAATCTTCAATTGAGGTATTATTTGATTTTACATTTTCAAAATTCATCCAGTCTCTCTTGTACCAAGACACATATTCTTTTGTTTTGCTTGAATAGTAATTGCCCGGTGGAAATATTTCAATTTTATCACAAATACCCTCCAATGATTTTAATTCAGAGGACACATAAAAAACTTTATCAGATGACCAGCCTACATACAAGGGAATAATTCCCATATGATCTCTAGAAACAAAGTATTCGTTCTCTAAACTATCATAGATTACAAATCCAAAAATGCCATTCATTTTATCAACGAATTCAACCCCAAACTTGTCATAAAGTGCAATTATAACTTCACAATCAGATTCAGTTAAAAAATTATAATCGGGAACCAATTTTCTTAATTCTTTGTGGTTGTAGATTTCACCATTTGCAGCTAAAACATATCTTCCATCAACACCATATAGAGGTTGTTTGCCAGATTTAGGGTCAACAATAGCCAATCTTTCATGAGCTAAAATTGCATTATCATCAGAGAAGATTCCATTCCAATCAGGCCCCCTATGTCTTAATTTTTTTGACATATCTAATATTTGAGGTCTTAGATCTTTAGAATCTTTTTTAATATCTAATGCACATACAATTCCACACATATTTCAAATTTTGGCAAATATGATTAAATATTTTAAAAAAACTCTCATTTAGGTATAGATATCACATTTTTTTATGTAATAGTTAAAAAGCAGTCTGTTTAATAAATGAATTAATAACTTTACTAATAAATAAAGAATAATGAAAAGCGTTCTTGAATATAAAAAAGCAACCATAAATATTACTGAAGAAAAAAGCATAAAAAACATAAATTTTTCTATTGCTGAAAATGAATTCATATATCTTATTGGTAAAACAGGAAGCGGAAAAAGTAGTATTCTAAGAACAATGTATGCTGATAAAAATTTATTTGAGGGAGATTTAAAGATTTTTGATATCGATTTAAAAAAAATTAAGAAAAAGGAAATACCATTTTTAAGAAGAAAAATTGGTATTGTTTTTCAAGATTTTAAATTACTTCCTGACAGGTCAGTCTTTAAAAACCTTGAGTTTGTTTTAAGAGCAACAAATTGGAAATCAAATATTAAAATCCAGGAAAGAATTATTGATGTTCTTAAAAAAGTTGAATTAGAACATTTAAAGGATAAATATCCAAGTGCTTTATCTGGAGGCGAGAAACAAAGAATATCAATTGCTAGAGCTATTCTTAACGAACCAAAACTTATTTTAGCTGACGAACCTACTGGAAATCTTGATCCTGCAACCAGTGAAAGTATAATGAATTTACTTATAGAAATAAATGAATCTGGATCAGCTATTATAATGGCAACGCATGATTATAACTTAATATCAAAAAATCCAAAAAGAACTATTAGAGTTGAAGATGAAAGATTATATGAATTATCAAAAAAAACTTAATATTTGCATTATATGATTACTAACATAGATTTAATTGATAATAATAAGTTCTTTTTGATAGCTGGACCTTGTGCAATTGAAGGTAAAGAAATAGCTGAAGAAATCTGTGGAAAAATTAAAGAGATTGCCGATGAGTTTGAATTAAAATTTGTTTTCAAAGGAAGTTTTAAAAAGGCAAATAGAAGTAGAATCGACAGTTTTACAGGGATCGGGGATCATAAAGCTCTTGAAATTTTAAATGCTGTAGGAAAAAAATATAATGTACCAACAACTACTGATATTCATGAAATTGAACATTCTAAAATTGCATCTCAATATGTCGATATATTGCAAATACCTGCTTTTTTAGCTAGACAAACTGACCTTGTTGTATCTGCAGCAAAAACAGGTAAAATTGTTAATATTAAAAAAGGTCAATTTATGAGCCCAGAATCTATGAGTCATGCTGTAAATAAAGTAACTGATTCAGGCAATAAGAATGTTATGATTACAGAAAGAGGTAATATGTTCGGATACCAGGATCTAATTGTTGATTTTAGAGGAATTCCAGTAATGAAAAACTATGCTCCAGTAATATTAGATGTAACTCATTCTCTTCAACAACCCAATCAAAAAGCTGGAGTTACTGGCGGAAGACCTGAAATGATTGAAACAATTGCAAAAGCTGGAATTGTCTCAGGAGCAGATGGTATTTTTATTGAAACTCACCCTGATCCTGAAAATGCAAAAAGTGATGGTAAAAATATGCTTCATTTAAATAAGCTTAGAAATTTAATAGAAAAGCTCGTCAAAGTAAAATTTTCAATATCATAGAATTATTTACATTTGCATCCAATTTTGTTCTTTGAAATTTTGGGGTCGACTGGATTTGACAGCGATTTAGTAATATTAGTAAGCAAGTCGAGCGATTAGTTACAGCTCGTTAATATCAACTAAGACTTTTAAATGGCGAAAATAAATACGCTCTTGCTGCATAAAACTGAATTATAGTAGGTTTTTGCCTCGTCCTACAAGGTAGGAAGGTGAGATATCTCAAAATTATTTTTGTTGACAATAATTTTATATGAGATACCATACTGTTAACATAGAGTAATTAATTCTTCGATGATTACTTGAATTTTAGAAGATAAGTAGTATTTGTGTAGTTTTCAGCAAGAATACTATCGAAAATTAAATGAAAACTAAGCTTGTAGAAAGTTAGTATTTCAGTCGTTTGGACGAGGGTTCGATTCCCTCCGACTCCACTTTTTTTTATCAAAAAATCGTTTTTAAAAAATCTTCTATTTGACTGAACTCCATAAAGAAAGCATCATGTCCATGATCTGATTTTATTTGATGATAATAAACATTATTCTTTATTGAATTAATTCTTTTAAAAGTTTCATTTAATTCATAATCAGTAAACAATAAATCAGTATCAATTGAAATAATGTGAATGTTAGCATTTATTTCTTTTATTAAATCTTCTATTTTTTTATTAGAGTATGTTTCAATATCAATAGAAGATAAAAACTTGTTCATTGTTTTATAAGCCTCCAATTCAAATCTCTGTTTTAAAGATTTACCATGAAAATCTAACCAATTTGTAACTTTTTTTGAATTACCCTCAGTTTGATTTTGAAATCTTTTGTTTAATGAAATAGGATTTCGATAGGTTAACATTGCATGAATTCTAGCATCAACTATAGGATCTGAAGAGTTTTCTAAAAGTTTTGACTGTAAATATGTATTGGCTAATAACCAATCTGATGATTTATAGTCAGCAGCTACAGGGATTAAATTTTCAAATAACTCCGGATTTAAAGCTCCCATCTCCCACACCAAACCTCCACCAACAGAACCTCCTATTAGAGAATGAACCCTAGAAATACCTAGCTCATAAATTGCTTTATTAAATGCTTTAGCTACATCTCCTAATACCAAATCGTCTAGAAAATCATTAACCTCTTCTCCAAATGAGTTTCCAGGAATATTAAATGCTATAATGGAATATTTATTTGTATCAATTAACTTATCAACTCCAACTAAATCATTCCACCAACCATTTTCACCTGAAACATTAGAATTTCCAGTTAGTGAATGATTTATAACAACTACAGGAAAATTTTTATAATCTTGACCAAAAGTTTGGTAGGAAAGCTGAAAATCAACTTTCCTACCTGAAAGAATTTTTACATCATTAATTTTAATGTAATCAAGTTTAACAGTCATTATTAACTCGAAAAAACTTTAGAATCAATTTGAGAAAAAGCAAATTCTAAATCAGCCTTAAGATCTTCAATATCCTCTAGACCAACAGAAATTCTAATTAAATCTTTAGTTACACCAGTTGTTATTTGCTGATCTTCATTCAATTGTTGATGAGTTGTACTTGCTGGATGTATTATCAAAGATTTTGAATCTCCAATGTTTGCTAAAAGAGAGAAAATTTTTGTTTTATCAGCAACTGTTTTAGCACTATCATAACCACCTTTTACTCCAAATGTAACAATTCCACTTTGACCATCTGGAAGATACTTATCAGCCAAAGATTTGTAATTACTACTTTCCAAACCTGGATAATTTACCCAATTAACTTCTTCTCTTGATTCCAACCATTCAGCTAATTTCAAAGCATTATCGCTATGCTTTTTCATCCTAATTTCAAGCGTTTCTAAACCTTGTAAAATTTGAAAAGCGTTAAAAGGGCTTAATGCCGCCCCTAAATCTCTTAATCCCTCAATTCTTACTTTTGCAATAAATGATGCTTCAGCAAGAACATCATGATAAATTAAACCATGATATCCTGGGGATGGTTCAGTAAATTCAGGAAATTTTCCATTAGACCAATCAAATTTTCCAGCATCAATAATTACACCACCCAAGGCAGTGCCATTACCATTAATGAATTTTGTGAGAGAGTGAATAACAATATCTGCTCCATGCTCTATGGGTCTTAATAAAGCTGGTGTTGGAACAGTATTATCGACAATAAAAGGAACCTTTGAGGCTTTTGCTCTTTTTGAAATTTCAGATAAATCTAATACATCAAGTTTTGGATTACCTAAAGATTCAGCAAAAAATGCTCTTGTATTCTCTTGAACAGCATCAGCAAAATTTTCAGGATTTGAAGGATCTACAAATGTAGTAGTAATTCCAAGTCTTGGTAAAGTTACATTTAGTAAGTTGTAAGTTCCTCCATATAGACTATTTGAAGCTACTATGTGATCACCAGATCTTAATAAGGTTAATAAAGTTGTTGAGATTGCAGCCGTACCACCAGCAGTAACAACGGCACCTAAACCACCCTCTAACGATGTTAATCTTTGTTCGAGCACATCATTTGTAGGATTATTCAATCTAGTATATATGTAGCCGGGTTCAGCTAATGCAAATAAATTTGCTGCATGATCAGCATTATTAAAAACATATGATGTTGATTGATAAAGTGGAACAGCTCTCGTTCCCTGAGTTAAAGTTGTATCATGACCTGCATGAAGAGCTTTTGTACTTAATTTTGTTTTTTCCATAAAAATTTAATTTTATGAGAAAAGATTTGACGTGAAAACTAAGTGAAAGCTACTGCTTTAGCACTTTTTTTAAGAGGTTGCAATCAGTCAAATCGTTCCTCTGAGTTGTAAAATTAAAACTTGTTTTTTAATTAAGAAAAATATTTTTAATAAAAATTGTTCATTTTATTTTGAATCTTGTCTAAACATAGGTTATGAATAGAGCCTATCAAGGTTTGTTTTTTGGTTTTGATATTATCGATTTCACCCTCCTTAATTGACTTTGATATTTTGAGGTAAGCATCTCTAAAAGACATATTTTCATTCTGAATCAGATTGTTAATCATATCTACCGAATTAATAAATTTATATTTTTCATCATCAAGAATATTGTTTCTGACTTTAACTTTCTCTAATGAGAGTGATAATATTTCTAAACAATCTTTTATGGATGCAATCGAATTAATTATAACACCTTTATATAGTTGCATGTCTCTGTGATATCCACTTGTTAGGTTTGATGAGATGAGGTCAAATTGATTACTAACAGATTTAATTTGATTACACTTAGCTCTTATTAATTCAAAAACATCAGGATTTTTTTTGTGAGGCATTATACTTGATCCTGTTGTAAAATTTTCAGGAAAAGAAACAAAATTTAATTCATTGGACATGTAAAAACATATGTCAGATGAAAATTTTGATATAGTAGTAGCTAAAGAACTTAAAGCAACCGCAACTGATTTTTCAACTCTCCCTCTTCCCATTTGAGCAGCAAATACATTAAACTTTAAGGTTTCAAAACCTAGTTTTTTAGTTGTATAAGTTCTATCAATTTTGATTGAACTTCCATATCCAGCAGCACTTCCCAAAGGATTTTGATCATTAATTTTTAAAGCAGTATTTAAGAATATTATGTCATCAATTAAAGATTCTGCATATGCTGAAAACCATAATCCAAAAGTCGAGGGCATAGCTACTTGTAAGTGAGTATAACCTGGTAAATATTTATCCTTGTATCTATTAGCTTTTTCTATCAAAATATCGAAAAGTGACTTGACTAATTTTTTAATAATATTAATTTCATCTTTAAGAAAAAGTTGGGTTGCAACTAATACTTGATCGTTTCTAGATCTTCCTGTGTGGATTTTCTTTCCGACATCCCCAAGATTTTTGGTTAGTAAATATTCAATTTTAGAATGGACATCTTCAAAAGAATCTTCAATGGTAAAATTACCTTTTTGTATTTCTTTAAGTATTTTCTCTAATTCATCAACAAGTAAATTTCCATCATCTTTAGTAATAATTTTGCATTTTGATAACATTTCTGCGTGAGCAATAGATGCAATAACATCGTATTTGGCAAGATGAAGATCATCTAATCTATCTGAGCCAACAGTAAATTTTTCTACTTTTTTATCTAAATTATCATCTTTACTCCAAAGTTTCATATTCTAAATTTTTAATTGAGTGCTTTTTTCTTCTGAATTTATTATATAGATGCTCCCTACAAATACTTTATCAACTCCATTTTTTAACGCATGAAAGCAATTTTCTAATTTTGGTATCATACCATCTGAAATAATATTTTTTTGTTTTAATTTCTTGTAAGATGTCGAGTCAACGGTTTTAATTAATGAATCATAATTACCAAGCTTTTCAAGAACACCAGGCATTTCTGAGCAATACTTTAAACAAACATCATACATATCAGCTAATGCAACCGATAGTTCTGCAGCAATTGTATCTGCATTTGTGTTTAAAATTTGTCCATTTCCATCGTGAGTTAAAGAGCAAATTACAGGACATAGATCAGAACTAATCATCTTTTGTAATATGTTTTTCTCAACGTGAGTAATATCTCCAACATATCCATAATTAACATTTTCAATATTTCTTTTTTTTGCCTGAATTAAGTTAGCATCAGCACCAGATAATCCAATAGCATTACAACTTAATTTTTGAAGTTTTGAAACTAATTTTTTGTTTAGTAAACCAGCATAAGTCATAACCACTACATCCAACGTTTCTTTATCTGTCACCCTTCTACCTTCAAGCATAAGAGGTACAATTCCTAATTTTTTAGAAAAACTACTAGCTATCTTACCTCCACCATGAACTAATATTTTGTTCCCACTAATTTTAGAAAAATTTGAAAGAAAGCTATCTAGCATGTATTCATCCTCAAAGATGAATCCACCAACTTTAACAATGGTTAATTTATTTTTCATTTTCTAAAATTCTTTTTAAAATAACAAGAGATGAGTATATTCTATTTTGTGCTTGTTTAATAACTATAGATTTCACAGAATCTAAGACATCGTCAGCAACAACAATATTTCTTCTCACTGGAAGACAATGCATGAAATATGCGTTATTAGTCTTAGACATTAACTCATTATCAATCATCCAATTTTTATCTTTTGTAATTACCTGTCCATATTTATCGTAACTCGACCAATTTTTAGCGTATATAAAGTCAGCATTTTTGAATGCTTGATTTTGATTATGAGTTATAGTAACTCCATCAGTGATTTTTGAATTTAAATTATAGCCAACAGGGTTGGTTATTACAAACTCTGCATCAATTCTTTTAACCATTTTAACAAATGAATTTGCAACTGCATGAGGAAGAGAATTAGGGTGAGGAGCCCAACTAAGAACAATTTTTGGTTTTGCATTTTTTTTATGTTCTGTTATAGTAATAGCGTCAGCTAATGCTTGAAGAGGATGAGCTGTTGAACTTTCTAAATTAACTATTGGAACTTCAGCATATTTAATGAAGGAATTCAATATTTTTTCTGACTCATCTTCATCTTTATTTTGTAAATCAGGAAATTTTCTAATGGCAATTATATCACAATACTGAGACAAAACCATTGCAGCTTCTTTAATGTGTTCAGCTTTGTCTTTGGACATAATAGCATTATTTTCAAATTCTAAATTCCATCCTTCATTATCAAAATTCATTACAAAACATTTTAGTCCTATCATTTCTGCAGCTTTTTGCATACTTAATCTAGTTCTTAAACTTTTATTAAAAAATATAAGACCGATTGCTTTTTTTTCACCTAGATGTGAATATTTAAATGGATTTTTCTTAATAGAGATTGATTCATCAATCAGGCTATTAAAATCACTTATATCATCAATTGAAATAAAATTTTTCATAAAAATTAAAAATTAGAACTTTTTAGTTTTAGACCTATTGTTTCATCTAATCCTAACATTAAATTCATATTTTGAATTGCTTGTCCAGATGCTCCTTTAATCAGATTATCAATAATTGATGTTATCAATAATTTTCCTTCAACTTTTTTCAAATGAATTAGACATTTATTTGTATTAATAACTTGTTTTAAATGTATTTCTTCATCTGATACTACAGTGAAAGGATGATCCTTATAATAATCAAAATAAATCTTATAGAAAGAATCTATATCTAACTCAGTTTTGATATATGATGTACAAAATATTCCTCTTGAAAAATTACCTCTAATGGGGATGAAATTAATATTATATTTTTTTTCAATGGTCTTGTAAACTTCATTTAAGTGTTGGTGTGTGAACGGTTTGTACCAAGAAACATTATTATTCCTCCAACTAAAGTGAGAAGTCTGAGTTAATTTTAATCCTGCTCCAGTGCTTCCTGTAATAGCGTAAGTATAAATTTCTTTGCTATTGCTATTCACTGAAATTAAAGGTAAAATACCTAATTGAATTGCAGTAGCAAAACAACCAGGATTAGCAATATTATTGGATTTAATAATATTACTTTTGTTTATTTCAGGCAGTCCATATTGAAACACTCTGTCTTCAAAAAGATCATTGACTCTGAAGTCTTGACTTAAATCAATGATTCTAACTTCTTTATCAATTTTTATACTTTTTAGAAAAGCTGAAGATTTACCATGACCAGAACATAAATAAATGACATCAACATTCTTATCTATTTCTTTACTAAAAACAAGATCAGAATCTCCAACTAAATCATTGTGAATATCAGAGATTTTTTTACCAGAATTAAAATTACTTGATACCGAAACAATTTCGCATAGCGGATGATTTAAAAGTAATCTTATCAACTCTCCTCCAGTATAACCAGAAGCTCCCTGAATGCTAATTTTAATTTTTTTCTTCATTGTTGACATATTGATAAATTTTATTCTGATTTGAGGATATTTTTATAAATCCTTTAGCGTCTTGAGCAGACCATTTGTTGTTTTGCTCACCATAGGATCCAAAATCTAAATTCATTAGATCGTTTTTGGATTCGATACCATTTAATTGAAATCTGTAAGGGGAAAGGGTTACAAATACATCACCTGTTACTTTTGACTGACTACTATTAAAAAATGATTCAATATCTCTTATTACAGGATCTAAATAATTTCCTTCATGAATTTGCATTCCATAAAAGTTGGATAATTGATCTTTTTGAAATTGTTGCCACTTGGTTAATACATGTTTTTCAAGTAGATGGTGAGATTTTAATATTACAATTGGGCCACCAGCTTCAAAACCAACCCTACCTTTTATCCCTATTATTGTATCACCAACATGTATATCCCTTCCAATGCAATATTTTTCACACAAATTATTGATAATTTTAATACACTCAACAGGTGTGTGTTTTTTATTATTTACTGCAACCAATTCACCTTTTGAAAATGATAATGTAACGTTTTCATTTTCTTTTTTAGAAAGTTTTGAGGGATATGCTTCTGAGGGTAAACTTTTTTTAGAAGTTAAAGTTTCATCACCTCCAACACTCGTTCCCCAAAGACCTTTATTAATAGAATATTTAGCCTTGGTCCACTCTAGATTAATACCATTCTCATTTAAATAATAAATTTCCTCTTCTCTAGAAAGTGAGTTATCTCGAATTGGAGTTAATATTTCAATTTCTGGAGCCATGATTTGAAAAATTGAATCAAATCTAACTTGATCATTACCTGCTCCAGTGCTTCCGTGAGCAATATGTGTTGCATTATTTTTTTTAGCATATTTTACTATTTCAACTGCTTGAATAACTCTTTCTGAACTGACCGATAATGGATAGGTATTGTTTCTTAAAACATTTCCAAAAATCAAGTATTTGATAATTTTGTTGTAATAAATATCAACAGCATCTATAGATTTAAAAATAAAAGCTCCCATCATATAAGCCTTATGCTCCATATTCTTTAATTCATTTTTAGAGAACCCTCCAGTATTTATATTTATTGCATGTACTTCGTGACCTTCACCAGAAAGTTTTTTTAAACAGTAAGATGTATCCAAACCTCCACTATATGCAAGTATTATTTTTTTCATATTATTTTATTTTCATGTAACATCCCTGTACATAGACACATCGATCTATTCGTTCTAGTAAGAATGTCATAATTTTTACAAGTTTTACATCCACTCCAAAATTCATCATCGTCAGTTAATTCTGAAAAAGTAACTGGCCTATAACCTAAATCACTATTAATTTTCATAACAGCAAGTGAAGTAGTTATTCCAAAAATTTTTGCTTTTGGATATTTTGATAATGAATGTTCAAAAGTTAATTTTTTAATTTTTTTGGCAAGACCCATTCCTCTGTAATCAGGATGTACAATTAATCCAGAATGTGCTACATATTTTCCATGTCCCCATATTTCTATGTAACAAAAACCTGCAAATTTTTCATTAACAGTGGCTATTACTGCATTATTATTTTCAATTTTTGTTTGAATATATTCAGGTGTTCTCATTGCAATACCTGTCCCCCTTATCTCTGCAGAAGATTTTATAGTTTCGGATATTTCATTACAATATTTTATATGATGCTTTACAGCAATTTCAATTTTCACAGTGAATTTATTTTAGTTATTTAAGATCGAAAGAGTGATTGGTACTTATACCAAAAATAAGAGAACAGCCTACTGGCGTAAGCGTAATAAAGAAAAATATTTATTTTGTTTTTTCAATTTTAAAAAATTTTTCAATGCCCAATATTAGAGAATTAATCATTAATAATCAAAAAAAATAGAAAAATTATTTAATTGTGATTTCAAAACTTTTCATGTTTATAATTATTTTTTTCAAAAGTTTTATGGGAATTGACTTTTCATTCAATTTAATAATTAAGTCTATTTCTAAATACATAGTATAATCTTTACTTAGAGAACCTAAAAGGATTGAGGGGCCCAAGCTTATTAAGTTAACATCAAGTTTTAAAGGAACTTGCAAACTAGAATATTCTTTAACTTTTACAGTTGATGTACTCTCTGAAATGGCGATTAATCTCTTAAGTTGTGAATCGTTGTAAATCTTTGCATTTAATTGTGTTAACTCAAAATTGATCGGAAAGTTGTTATTTAAATTCAGATCTAAATTAAAAGATGCAATAGGTCCAGTAACAGATTCTAAGCTAAAAGATGATATTTGTATAAGTTGATTTACGAACTTTTGATCAATTAAATCAGAAAAATATCTCTCATTATTTAAGTCAATAGAACTTTGAATTTTTATCTTAAATAATCCTCGTTTAATATAACCATCAACATTAATAATCAAGTTTTCATCTGAGAATATTTGTTCATCTAAATTCTTAAGATTAACTGAAAGATGTATCGGAATATTATCAATCGAATTCTTTTTTACGACGTTCTTTTCATTACTTTTAATCTTTGCAACAGATTTATTATTATAAGTAACATCAAGGTTAATTTCACTGTATTTAAAATCAAAATTATTCTGATTAAAAATTTCTAAATCAAAAGATAAATTAGCTAAATCATTATTTTGGTCTACAAGAATTACATTTTTGACGGATTTTATTTCGGGTGACACATATTCTCTTCCACAAGAGCTGATAAGTATCAGAATTATTAGTATTGAAAAAGATCTTATATAAATCACAAATAAAGCTTCATTATTTTACACTAAAGTATAATCAATAAAAGTTAAATGCAATATATTTACTAACGATTCAAAATTATTACTTCAATGTCGTCTGAAAAATGGTTATTTATCCTCATATTTTTGTTAATATTTAATTACATCTTCTCAACAGTAATTGAATTTATTAATAACAAAAACTGGAAAGATTTGATTCCTAAAGAATTAAAGAATTACTACAGCAAAGAAAAATATCTTAAAGCAAGAAATTATAAGAAAGAATACGGTAAAATTTCATTCATTTCGTCAACTTTAAGTACAATAATAACATTGTCTTTATTGTACCTTGGAATCTATGGCTGGGTAAGTGACTACTTTGTAATGAACTACGAAAATTACTTTATTCAATCTGGATTATTTTTCCTTTCATTCTTTTTATTAAACACAATTGTTTCAATACCATTTCAATACTATTCAACATTTTATATTGAAGAAAAATACGGTTTTAATAAAACTACATTGAAAGTTTTTATTAACGATAGAATTAAGGGTATTTTATTATCCATTTTAATTGGAGGTTTAATTCTATTTATTGCATTATTTATTTATCATAAAATTGAAAATAATTTTTGGGTTTATCTATGGATATTCATATCCACTTTTATAATATTCTTACAAATGTTTTATACAAGTCTGATTGTTCCTCTTTTTAATAAATTAACTCCTTTGGAAGAAGGGAGTCTAAAAAATAAAATAAATGAATACTCAAAAAAAATTGGCTATTCTATAGACAATATATTTATCATTGATGGTTCAAAAAGGTCTACCAAGGCCAATGCATATTTTTCAGGAATTGGTCCTAAAAAAACTATTGCACTCTTTGATACTCTAGTTGAAAAACATACAGAAGAGGAACTTGTATCTGTTCTAGCTCATGAAGTTGGTCACTATAAAAAGAAACACATCTTTCAAGGTCTTATTATATCAATTTTACAAATCGCATTAATGACATTTTTATTAGAATTATGTTTAAATAATGAAATACTTATTAAATCATTGGGAGGAACAACCCCAACTTTCCATCTAGGTATTATTATATTTTCTTTTTTATTCAGTCCAATAGGTTTAATTATGGGGACACTTATGAATATAATTTCAAGAAAAAATGAATTTGAAGCAGATAATTATGCTAAAGAAACATATGATGGTGATAGTCTAGTACTAGCATTAAAGAAACTTTCAGTTGATAGTCTTTCAAATATTTATCCTCACCCTTTATATGTGTTTTTTCATTATTCCCACCCTCCTCTATTAGAAAGAATAAAGAAAATAGAAGGAAATTAAAGGTTAGTTGATATTTCCCATCCCTTTTGATATTCGCGAGACCATACTTTCTTCACTTTCTTATCACTTATCGATCCATTATTTGGATTAATTTCAAAACTTTTATCTGCTCTGTAAGCCATATTTGCGTAATGAACCATACTTTGGCTTATAGCTGCATCATCAATAGGAGAATTTAATTTTTCTCCTTTTCTTATTGAATTAAAGAAATTTTCAAAATGATATTCAGTCATATATCTATCAACATTATTAAACTTATCATCATTATCACTATCATAAATTTTATCTCCAGTCAAATTAAAAATTTTATAACCATTTCTGTTTACCCAAACAGTTCCTTTAGAGCCCCATATTTTGGTTCCTCTTCCAAGCTCCATGTTTCTTTCAAAAGCATTTCTACTTTGACCGTCCCATGTGATCATTTTTCCATTATTAAAAATGAATTTTGCCTCCATGGTATCATACATCGTCCATCCATCATTTTTAAAATGATATTTTCCTGCATATACATCCACTTTTTCTGGATAATCAACATTTAATGCCCATCTGGCTATATCTAATTCATGAGTTGCATTGTTTCCTGCTTCGCCCGTTCCATATAACCAACCATACCATCTCCAATTGTAATCCCATGTATCATAAGTATATCTCCTTCTAATTGCAGGTCCTTGAAACTCTTCCCAATCTAATCCTAAAGGAATAGGTGCAACTTTTTGGTTGGGAACTTCTGGTCTATTATTGTGATAAAAAGCCAATGCCTTATATGTCTCACCTATGACTCCATTTCTTAATTTATCAATTAAATCAATAGTTTGTTTTGAAGATCTTTGTTGATTACCCATTTGAACTTTTAAATTGAAATGTTTTTGATATTTTACAAGCATTTCATTTTCAAACATATTATGACTACACGGTTTTTCTAAATACACATGCTTTCCGTATTCCATAGCCTTACAAGCACTGTAAGCATGCCAATGGTCTGGTGTAGCTACAACTAATGCATCTAAATCTTTATCTTCAATGATCTTAAAAAATTTCTTTTCTACTTTTACTTTTTTTCCAGTTCTATCATAATATCCTTTTAAAAATCTATCAACTTGTTTATCCATGACATCTGAAATGCATATCAATTCAATATTTTCACAACTCAAAGCGTTATATAATAAGCCTGGTCCTCTACGTCCCAAACCTTGAACTGCGATATTAATTCTTTCATTAGATCCAATAATTTTTCTGTATGAACTTGCAGGCATTGAAAAAGCTTGTGAAACTGCTGATAATCCAACTAATGCAAGTGGAGCGTTTTTTATAAATGATCTTCTATTTTTCATCATTTAAGCGTCTAATTTTAATGTTTTTAAATTTAACAAGATCTCCATGATCCTGTAATAATATATTTCCTGATTTTAATTTTCCAAAATCTTCGTATATGGAATACTTAGAATATTGAACAAGAGCATCAAAAACTTGGGAATACCTATTGTATTCCAATACTTTAATATTATCGAGCCAATGTTCAACATTCCCATTATTTGAGATTATTCTAGCTCTATGCCATGTGTCATGTTTAACAGGTCTCTTAGATCTTGGCTCGTTAAGATTTTTAGCTTCAATTAAATCATATAATGATCCAACAGTTCTGTTTGATTTTACATAGTCTTTAACCAAATATTCTTTTTCTGAATTTAATTCATAAACCTTGACTCTTTTTTTTGCATCGGGATGATTAAAATCATCAAGAATTTGAAATTCTAATCCAATCGAAGATCCCTGCACTTTATATTTATCAGTGTCAACATAATATTTTATTCCTGAATTTCCACCTTTGGAAACCATAAAATCTAACTCCAATTCAAAATCATCAAATTGTTCTATCGTAACAATATCACCTCCATTTGTTGATTCGGATCCATCAGATGATTCAACAACTAAATGTCCATTCTGTATATCCCATCCCTTTTCAGGAAAACTATCACCTTTTGCAGATCTCCATCCTTTAAATGTTTTTCCATCAAATAGAAATTCCCATCCCCTTTCAACTTCATAATCACTTAAAAAATTATCAATATTATTTACAATTCTAGCATGTTCTTGATTATCAAAAACAAGTTCCTCTAATTTTTCAGTTGCAATCCTGATATTTTTCCAAAGTACTTTTTTTCCAACTTCATTTTTGTTCTGAATACTATGTAATTGTAAACCAATAAAGCCTTGATTAGACTTATCATCAAGAAGATTTGTGCATTGTATTCCATTAACAAAAGTTTTAATTGAATTACCTATAGCTTCAATTCTAAATTTGTTCCATTGATTATTGTTAAATGAATATCTGCTATTTTTACTGTAAGTAATGGGATACAGAAACAAATTACTCCTTGACTCATCATATATTCCACCTGTCCATCTTCTAAATTCATTTGTATCAATTTCACATTGATATCCAAATACATATGGAAATGGAACTGACTCATCGTCTTTTTTAATTTCACTTCTAAATTGTACTCCAGAATTTAAACCTTCTTCAACAAAAACCTGAAATTCTAAAATAAAATCACTGTAGATGTCCTTCGTAATTAAAAAGGTATTAGGGGAATTGAGCACTGAAGCTGAACTTATGATACCATCATTTAATTCAAAGATCGCTTTTCCTTGAACTGTTTCCCAGTTTGATAAATCATCCCCAATCAAACTAGTCCATTGTGCATTTAACTGAAGTGAGATTAAAAAAATAATGTAAAAAAATTTCATGATGTGTGATCACTTATGATATACCATTTTCCTTTAACTTTCTTAAAAACAAGGGTAAAAAACCCTGAGGCATCACCAATTTCTCTTTTTAAATAAAACTTACCAAGGAGAATTGCAACACCACGCTTAACCAGGAAGATATTGTCAATATCAAATTTTAAATTTCCCATTAATTCTTTACTATTATACTTAGTCAAGTACCTTTCTTTTGTACTTTTCCAACCATAAACTGGCCCTGACTGACCAGAAAAAACAAGCTTTTCAGAATTAAAATATCCATTCATAAATTCATCAATATCATTATTATTCCAAGCAATTTTTTGAGTTTCTAAAACATTAATGATTTTCAATGAATCAGAGCTAGATAGATTCTGGGAGAAAATAATTAATGGAAAAAAAAGAAGGGTAAGTGTAATCTTTTTAATCATACCTCAATATAAAAAAAAACAAATAAAGTTCTTTTTTTATTATTTAATCATCAATTATAATATTGTAATTTTGAATCAGTGAAAAAAAAAATTCTCTCTCTATTTCAAGTAATAATAAGCTTATACTTTATTTACTTGACCATTTCAAATATAGATTGGATAAATTTCATAAATATCATTCAAAATACAAACTACTCGATAGTTCTTGCGCCTGTATTTTATTTTTTATCTCAAGTAATTTCTTCTGAAAGACTTAGATATATCTTAATCAATAACAACTTTAAAATTTCTTTTAAAGAAAATGGATTATTATATCTTATAGGAATGTTTTATAATTTTTTTATTCCTGGAGGTATTGGAGGAGAATTTTATAAATCATATTTGATGAAAAAATCTTTTGGTTGGAATCTAAAAAGTTTAGCCAAAATTTTAATTCAAGATAGGGCAATTGGTCTGGGGGTTTTATTTATACTGCTCATAGTTCTTGAAAATAATATTTTTCTTGAATTAACAATTACATCAAAAGTTGTTTTAATATTGATACTTATAGCTGTTGGATATAAAATAAATCAAATTATTTTTGGAAAAGTAAAGGTTTTTAAAAACGCATTTTTAATTTCATTATTATCTCAGTTTTTACAAATTTCTTCAATACTTGTGATTTTATTCTCATTAGGGATAACAGAAAACTATTTTGGGATTTTATTTGTTTTTATAACAACATCCATATTTTCAATATTTTCTGTAGGAGGAATTGGTGTTAGAGAATATATTTTCATTGTAGCATCTCAGACAATTGATATAAGTCAAGATATGGGAGCTACAATTGGCATTTTATTTACAATATCTGCTTCAATTTGCTGTTTGCCAGGATTTTTTATAAGGCAGAAATTATAATTTCCTAATAAAAAAAGATGAAGCTGGGAGACCCTCTAAATTGAAAAGGGAAGATTCAAAATAATTTTTCCATCCATATCTAACCATTTTTGGAATTTTTACATTAGGAGAAGAAATGATTAATTTATTATTAATAGACTTGATAACAGCAGGATAAAATTTATTATCGTCACCGGCAATATCAAAATCTCTCAAATTACCGTTATATTTAAAAAAACCATTTTTAGCATAATCAAATGTAATTTCAACTTTAGATCCATCAATTTTAGTTTCTATTGGTATTGGACCAGACGGAATAATTTCATCAAATCCATAAGTTTTATTTAATGCCCAATACGCTAGTCTCTGACCAATTTCTATCTTGTTTGATGGGTGTATTGAATTTAAATCACCTAAATCACTTGTTACTACCATCCCAGAATTTTCAATTAAACTCATAGCATTCAACTGTGATTCTCTTAATAAAGCAGAATTTACATTTTCAGGACCGTCATATTTAAAAGGAGCTATTTGGACATAATAAAATGGAAAGATATTTTGATTCCAATTTGATCGCCAACTTTCAACCATAACTTTCATAAGTTTTGCATAACTTTTTGCTCTAGGCACATTGCTCTCACCTTGATACCATAATGAACCTTTTACAGTATAATTAATTAGAGGATTAATCATCCCATTATATAAAAAACTTGGTTCATGAGCTTCCCATTTGTTTTGAGCATGATTTTTAATTTCATCCTTTTCAAAATTATTTTCTAAAAAACTTTTTTCTGTCCATGCTTCAGCAGGTGTTCCTCCCCAGGATGTATGTATAATTCCAACAGGTACATTTAATATTTCATTAATGTAAATAGCAAAAGAATATGCAACAACACTGAAGTTTAAAACAGATGTTTTATTTGAAATTTCCCATTTAGAATCAAAGTTTTCAAGAGGAATTTTACTTGCTAATCTGGGAATGGAAAGTAATCTAATATTAGAATTATTTGATTTATTTATTAAATATTGGGCATTTTTAATAGGTTCATTAGTATATCCTTTAAAATTCATTTGCATATTTGATTGTCCAGATGCAAACCAAACTTCACCCAGTAATACATCATTAATCTCTATAGAATCTGTTTTTGTCTTTATAGTAATGTTATGAGTTTCTCTAGAATTATTAGTTGGTATTTTAATTATCCAATTTCCTTTTTTATCAGATTTGGTTTTATAAACTCTACTATTCCAGCTAACATTTATTTTTATTGATTCATTCGAATTACTTTTTCCCCAAATATTAATATTTGAATTTCTTTGGAGAACCATTCCGTCGCTAAAAATGTTACTTAATTCGATTTGAGCACTAATAAGCAGGGGAAAAAAAAGTATAAATAAATTAATCTTTTTCATTAGTACATATATTTTTTATCTAGTTCTTCAGAGTCTTTGTACTTAACCCTTAATTCAGCTAACTTAACTTTTAAATCTCTAACAACCTCAGAATAGTTGGGGTCATTATATACATTATTCATCTCATTTGGATCATTTAGTCTATCATAAAGCTCCCATTCATCAACATCATAATAGAATCGCACTAGCTTATATTCTTTATTAACTATACCATAGTGCCTTTTTACCATATGAACAGATGGATATTCATAGTAATGATAATAAACCTCCTCCCTATTCCATCTATCTTCTTGACCTGTTAGCAATGGCATTAAACTTTCGCCTTGCATGTCATCAGGTGAAGCAATTCCTGCAGCTTCTAAAAAAGTTTGAGCAAAATCTAAATTTTGAACCATTTCATCATTAGTAATACCAGGCTTTATTTTATTTGGCCATTTAATTAGTAAGGGGGTTTTAAAAGATTCATCATAAATAAATCTTTTATCATACCACCCATGCTCGCCTAAATAAAATCCTTGATCTGAGGTGTAAACTACAAGTGTATTATCCTCTAAATCATTTTCTTCTAAATAATCCAAAACTCTTCCAACATTATCATCAACTGAGGATATAGTTGCTAAATAATCTTGCATATATCTTTGAAATTTCCACTGCATTTTTTCTTTATCATTCATCTTTGGCCAATTTTCTTTAAAGTCATTATTTATTTTATCCAAGGTTACATTATATTTTGCAATTTGGTCGGAAGTTCCTCTATTAAAAGGAACTAAAAACCCACCAGGTCCAGGCCTATATTCACTTCCATCAATTCTGTAATAAACTATTTCTGGATTTACTTCTCCCATTTCCTCTAATGTTGAAGGTCTAATTTTACTATCGTGCATATACTGCATATGAGTCAAAATATTCATTTCTGCAGACTTTGCTGCACTTCCCCTGCCCTTGTAGTCGTCGAATAATGTTTCTGGCTCAGGAAATTCTTTTTCATAAAATTCTGCAAACTTTTCTGGGCTTGGCCACCACGGTCTATGTGGTGCTTTATGTAAATACATCATCAAAAAAGGTTTTTCTTTATCTCTTTTTTCTCTAAACCAATTTAAAGTCAAATCAGTAATTACATCCGTGACATAACCTTGAATTATAGTATCTTTCTCCTTTCCTAAAAATTTAGGATTAATATAACTTCCTTGACCTGGTAAGATTAAGAAATCATCAACTCCTTTTGGATTATTTCCAAAATGCAACTTACCAAACATCGCTGTCTGATAACCAGCTTTTTGAAACAATTGTGGAAAAGTAACTTGAGTAGTGTCAAACGGAAAACCATTATCAACTTTACCATTAAGGTGACTATGTTTTCCTGTTAATATTACAGCTCGAGATGGAGCACAAATGGAATTGGTTACACACGCATTTGAAAACAAAATTCCATCGTTAGCAATTCTGTCTATGTTTGGTGTATTTATTAATTTATCGCTGTATGAACTTATGGCTTGGTATGCATGGTCATCTGACATGATAAATAAAATATTAGGTCTTTCATCTTTTTTCGAACATGAAACCGTAAATAGAATTACTGATAATAGAAATAGCTTTTTCATTTTTTGGGCTTATTGACAATTAAATTTAATTAATTTTAAAATAATGAAAGTTCTTGTTACTGGTGGATTAGGATATATTGGATCTCATACAGTTGTTGAGTTAATTCAAAAAGGATATGAAGTTATTATTGGAGATAATCTTTCAAATTCATCAATTGAAATATTAAAAAAAATTGAACAAATTACAGATATAAGACCATTATTTAAACTCATAGATTTCAGAGAAATGGATGAAGTAAAATCTCTTTTTAATGAGTATGAGTTTGAAAATATAATTCATTTTGCTGCTTTAAAATCTGTCTCAGAAAGTGTAAAATTTCCTAAGCTATATCATGAAAATAATGTTGGATCGTTAGAGAATATTTTAGAATGTATTAGAAATAAACCTGGAAAGAATTTTAATTTAATTTTTAGCTCAAGCTGTACTGTTTATGGTCAAGCAAAAAAATTACCAATAACCGAGGATTCACCTGTTGTAAATCAAGAATCACCCTATGGTGAAACTAAAAAGAAATGTGAAGAAATAATATCTAAATTTTGTAACACAAATAAAAATTTAAACTCTATTTCGCTAAGATATTTTAATCCAATTGGGGCACATGAATCAGCTTTAATTGGCGAATTACCTAACGGAATTCCACAGAACTTAGTTCCATATATTACTCAAACAGCAATTGGTATAAGGAAAAAATTAACAGTTTTTGGAGGTGACTATCCTACTAGAGATGGCACATGTCTAAGAGACTATATTCATATAAGTGATTTAGCTAATTCTCATCAAGTAGCACTGAAATATATAATCAATTTAAAAGAAAGTAGCTTCTATGAATTTTATAATGTAGGAACTGGGAAAGGAACTACTGTTTTAGAGATTATCAATTCATTTGAAAAAGTAAATAATTTAAAACTTAATTTTCACATAGGTAATAGAAGACCTGGTGACATCATTGAAGCCTACGCTGATTGTTCTAAAATAAATAAAGACCTTGGTTGGAAATCTAAATGTAAAATATATGAAGCATTAGAATCAGCTTGGAAATGGGAAAAAAACTTAAACTCTAAGGTTTGATAAAAATTGAAGCACCTGGAAGGATTAATCTAATTGGAGAACATATAGATTATAATGGAGGTTACGTTTTACCAGGATGTATTAATAAAAGAATTAAAGTTTCAATTTTTAAGCATAATAAAAAATACAACTCAGTTCATTCAAAAACTTTAAATGAAAAGTTTAATTTTTTTATTGATGAAATTAATAAAAGCTCTATTCATTGGCATAATTATATTATAGGAACAGTAGATTATTTCTTAAAAAAAGGGTTTAAGATATCTCCCTTTAATTTAGAGATTAGTTCAAATTTACCAATAGGTGCTGGTATAAGCTCATCGTCAGCACTGATTTCAGCTGTAGCAAAAGCACTAATTAAACTTTTTAAATTCAAATTAAATAAAGAAGACATAATAGATTCAGTGAGTTATGTTGAAAAAAAATATTTAGGTCTAAACGGAGGAATAATGGATCAATTCACAATCAATTATGGAAAGAAAAATAATTTGATTTTTCTTAACTGTTTGGACAAAAAACATGAGTTTGTAGAATTTGATTTAAATGAACATAGTTTATTACTAATTAACAGTAATGTAAAACACTCTTTACTTCATTCGCAATATAACGAGAGGGTAATTGAGTGTAATTATGTAAAATCTGTATTAAATAATTTTCATAAAAATAACAAGCACCTAGCTGAATATACTTTGAACGATTTAGAAAAAATAAAAGAATTAATAAATCATAAGGAATATGATCGAGCAAAGTTTGTAATTGAGGAAAATCAAAGAACAATAAATACTTTTAATTTACTAAGAGAAAAAAAATATGATTTAATAGGAGATATGATTTATAAATCTCACGCAGGTTTAAGAGATTTATATGATGTAAGTTGTAATGAAATTGACTTTTTAGTTGATCAGATGATGAAAAATACTAATGTTTTAGGATCAAGAATGATGGGAGGAGGATTTGGTGGTTCAATATTAAATTTGGTAAAAGGAACCTTGAATCAGTCTGTATTAGAAAAATTAAACAATAAATATTTTAAGTCATTTGGAAAAAAAATAACTCCAATTAAAATAAAAATTGTTGATGGTGTTAGAGAAATTAAGTAGCTACATTAACAGACCTGGTTTCTCTAATCACGGTAACCTTAACTTGACCTGGATAAGTCATTTCAGTTTGAATTTTTTGAGATATTTCAAATGAAAGTTTTTTAGATACCTCATCACTCACTTTCTCACTCTCAACCATCACGCGTAACTCTCTTCCAGCTTGTATTGCAAAAGCTTTATTTACTCCATCAAAACTGTATGCTATATTTTCCAAATCCTTCAATCTTTGAATGTAGCTCTCCATCACCTGTCTTCTAGCACCGGGTCTTGCACCTGAGATAGCATCACAAACTTGAACTACAGGAGATATTAAATTGTCCATTTCGATTTCATCGTGATGTGCACCAATTGCATTACATACGTCCTTTTTCTCACCATATTTTTCCGCCCATTGCATACCTAATAGTGCATGAGGAGTTTCACTTTCTTCTTCTGGAACCTTTCCAATGTCATGTAATAGTCCAGCTCTTTTTGCAAGCTTAGTATTGAGACCAAGTTCAGCTGCCATTATTCCGCATAGTTTAGCAACCTCTTTTGAATGTTGTAAAAGATTTTGCCCATAAGATGATCTAAACCTCATTCGTCCAACCGCTTTTATTAGATTGGGATGCAAACCATGAATCCCTAAATCAATAATAGTTCTTTTTCCAATATCTATAATTTCATTTTCAATTTCTTTTCTTGTTTTTTTAACAACCTCCTCAATTCTGGCAGGGTGGATTCTTCCATCAGACACTAATTTCTTAAGAGATAGACGAGCAACTTCTCTTCTTACTGAATCAAAACATGATAAAATGATTGCCTCAGGGGTATCATCAACAATGATCTCAACACCAGTTGCACTTTCAATAGCTTTTATATTTCTTCCTTCTCTTCCAATTATTCTCCCTTTCATATCATCAGATTCAATATTAAAAACTGATACACAATTATCAATAGCTTCCTCAGTACCTAATCTTTGAATTGAAGTTATAATTATCTTTTTAGCTTCTTGTTTTGCAGAAAGTTTAGCTTCATCGATAATGTTTTGTGATATTTCTAAAGCTTGAGATTTTACTTCATCTTTTAAAATTTTAAGCAACTCTTCTTTAGCTTCATCAGCAGTATATTTAGATATTTTCTCTATCTGTTGAATCTGATCTTTTTTAATTTTATCGATTTCCTTATTCTTTTTTTCAAGTGATTCAGTCTTTTTAGAAAAGGTTGAAATTTTCTCATCTAATTCAATTTTAAGGTTATCAAGCTTTTTTGATTTTTGTTTGATTTCAGACTCTAGGTTCTTGAGATCTTGCTTTTTTTCATTATGCTCAGATTCTTTTGAAAGTATATACTTTTCATGTTCTGATTTTAGCTCTAAAAATTTCTCTTTAGCTTGAAAGATTTTATTTGCCTTTAAATTTTCAGCTTCATTTTTAGCATTACTTATAATTTTTTGAGCCTCAGTTTGGCTATCACTAAGTAATTTTTTGTTAGATGTTTTTTTTAATAAATAAGTTAAAGTAAATCCTAATACAACTCCTATAACAATAAATATAATTTCATTCATAAGTTTAATTTAAAAACCTACATTCAGATTAATTGTATAAACTCCATTTATACAAGATTAAAGCTAACCAAGCATTTGAAAATCCCAACATATGAGGGCGCGCTCGAGGACTTGGATTCACTCTTTTTAATTAATTCGCGTTGAGTTTACCAAATTAAATCTGATGTAGGTAGTAAAATTTATTTTAATGAACGTTAAGATTTTAAACAATTAGAAATTATCTCATTAATTTCATTTAACTCAATATATATTTTGCTCAAATCATCTTCTTTTCTATTGGTTAAATCTTGTGATTGACTTGTAATCTGTAAAGCATACATTGCTAGACTATCTTGTTTGTCTTGAACAGCATACTTTTCTTCATAATTGTTTATTGCATCATTAATTTTTTTTGCTGATTTTCTTACTATTTCTTCTTGATCTTCCTCGACACTTAAAGGGTAAGTTCTATTAGCTATATTAATTTTAATTTTTTGCATTATGATGTAAGTTCAACAAGACAATCATCAATTTGATCAATTAGTTTTTTTAATTTTCTTTTTGTTTTATTCTTTTCGTTACTACCAATAACAGTTTTTCCAATTTTTAATGCATCATATTTAACCTTTAATTCATCAAAGTCTTTAATTGTATTTTGATACAAAGTATTTAAAACATTAAAATCATTTGAAAGTTTATTTTTCTCGATTTTAAGATTATCAACCTTTTCAATGAGGTTTTTTACATTGTCTTTAAAATCTTTAATTATCAAATAACTTTCTTTCAAAATTCTTAGCTATTATCTATTTTTAAATTTAGTTATTTTATTGATAAGTTGAAAACTAGAAATTTATATTATACTCTTCTCACTTTATTTTTTCTATCTAATTACAAATTAGCCTCAGCTCAAATAAATACTTCTCCAATTGAATATGAAATATTATTGAGTGGAAATTTTGGAGAATTCAGATCAAGTGGTTTTCATACTGGAATAGATATAAAGACAAAAGGTAGAGAAGGAGAAATTATAAAAGCTATAGATGATGGTTTTATTTCTAGAATGCAAGTTTCAACCACAGGTTATGGAAAAGCGATCTACATAACTCATAATAATGGTTTGAAATCTGTTTATGGTCACCTTAAAGATTTTGAAAAAAAATTAGACAGCTCTGCAAAAGAAATACAGTATAGTAGGAAAAGCTACACCTTTAACAAATATTTCAAAAAAAATGAAATAATTGTGAAAAAAGGTCAAATAATTGGCTATTCTGGAAATACTGGAACTTCATTTGGCCCTCATCTACACTTTGAAATAAGAACTGAAGAAGACATTCCGATAAATCCTTTGAAATTTAAATATGAAATTCCAGACACTATCAGTCCTGTAATAAGAAGTTTACATGTTTATAGTAAAAAAAATAATATAACTGTCAAAAAAAAATTAGCTTTAAACAAAGTTAGTGATACTCTTTACAACGTTAATTTAAAAACTAATGATTCTGTATTTTTTGGAATTGAAACTTTTGATAGACAGAATTTTTCATATAACCGTAATGGGACTTATGATATTAAACTAATTAAAAATAATTCTAACTTATTTCATTATAAATTTGATAGCTTAAATTTTAACCAAAAAAGATTTCCAATTCAATTTTATGATCATCAAGAATTTTTAGAAAATAATTCTAAAATTATAATGTTGCGTGACGAAAAAACTAATGACTTTGATTTCTACAGAAACAATACTAGCGGTGTTTTCAAGGTCGATGATAATGAGAATATATTATTAGATATTATACTCTCAGATTACAATAAAAATAACACCTATGTACAAATTGAAATTGAACCAAATGAAAAGGAATTTATTTATGATTCGTTTGAAGAACAGTTTGAAAAAAAAATTGATAAGTCTTTGAATTATAATATTACATTAAATGATTTGGAAATAAATTTCAATAAAAATACATTCTACAGAGACACATCAATTGATTTAAATTTTGAAAGAGACACTCTAACAGTTTACAATCCAAACATAATATTAAAAAATCCATATAAAGTAAAATTTCCTGATAATAATAAAGGAAACTATATTGGAACTCTTGATAAAAACAATAATGTAATATTCGTTAGCTCTAATAAAAAAGATAATTATTTTGAGTATAAAACCGAAATCTTAGGTAAATTTTTTGTGAGTTTAGATACCGTTGGCCCAATAATCCGTAAAATAAATAATTCCAAAAATAAAAGAATTAGATTTGAGATTAAAGATGAAGAAACAGGAATAAAAAAATATACTGCAACTATAAACAATGAATGGGCATTATTTGAATATGAACCGAAGAAAAACATGATTGAATTTAAGCCAGATAGCTACACAAAGTTAAGCGATGTTAATGATCTTTTTATTGAAGTTGAGGATGTTCTAGGAAACAAAACAATTTATGAAGAAACATTTTACTATAAACCTTGATTTTCTGTAACAAATCTTTCTAAAAATTCAATTGTATAGTCAATATCTTTTATTGTATTGTAGTGTGAAAAAGAAAATCTGAGAGAAATATTGTTAATTTCATTTTTATCAAGAATTTCTGAAAGAACATGTGATGGCTTATCACTTCCGGATTGACACGCACTTCCAGCTGAGCATGCAATTCCTGCAATATCCATTTTAAAATTTAATACAGACTTTTTTTCAATTTCAATTGGCAATCGCAAGTTTAAAATTGTGTCAGTAGATTGACCTATATCACCATTAATTTTGAAATCAATTTTATCACTTAAAGATTTGATAAAATAATCTTTTAAAGATTTTATTTTTTTTATTCTACTCTCCAAATTAATATATGCATCATTAAATGCTTTATCAAGACCTGCTATATTATGAACAGATTCAGTTCCAGCTCTACATCCCCTCTCCTGCTCTCCACCTTGAATGAATGAGATTAGTTTTGCACCATTTAATGCAACTGCAAAACCAACGCCTTTAGGTCCATGAAATTTGTGAGCTGAACAAGTTAAATAATTGATATATATATTTTCTAAATCAATAACATAGTGACCAATAGTTTGAACTGTATCACTGTGAAAAAGAGAATTGTATTTTTTACAAATTTCACCAACTTTCTTTAAATCTATGATTGTACCTATTTCGTTATTAATATGCATTAGTGATACAAGAGTTTTTTTATTATCATTTTTAAGATAATATTCTAACTCTTTCAAATCGGGCATTCCTGTCTGACCAACATTTAAATAAACAGCATCAACAGGGTTATTTTTACAACAATTATCAATACATTTTAATACTGCCTTATGTTCGATTTTAGTTGATATTACTCGTTCAATACCATGACAATTTATAGCTGAATGAAAAATCATGTTGTTAGATTCTGTTCCGCCAGATGTAAAATAAACCTCATTAGACTTAATCTTTAGTTGATTGGCTATGTTTTTTCTTGCTAATTCTATTATTGATTTTGAATCTCTTCCAAATGAGTGAGTGGATGAGGGATTTCCAAAGTTATTTTTCATAACTTCATTCATGACTTTTAAAACATTGTCAGAGATAGGAGTTGTTGCTGCGTTGTCAAGATAAATCCTGTTCATTTGAATGACTCAAAGATATGAGTTTTATATAGAACTAAATAATTATGAAATTAATTTCAAGTGCTAATAATAAGTTAATTAAAGAAGTTAATAAGCTTTCAAAAAATTCTAGCTACAGAAAAAAAACTAATAGGTTCATTGTTGAGGGTTTAAGGGAAGTAAAGCTATGTATTGAGTCTGATTATAAAGTTGATCATCTTCTTTGCTCTGACGAAAAGTTATATCATGATTTTAGTATTGCAAAGAAATATTTTATTCAAAAAGAAATAATGAACATGATAACTTATAGAGATACTTCTCAAATTTTGGCAATTGTTACAAAAAAAGAAAGCACACTTGAAAATTATATTCATAATGAAAATAATTTTGTTCTAGTACTTGAAAAACCTGAAAAACCAGGAAATATTGGAGCAATTTTAAGATCCTGCGATGCTTTAGGCTTTTCAGATGTGTTTATTTCAGATACAAAAACGGAACTTTATAATCCGAATACAATTCGTGCCAGCATGGGAGCTTTGTTCAGATTAAATATTTATGAGGACACAAAAAACGGAATTATAAATTTTTTAAAAAAAAATAATTTTAAAATTTTTGGTAGTCTTATTGAATCTAGTAAGAATATAGATGAAATAGACTTTAATTCAAAATGTGCTGTTATAATGGGAACTGAGGCAGATTCAATAAGCTCGGAATATATTAAACAAAGTAATGAATGCTTTAAAATTCCAATGACTGGAAATGTTGATTCACTTAATTTATCAGTTTCTACAGGAATTATACTTTATGAGGTTATGAATCAAAGAAAATCTATTAATTTTAATAGATAATGGAAGTTTTTTCTGAAAAAATTATCAATAGAAGAATAGCTCATGAGTATAAAAAATTACTCAAAATTAGTTATCAAGATCTCAATGATTATGATGTTGAACTTATAAGAAATGCTCTTGATGTAGCAATAGATGCTCATAAAGACCAATATAGAAAGTCAGGAGAACCTTATATTTTTCATCCTCTTGCTGTTGCAAAAATTGCTGCAGAAAAGATTGGACTTGATTCTATTGGAATAGCTTCTGCACTTTTACATGATGTGGTTGAAGATTCTAAATATTCAATCGAAGAAATTGAATCTAGATTTGGAGAAACAATTGCAAAAATTGTCTCAGGGCTTACTAAAATTTCAAAACTCAAAAAAGATAAAATTTTATCCATTCAAGCAGAAAATTTCAGAAAAATGCTTCTTACTCTAAATGATGATGTAAGAGTTATACTTATTAAGATTGCTGATAGGTTGCATAACATGCAAACTATCAATTTTATGCCTGCTGAAAAACAAACAAAAATATCTTCAGAAACACTTTACATATATGCTCCAATAGCTCATAGAATAGGTTTGTATGAAATTAAGTCTGAACTTGAAGATTTATCATTAAAATATACCGAACCTGAAGTTTACAATGAGATTGAAGAAGAATTAAAAAAATCAAAAGTTGATCAAAATCTTTACATAAGAAATTTTTCAAGGAAGATTTCTGAAAAACTAAGATCTCAGAATATTTCATTTATAATTAATGGAAGAGGAAAATCTATTTACTCCATCAGAAATAAAATGATCAAGAAGAGTATTTCAATTGAAGAGGTTTATGACAGGTTTGCAATCAGAATAATTTATAATAGTGAAAAGAAGAATGAAAAATTGCTAGCATGGAAGATATATTCAATAGTAACTGATGTCTACAGACCAAATCCAACAAGATTGAGGGATTGGATTTCCAACCCAAAAACTAATGGCTACGAAGCTTTACATACAACAGTTGTGGGACCTAATAAAAAATGGATTGAAGTTCAAATTAGATCAGAAAGGATGCATGAAATTGCTGAAAGAGGATATGCTGCTCATTTTAAATATAAACAAGGAGATAGTAAAGAAAGTGGTATTGAACAGTGGTTAAACAGACTAAAGGAGGTTATGGAAAATCAAGATTCAAGTGCTGTAGACTTTGTTGATGATTTCAAGTTAAATCTATATTCAAACGAAATTTTTGTTTTTACACCTGAAGGAGATTTAATATCATTAAGTAAAGGTGCTACCGCTTTAGATTTTGCTTTTGCTGTTCATACAGGATTAGGGCTAAAAACAAGAGGAACTAAAGTGAATGGAAAAATTGTTCCACTAAGTTTTGTTCTAAAAAGCGGAGATCAAGTTCAAGTTATTAAAAGCAACAACTCAAAGCCTAGTGCTAGCTGGTTAAATTACGTTATAACTTCAAGAGCTAAATCAAAAATTAGAGCTGCATTAAATGAAAACAAAAAGGTTATTGCAGAGGAGGGAAAAGAAATTCTTAAAAGAAAACTAAAGCAACTTAAATTTTCATTTAATGATAATATTTTAAATAAGCTTCAAGTGTTTTTGAATCTCAGAACCACACAAGATTTATTTTATGGTGTTGGAGTTGGTAGTATTGATAATATAGAGTTAAAAAGATTTGCAAAAGCTCAAAACAACAGAATAATAAAGTTTTTTAGAAGAAGTAATAATGAAAAAAAAATCGAAGAAATTACAAGATATGATCAATTAGTTTTTGGTAATAATGAAGAGAAATTAGACTATAATTTATCAAAATGTTGCAAACCAATTCCTGGTGATAATGTTTTTGGATTTTTAACTATTAACGAAGGATTAACTGTTCATAAATATAGTTGTAACAATGCAATTAGTATGCAATCAAAATTTGCTTACAGAGTAATGAAAGCAAAGTGGATAGATTCATCAAAGTATGAGTTTGCTTCAACTATAAAAATTGTTGGAATTGATAATCACGGACTATTAAATACAATTACAAAAATAATTTCTGAAAATTTAAATCTTTACATGAAAAAAAGTGTATTTACTACTGAGGGGGATACATTCAAAGGTGAAATAATATTAACAGTTAAAAATTTAAGAATTTTGAATGAGGTCATTGACAAGTTAAAAAAAATTCCTGGTGTAGATAAAGTAGTAAGATTTTAATAATTAAATTTGATTATAAATGTCTAATACACTAAAAAATAATCAAGAATTAGTAAAAGAAGTTTTTTCAAAATTTTTAGATTCAAAATCTCATAGAAAAACACCTGAAAGATTTTCAATCCTTAAAGAAATTTATGATTCTAATGATCATTTTGATATTGAATCTCTTCATGCAAAAATGTCAAAAAAAAAACATAAAATAAGTAAAGCAACACTTTACAATACAATTGAACTTCTACTTGAGTGTAGATTAGTTCGAAGACATCAATTCGATTCAAATATTTCTCATTATGAAAAATCTTATTTTAATAGTCAACATGATCATTTAATTTTAACAGATACTGGTGAAGTTATTGAATTTTGTGATCCAAGATTATACACAATTAAACAAAATATAGAAGAAATTTTTGATGTCAAAATCGATAGTCATTCACTATATTTTTATGGAAAAAAAATAAATCTTAAAAATGAAAATTGATTTGATATTAGGCCTTCAATGGGGTGATGAAGGTAAAGGGAAAATTGTTGATGTTTTAACTAATAATTATGATATAATTGCAAGATTTCAAGGAGGGCCTAATGCAGGACATACTCTTGAATTTGATGAAATTAAGCATGTTTTGCACACTATTCCATCTGGAATTTTCCATGACAAAAAAATTAATGTAATTGGAAACGGAGTTGTGATTGATCCAGTTATTTTTAAAAAGGAAATTGATACATTAATAAATCTGGGAGTTGATGTAAGATCGAAGCTTTATGTTTCAAGAAAAGCTCACCTAATATTCCCTACTCACAGGCTAATTGATCAAGCATCAGAAATTTCAAAAGGAAAAAAGAAAATTGGTTCTACCCTGAAGGGAATTGGACCAACATACATGGACAAAACTGGTAGAAATGGATTTAGAGTTGGTGAACTTGAAATTGATGGCTGGGAAAATAAACTAAACAACTTGATTAGTAAACACGAAAGATTAATTAAGAATTTTAATGTAAAAATTGACTACAATATAAGTGATTTAAAGGATGAATTTTTAGATGCACTTAAATTTTTAAAATCACTTACTTTAATTGATAATGAACACTATTTTCATACATGTTTTAAATCAAATAAAAAGATTCTTGCAGAAGGCGCTCAAGGTTCTCTTCTTGATATAGATTTTGGAACCTATCCTTATGTAACATCATCTAATACTACTTCGGCTGGAGCCTGTACTGGTTTAGGAATTCCGCCAAATAAAATTGGTAATGTTTATGGTATATTTAAAGCTTATACAACAAGGGTTGGTAGTGGCCCTTTTCCAACAGAATTATTTGACGAAACTGGTGAAAGAATTGGTAAAATCGGACATGAATTTGGGGCAACTACTGGAAGAGCAAGAAGATGTGGATGGTTAGATTTGGTATCTTTAAAGCATTCAATTAATGTAAATGGTGTTACTGAACTTATCATGATGAAAGGTGATGTTCTCTCAGGTTTAGAAAAAATAAAAATATGCACAAAATATCGATATAAAAATGAAGTTATTGAACATTTACCATTCACCATTGATGACAGTTCATTAGAGCCAATTTATGAAGAAATTGACGGATGGAATGACGACATTACTAAAATCGATAATTACCAAGATCTTCCATATAATTTTAAAAAATATGTTACTTTTCTTGAAAAGAATCTAGAATTAGAAATCAAAATAATTTCAGTTGGACCAAACAGAAAACAAACAATCTTTCGATAAAAAATTTTTATTAATCAATATAATATTTCTAATATTTTTTAACATTAATTTTTCTCAAGAAATCAAGAAAATAGAAATAATATCAGCTGGTTCGTTTGACAGAAATGAATTACTCTTTCCAGATGGAAATATTTTAAAAAAAAACAAAGATGGAAGTGTCCACCTTAGACACGAAGATTTAGATATATATTCTAATATATCTATTTTTTTTCAAAAAGAAAATTCTGTTATTTCCTATGGTAAAGTAAAATTATCTCAAGGTGATACTTTACAACTTTTTTGTGACTCACTTAATTATGATGGAAAAACGAAACAAATGTTTGCATTTGGAAAAGTAAGACTTATTAATAGTGGTATGACCTTAGAAACAAACAAACTAAAATTAGATCGAATAATTAATGAAGCTTATTTTTTTAATGGAGGAAAAATAAAAGATAAAGAAAGTACGATTTCAAGTATTGATGGGAAATATTTAATAGAAAAAAATAAATATGAGTTTGAAAGAAATGTAAAGGTTTTAAATGATAGTAGAATAATCGAATCAAAAAAAATGGATTACTACATTGAAAGTGAAAAATCATATTTTTTTGATCAAACAATTATTACGGGAGATGATTACAAAATAAATTGTGATGCTGGATTTTATGATCCGAATGAGTTAGTTGGAATATTCAATAAAAATGCAATTATAGAATCTAATGAGAGAATTATATATGGTGATAGTATTTATTTTGATGAAGAAAAAAAATATGCTAGCATTTCAAATAATATTAAAATAATTGACAATAAAGAAAAATTAGTACTAACAGGCGATTACGGTGAAATATTCGAAGAAAAAGATTCAGCTATTATTTCTAAAAACCCTTTAGCTATAAATATTCTAAAAAGAGATTCAATATTTGTTAGGGCAGATACATTATATTCTGTAGGAAAGGAAGATAATAGAACTATGAAAGGAATAAGAAATGTAAAATTTTTACAAGGAAATTTTAGTGGCAAGGCTGATTTTATAGAAATTAAAAAATCATTAGGCATTACAACAATGGAAAGAAAAGAAATTTCAGAAAAAGAGCTGCAAATATTAACTGAATCAGAAATTAATGAAAAAAATCCTGTATTGTGGGACAATTATTCTCAGATAAGTGGTGATAAAATAATTTTTACAGAAAATTTAAATACTAATGAATTAGACTCAATTAAGATAACAAATAACGTTTTTATAATAGAGAGAGACTCTATTTCTGAAAGTAATTTTAATCAAATTAAAGGCTTAAAATTAAATGGAAAATTTTTAGATAATAAGTTGAAAAATGCTGTGATAAATCAAAATGCTGAGCTAATCTATTACATGTATAATGATAACAATAATTTAATTGGAATAGATAAAGCTATTTCCAGCTCAATTCAAATTTATTTTAATAACAAATCTATTGATGAAATTATATTTATAACAGATCCTGAAGGTATTTTATATCCTGAGAATTTTCTTGATCCAAACGAAACAATCCTTAATGGTTTTATGGACAGATCTGATGAGAAAATTTTAAATAAATCAGACTTAGTTGAATAAAAAATTTAAAAAATATCAGGCACAAACAACAAGCAATCCACTCGGTCTTGAAATAAATAAAGCTAAGGGCTCATTTATTTATTCAAAAGATAAAAAATACCTAGATTTTGTTGCGGGAGTATCAGTTAATAATCTTGGACATTCAAACAGGGAGATTTCTAAAGCTATTACTGAACAATTAAATAAATATTCCCATGTTATGGTATATGGTGAATTTGTTCAAGAAAAAAGCATTGAATTATGCGAACTGTTGTCAGCGATACTACCAAAAAAGTTAAACTGTACATACCTAACAAATTCAGGAACAGAAGCTATTGAAGCATCTTTAAAACTAGCAAAAAGAATTAGTGGTAGACAAAAAATAGTATCAATGAATAACGCGTATCACGGGAGTACTCATGGAAGTTTAAGCGTTTCAGGGTATGAAAAAAGAAAAAGAAGATACCGACCTCTGTTACCTAATATTTTTCAAATAAATTTTAACTCTAAAAATGATCTTTCTGTTATTGATAATGAAACTGCATGTGTAATCTTGGAACCAATACAAGGTGGAGCTGGTTTTATTTCAGCTAAAAAAGAATATCTCAGAGAAATCAGAAGATTATGTGATAAACACAATGTTATTTTAATTTTTGATGAGCTACAAACTGGTATTGGAAGAACTGGAAAAATGTTTGCATTTGAAAATTACAAAATAGTTCCAGATATCTTAGTAATTGGTAAAGCTCTGGGTGGTGGCTTTCCAATCGGTGCTTTGATCAGTGACAGAAAGTTATTGTCAAAATTTATTTCAAATCCTGAACTTGGACATATAACAACATTTGGAGGACACCCTGTAATTGCATCTGCAGGACTAAAAACTTTGCAAATCATCATAAGAGAAAAATTACATTTAAAAACTATTGAAAAAGAAAAGATTTTTCGAGATAGATTAAAGCATGAATTAATTGATGAAATAAGAGGAGTTGGTCTTATGCTTTGCCTTATAATGAATAATAGTTATGTTGCATCACAACTTGTTTCTGAGTCATTGAATGAGGGGCTTATTTTATTTTTTTTACTTTATGAAAAAAGAGCTGTTAGAATTACTCCCCCACTTACAATTTCAGAAAATGAAATAAATAAAGGTTGTGACATAATCATTCAATCTCTGAAGAAAATAAATAAAGACATGTTAATAAGTATTTGATAAAGTAAAGTTTTAATTTGTTAAGACAACAGGGATAGTATATAATTTTATTTGTATGCGTGATGAAAGTAAAAACATACTTGATGTTGTAATTAAGTTTGAAAGTTTAATAAGAACTAATGATTCTTTTTTCTTTGATGTAGATGATTTTGAGGACATTATTTTATATTACTTTAATGACTCAAACTACACCCTAGCTGAAAAGGCTTTATTTTACGCACTTAAGTTATATCCTAATAATATCAATATCAATATTCTTAACTCTGAATTATTAATTATAAATAATGAAATTATTAAAGCGGATTCAATTATCGATGAATTTTTAATAGAAAATAACAATAATCCGGATTTACTCTTTCAGAAAGCAAAAATTCTCTCCATAAAAAAAGAGTATTTAAAATCAAATTCAATTTTAAAAGATTTGGAATATGATAGCGCTCTTGAGTTTTTTGTAACTGATTTAAAGCTAAAAAACCATATGATTCTTGAAGAATATGAAAGTGCAATAAAAATTGCAATAAAAATCATTAATCAATACCCTGAGGATAAAATAATTTTAGATAAACTAATAAGTTGTTACAAACTCTCTTCAAATTTTGAAGGTGCAATAAGTTTTCTTAATAAATTTTTAGATAAAAATCCTTACTCAAAATATGCGTGGTTTGAGCTTGGTAAAATCTATTTTTCTCAAAAAAAATATAAGAAAAGTAAAACAAGTCATGAATTTGCTATAATATGTGACGATTCATTTTCAGCAAGTCATGTAGAGCTAGGAAAAGTTCATGAGAAAATGGAAAATTTCAAGAAAGCAATCGATTACTATAAAATTGTTCATGCACAAAAAAAATCGTCTCCATTCTCAATGTATAGGCTTTCCAGATGTTTAGAGAAAATTGGAGATTATGAATCTTCAATAAAGTTCCTAAATGAAATTGTTGAAATTGATCCACTGTACGAAAAAGCTTGGATATCAATTGCTAAGTATCACCTTAGAAAAAATGATCATGACAAAGCAATTGAAAATTTAAATATGGCTCTAAGTATTATTTCCAAAAACTATTAAAATTTTGAAAAAAGATAGTTACCTAATAATTTACCTCAAAGGAATGTTAATGGGTATCTCAGACATAATTCCTGGTGTTTCAGGGGGGACTATTGCTTTAATAACTGGGATTTATAATGACTTTATACATTCATTAAACAATATCAATTTAAAAAATATTATAAAATTATTTAAGGGAAATTTTTTAACTAATCTAACTGATTTCAAGTTTGATTTACTATTAACTATAATCTTGGGAATTATTTCAAGTATTATAATTTTTAGTCAAATAATTTCAAATGCAATTGATATTCATCCGACAAAAGTCTTTTCATTTTTTTTTGGATTAATTTTGGCAAGTATTCCCTACATCATTAGAGGAATAAGTCTATTTAAAATCAAAAACTTTGTAATTTTTATAGCTTCAATAATTCTTACCACTGTAATTCTTAACTTAGGCTATTTTGAAAATGAAAATAATACCATTATTTATATATTTCTTAGTGGTTTTATTTGCTCATGTGCAATGATTTTACCTGGAATATCTGGCGCATATATTCTTCTGATTTTAAATTCTTATGACTTTATACTTCAAAAATTAAACGATTTTCTGAATAACTTTGAATTTGATGATTTCAAGTGGATTTTAATTTTTATTATTGGAATTATCACTGGAGCTCTAACATTTTCAAAATTTGTAAAATTTCTTCTTAATAAATTTAAAGAGGTAACAATTATTTCTCTTACTGGACTTATAATCGGTTCTTTACCTAAACTTTACCCTCACAACATAGAAGATCTTAAAACTATTTTTTTAATGGAAAAGCTTATTGATTACATGTATATGATAATTGGATTGTTATTTGTTATTTTATTAAATAGGTTTTTTAAAAAAAATGAAGCAAAATAAAAATTGGATTAATTCAAGCTCAATTGAAGTATTCCTTCATGGTCTTGTTATGGGAACTATAAATAAACTTCCTGGAATTTCTGGTGGACTTTATGCAATTGTTATTGGCTTTTATAGTCACCTTATGTTATCTATAAAAAATATTAATAAAGAAAGTTTAAAAGATCTCTTGACATTTAGAATATCTATCTTTTCAGAGAAAATTAATGGAAGTTTTTTGTTATTTCTATCTATGGGGATGATAGTTAGTTATTTTACTACCTCTAGGCTTTTAGATTTTATGTTATTCAATTATGAATTATATGTATGGTCTTTATTTTTTGGTTTGATTTTAGGAAGCTTGTATGTAATTGTAAATAGAACAAAAAACACTAACTCAGTGAAAATAATTATTTTTTTATTAGGAATTAGTTTTGGTTTAATTCTGAGTTTTTCGGAACCAATGATAGAAAATAGAAACCTAATTTTTATTTTCTTTTGTGGATTTATAAGTATATGTGGGATTACATTACCAGGTTTATCAGGAAGTTTTTTACTCATTTTACTTGGAAATTATGAGTTATTACTAGTTGATTCAGTTAACAACCTCTACAACTTTATTATTGGTTTAATCAGTAATCAATCAACATTTATTATCGATAATGAATTAATTAATATTTTATTAATTTTCTTTTTAGGATCAGTATTGGGTTTGATAATCCTTTCAAATTTTTTAAGTTTTATTTCTAAAAAATATCCATTACATCTAAATCATTTGATAATAGGGTTTGTAAGTGGTACTCTTCCTATAGTTTGGCCTTGGAATAAAATAGACATTGAAATAAGCAAGACTGAACTTCTAAATTTTGAAACGTTTTTTGCATTTTTGATAATATTATTAAGTGTCATTTTAATTATTTATATAAATCATAGTGTTGACAAAAAAAACCTTCGGATTAATAGGTAAGAATATCGATTATTCATTTTCAAGATCTTATTTTTCCAAAAAATTTAAAAAATTAGGATTATCTAATTGTGATTATATTAACTATGATTTAAAATCAATTGAGGAATTAAGTACAATAAACTTAAATGGCGTTTGCGGTTTTAATGTTACTATACCATACAAAACAGAAATCATTAAATTTCTTTATAAAATTGATCCAGAAGCTGAAAAAATTGGAGCTGTTAATACAATCAAAATAAACAGAAAAGGATTAATTGGATTTAATACTGACTACATAGGATTTTTAAAAAGCTTACCCAAAAGGAAGTTTAAAAGAGCTTTAATTTTTGGAACAGGAGGAGCATCAAAAGCAGTTCAACACGCATTAAATAAAATTAATATCCCATTTGAAATAGTTTCTAGAAAAAATGACAAAAAATACCTTAGCTACAGTAATCTTGATTCTAAAATCACTGTTTTTGATTTAATTATTAATACAACTCCAGTAGGAACATATCCAAATATAAACTCCATATTAGAAATCCCATATGATTTAATTGATTCATCTCACACTTGCTTTGATTTAATTTACAACCCAATAAAAACAAGGTTTTTAACAGAATCAGAAAAAAATGGGGCTCATATTATTAACGGTCTTCCTATGCTTGAATTTCAAGCAGAAGCAAGCTGGGATATATGGAATAGTTGATAAATATTATTAACTTAAGAGTCTAATATTTTTTTTTGAAAAAAAACAACTCAAATATTGACCACAAAAAAAACTTAGAAAGTAAATCAATTATACTCGAAAAATTAAAAAATTTAATTGCTGAAGATTCTTCTATCGAAGCAAAATACAAGGTATTCAACCAACTAAAAAAATCTTGGACTGAAATTGGTAAAATACCTGGCCACTTATCATTCGGGCTAAATAATTCTTACAGACATCACACTAAAGTTTTTTATGATTTCTTGTACTTAGATAAGGATTTTAAGACAAAGGATTTGGAAAAAAATAAAAAATTAAAGAAGGAAATACTTGAAAAATCTAAGAGAATAGAAAACTATGCAGACAAGTTAAAAGCATATAGAGAGTTATTAACACTAATTAAAAGATGGAATTATCAAATTGGTCCAGTTGAATCAAAAATTGAAGAAAGTTTAAATAATGAATTTGATAATATCATAAAAAAAATAAAAGAATCAAAAAAAGCATACTTAGAAAATAAGGAAGAGTTTGATGAAAAAAATATTTTAAAAAAGAAAGAAATACTAGAAAAATTTAAAAATCAAATTAAAGAATACCCAAAAGAAAAAAATGAATGGTTAAAATTGATTAACAAAATTAAAGCTTTAAAGGACGAATTTATAAACATAGGTCCAATAAAGGGAAATGAAAATAATGAGATTTGGAAAACTTATAAAAATATTAATAGAGATTTTTCAAAAGAAAAGAATTTATTTTTCAAAAAACTAAAGAAAGATTACTCTGATAATATTAATGAACAGTTACAAATTTTAAAAGAATTAGAGGACTATGTTAAATCTAATAAAATTGATAAAAAGAAGTTTTTAGATTACAGGGGAAAGTTTAAGAAAATTAAAAATGTTCCTTTTAAAAGAAATAAAGAAAACTGGGATAAGTTTAATTTTCTTATAAATCAATCTTTTAGTAAAATTGATTCTAAAAGAAGTGAAATAAAAAAAGAAAAAATAGAAGCTTCAAATAAAAAAAGAGAGCTGTTAAATAATTTAAATCTCGAAAATGTAGATTCTAAGATTAAGGAATGGAAAAGCTTAGAATATACTGGTTCATTCAAAGAAGAAAAGGAATTTTTAACTATTATTAAAAAAGAACTTGAAAATGAAAACAAGAAGAGTGATGAAATTGAAATTGAACTCTCAAAGATAAAGTCTAAAATACTTGACAAAGATTCAATCAATTATGAAAAAAACAATATAATTAAGAAAATCGAAAATTATAAAAAACAAATATCTCAGTTAGAAAACAATCTGACTTTTGTTTCAGAAAAATCTGATACTTCTATTTTTTCGAACGTTCACTCGACTATTTTTTCTTTAAAAAGACAAATTGAAAAATTAGAAAAGAATCTCGACTTAATTTCTAAGAGTTAATTTTTTTAGATTTTTCCCAAAAATTATTTAATTTTTTTTCTGAGATATCTTTAATCTTTAGACCATTACTTTCAACTATTTTTTCAAGTGAATTAAATCTTTTCTTAAATTTTTCAGTTGCGGAATTAAGACTTTGTTCCGGATCAATATTGTTATGTCTAGCGTAGTTTATAAGAGAAAATAAAATATCTCCAAACTCATCATTAATTTCAGTTTTATTTTTTGAGCTAATTGCAGATTGAAATTCATTAAATTCTTCAAAAATTTTCTCTATTACAGATTCTGACTTTTTCCAATCAAAACCTACGCTAGAAACTTTCTCCTGTACCCTGTATGCTTTAGATATTGGTGGTAAGCTTTTTGGCACACCAGACAACAAAGATTTATTGGTTTTTTCTTTTTTAATCATTTCCCAATTATGTTTAACATCATTCTCATCATGAATTTTTAATTTGCCGTAAACATGAGGATGTCTTTCAATTAATTTTTCACAAATTTTTTCAACTACACCATTAAAATTAAAATGATTTTTCTCAGAGGCGATTTTAGAATAGAACACAATATGCAATAAAAGATCACCTAATTCTTCTTTAATATTTTCAAAATTTTTATTTTCGATTGCATTATTTAATTCATAGGTTTCCTCAATAGTTAACCTCTTTAAAGAATCCAAAGTTTGTTTTTTATCCCATGGACAATTCAGCCTTAAATCATCCATAATCTTTAATAATCTTGAAATATTATTTTGTGCTTTCACTTTTTAAAGAATATCATGGAGTAACTTGTATTGAACTTGCCTTTGCTAATTTTCATTAATTTCTTTTCAATAATTTTTCTTTTGAAACTGGATAATTTATCTGTAAATAATTTTCCCTCAATGTGATCATATTCGTGTTGAATAACCCTTGAAATAATACCATCAAACATAGATTTCTTTAAATTAAAATTTTCATCATAATATTCAATTTCAATGGTTTCTGGCCTTAATACTTCACCTCTTACATCCGGAATGCTTAAACATCCTTCATTAAAAGATGATAAAGATTCTGAAGATTTAACAACCTTTGGATTAATCATTGCCATTTTTAATTTTTCATCAAACTCCTCGCTGTCGCTAAGTGGGTTAGCATCGACAATAAATAATCTAATAGATTTTCCTATTTGAGGTGCAGCTAAACCAACCCCGTCGGAACTATACATTGTATCCCACATATCTTTTATCAATTTATCAAGATCTTTGTAAGAACTGTCAATGTCAATACATTTGGATCTAAGAATTGGATGACCATATGCTACAATGGGTAATATCATTTTTGATCAATATAAGTTTGCAAAATTAAAGATGCACTAATCTTATCTAAATTTTCTTTATTTCTTCTATTTTTTTGTTTATGTGAAGAAGCATTTAGAAAGTATTTTGAAATTTTTGATGTAAATCTCTCATCAACTCTTTCAATGACGATGGATGGAATACTTTTTTTTATTCTTTTGATTGCAGATTGTATTTCATGTTCTAAATCAAATATTTGATTATTCATTTTTTTTGGTAATCCTATAATAAGTTTAGATATTCCGTATTCATTATTAATTTCTATGAGAGAATCAATAAGAAGATTATTATTAACGGTTTTATGTGGGCTTGCAATCATGTGACTAGGATCTGATATGGCAATACCGCACCTAACTTTACCATAATCTAATCCAACTAAAATATTCACTGTACAAAATTAAAATTAATTATTGTTGATAAAAATTTATATTGCTTCTTATAAATTATATTTGTAAAAAAAATAATGAAAGATATTATTGAAGAAATATGGAATAACAGAGAATTATTGAAAGACTCTAAATACATTAAAATTATTAATGACGTTATAAGTGATTTAGATTCAGGAAAAATTCGAGTTGCAGAAAAAAAAGATGGTAAGTGGATTGTAAATGAATGGATAAAAAAAGCTGTTATATTATTCTTTCCAATTTCTAAAATGGAGACAATCAAAGTAGGACCCTTTGAGTTTCATGATAAAATAGCACTCAAAAAAAATTATGCAGAAATGGGTGTAAGAGTTGTTCCTCATGCTATTTCTAGATATGGATCTTATATTGAAAAAGGTGCAGTTTTGATGCCATCATATGTTAATATTGGAGCTTATGTAAGTTCAGGAACTATGGTAGATACTTGGGCTACAGTAGGTAGTTGTGCACAGATTGGCAAGAATGTTCATTTGAGTGGAGGTGTTGGTATTGGAGGTGTTCTTGAACCAGTTCAAGCCGCGCCTGTTATAATAGAAGATGACTGTTTCATTGGCTCAAGATGCATAGTAGTTGAAGGTGTAAGAGTTGAAAAAGAAGCTGTATTAGGAGCTAATGTTGTTTTAACTGGATCTACAAAAATTATTGATGTGACAGGTGATAAGCCTGTTGAAATTAGAGGATATGTTCCTGAAAAATCGGTTGTAATTCCAGGGTCAATACCAAAAGATTTCAATGCTGGTACATATAATGTTCCTTGTGCAATAATTATAGGTAAAAGAAAAGAAAGCACAAACAAAAAAACATCATTAAATGATGCATTGAGAGATTATAATGTTTCTGCTTAATCAAAATAAGGAATTAGATTTATGTCTAAAGGAACTAAATAAAAATGGCATAATTGTGTATCCAACGGATACCGTTTATGGAATTGGAGGCGATGCCACAAACCCAGAGGTTTCATCTAAAATTAATAGAATCAAAAAAAGAGAAGAAAGTCAGCCTCTAATTTTTTTAATGAATAGTATTGAGATGGTAAATCAATATGTTAATGATATATCAGATTTAGCAATCAATGAGCTGGAATCAAAAATTCCAACAACTGTGATATTTAATAATGTAATTAGTGAAAAATTAACTGGATATAATTCATTAGCTGTAAGAATTCCAAATAATGAATTTTGCAAGAATTTACTTACTGAATTTGGCAAACCAATTTCATCTACCTCAGCAAATACTCATGGAAGAGAGATACCATTTAGCTACGAATCTATTGAAGATGAAATTATCAATAATGTTAATCATATAGTTAAGTATAAATTCCCAAAAAAAATTAAACCATCCAGGATTGTTGAAATTAAAGGTGATTCTATAAAAATTGTTCGATCATAATGGATTTTATTGGACTAATAAATACCAATCTATTAAAAGTAGTAAGTAATATTTCAATAAAGAATGAAATTGAAACATACATAGTTGGTGGTGCTGTAAGGGATTATATTCTGTATAACAAAACAAAAAAAGATATTGATATTCTTGTCATTGGTGATGGAATAAAATTTTCTAAGTTAATTGCAACTGAACTAAATTGTAAAGTTCAGATTTTCAAAAATTATGGAACTGCAATGATTAAAGTCAATGGAGTTCAAATAGAATTTGTTGGCGCAAGAAAAGAAAGTTATGATGAAAATTCAAGAAATCCTTCAGTGAGTAGTGGAACATTAGAAGATGATCTTTCAAGAAGAGATTTCACACTTAATGCACTTGCAGTAGGCTTGAGTAATTCAAACAAAGGAAAATTAATTGATCTATTTAACGGTATTAAACATTTAAATCATGGTATTTTAAAAACCCCAAAAGACCCTCATAAAACTTTTTATGATGATCCTTTAAGAATGCTTAGAGCGATTAGATTTGCATGTCAACATAATTTCAAGATAGATAATGATGATTTCAAATGTATTACGTCAGAACACGAAAGGATAAAAATTATATCAAAAGAAAGAATCAATGAAGAGTTAAATAAAATTTTAATGACTAATTATCCTTCCATAGGATTTAAATTACTGTATGATTCAAAGCTTTTATCAGTTATAATTCCTGAGCTTTGCTCACTGAAAGGTATTGAGGAAATTGAAGGAAAAAAACACAAAGACAATTTTTATCATACTCTTCAAGTAGTAGATAATATCTGTAAAAACACAAATAATATTTGGTTAAGATGGGTTGCTTTACTTCACGACATAGGAAAACCAAAATCAAAAAGATTCAATGATGAAGTTGGATGGACTTTTCATGGTCATGAATTCATAGGCTCTAAGATGGTAAATAAGATTTTTAAAAGAATGAGATTACCATTGAATGATAAATTGAAATATGTTTCAAAATTGATTCTATTGAGCTCAAGACCAATTGTAATCGCGGAGGAATCAACAACCGATTCTGCTGTTAGAAGACTTTTATATGACGCAGGTGATGACATAGATGATTTGTTAACTCTGTGTGAAGCTGATATCACAACAAAAAATGAGTTTTTACAAAAAAAATATTTAAATAACTTCAATATTGTGAGGGAAAAAATCAAAATTGTTGAGGAAAGAGATAGAATCAGAAATTTTCAACCTCCAGTAACAGGTGAAGATATAATGAAACATTTCAACATTAAGCCTTGTAAAGAGATTGGAATGATCAAAAATTATATTAAAGAATCTATTTTAAATGGAAAAATTCAAAATTCAAATGAAGAGGCATTAAAATTGATGATTGAAAAGGGAAAAGAATTAGGTTTATGAGTAATAAATCATTTAAAATTTCTGTAATAGTTTCTTTCATTTCAGTTTTTCTTGTGATTCTTGCTGGATCTTTAGTAAGAATGACTGGAAGTGGAATGGGATGCCCTGACTGGCCAAAATGTTTTGGTTATTTAATTCCACCAACAAATGAAAAAGATGTTTACTGGAAACCAAACTATGAATATGAAAGTGGAATGATGATTCAACACAAAGAAAATTTTTATGTCGCACTTAATGACTTTAAAACAGGAAAAACGATTTCGTTAAACAATTGGAAGAAGTATTCAATTCATGATTATAATGAATTTAGTGTAAGTAATACGTGGTTTGAATTTATTAACCGATTGATTGGTGCACTCGCAGGTTTATGTACACTAATCATGCTAGGAATATCCTTAAAATATATTAAATCAAAACCTGTTCTTCCAGCTCTTTCACTATTAGTTGTGTTATCGATGGGTTTTCAAGCATGGCTTGGAAAAAAAGTGGTTGACTCTAATCTAATTCCATATAAAATAACGATTCACATGTTTATGGCTATCTTGATTTTGGCTGTTATTATTTTTTTATACAATCAATCAAATGATAAAAAAAAGTTTTCTTAAAAATCTATTATTAGTTTCAATTTTTTTAATGCTTATCCAAATATATATTGGGACTGGTGTTAGAGAATTTATTGACAATCAATCTAAATTATTTGGTAGGGAAGATAAGAGTTTATGGCTCTCAAATGCCACATTTAAATTTTATTTTCATCGCTCATTTTCAATAATAATATTACTTATCAATGCTATTATTTACTACATTTCTTCACAGCTAAAAATTAATTTAATCTATATTAAATTGATTTTTTCTTTTACTATGATTGAAATTCTATTTGGAGCAATAATGTATTATTTTGACTTCCCAATTTTAACTCAACCAGCACATTTGATAATTGCTATAGGAATTTTTTGTATTCAATTTTACTGGTTGCTCAAATTACGTTAGTTCTAAGCATTTCGTTATTTTCATAATTGTTTATTAAATAATCAATCGTTGAATCCATAATTTCTCCCATATTTGAACAATACTTAAACCTATTATGCTTTGTTAAATGATATATCTGCTGAGAAAGTTGTTTTACATTTTCATCATTTGAAATAACATCATTTTTCATAGAGTTTAAAAGATTTTCAATTCTTTCTTGAGCACCGAGAATTCTTTTAACAATTATAGCTCTCTCCTCAATTTTATACTGATTTATAGAGTCTTGAAGTAACTTGTCTTTTATTAGACTAGTTACAGGAAAATTATCTTTAAACAATTGTGGACGATAAAAGATAAAATCACCTTCATAACATTGTTGATCAAAATCTATCGCTCTGATTTTATATACAACCTGATCAAAATCATGAGTGGGGACAATCACATAGTTATATGCTCTCATGTCTCCTAAAAGTCTAACCATGCATCTTTCACTAAATTTTACAAATTCTTTGGCTATCTGAGATTTTTCAATTTCATTACAATGAATAAGTTTTTTAGAAAAAAAATCATCACCTGGAATCCCAGAAATATGTTCCTCTATCAATGTATTTTTATTTAAAATAAAATTTAAGTTATAGGGTGAAGTAATATGTTCTAGTTCTAAACCATATATTCTTGATGAGTCAATTTTTTTTATGTAGAAATAAGTAAAATTGTCATTTAAAATATTTCTAATTTTTATCCTAAAAGGATTAGAATTTCCAAAAGTACAATAATCAACTGCATCAACATTTAAATCACTTGTGTTAGTGTTACTTCCATCAGAAAGTAAAATGTTGTAAATTTTCTTTAAATTCTCATTTAACTCATTTGTTTCTGAATCACTATAATAAACTCTTTGCCATAAAGTATGATTATCTTGTGTATCTAATACATCAACAGATCCAACATATCTCATCAAATCATCATAATCAATAGAAATGTCTTCTACCCTATTGTATTTTTTTAGATAGTTTAAAAAAATATCATTTAATTTAAATGCAGGTTTTTTCTTCTGAATATTGATGTCTTCTATTTTACTCAATTAATTTAACTTTACAATTAGAAAATGAATTTCATAAAGTTATATAATTTGTTTTTATAATTTCAGCTTCAGGTTTTGTCAAATTTTATATTAAAATCAAGTTACACTCCATCAGGTGATCAACCAAATGCTATAAATAGCTTGGTAAATGGTATAGAAAAAAATGAAAAATATCAAACCCTTGAAGGAGTTACAGGATCTGGAAAAACTTTTACTGTCGCAAATGTAATTTCTAAAGTAAAAAGACCTAGTCTAGTTTTAGCTCACAATAAAACATTAGCTGCACAATTATACACAGAATTAAAAGAATATTTTCCTGAAAATTTGGTAGAGTATTTTGTTTCGTATTATGATTACTATCAACCCGAAGCATACATTCCAGTAACCAATACTTATATCGAAAAAGATTTATCAATTAATGATGAGATTGAAAAACTAAGGCTTAGTACAACATCTAGTTTATTGAGTGGCAGAAGAGACGTTATAGTTGTAGCCTCCGTTTCATGTTTATATGGTATTGGAAATCCAGTTGAGTATAAAAAAAATACTCTATATATTTCATTAGAATCTATTATATCTAGAACAGATCTAATGAAAAACTTATCCAATTCACTATACAGTAGAAGTCAAGTCGAATTAGAGCCTGGAACTTTTAGAGTACAAGGTGATGTTGTTGAAGTAAATTTAAGCTACAGAGATTCTAAAATAAGATTTGATTTTTTTGGTGATGAAATAGAATCAATAATTGAATTTACAGAAGGATCTAAGAAAAAAATGGATTCAGTTACTATTTATCCAGCTAACATGTTTGCTACTCAAAATGATGTATTAATGAAGGCAATGGATCAGATAAGAATAGATTTAGGACATCAAGTAAGTTATTTTAAAGAAATAGGTAAGCATCTTGAGGCAAAAAGACTCGAGGAAAGAACCTTATTTGATTTGGAAATGATGCAAGAACTTGGTTATTGTTCAGGAATTGAAAATTACTCAAGATATATTGATGGTAGAAATCCTGGTACAAGACCTTTTTGTTTAATTGATTATTTCCCTGAAGATTTTATAACAATCATTGATGAAAGCCATGTTACAATTCCTCAAATTAAAGCTATGTACGGAGGAGACAGAAGCAGGAAAGAAAATTTAGTTGAATATGGATTTAGATTACCGGCAGCACTTGATAATAGACCATTAAAATTTGAAGAGTTTGAAGTTCTTCAGAATCAAATAATTTATGTTAGTGCAACACCATCTGAATATGAACTATCAAAATGCGAAGGAATAATTACTGAGCAAATATTGAGACCAACTGGACTACTAGATCCAATAATTGAAGTTAGAAAAACAAAAAACCAAATTGATGATATTATTAATGAGGTTCAAAACAGAATTGATAAGAATGAAAGAACACTAATCACAACATTAACTAAAAGAATGGCTGAAGAGCTCAATAAGTATTTTTTAAATATTAATATAAAATCTAGATATATTCACAGTGATGTTGATACAATCGAAAGGGTTGAAATACTAAATCAATTAAGGGCTGGAAGTTTTGATGTTTTAGTTGGGGTAAATTTATTGAGAGAGGGATTAGATCTTCCTGAGGTTTCATTAGTACTAATATTAGATGCCGACAAGGAAGGATTCCTTAGAAGTAAAAAATCATTAATTCAAACAATTGGTAGAGCTGCAAGAAACTTAAATGGAACGGCTATTATGTATGCAGACAGAATTACAAATAGCATGAAAGAAACAATAGAAATCACCGAAAGAAGAAGGAAAAAACAACAGGAATTTAATATTAAAAATAAAATTGTTCCAAAACAAATAATTAAAAATGTAAAAGAAGTATTCGAGAAAGTTAAATCTATAGACTCTAAACAAGAATCACATAAAAGAAATAAAGTTCTTATTGACTTAAATTTACCAAAAGAGAAAAAAGAAAAAATTATTAGAGATTTGAGAAAAGAAATGGAAAATGCTGCTAAAGATTTAGATTTTATGGAAGCAGCCAGACTGAGGGACTTAATTTCAGAATATAAAAAAGGCGGGTAATACCCGCCTTCTCACAATATTATTTAATATCAATACTCTTGATTTTATCATTTTTAATTTCTTTTACCTTAGGTAAAATAACTCTTAAAATCCCGTTTTTATATTCTGAACTAATCTTATCAATATTAACTATCTCAGGAAGATTAAATGTTTTAGAAAAATTTGAGTAATTAAATTGTCTCTTATAATATTTATCAGAAACTTCATCTTCTGAAGTATTAGATACTCTTAAGATATCATTTTCTATTTCGACTGAGAATTGTTTTTTATCAAAGCCAGGAACAGAAAATTCAATTTTATACTCATTATCATTATCAAAAATATTGTATAAAGGAGTATTGTTTTGATTTATGTTTCCGAAAAAATCATTAATAAAATCATCAAATAAAATAGGTCTTAAATTGTGTGTAATTAAATTCATAATTTTTAATTTTTTTTTGTTATACGATAAACAATAATCCAAAAATGAACCAAATTACTTTTTAAGCCATTATGTCATAAAAAGTGATTTTTTAGATGACAATATGTCATATATTATGAGAGGACTTCTTTTATTCTTAAAGGAACTTCGCTAAATTCTATAGCACTAAATATTTTTAATCCGCTGTTATCTATGATTTCTTTTGCTTCAAGCGCATTAGTTCCTTGTAATCTAACAATAATAGGAACCTTAATTTGATCACCCATATTTTTGTATGCATCTACAACACCATTTGCAACTCTATCACAACGAACAATACCTCCAAAAATATTTACCAATACAGCTTTAACTTTTGGGTCTTTTAATATTAACTTAAATGCTGTTTCAACTCTCTTAGCATCTGCCGTCCCTCCAACATCTAAAAAATTAGCAGGATCACCACCGGATTGTTTAATTAAATCCATAGTTGCCATCGCTAATCCTGCTCCATTAACCATACATCCAATATTACCATCTAAGTCTACATAATTAAGACCAGCCTCTTTAGCCTCAACCTCAACAGGATTTTCCTCAGAAATATCTCTTAAATTTTCATAGTCTTTATGCCTAAATAAAGAATTGTCATCTAATACCATTTTCGCATCAACTGCTAAAATTTTACTATCAGATGTTTTTAAAACTGGGTTTATTTCAACAAGTGAAGCATCAGTTTTTAAAAAGGCATTAAATAAGTTTTTACTAAAATTTACCATGTTTTTAAAAGCAATTCCTGATAAACCAAGATTGAAAGCTATTTTTCTGAGTTGATTAGGCATTAATCCTAGCAGAGGATCTACTTCTTCATAATGAATTAAATGAGGAGTGTCTTCTGCCACTTGCTCTATATCCATACCACCTTGTTTTGAATACATTACCATATACTTTGAGGTATTTCTATTAAGTAATATTGAAAAATAAAATTCATCTGGCTCTTCATCACCTGGATAGTAAACATCTTCAGTAATTAGTATTTTTTTTACTAGCTTACCTTCAGGTGGAGTTTGAGGTGTTTTTAACATCATTCCTAAAATATCAGATGAAAACTTCTTCAATTCGTCAATATTTTTAGCTAGCTTAACTCCTCCTCCTTTTCCTCGGCCTCCAGCGTGTATTTGAGCCTTAACAACATACCATGAAGTACCTGTTTCTTTAGACAATGACGCTGAATTTTTAATAAGATCATCTAAGTTATCAACCACCCTTCCTCTCTGGATTGGTACATTAAAATCAGATAATAAATTTTTAGCTTGATATTCGTGGAGATTCATTAGATAAAATTACTTAAAAAAAGAAAAAAGCACATTCAAGAACTTAATTATTTTGTTTCAAATTTAACTCCTATTGATTAATTTATTACAAATAAAATTTATCGTATTATTTATTGTAGAATATTCTAAATTCGCATCGTGAAAAATAAAGTACTTTTAGAAGCAGCCGTCAAATTTGGTACTCCTCTTTACATTTATGACTCAAACATGATTAAAAGTCAGTATAACAGACTTAAACAATCATTTAAAGATGTTAAAAACCTTCAAATTAACTATGCTGTTAAAGCTCTTTCAAATATTTCAATTCTGAAATATTTGATAAACTTGGGCTCAGGAATTGACGCTGTATCTATTCAAGAAGTTAAACTTGCACTTAAGGCTGGGGTTAATCCAAAAAAAATATTATACACACCAAATGGAGTATCAATAGAAGAAATAAAAGAAGTATCTGAACTAGGTGTTAGTGTAAATATTGATAATCTAGAGGTTTTAGAACAGTTTGGTAATCTAAATCCCGATATTCCTGTATGTATAAGGATTAATCCACATATAATGGCTGGAGGAAACTCAAAAATAAGTGTTGGTCATATTGACTCTAAATTTGGAATTAGCATTCACCAAACACCACACATCTTAAGAATAGTTGAGAATACTAAAATCAATATCAATGGAGTTCACATGCATACTGGAAGTGATATTTTGGATGTTGAAGTTTTTCTAAATGCTGCAGAAATATTATTTGAAATTGCTAAAAAGTTTAAAAATTTAGAATTTATTGATTTTGGAAGTGGTTTTAAAGTACCATATTATCCTGGCGATTCTGAAACGAACATTGAAGAATTAGGGGTAAAACTGACTGAAAGATTTAATTTGTTTTGTCACGAATATGGAAAAGAATTAAAATTAATTTTTGAACCTGGTAAATTTCTTGTGAGCCAAGCTGGAAAATTTTTATGTAGAGTTAATTCCATAAAACAGACAACATCTACAGTATTTGCACAGGTTGATACCGGGTTTAATCATCTTATTAGACCTATGATGTACGGATCTAATCATCATATTGAAAACATATCAAATCCCGGTGATATGGAAAGATACTATAGTGTAGTAGGATATATATGTGAAACTGACACTTTTGCTACAAACAAAAAAATATCATCAATTTCACCAGGTGACATCTTATCTTTCAGTAATGCTGGAGCATATTGTTTCAGTATGAGCAGTAATTATAATTCAAGATTCAAGCCAGCTGAAGCTTTTTACATTGATGATAAAGCTTTACTTATAAGAGAAAGAGAGAAAATTGAAGATTTACTAATTAATCAAATAGAGCTTAGCTTTTAGTCAATTACACCTGATGCTATTAATTCATCACTTTTATAAATAGAAATAAACTGACCACTGGCGACGGCTTTTTGATTTTTAGTGAAATCAAAATAAAAACAGTTCTTATCGGCCTTTATTGAAACTTCCTGAAGTGCTTGTCTATAACGTATTCTTGCCTTTAATTTATTTAAATTTAAAATATTATAGTAAGGATTTACAATATGAAAATTATCTGCATAAACTTTCAAAGATTTTCTATACAAACCAGGATGATCACTTCCCTCACCAACGTATATTAAATTATTTATTGTATCAGTTGCAAGTATAAATAATGGCTCTTTCATTCCACCAATCGAAAGTCCTTTTCTTTGGCCAATTGTAAAAAAATGAGACCCAATATGATTTCCAATAATTTTTCCGTCTTCTTTTTTATAAGCATAATCATCATAACCAAAATCTTTTTTGTACATATCGTTATCTCTTAATATTAATATTACATTACCTTTCTTTCTTACAAGCTTTTGTTGTAAAAAATCTGGCAATTTAACTTTTCCTATAAAACATAAACCTTGAGAGTCCTTCTTGTCAGCTGTTATCAATCCTTGTTTTTTAGCTATTTCTCTTACCTCATCTTTTTTAAGATTTCCAATTGGAAACAATGTTTTACTTAATTGATATTGATTTAATTGACATAAAAAATATGACTGATCTTTTTCAACATCAATACCACTTTTTAAAGCATAATAAGTCTTTTTAGATTTATCAATACTCAAAACTCTTGCATAATGTCCAGTGGCTATGAAGTCAGCATTTAATTGCTTGGCAGTCTCTAAAAAAACATCAAACTTAATTTCACGATTACATAAAACATCAGGATTTGGAGTGTTTCCACTTTCATATTCATTAAACATATAATCAACTATTTTTTCTTTGTATTGAGAACTCAAGTCAATTACTTTAAATGGAATATTCAATTTCTGTGCAACCAGCATTGCATCATAACTGTCTTCTAACCATGGGCATTCTTCTGAAATTGTTACACTCTCATCATGCCAATTTTTCATAAAAACACCCAATACATCATAGCCTTTTTCTTTTAAAAGGTACGCAGCAACACTTGAGTCAACACCTCCTGAAAGAGCGACAACAACCCTTGTAGATAAGATAGACATTTAATGTTTTCTTTTGAGTTTTTGTTTTTTTTCAGCTTCTTCCATCATTTCCTGCATTTTTCTCATTCTTCTTTGAAATCTATTTTCTGTGGTGGGTTGTTTCTTTTTTTCTTCAATTGTAGCTAATATTTTCTTTTCATCTAGAATTAAATTCTTGATTGTTAGCATAATTAAGATCGTAAGAATGTTAGAAACTGTGTAATATAAAGAAAGTCCACTGGCGAAATTGTTGAAGAATATTAACAAAGTAAAAGGGATGACATACATTATAAATTTCATATTAGGCATTCCTGGTTGTTGAGGTTGCATTTCTTGACTACCTGACATTCTAGTATAAAAGAACATTGCGATAGCTGCTGTTATTGGAAATAAACTGATATGATCCCCGTAAAAAGGTATGTAAAAAGGTAATTCAGCAATAACATCATATGAACTTAAATCATCAGCCCAAAGAAAAGACTCTTCTCTTAAGGCAAATGCAACTGGAAAAAAGCAAAAAAGAGCATAAAAAACAGGAAGTTGCAATAAGGCAGGAACACAACCAGAAAGCGGATTGGCTCCTGCTTGATTGTATATTTTCATAGTTTCTTGATTCCTTTTCATGGGATCATCTTTATACTTCTCCGTAGCAGCTGTTATTTCGGGTCTAAGTATTTTCATTTTAGCCTGTCCAACATACATTTTATATTGAACAGGCGACATAGCTAAACGTGTTATGATAACCATAACTATAATAGCAAATCCAGCAGAAAGAAATGAACTTAAAAAATAATAAAGTGGAAAAAATATGTTTCGATTAATCCAACCAAAAATCCCCCAACCAAACCATATAGAATCAGATATTCCTTCTTGTGTATCATTTAAAATATAATAATCATTTGGACCAATGTAGAGTTTAAAGGAATCAGAAAAGTTTTCTAATGGAATTATAGTTTCAAACTTTTTTAAATATTTTATTTCACCATCAATTTCATACAACTCTGAGTTTGAATTGGATGTGCTTTCTAAGTTAAATGAAGAAAAACTAATATCTTTTTTTAGTTCATTAAAAATTAAGATAGAATTGAAAAGATGTTGACTGTATGAAATCCAATTTGCATTACCAGATTCATCATCGTCAGAGTATGCACTTAAATCTCTTATATCATCATCTTCATTTTTATAATTAATATAAGTATATCTGTTTTCGTAAGAGGCGCTTCTTGAATTATGAATCGAAAGTAAGTCCCACCTTAAATTTAGGTTAGATAGATTTCTGTTATTTACATTTAATGAAATATCAACCATGAATCCGTCCTTTGGTAAAAAATATGTCAAACTCAATAACTCAGATCCATTTTCTTTATGAACTAAATTTAAACTGTAACCTTCAGAATTTTCGGTTAATTGAGAATCAAAAATAATTTTAGAAGAGTCAAAAGCTCTTGATGACTTGTTGCTTGAAACTAAATTAAAAATCTGATTACTATCATTAATTTTTATTTTATTACCCTCTTTATCAAAGTAGTTTTTCAAAACAGACTCAACTATTTCTCCACCCTTATTCGAAATCACAAGTTTTAAATCATTATTTTCTAGTGTGATAAGTTCTTGTTCAATTTCTACAATAGAAAATTCTAACTCATTAGATTGAATGTTCTCCTCAAGCTTTAAAGTTTGATCATCATTTAATTCAATAGTTGACTCAGATTTGTCAATATTCTGGATAGGTTCAGGTGTAAAGTAGAAAACCCACACAGCACAAGCAATTAAAAGTATAAAACCTACTATTTGATAAGGATCAATTCTATTTTTTTCCATTATTTAATTTTTTATTGTAAGAAGCTTCAACAAATGACACAAAAATAGGGTGAGGATTTAATGCTGTGCTTTTATATTCTGGGTGAAACTGAACCCCTAAAAACCATGGATGATTTTCTAATTCAACTATCTCAACCAAATTGGTGTCTGGATTAAGACCAGAAAAAACTAAACCTTGACTTTTAAGAGAATCCATATACTCAAAATTAAGTTCATATCTGTGCCTGTGTCTCTCTTTTATTTTACTTTTTGAATATATTTTGTAAGCCAAAGAATTTTCAATTAAATCACACTTCCAAGATCCTAACCTCATTGTTCCTCCCATTTCATTGATATTCTTTTGATTTTCCATAAGAGAAATCACAGGATTTGAGGTGGCGGGGTTCATCTCAGTTGAATTAGCATCAGAAAGATTTAACACATTTCGAGAATACTCGATAACAGCCATCTGCATACCTAAACAAATACCCAAGAATGGAATATTATTTTCCCTGGCAAATTGAATTGCAGAAATTTTACCCTCAATTCCTCTCTCACCAAACCCAGGAGCTACAAGAATTCCGTCTAGAGTCGAAAGTAATTCAATTATATTTGATTTATTAATTTCTTCTGAGTGAACTGGAACTACATTTACCTTAACTTCATTTTCAGCACCTGCATGAACAAATGATTCAAGTATTGATTTATATGAGTCTTGTAATTCAACATATTTCCCAATTAAACCTATATCAACAGTATCTTTTGGATTTTTTACTTTTCCAACAAAAGTTTTCCATTTATTAAATTCAGTTGTATTGTAATTTTTAATATTTAGCTTATTTAAAACTACTTGATCAAGTTTTTCTTCTTTCATTAAAATTGGAACCTCATAAATTGTACTTGCATCTATCGATTGAATTACTGATTGAACATCAACATTGCAAAACAAAGCAATTTTTCTTCTCAATTCTTCATTCATTTCGTGTTCTGTTCTGCAGACTATTATATCTGCATTTACACCTGATTCCATTAATTTTTTTACCGAATGTTGAGTTGGTTTTGTTTTTAGTTCTCTAGCAGCAGCTAAAAATGGCAATAGCGTTAGATGAATTACCATACTATTTGAAATACCAATCTCCCACCTAAACTGCCTCACAGCTTCTATAAAAGGATAAGATTCAATATCACCTACTGTGCCACCAAGCTCAGTAATAATAATATCATATTTTTTTTCTGATTCAATTAGCCTAATTCTTCTTTTAATTTCATTTGTAATATGAGGAATAACTTGAACTGTTTTTCCCAGGTAATCACCTTTTCTTTCCTTATTGATTACAGTTTGATAGATTTGTCCAGTAGTTGCATTGTTAGAATTACTAGTTTTAATATCTAAAAATCTTTCATAATGGCCTAAATCTAAATCTGTTTCAGTTCCATCATCTGTCACATAACACTCTCCATGCTCATAAGGATTCAATGTTCCAGGATCAATATTTATATAAGGATCAAACTTTTGTATTGTAACTTTTAATCCTCTTGATTGAAGTAGTTTTGCCAGTGATGCAGATATTATACCTTTTCCAAGAGAAGAACTTACTCCTCCTGTAACAAAAACATATTTAGGTGAACTATTCAATTTTTAATATTGTCAAAAATACAAAAACTATTAATCTTCATTTTTAGAATTATAACCTAATACCTCTAAATCATCATGCTCCAATACATAAAATGATCTATTTAGTATTGAATTTGGCCCCGCAACATAATTAAATTTATTTTGAAGATACTTTGTCTCACCATGATTAAAAGAATTTTCAAATCTTTTGTAGACTAGAATTCTTAAAAATAAATCCATAGTCAAATCTCGAGCTCTTACAGATATTCTATCAGGTTCATTACCGAATTTATCTACATAAGAATCATAGAAAATCTTAAATGAATCATTGTAATTAGGTTTAGAATTTGAAGGATAAGTAAAAGAAATATTTCCTAGTTTATCTAAACTAATATTTGGGTTTTCATAATTTTCACCAGAAACTGTAGAATATAATTTTATTTTTCTTTTATTATTTTTTTGAGAACTCAACATTGAAGTTACACTGGAAATAATATTAGAATTTGAAGTTTCAAGAAAAACCCAATTTTGTTTATTAGTACCCATTAGGGAATCTGTAATTTTTGGATCTACAATCAAATTTTCATTATCTATTTTTAAATGCTCTGCATTTGGAAATTTTTCTAGTAATTTATTAGCAGAAGATATGTTATTCAAATCAGAAATAATTATAGCACATTGATCTTCTATTTCATTAATTCTATCATCAATTATTTTATAGATAGATTTTCTTTTTAATGTGTCAGGACTAATAGTCTGAATAACATTATTTTTTAATTTAATTCCATTACTTACTAAAGGAGAAACAATCAAATTATCTAAATCCTCAGTAAATTCATTAAAATTTCTACTAATAAAAGGCCCAATAACTAAATCAAAGGAACTAAAATCTTGAGCTTTTAGTTCTTTAATTTTATTGATGCTATTTTCAGTATCATAAATACTCAAATCAATCTTTGCTCCATGTTTCTCAAGTTCTGTTATTGTGCTCTTGAGACCATTTAAAAAATTAATGGAAATAGTCGTAAGATTAAGTTCACTTAATGTTTTTTTAGTTAAGTCAACAGAATCCAATACTATCGAATTTAATTTTAGTGGTGCGAGTAATGCAACATTCAAAACTTTTCTTTTAAATTTTTTACTAACTAATGAGTTATCTTTTTCAGTTATTACCAATATAGAATCCAACTCTTCGTTTACATCATTATTAGCAGTAATTTTTACTAATTTTTTCAAAGGAATATTTAAAATGGATTTTCTTTTAAGTTTATCAATTTTAATATTGGGGTTAGCCTCTAATAAATCTTCAACAGAAATACCATAAATTTTAGAGATACTAAACAATGTTTCTTTTTTTTGCACTTCATGACTTATAATTGAATCATATTGAATTACATTTTCCTTAATTGTTTGTCCATTTAAAAACAAAGAAAAAAGTAAAATAAAAAATGAAATAATATTTTTTACTCCCATTCTATAGTCGCAGGTGGTTTTGAGCTAATGTCATAAACTACTCTGTTAATACCCTTAACGTTATTTATAATTTTATTAGAAACTTCCTGTAAAAACTCATATGGTAAATTATACCAATCTGCTGTCATACCGTCAGTTGATGTAACAGCTCTTAAAGCAACACAATTTTCATATGTTCTTTCATCCCCCATTACACCCACTGAGAGAACAGGCAACAACATAACACCAGCTTGCCAAATCTTTGAATAAAGATTATGTTTTTTCAACTCTCCAATAAAAATATCATCTGCATCCTGCAATATTCTTACTTTGATCTCATCGACAACACCTAAAATTCTAATAGCGAGGCCAGGTCCAGGAAATGGATGTCTCTTTAAAATATTATTAGATATATTTAGCTCAGCTCCAACATTTCTTACTTCATCCTTAAAAAGCATTCTTAATGGCTCAACTACTTTTAACTTCATATAATCTGGAAGACCTCCAACATTATGATGTGATTTAATTGTAGCTGAAGGACCTTTAACTGAGATTGATTCTATTACATCAGGATATATTGTTCCTTGTGCAAGCCATTTAACATTATTAATTTTTGATGCTTCGTCATCAAAAACATCAATAAATATTTTTCCTATAACTTTTCTTTTTTGTTCAGGATCACTAACACCTTTTAATTCTTTATAAAATCTTTGCTTAGCATCAACACCTATGACATTTAACCCCATGCCTTTATATTGATCTAAAACAGAATCAAATTCATTTTTTCTTAACAAACCATTATCTATAAAAACACAATGTAAATTTTCACCTATAGCTTTATTTAAAATTACTGCAGCTACTGATGAATCAACTCCACCTGATAAACCTAAGATTACTTTCTCATCCTTGATTTTAGATTTCAATTCACTAATAGTACTTTCAACAAATGAACTAGCAGTCCAGGATTGCTTTATTTTAGAAATATTAATTAAAAAATTAAATAAAATCTTTTTTCCATCAGTTGAATGATAAACCTCTGGGTGAAATTGAATACCATAGGTGTTTTCATTATTAAACTTAAATGCAGCATTTTCTACATCAGCAGTACTTGCTATTCTTTTTGAATTGGCTGGTAACTTAAAAATAGTATCTGCATGACTCATCCAAACTTGAGAACCATTTATCACCCCATCTAATAATTCACTTTGTATAATTGAACTTAAATTAGCTCTACCATATTCTCTTTTATTTGAAGCTTTTACTTCTCCAAAATAATTATATGCTAATAATTGAGCTCCATAACAAATACCTAGCAACGGTATTTTTCCCTTAACAGATCTCAAATCAAGCTTTAAAGAATTATCAGCTCTGACAGAATAAGGGGATCCTGAAAGTATAATCGCCTTATATTGGTCGAAAAGATAATTTTTACTATCAAAAGGAAAAATTTCACAATATATATTTAATTCTCTAACTCTTCTGGCTATTAATTGTGTGTACTGAGAACCAAAATCAAGAATTAATACCTTTTCTTGCATCCTCAAAAATACATCAAAAACTTAAAATAAAATTATAATATACAGACTTTGTATTTTGGTTCAAATGGATCTATAACTGAATATAACTTATCAATTAATTCAATACCTATTATTGAATAAAAATGAGAAAAATTAATATATCTCTCTTGCTCAACTCCATTAGGGAATATTTTAAAATGCAATTTTTGAATTTGATTAATAGAAGTTTCATCGATTCTCTTTAAAGATTTAATAATTTTTTTATTCAAAATATCAAAATCATTATGATGACGCTTTTTTAACGATGATAAAATTGGATTTAAATTCTTATCAATTTTTAATAATTGACTAAGCTGATTGTCTAACAGAATATTATATTCTTTTATAAAATTGGTAAAATTGTATTTACCAGTATTTTTTTTGGAAATATATTTTTTTTCAATAAAATCTAACTGTTCAAAAAAATCACTAACAGAAAGATTATTTCTTGAAATTTGATCAATATCTTTTTTATTTAAGAGTAACAGTGAACACCTCAGCGATAAAATAGGAAAAGGAATTTTATAAAAAATAAAAAGATCTTTTAGCTCCAACCAATAAGAAATTTCTGAACCACCTCCAACATATGCAAGATTTGGTAAAATTGATTCTTGGTACAAAGGACGTAACAGCACATTAGGAGAAAAGTTTTCCGGGTTAGATTCAACGATTTTTAAAAGTTCCTCCTTTGAATAATTTTTATTAAAAATCTTAAAAAGACCGTTTTTAAAATCTATCCTAAATCTTTTTTGATTTTCAATGTAAAATAAATTTACTTTTCTAGGATTTACTTGGGGCTTAAATTTTCCTTTATATGTTTCAGAGATCTTCCCAACTGTTTCGTTAACTATTTTATATGTACTGAAGTTTGAAATTTCATCTATTATAATCGATTTAAAATGTGTTTTTAACCTCATCTCATTAGGATCTAACACAACAATGTCATATTCTTTGAATAGCTCATAAACGAGATGTCTAATAGCAGATGAATATGTTTTTTTAGACAAATAAGATTCTTTAAAAATTTGAAGTAATTGATTTACATTTTTTTTATTAGAAAATTCAATTTCAAGATCTCGATAAACTTTTTCTAGATTTTTAGTTTTAATATTTCCGGTACAAAGATTTTCACTATTAATCTCATGAGCAAACTTTTTTTGATATGAGTTAAAAAATTTAATTTCCTCGAAATCATGATCATCAGATGCCATCCAATAAACAGGGATAAAATTATTTTCTGGATATTTCTTCTTTAAAGTATTACTCAGTTTTATTGTTTGTAAAATTTTATAAATAAAATACATTGGACCTGTAAATAAACACAACTGATGCCCTGTAGTTACGGTGAATGTTTTTGAATCTCTGAGTTTTAATATATTATCAATTATGTTTTTACTAAAACCTTGATTTTGATCTAATAACACTTCGACTAAGGTGTTTCTTTTTTCCTTTGAAAAATTATTTCTTAGAATAATTTGTTCGCTATAATTATCAATATTGTTTTCAAGGGAGTAAAATTCTTTAAGATTATTTTTTAAGACATAATCTTTTGTTATCAAAGGGAGATGATTAGAGTTATTTATTTCAATGGATTTAGAATTTTTCATTTGATAGATCCATATAAGTCATAATCTGATGCATCATCAATAATTACATTATAAAATTCTCCAATTCTCAAATGAATATTATCTGATTTAATCAAAATATTGTTATCGACGTCAGGTGAATCATATTCTGATCTTCCAATGTAATAACCGCTTTCAAATCTGTCAATTAAGCATTTAATTTCATTTCCAATCTTTTTTTGATTCAATTCTCTAGAGATTTCTTTTTGAATAGACATGATTTTCTCCAACCGTCTTTGTTTTTCAATCTCTTTTACATCATCAACCAAATTATAAGCATGAGTGTTTTCTTCATGACTGTACTTAAAACATCCAAGTCTTTCAAATTTCATTTCCTTAACCCAATCACATAACTCTTTAAAGTGAGTTTTTGTTTCACCAGGATAACCAACAATTAAAGTTGTTCTAATTGAGATTTCAGGTATCTGTTTTCTAAGATTTGTAATTAGATTATTTGTTTTAAGCTTAGTTGAACCTCTCCTCATTGATTTGAGAATTTCATCTGAAATATGTTGAAGAGGGATATCTAAATAATTACAAATTTTTTCTTCATTTTTTATTGTATCAATCAATTCATTAGGAAAACCTGAGGGATATGCATAATGTAATCTAACCCATTCAATTCCTTCTAAATCACATAATTTTTTCAGAAGCTTAGAAATTGATCTTTTTTTATATAAATCAAGACCATAATAAGTCAATTCTTGAGCAATCAAAATTAATTCTTTTACACCTTGTGAAGCCATTTTTTTAGCCTCATTAACTATATCTTCCATACTTCTAGATTTATGCTTTCCTCTCATAAGTGGAATAGCACAAAAAGAACATTTTCTATCGCATCCTTCAGAAATTTTTAAGTATGCATAATTTTTTGGTGTAGACAAGAACCTCTCTCCAATTAGTTCGCTTTTGTAATCAGCCCTTAAATGCTTTAGTAAGTGAGATAAATCTGTTGTTCCAAAATACTTATCAACTTCAGGAATTTCTTTTTCAAGATCATCTTTATATCTCTCGCTTAAACATCCAGTAACATATAGTTTATCTATTTTACCCTGATTTTTTTTATCTGAATATTCAAGAATTGTATCAATTGATTGTTGTTTAGCATTTTCAATGAATCCACATGTATTTATTACAACTATATTACCATCACCTTCGTGAACAACATCCTTATTATTAGCTTTTAGTTGTGAAATTAAAACCTCAGAATCATAAAGATTTTTAGAGCATCCCAGTGTAACTACATTGATTTTATTCTTATTAAATGTTCTTGTTCTCATTTAATTTTTTTTTTGAAAAAAGACTCAACAAATTGTTTCTTATCAAAAATTTCTATATCGTCAATAGATTCACCCGTTCCAATAAACTTGATTGGAATACTTAACTGATCCGAAATTCCAATTACAACACCACCTTTAGCAGTACCATCTAATTTTGTAACCATCATTGATGTAATATCTGTTGCTTCAGAAAATTGTTTCGCTTGTTCATATGCATTTTGGCCTGTCGAACCATCTATAACTAGCAAAATTTCATGAGGAGCATTAAGGTTTAATTTTTTTAGAACTCTTCCGATTTTTGAAAGTTCGTTCATAAGATTTACCTTATTATGTAACCGTCCAGCAGTATCAATTATAACAATATCGTGATTTTTATTTATGGCTGAATTTAAAGTGTCATATGAAACAGAAGCAGGGTCACTACCCATCTCCTGCTTAACAATGTCAACTTTTGCTCTAAAAGCCCATTCCTCTAACTGCTCAATTGCTGCAGCTCTAAAAGTATCTGCAGCACCTATCATAACTGATAATCCTTGATTTTTAAAAAAATTTGCTAATTTACCTATAGAGGTAGTTTTTCCAACACCATTTACTCCAACAACAAGAATTACATGAGGTTTTTCCTTTATTTCGTATGTGTCAGAATCAGAATTATCAAATATAATATTTGAAATTTCTTCTTTGAGGATTATATCTAGCTCTTGTGGATTTGTATATTTCTCTTTCTTAATTCTATCTTCAATTGAATCAATAATTTTCAAAGTGGTTTTTACTCCAACATCTGATGTGATTAAGACTTCTTCAAGATCATCAAGAGTTGAAGCATCAACTTTTGTTTTACCAACAACTACTTTTTTTATTTTTTCTATAAATGATGAACTAGTCTTTTCAAGACTTTTATCTAATTTATCATTATTAGATTTTCTAAATATCCTCTTGAAAAAGTTCATTTAAGAAAGATAGTTATTAAAATTAAATAGAAAAAAAAGAAAAATTTACTTTTTGGAAAACCAATCATTAACCTGATCAGCTGACATTATTGCTTCAGAGAAGGTGTACGCTCCAGTTTTAGGACTTTTCACCATTTTAATTGCTTTAGTAAGCTTCTTAGATCCAGTTTGTAATGTTGCTACTGTTTTCTTTGCCATTATTTAATCTCTTTATGCAATGTGTATTTCTTAAGAATAGGATTAAATTTTTTCAACTCTAACCTTTCAGGGGTATTTTTTTTGTTCTTGGTTGAAATGTATCTTGAAGTTCCTGGCATACCAGAATCCTTATGCTCAGTACATTCTAAAATAACTTGAACTCTATTACCTTTCTTTGCCATTGATTATAATTTTATACCTTTTTCTTTAGCTTCTTTAAGGACAGCAGAAATACCTTTTTTATTAATAGTTTTTAAAACGGATGTTGAAACCTTAAGTTTAATCCATTTATCTTCTTCAGGAATATAAAATTTCTTAGAAATAATATTAGCATCAAATCTTCTTCTTGTCTTATTAATAGCTTTGGAAACATTATTACCAAATTGAACCTTTTTACCTGATATTTGACAAATTTTAGACATAACTTTTATCCTTTCGGTGTGCAAATAAACAACATTTTACACTTATAACAAATTTATTTTATTAGATTTTTGTATAAAATTTTAAGTGCATTTTCAACAGTTTGCTCTATAATTTCTTTTCGTGTACCCTTGAAATTAAACTCTTCAGTGAAAATTCCACTTTTTGATGCTACAGAAATAAAAACTTGACCAACATTAGAAAGTGAATCATTTGTTTTTGGTCCCGCATTTCCTGTTGTAGATATTGAATAGGAGGATTTAAATAATTTTTTACAAGATTCTGCCATATTCTTACTCACATATTCACTTACTAATGAGTTATTTTGCAAATCTTCAGAGCTAATATTTAAAATTTCTATTTTAGAGTTTTTTGAGTAAGTAACCACTGAACCTAAAAAAAAACTAGATGCACCCGATTCAGAAATAAAAGAACTTGACAAGTTTCCACCAGTAATACTCTCAGCAATTGACAGCGTTTGTTTTTCTTTTTTTAAAAATTGAATTATGTTTTTAAGCATTACTTAATCTTAATATTAAATACTTTTTGATCTTCAAGGTATCCCTCAAGAATATCATCAATCGAAACTTTACCAACACCTTCGGGTGTTCCGGTAAACATAATATCTCCAATTTTTATTGTAAAATAACTAGAAACCTCTGAAATTAATTCATCAATTTTCCAAATCATATTTGAGGAATTTCCAGATTGAACTACTTTACCATTTTTCTTTAAATAAAAATTAATATTAGATAAATCTTTAAATTTTTCTACATCAATCCAACTACCAATCAAGGCAGAGTTATCAAATGCTTTTGCTTTTTCCCATGGATGGCCATTACCTTTAAGTTTTTGTTGAAGGTCCCTTGCTGTAAAATCAATACCTAATGAAATTTGATCAAAGTATTCATATGCAAAATCTTTTGAAATATGTTTTCCTAACCTATTAAATTTTAAAATCAATTCTATTTCATAATGGATTTCATTTGAAAATTCTGGAATAAAAAATGGCTGATTTTTAGCAATCAATGATGAATCAGGCTTTAGAAAAATTACAGGTGAAGAACTTTTTTTAGATTTTAATTCTTCAATATGCTTTAAATAATTTTGTCCAACACAGATAATTTTCATGAAAGTTTATTATTGATTTTATTTAGTCTTATTTTATTAAGAATATTCTTAGTGTATCTAGGAAAATCTGCATTTAAAATCCAACTGAAATATCCTGGATCTTTATCTATGACAAAATCCAGTTCCATTCCTTTGTATTTTCCAAAAGAAAAAGTAGGATTCCCATCACTGTTTTCATAAATAAATCCTGCTAAATCAAGGTTCTTTTTCTGTTTAGAAAAATCAGATAAAAAATCTATGTTTTTTTCTAAATCATCATACTTGTTAATTTGAGCACAAAAAACTTCATAAGTAGCTCTAGTATCAGACATAGATGAATGAGCATTTAAGTGTTCCTTATTACAATAAAACTTGTAAGCAGCAGAAAGTGTTCTCTTTTCTTTTTTATGAAAAATATTTTGAACATCAACTAATTTTATTTTTGATACATCAAAATCACAATCGGCTCTCAAAAATTCTTCAGCTAAAAGTGGAACATCAAATTTATTGGAATTAAATCCAGCAAGATCACAGTTAGATATAAAATTGAAAATTTCTTTTGAGGTTTCTTTGAAAGTTGGTTTATCTTTTACCATTTCATCTGTAATACCATGAATAACTGAAGTCATTGGTGGTATTGGAATCGTTGGATTTATTAGCCAAGTTTTTGCTTCTTCTGTATTATCAACATTAATTTTAATAAAAGAAATTTCTACAATTCTATCATTAACTATATTAATTCCTGTAGTTTCTAAATCAAAAAAACAAATTGGCCGTTTTAAATTTATAGATAAAGACATACTAAATCATTGTATTTGAATCCCAAGATTCTAAAATATCTTTTAATCTTTTAATAAATAAACCACCAGTAGATCCATTAATTATTCTGTGATCATAACTATGAGATATAATCATTTTCCTTCTTACTCCAATAAAATCTCCTTTGTTAGTTTCAATAACTGAGGGTTTTTTTTCTATTGAGCCAATTGCTAAAATACCTACTTGAGGTTGATTAATTATTGGTGTTCCTGCTAAAGTTCCAAAAACTCCAACGTTAGTAACTGTGTAAGTGCCTTCAAAAACATCATCAGGACTCAAATTATTTGTTCTGGCATTTTGAATTAATTTGTTCATGGAATTTACAACCCCAACCAAACTAAGTTGGTCACAGTTTTTAATTACAGGAACAATCAAATTTCCATCTTTTAAAGCGGTTGCAACTCCAACATTAATTTCTTTTTTTATGATCACTTTATCATTAACTAAACTTGAATTAAGAATAGGAAATTCTCCTAAAAGTTCAGAAACTATCTTAGTTATAACATGAGTAATGGTTATCTTTTGACCAGTTTTCTCAAAAAAATCATTCTTCACTTTTTCTCTCCAATCCCATAATTCAGTGACATCAACTTCAATAAATGATTGTACGTGAGGAGAAGTTTTTTTGCTATTAACCATATGTTCAGCTAAAACTTTCTCTATTCTTGTTAAATCTCTAGAAGTTTGATTCGATAAATTAAATTCAACTTTGGATGTACTTGAATTGTCTAATTTCTTGTTTAACTCAAGATAGTCAAGTAAATCTCTTTTGGTTAGTCTATTATTTTTTCCTGATCCAGCAATATTTTTTAATTCTTGGTCAGAAATATTTTCTTTATTAGCAATACTCCTAACTAGTGGAGAAAAGTAGGCCTCACTTTCATCATTGATTTCTTTTTTTTCAGATTTAGTAATGTTTTCTTGTTCTTCCTTTGGAATAATTAAATCTATATTTGGAATATTGTCAATTATTTTTTCTTCTACTCTTTCAAAATCATCACTTAATTCAATTACACAAATTGTTTCACCAACTTTAACAACATCATTTACCTCAAAACATTTTTCAATAAGTTTTCCTCTTACATCACTAGGAACTTCAGAATCTACTTTATCAGTTGCAATTTCTACAACAAAATCATCAACCTTGATTTCATCACCAACCTCTTTTAACCAACTTACAATTGTTGCTTCATCAACACTCTCTCCCATTCTAGGTAACTGTAAATTATATTTTGTTTTTGTAGACATTATGCAAAAATATCAATTATATATTTAGGATTACTAATTGCTTTGATTATATGGTATTCTGTTAACAATACTTTTACCTAAGGTAATTTCATCAGTATATTGCAGATCATCTCCCACAGAAATTCCTCTAGATATTGTACTAAAACTAATATTTTTAGATTTAATTTTTTTGAAAATAAAATAACTGGTTGTATCGCCTTCCATTGTTGCACTCAATGCAAAAATAACTTCCCTTACTTCATCTACAGAAATTCTTTCTATTAGCTCATTAATTTTAAGCTTATTAGGGCCAATCCCTTCAATTGGAGATATTTTACCACCTAATACATGATATAAACCATTAAATTGATTTGTGTTTTCAATAGCCATAACATCTCTGATATCTTCAACAACACAAATTAGAGATTTGTTTCTTTTATTGCTAGAGCAAATACTACATACGTCTGAATCAGATAGATTATAACAACTTGAGCAAAGCTTTATATTTTTTTTTAATTGATTTAATGCCAACGTTAAGTTCTCTACTTCACTTTCATCTCTTGAAAGAATATTTAAAGCGAGTCTAAGGGCAGTGCTTCTTCCAATTCCAGGTAATTTAGAAATTTCATGAACAGCATTCTCTAAAATTTTTGAAGGAATTTCCATAGTGCAAATATAGAAGAATAAACAGTTTGATAAATTCTTATATTTACTATTATTGATTAGATGTCAGAAACGTTAATTATATCGATAATTATTTGTTACTTTTTGGTTTTACTGATTGTATCAAATCTCACTAAAGGCTCAGGCAATAATAAAACTTTTTTTACTGGTGATAAGCAATCTCCATGGTATGTTGTAGCCTTTGGTATGGTTGGAGCTTCTTTATCAGGAATAACTTTTATTTCTGTTCCCGGTGACGTTGAAACCTCTGGTTTTACTTACTTTCAAGTTGTTTTAGGGTATCTCTTTGGATACTTTATCGTTGCTTATATTCTTTTACCAATTTATTATAAAAACAATGTTACATCCATTTATGAGTACTTGGGAAATAGACTTGGAACTATTTCTCATAAAACAGGGGCTCTTTTCTTTTTTATTTCAAGGATAATTGGAGCAGCATTTAGATTATATCTTGTTGCAATTGTTTTACAAAAATTCATTTTTGATTCTTGGAATATTCCATTTGAAATTACTGTGTGTTTTTCTATTCTACTAATATGGATCTACACTTTTAGAGGAGGAATCAAAACAGTTGTATGGACGGATACTATACAGACATTTTTAATGATCTTAGCAGTAGGCTTATCTATATTTTTGATTAATGAAGAAATTGGTTGGTCTATGTCTGATTTTATTAAATCAGAAGAATTAAAAAGCTATTCTAATATTTTTGTTTTTGATAGCTTTCTTGAGAGAAATCATTTTCTAAAATCATTTATTGGAGGGATGTTCATTACTATATGTATGACTGGTCTAGATCAAGATATGATGCAAAAGAATTTGACCTGTAAAAACTTAAATGAGGCTAAAAAAAACATGGTAGTTTTCAGCTTTGTTTTAACAACAGTAACGTTTATATTTCTTTTACTTGGTGCACTTTTGTACATATATTCTAACAAAAACGGAATAAATATCCCAGTTTTAAATGGCGACATAAATACTGATTTACTGTTTCCAGAAATTGCACTTAACTCTGATTTAGGAATATTAATTGGAATTACTTTTCTACTTGGACTTATTGCAGCTGCCTACAGTAGTGCCGATAGTGCACTAACATCATTAACAACATCTTTTTGTATAGATTTTTTAAATATTAGTGAAAAAAGTGAGAATGATCAAAAAAAACTTAGATTCAGGACTCATATCCTTATGAGTTTTATTTTAGTTTTAGTTATCATTTCTTACAAACATTTACTTAACACAAATGTAATTGATGGATTACTTACAGTTGCCGGTTACACATATGGTCCACTGTTAGGTTTATTTAGTTTTGGCATATTAACTAAACATAAAATAAAAGACAAATATTCTATTATTGTATGCTGTTTTTCAGTAATTGCTGTGTATTTTTTTAGTAAAATTCCCTCAGAGTTGTTAGGTGGTTACATCATAGGGTATGAATTACTACCAATTAATGGATTAATTACATTTATTGGTTTACATTTTATTAAAAAATCACCATCTAATTAAAGCACTTCCCCAAGTGAATCCACTTCCAAAAGCTGCTAATAAAACAATATCGTCCTTGTTTATAAGACCATCCTCATGAGCTTCTGCCAAAGCAATTGGGATTGAGGCTGCAGTAGTATTTCCATATTTCATGATGTTATTATAAACCTGATTATCATTAAGTTCAAATTTTCTTTGAATGAATTGAGAAATTCTTAGGTTAGCTTGGTGAGGAACAAGCAATTTTATATCCTTTTTAGTTAAATTATTCTTATTCAAGGCTTCATAAATAACTTCTGTAAATCTAACAACTGCATTTTTAAAAACAAATTGACCATTCATAAAAGGGTAATAACTTTCATCATTTGGGTCATTATCTTCAATAATATCTGTGACCCATCTAGTTCCTAAACCCGGTGAAATCAATGAAAGCTCTTTTGCATGTTTACCCTCTGAATGCAAATGAGTTGAAAGAATTCCTTTTGAATTGTTTTCTTCTCTTGAAAGCACTACTGCACCTGCACCATCTCCAAAAATTACAGAAACTCCTCTACCTCTCGTTGTTTTATCTAATCCAGGACTATGTGTTTCTGATCCAATAACTAAAACATTATTGTACATTCCAGTTTTAATAAATTGATCAGCAGTTGATAATGCATAAATAAATCCAGAACATTGATTTCTGACATCCAATGCCCCTATAGTATCCATATTCATCATATCTTGAATCATCACACCTCCACCTGGAAAAAAATAATCAGGACTGAGAGTCGCAAATACTATAAATTCAATATCATCTTTTGTTATACCAGCATTTTTAATTGCCATTTCAGCTGCTTTTACTCCCATAACAGAAGTAGTATCTCCACTATTCTTTTCAATCCAACGTCTTTGATGAATCCCTGTTCTTTCCTTTATCCAATCATCGGAGGTATCCATAATTTTTGATAGGTCATGATTAGTTACTATGTTATCGGGAACATAATATCCTAGACCTGAAATTTTAGAGTTATACATATTGATAAATAATAAATGTCATTTTGTCATCAAAAAATATTTGGTATATCATTTGAATATTTGAACAATATAATATTATTGAATGAATAAACAAGAGAATGGAAATTCACAATTAAATTCTATTCGAAATGAATTTAATAATAGAGTTAGTTCAACTAAATTTATGGGGAACTCTAAAAGAATAAAGTTTAATCAATACACAAGATTTAGAACAATATAAATTACTATGAGCAAAGGTAAAATTAATGTTTCAGTTGAAAACATATTCCCGCTAATAAAAAAGTTTTTATACAGCGATCAAGAAATTTTTTTAAGAGAGCTAATTTCGAATGCAACTGATGCAACACTTAAGTTAAAACACCTATCTAACATTGGTGAATCAAAGGTTAATATAGAAAAACCATTAATTGAAGTTAAAGTTGATAAAAAAGCAAAAAAATTACACATAACTGACCAAGGAATTGGAATGACTGAGGAAGAAGTTAAAAAATACATTAATGAAGTAGCTTTTTCAGGAGCTGAAGAATTCTTAGAAAAATATAAAGATACTGCTAAAGACAGTGGAATTATAGGTCATTTTGGTTTAGGATTTTATTCTGCATTTATGGTAGCTGATAAAGTTGAAATCATTTCTAAATCCTACAAAGATGAAAGTGCGATTCATTGGTCTTGTGATGGTTCACCAGAATTTACTCTTAAAAAACACAACAAAAAAGAAGTTGGAACTGAAATAATTTTAAATATTTCTAAAGATTCTAAAGATTATTTAGAGGAATCTACCATAAGAAATTTACTTAAAAAGTATAATAGGTTTATGCCAATCCCTATAAAGTTTGGAACTAAAGAAATAACTAGAAATGAAGGTGAGGGTGATAATAAAAAAGAAATAAAGGAACTCGTCGATGATATTATAAATATTACTGAACCTGCTTGGACAAAACAACCCTCTGAATTAAAGGACGAGGACTATAAGCAATTCTATAGAGATTTATACCCAATGAATTTTGAAGAACCTCTTTTCAACATTCATCTAAATGTAGATTATCCATTCAATTTAACTGGTATTCTTTACTTTCCAAAATTATCTAACGATATCAATCTTCAAAAGGATAAAATACAACTATATCAGAATCAAGTTTTTGTAACTGATAATGTTGAAGGAATTGTTCCAGAGTTTTTAACACTTTTAAGAGGTGTTATTGATTCACCTGACATTCCACTTAATGTTTCAAGAAGTTACTTACAAGTCGACTCTGCAGTTAAAAAAATTACTAATTATATAACTAGAAAAGTTGCTGATAAATTAAATTCTTTATTCAAAAAGGATAGAAAAATGTTTGAGGAAAAGTGGAATGATATTAAAGTTATAATTGAATACGGAATGTTGAGTGAAGAAAAATTCTTTGAAAAAGCAGATAAATTCTCCCTTTACCCAACTACTGACAGTAAATACTTTACTTATGATGAACTAATTGAAGAAATTAAAGATAATCAGACTGATAAAGATGGTAGGACAATAATACTTTATTCCACAAATGTTAAAGAGCAAGATTCATTTATAAGAATAGCTGAAGATAAAGGTTATAAAGTACTTCTTTTGGACTCTCCAATAATTTCTCACTTATTACAGAAATTAGAGACAACTAAAGAAAAAATTTCTTTTGCTAGAGCAGATTCTGATACAATCGAAAACCTTATTAAAAAGGAAGAGGAGAATATCTCTAAACTAAACGAAAAGGAAAAGGAAACATTAAATTCTTATTTAGAAGAAATTATTCCAAAAGAAAAATTTACAATTCAACTTGAAGCTTCAGACAGTAACACACCGCCATTTATGATAACTCTTCCTGAATTTATGAGAAGAATGAAAGATATGCAAGCTACTGGAGGTAATGGCATGTTCGGAAATATGCCTGAGATCTATAATCTTGTTGTTAATACTAATAGTGAGCTTATATCAAATATTCTAAATACAAAAACAATAAGCAAGAGAGAAAGATTGATCAATCAATCGTTAGATCTAGCTAAATTATCTCAAAATCTATTAAAAGGTCAAGATTTAACTAATTTCATAAAAAGAAGCTTTGATCTTATCAAATAAACATACTTTTAATTAGTTTTGATAAATGTATTTGAGATTAATTCTGCTTAGTGTTTTTTTTATTTCATGTAGCTCAACAAATAATTTTGAATTAGAGCTTGAAATAAAAGGTTTAAAAAAAGGAAAAGTTATTTTATCAAAAGCTAATGATAGTATAGGTGTTATTATTGACTCTGTAATAGTAAAAGGTGATAATTTAGTAAAATTAAAAAGTAACCTTTCTGAGCCACAAATTTTATATGTGGATTTAATTCTTAATGATGGTAATTCATACAAAACACTATCTTTTTTTGGTGAACAAAAAAAGATTAAAATAGTCTCTTCATTGGATAAATTTGGGTATGAAATTAATGTCTCTGGATCTAAAAACGATTCTCTATTAAGAGATTATGTTTCCTTTAATCGCAAATTTAATGACCAAAAGTTAGATCTTATTAAGACATCATTTGAAGTAAATAATCAAGTTGACGAAGATAGTTTAGCGAGAATTGATGAGACGTTGTTCAGCTTGAATAAAAGACAATTTCTATATAATGCTAATTTTGCATTAAGACATTCTGATTTTGAAATAGCTCCTTATATCGCGATTACTGATCTAAAGGAATCAAAAAAGATTATGGATACCATTTATAAATCTTTAAGTGATGGAGTTAAGAAATCTAAGTATGCTGAAGAGCTCAAAAGATTACTTTCTATTTAGCCTCCAGAGTACTCAACAAAATTTTTAGGAGTTTCATATAATACAATTGAAAGCTTACCCTCAAGCTCAATTGAATCATTTAGCTTATTCCAAATAAAGACTGCTAAATTTTCAGTAGATGGAATTTTATCTTTAAAATAATCTATATCAAGATTTAAGTTTTTATGATCTAAAACATCTTCAACTTCGTTAACAATAATTTTTTTTAAATCACTCAAATCCATAACCATTCCAGTATCTTGATCTATTTCACCTTCAAATTTTACAATTAGTTCATAATTATGTCCATGATAATTTTCATAACTACACCTTCCAAAAACATTCAAATTTTTTTCTTTAGACCAAATTGGATTATACAGTTTATGAGCTGCATTAAAATGACTTTTTCTACAAATTGTAATTTTCATAATTATTAAAATATTTATAATGATCTTTAAATATAATTTTAAGCCAAGCTGTAAAATTATCAGGATTATTTGAAATTTCTACTTTAAGATTTTCAGCTGAAATCCATTTAAAATCAACTGCTTCATCAGGATTTAAAATAGGATTTTTAGAATATCTTCCAAAAATTACATGATCATATTCATATTCTGTAAGTCCATTATCAAAATCTTCTCTATAGACAAAAGAGAAGATTTCATTTAATTTAGTATCTATTCCCATTTCTTCAATTAATCTCTCGTTTGCACATTCTATCAATGTCTTTCCTTCATAAGGGTGACTACAGCAAGTATTGGTCCATAAATTACCCGAATGATACTTATGTGGTGCCCTTTGCTGAAGTAATATTTCGTTTTTATCATTAAAAAGAAAAATTGAAAAAGCTCTATGAAGTAATTTCTTTTTATGAGCTAAAAACTTTTCTTCAACTCCAATTTGATTGTTTTCTAAATCTACTAAAATTACATTTTTTGACATTCTTTCAAATTTACTAGAATTAGATTTCAAACATACAAATAAGGTGCTATTTTTGCGTTTGAAAATGAATTTAAAATCAAATATTGATATTAGAAGGACTTTTGGAATAATTTCTCACCCTGATGCTGGAAAAACTACTTTGACTGAAAAGCTACTTTTATTCGGAGGTGCAATAAATGAAGCAGGAGCAGTAAAATCAAATAAAATAAAAAAAACTGCTACTAGTGACTTTATGGAAATTGAAAAACAAAGAGGAATATCTGTATCAACATCAGTTCTTTCATTTAATTATCAAGGAAAAAAAATAAATATTCTTGATACCCCAGGTCATAAAGATTTTGCTGAAGATACTTTTAGAACTTTAACTGCTGTCGATAGTGTAATTGTTGTAATAGATGTTGCTAAAGGAGTTGAGGAACAAACAGAAAAACTAGTAAAGGTTTGTCAAATGAGAAATATCCCTATTATGATATTTATTAATAAATGTGATAGAGAAGGTAAAGACCAATTTGAATTGTTTGATGAATTAGAAAAAAAGTTAAATTTCAAAGTTTCGCCAATAACATATCCAATCGGTCTAGGATATGATTATACAGGAATTATTGACCTTTTAAATGAAACAGTTAAACTTAATGATGGTACTAAATTAAAACTAAATGATATTTATAATAAACCTACTTTAATAAGTAAAGAATTATCAAAAAACATTAGTGAAGAAATTGATCTATTGAGAGGAATTTATCCAAAATTTACCTTTGATAATTATTTAAAATGTAAAATCCAACCAGTATTTTTTGGCTCTGCACTTAATAACTCAGGCATTGAAGTTATGCTTGATTATTTTTCACAGTATGCACCACCTCCCGGACCTAAAGAAACAAAAAATAGAATAGTTAAACCAAAGGAGACCAAGTTTAGTGGTTTTATATTTAAAATTCATGCTAACATGGATCCAAAACATCGTGATAGGCTTTCTTTTATCAAAATAGTTTCTGGTCAATTTAAAAGAAATAATATGTATTTCCATGTAAGAAGTGGAAAAAAAATAAGATTTAGTAGTCCAAATTCATTGTTTGCTGATAAAAAGGAAATTATAGATGTTTCTTACCCTGGTGACATTATTGGAGTACATGATACAGGAAATTTTAAAATAGGTGACTCATTTTCAGAAGGGGAAGAGCTTGAATTTATTGGTATACCAAGTTTTTCACCAGAAAACTTTAAATATATAATTAATCAAGATCCAATGAAATCAAAACAATTAAGTAAGGGGATTTTACAATTGATGGATGAAGGAGTAGCACAATTATTCACTCTAACTATTAATGGAAGAAAGATTATTGGTACTGTTGGAGTTTTACAATTTGACGTAATTAAGTATAGATTAGAGCATGAATATGGTGCAAAATGTTCTTATGAAAATATTAATATAAGCAAAGCATGCTGGATTGATGAAAAAAAATCAGATAAAGCACAACTAATGGACTTCATGAGGCAAAAACAGAAATTTATAGCCTTAGACAAAGAAAATAAAAAAGTTTTTTTATCAGACTCATTGTTTACCCTAAATCACACCAAACAAAAGTTTAATAAATTAGTTTTTCACGAGAAATCTGAGTTCTAGTTATGCTTCACCCTTTGGACCAAAATTTAGAGGGATAAACTCCTTTTTAAATTCTTTTACAGGACCATGGTTCGATTCATATTTATCTAAATTATCAGTGAGAGCTTGTAAAAACTTTTTTGTATGCTCTGGGGTTAAGATAATTCTAGACTTTACCTTTGCCTTAGGTGTTCCAGGCATAATATTTATAAAATCTAAAACGAATTCGGTTGGTGAATGATTTACAACAACTAGATTTGAATATGAACCTTGAGCAATATTTTCATCAAGCTCAATATTAATATTCTTTTTAGTGTCGTTACTCATCACCAAACCTTATGCGTTTACTTTCAATAAGTTCTTCATATTCGTCAGTATATCCAACGATTACATCTTCAAAATCCCTATTTCCTGTACCAGCTGGAATTTTATGTCCTACAATTACATTCTCTTTTAAACCATCTAAAGAATCTATCTTACCATTTATGGCAGCTTCGTTTAATACTTTAGTAGTTTCCTGGAAGGAAGCAGCTGAAATAAATGATTTAGTTTGTAATGAAGCTCTTGTTATTCCTTGTAAAATTGGTGTTGCCGTAGCATTAACAGCATCACGAGCAGTCACAAGATTCTTATCTTCCCTTTTTAAAAGTGAATTTTCATCTCTTAAATCTCTAACAGAAACTATTTGTCCTTCTTTTAATTTAAGAGAATCACCCGAAGACTCAATAACTTTTTTTCCGTAGAGATTATCATTTTCAACAATAAATTCATTTTTATGTACAAGTTGATTTTCCAAAAATGTCGTATCTCCAGAATCCTGAACTTGAACCTTTTGCATCATCTGTCTGATAATGACTTCAAAATGTTTGTCACTTATTTTTACACCTTGCAGCCTGTAAACTTCTTGAACTTCATTTACAAGGTACTGTTGCACAGCCGAAGGACCTTTAATCTTTAAGATGTCGTCAGGAGTAATTGAACCATCAGAAAGTGGCATTCCAGCTTTTACAAAATCATTCTCTTGAACTAAAATTTGATTAGAAAGTTTCACTAAGTATTTTATAATTTCTCCAGTTCTTGTTTCAACAATTATCTCTCTATTACCTCTTTTGATTTTTCCAAAAGAAACCACTCCATCAACTTCACTAACTACAGCAGGATTAGATGGATTTCTTGCCTCAAAAAGTTCAGTAACCCTTGGAAGACCTCCAGTGATATCACCGGACTTAGCTGATTTTCTAGGAATTTTAACTAGTATTTTTCCTTGATCAACTGATTCACCATCATCAACTATTAAGTGAGCTCCAACAGGCAAATTATAAGTAATTAAGTTCTTGCCTTTTTTATCATTAATTAGTAGAGAAGGTATTAATTTTTTGTTTCTAGATTCAGTAATTACTTTTTCTTTGAAACCAGTTTGTTCATCAATTTCTACTTGATAAGTGAGACCTTTATCTATGTTTTCATACTCTACATTACCACCAAATTCAGAAACAATAACACCATTATAAGGATCCCAACTACAAATTACATCACCTTTTTTAATTTTATTTCCATTTTTAACAAAAATAGAAGATCCGTAAGGAATAATATTAGAGCTTAGAACAATTCCGGTTTTATCATCTAAAATTTTAATTTCACAAGTTCTAGATAAAACTAAATCAATTGTTTTACCTTCATTATCTTTAGATTTTACGGTCTTTAAATCTTCAATTTCAGTAATACCATCAAATTTTGCAGACAAACTATTTTCTTCCGAAATATTACCTGCAATACCACCCACATGGAATGTTCTTAAAGTTAACTGAGTTCCAGGTTCACCAATTGATTGAGCTGCGATAACTCCAACAGCTTCTCCAATTTGAACCATTTTGCCAGTAGCTAAATTTCTACCATAACATTTTGCACAAATTCCTCTGTTTGCTTCACATGTTAAAGGAGATCTAACTTCAACTTTATCAACAGGTGAATCTTCAATTGCCCTAACAATATCATTATCAATATGTTGGCCTGCTTTTACAATAATTTCGTTATTTAACGGATTATAAACATCATGAAGAGAAACTCTACCTAAAATTCTTTCACCCAATGGCTCTACGATTTCTTCATTTTTCTTTAATGCTTCAACTGTAATTCCTCTTAAAGTACCACAATCTTCAGAATGTACCACTACATCTTGAGCAACATCGTGTAGCCTTCTGGTTAAATAACCAGCATCAGCAGTTTTTAATGCAGTATCAGCAAGACCTTTTCTAGCACCATGAGTTGATATGAAATATTCTAATATTGACAATCCCTCCTTAAAGTTCGATAAAATGGGGTTTTCAATAATTTCTCCACCAGCAGAACTCGCTTTCTTAGGTTTGGCCATAAGACCTCTCATACCTGTTAACTGTCTAATCTGTTCTTTTGATCCTCTTGCTCCAGAATCAAGCATCATATATACTGAGTTAAAACCTTGTTGATCTTCACTAATTCTTTTCATTGCAAGTTCTGTTAGTGATGCATTTGAAGAAGTCCAAACGTCAATAACTTGATTATACCTTTCATTATTAGTGATTAACCCCATATTATAATTGGCTACAATTGCATCAACTTCTTTATTAGCAGATTCAACCATAGAATTCTTTTCATCTGGAATAATAATATCACCTAAACTAAATGACAAACCACCTTTGAATGCAAATGAGAATCCCATATCCTTAATTTTGTCTAAAAACTCGGATGTTTCAGGGACACTTGTTTTGTTAAGAATAGTACCAATAATTTCACGAAGAGCTTTTTTATTAAGAACAGTATTTATATAGCCAACTTTTTCAGGAACAACTTCATTAAACAAAACTCTTCCAACAGTAGTATCAATCAACTTAATTTCTAATTCTCCAGAATTATTTACGTCTTTCACTCTTACTTTGATTGAAGCGTTCAAGTCAACTTTATTTTCGTTAAATGCTATATTAACTTCTTCAGGTGAATAAAAAATTAATCCTTCACCTTTTACTGGATTGTCCTTAGTTGAGATTTTCTTCTTAGTCATGTAATAAAGACCTAAAATCATATCTTGGGATGGAACAGTAATTGGTGAACCATTAGCCGGATTTAGAATATTATGAGAAGCTAACATAAGTAATTGAGCTTCTAGAATTGCCTCAGGACCTAAAGGAAGGTGGACTGCCATTTGATCCCCATCAAAGTCAGCATTAAATGCAGTACAAACTAATGGATGAACCTGAATAGCCTTACCTTCAATTAATTGAGGTTGAAAAGCTTGGATACCTAATCTGTGTAGTGTCGGAGCTCTATTCAAGAGAACAGGATGTCCTTTCAATACATTTTCTAAAATATCCCAAACTATAGGTTCTCTTTTATCAATTATTTTTTTTGCAGACTTAACAGTTTTTACAATTCCCCTCTCAATTAATTTTTTTACTATGAAAGGTTTATATAATTCAGCAGCCATATCTTTTGGTATTCCACATTCATAAAGTTTCAAAGTTGGTCCTCCAACGATTACTGATCTTGCAGAATAATCAACACGCTTTCCTAAAAGATTTTGTCTAAATCTACCTTGCTTACCTTTTAAAGAATCTGATAATGATTTAAGAGGTCTATTCGCCTCTGTTTTTACTGCAGATGATTTTCTTGTATTATCAAACAGTGAATCAACTGATTCTTGAAGCATTCTTTTTTCATTTCTTAAAATAACTTCAGGAGCTTTGATTTCTACTAATCTTTTAAGTCTATTATTTCTTATAATAACTCTTCTATACAAATCGTTTAAATCAGAAGTAGCAAATCTACCACCATCAAGCGGAACTAATGGTCTTAGTTCAGGTGGAATTACAGGAATTGCTTTTAAAAGCATCCATTCTGGCTTATTTTCTCTATTAACATTTGCTTCTCTCAAAGATTCAACTACTTGTAATCTTTTTAAAGCCTCAGTTTTTCTTTGTTTTGAAGTTTCATTATTGGCCTTATGTCTGAGCTCATATGAAAGTTCATCTAAATCAATCCTAGAAAGTAACTCTATTAAACACTCAGCTCCCATTTTAGCTATAAATTTGTTGGGGTCACTATCCTCTAAAAATTGATTTTCTTGGGGAAGAGATTCCATAATATTTAGAAATTCCTCCTCAGTAAGAAAATCCATTTTGTTAAGAGGATTACCTTCAGCATCAACAGCAAGTCCAGGTTGAACAATAACATATCTCTCATAATATATTATCATGTCCAATTTCTTAGTTGGTAATCCTAATAAATAACCGATTTTGTTTGGAAGTGATTTAAAGTACCATATGTGAGCTACTGGGACAACTAAATTAATATGTCCAACTCTGTCTCTTCTAACTTTTTTTTCAGTTACTTCAACTCCACATCTATCACAGATTATTCCTTTATATCTAATCCTCTTATATTTTCCACAGGCACACTCATAATCTTTAACAGGACCAAAAATTCTTTCACAAAATAATCCATCTCTTTCAGGTTTGTGAGTTCTATAATTAATAGTTTCGGGCTTTAAAACCTCTCCTCTTGAAGCAGATAAAATTGTTTCAGGAGATGCTAAACCTATAGAGATTTTATTAAACTTTTTTGTTTTGATAATTTCCATAAATGATTTTGTATTTATTCTTCTAATCTAATGTCTAATCCGAGTCCTTTTAATTCATGCATTAAAACATTAAACGATTCAGGCAATCCTGCATCAGGCATTTTTTCACCTTTAACTATCGCTTCATATGCTTTAGCTCTTCCAATTACATCATCTGATTTAATTGTTAAAACCTCCTGAAGTGTACTAGATGCACCGTAAGCTTCTAGTGCCCATACCTCCATTTCACCAAATCTTTGTCCACCAAATTGAGCTTTACCACCAAGTGGTTGTTGAGTAATTAATGAATATGGACCAATAGATCTTGAGTGCATTTTATCATCAACCATATGACCCAGTTTTAGCATATAAATTACACCAACTGTAGCCGGTTGATCAAACTTTTCGCCTGTACCACCATCGTATAAATATGTATGACCAAATCTAGGAACTCCAGCTTCATCAGTTAATTCATTAATTTGATCTAAAGTAGCACCATCAAAAATTGGTGTAGAGAATTTTTTACCTAGTTTAAGACCAGCCCATCCGAGAACAGTTTCATAAATTTGACCAATATTCATTCTTGATGGTACACCAAGTGGATTAAGAACAATATCTACAGGCGTTCCATCTTCCAAAAACGGCATATCTTCTTGTCTGACAATTCTGGCAACAATCCCTTTGTTACCATGTCTACCAGCCATTTTATCACCAACTTTCAATTTTCTTTTTTTGGCAATATAAACCTTTGCTAACTTCATTACCCCCGCAGGTAATTCATCTCCAACAGAAATTGTAAACTTCTCTCTTCTTAACATACCTTGTAAATCATTTTCTTTGATTCTGTAGTTATGCAACAATGTAGAAGCCATTTCAGAGGTTTTTGAATCTACAGACCAGTTAGCATCTGTTAGGTGAACATAATCATCTATTTCATTCAATAGTTTTTGTGAATATTTTTTTCCTTTTGGAATCACCTCTTCTCCTAAATCATTGAATATTCCTTGACAAGTCTTACCACTTAAAATCTTGTAAAGTTTATCAACTAACTTAGATTTTAATTCATTAAACTGAAGATCATATTTAATCTCAAGTTGTTTTAGCAATTCTTTATCATCTGCTCTTCTTCTTTTGTCCTTAATTGTTCTTTCAAATAATTTTTTATCAATTACAATTCCATTCAGAGATGGAGATGCTTTTAGTGATGCATCTTTTACATCACCAGCTTTATCACCAAAAATAGCTCTTAAAAGCTTTTCTTCAGGTGTAGGATCTGATTCACCTTTGGGAGTGATTTTTCCAATCAAAATATCACCTGCTTTAACTTCCGTACCAATTCTAATCATTCCATTTTCATCTAGGTCACTAGTAGCTTCCTCACTTACATTAGGAATATCATTTGTTAACTCCTCCATACCCAATTTAGTATCACGGACATCTATAGAATACTCATCAATATGGATGGATGTAAAGTAATCATCTCTAACAACTTTTTCAGAAATAACAATAGCATCCTCAAAATTATAACCTTTCCATGGCATGAAGGCAACTTTAAGGTTTCTACCTAATGCTAACTCACCATCGGATGTTGCATAACCCTCACAGAGTACTTGACCTTTAATTATCTTATCACCTTTTTTTACAATTGGCTTTAGGTTGATACATGTTCCTTGGTTTGTTTTTCTAAATTTAATGAGTGAATATGTTTTTTCATTAGAATCGAAAGATGTAATTTTTTCATCTTGATTCATATCATACTTTATAGTAATTTTTTGAGAATCAACGTATCTTACAATACCATCTTTATCTGCATTTAATAATACTCTTGAATCAGATGCAACTTGATTTTCTAGACCTGTTCCAACAATTGGAGATTCAGGTTTCATTAATGGAACAGATTGACGCATCATATTTGAACCCATAAGAGCCCTATTTGCATCATCATGCTCCAAAAAAGGAATTAAAGAAGCAGAAATTGAAGCAATTTGATTTGGTGCAACATCAATAAAATTTATATCTTTCGGATCTACTACAGGATAATCTGCCTCAAGCCTAGCAATTACTTTATCAGCTAATATTTTACCATCTTTACCTTTCTCAATGTTAGCTTGTGTTATTAATTTACCTTCTTCTTCTTCAGCAGACAGATACTTAAAGTTATTAATATCAATAACTCCATCATTAACTTCCCTATATGGTGTTTCTATAAAACCAAGGTTATTTACCTTTGCAAACACACTCAGTGATGATATTAATCCGATGTTAGGTCCTTCAGGTGTTTCAATTGGACAGAGTCTACCATAATGAGTGTAGTGAACATCTCGCACTTCAAAACCAGCTCTTTCTCTTGATAAACCACCAGGTCCTAAAGCTGAAAGTCTTCTTTTGTGAGTTAACTCAGCTAATGGGTTTGTTTGATCCATAAATTGTGAAAGTTGGTTAGTACCAAAGAAGGTATTAATCACCGAAGATAATGTTTTAGCATTAATCAAATCAATCGGTGTAAATACCTCATTATCTCTGACATTCATTCTTTCTCTGATTGTACGAGCCATTCTTGAAAGCCCAACTCCGAATTGAGACGATAGCTGTTCACCAACTGTTCTAACTCTTCTATTAGAAAGGTGGTCAATATCATCAATTTCAGCTTTTGAATTAATCAACTCAATTAAAAATTTGATTATTGTAATAATATCTTGTTTAGTTAAAACAAGATTATTCATATCTACATCAAGACCGAGCTTCTTATTCATTCTATACCTCCCTACTTCCCCAAGATTATATCTTTGATCGGAAAAGAAAAGTTTATCTATAATTCCTCTAGCAGTCTCTTCATCAGGCGGTTCAGCGTTTCTAAGCTGTCTATATATGTGCTCAACTGCCTCCTTTTCAGAATTAGTAGGATCTTTTTGTAAAGTGTTTAATATTACAGAATATTCATTACCATCACCTTCTTCTTTATTTAAAAGAATAGTCTTTGAATTAGTTTCTATTATTATGTCAATATTTTCCTTGTCAATGACTGTGTCTCTATCTAAAACAACTTCATTTCTTTCAATTGAAATAACTTCTCCAGTATCTTCATCAACAAAATCCTCAAACCATGTGTTAAGAACCCTTGCTGCTAACTTACGTCCAATAACCTTTTTTAAGTTTGTTTTTGTTGCTTTAACTTCTTCGGCAAGTCCAAAAATCTCAAGAATATCTTTATCTCTTTCATAACCAATTGATCTTAGAAGTGTTGTAACTGGTAACTTCTTTTTTCTATCAATATAAGCATACATCACACCATTTATATCTGAAGCAAATTCAATCCATGATCCTTTAAATGGAATTACTCTCGCTGAGTATAATTTAGTACCATTAGCATGAAAAGATTGTCCAAAGAAAACTCCAGGCGATCTATGCAACTGAGAAACAACAACTCTTTCAGCACCATTAATAATAAACGTACCACTAGATGTCATGTAAGGAATAACTCCTAAGTAAACATCTTGTACAATAGTTTCAAAATCCTCATGTTCTGGATCTGTACAATACAATTTCAATCTAGCTTTAAGCGGAACACTGTAAGTTAGACCTCTTTCTATACACTCGTGAACATTATATCTAGGTGGATCAATAAAATAATCCAGAAACTCCAAAACAAATTGGTTTCTAGCATCTGAGATTGGAAAGTTTTCTAAAAAAGTTTTATATAAACCTTCATCACTTCTTTGATCAGATTTAGTTTCTAACTGAAAAAAATCTTTAAAAGACTTGATTTGAATATCTAAAAAATCTGGATATTCTAAACCATATGATGAAGATGCAAAGTTAATTCTATTTGATAGACTCATTAAATTTAAATTAAGTTAAAGAACAATTAATCAGGACTTTCCTGAAAAAAAGATTGAGCTAAGTAATTTTTACTTTAGCTCAACCTCAGCACCAGCTTCTTCTAAAGATGATTTTAACCCTTCAGCTTCATCTTTAGATACACCTTCTTTGATGTTACTTGGCGCATTATCAACAAGTTCTTTAGCTTCTTTTAACCCTAATCCAGTAAGTTCTTTAACTAATTTAACAACTGCTAATTTTGAACCACCAGCTGCTTTTAATACAACAGTGAATTCTGATTGCTCTTCAGCTGCTTCATCTCCGCCTCCTCCGGCTACAGGTCCAGCAACAACTGCAGCTGCAGCTGCAGGCTCGATACCATACTCTTCTTTAAGGATATCAGCAAGTTCATTAACTTCCTTTACTGTTAAGTTTACTAATTTTTCTGCAAAATCTTTTAAATCTGCCATTTTATATTATTTAAGTTATTAATTATTTTCATTTTTTTCAGAAAGTGTCTTTAGAACACCACTGATAGTTGATCCACTCGATTTTAGAGCGGAAATTAGATTTTTAGCTGGTGATTGAAGAAGTGAAATTAATTCACCTAACAATTCTTCTTTAGACTTGATATTAACTAATGTTTCAAGTAAATCATCTCCTAAATAAATAGATTCCTCAACAAATGCACCTTTTAAAATTGGTTTTTCAGATTTTTTTCTAAAATCTTTTATAACCTTAGCTGGTACATTCCCAACCTCAGAATACATTAGAGCTGTATTCCCTTTCAATACTGATTTTAATTCGCCAAAATCCTTATTCCCTTCATCCATTGCTTTCGTTAAAAGTGAATTTTTAACAATGGAAAGTCTAATATTAGATTTAAAGCATGCTCTACGTAATTTAGATGTAGTTACAGCATCCAGACCAGAGCAATCAGTTATGTATATAGATGGACTAGCATCTAAATCAGTTTTTATATTTTGAATAATATTCGCTTTTTCTTCTCTAGTCATATTATATAGTATTAGTGTCAATTTTTATACCAGGACTCATGGTACTGGACATAGAAATACTTTTCATGTAAACACCTTTTGATGAAGAAGGTTTAATTTTAACAAGATGATTGAGAACTTCCTTTGCGTTATCTAATATTTTTCCAGATTCAAAAGAAACTTTGCCAATCGAAACATGTACTATTCCATTTTTATCTACTTTAAAATCAATCTTTCCTGCTTTTACTTCTTCAACAGCTTTACCAATATTCATAGTGACAGTACCAGTTTTAGGATTAGGCATCAATCCTCTTGGACCTAAAAGCTTACCTAAGGGACCTAACTTACCCATAATACTAGGCATAGTTATAATAACATCAATATCAGTCCATCCACCTTCAATTTTTTTAATGTAATCGTCTAGTCCAACATGATCAGCTCCAGCTTTTTTAGCTTCGTCTTCCTTGTCTGGTGTAACTAGCGCAAGAACTTTAACATCCTTTCCAGTTCCATTTGGAAGTTTAACAACTCCTCTAACATTTTGATCAGCTTTTCTGGGGTCAACACCAAGGTTAACAGCAATATCAACAGATGAGTCAAATTTAAGAGCTGAGAAACCTTTAATTAAGTTAGATGCTTCCTCTAAACTATATAACTTATCTTTGTCAAACTTTGATAAAGAATCTTTTCTGTTTTTTGTCAATTTAGCCATATGTAAAAATTAGAAAGGAGCTTGTCCTTTAACGTTCAACCCCATTGATCTGGCAGTTCCAGCAATCATTTTCATAGCAGATTCAACTGTAAAAGCATTAAGATCAACCATTTTATCCTCAGCAATAACTTTAATTTGTTCCCAAGTAACTGACGCAACCTTATTTCTATTTGGTTCACCAGATCCTTTTTTAACTTTTGCTACTTCTAACAGCTGTGCAGCTGCAGGTGGTGTTTTAATTACAAACTCAAAGGATTTATCAGCATAAACAGATACAACTACAGGAACAACTTTTCCTGGTTTATCTTGAGTTCTAGCATTAAATTGCTTACAAAACTCCATTATATTAACACCTGCAGCTCCTAAAGCAGGACCAACTGGTGGTGATGGATTTGCAGCACCGCCTCTAATTTGTAATTTTAAAACCTTTTGTACTTCTTTTGCCATTTATAAATAATTTATTTTTAAGAATGGAAGCTTCTTAAAAATGATTTATATGTAACACTTATATTTTTTCAACTTGCATGTAGGATAACTCCAAAGGTGTTTTCCTACCAAATATTTTAACCATAACTTCAAGTTTTCTCTTTTCCTCATTAACTTTTTCAATACTTCCGTTGAAACCATTAAAAGGTCCATCGATTACTTTAATATTTTCACCTACTGTAAATGGAATAGCAATATTTTCGCCTTCCATTGACAGTTCATCAACTTTACCTAGCATTCTACTAACTTCAGTTGGTCTTAATGGAACTGGGGCCCCACCCTTAGTTTCACCTAAAAAACCTAAAATATTTGGGAATGATCTAATTGTGTGTGGAATCTCGCCAGTAAGATTAGCTTTAATCATAATATATCCAGGAAAATAAACTTTTTCCTTACTAATCTTCTTACCATTACGAATTTGTACAACTTTTTGTGTTGGAACAATAATATCTTCTACATAAGAAGAAATATTAAGTCTATTAACTTCACTTTCAATGTAGTCTCTAATCTTATTTTCTTGACCACTAATTCCTCTAATCACGTACCATTTCATTTCTTCAGTATCACTCATAATTAAACAAATTGAAAATAAAGTTTAAAAATTTCACCTAATACAGTATCTGCTAACCAAATAATTAAAGCAAATATCACAGAGAAGACTAATACTACTAAAGTTTTAGATTGTAATTCTAATAGAGGTGTCCATGTGACATGATCTCTAAGTTCACTAAATGATTCTTTTATGTAGTTAATTATGCTTCCCATTCTTAAAATTGCACGGGTTGAGAGACTCGAACTCCCGACACCTGGTTTTGGAGACCAGTGCTCTACCAACTGAGCTAAACCCGTGTGTTGTGGAGTCTTACCTGTCAACCATATTATTTGAGCGAGCTAAAATCACCCGCTCAAATAAGATAATATTAATCTAAAATTTCAGTTACCTGGCCAGCTCCAACAGTTCTACCACCTTCACGGATAGCAAATCTCAATCCAACGCTACAAGCAATTGGCTGAATTAATTCAACTGTTATAGTTAAGTTATCACCAGGCATTACCATCTCTACTCCATTAGGAAGCTCAATATTTCCAGTAACATCAGTTGTTCTTACATAAAACTGAGGTCTGTAATTATTGTGGAATGGAGTGTGTCTACCACCTTCTTCTTTCTTTAAGATATATACCTCAGCTTTAAATTTAGCATGTGGCTTAACAGAACCTGGTTTAGTAATTACCATACCTCTTCTAATGTCAATTTTTTCAATTCCTCTTAAAAGGATACCAACATTATCACCAGCTTCACCTCTATCTAATATTTTTCTAAACATTTCAACTCCAGTAATTGTAGAAGAAAGTTTTTCAGCACCCATACCAATGATATCAACTGCATCACCAGTATTTGCAACACCTGTTTCAATTCTACCAGTTGCTACTGTACCTCTACCTGTAATTGAGAAAACATCCTCAATTGGCATTAAAAAGTCTTTATCAACATCTCTTTTTGGTAATTCAATCCAATTATCAACTGCTTCCATTAATTCATTTACAGAATTTGTCCATTTCTCCTCACCATTTAGAGCTCCAAGAGCAGAGCCTAAGATAACTGGACCATTGTCACCATCATATTCATAGAAGTTCAATAAATCTCTAACTTCCATTTCAACTAATTCTAGTAACTCTTCATCATCTACTTGATCAGCTTTATTTAAGAACACTACGATTCTTGGAATACCAACTTGTCTTCCTAAAAGGATGTGTTCTCTTGTTTGTGGCATTGGTCCATCAGTTGCAGCAACAACTAAAATTGCTCCATCCATTTGAGCAGCACCTGTTACCATATTTTTTACATAATCTGCGTGACCAGGACAATCTACGTGAGCGTAGTGCCTGTTAGCAGTTTGATATTCAACATGTGATGTGTTGATAGTAATACCTCTCTCTTTTTCTTCAGGAGCATTATCAATCTGATCAAAACTTTTAGTTTCAGAAAGACCTTGCTTAGCTAGTACAGAAGTAATAGCAGCTGTAAGAGTAGTTTTACCGTGATCTACGTGTCCAATTGTACCTATATTTAAGTGAGGTTTGGAGCGATCGAAAGTTTCCTTAGCCATAATTTTAGATTTTTAGGTTTTTAAATGCGCGCAAATATAATAATTTATAATAAAAAATATCATAATATTATCATTTTTTAAAAAAAATATTTTCTCGAGATTTAATTTGCTGTTACTAATTAGATTTTTTAACAATAAAAAGACCCGAGTTAATATCACTTATTATAACATTTTCACTCTTGAAAAATGGATAAACACTCCAGGCTCCATTAAAAGCTTCTATTTCTTGTCCTTTTTTACCAATGTGTTCACCTGGATCTGATTGCCTGTTCGTAAAGTCAATTTTCAAGTCATGACTGTGACCATCACCTATGTGAGTATCAAAATATCCAACTTCAACAATATTTTTTTGCTGAATATTAGATATGTCAATAACTCTTAATCCTGAGGTATAGCTTGCTAAGTAAAATTTTGAGCCATGTACATATCCATTATGATCAATGGCTTTATTTTCTGAAATATAATTGAAATGTAAAACTGGATAATCCAAATCTCGAATATCAATTACTACAGTTCGAGTTTTTACATTATCTTTTAGAACAATAGGATTAGATGTTAAATCTAACTCATCTAATTCATCGCCCAATAAAGCAAAAGAATGATCTTCAGTTAACCATGACTGATGAGTGTATTGATGATCATAAAAAAATTCACTAATTAATTTAGGTTTAGATTTATCAGTAACATCAACAAATACAACCTTGTTTTCATTACTTCCAACATAAATTTCTTTCCCAAAATGATCTGAATCTGGTCCATTATAATTCACTATTTGAGCATCATGAGAATATCCAAAATCTGGATATTCTAACTCCAGCTTAGGGTCAATCGGATTATTAATATTTAAAGCATAAATACCTACAGGGTTTCTCGAGCTGCCAATTCCAGTAGTGTATACATATCCAGTTTTAGTATTTACAGCAATATTATGTGCGCTTCCATGATTTGAATAAACAAAAGATGGTGTTAGATTTTGAACTTCACTAATGACTCTCAGTTGTTCTAAATCATAAACTTGCATTCCATGATTTTCAGCCTCACTTACAATAAAAACATGGTTGTCAAAAACTTTCATATCTCGCCACGAACTAGAAACTGTTTCGGTAGGAATTTTTCCAAGATATTTTGGTTTAGTTGGATTACTTATGTCTATGATAGCCGTACCATTATCTAATCCCATTAATGCATATTCTTTATTTGTAAAAGGATCAGTCCAACCCCAACAATCATTGCCCGATTCAGCTTCCATCTCTTCTAAAGAAACATATCCTAATAAATCATAATTTTTACACTCATATTTGTACTCAACATCATTTATTACAATCTTTGCATACCCTTCAATACATTCAGCTAATGGTTTATCTTCTTCAAAAACCTCATATTTTTCAAATTCACAAGAGCAAATAAATAATATTAGCAATGTTTTAAGTGATAAAGTTAGAGACCTAATATTCATTGATTTTTACAATTTTGTAAAATTAAATATTTTCAAAAACCATGCAAATCTGGTTAATCCAATTTGTTTCTGAAAACAAGAGAAAAAATTACTTAAATAGGTTGAATAAAGATATTAAGTCAAATCTAAAGGAAGGCAAATTAAGAGCCAATGCGGAGAGTTGAACTCCGGACCTTTTCCTTACCAAGGAAACGCTCTACCCCTGAGCTACATCGGCTTAAAGGTTTTTGAGCGGGAGACCGGGTTCGAACCGGCGACATTCAGCTTGGAAGGCTGACGCTCTACCAACTGAGCTACTCCCGCTGGTAGTTTTGTGGGGAGAGCAGGATTCGAACCTGCGAAGGTATAAACCAACAGATTTACAGTCTGTCCTCGTTGGCCGCTTGAGTATCTCCCCAAAAAAAGAGCCGATGGAGGGACTCGAACCCACGACCTGCTGATTACAAATCAGCTGCTCTAGCCAGCTGAGCTACATCGGCTTTTTTAAGAGAAGGCAAATGTAATATTTAAATTTTTTTTAAAAAATAAAAATTAAATTTTTTCTCTATTTCTTCTGTCTTGGGTGATTTTTCATATAATCATTCACAATTGTAGGTATTTTAATTTTAGTATAAATCTGAGTTGAAGCCAAAGATTTGTGGCCAAGAATTTCCTTAATTGAATTTATATCAGCACCATTATTTAATATATGAGTTGCGAATGTATGCCTTAGGACATGAGGACTAATTTTTGTTTTGGTTGATATATTTCTTAAATACTTATTTACAACTCTATATATGGTAGATGGACTAATTTTATTTCCATTTTTAGATTGAAATAAAAAAGAATCCTCTCTAATGTTTGTAGAGTAAAGCTTTAGTTTTTTTAATAATTCAGGAAGCAATGGTACTAATCTTTCTTTATTTCTTTTTCCCAAAACTTTTATAACTTGATCATCAAAATATATATCATGTTTTTTCAAATTTATCAATTCAGCTCTTCTTAAGCCAGTTGAATAAAGAATATCCATTATCATTGAGTCTCTAGTCAATTCTTTTCCCGAAGTTTTAAATAAATTAAAAACTTCTTTCATTTCAGCTTCATTCATCGGATTAACAACTTTTGATTTAGTACGTAGTGAAGTATGATTCCTGAGAGGAGATTTTTTGATTTCTTTTATGTTAATTAAAAATTTATAATAAGCTTTTAATGATGAAATTTTTCTATTTATAGAGCTTGGAGAAATTTTATTTTTTGAAAGGAAAACAATCCAATTTCTTATAAAAGTGTATTCTAAATTCTTACTAAAAGAAATACCTAAAGATTCAAGATAATCTTTGAATTCCTCTATATCCTTGGTATAGGCATTAACTGTTAAAATAGAATATTTTTTCTCAGCCTCAAGGTAATTTTTAAACTTATCTAAATACATATAATGATCTAGATAAATTTATGAAAATTATAGGCTTGCCTGATCTTTTAATTTCTGAATATGTGCAGCTTTTATAAACTTATTTCTGTTTTTTACAGAAGGTTTTGTGAAGGCTTGTTTTGATCTTAATGATTTTAAAGCACCTGTTTTGTCAAACTTTCGTTTGAATCTTTTGAGAGCTTTGTCAATACTTTCGCCTTCTTTAACTGGAATAATTAACATATTTTGAATTTTGCTTGGCAAATATAAAATTAAAATGGAATTATTTATTTATTTGGACAAAATTTTTCTAGAAATAACAAGCTTTTGTATCTCGCTTGTACCCTCACCAATAGTACACAACTTAGAATCTCTATAAAACTTTTCAACTGGAAAATCTTTAATATATCCATATCCACCAAATATTTGAACAGAATCATTTGAGACTTTTACACAAAGCTCTGAACTATATAATTTACACATAGCACTTTCAAGAGTTACAGCTTCTCCTATGTTTATCTTATTTGAAGCTTTTTGAATTAATAGCTCAGCAGCCTCAATTTCAGTTGCCATATCAGCAAGTTTAAATGAAATTGCTTGGAATGAACTTATTGGTTTACCAAATTGAATTCTTTCGTTTGAATATTTCAAAGAGGCTTCATAAGCTCCTTTTGCTATACCTAGTGAAAGAGCAGCAATTGATATTCTTCCACCATCTAATATTCGCATTGCTTGCTTGAAACCATCGCCAACTTCACCAAGTCTATTTGAATCATCAATTATACAGTCTTGGAAGATCATCTCTGCAGTTTCAGAAGCTCTCATTCCTAATTTGTTCTCTTTTTTTCCAGATTCGAACCCTCTGACACCTCTTTCGATAACAAATGCAGTTGAATTGTTTTTTTCACCAACCGGACCAGTTCTGAAAATTACAACGGCAATATCACCAGATTTTCCATGTGTAATAAAATTTTTGGTGCCATTTAACACCCACTTATTTCCTTTTTTACAAGCAGTAGAAGCCATTTTACTTGCATCTGAACCTGTGTTTGGTTCAGTTAATGCCCACGCTCCAATGTGTTCACCAGAGGATAACTTTGGCAACCATTTTTCCTTTTGTGCTTTGTTGCCAAACTTGTATATGTGGTTAGTACATAAAGAATTGTGAGCTGCAATAGATAATCCTATCGATGGATCAATCTTGGATATCTCATCAACTACAGAAACATATTCATGATATCCTAATCCCGCTCCACCATATTTTTCAGGAATTAAAATACCCATAAAACCATACTCTCCAGCTTTTTGCAAAACCTCTTTAGGAAAATGTTGGTTTTCATCCCAATCCATAACATAAGGCTTTATGTATTGTAAAGCAAAGTCTCTTGCACTTTGTTTGATTAATTCTACAGATTCTGTGTCGACAGCTTTTTGTTCCAGGGTTTTAATTTTCATGAATCTAATTTTACAAATAAAATGCCAAATATTATTTTTTAATTGCCTCTAAATATTTATTGAGTTGTTCTTTAACTACTGGGAAAAGAAAAAACAGACCAATCATGTTTGGAAATACCATAGCAAAAATCATTGCATCAGAAAAAGCCCATATTGAACTCATACTTGCAGCTGATCCAATAACTATAAAAGTTAAAAAAGTTAATTTATAAGTTAAGTCAGCAACTTTTCCTCTTCCAAATAAAAACTTCCAGGATTGAATTCCATAATAAGACCAAGAAATCATAGTTGATACAGCAAAAAGAACTATTGCTAGAGTTAAAAATACATTAGAGAAAGGAATATATTCGGCAAAAGCTCTTGCTGTAATTTCTGGACCTTCAAAAGCTACTCCATCAATAAAAATACTTCCAAGACCATCTCCACCATAATCAAAATATCCTCCGAAATTAAAAATAATGATTACTAGTGCAGTCATTGTACATATTACAACTGTATCAATAAAAGGCTCCAACAAAGCAACCAGACCTTCAGAAGCTGGATACTTGGTTTTTACAGCAGAGTGTGCAATTGATGCTGAGCCTGCTCCTGCTTCATTTGAAAAAGCTGCTCTTCTAAATCCAACCATTAAAACTCCAATTAAACCTCCAACTCCAATTGCTGTTGGATTAAATGCCTCTCTAATAATTAGCGATATGGCATCATCAATTAATGAAAAATTGAGTGAAATAATATAAATACATGCCATAATGTAAAGAACTGCCATAAATGGTACAACTTTCTCAGTAACAGATGCAATCCTTTTAATGCCACCAATTATAATTAGACCAACTGTAATAGCCATTATTAATCCTATAATCGCCCCTGCACTTGTGCTTTCAAGTCCAACTAATTGTTTTATTGCTAAAGTTGCTGTATTTGATTGAGCGGCATTTCCACCTCCAAAGGATCCGCCAATACAACAAATCGCAAAAACGACAGCAGCAACTTTTCCCAATGCTTCATAACCTCTTTCTTTGAGACCCTTTTTTAAATAATACATTGGACCTCCGTAAACTACACCATCTTTATCAACATCCCTGTAGTGAACACCTAATGTACATTCAACAAATTTTGTAGACATTCCAAGTAATCCACATACAATCATCCAAAATGTAGCTCCCGGTCCGCCAAGGGCAATTGCAAGTGCTACACCAGCGATATTACCGTTTCCTACGGTTCCAGAAACAGCAGTAGCTAAAGCTTGAAAATGTGATACTTCACCGTCATCAGAGTTTTTATCATCTTTTTCAATTTCATCATATTTTCCTCTTACTACATTAATTGAAGTAAGAAAGTATCTAATATTTGGAAATCCAAAATAAAGAGTAAAAAATAATGCACTTCCAACAAGAAGATAAATAACAAATGGGTTGTCACCAATTGTGAAAAAAACTACATTATTAAAAAAATCAGAAACAGGTTGAAATGCTTCATCAATTTTTTTATCTAATCCCTTTTCTTGTGAAAAGTTAAGTAAGGGAAATAAAAATGCAGCTAAAATTAAAGTATACTTTTTCATATATTAAATTTAATGATTAAAGGTCAAACACTGAAGACCTTTTCGAATATACTATATCTTTTATTCTCATCCAAAAAGCTAAGACAAGATATATGAAGAAACCTAGACCCAAACCAAAAAAACTACTATATATAAAGCCTAGCCTAACATGCTTTGATTTTATCCCAAAAAAATCTGCTAATCTATTGCACACTCTAAAACCATGTTTTTCAAATTTATATCTTATACTATCTATTAACTTCATAACCATTTTCAAACCATGCAAGAAATCCGCCTTCCAAATTAAATACATTTTTAAAACCAAATTCTTTCATGATTTGGCAAGATGCATCACTTCTTTTTCCAGATCTACAGTAAACAAAATAATTATCATCTTTATTTAGCTTGTCTAAAAACTTCATGAAATCTATTGATTTATAAAAATCTATATTTATTGAATCTTTAATATTACCATCTGAGTATTCTTCAAAGGTTCTTACATCAAGACAAATATTTTTAGCATCCGATTCTTTTTGTTTTTTCCAGTCTTCAAGATTTAAATTCATATTAAATTTTAAAATTCAAATTAAATAATTATTGTTTTTTTCAAGAAGATTTTTAACAAAAAGTTTTTTATATTTGATTGAATGAAATCAAATCGCAAATACTGGTGGCACAAATCTATATTCCTTAGAAGGTCGATCTAGTCTTGTAATTTAAAATATATAAAGGCTTGTCTGTTCGACAAGCCTTTTTTTTTTATGAAAATTAAACTTAAAGAAAATAGAAAAAATATTATCACAGATACAACAACGCCTGTAAGCATTTATCTTAAAATAAGAGATAAGTATATTAATTCAATTCTTTTGGAAAGTAGTGATTACAGTTCAAAAGATAATAATTATGCATACATATGCTTTAACCCTGTTGCAGAATTTAAGATCAAAAATTTTGAACTTGAAATTTCACTCCCCAATAAAAAAATAATCTCAAAAAAATTATCAAAAAGTGATAATGTAATGGATGAGCTTAAAGATTTTATTGAAACTTTTGAATTTGAATCCAGTTTTGAGAATGATAAATTTCAAAAAGATGGGGTATTTGGATATATGAGTTATGATTCAGTAAAATATTTTGAAACATTGAATTTGACAAACGTAAGTCATGGTGATGATATCCCTGAAATGATTTATTGTGTTTATGAGCACATTATTGTAGTTAATGTATTTAATAATATAACCACTATAATTAGCTACTCTCAAAATAAAAATTCAATTATTGAAATTGAGAAACTTATCTCAAATCAAAGAATTAACAAATCCTATTTTGAGAAAATCGGAGAACTAGAATCGAATATGAATGATGAAGAATTTATCAGCCTAGTAAACAAGGGAATTTATCATTGTAATAGAGGTGATGTTTTTCAGATTGTTTTATCACGAAAGTTCTTTCAAAAATTTAAAGGAGATGAATTTTCAGCTTACAGAAAATTGAGATCTGTTAACCCTTCCCCATATTTATTTTATTTTGATTTTGGAGATTTTAAAATATTTGGAAGTTCACCTGAAGCACAATTAATTGTAAATAATAATAAAGCTGAAATTCACCCAATTGCTGGAACTTTCAAAAGAACTGGCAATGATGCTTATGATAGAGATAAAGCTCTTGAATTATCGAAAGATGATAAAGAAAATAGTGAACATATGATGCTTGTTGATTTAGCTAGAAACGACTTAAGTATTTCATGTAATGAAGTAAGTGTAGAAAAGGATAGGGAAATTCAATTTTATTCTCACGTTATTCATTTAGTTTCTAAAGTTACAGGTGTGCTAAAAAATAAGTCAATGAATATTATTTCAAATACTTTTCCAGCAGGTACACTTTCAGGTGCTCCTAAGTATAGAGCAATGGAACTAATTAATAACTATGAAAAAACTAAGAGGAATTTTTATGGTGGTGCAATTGGCATGATTGATTCAAATTTAAATTATAATCATGCAATAATTATTCGTTCAATCCTATCAAAAAACCAAATTTTATATTTTCAGGCTGGTGCTGGAGTTGTAGCTAAATCCAATCCAAAAAGCGAATTACAGGAGGTTTACAATAAAATAGGAGCAATAATAAAAACACTTGAAGATTAATATTATGGAAAATAAAATACTTGTCATTGACAATTATGATTCTTTCACTTACAACCTAGTCCATTATTTAGAGGATTTAGGTGCTCAATTAGAAGTATTTAGAAATGATCAAATTGATATTGATTATATTGAAAAATTTGAGAAAATATTGCTTTCACCAGGACCAGGAATCCCTAGTGAATCGGGACTGCTTAACGAAATAATTAAAAAATATCACAAGAGCAAAAATTTTCTTGGTGTTTGCCTTGGTCATCAAGCAATTGCTGAAGTTCTTGGGTGTAAATTAATAAATCTTGATAAGGTTTATCATGGTATTTCAACAGAAATTTCAATTTTAGATAATGAAATTTTATTTAAAGATATTCCTAACAATTTAAAAGTGGGCAGATATCATTCTTGGGTTGTTGAAGAACTGAATGAAAATTTCATACTAACTGCTAAAGACATAGAAAATAATGTAATGGCTTACAGACATAAAATTTATAAATTATGGGGAGTTCAATTTCATCCTGAATCAATTTTAACTGAACAGGGAAAAAAAATATTATTTAACTGGTTAAAAACAAAATGAAAAATATATTTAAAAAACTTTACTCTAATGAGGGTTTAAATTATGAAGAGGCAAGAACTGCTTTACTAGAAATATCCTCAGGTAATCAAAATGAAATTATAATTTCATCTTTCCTTACATCCTTCATTTTAAGACCTCCAACAGTTGTTGAAATTGAAGGGTTTAGAGATGCTTTACTTGAACTCTGCCTTGAAATTAATTTAGATTTTAATGAAACAATTGATCTTTGTGGGACAGGTGGTGACGGAAAAAATACTTTTAACATTTCAACAGTATCATCATTTGTTGTTGCCGGCGCAGGGTACAAAGTGACAAAACATGGTAACTACGGAGTTTCTTCTGGATGTGGATCTAGTAATGTTTTAGAACATTTAGGAATCAATTTTACAAACAATCCAGATTATCTCAGTAAGAGTTTAGATAAATCTAATATTTGTTTTTTACATGCTCCTCTTTTTCATCCAGCAATGAAACATGTTGCAAATACCAGAAGAAATTTGGGAGTAAAAACATTTTTTAACATTCTAGGACCATTGGTAAATCCAACAAAACCAAAGAATCAGATTTGTGGAGTTTATAATTTGGAAACACTACGACTATATTCTGATGTTTTTAGAAATACTGAAAAAAACTTTACGATTATTTACTCATTTGATGGTTATGATGAGATTTCATTGACAAGTAAACATAAAATTATTGACAACAAATCAGAACGAATTATTGATTCAAACTATTTCGGATTTAATGACTTAAATCCTAAAGAAATTGAAGGTGGTAGCTCTGTAGATGAATCAGCAAAAATATTTGTTGACTTATTGGAAAATAAATCTTCTGAAGCACAAAAAAATGTTGTTTTAGCAAATTCAGCTCTCGCAATTAAAACTATTACTGGAAAAAAAATTGAAGAATGTATTGAAATTGCAAATGATTCTTTAATTAATAAAAGAGCTCTTAACTCATTTAAAAATTTATTAAAAATTTAATTTTGAATATACTTGATAAAATAGTTCTCAGAAAAAAAATTGAGATTGAGGAAAGAAAAAGCTCAATTTCATATAATCAACTTGAAAAAACGTTGTTTTTTAGTCAAAATTCAATTAGTCTAAAGGATTCTATCAATTCAAAAAATTTATCAATTATAGCAGAGCACAAAAGAAAGTCTCCTTCTAAATCTGAAATCAATTTTTCAACACCAATATATGAAATAATAAAAGGCTACGAAGATGCTGGTGCAGCAGCAATTTCAGTATTAACAGATAGCTATTTTTTTGGTGGATCCAATGAAGATTTAAATTTTACTAAAAAAAATAGCACTATTCCTATTCTGAGAAAAGAATTTATAATTGATGAGTTTCAAATTATCGAATCTAAATCAATTGGAGCAGATGCTGTTTTACTTATTGCTTCGATTCTAAATGAAAATGAAATAATTAATTTATCACGTCTTGCTAAAGAAAACAATCTTGATGTTTTGATTGAGGTTCATACTCTTGAAGAATTGAAAAAATCATTAAATGAAAACATTGATTTGATCGGTGTGAACAATAGAAATCTCAAAACATTCAAAGTTGACTTAGAAAACAGTATAAATATTTGCTATCAAATTCCTGAAAATATTACAAAAATTTCTGAAAGTGGATTAAATTCAATTGATGATATAAGAATTTTAGTTGATTGCGGGTTTGATGGTTTTTTAATTGGTGAACAATTTATGAGAGAAAAAGATCCAGGTTCAAAGCTTAAAGAATTAATAAAAAGTTTTTATAATGTTAGTTAAAGTATGCGGATTAAAAGATGAAAAAAACATTAATGATGTATCAAATCTTGATATAGATTTTATGGGTTTAATTTTTTATAGAAAGTCCAAAAGATTTATTGATAAAGATTTTTTAGTAAAAAAAAATAACAAAAAAATAGTTGGTGTATTTGTTAATGAAACTATTGATGAAATTAAAAGAATAAGTAAAAAATATGATTTAGATTATGTTCAACTGCATGGTGATGAGAATGTAAAATTTTGTAATGAAGTGAATAATTTCATTGATGTAATCAAAGTTTTTAGAATATCTTATGACTTTGATTTTAAATCAATTGATAAATTCCATAATTCTTGCAAATATTTTTTGTTTGATACAAAATCGAAAAAATATGGTGGAACAGGGGAAAAATTTGAATGGAATATTTTAAAAGAAAATAAAATAAATAAAGATTTTTTTCTAAGCGGAGGAATTGACAGTACTGATCATAAAGTCATTAAAAATTTAGATTTGAATCATTTAATTGGAATTGATTTGAACAGTAAGTTTGAATTAGAACCAGGTAAAAAGGATGTAAAAAAATTAAATACATTTTTAAATAAAATAAATGAAAACATATAATATAGATCATAATGGGTTCTATGGAGATTTTGGTGGAGCATTTATTCCTGAAATGCTATACCCAAATGTTGTTGAACTTAAAGAAAATTATAATAAGATCATAAACGAACCACAATTTAAAATAGAATTTGAAAAACTTCTAAAAGATTACGTTGGTAGACCTACTCCAATTTACTTTGCTCGAAGATTGTCTGAAAAATTTAAAACAAAAGTATACTTAAAGCGGGAGGATCTATGTCATACAGGAGCACATAAAATAAATAATACGATTGGACAAATTTTACTTGCAAAAAGACTAGGTAAGAAAAGAATTATTGCTGAAACAGGGGCCGGACAACATGGTGTTGCAACTGCAACTGTCTGTGCTTTGATGGGAATAAAATGTATTGTATATATGGGTGAGGTTGACATTAGAAGACAAGCGCCAAATGTTGCTAGAATGAAAATGTTAGGTGCTGAGGTAAAGCCAGCAAAATCTGGGAGCAAGACTTTAAAAGATGCTACAAACGAAGCAATAAGGGACTGGATAAATAATCCTATTGATACTCATTATATCATAGGAAGTGTTGTTGGTCCCCATCCTTATCCTGATATGGTAGCAAAATTTCAATCAGTTATAGGGTTCGAAACAAAACAACAATTAAAAAAAATAGAGGGTAAAGAAGATCCTGATTATGTGATTGCATGCGTTGGAGGTGGCAGTAACGCTGCTGGATTATTTTATCCATTCCTAGACAATGAAAAAGTGAAAATTATTTGTGTTGAGGCTGCAGGAAAAGGTATCAATTCAGGAGAAAGTGCAGCAACATCTGTTCTTGGAAAAGAAGGAATTATTCATGGTTCAAAAACTTTACTAATGCAATCTGATGATGGTCAAATAACTGAACCCTATTCAATTTCTGCTGGACTCGATTATCCTGGAATTGGTCCAATGCATGCAAATCTTTATAAAAGTAAAAGAGGAGAATTTATATCAATTGACGATAAAGATGCTATGAGATGGGGACTAATTCTTTCTCAAACTGAGGGAATTATTCCTGCGATTGAAACGTCTCATGCTTTTGCTGTACTAGACAAAAAGAAATTTGATAAAAATGATATAATTGTTTTTAATTGTTCAGGAAGAGGTGATAAAGATCTTGAAACTTATATTGAATACTTTAAGTTATGAGTAGATTAAAAGAAGTACTAAATAAAAAAGATAATATTATATCTATTTATTTTACAGCTGGTTTTCCTAAACTTAATGATACCCTGAAAATTATTGAACAATTGGATAATGCTGGAGTTGACATAATTGAAGTTGGCCTTCCTTTCAGCGATCCTCTAGCTGATGGTCCCACAATTCAAGAAAGCTCCATGCAAGCTATCAAGAATGGGATTAATACATGCATTCTTTTTGAGCAACTCAAAGACTTAAGAAAATTAACTGAAACACCAGTAATAATAATGGGATACTTTAATCCTATTCTCCAGTATGGAGTTGAAAAATTTTGTCAAAAATGTTCCAAGTGCGGAATAGATGGATTAATTATACCTGATCTTCCTATTGATTTTTTCCACAAAAACTATTATGATTTATTTAAGAAGTATAACCTTCATAATATGTTTTTAATTACACCTCAAACTTCAGATGAAAGAATAAGATATATTGATGAAATTTCGGATGGATTTATCTATATGGTTTCAAGTTTTAGCATTACAGGAGAACAAAATTCATTTGGTAATGAAACTATTAATTATTTCAACAGGATAAATAATATGAATTTAAATACTCCTCTGCTGGTAGGATTTGGAATTAGTAATAAAGAGACATTTAATCTTGCTTGTGAAAACAGTAAGGGTGCTATTATAGGATCAGCCTACATTAATAACTTGAAAAGTAATGGAATTAAAGGAACTAAGTCCTTTATTCAAAAACTTACAAATTGATTATTATCTAATAAATACTGGAGAATTACTATCAATTGTGTGTTCTTCACTATATGAATAACCGCCTAAGTTGAAGGATTGAATTTCTTGTAAATTTTTACATTTATTCTTAACTATATATCTTACCATCATTCCTCTTGCTTTTTTGGCATAGAATGAAATCACTTTTAAATTTCCATTTTTAAAATCTTTAAAAACTGGTGTGATAATAGTTTGTTCAATTTTTGATTTTTTAATCACATTGAAATATTCATTACTTGTCAAATTAACTAAAATTGAATCTGATATTAATTCTTTTACAAGATCATTAGTAATCGTGTCTGCCCAAAATTCATATAAATTTCTAGATCCATTTACAGTTAGTTTAGTACCCATTTCCAACCTGTATGGCTGAATTAAATCTAGCGGTTTCAATGATCCGTATAATCCAGAAAGAATTATCAATGATTTTTGTAGCTGGTTAATATCTTCAGTGTTCAGAGTTTTAGAGTCAATACCACTGTATACATCACCATCAAAAGTAAAGATTGCAGGACGTGAGTTCTTAATAGTGTGCTCTTTTTTAAACTCATTGTTTCTATTCCAATTTAAATCAGCTAATTTTTCTGAAATTCCTTGTAAATTTTTGAGTTCAGATGCGGACTTTTCTTTTAAAACTTCATTTATTTCACTAGTCTTATTTAAAAACTTTGGAATAGAACATTGAAAATTTCCAAAATCCGAGTTTAGATCTAATGATTTTGCTGGAGATATCAGAATTTTCATAATATAAAATTAAATATTTTTAGAATAATTTCTCCATTTTTCAATACATGAAACCATATCTGATGGTAGATCAGAGTTAAATCTCATTTTCTCTCTTGTTACTGGATGAATAAAACCTAATGTTTTTGCATGTAAAGCTTGTCTTGGTAAAATCTTGAAGCAATTATCAACGAATTGTTTGTATTTATTATAAATTGTTCCTTTAAGAATTTTATCACCACCATATCTGGCATCATTGAAAATAGCATGCCCTAAATGTTTCATATGTGCTCTAATTTGATGTGTTCTTCCAGTCTCAAGTTGACATTCAATTAAACTGACATAATTAAATTTCTCAACAACTTTATAGTTTGTTATGGCTCTTTTAGCATTTTCTTGTTCATCTGTTACTGACATAATCATTCTATTTTTTTTATCTCTTGCTAAAAAATTATCAATTCTACCACTATCATCATTTGGCTCTCCCCAAACAAGCAAAATATATTTTCTTTCTGTTTGTTTAAGAAAAAATTGTTGAGATAATTCTGTCATGGCTAGTTCAGATTTTGCCGCTACTAACAAACCACTTGTATCTTTATCAATTCTGTGAACTAGTCCTGGTCTACCAGAAATGTTTTCAGGCATTTCACCTAAATGATATAATAGTCCATTTAAAAGTGTACCAGAATAATTTCCATGACCAGGGTGAACTACTAACGATGGTGGTTTATTAACTACTATTAAGTGGTCATCTTCATAAATTATTTCAAAATCTATTTTTTCAGGCTCCAATAAATTTTCATAAGGAGGGTATGAAAACATTATCTTTATTTCATTCCCTGGCTTAACCTTGTAGTTTGGTTTTACTGGATTTCCATCAACCAATATGCAATTATTTTTTGCAGCAATTTGAATTTTATTTCTTGAAGCATTTTCAACTCTATTCATTAAAAACTTGTCAATTCTAAGGGAATCTTGACCAGCATCTACAAAGAATGAAAAGTGTTCAAAAAGATTATCATATATATCAATCTCTTCCACAACTAATTTTTTATTCCATTTCCTACAATGAAATCAATTTTAGATTTTATAGGCACTATTTCACCCGGAAGAATTTGTTTGCTATCAATAAAAACCTTTAAAACCATATCCTTACCTATATTATCTTCATAATCAATTTCACCTAATTCTAAATCTAGGGCAGATAATGTTGATTGAGCATTCCTTAATGTTAATTGAATCAAATCAGGAAAAATTACATTACCGTAGGAAGATGGATTTACTGTTAAATAAATTTTTCTATTTTTCTTAACAGTTTTGCTCGGCTCAGGAATTTGTTCGAGAATAGCATTTTTTTCAAAATCCGGATTATAAAATGAAGAATCAATAATCTCATACCTAAGCTTATTATCATCCATGATTTCTTGTATTTCAGAAACTTGATAACCAATCAAATTAGGAACCAATATTTTACTTGTTTGGTTGGTATAGAAAAAAAGAAAAAGTATTGATAATAAAATTATAACTGAAAAAATTACAACAGCTAAAAATATTTGCTTAATAAATGATTTACTGTAAAAGAATTTCATTAAAATCAGATAGTCTTCTGTAAAAATAAGTATATTTTTGTATTTCAATAAAAGTCTCTATGAAGAAAAATATTGCAGTTCTAATGGGTGGTTATTCGCTTGAACACGATATTTCTATAAAAAGTGGCGTAAATGTTTTTAATTCAATTGACAATTTGAAGTTTAATGTATTTAAAATAATTATTGAAAAAGAAAGTTGGTATTATTTGGATAATCAAAATCAAAAGTTTGAAATCAATAAAAAAAATTTTAGTGTCAATGATGAATTAAAATTTGATTTGGCATTCATCGTAATACACGGTGATCCTGGTGAAAATGGAATAATTCAAAATTATTTTGATTCTATCAATATTCCATACACTGGCTGTAGTTCTGAAGTGTCAAAAATGACATTTAGCAAGAAAAATTGTATTGAAAGTGTAAGAAAACTTAATGTTAAAACAGCAAAATCATTTATAATCAATAAAGATACTGATTATGATCTTCAACAAATTTCTCATAAACTTAAGTACCCATTTTTTGTTAAAGCAAATAACTCGGGGAGTAGTTTTGGGGTATATAAAGTTTACGATAAAAAAGAATTAGAAAATGCTGTTAATGAAAATTTTATAATTGACAGTGAAATTATATTAGAAGAATTTATTGATGGAAAAGAGTATTCTGTTGGAGTTGCCAGAATCGATGGTAAAACAAAAGTATTTGGTGTAACTGAGTTAATTTCAGAAAATGATTTTTTTGATTATGAAGCAAAATACAATGGAAAAAGTTCAGAAATAACTCCTGCAAAAATTGATAAGGATCTTGAAGAATTAATTCATGAGAATTCAAAAACTATTTATAATAAATTAAGATTGAATGGTTTTTCAAGGATAGATTATATTGTAAAAAACGATACTCCATTCTTCTTGGAAGTAAACACAATTCCTGGAATGACTGATGAAAGCATATTCCCAAAGCAAGTAAAACTAAATAATATCAATTTAAAAGATTTATTTACTAAAATGATTATTGAATCATTAGAATCACATAATTTATAATATAATGAAAAAAGCAATTTTTCCTGGAACATTTGACCCATTTACTATTGGTCACTTGGATATTCTTGAAAAAAGTATCAAAATTTTTGATGAAGTAATTATTGCCATTGGAAAAAACCATGATAAAAAAACAATGTTTACTGCTGAAAAACGAAAAGAATTAATTGAGTTAGTGACCTCTAAGTATTCAAATACAAAAGTCATGGTATATGAGGGTTTAACGGTTGATTTTTGTAAAAAAACAAACTCAAATTTTATTGTCAGAGGTTTAAGAAATGTTGGAGACTTTGAGTTTGAAAAGGCAATTGCTAGAACAAATAGAGTTCTTTCAGAAATTGAAACAGTCTTTTTATTGACATCTGCAAAAACATCTTACATAAGTAGCTCAATAGTGAGAGATATTATAAAAAACAATGGAGATTGTAGTAAACTGGTTCCAGACGAAATTATCGATTTGATTTAAGGTATTCCTCTAAAATTATCTTAATATTTTTAAAAGTTTTTTCTTTAATTTTTTTTACCTGTTTTAGATTTTTCCACTTTACACTTTTAATACCTTCTTCATCTTGAGGAATTAGTTTTCCATCATAATCTGAGGACATTAAATACCAAGACGTCTCTTTTAAAAAATATGCGCCATTAATTCTAATCAAATGAAATGTATTTGTGTAGAATTTTATAATTCTTAATCTTTTTATTCCAGTCTCTTCAGATACTTCTCTTAAAGCTGTTTCTCTTATGGTTTCATTCTTTTCAGCTTTACCTTTGGGAAGGTCCCATTTTCCTTTTCTGTGAATAAAAAGAATTTGTTTTTTTGAATTTTCAACTATTCCCCCAGATGCAAAAATCACTTTTATTTTAGATTTAAAAGTCTTTAATAATTCAGATTTTCTTGAGTGAAATAAATTAATTTTTTTGTGTTTTCTAAGTTTTTTTAAGATTTCTTTCTGCTCTATACTCGTTAGTAAAAAAGTATTTTTTTTATCTAAAACCTTAGACTTTGAAGTTAAATTAATTTGAAAACGATTAAGGAAAACTTTATACATTTGCTTTGTGATTGAAAATGTTCAGGTAGCTATAGATATTTCAAAACATTTGCTACAAATTAATGCAATTAAATTGAATACAAAAAATCCATTTACATGGGCTTCTGGAATTAAATCACCTATTTATTGTGACAATAGACTAATACTTTCAGAAATTGATGTTAGAAAATTTGTTACTGAAAAGTTTTGCGAACTTATAGACAAGAAATTTAGTGATGTAGAAATAATTGCTGGTGTAGCAACAGGAGCCATAGGTATTGGAATGTTAATTGCTAATCAATTAAATAAGCCATTTATTTATGTAAGAGCCAATAAAAAAAGTCATGGAAGACAAAATTCTATTGAAGGTAAATTTAGTCCTGATGAAAAAGTATTAATCATTGAAGATCTAGTTAGTACAGGCATGAGTAGTCTTAATGCTTACGATACACTTTTAGATGGTGGCTTGAATGTTCTTGGAATGGTGAGTATTTTTACTTATGGATTTGATGAGGCGATTTCAAATTTTAAAAAACGGAATATCTCTTATTATTCATTAAGCTCATACACTTATCTTTTAGAGTCTGCTCTTAATTCAGATTACATTAATAAAAATGAAATCAATTTTTTATCTATGTGGAGAAAAGATCCAAAAAACTGGAAATAAATGAATCTGAGCAGAGTTACTGAGAGAATTAAATTTAAAGCTTCAACAGTTTATAGTTTTCTTAGTAATCCAATTAATTATGAAAGTATACTTATTGATGAGATTAGTGAATTTTCAATTATGGATGAAAAATCATTTACAATTAAAATCGGAAGTCTTCCAAAAATATCTCTTGAACACAACTCTAGCTTTTTAGATCGTTCATCAAGTTTAAAATCAATTAGTAAAAAATTATCTTTTGTTTTTTATTTTAAAGTAAATGAGATTGATAAAAGTTCATGTAATATTGAAGTTCAATTCATGGGAGATTTCTCATCAATGATGGAATTAATGATCAAACCCCCAATGAATAAATTTCTAGATGCAATTTCTAAAAAAGTTGTTTCAATTGACTTTAGTAAATAAGTTCAATTTCTTGATTTTTAAATTCTAATTTTTTTCCATTAATGTCAATAATAAGCATACCACTGCTATTAACATCTATTATTTTACCCTTGACAATATTGTTTGAAATCCTGAATTCTTTTTCTATTTCATATCCATACAACAAATCCAAATAGTCACTCTTTAATTTATTAAAATCAGAGTTATTAAGAAGGGTTCTAAAATTTTCAAATTCAGATATTATATATGAAGATATTTCATCCAAATCTGAGTGATTATTAATCAAATTTATTATAGATGTTGCGTTATATAAATCATCAAAGTTTGATTGGTTAACATTTAAACCAATCCCAATTATAGATTGAGTAATTTCTGTTTTTTTGACATTTGATTCAATTAAAATTCCACATAATTTTTTTCCATATGACAATATGTCGTTTGGCCACTTTAAACTTAATTCCTTTAATCCTAGATTTTTTAAAATCTTTACTAGTATTAAACATACTATTATATTGAGTTTAAAGCTATTTGCAACCTTAGTTGCTAACTGCTTGAAAATAAATGATATACAAACATTTTTGTTTGGTTTAGACAACCAAAATTTACCCATTTGTCCTTTACCTAAAGTTTGATTGAAAGTAACAACTGCTATCTCTTTATCTTCAAAACTATCTTTATTTTTTTTTATATATTCATTGGTAGAATCGATGGCATTAAGTTTGATTAATTTCATCTGTAGATAGATTATAGTGCAAAGTACGGATATTACAGTTACAAATGTTATAAAAGGTATTGAAAAAGTTAAAGGTGAAAACATTTGTGTTTTAGATTTTACTGATATGGATAATTTTGTTTGTAAATATTTTGTTGTATGTGATTGTCAGTCTAATACACAGGTTAATGCAATTTCTAATTCAGTCAAAAAAGTAGTTAGTAAAAACTTAAATGAAAAACCTTTTCAAATTGAAGGTTTAGAAAGTAAAAATTGGATTTTGATGGACTATGTAGATGTAGTTGTTCACATTTTCAAAAAGGAATTTAGAGAAATATATAAGCTCGAAGATTTATGGTCTGATGCAAAAATTATTAGATTAGAGGAGTAATTATGGATAAAAAGAAAAAAAATATCAATCAACATAATAACAATACTTATTGGATATATGGATTAATCATTTCAATTTTTATTATTTTTTCATACATAGGTAATGGTGATAATTTTAGTACAACTAAACAAATTAACATATCAACATTTGAAAAATACTTAAATGCAAGTGAGGTTTCAAAAGTTACAATTATAAATAAAACTTTAGCTGAAGTTACATTAACTGAAAATGCTCTACTTAATGAAATTCACAGAGATGTTTCTAAAACAAATTTGATTGGTCAAAGAAACACTCTAGGACCTCACTATACATTTGAAGTTGGTGATTTAGAATTATTTCAAAGAAAATTAGAGTTAGCAGAATCTAATGGAATTATATTTAATTACGATTTCAAAACTATCGAAAGTAAATGGTTAGATGTGCTAATTGGTTTTCTTCCTCTTCTAATTTTGGTTGGATTGTGGATATTTTTTATGAGAAGAATGTCAGGTGGCGGAGCTGGAGGAGGTTCACAAATCTTTAGTATAGGAAAATCAAAAGCTAAATTATTTGATGAGAAAAATGATATTAAGGTTACTTTTAAAGATGTTGCTGGTCTTGAAGGAGCAAAGGAAGAAGTAAAAGAAATAGTTGATTTTTTAAAAAACCCTGCAAAATATACAAAACTAGGTGGTAAAATCCCAAAGGGGGCTCTTTTGGTAGGCCTACCTGGAACAGGTAAAACATTGCTTGCAAAAGCAGTAGCTGGTGAAGCTAACGTTCCATTCTTTTCTCTTTCAGGCTCTGATTTTGTTGAAATGTTTGTAGGTGTCGGAGCGTCTAGGGTAAGAGATCTTTTCAAACAGGCTAAAGAAAAATCACCCTCAATAATTTTTATTGATGAAATTGATGCAATTGGAAGAGCGAGAGGGAAAAATAATATTACAGGATCAAATGATGAAAGAGAAAATACATTAAATCAATTACTGACTGAAATGGATGGTTTTGGTACGAATACTAATGTGATCGTTATGGCTGCCACAAACAGAGCCGATGTACTAGATAAAGCATTAATGAGGGCTGGCAGATTTGATAGACAAATCTATGTTGATCTTCCTGACGTAAGAGAGAGAAAAGAAATTTTTGAAGTTCATTTAAAGCCCATTAAAAAAGCTAAAGATTTAGATGTTGACTTTTTATCCAAACAAACCCCAGGTTTTTCTGGAGCTGATATCGCCAATGTGTGTAACGAAGCAGCATTAATTGCAGCTAGAAAATCTAAAAAATTTGTTGGAAAGCAAGATTTTCTTGATGCAGTTGATAGAATAGTAGGTGGATTAGAAAAAAAGAATAAAATTATTTCTCCAAAAGAGAAAGAAACTATTGCTTTTCATGAAGCAGGTCATGCAACAGTTAGTTGGATGCTAGAACATGCAGCTCCCTTGGTGAAAGTAACCATAGTTCCGAGAGGAAGATCATTAGGTGCTGCATGGTATTTACCTGAGGAAAGACAAATTGTTAGCACTGATCAAATACTAGACGAAATGTGTGCTGCACTTGGTGGAAGAGCTGCTGAAAAAGTAATTTTCAATAAAATATCCACAGGAGCTTTAAGTGATTTAGAAAAAGTAACAAAACAAGCTAGATCTATGGTAACTGTATATGGTCTAAATGATAAGATTGGTAATCTAACATATTACGATTCTTCAGGTCAAAGTGATTATAATTTTTCAAAACCTTACAGTGATTCAACTGCTCAAATAATTGATAAAGAAATATCTAACATTGTAGAATCTCAATTCAAAAGAGCAATAAGTCTTCTTAAAAAACACAAAAATAAATTAACTGAACTAGCTAATTATTTACTTGAAAAGGAAGTGATTTTCAAAGAAGATCTTGTGAGAATTTTTGGCGAAAGACCTTTTCAGGACTTAAAAGTTAAAAAGTAAAATAATCTTATTTATTGTTATTTGTTTAGTATAATTTATCTTTATGCAAAACAACACCTTTTGAGAAAATTCTTTAAAAATCTTTTAAAACCTCAAAAAGACAGTACTGAAGATCATGTTGAAGATAATTTTAAATATATTCCCTCCAAAGATGACTTGGTAGAAGAAATATTCACTAAAAACTTTACTAATAATGGAGGAAAGTTTTTGTATGCTTCAAACAAAGAAGAGTTTAAAAAATATTTTGATACAATAATTAGTGAAAATGATTGGTATGATAAGTCAATTTTATGTCTTAATGACATCTTTATTGAAGATTTTATTGAAAATATTCAATTGGAGCTTAATAAAACTAATTTAAACTCTCACATCCTGTTAACGGCTTGCGAATTTCTTGTAGCTAATGATGGAAGCATACTAGTATCAGCTAAGCAAATTCAATCATACAAGATAAAAGACATACCAAATAATATCGTAGTATTTGCTAAAACTAGTCAACTATCGGAAACAGTAAGCAAAGGACTTGAAGGAATTAGAATAAAATATTCTAACAATTTACCATCCAACATAACATCAATTAAGAATTTTAATGTCGAAGAAAAAGAGAAATTAAATTTTCTTACTTATGGTACTAGTGGTAAAAACTTATACCTGATACTTTTAGAAGACTTATAGAATGGAAAATATATTTAATAGGACCATTATCGCATTAGGATACTCTTTTGTTTTTTTATTCTGTCTTTTTTTTGATCAGGTTTATTTTGAAATATTAGGTTTAATATTAAGTATTATTGTTTTATTTGAATTTGTGGAAATCACAAAACTTCCTAAAAGAACATTAATTATTGGATTATTATTTTACTTGATTCTAAATTTTTTTATTAGCGAGAATAAAGTTATCAGCAATGTTTTTTTGACAATATCTATTGTTGTTAATTTATTTTTAATGTTCTCCCTTTTGATTAAAAAATCTTTTAGGTTTAATAAAGTTCAAAATAGTTTTTTTCTATTATCGTACTTAGTTCTATCACTTTACTTTTTATTTTCAATACCAACACTTTCTAACTCCTATAATCCTCTCTCAATTTTATTTTTACTTGTAATAATATGGTCTTCAGATAGCGCTGGTTATTTTTTTGGAATTAAATATGGTAAAAGAAAATTGATGGAATCCGTCTCTCCTAAAAAAACAGTTGTAGGTTTTGTATCAGGAATACTTTCTTCAATAATTGTTTCTATAATTTTTGCTTTGATTATAAATTTTGAAAAAATATTTGAATTGATTTTAATAGGAATATCAATTTCTTTTATTGGTTCTATTGGTGATTTAATTGAATCAAAATTTAAAAGACAATATGCGGTAAAAGATAGCGGTAAAATTCTTAAAAGCCATGGTGGAATGTTTGATAGACTAGATAGTCTAATTTTTGTTGCACCCTTTGTCTATTTTTTATATAATTTTAAGATATTATTACTATAAATGTTTCATAAAGAAGGACATAAAATTATTGTACTATTCTTATCGATTACTATAATTGATATTTTGATTGTTGAATATTTTATTGAAAATTCTGCTTTAAAAATTTTCATTCAAATTATAAGTCTTTTGATTTTAGTACTTATTCTTCAATTCTTTAGAAATCCAAAAAGAAATACTGTAATTAGTGATGATAAAATACTATCACTAGTCGATGGAAAAGTAGTTATAATTAAAAAGGTATTTGAAAAGGAATATTTTAAAGATGAAAGATTACAGATTTCGGTATTTATGTCACCAATTAATGTTCACGTTACCCGCTATCCATCATCTGGTGAAATTGTTTTTAGCAAATACCATCCTGGCGATTACTTAGTAGCTTGGCATCCTAAATCATCTGAGAAAAATGAGAGAACGACTATTGTATTAAAAACAAAAACTTTTGGAGAAATCCTATATCGTCAAATAGCAGGAGCATTAGCCAGGAGAATTGTTAACTATGCAAAAGTTGGAGCAAATGCAATTCAAGGTGAAGATGCTGGATTTATAAAATTTGGATCTAGAGTTGATCTTTTCTTGCCATTAGATTCAAAAGTAAAAGTCAAATTAAATCAAAAGGTTATTGGGGGAGAAACGGTAATTTCTAATTAGTATGATTTTTTATAGTTTCTTTAATTAGCCTAATTTTTTCTACAACATCCTCAAGCTTTTTCCTCTCATTTTGAATAACATTTTCAGGAGCGTTATTCACGAACTTTTCATTTGATAATTTTTTTTCAATTATCATTTTGAATCCAAGATTGTATTCCAGTGATTTTTCTAACTCCATAATATTTTGTGAGCTTATTTCCTCTTTATAATCAAAATAATATCTGTACTTATCGACTAACACTGATGTTAATCCATCATGGCTTTTTGATGAATAAACAATTTTACAACCAGTAAGTTTATGGACTACTGAAGCAAAACCAATATCAATAATATGATTGTCATGGTAAATCATAAACTCTTCTTTAAATGAGATATTATTGGTCTTTTTAAATTTTCTAATCTTTGAGACAACATCAATGACATGATCAAAATCATTGATAAAATTAATATTTGTTTTTTTGAATTTTGGCCATGAAGCTTCATCACTAATAGATCTATTTGTCTTATTTATTTCACTAAATAATTCCTCGGTGAGAAATGGCATAAATGGATGAAGAATAGTTAAGATTTCAGAAAAATATTTTTTAGTAGACTCAGCTGATTTTTTTGAAATAGATTCCTTTGAACTTGTTTTTATAATCTCAAGAAATATAGAACAAAAGTCATCCCAAACTAATTTATATATTAACATTAAAGCATCTGATATTCTAAATTTTTCGAAGCAAGAGTTAATCTCTTTTAAAGTTGAATGAAGCCTATTCTCAAACCACAATAAAGCTTTTTCAGAATGATTTGAAATTGAATTACTATCGGAAATGTGAAAACCTTCAATTAGCCTGTATGCATTCCATATTTTATTGGAAAAATTCCTTCCCTGTACACAGAGGTTTTCATCAAAAAGCAAATCATTTCCTGCAGGAGCTGAAAAAAGCAAACCAATTCTCACACTATCAGCACCATACTTATTTATTAATTCTATAGGATCGGGGCTATTTCCTAATTGCTTAGACATTTTTCTTTTCTGATTATCTCTGACAATTCCAGTAAAATAAACATTCTCAAAAGGTTTCTGATCTTTTAACATGTAGCCACTAACCACCATCCTAGCTATCCAGAAAAATATGATATCTGGACCAGTAACTACAGTTGATGTAGGATAATAGTAATTAATTTCTTCATTATTAGGGTTTCTAACACCATCGAAAACACTTATTGGCCACAACCATGATGAAAACCAAGTATCTAATACATCATTATCTTGAACTATGTCATCAATTGTAATATTTATTCCTTTATTTTTAAAATTTACAACTGCTTCTTCACTATTCTTAGCAACAACATATTTTGAAGAATCATTTTTTAGATAATATACAGGTATTCTGTGTCCCCAATAGAGTTGTCTAGATATATTCCAATCTCTTACATTATCCATCCAATATTTATATGTATTTACATATTTTTTTGGGTGAAATTTTATTTCATTGTTTAAAACAGATTTAAGCGCTGGTATAGATAAATCTTTCATTTTCACAAACCACTGTGTTGAAATTTTAGGTTCAACAACGCAAGAAGTTCTTTCAGAAATTGCTACGCTATGCTTATAATTTTTTGTTTCAACTAGTAATTTTTTTTCATCTAATTCCTTTACTATTTTTTTTCTTACAACAAACCTATCCATTCCCTCATAATGTAAACCATATGAGTTCAAAGTGCCATTGGGATTAAAAACATCTATAATTTCTAAATCATTTTGTTCACCAATAATAAAATCTGTTTCACTATGAGCTGGAGTTACTTTTAAGCATCCTGTACCAAATTCCTTATCAACTAGTTCGCTGGAAATGATAGGTATAATATTATTACAAATTGGCACAATTACATTTTTTCCTATCAATTTTTTATACCTAATATCTTTTGAATTAACAGCAATTGCAGTATCCCCAAAAATAGTTTCAGGTCTTGTTGTTGCAATAACTAAAAAATCATCAAAATCTTTAATTGGATATTTTAAATGGTACAAAGTAGAATCAACTTCTTTATAGTTAACTTCTTCATTTGATAAAGTTGTTCTTGCTTCAGGATCCCAATTTACCATTTTCTTTTCCCTGTAAATAAAACCATCATTGTAAAGCTTTATAAACACATCAATTACAGATTCAGACATGTCTTGATCGAGTGTGAATTTAGTTCGATTCCAATCACATGAACATCCAATTCTTTTTAGCTGATCTAATATGATACCACCGTGTTTATGAGTCCATTTCCAAGCATAATCTAAAAATTCTGTTCTTGAAATACTGTGCTTATCAATATTTTTTTCCTTCAGCATATTAACAACTTTAGCTTCAGTGGCAATAGATGCATGATCAGTACCAGGAACCCAACATGCATTCATTCCATCAAGCCTTGCTTTTCTAATTAGAATATCTTGGATTGTATTATTAAGCATATGACCCATATGTAAAATACCAGTAACATTTGGAGGAGGAATAACAATTGTATACGGTTTTTTATCATTTGGATAAGATGAAAACTGATTATTATCATCCCAAAATTTAAACCATTTTTTTTCTACCTCTCCAGGATTGTAAATTTTATTTAAAGCCATTATTTAGTTTAGCAAAAGTAACCAACTGAATAGATATATAAAAGAGATGTTATTTTTTTGTGTTAGGATATTTAATATTAATTTTAATATTATAAAATTCAATTATGAAATTTAAAATTTCAATGCTTTTTGCATTAATAATGTGCTTTTACCTTAATGCTCAAGAAAATGTAGCTCAAGTAGAATTTGAAACTAAACTGATTGATTATGGTGATATTGAATTCGATTCAGATGGTAAAAAGGTTTTTAAATTTAAGAATATTGGTACTGCACCATTAATTTTTAACAGAATCTCTTCATCATGTGGGTGTACAGTTCCCAAAAGACCTGAAAAACCAATCCAACCTGGTGAGTCAGGAGAAATTGAAGTTGAATATGATACTAAAAGAGTTGGGATTTTCATGAAAGCGATTACAATCAACTCAAATGCAAAAACTCCTAACATTATATTAAGAATTAAAGGTAAAGTCTTAGAAAAAGAAGAAGAAGAAGAGAAAGAAAAATAATTTTTTGAAAAATTCTTTAAAAAAATTAAACTCATTCGGTGTAGAATCCTTTTGTAATGAAATCTACATCATAAAATCCTATGAAAATTATCTTAAGATAAAGCAAAATCTAAAAGAGAAAAAAATTATTATTCTTGGCGAAGGAACTAACATTCTTTTTAAAACACAGAATCTTGACTGTACAATATTAAAAGTTGATATTGAAGGAATAAAAATTATTGAGGATAATGATGAAAATATTATTGTTTCAGTAGGTGCTGGAGTCAACTGGGATGATTTTGTTTCATGGTGTGTCAAAAATAACTACGGAGGAGTTGAAAATCTTACATTAATCCCTGGAAATGTTGGTAGCGCACCAATTCAAAACATAGGTGCCTATGGATCTGAAATAAAAGATGTTATTTACAGTTGTGAAGGATTTTATTTAGAATCATCAGAATATAAGGTTTTTAATAAAAATGAGTGTGAATTTGAATATAGATCTTCGATTTTTAAACAAAAACTTAAAAATAAATTTTTAATATCTAAAGTTAATTTTAGACTATCGAAAAAAAATCACAGAATCAATACTAGCTACAAAGCTTTAAGTGATAAATTAATTGAAAAGGGAATTAAATATCCAAGTATTACTGATGTTTCAAACTTAATTAAAGAAATTAGGGAGAGTAAATTACCTAACTATAATCAACTTGGAAACGCAGGAAGTTTCTTTAAAAATCCAGTTTTGAAAAAGAAAAATTTTGAAAAAATCACTAATAAATTTTCATCTATACCATTTTATAAAATATCTGAAAATGAGTATAAGTTACCAGCAGCTTGGTTAATTGAGAAATGTGGTTTTAAAGACATTTGTGAAAATAAAGTTGGAGTTTATAAAAATCAATCATTGGTGATAATAAATAAAGGCGGGGCAACAGGTTCAGACATTTATAATTTTTCACAAAAAATAAAACAAGAGGTTAGAAATAAATTTGATATCTTGCTTGAAGAAGAGGTAAATATCATCTAAATGGAAATTTATATAATATCAATCTTACTTTTAGCTTTAGCTTTTGCAGGAATTTCTATTAAGATAATTTTTAAAAAAAATGGCAAATTTTCTGGCACATGTGCGAGTAATAGTCCTTTTTTGAACGATGAATCAAAACCCTGTGGAATTTGTGGAAAACTACCTGAAGAGGCAGATTGTAAAAAAGAATCCGTTAATCTTAATTAATCGATCAAGTTTTAATGAGTAAAAAATTTTCATTTGACAATTTATTGAATGAAAATTGGGATTACGTTTATGGTTATCTTTTAACGCAAACCAATAATACATATCTGTCTGAAGAAATCACAATACAAGCATTTTCTAAAGCATTTGAAAAAATTGATTTATTTGATGATAATTATTCATTTAAAACATGGATAGTATCAATTGCAAAGAATCAATTAATAGATACCATTAGGAGAAAGAAAATTAAATTTGAAAATTTAGATCACATTGATAGTAATAAATATAAATCATATGATGATCCTGAGAAAAATCTTATCGCTAAAGAAAGTTTGAGTCATTTGAATAATAAAATTGAAGAGCTTAAACCAATTTACAGAGAAATTTTAAAGTTAAAATACATTGAAGATTATTCTCTAAATGAAATTTCTAAAAAACTTAATCAACCAATCAACACAATTAAAATTAAAATTTTTCGTGCAAAGAAAATTTTGAATAAATTAATAGAAAATTAATGACAAGATTTTTTAAAAAACTAGGACCAGGATTACTTTTTGCAGGAGCAGCAATTGGTGTATCACATTTAGTACAATCTACAAAGGCTGGTGCTGAGTTTGGATTTGGATTAATATGGGCATTGTTATTATGTAATTTTTTTAAATATCCATTTTTTTTCTTTGGAACAAAATATGTTCATGCCACAGGAAAAACCCTGTTAGATGGTTATAAAGAAATTCATAAAAGTGTTTTAATTATATACTTTGTTCTTTCTTTGGTGACTATTTTTACAATTCAAGCTGCTGTTACTATAGTTACAGCAGGTTTAGCAATAGAACTTTTTGGTATTACTGAAAACATAACAATCTGGGCTATTATGATAATAATTATCTCCTATTTGATATTAGTAATTGGTAAATACAAGTTACTTGACAACTTGATTAAAGTTATCATTTTAATTTTAGGAATTTCAACTGTTATTGCAGTCATCGTTGCTTCATCAAATAATGAAATTAATTTTTCATTCAGTCAAATAATTCCAAATGAAATGGAAGGAATAATATTTCTTGCTGCTTTTATGGGATGGATGCCGGGTCCCTTGGATATTTCTATATGGCAGTCAATATGGACTAAGGAGAAATTGAAAATTGATAAAAATGTTAATTATAAAACATCAGTTTTTGATTTTAATGTTGGTTACTTAACCACAGTATTCTTGGGTTTATGTTTTGTTGGATTAGGCGCTTATGTCATGTATGAATCTGGAGAGAAATTTTCAGATCAAGGTGGCGTTTTTGCAACACAATTAATTAATTTATATACAACTAATCTTGGGGATGGAATGCTTTTCTTTATAGCAATTGCTGCATTTACAACAATGTTTAGTACCACCATAACTTGTTTAGATGCATCACCAAGAGCAATGAGTAAAACAATAAATCTTTTAAATTTTAATAATTTAAACAGCTATGAATCTTGGATATTAATATTATCAATTGGAACAATTTCAATTTTTATATTTTTTGTCTCAGAAATGGGAAGTCTTGTTAAGATTGCCACAATTCTATCATTTATCACGGCCCCACTATATGCAATAATTAATTATTTACTTGTTAGCGGAAAACAGATGCCTGTAAATCATAAGATCAGTTTAACAATGAAGATTTACTCAATTCTTGGAATAATTTTTCTTTCATTTTTTTCAATTTGGTATATAACTCTACTATAATTTTAGCATTAGTAGTTATATTTGTTTCTTAAATTAAATTAGAATTTTAAGTCTTGAAATCAGGGAATTCAATCATAACAAATACAGTTTTAGAAATTAATAGTGAAAAAGCTGTAAAGTTCAAAAAAAAACCCAATTGGATTAGAGTAAAACTACCTACCGGAAAAAAATATTCTAACCTCAGATCATTAGTAGATAAGTATAAATTAAATACTATATGTTCATCTGGAAGTTGCCCAAATATGGGAGAATGTTGGGGTGAGGGGACAGCAACTTTCATGATTTTAGGAAACATATGTACCAAGTCATGTGGATTTTGTGGAGTAAAAACTGGTAAGCCTGAAACTTTAGATTGGGCTGAGCCAGAAAAAGTTGCAAAATCAATTTCAATAATGAATATTAAGCATGCTGTAATTACATCTGTTGACAGGGATGATTTACCAGACAAAGGATCTATAATTTGGGCAGAAACAGTCAGAAGTATTAGAAGACTTAACCCTGGTATAACTTTAGAAACATTAATTCCAGATTTTCAAGGAATTCAAAAACACCTAGATAGATTGGTTGAGGTTGGGCCTGAAGTTATTTCTCATAATATCGAAACAGTTGAAAGATTAACAAGAGAAGTTAGAATTCAATCTAAGTACCAAAGAAGCTTAGAAGTATTAGGATATTTGAAAGAAAGTGGTGTTAATAGAACAAAATCCGGTCTTATGCTAGGACTTGGTGAAACAGAAAAAGAAGTCATTCAAACAATTCATGATTTAAGAAATGTTAATGTAGATGTAATAACCATTGGTCAATATCTTCAACCTTCAAAAAAACATTTACCAGTAAAAAATTTCATAACTCCAGATCAATTCGAAAAATATAAAAACATAGCATTAGATCTTGGATTTATTCATGCAGAAAGTGGACCTTTAGTACGATCATCATATAAGGCTCAAAAACACATTAATTAAAATTAATTTAATACTTCTTTGATAGTAGAAAGAAATTCTTGTTTTCCATCAAAGAATTTTACTTTAATATCAATATAAAGTAGATTATCGATCTTAAACTGACTTAACTTGTAATAATCTTTTTTAGTTGTTAAGATTATATTATTTTTTGTAGTGGCTAAAATTTTATTCACATCTTTCCTTGAATAATTATAATGATCTGGATATTCAAAATGATTAAAAATTACATTATTCTTTTTTAAATATTCCTTTAATGGTTGCGAGTTTGCGATACCAGTTACTAACGTTAATTTGGAATTTGTTATCGATTTAAAAGAAACTTCTTTAAAACCAAATAATATTTCAGAATATTTGATTTGTGAAAAAAATAGAGATTGTGTTTTTTTTGGATTTATTTGATTTTTAATCTTATTAGCATCAGCTATATTAAAGTCCAAAGGACATTTAGTTACAATAATAATATCTGCTCTATTGATATTGTTCCTAGATTCTCTAAGGTTTCCATATGGGAGTAAATAATCTTTATAAAATAGGTTATTATAATCTGTAAGGACTATATCTAAGTTTCTTGAAATTTTTCTGTGCTGAAATGCATCATCTAATAAAATTAAATTAGAATTATTTTCAGATATTATCTTTTTAGCACCTTCTACCCTATCCTCACAGGCAAATACTGGAACTTCTAAATGATTTGATTTTATAAGAAAAGGTTCATCACCAACTAGAGAAGGATTGTCACTATTTTTTATCTCAATGAATCCTTTTGATTTTCTATTATAACCTCTACTTAAAACAGAAATATTATAATCTCTTTTAAGATTATCGATAATATAATCTACCATTGGTGTTTTACCTGTTCCTCCAACCGATAAGTTTCCTACTGAAATTACAGGAACATTAATTTTTTCTGATTTCAAAAAATTACAATCATATAATTTATTTCGCAAGTCTGTAACAAATTTGAAAATAATTGACAGGGGAAACACTAAAAATCTTATTACAGGCATGTGACGAAAATATAAATTATATTTGATTAAAAACAAAGATGAAGCTTTCAGAAATTATTGGTGTTATAGAAAAATGGGCTCCGAAAAAACATGCCGAGGATTTTGACAATGTGGGGCTTTTGCTTGGAGATTCAGACTCTGAAATTAGTAAAGGACTCATTACTTTAGATACAACATTAGAGATTGTAGATGAGGCAATAAGTAAAAATTGTAATCTTATAGTCACATTTCATCCATTAATATTTAATCCAATTAAAAAAATCAATTCTGATGATAGGATTAACAAAATAATCATTCGTGCTATAAAGAATAATATCAATATATATTGTTTACATACTAATCTTGACAATAATCCTATGGGTGTGAACTATAAAATACTACAGATTTTAGGAATGGAAAAAGTAGATTTTATTTTACCAAAAATTAATGAAGATGGTACAAGAATAGGGATGGGAATGTATGGCGAACTTAAAAGTGGAATGAACTTTGAAGAGTTTAAAATCCTTATAAAAAGGAATATGAAAATTGATCATTTTAAGTTTACTAAACCATGTAAGAAACTAATAAAAAAAGTTGGGGTTTTGGGTGGATCAGGAAGCTTTGCTATTGAACATGCTATAGATTTAGGACTAGATTGCTTGATAACAGCTGACTTAAAATATCATGACTATTTTAAAGCTGATAATAAAATAATTTTGATAGACATAGGACACTACGAGAGTGAGAAGTTTACAAAAGATTTGATTTTCAAGTATCTTAATGAAAAAATTCCTAAGTTTGCGGTCGCTATTGCGGAAACAAATACAAACCCAGTAAACTATAATTGATATGGCAAAAAAAGTTCAGTATTCGGTTGAAGAAAGATTAAGAGCTTTATATAACTTACAGCTCATTGACTCTAGAATTGATAAAATAAGAAGTGTTAGAGGTGAATTACCTCTTGAAGTTGAAGACCTTGAAGACGAAGTTTCTGGATTAGCTGTCAGGATTGAAAAGATCGAAGCTGAATTAGGAGAATTTGAAAATGGAATTAAGGATAAACTAAATAAAATTGAAGAGTCAAAAGCATTAATAAAAAAATATAATGATCAGCAAAAAAATGTTAGAAATAATAGGGCTTTTGAGTCATTAAGTAAAGAAATTGAATATCAAGAACTTGAAATAGAGTATTTAGAGAAACAAATCAATGAAATAAAAGCTCAAATTGAGCTTAAAAAAGAAAAACTCGATGAAACAAATTCATTGAAGGATGAAAGAAATTTGCATTTAAAGCACAAAAAAAACGAACTTGATTCAATAATGAAAGAGACCGAAAAAGAAGAAAATCAATTATTAATTATATCTGAAGAATTTCAATCAAAAATTGATGATTCATTACTTATTTCTTATCAAAAAATCAGATCAAACGTAAAGAATGGATTAGCAGTTGTTCCTGTAGAAAGAGGTGCTTCAGCTGGATCATTTTTTGTTATACCACCACAAGTACAATTAGATATTTCATCAAGAAAAAAGTTTATAATTGACGAACACAGCGGAAGAATTTTAGTAGATAAGGAATTAGCAAGTGAGGAAGAAACTAAAATGAATGAAATCTTTAGTTCTATATAAAATTATCTTTTTATGCTTAAAAAAGTAATATTTATTGTATCTACTTTTTTAGTTTTTGTTTATTCCTTTTTTTTTACAGATTTTTTTACTCTAAATTTTTCTATAAAACAGCTCGAAAGTATATCATATTTGTTTACATCATATTTGATCATTTCTGCTTCATGTTTTTTTCTTGGTGAAATAACAAAGAATTACAGTCAAATTGATAAGGTTTGGAGCTTGGTACCAATTTTTGTTTCTTGGTACGTATGCTACTCTGCTGAATTTAATTTAAGAACTCTTTTCATGGCAATATTAGTCACTATTTGGGGGATAAGATTAACATACAATTTTTCAAGGAGGGGAGGATATAGTATATATTTTTGGAAAGGTGAGGAAGATTATAGATGGAAAGAAGTCAGAAAATCAATAACTCTATTTAAATCTAATTTTTACTGGACATTATTTAACCTCCTTTTTATTTGTTTATATCAGATGGGATTAATATTTCTATTTACACTTCCTATATTGGCAGCCTGGCAAGGAAGTTCTGATATTAACAGCTTCGATTATTTAATTGGTGCATTTATGCTGTTATTTATTATAACTGAGACAATTGCAGATCAGCAACAATATAACTTTCAAACTAAAAAATATAAAAAGATAAACCTTGGAGAAAATTTAGATGGAGAATTTGAGGACGGTTTTATTTCAAGTGGATTGTGGAAATATTCGCGTCATCCAAATTTTGCATGTGAACAACTAATTTGGATTACATATTTCTTTTTCTCAGTAAGCGCAACTGGTAAGCTTATTAATTGGTCAATTATTGGATGCTTGCTTTTGGTAATCTTATTTTATAATAGTGCTAAATTCAGTGAGGGAATAAGCGAAAAGAAATATCCTAATTATAAAGAATATCAGAAATCGGTTCCAATTTTCATAGGATTTAGAAAACAAAAAACCCCAACTAAAAGTTGAGGTTTATTAGTGGGCGCTGAGGGATTCGAACCCCCGACCCCTTGGGTGTAAACCAAGTGCTCTG
>JAYOKR010000003.1:0-81417 GCA_038119895.1 Flavobacteriaceae bacterium
CGGAGGTGTGACCCTCAACGGTTTTCAAGACCGCCGCATTCGACCACTCTGCCATTTCTCCAGACGTGCAAATATAAAAAGTAATTTTTTAAAACATAATTTATATTTGCTTGATTCTTATATTTAGCATAATATAATTTTGGATATATTTTTAAACATACCTTGGGAGTATCTCGCACTATTTTTAATAGGAGTTGTTGTTGGTTTTATAAATACAATTGCTGGAGGAGGATCACTAATAACACTTCCTGTTTTAATTTTTATGGGTTTGCCATCTTCCGTTGCTAATGGCACTAACAGAATAGGTATTTTATTTTCATCTTTCTCAGCTCATTATGGATTTAGATCAAAAGGTGTAAACACATTTCCATTTAGTATTTATCTTGGAATCTCAGCTCTTTTAGGATCTTTAATTGGAGCTAAAATTGCAATTTCTGTTGAAGATGATATATTTAATAAAATTCTTTCTGTAATTATAATTGTAGTTTCAATTTTAATTGTTTTTAAACCTAAAACTGAACTAAACTTAAAATCAGAAAAAAGGAATCTTAGAGAGATTATTATTTCATGTATAGTGTTTTTTTTTATTGGAATATATGGAGGCTTTCTAAATGCAGGAATAGGTTTAGTAGTAATGCTTTTTCTTAGTTACTTTAATAAAATGAATTTAGTAAAAGTAAATGCAACAAAATCAATAGTAATTCTTATATATACAGTAGCAGCTTTTTTAATTTTTTTGTCTAATGATTTAGTTAATTTTCCTTACGGAATATCAATCGCTTTAGGAACTTTGTATGGTGGTTGGAAAGCAAGTGTTATCTCTGTTGAGAGAGGAGAAGGTATTATTAAAGTTTTTATGATAATATCTTTAATTATTATTTCAATAAAACTTTGGTTTTTTTAAAAAGAAGTTTGATCAGTAATTTCTAGACCGTATCCACTTAAACCTACTCTTTTAGTTTTTTTATTATTAGTTAATAAATTAATTTTCTTAATATTTAATTTATGAAGTATTTGAGCTCCTACACCAAAATCTTTTGAATCCATTTTTTTGTAGGGTAGGGCTTTGTCACCAGTGTTGTGTTTTTCTTTAATTATTTTTAACCAGTTAAGTATATTGTTAGCTTCAGATTCTTGATTTATAAAAACTACAACACCCTTTTCATAATTATTAATTACTTTTAATATAGAATCGTATCCCTGATAATCTTCATCAACCATACTTTCAATTAAATTATTAATTGATCCAAGTGAAGTTATCCTTGTTAACACAGCTTCATTATCTTGCCATGTGCCTTTTTTCAATGCTAAATGAATTTGATCATTATTATTTTGCTTAAAAACATGCATATCAAATTCACCATGTATGGAATTAAATTTAAAACAATCAATCTCATCAATAAGTGTGTCGTACTTCATCCTATATGAAACTAAATCTTCAATTGAAATAATTTTTAAATTAAACTTATTTGCAACTTTTTTAAGTTCTGGTAGTCTTGCCATTGTTCCATCTTCGTTCATTATCTCACAAACAACACCAGCTGGTTTAAACCCTGCTAATCTTGCTAGGTCAATTGCAGCTTCAGTATGTCCAGTTCTTCTCAATACACCTCCTTCTTTTGCAACTAAGGGAAATATATGGCCAGGTCTTGCTAAATCCTCAGGTTTAGTCAAGTTGTCGACTAAAGAAAGTATTGTTTTTGATCTATCTGAGGCTGATATTCCAGATGTTACACCATTACCTTTTAAATCTACAGAAACAGTGAATGCTGTTTCCATTAACTCAGTATTTTTATCAACCATATGATTTAATCCGAGTTGTTTACATCTCTGTAGCGTTAATGGCACACAAATCAATCCTCTACCTTGTATCGCCATAAAATTTATAATTTCTGGAGTAACCATTTCAGCTGGAAGAATAAAATCGCCCTCATTTTCTCTGTTTTCATCATCTACTACGATGACAATCTTACCATTCTTTAAATCAATTAATGCTTCTTCAATTGTATTTAAGCTCATTTTTTAAAATTTATTTTTTTTAAGTATGATTTCAAATCCTCCATCTTACTATCTAAATTAATAATAGATTTGTCTGATGAAGCTCTGGAAATTAAATATATACCAATTGGTAACATTAATAAATTAGAGATCCAACTTCCTAACATTGGTGCTATCGATCCATCCTCAGCAGCATTTTTAGAAAAAGTGCCTAAAAAATGATAAGTCAAGAACATGATTAGTGCGATAACTACAGGATAGCCAAAACCACCTTTTCTAATTATTGCGCCAAGAGGAGCACCAACAAAAAACAATAAAATTGCAGCAAATGATATTGCATACTTATCATAAAGTGTTGATTTATGAAGGTTTATTAATTTTTCCCTCATAAAAAAATTTGTTTTTTGACTTTCAAGACTTGTGATTTGATTTTCAATATTATTTTCCATGGAGTTAAGAACTTGACCCATGGTTGGTTTGTCAAAATCATTCAAAATTTCATTTGTAGATTTTAAATCTGGAATTGTTGATCTATTAGCATAGTTTGTTTGAAAATTATATATACCTGTCCTTTTATAAAAATTGGATGCAAAATTTTCATACTGGTTAACTAGTCTTTTCTCTAGTGAATCGATACTGAATTCCAATTGACTTATGTTTTGCATTCTAAAGGTGTTATTATATTTTTCTTCAGAAAAATCAACATTATTTAATTCCTTAAGGTCAATAAATATGTTGTGCTCATCAAAATATATTTTAGTATGTGGTTTAAATTCTTTTGAATTTGGATTTTCAGCCAGTATTTCTTCATATCTATATCCATCTTTTAATACTATTTTTAGAATATCAGACCCTTGATCTCCTCCAATTAATTCACCACTAGTAGCTTTTATTACAAGTGAATTATCACTGTTTTTATTGGATTTATGAATAATTATGTTCTCTAATTTTGAATTATCAATCCCATACTTGTTACTAACTTTAATATTCATTAATCCAATATTGTTAAAAACACCCTCAGTAATTGCTAATGCAGGTTTTACTTTAGCTAAATTTTTTCTAAGGTTATAGGATTTAAATTCTGCATATGGAATTAAGTTGTTAGCAGTAAAGAAGGTAATAACACACAAAACCAAATTAACACCAATTAAAACCCTCATGGATCTAAAAAGAGAAATTCCAGAGGATTTCATTGCTGCAAATTCATAATTTTCAGCAAAATCGCCATAAGTCATAATAGATGCAAGTAATACTGTAAGTGGAAGAATTAAAGGGATTAGCTTTGGTGTGTAAAAGATTAAAAACTTAAAAATGATCTCAAAATCAATTTCTTTACCAGCCAAATCATCAATAAACATCCATATTGTTTGAAAAATAAATACAAACATTATCAGCAGAAAAAAACTAAAAAATTTTCTTAAATAGGATGATAATATATACTTATCTATTACTTTCATAGTTCGTTTACATAATAATCTTTGTAATCATTTAAATCAATTTTAATATTTCTTTGAGTATTAACATTTCTTGTTTTACTAAAAAAAATTTTGTTAGAGATTTCAGAATTTTTATATATAATTTCAATATTGGCTAGATCATAATTTTTCTCAAAAAATAAATTGTATTTCTCCTGCGCTGAGATGTATCTAATTATGTATCTGTTATTTGTTTCTTCAAATACTATATTATTGTTTTCTCTAAATTTTTTTAAAAAACTAAGAGGATTTATTTTAAAAAGAATGCTTTCATCTGTAATTCTTTCATTGTTTTCAATATTTAAAATCGTTAATTCTTTATTAGTAGATGAAATTGTGTAAAATTTATTATCATAATGAGCGTAAACTACATCATCAATTAATATTTTAAAATTTGATTTTTCAACTTGAAAAACTCCATTATTTCTAAATTTTTCCTTTTTTGATTGATAGGTAACTAATTCAAAATCACACTCTAAAAAATTAATTTTTGAATAATGATTAATTATTAAATCAATTTTGTTTTGATTCAAATAATCAGAAAATAACAATGAAATAAAAAGAATGATTTTTAACATCAGATTTCAGATTTCAATAATTGATCTAATTCTGCAATTGAACTAACTAAAACAGTTCTGGCTTTACTTCCCTCAAACCTTCCAACTATTCCTGCTGCTTCAAGTTGGTCAATTATTCTACCAGCCCTGTTGTAGCCAAGTTTCATTTTTCTTTGTAAAAGTGATGCTGAACCTTGTTGAGCATTTACAATTACTTCTGCGGCTTCCCTGAATAATGGATCTCTGTCCTCAACATTCACTTCATTATTATTAATTTCTTCATCAATAAATTCAGGCAATAAATATGCATTGCTATAACCTTTTTGAGCTCCAATTATTTCAGTAATTTTTTCTATTTCCTCAGTATCTACAAATCCACACTGTAGTCTAACTAATTCATTTCCTTGTGTAAATAACATATCACCTCGTCCTATAAGTTGATCTGCTCCACCTGAATCGAGAATTGTTCTTGAGTCAATTTTAGAGGTTACTCTGAAAGCTATTCTAGCAGGAAAATTTGCTTTAATCAATCCCGTTATTACATTAACTGACGGTCTTTGAGTTGCAATAATCAAATGGATTCCTACAGCTCTTGCTAGTTGTGCAAGTCTTGCAATAGGTGTTTCAACCTCTTTGCCTGTAGTCATAATTAAATCAGCAAATTCATCTACAACAAGAATTAAATAAGGTAGAAATTTATGTCCATCATTTGGATTTAATTTTCTTTTTTTAAATTTTTGATTGTACTCTTTTATGTTCCTGCACATCCCATTTTTTAAAAGCTCGTATCTTTGTTCCATCTCCGTACACAAAGAATTTAAAGTTTTTATCACTTCTCTATTATCAGTTATAATTGGTTCCGAGGAATCAGGCAATGTAGCTAGATAATGTCTTTCAATTTTATTGAATAATGTTAGCTCAACCTTTTTGGGATCTACAAGAATAAACTTTATTTCAGATGGATGTTTTTTAAATAGCAATGATGTTAAAATAGAATTTATTCCAACTGATTTTCCTTGTCCCGTAGCTCCAGCCATTAGAAGATGAGGCATTTTAGCTAAATCAACTACAAATGTTTCATTGCTGATTGTTTTTCCTAATGCAAGAGGCAATTCCATTTCAGCATCTTGAAATCTTTTTGAAGATATTAATGATTTCATTGAAACAATTTTTGCATTTTTGTTAGGTACTTCAATCCCAATTGTGCCTTTTCCGGGCATTGGTGCAATTATCCTAATACCTAGTGCTGATAATGATAAAGCAATATCATCTTCTAAATTTTTAATTTTTGAAATTCTAATTCCTGCATTTGGAACAATTTCATAAAGTGTAACAGTAGGACCTATTGTTGCTTTAATATTTGCTATTCCAATTTTATAATTACTTAGAGTATCAATTATTTTTTGTTTATTTTCCTCTAACTCTTCTTGATTTATAGTTATAACTCCATTATTATCGTGGTCTGATAATAGTTTAAGGTGTGGTGCCTTGTAGGATTTTAGCTCTAATGTATGATCGTAATCTACTAAATTAATTGATCCTGAATTTACTGTTTCTTCATTAACTACCTTTTCTATTTTCATTTCAATTTCTGAATCATTTTTTTCTGTTGTTTCCGTTTTTTCATCAAATTTTGAATGATTTTTTATAGTGGGTTCAGTTATACTTGTAGTGTTTTTAAATTCAAATTTATTTTCGATTATTTCTTCATTAGACTCAAAAACTTCTTCAGTATTTTCAAGGTTACTAGAAATGATTTTTTCTCTAAGAGTTTTAAAAATTTTTTTTAATGACTGTATTAGTAAGGAGGGAGTAATTTTTAAATTTATAATTAAGAAGGCTATAAATCCAAAAAGAAGAGATGAAATTAATCCTAATTCTCCACTAAAATTTATAATAATATTTCCTAGTTCGTATCCAAATAATCCTGAAAAAATATAATCTTCAAAAAACTGAAATGCAAAAATTGATAACCAAACGGCTGAAAGTATAAAAGTTAATGATCGGCCAATAAGTTTATTATAGCCTTTATCAAAAGTTAGAGTAAGACCAAAAATAATAAGATTAAAGATTATTGAAAATCCACCAATACCAAAACTCTTATAAATTAAAAAATAAGAGCTTATTAAACCTAACTTATTTGTAATATTCTTTATTTCAATTCCTTCATTGAAAATTATCGCCATTGCTGATAAATCCTCTTTCCAAGAAAACATAAACGAAACCATAGATATTAATACTAAGCAGGATAATATTAAAACAAGAATTCCACTAATTATTTTTGTGTTATTACTCATTTATTTTTTTTATTTTATATCCAATTGAAGTAATTATAAGTGTAATAATTGGACTAAGCCAATTAAATATTGCATAGATAAAGTAATCAGAAACATTCACATTTAAAACTGAAGATTGATAAGCTCCACATGTATTCCATGGAATTAGTACTGATGTAACAGTACCTGAGTCTTCTATTGTTCTGCTAAGATTAACAGAGGATAGATTTCTGTCCTCAAATGCTTTAGAAAACATTTTCCCAGGAATAACAATTGAAAGATACTGATCTGATGCTGTAATATTAACAGTTAAACAGCTTAAAATTGTGCTTGAAAATAGTCCAACTATAGATTTTGCTGAGCTTATTAAAAAAAATGAAATTCTTTTTAAAGCTCCTATTGCTTCCATAGTGCCCCCAAAAACCATAGCAGCTATAACAAGCCATATTGTATTCAACATACCCTTCATTCCTCCAGAAGAAAAAAGATCATTTAATAAAGTTGCATTTGTTTCAATTTTTGTGTCGTTAACAACTGAATTTATAATTACTTGATAGCTGTTAATATCATAATTTGATGATAAGTTTTCAATTAAGTCATTTTGAAAAAGAGCTGAAAACAAACATGCAAGTATAACACCTGTAAATAGGGATACAACGGGATTTATTTTTTTTATTATTAAAAATATGACTAATAATGGAACAACAAAAAGTATCGGTGATATATAAAAATAATCTTTAATACTTTCAACATATTCGATATTTGATACCAGTCCACTAGGTTGGTATATTAAATTGTAGAAAGTAAAAAAAATAAGTGTAAGAGAAATAGTTGGAACAGTTGTTATCGTCATGTACTTTATATGGCTAAAAAGTTCACTTCCAGAAACAGCAGCAGCCAAATTTGTAGTATCACTTAAGGGTGACATTTTATCTCCAAAATAAGCACCAGAAATTACTGCACCGGCAACAATACCACTTTCAAAACCAAGTACTTTTCCGATTCCAATCAAACCTATACCAATTGTTGCAGTAGTTGACCAACTGCTTCCAGTTGCAATTGCAACAATTGCACTCAGAATTATACATATAGGTAAAAAGAATGATGCATTTATTAAAGCAAATCCATAATAAACCATTGATGGAATTATTCCACTTAATAACCATGTTCCAGATAAAGCTCCAACAAGCAGTAAGATTAATATGGGAATGCTTATTGACTTAATATTAGATGATATAGATGAGAAAATAGTTGACGAACTTACTTTGTTCTTTAATCCAAATAAGTATGCAATTGCCGCTCCTATGATCAATATAAATTGGTTTGAGCCATCAAGAGAAGCATCTCCATAAATATTTACGTTAATAAACAATAATATTACAAGAACAATTATTGGAAAAAGTGAATCAAATAATGACAATAATTTAGAATCAGAACCTAACGAATTGTTGTTTCTCATAAATCATTGCTAATATATTCATAATATTCGTCAAAATATATTTCATTTATCTATAATAAAATAAAATATTTAGTGATGTATTTGTATTTTTGTTTGGTATGAAATCTAAAAAATTTGATGTAGTAGTTATTGGTTCAGGACCTGGGGGATATGTTTGTGCTATTAGACTAGCTCAACTTGGCTTTAAAACTGCAATCGTTGAAAAATATAATTCACTTGGTGGAACTTGTTTGAATGTTGGGTGTATTCCCTCAAAATCACTACTTGATTCTTCTCATCATTATGATAATATATTAAACAATGCTAAAAAGCATGGAATTGAAATAAATGGTGAGGTTAGTTTAGATTTTAAAAAAATGATAGACAGGAAGAACGATGTTGTTAGCCAAACTGTAAAGGGTATTGATTTTTTGATGAGTAAAAATCAGATTTCAGTTTTTAATGGTAAAGCATCATTTATAGAAAATAATTTATTGACTATTGAAGGGTATGATGAATCTTTAAGTTTTGATAAATGCATCATTGCTACAGGTTCTAAGCCCATAAATCTTCCATTTATTAATCTTGATAAAAAAAGAGTAATTACATCGACAGAAGCATTAAGTTTAAAGGAAATACCTAAGCATTTAATAATTATTGGAGGAGGTGTTATTGGTCTGGAGCTTGGACAAGTTTACAATAGATTAGGGTCCAAGATTTCAGTAATTGAATATTCCGACAGAATTACTCCATTCATGGATAAAGATGTTTCTAGAGAATTAAATAAAGTTCTTAAAAAAGAAGGAATAAATTTTTACTTATCACATCAGGTATTTGAAGTAAAATCAAATGAAAATACAGTTTCAGTACTAGCTAAGAATAAAAGCGATGAGGTTATATCATTTGATTCAGATTATTGTTTGGTTTCTGTTGGTAGAAAACCATATACTGAAGGACTAAACTTAGAGAAAATAGGTGTTGAATTAGATTCTAAAGGAAGAATTAATATTAATGAAAGATTTGAAACATCAATTGAGGGTATTTATGCAATTGGTGATGTTGTTAGAGGCACAATGCTGGCACATAAGGCTGAGGAAGAAGGAATTGCTGTAGCGGAACTAATCTCTGGTCAAAAACCTCACATTAATTACAATCTAATTCCAAATGTTATTTATACATGGCCTGAGGTTGCATCAGTAGGTAAGTCACAAGAACAATTAGAGAATGAAAATATTGAAATAAAAATAGGAAAGTTTCCAATGAGAGCTCTTGGTAGATCTAGAGCTAGTGGTGATTTAGATGGATTTGTAAAAATTATTGCTGATAAAAAATCTGACGAAATTCTAGGTTTTCATATAATTGGTGCTCGTGCTGCTGATTTAATTATTGAAGGTGTTACAGCAATGGAATTTAGAGCTTCTTGTGAAGATATATCGATGATGAGCCATCCTCATCCCACATATTCTGAGGCAATTAAAGAAGCTGCTCTTGCTGCTTTAGAAAATAGACCTCTACATATCTGATTAAAATATTTTATTGTATTCATTAATCAATTCAATATATCTTTTGACGCCGTTGTTAATTTCTGAAAGATAAATGAATTCATTTGCTGTATGAGATCTTAATGAATCACCTGGGCCTAATTTTATTGAATTACAATTAATTTTTGCTTGATCTGAAAGAGTAGGTGACCCATATTTTTTGAATTTCAACTTATTAGCAGCTTCAATAATTTTGTGCGATTCATTTATTGATGATGAATTTAAATCTAAGTTTCTAGGATGAACTTCACAATCTAATTCATTCACCAAATAATCATAAATTTCCTTATTCGTATATCTATCGTTTATTCTTGCATCCAAAACTATCTTAACTTCAGAAGGAACAACGTTGTGCTGAACTCCAGCATTTATTTGAGTAACAGTTAACTTTACATCACCAAGGGTCTTTGAGGATTTAGGAAATGACATGTTAGAAATTTTTTCTATGATCGCAGTAGATTTTATAATAGGATTATTCAAATTTATGTGAGCTGCGTGACTTGATGTTCCTTTAATTAATAGATCGAATACAATGAGCCCTTTCTCTGCTATTGCCACATCCATCAATGTTGGTTCTCCAATTATTGCAAGCTCAATTTCTGGTAAATTTGGCATAACACTTTTTATTCCGTGATCACCTGATCTTTCTTCTTCTGCTGAAGCCAAAAGAATAATATTAAAATTTAAATCATCTTTATCGTAGAAATACAAGAAAGTTGATATTAAACTGCATAATGCTCCCCCTGCATCATTGCTTCCTAATCCAAACAATTTATCATCTTCAATAATCGGTGAATATGGGTTTATTGTATAGCCAGAATTTGGTTCTACCGTATCATGATGAGAATTTAAAAGTATAGAAGGCTTTTTGGTGTCAAAAAACTTATTATACGCAATAACATTGTTTACCTGTCTTTCAGATTTAATCTTATTTTCTTGAAACCATGCTTGTATAGCGTCAGCCGTTTTATCTTCTTGAAATGAAAAAGATTTTATGGAAATTAATTGCTTAAGTAGAGTAACGGCATTATTTTGGTTCTTTTCTATACTATACATTTTACAATTTTTTCAAAGATATTAATATATGCCCTTAAATAACCTTTTAACTTTATATTTAATTTGAATTTTGAAAAGAGTAATTAAGAATTTTAGTAACGTTGATGTTAAATCATTAAAGCAAAAAATAATTCATCATTCAAGAGCATTTGATTATTCTGTTTTATTGAACTCAAACTCGGAATCTACTGAGAATGAGTTTATATATGCTTATGGCTGTATAGCTTTTTTATCATCTTCAAATCAATCATTGAAAAAACTTGATAATTTCATGAATGACAAAGATTGGTTATTTGGTTTTTTCTCATATGATTTAAAAAATGAAATTGAAAATTTAATGAGTTCAAATTTTAAATTCCATTCAATCCCCAATATATGTTTTTTTAAACCCAAAGTTGTTGTGATAGCTAGAAATGGATTGTTGACTTTTGAAGTATGTTCAGATTTAGATCCTGAACAAGAGTTAAATAACATTTTAAATTATAAACCAAATGCTTTAGAAAAAAAAATAGACAATCTTATACCAAGAGTTTCAAAAAAGAAATATTTGAAGAATGTTAAATCAATAAAAGAACATATAAAGAAAGGTGATGTTTATGAATTAAATTATTGTATTGATTACTACTCTGAAAATTCAATAATTGACCCTTGTGATGTTTATAACAGGCTTAATTCTATGACTGAATCACCAATGAGTACTCTTTTTAAGTTTAAAGAAATAAATATTATATCATCATCCCCAGAAAGGTATATTTCTAGGCGAAAAAATAAGGTTTTCTCCCAGCCAATTAAAGGAACTGCAAGGCGAAATTCAAATGAATTAATTGATAAGGAGATTAGGAGTTTATTGACTAAAAACATTAAAGAAAAGGCAGAGAACCATATGATAGTTGATATAGTCAGGAATGACTTGTCTCGAATTTCAAAAAAAGGAAAAGTAAAAGTAACAGAGCTTGGTAAATTATACTCATTCAAAAATGTTCATCAGCTCATCTCAACTATTGAATGTGAAATAGATAATAATACTTTAGTTTCTAAAATTATCGAATCAACTTTTCCGATGGGAAGTATGACTGGTGCACCTAAGATTAAGTCAATGAAATTAATTGATGAGTTTGAAAATGTTTCAAGAGGAATCTACAGTGGTTCAGTTGGTTATTTTATGCCTAATGGGGATTTTGATTTTAACGTAGTTATTAGATCAATTATTTATGATTCAAATAACGCAAAACTTAATTTAAATATTGGTAGTGCAATCACTTATAACTCTACAGCTGAAAACGAGTATGAAGAGTGTCAGTTAAAGGCTGAGGCAATGATTGAGGCTCTTAAATAATTATATTTGAACATGGTTAAAGAATTTGTTTCTGTATGCGATAAATTAAATTTTTCTAGAAAGAAACTACTTGTTGCAGTTAGTGGAGGGGTAGACAGTATGGTACTTTGTTATCTACTCAATAAACTAAATTTGAATTTTTCAATTGCTCATGTTAATTATAATTTAAGAGGAAATGATAGTCATTTGGATGAAAAGTTTATCTCTGAATACTCAAATAAAAATCAAATTGATTTATTTTTAAAAAACGTTGATTTGTCTAGTCAAAATAACTCAATTCAAAATAAAGCAAGAGACATTAGATTTGCCTTTTTTAAAGAGATTCTCTCTAAATATAATTTTGATTTTATTTTAACTGCTCATCATTTAGATGATAATATCGAAACAATTTTTTTGAATATTTCAAGAGAAAAAAAAAATTCTACTTTTACAGGCATGAATGTGGTTAATGATAGTATTATTAAACCACTATTATTTATTGAAAAAAAAGATATTCTCAATTATGCTAAACAAAACAATATTTTATGGAGAGAGGATAGTTCTAACGCTCAAAATAAATACTTAAGAAACTACATTAGAAACATAGTAATTCCATCTTTCAGAAAAATAAATAATAATTATAAATCTAATTTTATTGATCTTTTTTTTCAGGCTCAAAGAATAGAATTTTTGAAAGATTTATACTTTAAAAATGAATTATCTAAAATATTTACAACTAAAAATGACGAAATAGTAACTTTAAAATCTTTTTGGAAGGATTTTAAAGTAAACGATGTAGAGTTTGAGTATTACAGAAATTTCAATTTCTTTGATGTAAATGAAATATTTAATTTAATTAGAAGTGATTCTGGAAAATTTATCGAATCATCAACTCATATTATTTTATCAAACAGAAACGAGTTAATTATTAAGGAGATTTCTAATATTAATAATGAGCCAATCTCGTACAAGATTGATCTAGGGATGAATAATAAACCAATAAAAATTAATATCTCAAAGATTTCTAAACCATTAAAGCAAAACCAAAATAAAATCTACATTTCTAAAAAAGTTGACTTTCCCCTCAAGCTGAGAAAATGGAAAAATGGAGATTTCTTTTATCCGAATGGTATGAGAGGTAAAAAAAAGGTAAGTAAATTTTTTAAAGACCAAAAAATGTCGATTTTTGACAAAAAAAATCAATGGCTTTTAACATCTAATAATGGTGATATAATTTGGATTGTTGGCAAGAGAGTTGATAGAAGATACATTGAAACGAAAAGTGAATGTTTAGAAATTTCTATTTAATATTATTATTTTTTTCTCTTAGTTCTTTTTCTCAAGTATTTGATCAATTACAAGAACCCGTAATATGGTCAACCTCTGTTACAGATAATGGATCAGGAAACTTTACATTAATTACTAGAGCTGAAGTTTCTGAAAACTGGAGGCTATATGCCTTAAATCTTCCTGAAGGAGGTGCACTACCTACTGAATTTAATTTTATTGATGAATCTATTTTTGAATCATTTTCAAAAGTTAATGAACCTAATCCAATAACTAAGTTTGATCCAATTTTTCAAATGGAACAATCTTATTTTACAAATGAGGTAGTATTTTATCAAGACGTAAAAATTAAAGATACTTTTACTGGTGATGTTATAAAGCAAGAATTAATATATCAGGTTTGCGACGACAGAGTTTGTCTCTTTAGAGATTTGATATTAGAGTTTAGTCTGACTTCATCAGGTTTTTTAGATATAAAATCTTTTGATTATTCAAATGTTTCTAGTGACCTAATTATTGATTTCAAGAATAAAGATTTAATATCAAATTCTATTGATTTAAAATCTCAAAATCCTTTAACAAATAGATTAAATATCCTTCTTTTGGGTTTAATTGGAGGATTACTCGCATTATTAACACCGTGTGTATTTCCTATGATTCCTTTAACCGTTTCATTTTTCTCGGCAAAGAAAAAGAATGGAAAGCTTTATTCATTCACTTATGGAGCATTTATAATAATAATCTACGTATCACTTAGTATTCCTTTTTATTTTTTAGAAAGTATTAATCCAGAAATATTAAATCAGATATCAACAAGTCCAATTTTAAACTTTTTATTTTTTATAATATTTATAGTTTTTGCATTGTCATTGTTTGGTCTTTTTGATTTTACTTTACCAAGTTCTTGGACAACAAGTACTGACAATAAATCTAATTTATATACTGGCTTATTTTCTACCTTTTTTATGGCCTTGACACTGGTTTTAGTTTCTTTTTCATGTACCGGTCCAATTTTAGGAACTCTTCTTGTTGGAAGTATTTCAAATGAAGGAGGAGCAATAGATTTAACTTATGGAATGCTAGGTTTTGGAATTGCACTTTCAATTCCTTTTACCTTGCTAGCTTTTTTCCCTAATGTTATAAGTAAACTTCCTAAATCTGGATCATGGACAAACTCGATAAAAGTTGTTTTAGGATTTATCGAACTAGCTCTAGCTTTTAAGTTTTTGTCTAATGTTGATTTAATTCAAGAATGGGGTGTGCTAAAAAGAGAAGTTTTCATTATTGTTTGGGCTTTAATTTTTATTTTATGTGGTTTATACTTGGTTAAACAATCAAATAAAAGAATTAATTCGCATCTTTTATTTGGTTTTGTTTTTATTATCTCTGGAATAATTATGTCTTCAGGAATTCCAAATAATTCATCGGTTAAATTATCTATGTTGAGTGGTCTCTTACCACCTGAATTTTATTCAATATATAATTCTGAAAATAATTGTCCATTAGGGTTAGATTGTTACAAGGATTTTGATGAAGGTTTAAAGATTTCTAAAGAACTAAATAAGCCTATGTTAATAGATTTTACTGGATGGGCATGTGCAAATTGCAGAAGGGTAGAGGAAAATACTTGGTCAGATCCTGAAATTTTTGATTATCTAAATAATGATGTTGTATTAATTTCACTTTATGTTGATGACAGATCGTTATTGGAAGATAAAAATATTATAACCTTAAGAGATCAATATGGAAATTCTAAAATTTTGGAAAGTATTGGTCAAAAATGGTCTGCATTTCAAACATTAAATTTTAATATCAACTCTCAACCATATTACGTTTTAGTTTCACCTGATTTAGAGATATTGAATACTCCAATTCAATATGTAGATACTGAAACATACAGATCTTGGATTACTAGTGGTTTAAGTAATTATACTTTGAAGTAAACCTTTTCAAATGGAACTCTAAATTGTTCTGAATAAATACCTTTTGGGCTTCTAATTCCACATCCTAAAATCATATTAATTTCAGTATTAGATGGTAGTTTTAAAACCTTTTTAACTCTTAATGAATCAAATCCCTCCATCGGGCATGTATCATATCCATAAGCTACCATTGACAACATAAAGTTTTGAGCTGCTAAAGCAGCACTTTTGTGGACTACTACTCTCATGTCTGAATCTTTTACTTGTCTGTAAATAGGTCTAAATAATCCTATGAGAGAAACATTTAAGTATTTAATTAATCCAATTAAACTAAAATAACCACCATAAAGTGTTGGAATTAGGTATTTATAATACTTTATTACAGTTTCTTTTCCTTTTTTACTTCTTTCTCCTTTTTTTGAAATATCTCTACTTTGAACAAAATTAAGATTTGCATCTCTTCTGCTTTGCCATAAATCTTTTCTAGTAACTACTACAACAAATTGATTTGCTGTTTTAGCAGCCGGCTGATCAAAACAATATTTTGAAATTTCTGTTTTAAGTTCTGAATTGGTTACATGATAGAATTCCCACAATTGCATATTACTACTGTTAGGTGCTAAAGTTGCATTTTCTATTGCTTTTTTTACTTTTGAATCATCTAAATTTTTATCCAAAAAAACTCTTACAGATCTTCTTTTTTTAATTATTTGATCAAAAGCTGAACTCATAAACTTATTTTTTTTATAACTCTTTTTAATAATTTATATATGACACTAGAACTGTCAATTTTGTATTTTGCATTCAAGTCGAAAAAATTTGATTTTACAATAAAGGGTTTATAAAAGCTAAAGGTTTTAAAAGACTGCTTTCCATGATAACTTCCTAAACCTGAATTTCTGATTCCTCCAAAAGGAAGTCTGTGATTAACAATTTGACTTATAGTATCATTTACAGCTGCACCTCCAAATGAATACTCTCTAATTAATTCATTTGAAAACTTTTTATCATTTGAAAATATATAAAATGCTAATGGATCTTTATAATTATCTAATATTTTCTTTAATTCATCCTTGTTAGAATATGATACAATCGGAAGAATTGGTCCAAATATTTCGTCTTTCATTAAAGATGAATTAAAATCACTTCCATCAATCAATGTTGGTTCAATAAAATTTGAATTTGGATTGTTTTTTCCACCATATATTATCCTGTCTTTTTCTAAAAGCTTTATTAATCTTGAATAATGTTTTTTATTAATAATTCTTGAGTAGTTTTCTGAATTTTCAACATCCTCATTGTAGATTTTTTGTATTCTTTCTATTATTCTTTCTATTAAATCTTTTTTTACACTTTCGTGAACTAAAATAAAATCAGGTGCAATACATGTTTGCCCACAGTTAAGAAATTTTCCAAAAACAATTCTCTTTGAAGCAACTTTAAGATTAGCAGACTTATCTACAATACATGGATTTTTACCACCAAGTTCTAGTGTTGTAGGTGTTAAATTAATTGCTGCTTTCTCAGCTACAATTTTTCCAATATTTGTGCTTCCAGTAAAAAATATATAATCCCAATTGAAATCAAGTAATTTTGATCCAATTTCTGGACCACCTAGTATCACATCTACGTGACCTTCTTCAAATGTATCTTCAATTATTTTTTTAATAATTTCAGATGTTTTACAACTAAATTCAGAAGGTTTCAACATAACTGTATTCCCAGCTGCAACAGCTCCTATTAGAGGTGAAATCGAAAGTTGAAATGGATAGTTCCATGGTGAAATATTTAGCGTTACACCGTATGGTTCAGGAATAATATAATCTGAGGATAAAAAATTAATTAGAGATGATGAAACTTTTCTTTTTTTTGACCATTTCTTAATATTTTTTAAGGCCAAATTTATTTCTATGTAGATTAATGCTATTTCAGAAAAGAATGTTTCTACCTCACTTTTTCCTAAATCAATTTTGAGAGCATTTATAATTCCAGTTTCATTTATTGAAATATTTTTTTTTAGTTTTTTTAAAGAATTTATTCTATACTGAATTGATTTGCTAGTCCCAGAATTAAAAAAATTTTTCTGTTTCTCATATTTCTTTGAAATATTATCAATCATTTATTTAAGTCATTAAATTTTTGGTAATATATAATTTAATTATAAAATAAGACAGTTAAAATAAAACATAAAAGCTATCTTTACCCCTGTCTCCATATTTATGGAGTTTTTTTTTACTCAAAAATGGAATTAAATAAGTACAGTAAAAATATTACGTCTTATGGTGTTCAGCCTGCTGCTCAAGCAATGCTACATGCAATTGGTCTAAAAAAAGAAGATTTCTCAAAACCTTTTATTGGAATTGCAAGCACAGGTTATGAGGGAAACCCATGTAATATGCATTTAAATGATCTATCAAAAGAAATTAAAAATTCAATTGATACAACCATTGCTGTACCCTTAATTTTCAATACTATTGGTATTAGTGATGGGATTTCTATGGGTACTGATGGAATGAGATATTCTTTACCTTCAAGGGATTTAATTGCAGACTCTATTGAATCAGTAGTTGCAGGTATGTCATATGATGCATTAATTTCTGTTGTAGGTTGTGATAAAAATATGCCTGGAGCATTAATGGCTATGATTAGATTAAATAGACCATCTATATTAGTGTATGGTGGTACTATTGCGCCTGGATGTTATAAGGGTAAAAAACTTGATGTAGTATCGGCTTTTGAAGCTTGGGGTCAAAAAGTCTCAGGAAAAATTTCTGATGAGGATTATGATAATGTAATTAGTAAATCATGCCCTGGTCCAGGTGCATGTGGTGGTATGTATACAGCTAATACTATGGCATCTGCAATTGAAGCAATGGGACTTGCTCTCCCTTACAATTCATCTAATCCAGCGATTAGTAAAGATAAAAGCCAAGAAAAAAATATTATTGCAATTTCAATCACCAATCTATTAGAAAAAGACATTAAACCACTAGATATTTTGAATAAAAAAGCTATTGAAAATGCTGTCAGATTAATCACTATACTTGGAGGATCTACTAATGCTGTTCTACATATTTTAGCTATATGTAAAACAGCTAATATTGATTTTGATTTAAATGATTTTCAAAAGATTTCTAATGAAACTCCCTTTTTAGCAGATTTAAAACCCAGCGGAAAGTATTTAATGGAAGATTTACATAATGTCGGCGGTGTGCCAGCTGTTTTAAAATTTATGCTTGAAAATGACATGCTCCACCCTGACTGCATGACAGTTACAGGGAAAACTATTTCTGAAAATTTATCTGATGTTAAACCCCTTGGTAAATATCAAGATGTTATAAAACCTCTTTCAGATCCTATAAAGAAAACTGGCCATATAAGGATTTTATATGGAAACTTAGCTAATGAGGGTAGTGTTGCAAAAATTACAGGAAAAGAAGGTACTTTCTTTGAAGGAATCGCTAAAGTTTATGATTCTGAGAAATTAGCTAATGATGCAATCAAAAACGGCGAAATTATAAAAGGTGATGTTGTTGTTATAAGGTATGAGGGTCCTAAAGGTGGTCCTGGCATGCCTGAAATGCTAAAACCTACCTCAGCAATAATTGGTTCCGGACTAGGAAAAGATGTAGCTTTAATTACTGATGGTAGATTTTCCGGAGGAACACATGGTTTTGTAGTTGGCCACATTACTCCTGAAGCCTTTGTTGGTGGAAATATTGCTCTAGTTAGGAATAATGATATAATAAGTATTGATGCAATTAATAACACAATTAATTTAAATGTTTCAGAGGATGAATTATCAAAGAGAAGAAATGAATGGTCTAAACCAAGTTTAGAACTCAAGGATGGGATACTTTCAAAATATCAAAAATTAGTTTCAAACGCATCTAACGGATGCATTACAACATAATATAATGAGTTTAAAAGATATTTCAGGAGCAGAGGCTGTTATTAGATGTTTGATTAAGGAAAACGTCGATATACTTTTTGGATATCCTGGAGGTGCTATAATGCCTGTTTATGATGAGTTCTATAAATTTCAAAATAATATAAATCATATTTTAACTAGACATGAGCAAGGTGCAGTTCATGCAGCTCAAGGTTATGCAAGGGTTTCTGGAAAAGTAGGTGTTTGTGTTGCTACATCAGGTCCTGGTGCAACAAATCTAGTAACTGGAATTGCCGATGCACAAATAGATTCAACTCCGTTGGTTTGTATAACTGGTCAAGTTGCATCATCATTGTTAGGTTCAGACGCTTTTCAGGAAACTGATATTATTGGTATAGCCACTCCAGTAACAAAATGGAGTTATCAAATAACTAAAGCTTCTGAAATCTCTGAAATTTTTTCAAAGGCATTTTTTATAGCAAAATCTGGAAGACCTGGTCCAGTATTGATTGATATCACCAAAGATGCTCAATTTGAAATTTTAGAGAGTTTTAATTATAAAAAAACAGAACAAATTAGAAGCTATAATCCCGTCCCTCAGTATGATGATAATTCAATAATTGAAGCTAGTAAATTGATAAATAATTCTAAGAAGCCTTTAGTTGTATTTGGTCAGGGGGTAATTCTTGGGAATGCTGAAGAAGAGTTTAAAAATTTTATTGAAAAAGCTGATTTGCCAAGTGCATGGACAATATTAGGTCTTTCTGCTCTACCAACTGATCATTATTTGAATGTTGGTATGGTAGGTATGCACGGAAATTATGGTCCCAATGTACTTACAAATGAATGTGACTTGTTAATAGCAGTTGGAATGAGGTTTGATGACAGGGTGACAGGAAATCTTAATTCCTATGCCAAACAAGCAAAAATTATACATTTTGAAATTGATCCAGCAGAGGTTGATAAAAATGTAAAAGTTGATGTGTCTATTTTAGGAGATGTAAAAAATACCTTAAAACTGATTTTACCTCAAATCAAAAAAAATAATCATTTAAAATGGAGAACTAAATTCGATGATTTTTATAAAATTGAACATTCAAAAGTAATTCAGAACGAATACGAAAAACCAACAGAAGGTATAACAATGGCCGAAGTAATTAAATATATAAATAACAATACTGATGGTAAATCTATTTTAGTTACTGATGTTGGTCAACATCAAATGGTTGCATGTAGATATACAAAATTTAGTATTTCTAAATCTAATGTTACTTCAGGTGGATTAGGAACTATGGGTTTTGGATTACCTGCTGCTTTAGGTTGTAAGATCGGTGCTCCTAAGAGAGAGGTTATTGCTGTTATAGGTGATGGAGGTTTTCAGATGACAATTCAAGAACTTGGTACGGTTTTTCAAACACAAGCAGCCGTTAAAATTGTTATCTTAAATAATGATTTTTTAGGGATGGTTAGACAGTGGCAACAACTTTTTTTTGATAAAAGGTATGCTTCTACAGAGCTCGTTAATCCAGATTTTACAACTATCTGCAAAGGATATAGAATTGAATCTAAAAGAGTAGAAAAAAGAGAAGAGCTTAATAAATCGATTAAGGAAATGTTGGATTACAATGGTCCATATTTACTTGAAGTTTGCGTTAACAAGGAAGAAAATGTATTTCCAATGATTCCAAGTGGATCATCTGTTTCTGATATTAGATTAGAATAAAATGAAGATAAGATATACTATATCAATTTATACTGAAAATAATGTAGGTCTTTTGAACAGAATATCTGCAATTTTTTTAAAACGTCATATCAATATTATTAGTATTACCTCTTCTGAGTCAGAGATAACAGACATTTTTAGATTTATAATTGTTGTAGATGTTGATGAAAATCAGATTATTAAACTTATAAGGCAAATCGAAAAACAAATTGAAGTAATCTCTGCTTTTTATCATACTAATGATGAAATTATTTATTTAGAAACAGCCCTCTACAAAGTTAAATCTGAGTCTTTGTTTAAAGAAAGACAAATACAAAATATTATTAAAGAAAGTCGAGCTAATATGGTTACAGTAAAACCTGAGTTTTTTGTAATAGAAAAAACTGGTTGGAGAGAAGAGACCGAAGAATTATATGAAAAATTAAAACCTTATGGGCTAATGCAGTTCGTAAGGTCTGGTAGAATATCTGTTTCAAAAAACTCTATGGAGATTTCTAAATTATTGAATATTAAAAAAAATTATGAGTAATTATTTTAACACATTAACTAAACAAGAAAAAACAAATCAACTAAACAAATGCAGATTCATGAAAAAGGATGAATTTTCTAGCGGCGTAAATGAACTTCTTGAAAAAAACATTGTAATAGTTGGGTGTGGTGCACAAGGCCTGAATCAAGGGTTGAACATGAGAGATTCCGGTCTAAATATTTCATACGTTTTAAGACAATCATCTATAGACAATAAAAAAGAATCATATCAAAATGCTATAAATAATGATTTTAAAGTTGGAAACTTTCAGGATTTAATTCCTGATGCTGATATGGTTATCAATTTAACACCCGATAAAAACCATACTAATGTGATAAATACTGCTGTGCCTCTAATGAAGAAAAATTCAATTCTTTCTTATTCCCATGGTTTTAATATTGTTGAGGAAGGAGTAAAAATAAGAGAAGATATTACTGTTATAATGGTAGCTCCAAAATGTCCTGGAACTGAAGTTAGAGAGGAATACTTAAGAGGATTTGGAGTTCCCACATTAATTGCAGTCCATCCTGCAAATGATCCTCAATTAAAAGGTTTAGATTATGCTAAAGCATATGCAGTAGCAACTGGAGGTCATAGAGCTGGTGTACTCGAATCTTCATTTGTAGCTGAAGTAAAATCTGATTTGATGGGGGAACAAACAATACTGTGTGGAGTACTACAAACTGGATCCATATTATGTTTTAATAAGCTTATTGAGTTAGGATACGATAGTAATTTTTCTTCAAAACTGGTTCAGTTTGGTTGGGAAACTATAACTGAGGAACTAAAGCATAATGGTATTACAGGTATATTAAAAAGACTAGATAACAAATCAAGATTCTATACACATAAACTTTCTAATGAATTAAAGGAAATAATGAAGCCTCTATTTCAAAGACACATGGATGATATTTTAGAGGGTAAATTTTCGCATGATATGATGATTGATTGGTCAAATGATGATAAAAACTTATTGACATGGAGAGAAGAAACAGCAGAAACTAATTTTGAAAAAGCATCCTCTGAGGGAATAGAAATAAGTAATCAAGATTACTTTGATAAAGGGATTTTAATGATTGCTTTTGTAAAATCAGGCGTGGAATTAGCTTATGAAACTATGGTGGATAATGGAATAATTGAAGAATCTGCTTATTATGAATCTTTACATGAATTACCACTTATTGCAAACTTAGTTGCGAGAAAAAAACTTTATGAAATGAATAGGATAATTTCTGACACAGCTGAATATGGTTGTTATTTATTTAACCATAAGTGCATTCCTCTTCTTGAAGATTTTATGAAAACAGTAAAGAGTGACTTTATTGGAAAATCAATTTCTGATGAGCTTGTATATGATCAAAGTATTTTAGATGAATTTGATAGAATTACAAATGAACATTCAATTGAAAAGGTTGGAAAAACATTAAGATTGAATATGAATAATATGAAAAAATTAAAATAAGTGCTTGTAGATTTACAAAATATAAAAAATGCATCTGAAAATCTAAATTCAATAATTTCTAACACGCCCTTAGAACTTAATGATTCTTTTTCTAATTTATATTCATCGAATGTATATTTAAAAAGAGAGGATCTTCAAGTTACAAGATCTTTTAAATTGAGAGGAGCTTATAATAAAATTTCTTCACTAAAAGAAACTGAGGTTAAAAATGGAATTGTTTGTGCATCAGCTGGGAACCATGCTCAAGGAGTTTCATACTCTTGTAAAAAACTTAATATTGAGGGGACTGTTTTTATGCCAACAACAACTCCTCAAATTAAAATTAAAAAGGTTAATGAATTTGGTGGTGATTATGTTAATGTAAAATTAGTTGGTGATTCTTATGATGATTGTTACAAGTTTGCTTTAGAATATACAAAATCTAAAAACAAAACCTTTATACATCCATTTGATGATTATAAAGTAATTGAAGGTCAAGCTACATTAGCATATGATATTTTTTTAGAATTAGACAAAACTATCGATTACATTTTTGTTCCGATCGGTGGAGGGGGACTCATTTCAGGCTTTATATCTGTTTTTAAACAGCTATCACCTAAAACTAAAATAATTGGTGTTGAACCTCAAGGAGCCCCATCTATGAAAAAATCATTAGATAATGGTGAACTTGTTGAGCTTGATCATATTGACACATTCGTTGATGGAGCAGCTGTAAAAAAATCAGGAGTAATTGCATTTGAATTATGTAAAAAATATTTAGATGGTATAATTCTTGTTCCTGAAGGATATATATGTCAAACAATCCTTGAAATGTATAATAACGAAGGAATAATTGTTGAACCAGCAGGAGCTATGAGTGTTGCTTCATTAAATTATTATAAGAAAGAAATCACAGGTAAAAAGGTTTTGTGTCTCGTTTGTGGAGGTAATAATGATATAACTAGAATGGGTCAAATTAAAGAAAGAGCACTCTTACACTCTAATTTAAAGCATTACTTTATTATTAATTTTCCACAAAGATCTGGTGCTTTAAAAGAGTTTGTCAATAATATTCTTGGAAAAAATGATGATATAACATTTTTTGAGTATTCTAAAAAAACAAACAAGGATTTAGGTCCTGCAGTAGTTGGAATTCAACTAAAAAATGAAGCTGACCTTAATAAACTTATTGAAAGAATGAAAAGAAATAATTTTTCATATGAATATATCAACAATAATGAAACACTTTTTAATTTTTTAACATGATTAATATTCCAGAACAATTTAAAATTAAAAATCTTATAATTCACAACACGTTTCTAATTAATGGAGAAATTTCTATATGGGACGGTGATTTTGTTGATGTCTATTCTACATTACTTGCTAAAAATGATGATGATAATTTATTTAAAATAGGTATTACTCCAAAAATGGACAAAGATCATGCTCTTAAAGCACTTGACTCTGCTTATAATGCTTTTAACAATGGTACTGGGTATTGGCCAACTATGAAAGTTTATGAGCGTATTGTTTGCATGGAACGTTTTGTTGAAAAAATGGTTTTGAAAAGAAATGAAGTTGTGAAACTTTTAATGTGGGAAATTGGTAAAAATTTGAATGACTCTGAAAAAGAATTTGATAGAACTGTAGAATATATAAAAGATACTATAGAAGAATACAAGAATATTGACAGAGAAGGAGCAATATTTAAAAACAAATCTGGTGTTAGGGCTTTGATTAGGAGAGGTCCTCTTGGAGTGGTATTTTGCTTAGGACCATATAATTACCCATTGAATGAAACATTTGCATTGTTAATTCCTGCTATAATTATGGGTAATACAGCAGTTTTTAAACCTGCTAAACATGGTGTTCTATTGATAGCTCCTTTGCTTGAAGCTTTTAAAGAATCGTTTCCTCCTGGTGTTGTAAACATTGTTTTTGGTAGAGGCAGGGAAATAGCAACTCCAATCATGGAAACTGGAAAAATTAATGTTTTAGCTTTAATTGGACATAGCTCTTCTGCAAATTCTTTACAACAATTACATCCTCAACAAAATAGATTAAGATTAGTCTTGGGATTAGAAGCAAAAAATCCTGCAATAATTCTTGAAGATGCAAACTTAGATTTAACTATTGAAGAATGTGTTTCTGGTTCATTATCTTTCAATGGTCAACGATGCACAGCCATTAAAATTATTTATGTTCATGAGAATATTAAAGAAAAGTTTTTGGAAAGATTTTCAGAAAAGGTCGATTCTTTAAAGCTTGGTTTGCCATGGGAAAACACTTTATTGACTCCACTTCCAGAGCCAACTAAACCCGATTACATTAATAATCTTATTGAAGACGCTAAATCTAAGGGTGCAAAGGTTATAAATAAAAGGGGAGGCGAAACTCAAAAAAATTATGTTTTTCCAGCTATTCTATATCCTGTTAACAGTTCAATGGATGTTTTTAAAGAAGAACAATTTGGTCCAGTTATCCCAGTTGTTTCTTTTTCTGACATAAATGATCCAATAAATTATATGGCAAATTCTAATTATGGTCAACAAGTTAGTGTATTTGGAAATGATGAAAACTCATTAGGACCTTTGATTGATTCTTTAGTAAATCTAGTTTGTAGAGTTAATTTAAATAGTAGTTGCCAAAGAGGTCCCGATGTTTATCCATTCACTGGAAGAAAAGATTCAGCTGTAGCAACATTAAGTGTTCATGATGCTCTTAGGTCATTTTCCATAAGAACTTTTGTTGCTTCAAAAGATAATCCTGGGAATAAAGAAATTATTAGAAAGCTAATTGATAACAAAAAATCTAATTTTATTAGGACAGATTATTATTTATAAGTTAGCTTAACATAATAGGCATAACTAACATAATAATGTTTTCTTCTTTACTTTCATTGTAAATCGGTGAAATTAAACCAGCTCTATTAGGCGAAGATAACTCTATCCTCACTGATTCTGAATCTAGGTTATTCAGCATTTCATTTATAAATCTCGAGTTAAAACCAATTGTTATATCATCACCGTTGTAAGTACAATTAAGTACTTCTTCTGACTTGTTATTGAAATCAACATCTTCTGCACTTATTTTGATAGAATTCCCTTTAATTTCAAGCTTAATTTGATGAGTTGATTTACTTGAAAAAATACTAGCTCTTTTTGTAGCTTGTAATAATTGAGTCCTATCAATTTCAAGAATATTTGGATTTTCTTTAGGAATTACAGCGTCATAATTAGGATATTTTCCCTCAATCAATCTGCACACAAGATTATAATTTGAAAATTTAAATATTGCATTTGATTTGTTATAATCTATTTTAACAGAAGACTTATTGTTATCTAATATATTTTTTAAAACGTTTAATGGTTTATTTGGCACAATAAATTCTAAAGCACTAGAGGATTTTACATCGTTTCTAGTATATTTTACTAATTTATGAGCATCTGTAGCTACAAAGCATGATTTTTCTGAATTTATCTGAAAAAACACACCTGACATAACCGGTCTTAAATCATCACTCCCAGCAGCAAAAATTGTTGATGAAATAATATTTTGTAATACATTAGATTCAATAGTAATATTTGAAGAATCATCAATAACAGTAGTTTTTGGATATTCTTCACCTGACATATATGCAATAGCATACTTCCCATTATTTGAATTAATTTCTATAGTATTATTTTCATTGATCGAAAATGTAAGTGGTTGTGATGGAAGATTTCTTATAATATCCAACAAAAGTTTAGCTGGAATTGCAATTTTTAATTTAATTGCAGATTCTACATTAATATTTGAAGAAAGTGTAGTTTCTAAATCTGATGATGTTATGTTTAAGTTGTTTTGATCTATATCAAATAAAAAATTATCGAGAATAGGTAAAGTATTATTTGTATTTAATATTGAACTTAAAACTTGTAAATTTTTTAATAATTCAGAGCTGGAGACTATAAATTTCATAAACTAAAGATATTTTAAAAACCGGATAAAATAAAATTTAATTATCAACATTTATTCAAATATTACAGTAACTGTATCGCTATAATTCAAACCAAAAAGGGTGCTAGCCGATCCATATGTTTTGGGATTACTTTTATAAATTCCAAGTTCTAATTTTTTAAAGTTATTGAATATCGCAATTTTTTTTCCTTCTTCTTCTCTAATATCCCTTTTAAAATCGAAGTTTATAGCCTCAGAGTAAGATTTGTAAATTTTATTGAATTTAATTCTTCTAGCATGAATTGTGTATTTTCTCCCATCTCCAAATTCATCAAAAATTTGTTTATCAATGTTAGTGACAACATTTCCGTAATTATCAATATAGATTACTTTTCCTTGAATCTCACTATTTCCAACTAAGTTGATTTTTAATTCATTTAATTGAATTAATTCATTTATCTGATTTCCTAATAGATTGATATTGCCTCCCCTTTGCAGGTGAGTGGCAGCCTTTACAAATGTTTCTTTCTTAGATTCTTGAAAATCCATTTCAATAATTTTTGTTGGTTTAATTATTGATGAAATCAAGGGAATTATACCATTATTTGCAGAGATAAAATAATGATCATCTAAAAATACAGTAACTAGATTTTGCTCTGGATTTTGCTTTGCATCAACATCAATTATATGAATGGATCCTCTAGGGAAAGCATTATATGAGTTTTTAATTGTATATGATGCTTCATATTTATTAAATGGTGAGATATTGTGAGTAATATCAACCACTAAAGAACTGTTATTTTGTGAGTATATCATTCCTTTGATTATTGATACACTTGGGTCTTTTAACCCATAATCCGTCGTTAAGGTAATTAGAGACACAAATAAATTATTCTTAGCATTTAATTTTATAAATTTACTTAAATAGTTTTTGAAAGAAATTTTTTTGGAAAAATTTGAATACTTTATCAAAGAAATTCACCCTTCTGACTTCTTCAATTCAGAGTTAGAAATACTTTTAAACATTAAAAAAAAATTTAAAGATTTAAAGTTTAATGAAAGAGGTGATAAACTTCTAATTGAAGGAGATAATGATACAGTTCTAAAAGCCTGTATTGTTCTTGATTCTTTAATATATTTTATTAAAAAGAATGAAAATGTAAATGAAGCTAATATTCTTAACATACTTAATGGTAAAGGTGATAAACTGTTACAATCTGAAAATGGTAGGGTAATTTTATATGGAGTCAATAAAAAGAAAATAAAGGCTCACACTTTAAATCAGATTAAGCTTGTTGAATCATTTGATAAAAATGATATGGTTTTTGCAGTTGGTCCTGCAGGAACCGGAAAAACATATACAGGAATAGCTATAGCTGTGAAAGCTTTAAAGTCAAAAACAGTAAAACGCATAATTCTAACAAGACCAGCTGTTGAGGCTGGTGAAAACTTAGGATTTCTTCCAGGAGATTTAAAAGATAAATTAGATCCGTATATGCAACCTTTATATGATGCACTAAAAGAAATGATTCCAACAGAAAAATTAGAGGATTATATTAAAAGAGGAATTATTGAAATTGCTCCTTTAGCATACATGAGAGGGAGAACCTTAGATAATGCATTTGTAATTCTTGACGAAGGACAAAATACTACCCACAATCAAATGAAAATGTTTTTAACAAGAATGGGTAAAAATGCTAAATTCATGATTACTGGGGATCCTGGTCAAATAGATTTGCCAAGATCGTCAATTTCAGGATTAAAGGAAGCAAATTTAATACTTCAAAACATTGAGGGTATAGATATTGTATATTTAGACGACAAAGACGTCATTAGACATAAAGTTGTAAAGAAAATCATTGAAGCTTACAAAAAAACTGAACATGCTAATTAATTATGAATACATTAACTAAGTCAGATTTTCTATTTAAAAATCAAATTTCTAAGTACGAAGGAAAAGTTAGAGATGTTTATTTTTTAGAAAATGATATTCTATTAATGATTGTTTCTGATAGAATATCTGCTTTTGATGTTGTTATGCCAGTTGGAATTACCTATAAAGGACAGATATTAAATCAAATAGCTTTTAACATGCTTAAATCAACGGAGGATATTATTGATAATTGGATTATTGATTCTCCTGACCCAAATGTAACTCTAGGAAAGAAATGTACTCAAATTAAAGTTGAAATGGTTGTTAGAGGTTATTTATCTGGACATTCTTATAGATTATATAAATCTGGAAAAAGAGATTTGTGTGGAAATAAATTACCTGATAATTTGAAAGAAAATGATAAGTTCCCATCACCTATTATAACTCCAACAACGAAAGCCGATAAAGGATTCCATGATCAAGATATTTCTCCAAAATCTATTATTGAAAGTAAGATTTTAACTAAGGAAGATTACGATTTCTTACACCAAAAATCTCTAGAGATTTTTGAAAGGGGTTCTGAATTAGCTAATAAAAATGGACTAATTTTAGTTGATACTAAATATGAATTTGGATATGATAATTTTGGAAATATAGTTTTAATCGATGAGATTCATACACCTGATTCATCTAGGTATTTTTATAAAGACACATATGAAGAACTTCAGTTTTCTGGAAAAAAGCAAAGACAGTTGTCTAAGGAATTTTTTAGAGAATGGTTAATGAAAAACAACTTTCAGGGGTTGGAGGGTCAAACTATTCCAAATATAGATTCTGAAGTCGTTAAAATGGTATCTGGCAGATATATCGAGTTATATGAAAAACTTCTTGGAAAAAAATTTTTAGCACCAAAAATTTCAAATATTAATGATAGAATTTTGTCAAATCTTAAGGATTTTATTTAATTCTAAAATAATTTTTTTACTACTTACACTTATATCATACCAATATTTTTTTCCTTTTGAATTTCTTAGCCATGTAAGTTGTCTTTTTGCAAACCTGCGAGTATTTTTCTTTATTTCATAAATAGATTCTTCTAAAGGCAAATCATTATCCAAATATTTAAAAATTTCTTTATATCCAACTGTATTTAGTGTTACTAAATCTTTGTAATCGTACAATTTTTTTACTTCATCTATTAATCCATTTTTAATCATTATGTCAACTCTAGAATTTATTCTTTCATATAGTATATTTCTATTGCTATCTAAACTGATCTGAATATGATTATACATTTCTTTTTTATTATTACTTAAATAATTAGAAAATTTTTCACCAGTATGTTCAATTACTTCAAGTGCTCTTATCACTCTTCTATGATTTTTAGTGTCTATTTTTTTATAGTATTTAATATCTTTTTCTTTTAAAATATTTGACATAAAACCTATTCCTTTATTTAGATATAAATCATTCAAATTTTCTCTAATAGATTTAGGGATATTTGGAATTTCGTCTAGTCCATATATTATTGATTCCAAGAATAGAAAAGAACCACCAACTAAAACAATTATATTATTTTTTCTAAATAATTTTTCAATAAGATTTTTTGATTCATTTGAAAAATCTTTCACTGTATATTTATCATGTATTGATTTATTTTGTATGAAGTGATGTTTAACTCTTGCCAGTTGTTCAAAATCAGGAACTGCTGTTCCAATGGTCATTTCTTTATAAAATTGTCTTGAATCAAATGAGATTATTTCTGAATTAAAATTTATAGCAATTTCAATTGAAAGGTTTGTTTTTCCTACTGCAGTAGGTCCAGTAACACTTATTAAATAATTTTTATTGTTCATTTAATATTTTAAACAATTCAAATGTTGCTTTGGCATCATCGTATGCTCTGTGATGGTTTTTTAATTCAATATTAAAATGTTCACACAGTGAATTAAGTTTATGTGATTTTAATTCTGGAAATTTATTTTTGAAATTAGAAAAAGTACAAAAAGTTTCATTTTTTATTTCAACTTCAATTTTTTTAAATTCATTAACTAAAACTCTAAAATCATATTGAACATCATGACCAACAATTACCGTGTTATAAATCATTTGTTGAATTCTTTTTGAGAAATAAACAAATTCCTTTTTACTCTCTAAATCTTTATTTTCAATTCCAGTTAATTTCTCAACATAAAAATCAACTCTTTTTCTTGGATTAACTAATTCGTTAAAAGTGTCAAATATTTTCTGTCCATCAGTTATTATAATCCCAATTTCAATAATTCTTTCTTTGTTAAATTTACCACCTGTTGTTTCAAGATCTATTATTGAATACATACTAATTTCTCCCCCCAAAAATTAAACTTCCAACTCTAATCATATTTGAATTATTTTCAATTGCAAGTTTATAATCCCCGCTCATTCCAAGAGAAAGGTACTTAAAATTAAATCTATCTTTGCTTTTTTGATAAAAGTTTGAAATTTCAACGAATTCACTTTCATTTTTATTCATATCTAATGATCCCATTCCCATTAAACCAATGATTTTAATATTTACTTGCTCATGATTGTTTAATATATCTTGAGTTTCATTGAAGGATAAGCCACTTTTAAACTCATCATTAGAAATTTTTATTTGAAGAAGTATATTAATTACTCTTTGATTTTTTTTTGCTTGTTTTTCTATCTCTAAAAGAAGTTTGTATGAATCAACAGAGTGAATAAGATGAATAAAAGGTGCTATAAACTTAACTTTATTTCTCTGTAATTTACCTATCATATGCCATCTAATATCATTTGGTAAATCATTGTTTTTTATAATCAATTCCTGAACTCGATTTTCTCCAAAATCTTTATGGTTTTTATTGTAAACTTCTAAGATTTCTTTATTTGATTTTCTTTTTGAAACAGCTACAACTGTTACATTATCTGGAATTTCATTTTTTAATTTATCAATTTTCATTTTGACTGTTGATGATATTCAAAATTTTAATAGCAATTTTTAAAGCATTGAAGCCTTTTTCAAATGAAACAATAGGATTCTGTTTATTTATTATAGAATTGTAAAAATCAAGATGCTCTTCTTGAATTGAATTAACTTTTTTATTCTCAAAATTATTAATCTCAATTTCCTTGGTATTGCCTTCTGAATCATTTATTGTCATGGCATACTTATTTTTTTTATCATAATCTTTAATTCTTATAAGCTCGCTCACACCTGAATCAAAATCTATTGATATGTATGAATCTGATTGAAAAATTCTCATTTTCCTCATTTTTTTTAATGATAATCTACTAGCAGTTAGATTGGCAACGCAACCATTTTCAAATTCTATCCTGGCATTAGATATATCTGATGAAGTACTTACAATTTTTGTTCCATTAGCAGAAATCTTTTTAACTCTTGAATTAACAATAGATAAAACTATATCAATATCATGAATCATTAAATCTAGAACTACAGAAACATCAGTACCCCTTTGTGGATAAGATGATAATCTATGTGACTCAATAAACTTGGGATTTAGTTTATTTTTTATGTTGGAAAATGCTGAATTAAATCTTTCTACATGTCCAACTTGACCAACTAAATTGTTTTTTTTAGCTAATTGAACTAAATCAGAAGCTTCATCAACTGAAGAAGTAATAGGTTTTTCTATAAAGACATGGATGTTTCTTTCTAGAAAAAACTTAGCAATATCATAATGATGAATTGTTGGCGTTGATATAACTACACAGTCAACTATGTTCGATATAGTTACAAGATCTTTATTTTTTATTTCATATTTATTAGAAATTTCATTAGATCTTGCTTCATTTTTTTCATGAAATCCAACTAGATTGAATTTTGTAGATGTTTTTAAAAGTTTTATGTGAAATTCACCTAATTTTCCTGCACCAATAACAGCAATATTTAACATTTAACAAAAATACAACCATATATCAACTTCCACAATTTATTAATATTTTTATTCAATGATTGACACAGCTCTACAAAAGGGGAGAAGAAGTGAATTGGTAAATACCTTGATTAAAAAAGGAATAAGAGATAAAGAGGTTTTAAGAGCTATTTTTTCAATACCAAGACATTTTTTTATTCATCCTGATTTTAAAGACTTTGCATACAGAGATGAAGCTTTTCCAATTGATGAAAATCAAACAATTTCGCAGCCATACACTGTAGCTTTTCAAACTCAATTATTGAAAATTAAAGAAAATGATAATGTTTTAGAGGTTGGAACTGGATCTGGATATCAAACATCAATTTTAGTTTTTTTAAAAGCTAATGTTTATACGTTTGAAAGAATCCATAAACTTTACAGAAAATCAAAAAATATATTAAATAAATTAAAACTAAATCCAAAAGAAATTATATGGAGCGATGGTTATGATTTAAAATATAATGAAGAGTTTTTTGATAAGATAATTGTTACTGCTGCATGCAAGCAAGTACCATCACATTTTTTAAAACTTTTAAAAGTTGGAGGTGAAATCTTATTGCCTTTAGGAAAAGAAAATCAGAAAATGACATTAATAAAGAGAGAGAGAGAAAATAAATTTCTAAAAAAGGAGTATGGTGATTTTAGTTTTGTTCCTTTTCTAAAGAATAAATGTTAAAGATTTTTTTTTAATCTATCTAGATTTATTTTATTTTCTCTTTTTTTGATTACTTCTCTTTTGTCAAAATTCTTTTTTCCTTTAGAAGTATATATCTCAATTTTTGCAATCCCTTTTTCATTTATAAATAACTTATAGGGAATTATTGTTACTCCTTCGTTATTTATTTCTTTTTTAAGTTTATTTAACTCAATTCTATTTAGAAGAAGTTTTATTTGACTTCTATTTATATTAAATCGACTTGAATTTTCATAAGGTTTAATCACTATATTATTAACATATAATTCATCATTATTGAATGAACAATATGAACTTTCCAAATTTACATTTTTAAGCCTTATAGATTTGATTTCCGATCCGTTCAAAACAAGCCCAGCAATGTATTTTTTGTTCAAAAAATACTTGAATTTTGCTTTTTTATTTACAATGTTGATGTTTTGTTGCACTTAGCAAAGTTAATAAGTATCTTGCACAATCTAAAAATTGATTATGTCCTCAGAAAAAATTGTATTTGATTTAATTAAAAAAGAGAAGGTAAGACAACTTGAAGGTATAGAATTAATTGCTTCAGAAAATTTCACAAGTGAAAATGTTATGTTAGCAACGGGTTCTGTTCTAACCAACAAATATGCTGAAGGTTATCCAGGAAAAAGATATTATGGTGGTTGTCAAGTTGTAGATCAAATTGAAACAATTGCTATTGATAGAGCAAAAACCCTATTTGGAGCATCTTATGCTAATGTTCAACCACATTCAGGAAGTCAAGCAAATGCTGCGGTTTTTCATGCTTTTTTAAATCCTGGTGATAAGCTACTTGGATTTGATTTAGCTCACGGTGGACATTTAACACATGGTTCTGCAGTTAATTTTTCAGGAAGATTATATAGAACTTCTTTTTATGGAGTTGATAAAGATACTGGGATTCTTGACTATGATAAAATAAGGGATATTGCAATAGAAGAAAAACCTAATATGCTGATTGCTGGAGCTTCAGCATATTCAAGAGATATGGATTTTGAAATTTTCAGATCAATTGCAGATGAAGTGGGTGCATTCTTACTAGCTGATATATCACATCCTTCAGGTTTAATTGCTAAAGGACTATTAAATGATCCAATTCCTCACTGTCATGTAGTAACAACTACAACTCATAAAACATTAAGAGGTCCAAGAGGAGGTTTAATCCTTATGGGTGAAGATTTCGATAATCCAAAGGGTGTGAAATTTAAATCTGGCAAGCTAAAAACTATGTCATCTCAAGTTGATATGGCTGTTTTTCCAGGAAATCAGGGTGGTCCATTAGAACATGTTGTAGCTGCAAAAGCAATTGCATTTGGTGAAGCATTAGAAGAAGATTTTTTAAATTATATAGTAAGAGTAAGAAACAATGCTAAGTCTATGGCTGATGAGTTTTCTAATAGAAATTATAATATTATTTCTGGCGGAACTGATAACCATATGATGTTGATTGATTTAAGGAATAAAAATATTACTGGAAAAGATGCTGAGGAAGCACTCGTAAAAGCTGATATCACAGCAAATAAAAATATGGTTCCTTTTGATGATAAATCTCCCTTTATTACATCTGGGATAAGATTTGGAACACCTGCATTAACAACAAGGGGTGTTGAGAAGCATGAGATTGCAAAGGTTGTGGATTTTATTGATGAAGTGATAAATAATTATCAAAATGAAAGTGTTCTTAATAAGGTTAAAAATGAAGTAAATGAATTTATGAGTGGTAGAAAATTATTTAATTTTTAATTATTTCAACCTCAAATATTTTATTCCATTTTTTCCCTGTCATAAAAAACGAATTATTTTTCTTGTAGTACGCTATTCCATTTAGAACATCCAAGTCTGGATGATCTTTTACTTTTTCTCTTAAATCTTGAAAGTTTATAATTCCCAATACTTCCCCTGAATTTTTATTTATTACTAGAACAACATCTTTATTAAATTGGTAAGTATTAGCATAAATTATATCATCAACAATCTCTAATTCATTGATGTTTTTAACCTTTTTATTGTTAGTGACTATCTCTATGTAAGAAATTTCTTGAAAAGTATCTGGATCTAAAATCCATATTTTTTCGGTTCCATCTGACTTATATAAATATTCTCCGTCATTTGCAAGTCCCCATCCTTCTATACTTTTGTTGTAATTAAATGACTTAATCATGTTCATAGAATTCAAATCATATATAAATCCAACTTTATTTTTCCATGTTAATTGAATAATTTTTTGATCGAAAATTGTTAAACCTTCCCCAAAAAATTCATTATCAAGAAACTTTGTGTTTAAAATTTTGTTACCATTAAATAAATCGATTTTCTTTAAACTTGAAAAACCGTTCAAACCTGTGCTCTCGTATAGCATATCATTGTGAAACTCTAGCCCTTGAGTGTAAGATGAAATGTCATGATCATAAATATTTAAAATTTTATAATCAAAAAGTTTAGGTGGATAACTACTGTATAAATCTATAGATTTGGTAATATTGATTTCTTTATCATTATGAATAAACTTGACTTCAATGATATTTGAGCCAAATTTCGATTTAGAAAGATTTGTGATATTTTCAATCTTAATTTTATTTAAGTAAGATTCAAACTCATAATTAGTAACCTTCCCATTTAGAGTGATAGATAATTTAATTTCAGATTGTTTATTTAAAATCTTGTCATCTGATTCAATAAGTATGTCAAATGTTTCTATTTCATTTGAACATGACATTATTAAAAATGTTATTGTGTAGATGATTAATTTTTTCATTTATTCAAAAATAACACTTAATGTAGATTTATTAAAACATATTATATTTGTGTTGGGCAGGGCTTATGCAACCAGCTCCCATTGAATCCCCCAGGGTGGGAACACAGCAAGGGTAAATGGTTGTAGCGGTGTGATATAAGTTACTTGCCCTTTTTTCTATGAAAGTAGTATTAATTACGGGAGGTTCTTCGGGGATTGGCAAAAGTATTGGTGATTTTCTAACACGACATAATTTCATTGTTTATGGAACAACCCGTGATCCTTCAAAATATTTGGACTCAAAATTCAACTTAATTAAATCTGACATAAATAAGAGAAATGATATAATTAGTTTGATTAACTATGTAATTGAAAAAGAAAATAGAATTGATGTCCTGATAAACAATGCAGGAATAGGTTTTACTGGACCAATTGAAGATTCTAACCTTGATGATATTGAAAAACTATTTAATACAAATTTTTTTGGCCCCATACAAATAATAAAATGTGTTTTACCACACATGAGATTACAAAAATCAGGTTTAATAATAAATATAACATCAATAGCAGGTTATATTGGTCTACCATACAGAGGAATTTATTCATCTTCTAAAAGTGCTTTAGAAATTTTAACAGAGGCTTTAAGAATGGAGGTTAAGGATTTCAATATTAAGGTTACTAATATTGCACCAGGTGATTTTAAAACATCAATTGTAAACCGAAGAATTGATTCTTTTGACAATAAAGAATCAGTCTATTTTGAGAAATATTATCGTACATGGAAAGACATGAATAGCCATGTAGAAAAATCTGGAAGTGATCCAATTCTAGTTTCTAAACTCGTTTATAAAATAATTAATACTTCGAATCCAAAAATTCATTATAAGGTTGGGACCTTTTTTCAAAAGTTTTCAATAATTTTGAAAAGAGTTTTACCAGATCGTATCTTTGAGAAAATATTAATCAAATACAGCAAATTATAATGAAATTTTTTATTGACACAGCAAACCTTAAACAAATTAAAGAAGCACAAGAATTAGGTATTCTTGATGGAGTAACCACCAATCCATCTTTGATGGCTAAAGAAGGTGTTTCGGGTCATGAAAATATCATTAATCATTACAAAAAAATTTGTGATATTGTTGAAGGTGATGTTTCAGCTGAAGTTATTTCTACAGATTTTGATGGAATTGTAAAAGAAGGTGAATTTTTAGCTTCATTAAATCCTCAGATTGTAGTTAAGGTTCCAATGATTTCAGAAGGAATTAAAGCAATAAAATATTTTTCAGAAAATAATATCAAGACAAATTGTACATTGGTTTTTTCTGCTGGACAAGCACTAATTGCTGCTAAAGCTGGAGCAACTTATTTATCACCATTTATTGGAAGATTAGATGATATCTCCTCTGATGGACTTACTTTAATTTCAGAAATTAGAGAAATATATGATAATTATAATTTTGAAACTCAGATCCTCGCGGCTTCTATCAGACATGCTATGCATATAATTGACTGTGCAAAAATAGGCGCTGATGTTGTTACAACTCCATTGTCTGCTATCAAAGGTTTGCTTAATCATCCATTAACAGATTCAGGTCTGAAAAAATTCCTAGAAGATCATAAAAAGTCTAATTCCTGATAAAATCATTTATACTTCCAATTGATTGAATAATATTCTTTTCATCTACAACAAAAACCTTATTCAAATTATCTAGTATTAGTTTTTTACTCATATATTCAAAATCAGTAGTTTGAAGATCTATTACTTTTTTTGTTGGCTTGTAATTTGACTTCCATTTATCAAAGCCATCATTAATATTCAAGGATATTAATTTATACGATAAATATTTATTTTCTAAAGAATTTATTTTTTGATAAATTGAATTTAAATGGGCATTTTGATCATATGACCAAAAAAATATAATTTTTTTGCTATCAATGGTGCTGATATCTTTAATATTTCCATTAAGATCATAACCTTTAATACTAGGAAAAGAGTTTCCTGGTGAGAGTTGTAATTGATTTTTTAGTAATATTTCAACTTCATTATTTATGGAACTGTAATCAGATGTATTTTTAAATTCTTCAAAAAATATTCTTTTTTCTTTTAAGGATTTTTCATTAAGCAAAATCTCAAATGCTAAAAATCTAAACAGTTTTGACTTAATATTATCTGATTGAACTAAGCTATCTAAAATTTTTAGTCTTTCAACATGAAAATTATTATAAGATTTACTTTTAGTAAGATTAAAAGAATATAAATAAATAAAATCTATGTAAGGTTTGTAAGAAGAAACACTATTATTATTGAAATCTATATCATATTTGGAATAGTCTATTTCTAATCTATTTAAATCTAGATCATTACTTACTACATAAGATTGTATTTTTTCTAATAATGGATATTTTATTGCATCAAAAATTAAATTTTCAGACAAGTAACTAATGTAATTATTCTTTTTAAATTCTTTGAATAATTCTTTTTGATTATTAAACAGAGAATCTACATTTATTAAAAAATCATTAAAGCTTTTATTATAATATAAATTTAATAAATCATTATGTTCTTCATTTTTCAAAAATACATCGATTAAAAAATTATTTTTTGCTGATCCTTTCCCCATAAAGACAAGTGATTCATCAAAATCAAGACTGTTTAAACGAATATAAATACTATCACCCTCCTCTAGAATTACATATTGAAATTCGGGTTGAAGAAAAAAGTTATAAAGTCCAGATTCAAGAGAGTCAATGGTTATTGAAAAATTACCATTTTCGTTAATGAGTGAGTTATATAAGGGATTTTCATCTCTGCTTAATATTATTTTCTCAGATGACTTATTTAAAATTTTTCCATTAAAAAATGTTTGTTTATTGTCATTTTTACAACTACTTAGTATTATAAGTGATATAAACAAAAAAAATCTCATTATTTAAATTTAATATAAATCTCTTCAATATTTTATTATTTTTGCGTCCTTATGATAAGTACATCAAATCTGTCCGTTCAATTTGGAAAAAGAGTTTTATTCGATGAAGTAAATACATCATTTAAAAAAGGTAATTGCTATGGAATAATTGGAGCAAATGGATCAGGAAAATCAACTTTTTTAAAAGTTCTTTCTGGAAAATTAAATCCAAATTCTGGAAATGTTAGTATTGAGCCTGGAAAAAGAATGTCTGTTTTAGAACAGAATCATAGCGCATATGATGATTTTCAAGTTTTACAATCAACTTTAATGGGTAATAAAGAACTGTATGACATCAAAAATGAAATGGATCAATTATATTCCAAAGAAGATTTTAATGATAATGATGGTGTTAGGGTTGGGGAACTTCAGGATAGATACGAAGAATTAAATGGTTGGAATGCTGAGAGCGATGCAGCATCTCTACTTTCTCAATTGGGTGTTTCAGAAGATCAACATTATCTAAAAATGTCTGATTTAGACGGAAAAACAAAAGTTAGGGTTCTTATAGCACAATCACTTTTTGGAAATCCTGATATCTTAATCATGGATGAACCTACTAATGAGCTAGATTTTGAAACTATAAAATGGTTAGAAAATTTTCTAATAAATTATGATAATACTGTGATAGTCGTTTCACATGATAGACATTTTTTAGATACAGTTTGTACTCATATCTCAGACATTGACTTTGGTAAAATCACCCACTACACTGGAAATTATACCTTCTGGTATGAATCAAGTCAATTAGCTTTAAAGCAAAGAGCTCAACAAAATAAAAAAGCTGAAGAAAAAAAGAAAGAATTAGAAGAATTCATTGCAAGATTTAGTGCTAATGTAGCTAAGTCTAAGCAGGCAACATCTAGAAAAAAGATGATAGAAAAACTTGATATTCAGGACATTAAACCTTCATCAAGAAGATATCCAGGGATAATTTTTGAAATGGAAAGAGAAAGTGGAGACCAGATTTTAAGTATTGATAACCTAAAATATGAAGGTATTAATTCACCCTTAAGTTTCTTGTTAAATAAAAATGATAAAGTTGTTCTTTATTCAAAAGATTCTAAAATATCAACAAAATTTTATGAAGTAATTAATGGTTTGATTTCTAATGAAGGTTCATATAGTTGGGGAAGTACGATCAAAACATCTTACTTACCTTTAAATAATGATCATTTTTTCAATAAAAACATTAATCTTGTAGATTGGTTAAGACAGTGGTCAACTACAGATGAAGAAAGAGAAGAGGTTTTTATTAGAGGATTTTTAGGAAAAATGCTCTTTAGTGGTGAAGAAGCTTTAAAGTCTTGTGAAGTTTTATCAGGAGGTGAAAAGGTGAGGTGTATTCTTTCAAAAATGATGATGGAAAGATCAAACTTTTTAATGCTTGATGAACCAACTAATCATCTAGATCTAGAGACAATTCAAACATTAAATAATTCATTAATACAATTTAAAGGAAATTTAATCATATCTACTCATGATTTTGAATTTGCTAATTCTGTTGGGAATAGGATTATAGAAATTGGTCCTAATGGCTTTATTGATAAATTAATGAGTTTTGAAGATTTTCTAAATGATAACAAAGTGGAAGAGTTAAGAAATAAAATATATTAACTTCTAATTTCACCATTTAACACCTTTTTTACATTTTTAATTATCTTTTCTGATATTCTATTAATTTCTATTTCATCAAGTGTTTTCTTATTTTCTTCAAGAGTCACTGAAATCGAGTAAGATTTTTTTGTATTATCAATTTGATTTCCTTTGTAAACATCAACAAGATCAATTTTCTTGATTAATTTACTTGAATTACTTATTAGCTCCTGAAGTTCAACAAATTTTATATCATCATTTAGAATAAATGAAAAATCTCTTATAACTTTTGGATATTTAGATTGTTTTTCAACTTTAAAATAATTTTCACTAACGTTACCAAAAAGTTCATCTATAGGAATTGTAGCGTAGTATATATTATTTTCTTCAATATTATATTTTTCAAGCAATTGATTATCGATCTTTTTAATCTTTACTGTTGATGAATTAAAATTCATTTCAAGAACTTCATTGTTCTGTTTTATTTTAGTTTCTATATTAAATTTTAAAAATATATTTTCAATGATATTTTTTAATATAAAAATTTCTGCTTTGATATTTTTAGAGTTCCATGCATTATCAATTATGTTTCCACACAGCAAAATAGTTAATCTTTTTTCTTCTATATATTTATTTTTATCAAGTCTGTATATACTCCCAAATTCATAAAATTTTAAGTTTTTATTTTGTCTATTTAAATTGTAAGATAATGTTTTCAACATTCCATTAATTAAATCACCTCTCATTTTAGAAATGTCATTGCTTAGCGAATTCAAAAGATTAATACTTTTTTCAGAGTTATTGTCATTTTCAGAAACAAGCGAGTTATTCATTATTTCAGTAAAACCTATGGTTGTTAAATAATCTGATATAATATTTTGATACTTATTCGATCTGTTTATTAATCTTGAAATAGAAATATTTTGTTTATCACTTAGTGGAATATTATTATATCCGTGTATTCTTAAAATCTCCTCAATTACATCACATTCTCTTGATACATCATATCTATATGTCGGTATTGTAATTCCAGCTGATATATCCGTAACATTATTGATTTTAAAATCTAATAAATTTAAAATATTTTTTATTTTGAGTTTGTCAAGTTTAAAACCAATTATTCTGTCAACATTTTCAAAATTTAAAACAATATTTTTTTCATCAAATTTTGATGGATAATGATCCATAATATCGCTGATAATCTCACCGTTACAGTATTCAACAATTAAACTAGCAGCTCTTTTTAAAGCATACTCAATATTATCAATATCAACGCCTCTTTCAAATCTGTAAGAGGAATCAGTATTTAAAGAATGATGTTTGGATGACTTTCTGACTGAAACAGGATTGAAAAAAGCACTTTCTAAAAAAATAGATGTAGTGTTTTCTGAAACTCCATGGAAATTTCCTCCAAAAACACCTGCCAGGCACATCGGAGTATTATCATCACATATCATTAAATCATTTTCACCCAATTCTCGTTCAATTCCATCAAGTGTTGTAAACTTTGTCCCCTTTTTTAATTTTTGGATTTTAATTTTATTAGAAAATATTTTATTTCTATCATATGCATGTAATGGCTGCCCTATTTCATGCATGACGTAATTTGTTATATCTACGATGTTATTTATGGGTTTAAGTCCAAGAGCTCTTAGCTTATTTTGAATAAATAATGGTGATTCACCAACTGTTATATTGTTTATTATTACGCCACTAAATCTCTGACAATCTTTAGAATCAACAATATCAATTGATAGGTTAGGGGATAAGATAGTATTTGTGAAACTTGAAGTCGATGGTGTTATTAATTCAATTTGTTTTTCATTTCTATAGGAAAGAGCAGCTCTTAAATCTCTAGCTACACCAAAATGAGAAATTGCATCACAACGGTTTGGTGTTAATCCAATTTCAATAATTTTGTCGTTATAATTCTCATAAATTTTAGAAACCTTTTTTCCAACTTCGTGTTTTGAATCTAATACTAAGATTCCACTATGGTCATTTCCAACTCCAATTTCATCTTCAGCACATAACATTCCACAACTTTCAACTCCTCTAATCTTTACTTTTTTAATTTTAAAATCAGTATTGTCTTTAGTTTTAAGAACAGAATTAACAGGAGCAACAACTACTAATTGATTTTTTTCAACATTGGGAGCACCACAAACAATTGATAAATTATTGTTTTCGCCTATATCAATTGTAGTTAATTTAAGCTTGTCAGCATTTGGATGTTTAATACATTCAACTACTTTTCCAACAACTAGTTGAGATAAATCAGTTTTAATTTGGTAATAATCATTTACGCCCTCAACCTCTAGACCAATGTCTGTTAAAAGATCAATACAGTTTTCTAAATTTAATTCCTCATCTATTAAATCTTTAATCCAGTTGAAAGAAATTTTCATATGGGTAAATATACAATTATCAATTATTTATTAACCAATTAAGTTCCACGATTTATTAAGAGAGTTACTAATAATATAGTTCTTAATATTTTGATTAGTGTTTTTCAAAAGCAAAGGGTCTTCTTGAAGAAGTTCTTTTACATCCTTTAGTGCATTTTCAAAAATCTTTGAATCTGTTATTAAATCTGCAATTTTTAATTCTAAATCTCCGCTTTGCCTAATACCTAATATATCTCCAGGTCCACGTAATTTTAAATCAATTTCAGATATTTTAAAACCATCATTCGTCATTGTCATGGCGTTTATTCTATGTTTTGATTCATCTGAAATATCATCTTTAGTCATTAATATGCAATAACTTTCATCAGACCCTCTTCCAACTCTTCCTCTAAGTTGATGTAATTGTGACAATCCAAATCTTTCAGCACTTTCAATAATCATAACTGTTGCATTCTTTACATTAACACCAACTTCAATAACAGTTGTTGAGATAAGGATATTGATTTTTCCTTCAGCAAATCTTTTCATTTCATAATCTTTTTCAGAATTTTTCATTCTTCCATGTAATACACCAATACTATATTCCTCAAGAGGAAATTCTCTAATAATACTATGATATCCATCCTCAAGATCCTTATAATCCATTTTTTGTGACTCTTCTATTAAAGGATACACAATATATATTTGCTTTCCATCTTTTATTTGATCTTTTAAAAAACCGTATACTTTCAGTCTATTTTTGTCATACCTATGAACCGTAATAACTTTCTTTCTTCCAGGAGGTAACTCATCAATAACTGATAAATCTAAATCTCCATACAAACTCATTGTTAGAGTTCTAGGAATTGGAGTTGCACTCATAATTAGTATATGCGGCGGAGGATTATTTTTTTTCCACATTGCACTTCTTTGTTTAACTCCAAATTTATGTTGTTCATCAATCACAACATACCCTAAATTACTGAACATTACATCTTCCTCAAACAATGCATGTGTTCCTATGAGAATGTCTATATCACCATTTATACATTTTTTTAATATTTCTTTTCTATTTGATGTTGAAGTAGATCCAGTTAAAATTTCAACATTTATACTAAAGCTTTTAGAATACTCTTTAAAAGAGTGGTAATGTTGGTATGCTAGTATTTCAGTAGGTGCTACCACTGATGATTGAAAACCATTATCTATAGATATTAAAATTGACATAAAGGCAATTATAGTTTTTCCTGAACCTACGTCTCCTTGTAATAACCTATTCATTTGAGTTTTAGATGAAAAATCGATTTTAATTTCTTTTAAAACTCTTTTTTGAGCAGAAGTTAGCTCAAAATCAAGATAATTGTTGTAAAAATTATTGAATAGATTACCCACTTTAGGAAAATAATACCCTCTGTTATTAGTTTTTCTATTTTTCTTTGATAGATTAAATTTGAGTTGACTAAAGAAAAATTCTTCGTAAATAATTTTTTCTTTAACTACATTTAATTGGTTTATATCCTGAGGGAAATGAATTAGATAAAGAGATTTTTTTGTAGATCTAAATTTATATTTTTTATTTAAGGATTCATTTAAATTTTCGTGCAAATCATCGGAAATCAAGTCAAAGACACTTTTTATTATTTTAATTAAAATATTATTTGTAATTCCACTGTTAGTTAATTTTTCAGTTGAATGATATATAGGTTTAATATTGATAGAAACTTGTTCTTGAATTTTATTTATTTTTTCAATTTCAGGGTGAACTAAAGTAGGTTTATTATTAAACCACGAAACCCTTCCATATAAAACATACTGCACATTGGTTTTAAGAACTTTTTGAATCCAATTTGTTCCTTTAAACCATGCTAGTTTTAATTCATTTTCCCCATCATTAAAAATAGCTTCAACTCTAAACCCTTTATTGTATCTGACTAACTTTACATCAATTATATTTCCTATAATTTGAACATGAGAAGTTTCGGAATTTATTTCAGAAATTTTATAAAATTTTGATCTATCAACATATCTAAATGGAAAAAAATATAAAATATCTTTACAGGTCTTTAGGTTTAATTCTTGGTTTAAAATTTTAGATCTAGCAGATCCTACACCCTTTACAAATTCCAGAGAAGTATTTAGCTTTTTGTATCCCACTTCTCAAATTTAATTTATTAACTTTAAAACAATATCTTCAAAATTTAAAATTGTCTGATTATTTAAATTCATTAAATGATGACCAAAAGAAGGCAGTCCTTCATAAAAATGGCCCTTTAATAGTTATTGCGGGTGCAGGTTCCGGAAAGACAAGAGTTTTAACCTACAGAATAGTTCATTTAATAAATGAAGGTATTGATCCATTTAATATTCTTGCTCTAACCTTTACAAATAAAGCTGCAAAAGAAATGAAAAAAAGAATCTCCCAAAGTGTGGGTGACTCAATTGCAAAAAATATTTGGATGGGAACTTTTCATTCAGTTTTTGCTCGAATTCTTAGATCTGAAGCAAGTTTTATTGGTTACCCTACAAGTTTTACAATTTATGATACACAAGATTCTGAAAGATTAGTTTCAAACATAATAATTGAACTTAAACTTAATAAAGATAATTATAAAGCAAAGCAGATAAGAAATAGAATTTCAAGTCTAAAAAACAATTTCATATCACCTGAAAAATATTATTCTATCCCTGAGTTAGTTGAGCAAGATAAAATCTCTAAAAGAGACGAATTTGCAACAATATATAAAAGATATAACGATAGGTGTTTTAAAGCTTCAGCAATGGATTTTGATGATTTATTACTTAAAACAAATGAACTATTAAATAATTTTCCTGAAATATTATCAAAATATCAAGATAAGTTTAGATATATATTGGTTGATGAATATCAGGATACAAATTATTCTCAATATCTTATCATTAAATCACTTTCAGACAGGTATGAGAATCTTTGTGTTGTTGGTGATGATTCTCAGAGCATCTACAGCTTTAGGGGAGCGAATATTGACAATATTTTAAATTTTAAAAAACATTATCCTAATTGCTCAACATACAAGCTAGAACAAAATTATAGGTCATCTAATAATATTGTTCAATGTGCAAACTCTTTAATTAAAAAAAATCAGTTTAAGTTAGATAAGACCATTTGGACATCAAACGAAGATGGTGAAAAAATTTTAGTAAATAAATCTCAAACTGACTCTGATGAAGGTAGGTTTATAGCTTCAAGCATTTTTCAAGAAAAAAATAATGAGTATTTAAATAATTCCTCTTTCGCTGTACTGTACAGAACAAATGCACAATCCAGATCAATAGAAGATGCTTTAAGGAAAATCAATATCGAATATCAGGTTTTTGGCGGGCTCTCATTTTATCAAAGAAAAGAAATTAAAGATGTTTTAGCTTATTTAAGATTAACTCAAAATCAAAATGATGAAGAAAGTTTTAGAAGGATAATAAACTTTCCACCTAAAGGAATTGGTCAAACAACTATAGATAAATTAACGCTTATTTCTGAAAAAGAAAACTTGTCCTTGTTTGACTCAATTTCAAAAATTAAAAATTATGATATTAAAATTAACTCATCAACAATAGATAAACTTGAGAATTTTCAAAATTTAATATTATCATTAAAAGTATTTTCAAATAACAATAATGCGTTAGATACTGCAACCCATATTTTAAATAAATCATTTATAATAAATTATTATAAAGATGAAGGTTCTCTAGAATCATTTAATAGGATTGAAAATATAGAAGAGCTAATCAATGGTATTAATGACTTTATGCTTGGACAGAATGAATTATACGAATCGGACAAGTCTCTTTCTAAATATTTAGAAGATGTTGCTCTTTATTCAGAAACTGATAAAAATATTGAATCTAATAAAGTTTCATTAATGACAATACATATGGCAAAGGGCTTAGAATTCCCCATAGTTTATGTAGTAGGATTAGAAGAAAATTTATTTCCGTCAATTATGAGCATCAATTCAAGAGAAGAGATAGAGGAGGAGAGGAGGTTGTTTTATGTTGCAATGACTAGAGCAGAGAAAAAGCTCATTTTAAGTTATTGTAATCAACGTTTTAAGTGGGGGAATATTGTTGAATCAGAACCAAGTAGATTTCTTTCTGAAATTGACAATAAATTTACGATTAATAATAATATTCAAAGAGAAACACCGTCAATTAACAATAAACTATTAAGAATAAAGAAAATTAGAACTAAACCAACATTATCTAACCTAAAAAAAATTAAAAAGGATATGAGTAATAGTTTAATTAACATTAATATCAATGTTGATGATAACGTATTTCATGAAAGATTTGGAAAAGGCAAAGTTATAGAAATTGAATTCGATGGAAATAATTCTCGAGCGACTATCAATTTTCAATATTCAGGATATAAAAAAGTATTACTCAGGTTTGCTAAACTTAAAATTCTAAAATAAAAAAAGGGGCCTAAAGCCCCTTAATTTATAAAATCTAATATAAATTTTATTTATTTTGAAGCTGCCTTCATCCCTTGTTCAATTAAGTCATAGAACTGATCAAGCTTAGGTAAAACAACAATTCTAGTCCTTCTGTTTTTAGCTCTCCCTTCAGAGGTATCATTGTCGGAGACAGGAATGTAATAACTTCTTCCTGCTGCTGTCATTCTTTCAGGCGGAACATTGAAATCATTTTGTAATACCCTTACAACTGATGTTGCTCTTTTTACACTTAGATCCCAATTATCTTGTAACACTTCATTTTGAATTGGAACATCATCAGTGTGTCCTTCAACCATAAATTCTATTTCAGGTTTATCAAGCACAACTTGAGCTACTTTTCCAAGAACCTCTTTAGCTCTATCAGATACATAATAACTTCCACTATTAAACAGTAGTTTGTCTGAAATTGAAATAAACACGACGCCCTTTTCAACGTTAACTTCAATATCGTTATCATTTATATCAATAAATGCCCCTTTCAGGCTTGTAACTAAAGCTAAGGTTACAGAATCTCTTCTAGTAACTGCATCTTGCATTGTTCTAATTACAAGATCTTTTTCTTTTAAACTTTCAAGAGATTTTTCAAGATTTTCAGCACCCTTTTGAGAAAGAGTAGTCAAGTTGCCCATATTGTTTATTAAATCTTGATTATTTGCTTTAAGAAAAGCTATTTGGTCTTGAAGAGCCTTAGAATTAGCTTCAGCAGTTGCTTTTTCATCTAAGCAAGAATTTAATTTAACAGTAGCTGAATTTAATAAATTAAGATTTTTTTGATTTGTTGCTTCCAATTCTGCATACTTCTTCTGTGAAACACATGATGAAAGTAATACAATAAATGCAAGTAAATAAATGCTGCTTTTGTTCATGTCTTTTTTTTTATTGAATTTATAAAATTATGAATGAAAATATGTTAAAAAAAATTAAATTTTAGAGAATTTATTTTTTCTTCTAATTAAATAATTAAATATTATTGAATTGCAATAGTAATATTTAAGTATTTTTTCATTTTCAAATTTTACTCTCTTTATTTTTAAAAAATTAATCAAAACAAATAAATAGGCTTTTAATATTCCTTGAAAGAGATTGAAATTTAATGTAATAATTGAATAAATTAAAATTAGAAAATCAAAAAATATTCTTCCAAATAAAAATTGAATAAGATATCTTTTAGGAATATTTTTAATCATCATCATTATTGAGTTTCGAAAATTAAAATAATATTTATTTAAAGAATTGTAAGTTAAAGATCCCCCACCTAAATGATAAGCTTCTGAATTACCAACAGCAACTATTTTATCATCGTGATTTTTTCTTTTTATTCGCCAACATAGATCAATTTCCTCCATGTGAGCAAAAAAACTTTCATCAAATCCATTGTGTTCAATAAATGTGCTTCTTTTAATAGCAAAACAAGTTCCAGAAGCCCAAAAAACTTCTCTAGTAGTATTATAATTATTTTTTAATTCAACATTGGAAAAAATTCTGCCTCTACAAAAAGGGTAACCAAAAAAATCTATATAGCCTCCGGCAGCACCAGAGTATTCAAAATTTTCTTGATTAGTAAAGTCTATTATTTTAGGTTGGGCAACTTTAATTTTAGGATTTTCTTTAAAAACCTTTACAAGATTAGATAATGAATTTTCGTCAAGGAAGGTTGCATCATTATTTAGAAAAATTAATAATTCTTCATTAATTTTTTTTATTCCTTCATTGTAGCCTCCAGCATAACCAAGATTATTTGAGTTTTTTATGATAATAATATCCTTAAAATTGTCTTTAATGTAATGAACAGAATCATCAGATGAATTATTGTCTATCACATAAATATTATAGTTTAATGAGTTTGAAATTAAGCTAGGCATAAACTTTTTAATCAAGTTCAACCCATTGTAGTTAATAATTACAATAGCTGTTTTCATAATGAGTTATAGTCTGGTAAATTATCTATAATGATTGGAATATTTTTATCAAATTTCAAAAATATGTGTTTTAAACCATTTGTTATAAATAAGAATTCAGATTTTATTTCCTGATTATATATTAAAATTTGATCAATTGTTTTTTGATTGATTTGAACATCATATGATTTGCATTCGACTAGAAGATTGATTTTATTTTCTAAATTAAAAACAACAATATCAAATCTTTTATGTAAAGAATTGATTTTAAATCCTTTTTCAACACTTATTTTAGATTTTGGAATATTATAATCGTTTATTAAAGATTGAATTATATTTTGTCTAACCCATTCTTCCTTTGTCAAATGAAAATAAGAGTTTCGGATACAATCAAAAATTAATCTTTTATTATCTTTAATTTTAATCTTTAAATCAAATTTTTTTAAGTTTAATTTTTTCATGACAACAATTTCAAATGTAGGACAATTCCGCATGGAGTTAAATAAAATTCCAGAAGAAATTGATAAAAGATTATTTCTAATTATTTCAGATGAAATTTATTTTTTAAACTCTTTTGTTAAAAATTTTAAGAAAATTGTTCCTAATGAATTTAAAGACTTTAATGAGTATAATCTATTTGCTGACGAAATTAAATTTCAAGATTTAATATTAAAATCATCAAACTTTCCATTAATGGGTTATAAGCAAGTTTTTTTTATTAAAAATTCTTACAAATTTTCTAAGGACTTTGATGAACATTCATCTAAATTATTATCAACTAATCCTAATTCAATACTAGTTTTTTTATCAACAGACACAGCATTGTTAAAAAAGAAAAAAACAATTAATTTTTTTGAGAATAATGGTGTCTGTATTTCTTTTAAAAAGATTTATGATAATCAAATTTCATCATGGATTATTGATATTGCTAATAATCATAAAATCAATCTTAGCCCTAAAAACTGTTATTTAATTTCTGAAATGTGTGGTAATAATCTAAGCTTAATTGATAATGAATTTTCAAAATTAAAGTTAAACCTAAATTCAAACAACGAAGTGAATGAAGAAGTTATTTTAAAAACCTTTGGAATAAATAAAGAATATAACATTTTTGAGTTGCAGAATTATTATGGAAAAAGAGACTTAAAAAAAGTAATTGAAATTTCTGAATATTTCTCTGGAAACAGTAAAAACTATCCAATTCAACTAGTGCTTGCATCGCTTTATTCATACTATCAAAAGATTTTTCAAATTCAAAGTCTAAAAAATCAATCTAAATCTTTAATTTCCAAGGAAACAGGGATTAATCCATACTTTTTAGATCAATTTATTTTTTCAGCACAAAAAATAAATATGAAAGAATCTGTCAGAATTTTTGATACAATTAAGAAATTTGATTTAAAATCAAAAGGTGTAGAAGGAATTAATGATGATTCAAGTTTACTACAACAACTAGCGTTAGAAATATTAACCTAAATCTAACTTATATTTTTCTGGGTTATACTCTTTCATGATTTTGTAAATTTTTTCAAATACATCATCAATTGAAGGTTTTGAGTAGTAATCACCATCTGTTCCGTATGGTGGTCTGTGTTCTTTGGCGGTTAGTGTTTCAGGTTTGGAATCTAAAAATTTAAATGTATCCTGTTCATTTAATACTTTATTTAATATGTAAGATGATGCTCCACCAGGATAATCCTCATCAATGATTAATAATTTATTTGTTTTTTGAACACTCTGTGAAATCTCGTTATCGATATCAAAAGGAATTAATGATTGTAGATCAATTAGTTCAATAGAAATGTCGTGCTGTTCTAAAATAATGGATGCTTTTTCAACAATTCGTAAAGTAGAGCCATATGAAACAACTGTAATATCAATACCTTTTTTAATAAATTCAACTTTTCCAATCTTTAGCTGAAATTCACCAAGGTTATCAGGTTGTCTTTCTTTGAGTCTATATGAATTTAAGGGCTCGATTACAATACCTGGTTCAAATGAATTCATTAAAGCATTATACATTCCCGATGCTTGAACCATATTTCTAGGGACTAATAAATTCACACCACGAAGAGAATTTATAAGCATTCCCATTGGAGATCCAGCATGCCAGATTCCTTCAAGTCTGTGACCTCTAGTTCTTACTATAAGAGGTGCTAATTGTTTGCCAACAGTTCTGTATGACATTGTAGCAAGGTCATCACTTAAACCCTGTATTGCAAATATCAAATAATCTAAATACTGTATTTCAGCAATTGGTCGAAATCCTCTCAATGAAAGACCAATACCTTCACCAATTATTGTAGCTTCTCTAATTCCCCGATCATCTACTTTTTCTGTTCCATATTTCTCTTGTAGACCTTCAAGACCTTGATTAACTCCACCTATTTTTCCAGAATCTTCTCCAAAAACGATTAAATTTGGATGAATTTCAAAAAGTTTATCAAAGTTATTTCTTAAAATTATCCTACCATCAATTAATGATGATTTTTCTGAATAGTGAGGCTTGATTTCTTTAGAATGTTTTAAAGAATGTGAATATTCATTATATAAATGTGAACTATAAAATGGTTGTGTTTCATTTTTATATTTTTCTATCCATTCTGTTAATTTTGACGATAAATTAATATTAGAAAGTCTAATTGATTTTCTTGCTTGAGAAAGAACATCTTTCCTTGTCGGATCTTTTATTTTAGTAAGTTGATTATAAATATTTATCAATTCGTTTGAATTATTGACCTTTATTACTTCTTTTAATTTTAATAAAAACGAATCTCTTTCTTTCTTGATTTGTGTTTGAAAATCACTCCATGCTTCATCTTTTTGATCTTTGACAAATGTTTTTGCTTTATTTTCTAATTTATTTAAATCATCTTCATTTGAAATCCCATTTTTTAATATCCATTTCCTCATCATAAGATTACAGTCATATTTCATTTCCCATTTTAACCTTTCTTCAGTTTTATACCTTTCATGAGATCCTGAGGTTGAATGACCTATTGGCTGTGTTAATTCTTTTACATGAACTAATACTGGAATATGTTTTTTTCTACAGATGTTATTGGCATGTTCATAAGTGGAAATAAGTTTTGGGTAGTCCCATCCATTAACAATTAAAATTTCATACCCATTAGATTGATCATCTTTTTGAAAACCAGCTAAAGCCTCAGAAATACTTGATTTTACAGTTTGATATTTATTATCAACAGAAATACCGTAATTATCATCCCACACACTTATAACAGCTGGAACTTGATGTACACCTATTGCGTTCATACTTTCCCAGAAAATACCTTCACTAGTACTTGCATTTCCAATTGTTCCCCAGGCAATTTCATTACCATTAATAGAAAAATTATTTTGATTAAATTTTCCTGTTCTATATAATTTTGATGCCATTGCTAAACCTAAAAGTCTAGGCATTTGACCTCCTGTTGGAGAAATATCTGATGAGGAATTATATTGTATTGTAAGATCTCTTTGAGATCCATCAACATTTATAGATTTCGTAGTGAAATGTGATCCCATTTGTCTTCCTCCAGACATAGGTTCGTTATTTAAATTAGTATCAGCATAAAGTGCTGCGAACAATTCCTTTATTGAAATTTCATTAATTGATAACATGAAAGTTTGATCACGATAATAACCAGATCTAAAATCTCCCTTTTCAAAGACTTTTGCCATGGCTACTTGAGGGAGTTCTTTACCGTCACCAAAAATTCCAAATTTTGCCTTACCGCTAAATACCTCTTTTCTTCCTAATAAACTTGCTTCTCTGCTAATTAGTATAGTCCAATAGTCATGTAAAACTTCTTCTTTAAATTTTTTATAGGTTATAGACTTGGTTAGTTTGGAGCTATTCATTAATTCGCGAATTTACAAATTAATTAATCAATTCAGAACCAACGTCTAGTAAATAAGCTTGTTAAATTTTCAGGATCTAATGATAGAGTAAATCTTATATTTTTTGAATAGTTTTTTGAGTTTAAAATATACTTTTCAGAGTTTAATACAGGAAAATATAATTCTAAGTAATTCTCAATAATATTTAGCTTTAATCCGGTATCATATCCGTTTCTCAGCTTTTCATCTTTATTTTTAAAAAAGCCGTAGTCAAAATATCCCTCTAACCATTTCCATATGGTTATTCCTGAATTCAAAGAAATCACATAATCATTAGAAAATGAGGGGTCTATTTTAGACTTGAATCCAGCATCATTTTTAAAATACTGTTGAGAAAAAAAACCTTCGCTTTCCGAACGACCTAATAAATTAGAACTGTATGTATAATCAGAAATTGATGAAGTGCTAAAATCATAATTATTATTTTTGGAATGATTTCGAATAAATTTCCCAATAAATAATCTAAAATTATATTGTCTAAATACTTTATAATATTTTCTATAAGAATAAGTAATAGATGTTTTTAAAAAGGTATTTCCTAATTGTGAATTAAATAATAAAGATTCTGATTTATCGGCATTTATATTTGATTTTAAAACTGAAAGTGCTGTAATACTATATTTTTCTTTTTCGCTAAATTCTAATTCTTTATTGATTGATATATTTTTTAACTGAAAGAACAATATCTTATTCGATTTTAGATTTTTATCTTTTATAGTGTAGTTCAGTGCTGGTGAGAATCTTGTATAATCCAAATCATAATTATAATTAAACTTAGATAGATTTAGATTATAGTTTAAAATATTTGTTTTTGATATAACATCTCTCAGACCTAGATTTATAGATCCAATAGTTTTTTTAGTTTTAAAAGAATATTGAGGATTTAAAAAGTATGTAAATGTTTTTCTAAAAGGTGATTTATTCGTAAGAGTTAATCCGGGGCTAAATCCATTGTATAAATTATAAGAAAAAAGTGGTCTGTAATATATTTGATTTTCATATTCTTCTTCAAAATCCGTAAAGAAACGAAAGATGGTCTTAGGTTTTTTACCTTTTACATAAATAATATTATTCTTATAATTTTTTTCAATCAAATTTCCAGGTGGATTAATTTCAATTTTCGAAATATTACTTTGTTCCAGTCGTAAATTATACTTATTTGTAAAACTTATATACTCATTTTGACTTTTATTATTAGAATATGTAGTTCTTAATACAACAGGATAGGAGTAATTATTATTAGAAAGAATACTGAAGTTATTATTTTCTTTAATTATTTTAAAATCTAAATTCTTATTGTCATTTATTAAATCATTAAAGAACCATTCTAAATTTTGTTCAGAATGCTTTTGAAAAATCTGAGATATGTTATCACTAGAATTATTAAATAATTCGTTAATTGATAGTTTAAATGATTTAGTCCCAATAAAATTTTCTAAATATTTTAAATTATTAAATGAACTATAGGGATTATTTAATCTGTAGTTTATTCGAGTTAAATTCTCAGGATAAGAAGAAATTTTTTGATTCAAATCCCTTGAAAAAACAAACTTATTGATTATAGAAAATTGATCATTGAAACTATAATTTGAGAAGTTGTGTTTTTTAAAAAAAGGGAATCTCGAATAATTTCCAATTAATTTTTTCTCTGTATGAAATTTATTAATGTATTTATTTAAAAAATAAATTTCTAATCCAGAGTAAAGCCAATAATTTTTTCTTAAATCAGATAATTTGTTTTTTAAATTCTCTTTAATAAGGAGTTTTACTAAGTTAATTTCATCAATAAAATTAGAATCAAAAATTTTAATAAAATCTGGAATTTCAGAGTATGGGTAAAGTTTATTCTCGCTAATTGCCTTGTTTGTGAATACATATTTTTTTAATGGATTAACAAATGATTCATTTATAAATGAGTTAATTCTATTGCTAATTGAATTTTTAAAATTTATAATATCATGATTTTCAGAAAATATTTTAAGGTCTATAAAATCAAATTCTTTAAATAAACTTTTTTTCGAAATGATAAATTTTATATTTCTTTTATTATTGAATAAATATGAGTTTTTATTTCTTTTTACATAGTTATCAGCGTTTGAAATTATCTCATAATCATTAATATTATTAATTGTAATTTCAAATGTGTTTAATCTGTTTAATTTATCGTTAAATCCTTTGTTTGAAAATCTATCATTAAAATTGGTTGGTATTGTAATAAAGTAATCATTAATTACAAATTTTTCATTTCTATCATTTCCATAATCTAAAATTTTATAATCAGGAAAATCAATTACGTAATCAATTTGAATATTAATTATCTCTCCAGGGTTTATTAAACCAATATTTTCCAAAACAATAATATCAACTTGATCTTTAGCTCTTCTATAATCTGTAGTTTTATTATTTACTTTCAGAGATTGTATTAGTGTTGGAACATTAGGGGATTTATTTGGTTTTAATAAAGAAGAATCAAATTCGCTGTAAAGTTGTTTTGAAAGGGGAGAGTTAAAATCTGAAAAAGAGGAATTCCAATCCAATAAGATTAATTCAGAAATTGCAACACTAGAGTTGTTTAAAAATTTAATATTCTGTTTAACGATTAACTTGTTATTTAATGGATTTAAGTTTAAATCAATTTTATAGTAATCTTGAGAGTGATTTAGATTGAAAAATAAAATAAAAAAGATCAGTAAATATCTGAACATTAAAAATTAGGTGAATAGTTTTGATTTTTATAATGTTCATCGATTATTTTCAAAACCTCATGCGGATTATCAACCAGATGAAATAGATTTATGTCTTCAATCGAAATATTTGAATATTTAAGAAATACAACTTGTTTAAGCCAATCTAAACAACCATTCCAAAATTCTTTACCGTATAGTATTACAGGAATCTTTTCAATTTTGTGAGTTTGGATTAATGTAAGAGCTTCAAACAACTCATCTAGTGTTCCAAAGCCACCAGGCATAACAACAAAAGCTTGAGCATATTTGATAAACATAATTTTTCTAACAAAAAAATAGTCAAAATCAATTGAATTTTCCTTGTCAATGTAATTATTTGGTTCTTGTTCAAAAGGCAGTTTAATATTTAAACCAACAGAAATGCCACCAACATTTTTTGCTCCTTTATTAGCTGCTTCCATTATTCCTGGACCTCCTCCAGTTATAATTCCTAATCCTTTTTTAGAAATTAATTCTGAAAGTTTTACTGTTTCTTTATAAAAAAAATCAGATTCAGGAGTTCTTGCAGAGCCAAATATAGAAATGCAAGGTCCAACTTTTGAAAGCCTTTCATAACCTTCAACAATTTCACCCATAACTTTGAAAACTGACCATGAGTCATGAGATTTTTTTTCAAACCATTTTAAATCCTCCATTAGTTTAAATTTAACTCCTTTTTTACAAACTCGTTAGTTACTGAGTTATTATTGCTAATAAACTCATTAAACCACCCTTGAAATACTACATTACCACCATCTTTTCCTCCATTGGGTCCCAATTCAATGATAAAATCTGAAATTTTAATCATGTCAATATTGTGTTCAATAATAACTATAGTATTACCTCTTTCCCTAAGTTTATAAATAATTTTTTGCAAAGCTTTAATATCTTCAAAATGAAGCCCTGTAGTTGGTTCGTCGAAAATAAAAAGAGTTTTACCAGTATCTCTTTTAGATAATTCTGTTGCTAGTTTTATTCTCTGAGCTTCACCACCAGAAATTGTTACCGATGACTGACCAAGTGTTATATATCCTAAACCTACATCAATTAAAGTTTTTAGTTTTCGATTAATTCTGGGGTAATTTTCAAATAATATAGACGCCTCATTAATAGTCATTGTAAGTACATCAGATATGCTATTTCCCTTGAGTTTTACACTTAGTGTTTCATTATTAAATCTTCTTCCATTACATTGTTCACATTTTACATACACATCAGGCAAAAAATTCATTTCTATTTTTTTTAGCCCACCTCCCATGCACTCCTCACATCTTCCTCCTTTAACATTAAAACTAAATCTCCCAGTTTTATATCCTCTTAGAGTTGATTCTGGAAGTTTTGAGTAAATTTCTCTAATATCGTTATATACACCAGTATAAGTAGCAGGATTACTTCTAGAGGTTCTTCCTATAGGGGATTGATTAATTTGAATTACTTTATCAAAGTTTTTTAATCCTTTGATTTCAGAATAGGGAAGAGGTTTCTTAGAGGAATTATAAAATTTGTTACTAAAAATAGGGAAAAGTGTTTCGTTAACAAGAGTAGACTTACCACTGCCTGAAACACCACAAACACCTATTATATTTGATATTGGAAATATTATATCAATATTTTTTAAATTATTTCCAGAACATCCTGTAATTTCTAAAAATCCATTTTTATTTAATTCGTTATCTATTTTAGGAATAATTTTTTTTCCATTTAAATATTTAGATGTTAGTGTATTAGCTTTAAAAATCTTTTCTGAAAAATCACTAAAAATTATTTCACCACCATTTTTTCCTGCTCCTGGACCAATGTCAATTATATAATCTGATTCTAACATTATATCCTTATCGTGTTCAACCACAATAATTGTATTTCCTAAATCTCTAAGTTTTTTCAAAGACTTAATTAATTTGTTATTATCAATTTGATGCAAACCTATTGATGGTTCATCAAGAATATAAAGAACGTCTTGAAGCTGTGATCCTATTTGAGTAGCTAGCCTTATACGTTGTGATTCTCCACCAGAAAGAGACTTAGTTTCTCTGTTTAGTGTTAAATAGCTTAAACCAACATCAAGAATAAATTCAATTCTTTTTAAAATTTCATTAATTATTTCATCAGCAATCTTTAAATCATTATCACTGAGTTTATTTTTAAGTTCATTTATCCAGAAATGTAATTCATCAAATGAAAAATTACTTACTTCATTGATGTCTTTATTAAGTATTTTGAAATACAAAGATTCTTCTTTTAACCTTTTTCCTTTACAAGTTTTACAATTCTCCTTATTCATATAATTACTAGCCCAAGTTTTAATTTTACGACTATGACTTTCGTTGAATTGATTTGAAATAAAATTTACAATACCCTCAAAATCAATAGAATATGTTCGAGTTAAACCTAAAGATTTTGAAACTACTTCGAATTTTTCTTTTGAACCATAAAGTATAACATCGATAGCTTCTTTTGGAATGTCCTTTATTTTATCTTTTAGTGAGAAATTGAACTTATTTGAGATATATTCTAATTGTTTAAATATCCAGTTGTTCTTGAATGAACCAACTGGTTCAATTCCACCGTTATAAATTGTTTTATTAAAATCTGGGATTATTGAGTCAATGTTAACAATATTGAGTCTACCAAGTCCTTTACAACTCTTACACATACCATAAGGGGAATTAAATGAAAAAGAGTTAGGTTCAGGTATTTCGTATGATATTCCAGAATCAAAACAAATTAAGTTTTTGCTGTAATATGAAAATTTTTCATTGTCATCAACCAAAAGAGAGTTATTTCCTGAAGATAAAGCAACAGAAACACTATTTTTTAATCTTTCGATTGTATTCTCATTTTGATTTATAGTTAAGTAATCCACTAAAACTTCGATGTTATGATTTTTATATCTATCAATCTCCATTCCTGGAGATATATCATGTAAAACATCGTCAATTCTTACTTGCTCAAATCCTTGACGTTTTAAATTTGAAAATAAATCTCTGTAACTCCCTTTTCTTGATTTAACTATTGGTCCAAAGATTTTTATTTTTTTGTTAAGATGTTTTTTTAATATGAGAGAAACTATTTGATCCTCTGAATAACTAACCATTTTTTTCCCAGTTACTTTACTATGAGCAATGCCAATTCTTGCATAAAGTAATCTGAGATAGTCATATACTTCAGTAATAGTACCAACTGTTGATCTAGGGTTTTTAGTTGTTGTTTTTTGTTCAATTGCAATAACAGGGGATAAACCCTCAATTTTTTCCACATCAGGTCTTTTTAATTCTCCTATAAATTGTCTTGCATAAACACTAAATGTTTCTAAATATCTTCTTTGTGCTTCAGCATATATTGTATCAAATGCAAGTGAAGATTTTCCACTCCCAGAAATTCCTGTTATAACAACCAGCTTATTTCTTGGAATTTTTACATCAATATTTTTAAGGTTATGAACTTTGCACCCTTCGACAGAAATGTATTCTTGCATTGATAATTAGATAATCTCCTAATATAACAATAATGGTACTAAACTATTTCAATAAATAGTTTATTTTCCTGAAGCATAATCATCACCTCTTGGATCAGCAGCAGTAAAAATTTTATTATTCTCAATTAAAATTGCATCAACTCTACCAATTTGGCTACTCTTTGATAGTTTGTAATTTATGCCATCGAAATATTCAAACATTTTTTTGTTGAAAGATCCATCTTCAAAATACACTATATCAGGAAGCCATAAATGATGAAATCTTGGAGATTTTACAGATTTTTTTATACTCATGTCAAAATATATCACATTAAGAATTGTTTGTAAAACTGATGTTATAATTGTAGGTCCACCCGGACTACCAAGAATCATAAAAACTTTATCATCTTTTTTGATTATAGTTGGTGTCATTGAACTTAGCATTCTTTTTTCCGGTTCAATTGAATTATTTTTACCACCGAGCATTCCATAAATATTTTGATGATCAGATTTAATAGCAAAGTCATCCATTTCATTATTTAGAAAAAAACCTAGCTCAGGAATGATCAATTTAGAACCAAAATTTCCATTTAAGGTAGTTGTAACTGCAACAGAATTTCCATACTTGTCAAAAATTGAATAGTGTGTTGTTTCCTCAGATTCAATTATTTTGACTTCTCCATGTTTAATTTCTTTTGAGGGGTTAGAAGATTCAAAATCAATTAATTCCATTCTATCCATTAAATAATTATTTGATATGATTGAATCAATAAAATATGTATTTATAAAATCTGGATCTCCCAGGAAATAACTTCTGTCTGCAAAAGATAATTTTTCTAATTCAATGAGGGTTTTTATATATTTTATTTTGTTATTAATTATTTTTTCTTGATCCATTAACTCAAGAGATTTTAATATTTGAGCCATTACTATGCCACCACTTGATGGTAACCCCATTGTGTAAATCTCATACCCATTGAAATTAAATATAAAGGCGTCTCTCCAAATAGGCGAGTAGCTAGCCATATCATCATTGCTAATTATACCACCTTTGGATTGAACATAATTCACAATTTTATTTGAAATTTCTCCTTTGTAAAAAATGTCTGAACCATGTTTTAAAATCTTATTTAAAGTATTATGCAAAGAATCATTTGTAAATACATCTCCTTCTTTGAAATCTTTTGAAAAAAGATTTGTGTTATTTAATTCTAGAATCTTTCCTTTAGAATCATTATAAAGTTTTGCTTGTTTTTTAGTTAATGAATATCCATTTTTTGCTAAAGAAATGGCTGGTTCAAATATTTTATCTAATGAAATGGATCCAAATTTTTTATAAACCTCAAATAAACCAGCAACTGTTCCAGGAATCCCAACTGAGAGAGCACCCTCATAACTTAAGCCTGTTATAACTTCTCCATTTTGATCTAAATACATCGAAGGATGTGATTTTTTTGGTGCCTTTTCTCTGAAATCTAGTGAACCTGATTGCCCTGAACTATCAATGTAAACCATAAATCCACCACCACCTAAATTACCAGCATTTGGATATGTTACTGATAAAGCTAAATCTACTGCAATCATAGCATCAAAAGCATTTCCACCTTGTTCTAAAACTTTAATCCCTGCTTCAGTTGCCTCTTTTGTTGCTGACACAACTGCATAGTCTTTATAATAATTTTCATTGCATGAAACAGTAAGTATTAGTAAAAAAAGAAATCTTCTAATCATATCTTACATAAATATAATTATACCTATGTATATTTACATATGACTTTAATAAAATCTATTTCCGGAATTAGAGGAACACTTGGTGGAGAGGAAGATAAAAATCTTACACCAATTGATGTTGTTAAGTATGTTTCATCATATGGAAAGAAACTTAAAAAGGACATTCTAAATCCTAAAGTTGCTGTAGGAAGGGATGGAAGAATTTCTGGAATTCAAATTATAGAATTGGTTAAATCAACATTATCAATGCTTGGAATAACTGTTTACGACATTGATCTTACAACAACTCCAACTACTCAGTTATTTATAATTGAACATAATTTAGATGGAGGTATAATATTGACAGCAAGTCATAATCCTGGAAACTGGAATGCTTTAAAATTATTTAATTCAAATGGTGAATTTTTGAGCAAATCAGATGGGGAAAAAGTTATTAATAATTCAAATAATCTTGGAAACTGCTTTGTAAATGAGGTTGATTTAGGTCAGATAATCAAATTTGAAAATTCTTTTGATATCCACATAAAAAATGTTCTCAACTTAAAGTATGTAAATGTAGATGGAATTTATAAGAAAAAATTCAAAGTTGTTGTTGATGGAATCAATTCGAGTGGAGGAATTATTATTCCAGAACTTTTAGAAAAATTAAATTGTGAAGTTGTAAAAATAAACTGTAATCCAAATGGAGATTTTTCTCACAATCCAGAGCCACTTGACAAAAATTTAACTGATTTAAAAAATACAGTTATTAAAGAAAAGGCTGATTTAGGTATAGCTGTTGATCCTGATGTTGATAGATTAGTGTTTGTATGCGAAGATGGAGTATTGTTCGGTGAAGAAAATACATTAGTAGCCTGCTCAGACTTTGTTTTATCAAAGAAAAAAGGTTCTACAGTTTCTAATATGTCATCATCTCTTGGTTTAAAAGATGTTACTGAAAGATACGGATGCGAATACTTCAGTTCGAAAGTAGGGGAGGTAAACGTAGTTGAAATGATGAAAGCCAAAAAAGCAATTATTGGTGGTGAAGGTAATGGAGGAGTCATATATCCAGAAAGTCATTATGGAAGGGATGCCTTAGTTGGAATTGTTTTGTTTTTAAGTTACTTAGTTGAAAAAAATCAAAAGGTCTCAATGATATTAAATAGCATGCCTTCTTATTTTATGCTAAAAGAAAAAATTTCATTAGATGAGAATGTTGATATAGATAGTATTTTTTTAGGAATAAAGTCGACTTATGATGAAAAGGAACTTGATACTAGAGATGGTATTAAAATAAATAAGAATAACGGATGGATTCATTTAAGAAAATCAAATACTGAGCCTATAATAAGAATATATATTGAAGCTGCAGACAAAGATGAATGTAAAATATTATATGATGAGATTAAAAATATAATTGATATTAATTCTTAGCATGTTTAAATCTATTGTGAGTCCACAAATACAAGCTCGGATCATTATTAATTTGCTTTTCAATTAATTCTAGGTATTTCTTTGTTATATCAAACTCATTTTCTTCCACTGGGCTTTCACTAATAAGTTTAAATTCAATTTTATACTTACCTCTTTTTATTTTTGACATTTCACCATAGATAACAGGAAAATTAAATTTTTTAGCTATGTTTTCTGATCCAGTAAAAACAGGGACTTCTTGACCTAAAAACTTTGTCCAAAATAAATTTTTTGAGCTTAATTGAGGAGATTGATCAGCAACAAGTCCATAAAGGGTTGGTGATCCCTCTTTCTCTATTTTTAATATGTCTCTAAAAGCTGAATATCTGGATATAAGAGACATTCCGTGTTTTGCTCTTGATTTTCGAATAAATTTATCAACTTTTTTATTTGACATAGGTGAATAAACTCCAACGACATGATGTTTAATAAAATAAGGAAGTGATGCACACCATTCATAACCCGAATAATGGGAAAGCATTAATATTACACTTTTACCTTCATCATAGTATTTATTAAGAAGATCTATGTTTTGAACGTCAAAATTTTTGAGAAAAAATCTCTCACTTAAATTATCCATTTTAACAACCTCTAAGTATAAATCAATAAAATATTTATAAAAATCCTTTTTAATAATTGATAGATTTTTAAAACTAAAATGTTTTGAAGCTAAGTTTAAGTTCTTATTAACGACATTGACTCTGTATTTAAATAAATATTGAACAATTATTCTTAGTAAATCTGAAATTATGTATAATAATCTCAAAGGAAATAAACTAATCAGTCTTATGAAAAAAATACTAATCACTTCGATTCATTAATCTTCAAATAAACATTTAAAGTTGCCTCTAAGTCACTAGACTTTAAATTTTTAGCTATTATTCTTCTCTCTGGATCAATTAAAAATGATGTTGGAACCCCCTGTGAAGCAACATCATAAAGTTTAGCAATTGGGTCATTAAAATATTTTAAACTTGATATATGAATCCAGTTTTCAATCCCATCATCTTTAATTGCTTGTTTCCAAGAAGCTTCATTATTGTCAAGTGAAACCCCAACAATCGCAAAATCTTCTTTACTATACTTTTTTAATGTTTCAGCAAGATCCGGATTTTCTACTCTACATGGAGCACACCATGAAGCCCAAAAATCAAGTAGAATATACTTAGATTCTATACCATTTAATGAAATAATTTCACCATTCAAACCTGGACCTGAAAATTTTGGAGCAAAAGATCCAATTCTTGGTGATTCACTATTTGTTAATTTATAATTGTCAATCATCTGCTTAACTTCTTTGGCCGGTGATGTTCCTTTAATGTAATCTGTAAAACCATTGTAAATAGTATCAGCAGTTTCATAATCAATTGATCGTTCAAATATCATTCTTCTGAGAATAAGGGAAGAAATATATGAATCTCCACTTTTCTTAATGTAATTAAATTCATAATCAGAAAGTTTTTCTCTAATTTCAAGAAATTGAGATTCAAGATCATCTAAAACTAATGAATCACGAGTTGATAGTGCATTGTTAATTTCATTCTGAATTGAACTCAACTCTGTTGTAAATATTTCGGTTTCCTTTTTATACATTTCAAACTCTTTGTTTGAAATAGTTCCTTTAACTGTTGTATTGAAAATAGAATCTTTGTCAATATATAATTTAACTGTACCAGGCTCAAGAATTACAGGAATACTTCCTCTAATATTTTTAAAAAATAAATAATGCATTTCAGGAAAAGAGATAGAGTCATTAAATAAAAAACTCCCATCAATAACTGTTGCAGAATCTTTTAATATTGGTCTGTTTTGGACATATTCAACTAAATATATATTTGTATTATCAGATAGATTAGTTGAACCAATTACACTAAATGTGTCTTTTTCTGTGCATGCTAATAAAATAAAAAATATAAAAACAATTTTCTTCATACCCGACAAATTTATGAATATTGATTAAATGAATTAACTTTAGTTATCTAAATTATGTCACGGACAATCAATGATATAGTAAATATTGTAGGAATCAAAAATGTTTTAACATCCTCATGGAATAAAAAGCCTTTTACAAAAGGGTGGAGATATGGAGAGGGTAGTGCCTTGGCGGTAGTAAAACCGGATACTTTATTGCAGATTTGGAAAATTTTAAAAATTTGTGTCAGAGATGATAAAATAATTATTATGCAAGGCGCCAACACAGGTTTGACTGGTGGATCAACGCCTGATAATAGTGGTTATGACAGAGATATAATCATCATAAATACATTGAAAATTAACAATATAACTGTCATTAATGATGGCAAGGAAATTATTGCATTATCTGGAAGTACTCTTTATGAATTGGAAAAGAAGCTAGATCCTTATCATCGTGATCCCCACTCAGTAATTGGTTCAACTTCAATAGGAGCTACAATAGTTGGAGGTATTTGCAATAATTCTGGTGGGTCATTGGTCCATAGAGGACCGGCTTACACACAACTTGCTCTATATGCAAAAATTGATAAAGAAGGGCAACTTGAATTGGTAAATGAATTAGAAATTGATTTAGGATCAAGTCCTGAAGAAATACTCTGCAATATTGATTTAAATAATTTTTCAAAACAAAATATTAAATTATCAAATAAGCTAGGTTCTGATGATAAATACTCAGATATTGTAAGAGACGTAAATTCCCATACACCTGCAAGATTTAATTCTGATAAAAGATTGCTTTATGGTGTTTCAGGAAGTGCTGGAAAAGTTGCAGTTTTTGCAGTCAGGTTGGATACATATCCGAAACCAAATAAAAGCAAAGTGTTTTATATAGGAACCAATAACCCAAATAATTTTACTAAAATAAGAAGAGATATTTTAGTGAATTTTAAAAATCTCCCAAGATTAGGTGATTACATGCATAAAGATTGTTATGAGGCAGCAAAAAAATATAGTAAAGACAGTTTTATTGTAATTGAAAAACTTGGGACAAAATTTTTACCAACCCTTTTTGAAATAAAAAGAAAAGTAGATCTTCTATCAAAATATTTTAAGTTTTTACCTAATAAGTTATCTGATCATTTAATGCAATTTTTAAGTAAGTTTTATCCAAACCATCTTCCTAAAAGAATGGAAAATTTTAAAGACAAATATGATCATTTATGGATAGTTGAAATGGTAGATGATGGTATTGAAGAAGCTAAATACTATTTTGAGAAATTCTTTAAAAGTAATGAAGGTGATTTTTTTATATGCACTGAAAATGAATCAAAAAAAGCAATGCTACACAGATATGTATCAGCTGGTGCCTTTGGAAGATATCAGTCCTTGAAAAATAAAACAAACAATGAATCTTTTTCAATGGATATTGCACTCCCAAGAAATGAAGTTAATTGGTTTGAATATCTTCCGGATGAAATTGAAAATTCAATCGAATTAAAATTATACTATGGACATTTATTTTGTCATGTAATGCACCAAAACTACATTGTAAAAGAAGGAGTTAATCCAAAAGAAATTTTAAAAAAATTATTAGATTTTTATAATCAAAGAGGGGCAGAGTACCCTGCAGAGCATAATGTTGGACACGAATATGAGGCAAAGAAATCATTAGTTGATTTTTATAAAAAACTAGATCCAACAAATACATTCAATCCTGGAATTGGAAATACCAGTAAATCTAAATACTGGAATTAATTACCTTCATATAATTCCAAATAGTTTATTTAAATTAAATTTGTATCCATATGGGTAATTCTTTTGGAAAAATTTTCAAACTAACATCCTTTGGGGAATCTCATGGAAAAGGTATAGGTGGTGTAATTGATGGTGTTCCACCAAACATTCCAATTAACGTTGAAGACATTCAAAATGATTTACAAAGAAGAAAACCAGGTCAGTCTAATATTGTAACTCAAAGAAAAGAAGATGATTCTGTAGAATTTTATTCTGGAATATTTGAGGGAAAGACTACAGGTACTCCAATAGGTTTTTTTATTAAGAATAAAGATCAAAAATCAAAAGATTATAATCATATAAAGGATTCTTTTAGACCTTCTCATGCTGATTATGTATATGAAAAGAAGTATGGAAATAGAGACTATAGAGGCGGAGGTAGAAGCTCTGCAAGAGAAACAGCATCAAGAGTAGTAGCCGGATCTATTGCTAAGCAAATTCTCAATACCATAACAATTAAAGCCTTTGTGTCTCAGGTAGGTGAAATTAAAATAAATAAAAATTTATCTACAATTAATTTTAATAATATAGAAAACAATATTGTTAGATGTCCAGACATGAAAGTAGCCAAACAAATGGAAGATTTAATTAAATCTATTAGAAAAGAAGGAGATACTATAGGTGGAGTTGTTTCTTGTGTTATCAAAGGAATGCCTATTGGAATAGGTGAGCCAGTATTCGATAAGCTTCACGCAGAGTTAGGTAAAGCTATGTTAAGCATCAACGCTGTTAAAGGTTTTGAGTATGGTAGTGGATTTTCTTGTGTTGAAATGAAGGGTAGTGAACATAATGATGAAATTAATCCAGACGGAACTACTGCTACAAATTTTTCTGGAGGCATTCAAGGTGGAATTAGTAACGGTATGGACATATACTTTAATGTTGCATTTAAGCCTGTTGCAACAATTATGAAAGATCAAAAAAGTATAGATAAAAAGGGAAATACAATTGATCTAAAGGGTAAAGGCAGACATGATCCTTGTGTAGTGCCCAGAGCAGTACCTATTGTTGAATCAATGGCTGCAATGGTAATATTGGATCAAATACTAATCAATAATTTAAAAAAAATATGAAAAAGCTTTCATTACACTGGAAAATTATTTTAGGAATGTTTTTAGGAGTTATAGTAGGATTAATCTTTAGCTCATTAAATGGTGGTGATATACTAATTACAAATTGGGTAAAACCATTTGGAACAATATTCATAAACTCTTTAAAACTAATTGCAATTCCGCTAATATTAGCATCCTTAATTAAGGGGATTTCAGATTTAAAAGATATTTCTAAATTATCTTCAATGGGAGGATTGACGATAACAACATATTTAACGACAACTGTAATAGCTGTTTCGATTGGTTTGTTGGTTGTAAATGGTTTTAAACCAGGAAATACGATAACTGATGAAACTAGGACTGAGCTTGTTCAAGCATATTCAAATGATGCTGATCAAAAACGAAAAATAGCTAATGAAAAAAAAGAATCAGGTCCATTACAACCCTTAGTAGATCTAGTTCCCTCAAACTTTTTAGGTGCTGCCTCTGACAACAAAAACATGCTTCAAGTTATCTTTTTTTCAATTCTTTTTGGTATTGCTATGATTTTAATACCAGAATCAAAATCAAGTCCAGTAAAATCTTTTTTTGATTCCTTAAATGATGTTATTCTAAAAATAATTGATTTAATAATGTTATGTGCTCCATATGGTGTTTTTGCATTACTTGCATCATTGATTGTTGAAGCACCAAATATTGATTTACTTAAAAGTTTATTACTATATTCTGTTACTCTTTTAGTAGGTTTATTCATTGTTATTATTGTTTATCTAATCATTATAAAACTTTTATTAAGAAGAAATTTAAAAGAATTTATTGATGGAATTCTTCCTGCACAACTTGTTGCATTTTCAACTAGCTCTAGTGCTGCAACTCTTCCTGTAACTATGGATAGAGTCCATAATCATTTAGGTGTTAAAAAAGAAGTTTCTAGTTTTGTTTTACCTATAGGCGCTACAATTAATATGGACGGAACTGCTGTCTATCAAGCTGTGGCAGCTGTCTTTATAGCACAAGCTTTTGGACTAGAGTTAAGTTTAGTAGATCAGCTAGGAATTATTTCTACGGCTACATTAGCCTCTATTGGAGCTGCAGCAGTACCTAGTGCTGGTATTATTGTTCTTGTGATTGTTTTAGCCCAAGCTGGAATTCCTGAAGCAGGTTTAGCTTTAATATTTGCTGTAGATAGACCATTAGATATGTTTAGAACTGTTGTTAATGTTACTGGAGACGCTATGGTATCATTAATTGTTTCTAAATTTCAAAAATCTTGAGTGTAAAAATCTCTGATTCCTGGATCAAACATTTAGACAAAGAATTTCAAAAAGATTATTTTTTTGAAATTATTAAAAATGTGAGGCATGAATATTCAAAATACATATGTTTTCCTAAAGGAAATGATATTTTTAAAGCATTCAATTTATGTTCTTTTGAAAAAATCAAAGTTATTATTGTTGGGCAAGATCCATACCACGGTGATAATCAGGCAAATGGTTTATGTTTTTCAGTAAATAAAGGAGTTGATTATCCACCATCATTAAAAAATATTTTTAAAGAAATTCATAATAATTTTGGTTTAGAAAGGTCTAACCCAGATTTCTCTGATTTAGCTACGCAAGGAGTTCTCTTATTAAACTCTGTTCTAACTGTAAGAAGAAAATTTCCAGGAAGTCATAAATATATTGGATGGGAAACTTTTACAGATAAAGTGTTGGAAATAATTTCAGAAAAGAAAAATAATTTAGTTTTTATGTTGTGGGGAAATTATGCAAAAAATAAAAAAAAGTTTATTTTAAATGAAAATCATCTTGTTCTTGAGTCAGGACATCCATCTCCTCTGAGTGCTAACAAAGGATATTGGTTTAGTAATAATCATTTTTCTAAGTGTAATGCTTATTTGAATAAAAATAATATTGAGACAATTAAATGGGTTTGATTATTGATTATTCATGTACTTATGAGAAAATATTTTAGATTTTACGGAACAATTTCAGGAACAACACTTGTTACTAGATCTTTACTTTCAATTCTGATGCTCTTTTCTGTTGTAATTTTTTTGATTTTCTGGTGGACCAACACTTTTCTTAATTTGATGGGGTTAACTTTAAAGGAGGTTGGTAAAATTGACCAAGAAGAAGCTAATAAGTTTGGAGAGGAATTAGGTATAAGAATAGCAGAAAATCCTTCTAATTTTTTTAGTGAAGTTTTAATAAATACTAGTTTTGTTTGGTATGTATTATTAATAATTTTAATAATTCCTGTAATATGGTTTTGGTTAGCTAATCTTTATAAAAGACTTTCGGCAATTTTCATATCTAACAAAAAAAAAGCATTTTTCTTAATCATATTTCTTGAGATTGTTTTACTTATACTAAGTTTTTTGATTTCGAAAATTTTATTTTCAGTTTTAGTATTTTTTAAATCTGTATTATTTATTTTACTGGTTATTTATCCATCTCCGATTGGAGAACATGAGGGTTAATTAACCACCTACCTTTTTTACGTCATGTCCCATTCTAGACAATATTGAAATAATCTGCTCTCTTTTGTTTCCTTGAAAATAAAGCTCATTATTTTTTAATGATCCACCAATACCAAGTTTGTTTTTAATTTCTTTAGAGATTAATTTAATTTCATTTTTACTGACTAAGCTAAATCCTTTTACAATAATAACAGGTGTTCCTGCTCTGCCTTTAACAGAGTAGTGTGCTTCTAAAAATTGTTTATTTAAGGTTCCTTTTTGTGAAGAATTGGTTTCATCGACTGATTTATAATCTTCTGGAAGTAATGACTTTAAATTTTCTAGCGAATTAAATTTTTTCATTTTAAAACACCAATATCTTTTAATCTTTCAATTAGAAAATCATAAGCTGTAATATCTTGAAATTTCTTAGGATTATTTTCATCAATACAAGATTCTAACACGTTAAGATTCATTGTTCCAATTGGATGAAGAAAAAATGGAATTGAATATCTTGATTTTTTCCATAATTCTTTAGGTGGATTAATAACCTTATGTATTGTTGATTTTAATTTATTGTTTGTGTATCTAGATAACATATCACCAACATTAACAATAATCTCATCTTCTTGAGCAATTGCATCAATCCATTCACCATCATTTGTTAAAACTTGCAAACCTCTTCCATGAGCTCCCATTAATAATGTAATTAAGTTGATATCACCATGAGCTGCTGCTCTTTCAGCACCTTTAGGCTTATCTTTAATAGGGGGGTAGTGAATCGGTCTAAGAATACTATTACCCTTTTCAACAAACTTGTCAAAATGATTTTCTTCCAGATCTAAATACAAAGAAATAGCTCTTAAGACAAAAATTGCTGTTTTTTCAAGAGATTGATAAACAGTTTTACCTATTGAGTTAAATTCTGGTAATTCATTTACAAAAACATTTTTTGGATAATTAAACTTACTATATTCATCATCATTAAGATATTGACCAAAATGCCAGAACTCCTTTAAGTCACCTTCTTTTTTTCCCTTAGCATGTTCTTTTCCAAATGAAGTGTATCCTCTTTGACCAGCAAATCCTTCAAGTTCATATTTTGCTTTAACATTTGATGGAAGATCAAAAAAATCTTTAATTGATTTATAAATCATTTCGATGTCAGAATCTTTTAAAAAATGCCCTTTTAAAGCAACAAATCCTATTTCATTGTATGCTTTGCCTAGTTTATTTACAAATTCACTTTTAAGATTTTGATCATTTGATAAAAAATCGTTTAAATCAACTGAGGGAATATTAGGCATAAGTTAAAAGTCAATTTTATTGTAGGGGAGATTGAAAGCATCAGCTACTGCTTTATAAACTATTTTACCATTAACAATATTTAAACCTTTCATTAATGGAGGATTATCAATGCAAGCAGATTTCCAGCCTTTATTTGCAATTTCAATAGCATAGCCTACTGTGGCATTAGTTAAAGCTTCAGTAGAAGTCATTGGAACAGCACCTGGCATATTTGCAACAGAATAATGTAATATATCATCAACAATGTAAGTAGGAGAGCTGTGTGTTGTTGGCTTAGTTGTTTCAAAACAACCCCCTTGATCAACAGCAACATCAACTAAAACAGTTCCTTCGTTTAAATCTTTCAGCATTTTTTTGGTTACTAAATTTGGGGCTTTAGCGCCTGGTAGCAGAACTGCTCCTATAATTAAATGTGCATCTTTAATTTCTTTTTTAATATTATAATGGCTAGAAAATTTAGTTTTAACGTTTTTAGGCATTATATCATCAAGCTCTCTCAATCTTTCTAAACTTATATCAAGAATTGTAACATCTGCTCCAAGTCCTGAAAGCATTTTAGCAGCTTGAGTTCCAACTACACCACCACCAATAACAACAGCTTTTGCAGGACTAACACCTGGAACTCCACCTAAAAGTATACCACATCCATTCTGATGTTTTTCTAAAAATTTAGCTCCTTGTTGTGCTGCCATTCTACCTGCAACTTCAGACATTGGTGTAAGTAGGGGTAATGATCTATCCTTGTTTTCAACAGTCTCATATGCAATACATATAGAATTACTTTTAATCATTGCCTCTGTTAATTCACGTGATGAAGCAAAGTGAAAATAAGTGTAAACTATTTGATCTTTTTTTATTAATGAGTACTCTGAACTAAGAGGTTCTTTAACTTTTATAATCATTTCAGAAATAGAATATATTTCCTCAATTGAATCTAAAATTTGAGCACCAACATCACTATACTGATTGTCTTTAAAGCCACTTCCTAATCCAGCGTTTTTTTGAACATATACTTCATGACCATTTAATAGTAAAGACTCAACACCAGATGGGGTCATTCCAACTCGGTGTTCACTATCTTTTATCTCTTTAGGAATACCTATAATCATTGGCCAAATATATAATTATTTAAAAAGATTAGAATCTATTGAAGGGAAAATTTTAAGTGCATTTTCATAGTATACTTTCTTAAGAACTGAATCGGGTAAATTTAACCCATATAGTCTCCATAAACCATGTCTTTTTCTGAAATACTGAATATACTCATCTGAAGTTTCCAAAACCTGAAAATAAATGTAATATTCTTCTTTATTATAGATGTCTTTTCCAAACAAAATTCTATCTTGATATTCTATGAAAAATTTTCTAGCTGTAAAAGGTTGTCTCCCCAGTTCATTAATAACGGCACCAAATTCAACATATACATTTGGAAGTTCATCTAATTGCATTGATAGTTTTTTTAAGTCATTAGCATACCAACCGAAATGAGCATTGATAAAAGTTGTTTTTGGGTTGTTTTTGAACGTCTCATATTGCTCTGTCATAACTTCATTAAAAGATGGGTATTTTTCAGATGATCTAAAACTATTTGGCTTTTGTCTTGCATGAAGCCATCTCTCATTGTATTTGTTGATTGGATCAAAAAAAGGTTTAGGTTCTCCAGAGTGTATCAAAACAGGAAAATTGTATTCAGCACACTTTTGCCAAATAAAATTTAATCTTTCATCATTTACTTTAATCCTATTCTCGTTATCATCATACACATTCAATCCTAGATTTTTATAAATTTTTAGTCCAATAGCACCGTATTCTTTAGCATTCTCAAGTGTTTTCAAGGTAATGGATTTAAATTCTGGATGATCAATCCGAGATAAATCAATATTGACAAAAACACCAAATTTTTTAGGAAAATTTGAATTAACATTTTCTATGGATTTCTTTAAATTTAAATCCATTATAGATTTATTTCCAGAGAAAACAGCAAAACCAGAACCACTTAAATTAATTAAATAGGCCATATTTAAACTATCCATTTCTGAAGCTAAATCACTGAGGTCTTTCACAGGCATGTCCCAATGATGACTGTGAACATCAATAAATGGGAATTTAGACTTTTTTAAAGGATTGGATTCTACAACTAATGAAGAAATAGGGGAGTATTCTTCAATGTCCATTAGATTATTCTTTTTTTGTACTGTATCTATTGAATAGTAAGAAATGAGTGAAACAACAACAACTAAAAAAAGAATTCCAAGAAGAAATAAAGAAATTCTAAAAAAACTTCCTAAAGAAAAGGTTTTCATTTTAACATGAATGGAACTGAAACTTTAGTTTTATCCCATGAAAAATCTATATAATTACTTATGGAATCAGTTGAAAACTCAATTGTAAAATCTTCGACTGCGTTGAACAAAACATTTGTGAGTACATTAACTGAAAAAACATCAGATTCAGCAGATGGTCTATTAATTCCTAAAAAATTAACTTCCTTGTTAAAATAAATACCCCAAGAATCTTTTGATGGAATCGTATATATTGAATATTTACCAGCTTTTAATTCTTTCTCGTTAAAAAAAAGCGAAACATTGTTTTCTATAAAAGTATGTCTATTAGCACCAGTTCTCCAATATTCATCAAATGGAACTAGCGCACCCTCATCTTTATTGCCAAATATCAGCCTATTTTTCTTAGAAGGACTACTATATGTAATGGATGCAATATCTTTTTCATTATAGTTATATTCAGAAATTTTGAGAGGACTAGCTGGGTTTAATATCGAATAAGTAAAATATCCTATTACTAACAATAATATAAATAAGATAGAGTATAGTATTTTTTTCATCTAATATAATTTAACATAATATAAATTATAGTTCATTTATAATTTATTAATTTTAACTGCATTAAGACCTTTTTCTCCGCGTACAGTATCAAACTCTACTTTATCACCTTGAGCTAGTGTGTCTTTACATTCGCTAAAGTGAAAGAAATAAGAATCGTCAGAAGCAATATTTTTTATAAATCCAAAGCCTTTTTCATTATCATAGAAAGTTACCTTACCTTGAATTTTCTCATCAAAGTCTTGATTTTTTGCAGCACCTAGATTTATTGAATCTAATTTTATTTCTTCCTTTTCGGCTGGATCTGGTGGTGTTTCTGTGAAATTTCCTAAATGATCTACATATACAAACTCATCTTGTTTTAGTTCTCCGCGTTCTCTTGCTTCTTTACGAGCCTGCATTTTTTTTCTTTTTTCTTCTCTTTTTTTTGCCTTGTTTTTTTCTCTTTCTAGTTTATTAAAAGTTTGTTGTGATTTTGCCATTTAGTTAATTTGAGCCTAATTTACTAATTATTCTCTTATAATTTTAAAAGTTTGTCTAACGGTTTCACTTTCCATTATGATAATGTAAGTGCCTTGTATTTGTCTAGATAAATCAATCGCTGTCTTTCTTGATATATCCTCGATCGTCTGCTCTTTTGTATAGATAAGTGCTCCACTGGCATTAAACACACTCACCTTAACCTTAGTATCCTTTCCTCCTACATGAACCTTCACATCGTTACTCGTTGGATTTGGATAATAATGAATGTCCTCTGAGATAAACACCTCTCTTTCTACATATCCCTGACACTCTAAATCAGTATACACCTTAATAATATTGAGCCCTGTAGATAATGTCGTCTCAAAACTGTCAGATCCTACCGTAGTCTTCTTACCATTAATCTCTATGTTATAGCTGCTTGATCCACTCATCACTATACTCGCTCTTCTATCATCTGTATCTACATCAATAAAAGCACTCAATGCTGGTGGCTCTGTTACATTTACCTCAAAACACTGCTCATAATCATCCTGACCATCTACACTAAAGCACACTGTATAAGTTCCCTTAGCTAATCCCGTCACAGAAGCCGTTTTAGCATCCCCTGTGATCGTTACGTTGTCTTTTCCAGTAATCGTTACAGTATAATCATAAGAAGCGTCCTCTACGCTTAAATTAATCACACCATCACTATTACCAATACAAGTAGCACTGCCAACCTCAACCTTGAAGTTATTTACAGGAAGATCAAAAATTTCACAGCCGTTGACATCAACAACAGTGCCCTCAGGAGTATCAGGACACTGATCTAAATGGTTGTAAACACCGTCTTGATCAGAATCACAATAATCAATTTCACCATCACCATTTAAATCAAAACCGTCACATATAGATCCATTAAAAGCAAGAACTTTATAGTCTCCAGGTTCTAAAACAATATTAAAATCTTTATTAATTTCAACTGAATCAAGATTCATTAAATTTATCCACGAACCTTCAACAGGAAGTTCAGGTTTAATTTCCTTTGTAATAATATCTAAGTTTGAAACAATATATACATACTTAAAATCATCTCCATCAAGAGAATTATTCCAAATTTTGATTTCAGGAACAAGATTATTATTCATATATTGATTATAGTTATGATTTCCCTCAAATACTTTTTCAGAAATCTTCATCTCGATTAATTTAGACCAACTATTATAAATTGCTTTTCTTCTTTCATCATTAAACCAATCTGTTGACCATTGTGGCTGCGGTTTTGTTGATAACTTACAGTCATCACCTCCAAATACACCATTTTCGCATGTGAAAATTGAATTTTCAAAGCCAAGTTCAGAAAAATGCCAAATCATTTTAGGTCCAGGACTCAATAAAAGAATGGGACCTATAGCTTCCATTCTTTTCAAGGAAATATCTAAAATCTTAATATTATGAGCTGAATTTGATGAATTTCCATAATTCAAATTTTTATACATTAATCTCTCTTCATCATGACTTTCTGCATATGTTACAAGCCTTTTTCTTTTAAAACCTCTAGATTTATAATCAAATCTTGAAAGATTTGCACCACTTTCATATCCCATTGTGAGCTCATTAAATTCGGTTGTTAACTTTCCCCAAAGCATAATACCTTTTCCCTCATCAACCCTGTAGTCTGCCCATTCTTTTTCTTCAGAATCTTGTCCTAAATGTTCAAATATCACATAATGATCTTCATCAATAAACCAGCTGTAATCAGCATACATCTTTAAAACATCTACCCTGTCTTGTTGAAATTGATTTGTACAATCCTGGTTATCTTCACTACAATTTTGAGTAAAACCTTTAGTAAGATCCCATCTAAAACCATCAATTTTATACTCGTCAATCCAGTATTTAATAACTCTTTTTGTATACTCTTGAGTTAATTCGCTTTGATGATTAAAATCATAACCTACATTGTATGAGTGTTTGGATTCAACGTTATAATATGGGTTGTCTGATGAAGGTCCTCCCCAGCCATTCTTATCTGGATCATCCATCCACATTCTCACCAAAGAATTTCTTCCAAAAGAATGATTCATTGTCAAATCTAAAATAACAGCAATACCATTCTCATGAAACACATCTACAAGTTCTTTGAATTTTTCAGGTGAACCATAAAATTTATCTAAGGCTAGGTGAAATGAAGGGTTATAACCCCAACTTTCATTTCCTTCAAATTCCATTATCGGCATTAATTCAATTGCATTTATATTTAGGTTTTTGAAATAATCAATTCTATCAATTAAATCCTGAAAATTTCTATTAGAATCAAAATCTCTAATTAGTATTTCATAGATTATTAAATCCTCTTTTAAAGGCTTTTTAAAGTCACTAACTTTCCAGTTATATGTTCCTTTCAAAGTCTTAAAAAGTGTAAATTCCCTTTCTTGTCCATCAGGGTAATTTGGAATATTTTCAAAAGATGTTGCTGGAATATAGGGATCATCAAATGGAGACAATACAAGTTCTGAATAAGGATCTGCAACTTTAACATTTGATGGAGAGTTAGTAATTGGATTTTTATCATATACAGAATACTGATAATAATAGTACTCATCAGAATTTAGGCCTTTTAATTCAAACCAAAATTTGTCAGAATCAGGATACTTTTTCATAATAAATTCTTCCCTTTCTTCATAATCATTAAAATTTCCAATCACATAAACAAAATCTTTATTAGGAGCTGTTAGCTGTAAGTAAACTTTAGAACCATCTTCAACTCTATTAATTCCATCAATAAGCTCTAAAGGGGGTGATTCAACAATCAAACTAGGTTCAACAATTATATCAAAATTTAATATTCTTGAATTAGATGAATTATTTACATCTGTAGCAGTTAATTCTAATTTCGATGTTTTATTAAGTTTATAGCCATCACCGTTAGAATCTGGTCCTAAAATTTGTTTAACAAAATTCTTATTATTAGAGACAGTATGTACAGTTTCTGTACTATTTTTAAGAACATAATTCAATTCAATATCTCCAGTTACACTAATATTAAATGAACCATTACTGGATAGTATATATGGATTATTCTTGGGGCTATTAACAGTTAAATCAAATTTACCAACCTCAAAAAATTGATCAGGTGTTTTTTTATCACCAGTTCCATTCTTAGCTTTTGCTAAAACCCCGATTCTACCTATACCATTATCTTGATATAAGTCTGTGGGTTTAAATTTGAATGAAAATGAACCATCCTGGTTTTTTGTCATTTTCATAGATTCTTTTGAATTATTCCATTCACCATTCCAGTTAATGTTGGAATTTACTTCTACATCATTTGAATCAAAATACCATGTCCATAGATAAACGTCCTCGACTCCCCAACTAGACGTGTTAATTCCAGAAACTTTTACTTCAATTTCTTCATCTTCATTAAAAGGATTAGGAATGACAGTCCAAGATCCATTCTGAACTTGAGAAGATAAAAAAATAGACCAAAAAAGAAAAAAATAGTATTTGATTTTCATCAACCTATTTCAATTATCAGAGCTGATTTTGGAGAAATCTTTAAATTATTTAGGTCAATTAATTTTTCATTAATTACATCATATCCCTTTGACTCTCCTTTTAAAACCTCTTGATATTTTTCTAAATTAATTGTTTGAGCTTCATCTTTTCTATTAAAAATAGTCCAAACCATTTTATTATCTAATATTCTAAAATAAGAGTATATTTCTTCCTGTTCATATGGTGAAAAATGAATTAATTTACCTTCATGTATAACTTTATTTTTTTTTCTCCAATTCAATAATTTTTTAAAAAATTCTTGAAACTCTAATTGATCATCACTTAGACCTTCTCTTGTTATAGCATTTATTTTGTGATCTTTCCATCCACCTGGAAACTCACTTCTAATAACATCATGATTCCCAGGATCTAAATTATCATTCATTAAAACTTCTGTACCGTAATAAAATTGTGGAATTCCTCTTACCGTTGAAAAAAATATTATTCCAATTTTAAAAAGGTCAATATCGTTATTAACTTGAGTTAAAAATCGAGAAACATCGTGATTATCGGGAAAAACTACCAGATTATATGGATTAGGGTATAAAAAATCACTAGCTAATATTCTATATGGTTTAACAAATCCTTTTCCCCATAAGAACTTATCATTTAAGGCTTCGATAAAGCTCAGTTGAAGAGGGAAATCTAACAAGCTAGGTAACGAAGAAACATAACCATCATGATTTACTTTACCTGCTTGCCAATATGATGTAACAATAGGAATATCACTCCATTCTTCTCCAACAATATTAAAATGAGGGTATTCATTCATTAAAGTAAACGTTAAATCGCTCATAAATTTTTTATCAGAATAAGGATATGTATCAATCCTGTAACCCCTAATTCCAGAATACTCAATCCACCAAATTGCATTCTGAATTAGATATGTTGACATAAATTTATTATTCTGATTTAGATCAGGCATTGTCTCAACAAACCATCCGTCTACAAAATTTTTTTTATCGTATTCGCTTGCATGAATATCTTGTACCGTTTCTCTTCTATGATTTGTTTGAGTATATTGATTATTGAAATTGATCCAATTTTTAAATGGTGGATCTTTAACAAACCAATGTTCGGAACCTGAATGATTAGGAATCAAATCAAAAATAATTTTAATACCCATTTTATCGGCTTTAGAAATCAACTCTTTAAATTCACTATTTGATCCAAATCTTGGATCAACTTTATAATAATCAGTAGTAGAATAACCGTGATATGAGGATTTTATCATGTTATTTTCCAAGATTGGATTTAACCATATAGCCGTATAACCTAAATCAACTAAATAATTTAGGTTGTCACTTATCCCTTTTAAATCACCACCACGTCTTCCCCAAGGACCTCTACTAGCTTTTTCTAGCATGTCAGGATGATTGTCATTACTATAATCACCATTTATAAAACGATCGGGAGTAATTAAACATATCACATCACTAGTATTGAATCCTAAGTGATTATCAGAATCTAATTCTTTTTTATTGATATTATATTTAAAACTATTATCACCAAAATTTATATCAAAATCACCGCTTTTACCCTTATCATTAACTTCTAGGTTTAAAAAAATATAATTTGGATTTTCAGCTTTTTCAACAGAAACAAGTTTAACAATATCAGATTTAATATTGAAATCGAAGTTTGAAATGTTTTTCCCGTAAACCAAGAGTTGTAGTGATGTGTTTTTGAAACCTTCCCACCAAAAAGGAGGCTCTACCCTTTCTATTTGCTGTGAATAAGAAATAGAGCATATTAATAATAGTATTACAATTATTTTATTTTTCATTCTTAAAAATCTCTTTATAAATCAAACCTCTTATATCATTTTCTTTATTAGCTGCAATTTCATTTGGACTAAAAATCTGAGTCATAATTAATCCAACAAATCCTCTTTTTCTATCTATCCAAAAATGCGTACCCTCATATCCTCCTCCAGTCCATAAACCTTCATCACCAGTTCCATCCTCAATATGTTTGTCGCTTGTTACCCATAAATTATACCCATTGTATCCATATTCATTATCAATTTGAGTATGCGGACTTGACATCTCCTTGATTGTTGATTTTTTTAAAAAATTTACACCATTAAGTTTTCCATTATTTAATAAAATCCTAAGAAAATCTGCATAACCATTTGTGGTAGCAATCATTCCTTCACCCCCTAAAAACAATTTATTTTCTGGTTCATAGTTCGGAACATCTTGACCAAAAATATCTAATTCACCTTGATTTGCAGGTCTAACTGATTTATCAACACCAGAAAATACAGGCAATAATTTTACACTATCATTTTTTACGTAATCAAGACCTTCAATTCCAAAGGGGTCAAGGATTCTCTCCTTTAGTAGATGCCTTAATGTTTTTCCAGTAGCCCTTTCAAGTACAAAACCTAAAATAGTTGTATTTAAGCCGTAATAAAACTTTTCACCGGGATTTTGAATTAGCGGAAGGTCTGAAAGTCTATTAATCATATCATTTGTGTCAACAGACGTAGCTAAGTTTTTAGAAGCTATTAATTCATTTAAACAATTTGTTTTAGTTGTAGAATAATAAAAACCTGCTTTATGATTGATTAAATCACTTACTGTCATTTTATAATCTTCTTGGACTTCAGTTAGTGGACAAAGTGATATATCATCCCAATGATTTAGCTTCTCACCATTTGGACCCTTAACAATTTTTAAATTTTTAAATTCTGGAATATAATCAGCAACATCATCATTTAAACTTATTACACCCTCTTCAACTAAGTCCATTGCCAGTGAAATTGTAACAATTTTTGACATTGACCATATTCTAAACCACGTGTTTTCATCAACAAAATCTCCAATGTAACTAAAATCTTGTATAGAATTTGAGTACAGAGGCGTACCATCTAGCTTTTCTAAATAAACATGGAGAACAGCTAAAGATTCATTTTCAACATATTTATCAATTACTTTATTAACTTCAAGCTTATCAAAAACAATCGATTTATCCTCAACTGCACATGATAAAAAGAACAATAATAATATTAAATATTTCATGTGTTTAATTTAAAAAAAAATGGACCACTTTTTTAATTAAAGTGATCCATTTTTGTAAACTAAAATCAACAAATTATTTTTTAGTTAATGTGTAAGTATTGTTTGCTACATCAAGAATCATATCATATGTTCCAGCTGAAACAGCAATATCAGCGCCTCCCCCTTCAAGAGAACCGTCAGCGTCGTTATCACCCAAGTTTACACCCCAAGCATCATCCTGTCTAAATTTTATCATTCCGTCCTTCAACTTTACTCCTTTTAAAAGGTAAATCCCATCATTACAAGGATCCGGAAAGAATTTTGTGTCAGCAGAACCGCCACCCCACTCAGCATCGTCTCCTGATCCATCATCTTTTTGAATAGTAACAGCACTACCAACAAGACCCCAGATATCAGTTGTAACTGATCCTATCTCGTAAGTATTTTCGGTTGTATTTAATGTTACTAAATAAGTTCCAGCTGAAACAGAAATATCAGCACCACCTCCTTCAAGTGATCCATCAGCGTCATTATCTCCTAAATTAACAGCCCATCCACCATCTTGTCTGAACTTAAATTTACCATCTAAAAAAGTTGCGTAAGTTTTATATAAACCATCGCCAACTTCTAACAGTTCAATATCATTAGAATTTGCAAATCCTCTTGAGATTCCACCCCAACCATTAACTGCATCTCCAACTAATCCCCAATTACTCTGAATTGGCTCTTGACAACCAGCTGTTTCTAGTAGTTCAATATTTATAGTTGCGGATTTTG
>JAYOKR010000003.1:81517-96576 GCA_038119895.1 Flavobacteriaceae bacterium
GGCTCTTGACAACCAGCTGTTTCTAGTAGTTCAATATTTATAGTTGCGGATTTTGATGTACTTGATGAAGGATTTGCACCAGTAGATGTAGTTCCAGCGTAAGCACTCACTCTAGCATATATAGTAGCAGCATTATTTGGTGATCCATCAGCATTTGTAGTGCTGCCATCTTCATCTAATCCTAGAGTTTCAGCTATACCAAGTAAATCTTTAACAGACAGAGCCATGTGATTTGAAGATAAATCACCTGAGCTCATTGCAATACTACCAAAGTTAGATGATGTAGAAATTTCAACAACATAAGTAATAGTAGATGGAGCACCAAAATCAGGTTCATTCCATACTAATCTTTCAGCCACATTCGATGCAGTCGCAGAAGATAGCTTATAGACAGGAAGAAATTCATTTTGAAACTTTACTTCCTTATCATTTACGGCAGTAAAGATTAAATAATCTTCGTTGTCGCAAGATACGATTGCAACCATCAATAAGGAAGCGATCATAATTTTCTTAAATATATTATACATTATTTTCATGATTAATAATTTGGATTTTGTTTAATATTAGGGTTTACAAGAATTACATCCTCTGGGATAGGAAAAATTCTTTTAAATTCATCTGTAGCCATTCCATTTGCAGCACCTGCCTTAAATGGCCATAGATAAGATGATGTGACAAATTTATTGTCTCTAATTAAATCGGGTCTTCTGTGACCTTCCCAGTACAACTCTCTTGCTCTTTCATCCATTACTAAATCAACAGAAAGATCTGATGAGTTGATAGTTGGAGCTGAAGCACGAGATCTTAATTGATTTATATAGCCTGCCGCAGTTGAAGCATCACCAGCTCCACCTCTAACATAAGATTCTGCATAGTTAAGTAAAACTTCAGCAAGTCTGATAATAGCTAAATCTGTATCAACATGATTTCCTGAAGAATCAGCTCCAGCACCACCAGCACTATTGATGTTTTTAAACTTTGTTACAGCATAACCTTCTTTAAATGGGCCGATTTTGGCCATCTCATAGTTTTGACCATCTGTATGAAACATTGCTCTAGCATCAGACCAAGCAGTTGGATGCCCATCACCATTTGATGCTATGATTGAATAGGAAAATTTATCAACTAAACCTTTAGTTGTTCTTAAACCTCCCCAACCACCATTAACTCCAAAATCTGATGGGTTCATACTACCCCCAATTGGAGCATGTACTGCAAAGGTTGAACCTCCCCAGGATTGACTTTTTAAACCATCAAATTGTACAGCAAAAATAAATTCATTTTGAGCGCCATTAGTGTTATTATCAGCTAAGAATAATTCATCGTATGCATTTCCGTTTCCATTAGCATCATTGGTATTAATAGAATAAGCACCAGAAATTGCAGCTTGAGCTGACGCCGATGCTTCTTGATACATATCTCTTCCGGCATATACTGGAGCATTTAAATACAATCTAGATAATAATGCGTGTGCAGCAGTTTGATCTACTCTTCCGTATTCATTAGCACCAGAAGCTGGTAATGTAGAAGTTAAATCTTTTAGCTCAGAATCAACAAAATTAAAAACCTCTTCCCTAGTATTTTGATCAGGAAGTTCAGTGGTTAATTTTGTTACTATTGGAACATTAGCAAACATATCCATTAACTGATAATAAGCATATGCTCTAAGAAATCTTGCTTCCTGAATCATAAATGCTGTTTCAGGATCAGAAGCTGCAAGTTCTTCAGCATTTTCAATAAAAGAATTCGCAAAAGAAACAGCTTGTGCTAACCTAAAATACATACCTTTTGTCCATGGGTTGTTAACATCCCAAGACATTTCGTGAATGTTTGGTAATCCAGGATCTCCCCATCCAACTACAGCAGTGTCAGTTGAACATTCATTAAGAGTATACATTACTCTAGTGAATTGTGAAAACCCTTCATCAATAATACTGTTATCAATGTCTGGTTGACCAGCTGGACCTTGTTGACCAGTCAAAGCAAAACTTGCATAAACTTTAGCTAGAGCACTTTTTGCCTCTTGAGAGCTACTGTAAACCTGAACCTCAGTAAATAAATCTGGGTCTGTAGGATTTTGATCTAAATCACCGTGACATGCATAAAATGTCAAAGCAATAATTAATAAATATTTAAAGTTTTTCATCTTTATTTCTTAAAAATTTAAATCTAGCCCAAAAGCAATTGTTCTTGCTCTAGGATAAAAATTACTATCTATACCTCCTGTAATTTCAGGGTCTATACCGTTATATTTTGTTATTGTAAACAAATTATCACCAGTTAAATATAATCTTAGAGGATAATTATCAATAAAATTATCAATTGTGTATCCAACAGTTATATTGTCCATTCTGAAGAATGATGCGTTTTGTACGTAATGATCACTCACATTATTTTTATCTGAAAATACAGTTAATCTAGTATCAAGATAACTACTGTGAACATTAGATAATCTATTCAAGTTTGTAATTTGAGTGTAATTTGATGCAGCTTCCATTCTATTACTAGCATAATTACCTAAACTAGCTCTAGACACTGAAGTGATATCAAAGTTTTTATATGTAACACTTAATGTTAATCCCATTAACACATCTGCATATGGATCTTTATAAAAATATCTATCATTATTATTAATAATTCCATCTCCATTAAGGTCTGCAAATGCTCCTTCTATTGGATTTCCTTTAGTGTTGTAGATTTGTTTATAAGTGTAAAAAGCATAAGGAGATTTACCTTCTTGATGTCTTTGTAAAGCATTACCAAATCCAATATCTCCAACATTTTGCTCATTTACTAAACGTAAAATTTTATTATCGTTAAATGCTACATTATAACTAACATCAAATGAAAAATCGTTTTTATCAACTAAAGTAGAATTTAAAACTAATTCAATACCCTTGTTTTCCATATCTCCGATGTTTGCATCTAATGTAGTTCCAAAGTTTGTAAATGGATCTACTACAGCAGTAGCAATAAGATCATTAGTTTCTTTGATATAAGCATTTACAGAACCACTAAGACTAATTTCTGAAAAATCAAAATCAAGACCAATATTTGTTGTTTGACCAACTTCCCATCTTAAATCCTTGTTTATTGGCTCCGGTCTATAAGTTGTATAAAACTGTGTCCCAAAACCATAAAGTCCTTGATTATTACTTTTTACATATCTAGTTAAGAAATTATAATCACCTAATCCATTTACATTTCCAACTTCCCCATAACCAACTCTCAACTTAAGAACATCAAAAACTCCATCTAGATTGATATCGTTATGAATATTCCAAGCAAAAGCTGCAGAAATAAAATGTCCCCATCTATCATCTTTAGGTAATTTTGATGAAGCATCAGCTCGATATGTTGCAGTCAACAAATATCTTTCATTAAAAGATAAGTTAAGTCTTCCAAAGTAAGAGAGTAATACATTTTTTGAAGTATCAATAAAATCCTGATTTATTGAGTTGTCAGAATTGATAGAGCCATCTTCATTAAGATACTCACTGTAATTTAATGCAGTATTATCATATTCAAAACTTTGATATGAATGTCCTGCAGTCATTGATAGATTCAAATCACCAAAACTGTTTGAATAATTTAAATAAGCATCAAACAACTGGTTAGTAGTTTTATTTTCATACATGTTTGAACTACCATTAAATCCAATACCATCATTTGGCATATTTTTATCAACTATATTACTGCCATCTCCACTTGAATAATCATAACCAGCATTTACTGTTGCAGTTAAATTATCTAAAACATCATAATCAAGTTTAATATTCGCGATTAACCTATTAACATCTGAAGTGTCATTTGATAAATCAAGTAGAGCTAAAGGGTTTACTGGAGATAAAGCAAGTTTTGTTCCATCAGCCTCAAGCCAGGTATAATATCCTCCATAGGGAGAGGCTGGGTCGTAGACTGGTTTTGTTGGATCAAAAAATACAGCACTTCCAATTGCACCTCTATTAGCAAAGTCATTTTGTGTATTTACAAACCTTAAATTTACATTTGCTCTTAAATCACCATCTAACAATGATGGAGAAAAGCTGGTACTCGCTGATATTCTTTCAAATTTATCACCTTTTAGAATACCTTCTTGATTTGTGTATGAAACACTCCCTCTGAATGGTACATCTCCTAAACCACCAACTGCAGAAAAGGATTGCGTATTAGAAATAGCATTTTCGTAAATCTCTCTTTGCCAGTCTGTTTCAGAATTTCCTAATCTTGCTCTTTCAGCGGCAGATCCAGTAAATCTTATTACATCTTTCATTTCAGCTGCTGTTAAAACATCAACAAATGCTACGGGCTTTGAAAAAGATTGTCTAGCTGAATAAGTATACTTAAATTCACCTGACTTACCTTTTTTAGTTGTAATAAGAACTACACCATTTGCAGCTCTTGATCCATAAATTGCAGTTGCTGAGGCATCTTTCAAGATACTTATAGACTGAATATCATTCGGACTAATTACATTAAGAGGGTTTCTAGAACCTCCTACTCCACCTGCGTCTAATGGAACTCCATCAACAACATAAAGTGGATTAGAGTTTAAATTTAAAGAACCTATACCTCTAATTAATACATTAGATCCAGCGCCGGGAGCTCCATCGTTAGATACAATAGAAACACCTGCGACTTTACCCTGAATTAATTGTTGAGCATTTACAGCTGATCCTTTATTGAAGTCATCTGGTGTTACTAGATCTACAGCACCTGTTAAATCTTTCTTTTGTGCTGTACCATATCCAATAACAACAACTTCTTCTAATTCTGAACTAGATTCCGTTAAAATCACATTTAGAGTTGACCCATTAACTGAAATTCGTTGGGTTTCATATCCTAAATATGAAAAAACAAGAATCTGTCCATCTTGAACGGTAATAGAATAATTACCATCAAAATCAGTTACTGTCCCTGTTGTCGTTCCATCAATAACAACAGCTACTCCGGGGAGAGAATTGTTATTTTGATCCGAAACATTTCCTGTAACAGTTTGCTGAGCATATGTGTTCGTAAAGAACATACAAAGCAATAAAACATAAATATTTCTTAAGATTTTCATTATTGTTAGTTATTAAATTAAAAATCTACTTCTCGCCACTAATTTAAATAATTATTGAGCGCTTCAAAACCTTGAATTATAGCAAATTAAACTATAACGTTATAGTAATTTAACTACAACGTTATAGTGTTGATAAGTTTTTTTTTATCTAATTCTTAACCTGAGTATTAGTTTATTATTAATTTAGTAAAAATAGGGTGAAATAATTAAAGAATTAATGAAGAAAAGAATTACTCTTAAACAGATTGCTAAAGAGCTTAACTACTCAATATCCACAGTATCTAAAGCTTTAAAAGATAGTCCAGAAATCGGTATTGATACTAAATCAAAAATCCAAGCATTTGCTAAGCTTTACAACTACAAACCAAACAATGTAGCATTAAGTTTAAAAAATCGTAAAACAAGAACTATTGGAGTTATTATTCCTGAGATGGTTCATTACTTTTTTGCGAAGGTTATAATCGGTATTGAAAAATTTGCCAAAAAAATGGGTTATAACGTAATTATAAGTTTATCTAATGAATCTTTTGAAAAAGAGGTTATTAATATTGAAACACTTGTAGATGGTCAAATTGATGGATTAATCATTTCCCTTTCTAAGGAGACATTACTTAAACAAGATTTTCATCATATACATGAGACAATCGATCTAGATATACCTATAATATTATTTGATAGAATAAGTAGTAATGTATATTGTGATAAAGTAATAATAGATGATATAGAAGGTGCTAAAAAAGCAACTAATCATCTTATCAAAAATGGAAGAAAATCAATACTATTAATAACAACTGAAGATTATGTAAGTGTAGGAAATTTAAGAACAACTGGTTACATTCAAGCGTTGAAGGAAAACAATATTGAACTTGATACTGATCTGATAATCAAAGTTGAAGACAAGAAGAGTACTGAAGAAGAACTTCATAATATTGAAGAAAGTATTAATAAAGTACTTAAGACCAAGCTTAATATAGATGGTATTTTTGCTGTAAACGAAATATATGCAGCAGCAGCTTTGAAGGTTTTAAAGAAAAATAATATTAAAATACCAGAAGAGGTTGGTGTAATTGGTTTTACTGATGGTGTTATATCTAGATATTCAGACCCTTCTTTAACAACTGTTGATCAACATGGAGAAAAAATAGGTAAAGAAGCGTGTAAAGCACTAATAAAAAGATTAAACAATGAGAGTAAGAATCTCCCATACCAAACAAAAATTATTGAAACTTCAATTACCAGCAGAGAATCAACTAAATAAATATTAACACTATAACGTTATAGTTGTTATATCCAACTAAATTTTTATTTAACATTTAAAAAAAAATATATATTTGAACGTCAATTTAATAAATCTACTTCTCATAATTTATTAATTTGATAAGCCTTGCTTATCGTTTTTTAACGATAATGAATAAGAAAAAATTAAGTTTTTGGGATATATGGAACATGAGTTTTGGATTCCTTGGAATTCAGTTCGGTTTCGCATTACAGGGAGGTTTTATGTCAAGGATATTTCAAACCCTTGGCGTAGAACAAGATAGCATTCCTCTGCTTTGGATAGCAGCACCACTAACAGGTCTTATTGTTCAACCAATTGTAGGTTATCTCAGTGATAACACATGGCATCCCAAACTGGGAAGAAGAAGACCTTATTTTTTAATTGGTGCTATTTTGAGTTCTATTGCATTATTTATAGTTCCTCACTCTCCTACTCTATGGATTGCCGCAGGACTATTGTGGGTATTAGATGCTTCAATAAACATTTCAATGGAACCTTTCAGAGCCCTAGTAGCAGATAAACTTCATGAGGAACAAAGAACTTTTGGATTTATTACTCAAACATTAATAATTGGTATTGGAACTTGGATTGCAAGTAATTTACCATGGTTTGTTTCTGAGCTTGGTGTTAGTAACGAATCAGAAGTCGGTATAGTTCCAATGTCTGTAAAAGTTGCTTTCTCAATAGGAAGTTTTGTTTTTCTATCATCAATACTATATACTGTTTTTAAAACTGATGAATACCCACCAGAAAAGTCTAAAAAATTAGAAAAAACTATTGATTGGAGTTTTGGAAAAATGTTATATGAAATTATTAGCAGTGTAAAAGAAATGCCAATAACAATGAAAAAATTAGCCGCTATACAGTTCTTTAGCTGGTTCGCTTTTTTTACAATGTGGAGCATGGCAAATCCTGCTATTACAGAACACATCTTTGATGCACCATATCCAATAGAATCTGAATACAACTTTGAAAATGCTTTTGAAAAAAGTGAATTTGATAGAAAAAATTTAAAATTTCAAGAGGCATCAAATATGACAGGTGCATACATGGGAGTTTATGGATTATCATCAATGTTATTTGCTCTTCTTTTTACAGTTTATTCATCTAAAAAAAGGATAAACAGAAAAGGATTACATATGGTTTCATTAGCATTAGGTGGTATTGGTTTCATCTCTATGTATTTCATCAGTCAACATACTTATTTGAATATTTCCTTCGCACTGATTGGGATTGCCTGGGGAAGTATTCTCTCAATGCCTTATGCTATGCTATCAAGTTCAGTAGATGAAAGTAAAATGGGTATCACAATGGGTATTTTTAACATGTTCATTGTTATTCCACAGATAATTGCAGCATTAGGGGCAATTAACTACTTAAGTAGTTTGTTAGGTGATGAGACAATTAACACAATGATACTAGCTGGAATTTCACTTCTAATAGCCTCAATATTAAACTTAACGATTACAAATAAAAATGCTATAAGATGATAAATAAACCAAATAGAGCATTCATTTTTGATTTAGACGGTGTTATCACCGAGACATCTGAATACCATTTTATGGCATGGAAGACAATTTGTAAAAAGATTGGATATAATCTAACAAGGGAAAAGAATGAAGAATTAAAGGGTGTAAATAGGAATAAATGTTTAGATATGATAATGGATTGGGCTAAAATTAGCCTATCAGAAAATGAGATTAAAAATCTGCTAGAAGAAAAAAATGATATTTATAAAGATTACATAAAAGATCTCGATGAGAATGATGTATGTGAAGGAGTGTTAAATTTTATTAATGACGCAACAAAAAATAATATTAAAATTGCTCTTTACTCAGCCAGTCGTAATGCAAAAAGAATTTTATGTCAGTTAAAAATTATTGATTTATTTTCTGTAATTATTGATGGAAACAATGTCTCCAACGCTAAACCTGACCCTGAAGGATTTAAAATTGCTGCTGATCTTACAAAAACAAATACTAAAGACTGTGTAGTTTTTGAAGACTCAATCTCTGGTATTGAAGGTGCTAATAAATTAAATATGTATACAGTTGGAATAGGATCAAGTGATGTCTTGAAAAACGCTAATGTAGTATATAATGGATTTAAAAATTTAAACATTAAGGATATCTTAAATGTATAATAGTTACTTAGAACATAGTGAATGGTCTATTATTGAAAGTGGGTTTAAAAAAGAAAACCATATGTCATCTGAAAGTATTTTCAGTTTAGGAAATGGAATTTTTGGACAAAGAGGAAATTTTGAAGAAGATTACTCTGGTGATAAACTTGATGGTAATTACGTTGGAGGAATTTTCTTTCCAGATAAAACAAAGGTTGGATGGTGGAAAGTTGGATATCCAAATTATTTCGCAAAGACAGTTAATTGTCCTAGCTGGATAAGACTTTCTATTGAGGTAAATGGTGAGCTTTTAGATTTAAATAAAGTAAAAAAGGTTAATTCATTTAGAAAGGACCTTAATATGAGGGATGGTATTTTGAGAAGATCTTTTGAATGTGAATTGAATAATGGTAAAATCATTAAGGTTGAATCAGAGAGATTTATTTCATTAAAAATTCAGGAAGTTGGAATGCTTAGATATACAATTACTTCTTTGGATTCTGATTGTGACATAAAAATTAGTTCTTTTATTGATGAAAATGTGATTAATTTAGATTCAAACTGGAATGAACAATTTTTAAAAACAGAGAAAATTATTCAGAATGATGACAGCACATTTATTAAATCAAAAGTTTTAAAAACAGATTTTAAGTTATGCTCCTTTACCAAGACAAGAATACTTTCAGAAGAAAATGAACTCTCTTTCAGTTCAAAAAATGATACTTACCACAATTTAAACTATAAATTAGGATCTAATAAAAAATTAACAATTGAAAAAATAGGTGGCTATGTTTCAAACTTTTCATTTAACACAGATTTATTAAAAAAATCATCTGAACTTATTAATAAATGTTCATTAATTGGATACGAAGGTCTATTACAATCACAAATTGAATTATGGAAAAATATATGGGATAGGTCAGATATTATTATAAATGGGGATGTAAAGGCTCAGCAAGGAATACGTTTTAATATTTTTCAGCTTAACCAAACGTATATGGGACAAAACCCCAATCTTAATGTTGGTCCAAAAGGCTTTACAGGTGAAAAATATGGTGGTGGAACATACTGGGACACTGAAGCTTACTGCTTTCCATTTTATCTTTCAACAAAAAAATCTGATGTTGCAAAAAATCTTTTAATTTATAGATATAACCAACTTGAAAAAGCAATATTAAATGCTGAAAAAATAGGATTAAATCACGGCGCAGCTTTATACCCTATGGTAACTGTAAATGGCGAAGAGTGTCATAATGAATGGGAAATTACGTTTGAAGAAATACATAGAAATATTTCAATGGTAATGGCTATTAAGAAGTATATAGATTATACAAATGACTTTGATTATATGGAAAATATGGGAATTGAAATTGTTGTTGCCATTGCAAGATTTTGGGCACAAAGAGTAAGTTTCTCTAACAAACACAAAAAGTTTGTAATTCTAGGTGTTACTGGACCAAATGAATATGAAAATAATGTAAATAATAACTGGTATACTAACTATGGTGCATCCTGGTGTTTAAACTATGCTCTTAAAAATCTCGAGACAATTAATGAATTAAATAACGAAAAATTTAATTCATTCAATTTTGAAAACGGTGAACTTGATTTCTGGAGAAAGATTACAGAAAATATGTATTATCCTTTTTCTGAAGAACATAATCTATTCATGCAAGATGATGGGTTTGAAGACAAGGATTTAATTCACGTTGATGAAATTCCAAAAAAAGAAAGACCGTTGAATCAAAACTGGTCTTGGGATAAAATATTAAGATCTCCATACATAAAACAAGGAGATGTTATTCAAGGAATCTATTATTTTGAAGACGAATTTTCAGAAGAATTTATAAAAAATCATTTTGAATTTTATGAAAAATATACAGTACACGAGTCTTCGTTGTCTGCATCTATTCACTCTGTTGTGGCTTCTCACATTAATCAAGTAGATAAATCTTACAAGTATTTTTTAAGAAGTTCTAGATTAGATTTAGACGATTACAACAAAGAAATAGAACAAGGATTACACATAACATCGATGGCAGGAAGTTGGATAGCATTGGTGGAAGGTTTCGGTGGTTTTAAAATTTCGAAAGAGAAAATCACCATTAACCCTAAAATACCAAAAGAATGGAAAAGTTACCAGTTTAATATATTTTACAATAATCAAATTATTAAATTCAAGGTACAACAAGATGTAATATTGATAAATGCTGAAAAACCTGATAAATTAAATATTGAAAACCTATCATCAAAAAAAATAAGCTATGAATAAATTTCTAACAATTTTTTTTACATCATTTTTAATTTTTTCTTGTAGTGAGAATGATTTTAAAATTGACAGGAATCAAATAAATAAGGGGATTGTTTACGAAGTAAATGTTAGACAATATTCTAAAGAAGGATCATTTAAAGCAGTTACAAATGATATTTCTAAAATTAAAGAATTAGGTGTTGAAATTTTATGGTTGATGCCAATTCATCCTATAGGAAAAGAAAAAAGAAAAGGAAGTTTGGGGTCATACTACTCTATTTCCGATTATAAAGGAATAAATCCTGAGTTTGGAAATGAGAATGACTTAAAAGAGCTTGTTAGAGTTGCTCATGAAAATAATATGATCGTAATTATGGATTGGGTAGCAAATCATACAGCATGGGATCATGCATGGATAAAAAATAATCCTGATTTTTATACAAAAAATTCTAACGGAGAAATAACGGATCCAATAAATCCATATACCGGAGAATCATGGGGATGGACTGATGTCGCTGATTTAAATTTTGATAGTAATGAAATGAGGATAGAAATGATTGATGCAATGAAATACTGGATTGAAGAATTTGATATTGATGGATACAGATGTGACGCAGCGCATAGTTGTCCTGTAGATTTTTGGAAAGAATCAATTAATGAGCTCAGAAAGATTAAAAATGTTTTTATGCTTGCTGAATCTGATCCTTTTAATGAAGGTGGTTTTGAATTAATTAATTCTTTTGAAATGAGCTATAATTGGCAAGGTCATCATATACTTAATGAAATTTCAAAAGGTCATAAAACAGCTAATGATTTAAGAGAAAATATTAAGAGGAATATAGACATTTATGAAGAAAATCATATTCTACTAAACTTCACATCAAATCATGATGAAAACACTTGGGCTGGAACCGTTTTCGACAGAATGGGTGAAAGTTATTTAACAATGTCAGTATTAACATACGTTATGCCTGGAATACCTCTTTTATACAACGGTCAAGAATATTCATTAAATAAGAGATTAGAATTTTTTGAAAAGGATTTTATTCCAAAAGAAAATACAGAATTAGTTAAATTTTATACATCTTTAGGTGAAATCAAAAGAAATAATAAAGCATTACATTTTTCAAAGGATACAAAATTTAATTTTAAAGATGTTAATGATGATGATGTTCTAATTATCGAGAGAAGTTTAGAAAACCAGACCGTTTTATTTATTAGTAATCTATCAGTAGAATCTAAAGAAATTTCACATGATATGAATGGAGATTATAAAAACTTAATCTCTGGTGAAATATTAAACTTTAATGCAATTGAAACACTCAATTTTAAATCTTGGGATTATTTATTACTAGAAAAACTTTAGTATTTTTAGTAAAACAACAAATACCTTAATGAAACACATAACAAATAAATCTAATACTTATGATGCAATAGTTATTGGGTCTGGTATTAGTGGTGGATGGGCTGCAAAAGAACTTTGTGAAAAAGGGCTTAAAACCATTGTTTTAGAAAGAGGAAGAATGGTCAAGCATATCGAGGATTATCCTACTATGTTCAAAGAAGATTGGGATTTTAAACTTAGAGGTAGGCTTTCAAATGAAGATAAGTTAAAATACTCTAAGCAATCCAGATGGGGTTGGATGGGAGAAGCAAACAAACACTTTTACAATGATGATTCTCAAAATGATTATAAAGAAATTAAAACATTTGATTGGATACGAGGTACACAAGTTGGTGGAAGATCATTAATATGGGGGAGACAAACATACAGATGGAGTGATTATGACTTTAACGCCAATAAACTGGATGGATACGGTGTTGATTGGCCCATTAGATATAAAGACATTGCTCCGTGGTATGATCATGTAGAAAAATTTATAGGTGTTAGTGGTGAAAAAATGAATTTAAAACATCTTCCAGATGGTGAATTCCTGAAACCAATGGAACTAAATTGTGTAGAAAAGGTTTTAAAGGAAACTATTGAAAAGAATTATGATCAAAGATACTTGACAATTGGAAGAGTTGCTCATGTAACAGAGGGTACTAAATTAGAAAACAGATCTAATTGTCAATTTAGAAATAAGTGTGATAGAGGATGTCCCTACGGAGCATACTTTAGCTCTAACTCCTCTACTTTGCCTTATGCTGAAAAGACTGGAAAACTGACTATTAGACCAAATTCTATAGTTTATAACATAATTTACGATGAAAATTCCAACAAGGCTACAGGTGTTAGAATAGTAGATTCAGAAACCAATGAACACATTGAATATAATTCAAAAATCATATTCTTATGTGCTTCAGCCATTGCCTCATCATCAATCCTTCTGCAGTCAAAATCTGATAGATACCCAAATGGTCTTGGTAATGATTGTGGAGAATTAGGACATAACATTATGGACCACCAACTTGGAAGTGGTGCAAGTGGTAAATATGAAGGATTTCAAGACAAGAATGAATATGGAAACAGACCAAACGGATTTTATATTCCAAGATTTAGGAATTTAAATTCTAAATCTGAAAATGTTGATTTTCTAAGAGGTTATGGTTATCAAGGTGGTGGATCAAGATCTGATTGGAGTGATGCTGTAAAAGAGATAGGATATGGGGAAGAATTTAAAAAAACAATTCTTGAACCTGGACAATGGCAGATTGGAATGGGTGGTTTTGGTGAAGTATTGCCATATCATGAAAATAAAATGTTTTTAGATTATGATGATTTAGATAAATGGGGATTGCCTAAGATTGTAATTGATGCCGAATTCAAAGAAAATGAATTGAAAATGAAAAAAGATTGGATTGAACAAGCAGAAGAAATGCTTGAATTAGCAGGTTGTAAAGAAATTACAACATATGATTCTAATGCTCCAATTGGAAGAGGAATTCATGAAATGGGTACAGCTAGAATGGGTAGAGATAAAAAAACATCTGTGTTAAATGCGTTTAACCAAATTCATGATGTAAAGAATGTATTTGTAACTGATGGAGCATGTATGACCTCATCGGCAACACAAAATCCGTCACTTACATATATGGCATTAACAGCAAGAGCTGCCAACTATGCTGTTGAAGAACTTAACAAAAGGAATCTATAATGAAAAGAAGAGATTTACTAAAAACTGGAGTTTATGGTTTAGCAGGAGTCACTTTATCTTCAACGGTAATTTCAACTTTTCAGAGCTGTAATACTGTTAATAAGTATAATCCTGTTTACTTTTCAAACACAGAGTTTTCTTTAATATCTCACATAGTAGATTTTTTTATTCCTAAGACAGAAACTCCTGGTGCAGTTGAAATGAAAGTTCCACAGTTTATTGATATAATTATATCAGAAACATATAACATTGATAGTAAGAATAACCTCTCGAACAAATTGAAATTATTAATTGAAGATTTCAAATCAAAAAATGTTGACCTATTAGATTATAATTCTTTGAAATCAAAGTTTGTGAGTGATTTTAACAATAAAACTCATCTTGAAATTTACAATCAAATAAGAGACTTGACAGTTTGGGGGTTCAAAACATCAAAAGAAATAGCTCTAAATGTCTTAAACTATAATCCTATTCCAGGATATCAGCTTGGCTGTATAGATATCAATAAATAGCTTACTCAGTTCTAAATGAATAAACTATAGAATAACTTACATTCGTTCCATCTGTTGTTTTAACTCTCCAGTAATATACAGTATCTGCATCAACTGCTACAGTTAGTTCTGATGTATCTAAGTCTTTATGATCATCAGATGGGTCTTGTTTTCCATCAGTTTTATCTAAAAACACAGTATACTTTAATCCTGAGCTTGTGTCTGGATCAGATCCTTCCCAAGTAAGTTTTACTTTACCATCACTATCTCTTTCAACAGTAGCCCCTGAACTTGGTGATTTTAAATCTGCTGGGAATGGAGCATAACTCGTCTCTCCAGAAGCACCGGCTAAATAAAACTTCCATGTACTACTTGATGCTGTTTGAGTCGTCTGACTATTCTTAGAAGTAATCTGCCAAGAATAAGGAGCAGCTTTAGATAGTGCAACAGTTGTATTTGTGGATGTTAATCCATTTTTATTGGTAATTTGATTTGTATTTAAGTTTGTAATCTTTAAATCATACGTAGATGTATTCGCTGAGGCTGACCAAGAAAAATCTACATTACTCTGAGTATCACTAATACTTGTTCCTGTCTCACATACTTTATTATTAGCAGGAGCTGTCAGTGTTGCAGCACTTGGGGGTTGAGGAGTTGGTCCTCCACCACCTCCGCCGCCTCCGCCGGAGCCTCCACCATCATCACCTCCACCACCTCCACAAGAAGCAATAAATAAGGTTACAAATAAGTAAA
>JAYOKR010000004.1:0-5247 GCA_038119895.1 Flavobacteriaceae bacterium
ACTAGGAAGAAAATCAGAAATAGAGAACCTAATAATTTATTAATTGTTTTCATATTCATTCGTATTAGTAACCTGAGTTTTGAGTTAAATTAGACACATCAACTTCAGTTTGAGGAATTGGGAAAAGCTCATGCTTTCCTGCAACAAAACCTGAAATTACAGAAGCAGCTTGTCCAGTTCTGACAAGATCAAAGAATCTTGAACCTTCACCTGCTAATTCTAACCTTCTCTCATCCCAAATTTCTTGAGTTAGAGTTGTTCCAGTAGAAGAAGATGCATTTGAACTATTTCCATATGCTCTTGCTCTTACCTGGTTTAAATAATTTTGAGCCTTAGAAACATTTGGTGAAGAAGCTCTGTTGTTTGCTTCAGCTGCCATCAAAAGAACATCAGCATATCTGATTGCCCTGTAATTGGTTTCATAATTAAGCTCTTGCTGAGCTTGGCTCTCCCCAGCTCTTGGAATATACTTGTTATTAAAGTAACCTGTGTGCTCATATCCTGTTGTATATTTTGCTCCTGTTGCTGTAGCCCAAGCTTCAATATCTAATACTGCAACATCTTTTCTCTTGTCACCGTCAGCGTATGCATCAACAAGATCTTGAGTAGGAACATTAAAACTCCAGCCTGAAGAATAAAGAGGACCAGAATAACCTCTAATTCCATGGTGAATTACACCAAAGTTACCTTCTGTTCCTTGAGGAACATAACCCCAATCCCACCAGTTTGATTCTTTAGTATGTTGAATTTCATAAACTGATTCAGGACCATTTTCACCTCCTTTTAAGAAAGTTGATTGAGGGTCAGCAGGAAGAGAATATAATCCAATTAAAGGCTCTAATATACTAGCAGCTTCGTCAAACTTATCCTGGTATAAATAAACTTTACCAAGAAGAGCATGAGCAGTAAGTGAAGTTGCTCTACCATTCGTACTTTTTTCTAAAGGTAAAGCAGAAATTGCAGCTTTTAAATCAGACTCAATCAATGCATAAACCTCAGATTGAGGACTTCTACTTAAAGTTGCAGAATCACCAGCAGTCAATCTAGAAGTAGTAAATAAAGGAACATCTCCAAAGAATTTTGTTAATTCAAAGTAAAAGAATGCTCTTAAGAAATGAACTTCTCCATATAACTCATTCTTTCTTGGAAAATCCATTTTTCCACTATTCTCAACCATATAATTCGCTCTGTTAATTCCTTCATACATAAATTGCCAGATTCTAGTTAATTGATCGTTCTCCGCGTCATGAATCATGTCATCAATTTTTTGCAGTCCAATAACATCTGTTGCACTTTCACCACCACACAATGAATTATCTGATGCAATTTCACCAATCATCCAATTGTATAGTGTCCACTGAGTTACATCATAAACACCAACTAATGCTGCTTCGTAGTCATTACTTGATTTAAAATAATCCTCAGCTACTATATTGTAGGTCTCAGAAGCTTCGTAATCAACGAACTCATCACAACTAACAATTCCAAATGTGATTGTTGAGACTAAAAATAATTTGTAAATAATATTTTTCATTTTTTTACTTATTAAAATTTAACATTAAGACCTACTGAAACAATTCTTGGTGTAGGATAATTTCCTCTGTCGATTCCACTACCTAAAACACCACCAGACATTTCAGGATCATACCCTGTGTAGTCTGTTATTGTTAAAAGATTTTTACCCTGTAAGTAAAGTCTTACACTGTCAAAGTATGAACTTTCACTCAAATTAAAATTGTAACCTAATTGTACATTTTTAATTTTTATAAAACTACCATCTTCAACATATCGATCAGATGCTCTAGTATTATTGTTTCCATCAACAAAAGCATATCTAGGCTCTGTATTACTAGTTCCCTCACCAGTCCATCTGTCAAGTACTCTAGCAAATTTGTTTGTATAGTTTAAGTTTCTTTCATATGCTCTATACACATCATTTCCAAATGATCCATAAGTGAAAACACTTAAGTCAAAATTGTAAACATTTAAATTTAAATTCCAACCAATTGTGTAATCAGCAAAAGGGTCACCTATTTTAGTTCTGTCATCAGCATTGATTACTCCATTTCCATCAACATCAACAAATCTAATATCTCCAGGTTGTGCATTTGGCTGACTTGCGTGAGCATCAACTTCTCCTTGATTTTGGAAAATTCCATCAGTTTTGTAGCCCCAGAAAATACCTGGTGATTCACCTTCTCTAAATTGAGTAAGATTTTTGTAAGGAATACCATAACCAGCACCCCAAATATATTTATCACCATTTGCAATCTCAGTTACCATGTTATCAGCTGAAGTAAAACTTACGCTTGTGCTCAAGCTAAAGTTATCACTAAAGTCATTAGAATAACCAACTGTTACATCAATACCAGTAGTTTCTGTACTACCAATGTTAGCAGCAGGATAAACTGGAGTTCCTAAATAAAGAGAAAGTGTTGGATTAAATAAAAGATCCTCAGTAGATTTTTCAAAGTAATCAACAGTAACACTTACGTTAGAATCAAACATTCTCAAATCAAGACCAATGTTAGCTTGTACTTGGTTTTCCCAAGATACATCCAAGTTTGGAATTGCTAATAAAGTTGATCCAGAAACAATATTGTCCCCAAATGAGTAACTAGGGAAAGTTGAGATAGTTGCAAATTGAGGGCTAATATTATCATTACCAACAATTCCATAACTCGCTCTTAACTTTAAGAAGTTAACTGCGCTTGACTCAAAGAAATCTTCGTTAGATATAACCCATCCAAGAGATCCTGAAGGGAAATAACCAAATTTATTATTTTGTCCAAAGCTTGTAGAACCGTCTCTTCTTAATGTAAAAGAAGCTAAATATTTTTCGTTGTAATCATATTCAGCTCTTGCCATGAAAGAAATTTTTCTTCCTACTGAGTTCCAAGAAGAAGTAGTTTGAAATTCTTGAGTACCTGTTGCAGAACTAATGTCAGCAAATTTCCATGAATTAAAAGGTACATCAACCGCTGATCCATAAAGACCTTGGCCAGTGTTTTTAGTCATTGAAAATCCAGCAAAAACATCAAAATTGTGTTCGTTATCAATAGAAAAACTGTAATTTCCTAAAACTTCAAAATTGTATCTAAAGTACTCAACTGATCCTTCATTTACTCTGTTGTGTGTTTGAGTACTTTCACCTGTTGCAGGATCAACACTTACGATTGGAGATCCATCAGGCAATGCGTTTGTTTGGTTGTGACCAGCTCCATAATATACTAATGGAGAAAAACTTTTGTTTTTGATATCAACATAGTTATATCCTAATCTACCAGTCACTGAAAAGTCTTTTAAAACTTCATATTCTAACTCAACTTTACCAGTAATCTTATTTACATTGTTTTCGTTATATGAGTTCGAAATTTGAGCTAATGGGTTTTTTACTTCTTGAGTGATTGTGTTACTTATTCCAAAACTTCCATCAGCATTATAAACTGGAGTTGTTGGACTCATGTTTAATGCATTGAATAAAACGTCACCAAGACCACTTCCCTTTTCGTTAGTATATGTATTGTATGCTCTTGCGGTTAATTTATCAGTAAGATCAACATCAAGATTGGATGTAAAAGTCAATCTATCAAAGAAACTCTTGTCTTGTCCGTATAAAATACCTTCTTGTTGAGTATAACCAGCAGCTAAGTAATAAGAAGTGGATTCAGAACCGCCTCTAGCAGAAAAATTATTCTGGATAATAGGAGCATCAGTTCTTAAAACTTCTTTTTGCCAGTCAGTACCACTTCCAAGACCAAGAAGATTATTAAAAATTACAGGTCCACCTGAAGCAACACTACCTTCATTAAGAATAGCAGCATATTCGCTTGCATTTAGAACAGCAATTGTTTTTTCAACAGATTGCTGACCGTAGGATGAATCAAATGAAAACTGAGTTTCTTGATTTCTCTTACCACCTTTAGTTGTTATTAAAATAACTCCATTTCCACCCTCAACACCATAGAGAGCTGTTGTTGATGCATCTTTAAGAACAGAAATACTCTCGATATTATTTGGATCAAGAGATGCCATATCATCAAGAGTTAAGTTAATACCATCTACAATTACAAGAGGGTCATTACCAGAATAAGAGCTAATCCCTCTAATTAAAACTGTTGGCTTAGAGCCTGGAGCACCACTTGCAATTACATTAATACCAGCTTGACCTTGAAGAGCATCTTCAACCCTAACTGGCTTTAATTTTGCAACGGCTTCACCATCGACAGTTGTAACAGCACCAGAAATGTTTGATGCTTTCTGAGAAACATATCCTAATAAAACAACTTCTTCAAGAGCTTCAACATCTTCTTCAAGAGATATTGAAATATTAAAAGATGAAGAAACAGTATATTCAAAGGTTTTGTAGCCTATGTAAGAAAATACTATTACATCACCAGTTGAAACATCACTTATTGAGAAGTTTCCGTTAAAGTCTGTGTTAGTTCCATTAGTTGTGTTTTTTACTATAACGTTAACCCCAGGTAATGCTGCATTTGAATTAGAATCTGTGACAGATCCAGTAAATGAGCCAGTTTGGGCAGTTATTAGCATGCATCCAAAAAAGAATAGGATGCTAAAAATTCGACTTTTCATAAAACTTTTGTTTTTTATTGATATAAACTTAATCCATTTTTCAATTGAAAAAATATATAAAAACTATACAGTTTGATAATAAAGGATTTTTTTAAGGTTTTTTCTGTTAAATTCTCATTTTAATAAGTATTTTATTATGAAAAATGGATAATAGACATCTGATTTACTGAGGAAAAATATTATATGAAATTAAAATGTTGAGGTTTTGTATAGGTTAATTATTTGAATTATTACTCAGCTATAAACTTAAAATATAATCTGTAAGTCCCTCATTATGAGCAAGATTCATCTTTTTTCTTAATCTATATCTTTTTATTTCTACACTTCTTAAGGAAATATTTAGTAGAGGTGCTATATCTTTTGATGATAAATTTAACCTGAGATATGCACAAAGTTTTAAATCATTATTGGTAAGATTAGAATGAGAGTTTTTAATTTTTTGAAGAAATTCTTTATCAGCGTTATTAAAAGCCTCCTCAAAGAATTTCCAGTCATCTTCATTATTTAAATTTCTATCAATAGTATTTATAACACTATTAACCTTTGAAACATCTGTTATCTTTTTAAGATCCGTTTTTATTTTTCCTAAAAATTGATTCTTCTTAATCATACTCATAGTTGATACTGCAAGTTCTCTACTTTTACTTTCTA
>JAYOKR010000004.1:5347-7508 GCA_038119895.1 Flavobacteriaceae bacterium
TAGACCAAAAATCATTGTAACCTATTAATCTATATTGATATTCACTTTTTTCAAATAATTGGTAATTAGTATTACCGTAAAAAAAAGTAATATTATTTGTTTCATAATCTAAAAGATTATTGCCTGAAACTTCAATCAGCTCAGGATCTGAATTTATAGAGTTTACCTGAATTTTATTCACAAAAAATGGCTCATTTTTTAACTCATATTTATTTAAATCCATTTTTATGTAACCATCTTTAGTTCCAATAACATGAGTTTCATCCTCAGAATTAGAAACATTATCAAAAACTGTCTGTCTAAGATTATTTGGAAGAATAACAGAATTCATTTTTAAACCATTTGTAACGTCATCGTTGAAAGCATAAAAGATATTATCACCTGAAAAAACCCATAATTTCTCATTGTCTGAGATCATTAGACCAGTAGGATTAGCTGCATTTGAAAGAACAGAATCTCTTATGAAAAATCCATCATTCCCAATATTATATATTCCAAAACGATTTTTATAATAAATTTTATTGTTAAACTTAGCTAAACTTGGATTTCCTTCAATAGAAATATCATCAAGTAAATCAACGCTTTTTAAACTGTTTAAATATGGTGACAATTCTAATTTGTAAACGCCCTTAAGACCATGACAAACATAAATTTCATTATTGTTTGAAACTTCAAAAAATCTTGCAGAAATATCATATCCCTCAAGAGAATTTCTTAATGTCCATTCATTATTTTTTTTCTCCAGGACGTTAATACCATTATAATTTCCCTCGAAAATTAAATTATTGGTATTACTTTTTCTAAAAGTCCAAGAACCAAATGTGCCAGAAATAAATGAAGCTTGATCGTTATTGATCACAAAAGTTCCGCTATTATGACCGCAAAATAAATCATTATTAATTTCAACTAAACTCCAAACTTGACCTGAAGTTCCTTTTACTAGTTTAAAATCTTCATTATTGTTATTATTCCTAAAAAACAGACCTTGATTAGTTCCAACATATATAAAATCTTTGAACTTTTTATAAGCATATACTGTCCCTAGTTTACCATCAAAATCATTAAAAATTGTAAATGGAGATTTTTCATTAATAACAGAAAGCCCATTATCTAGAGCCAGCCATATATTACTATTCTTATCTTCAAAAATTGATAAAACTGTATTATTAATTAAACCATTACTTTTATCTAAATTTTGAATTAATTTTCCATTAGAATCTAATTTTATATAACCCTGACCGATAGTTCCTAATAAAATTATATTGTCCCTAGAGAGCGAGGATGAATAAATTTTTAAATCAATAAAATTATCTACATCTGTATTCCATTTAGAAACATTAGAATTTTGATCAATTTTGTAAAAACCTTTATCCTCTGTTAAGACAATAAAATCAGAGCCAATTTTAAAAAAATCGACAACAATATTATCTCTAAAAAATTTATTTGTAGAAAATGGAACAACTTTACCTGCTATTACAGTAAATATGCCTTGTTGAGGCATATGAAAATATATAGATTTATTAATTTCAAAAGAATTAGAAATATCGCCACCAGGTGAAATAACTCTATATTCATTAGAATTTCTATCTAAGAAAATTAATCGAGAGAGAGATTGAAAAACAATCCAATTAGAAATTTCATGAATATCCCAAAAAACCTCGTCTTCATTTACTTCGAAATCTAAAATGTCAGTAAGAGAATTATAAAAATACTGACCCGTAGAAGATCTTATCCAATAACCAAGATCTTCAAAGGTTCCAGAATAAATTTTATTATCTATAGATTTTACTGACCTAACAATTGTATTTGTTGGAGATGAATAAAAATTCCAATCTCCGTTATAGTGAATGATGCCAGCACTATTAGCAATAACAATACTATTATCATCAGCTTGCGTAACCATCCAATTTTGTATACCTGCATTGTAATCATCAGCAGTAAAAGACTGTATAGGTGATATCTCTTGACTAAATATATTAGAAAAGGATAGTATAAATAATATTAAATTAATTCTAATCAATTGTTTTACAGTCAATTATAGTGTATTTTATTAATAATGCATTCTAAATAAATAATATTATTTCAAACAAATTTGTAAAGGTTTAAAATAATAATTGTTGTAATGGTTTTCAAACTTAAAAATTAAAACTTTATTAAAAAA
>JAYOKR010000004.1:7608-75566 GCA_038119895.1 Flavobacteriaceae bacterium
AATAATAATTGTTGTAATGGTTTTCAAACTTAAAAATTAAAACTTTATTAAAAAAAAAATTAACGTTAATTATGGCATACGATTTGGAAACTACTAAAAAATTTAGTTATGAAGAATTCTAAAAATAAAAGAAGAGATTTTTTAATGAATGTTTGTCCAACAGTAGCAATGGCATTTTTAGGTATCACAGTTTTAGAGTCTTGTTCATCAGGGGATGATGACATCAATATTGGAGGAGGTAATGGGGGAGGTACCGGTGGAGGCGGTAATACTGGTTCTAACAACGGATATAGCAAAGATGGAAACGTCGTAACTATCAACTTAAATCATTCTAATTTTTCTTCTCTTCAATCAAATAATTGGATGAATTTTACAGCTCAAAATATGCTCTTATTAAAAATTGATTCTAGTACTTACAGAGCATTTACGAATTCATGCCCTCATCAAGGAAGCAGAAATAATTGGTCATTTAATTCTTCCAATAATAGATTTCAATGTAGTGCTCATGGAAATTCTTACCCATCAGATTGTAGTACTGCAGGAACAGCTGGAGGAGTATTAAAATGCTACTCTACTTCTTTAAGTGGGACAACTCTTAAGGTTACAGTTTAGATAATTGAAAGAATTCTTTATGAATATTTTTATAAAGAATTAAATTTAAGTAGCCCTACTAGGAATCGAACCTAGATCTAAAGTTTAGGAAACTTTTGTTCTATCCGTTGAACTATAGGGCTGTATAGGCTCTATTTATTTTTTGCCTAAGTATTGCTTTATTTTTTTCTGAAGTAAAAGCATAATCAATAGCATTTAAATTACATTGTCTTAGTTCTTGAACTGACCATCCAAATAAATCACTTAGCTTATGATACTCTTCGTTTAAATTAACATCCGAAATTGTTCTGCCATCGCTATTTATACTTAATGACACATTTCTTTTAAATAATTTATCAATTGGATGTTCTTCTAAAGATTCAAAAGTTTTTGTTTTAATATTACTTGTAGGACACACTTCTAGATGATGGTTATTGTCCAAGAGAAAATCAATTAATCTATCATCCTCAATAGATCTAACACCATGACCTATTCTTTTAGTTTTTAATTTATTTATTGTTTCCCAAACACTTTCAGCACCCTTTGCTTCACCTGCATGCGCAGTACAATTTAGTTTGTATTGATGTGCATATTCAAAAGCAGATATATGGTTATCGAGTGGAAATCCTGCTTCATCTGCAGCAATATCAAAACCAACCACACCTTTATCGTAAAATTCATTAACAAGTTTAACAGTTTCCATACTCTGTGATTCTGAATAATGACGAAGCGTACATAATATTAATCCTGTTATAATTCCGGTTTCTTTTGAGAGTATATTCATTTTATGACATAGAATATCTACCACTTCACTAGAATTTAAACCTTCTTCAGTATGTAAAAGCGGGGCAAATCTTATCTCACAATAAATTACCTTGTCTTCGATTAATTGATCGAAGAAATCTTCCATTACCAACTCCAGACTTTCTTTAGTTTGCATTAAAGAAATTGCATTATCAGCACATTTTATATAGTGCTTTAAAGAAGAGCAACTTTCTCCCGCTTTAAAATTTTGATTATACTCTTTAATTGTTGTTTCAGGTCTTAATTTCTTCACTACATTATAACTAAGACTACAATCGAGATGTATATGCAATTCTATTTTGGGAAGCGTTTTATAACTCATTTGATAAATTCGATGTTCCTTTTAAAACCCTCAAATTTAGGCCTATTAATTGGACTCTTCTCAAAAATTAAATCAAAAACTTCATTGGTAATTTCAGTCCAGTCTTTTTTTGAATAATTGATAACCTGATTTATAGGCTCAAATAATGGCTCATTATGTTCTTTTGAAAATTTATTCCATGGACAAACATCTTGACATATATCACAACCAAAAATCCAATCTTTAAACTGACCATTAAACTTATCTGAAATTTTATCTTTAAACTCAATAGTCAAATAAGAAATGCATTTAGAAGCATCAAGCTTATAAGGTTCATAAAATGCACCAGTTGGACAAGCATCTAAACAAGCCGTGCATTGTCCACAATGATCTGTAACCTCTTTGTCAGGCTGTAAATCTATATCAATAATAATCTCTGCAATAAAAAAGAATGATCCAGTTTTTTTATTAATTAAATTTGTATTCTTACCAATCCAACCTAATCCACTTTTTTTTGCCCAAGCTCTTTCAAGTATTGGAGCAGAATCAACAAAAATTCTTGCATTTACATCTCCAACTTTCTCTTTCAAAATAGAAACAAAATTTTTTAATTTATCTTTTATAACACAATGGTAATCAGTACCATATGCGTATTTTGAAATTTTATATGAATTGGGATTTTGTTTCTTTTTTGGATAATAATTATATAAAAGTGACATCACACTTTTTGAACCCTCTACTAATTTTGTTGTATCAAGTCTTTTATCAAAATTTCTTTCCATATAAGACATTGTTCCATGATAGTTGTTTTTAAGCCATTTTTCAAATCTATCAGCTTCATTATCTAAAAAACCAGATTTAGAAATTCCACATGAAATAAAACCTAAATCCTTTGCAATAGATTTAACAAGTAATGTATTTGAATTAATAGTTGACAAGATCTAACTAAATAGGTTACTTTGATCATTTAAAGGAGTTAATCCTAAATGTTTATAGGCTTTGTCAGTAACTTGTCTTCCTCTGGGTGTTCTAACAATAAATCCTTGTTGAATTAAAAAAGGTTCATAAACCTCCTCAATCGTTTCGGCAGTTTCTGAAACTGCAGTTGATAGTGTAGTAATTCCTACTGGACCGCCTTTAAAGTTTTTAATTAAAGTTGAAAGTATTTTGTTATCCATTTCATCTAATCCATATGCATCAACATTTAATGCTTCTAGAGCATATTTTGTAATTTCTAAATCAATTTTACCATCTCCTTTAATCTGTGCAAAATCTCTAACTCTCCTTAGCAAGGAATTACATATTCTTGGAGTTCCTCTACTTCTACCTGAAATTTCTACTGCTGCATCATCATCAATTTTAATATTTAGAATATCAGCACTTCTTTTTACAATTTTTGATAAAGTTGACTTTTCGTAGTATTCTAACCTGTTATTGATTCCAAATCTAGCCCTCATTGGGGCAGTTAATAATCCTGATCTAGTAGTAGCTCCAATTAGAGTAAATTGATTTAAATTAATTTGAACTGATCTAGCATTTGGACCAGATTCAATCATGATATCAATTTTAAAATCTTCCATAGCTGAATACAAATATTCTTCTACAATTGGAGAAAGTCTATGAATTTCATCAATAAATAAAACATCTCTGGGTTCAAGACTTGTCAGTAGTCCAGCTAAATCTCCTGGTTTATCAATCACAGGTCCAGATGAAACTTTTATAGAAACACCAAGTTCATTAGCTAAAATATTAGCTAATGTTGTTTTTCCCAAGCCTGGCGGACCATGTAAAAGGGTATGATCTAAGGCGTCAGATCTGAGATTTGAAGCTTCTACAAAAACTTTGAGATTTTCAATTACTTTATTTTGTCCACGAAAATCTGAAAAACTAAGCGGTCTTAACGCTTTGTCTATTTCGAGATCCTCGTTAGAAAAATTTTCATTTGAAGGATCTAGATTTTCGTTCATACTCAAATATAAACAAAAGTTAAATTAGGGGTTAAATGATGTAAAGAGAAACTAGTGTTCTGAAATCTTTTCTCCTTTTGCAATTGGAGTAGACTGTGGAACAAAATCTTCTTTCTTACCAGGCTTACTATAATCATATGCCCATCTATGAACTTCAGGAATTTTTCCAGGCCAGTTGCCATGAATATGTTCAACCGGAGCAGTCCATTCTAAAGTATTAGATTTCCATGGATTTTTCTCAGCCTTTTTACCAAAATACATACTATGTATGAAATTATATAAGAATATGAGCTGAGCTAAGCCAGTAATTAGAGCAAAGACAGTAATTAGAACATTTATATCAGCTAAATCATCAAAGTACGGGAATGCTGTATTTGTATAATATCTTCTTGGTAATCCAGCCATACCTATAAAATGCATTGGGAAAAATATTCCATAAGCACCTATAGCTGTAATCCAGAAATGAATATAACCAAGTGTCTTATTCATCATTCTACCGTATAATCTAGGAAACCAATGATAAACACCAGCAAATAAACCATATAAAGCAGATATCCCCATTACTAAATGAAAGTGAGCTACAACAAAATACGTATCATGTACATTAATATCTAATGCACTATCCCCTAGAATAATTCCGGTTAAGCCACCAGTAATAAATGTTGATACAAGCCCAATAGAAAATAACATTGCTGGATTTAACTGTAAATTACCTTTCCATAAGGTTGCTATGTAATTAAATGCTTTCACAGCCGAAGGAATAGCAATAAGTAATGTTGTAAATGTAAATACAGATCCTAGAAATGGATTCATACCTGTTACGAACATATGATGTCCCCATACAATGGTAGATAAAAATGCAATTGCTAAAATAGATGCAACCATAGCTCTATATCCAAAAATTGGTTTACGTGCATTTGTTGCTATAATTTCAGATGTAATACCTAATGCAGGTAATAAAACTATATAAACTTCTGGATGTCCTAAGAACCAGAATAAATGCTCAAATAACACAGGTGATCCTCCTTGATAATGTAAAACTTCTCCTTGAACAAAAATGTCAGAAAGGAAAAATGATGTTCCAAAACTTCTATCCATTATTAACAATAAGGCAGCTGATAAAAGTACTGGGAATGAAATTACACCAATAATAGCAGTAACAAAGAATGCCCAAATTGTTAAAGGAAGTCTAAACATACTCATACCCTTTGTCCTAAGATTAAGTACAGTTACAATATAATTTAAAGAACCTAATAAAGAGGATGCAATAAAAAATGCCATAGAAACTAACCATAGAGTCATTCCAGCACCAGAACCTGGTTGAGTTTGTGGAACAGCACTTAGTGGAGGATAAATTGTCCAACCTGCTGCTGCAGGCCCTGCTTCAACAAAAAGAGAAGCAACCATAATTGCACTAGATATAAAAAACAACCAATATGCAATCATATTTAAAAATCCTGAAGCCATATCTCTGGCGCCAATCTGTAAAGGAATTAATAGATTACTAAAAGTTCCACTCAATCCTGCTGTCAAAACAAAAAATACCATTATGGTACCATGGATGGTAACTAATGCTAAATAAATATTAGGATCCATAACACCATCTGGAGCCCATCTATCACCTAAAAAGAAACTAAAAACCGAAAAAGATTCTTCAGGCCAAGCCAATTGAATTCTAAAAAGCAATGACATTAAAACACCGATAATACCCATAACAATTACCCCTGTTACAAAGTATTGTTTAGCAATCATTTTATGATCCTGACTAAATATCCATTTAGTTATAAAAGTTTCCTTATGATGATGGTGATCATCATGATTATCAACATCGTTATTTACAGCTACTGACATATTATTTAATTATTGTATAATCTCAGAAAATGTATTCTGATCATTTAACCATTTATTAAAATCTTTTTCAGATTCTACTACTAACTTCATTTGCATATTATAATGTGAAGCTCCACATATTTTAGCGCATAGAAGTAAATAGTCAAATTGATAAGGCTCCAATGCTTCTTCACCTTTAGCAATCAACTCTTGACTATTATCATATCTTATTTTATTAATCCTGTTTACTTTTGATACTACATCAGGATTTAACCTCATTTCAGCTGTTGTTACTGTTGGAGTAAATGAGAACTCCGTGATCATTCCAGGCACTGCATTCATCTGAGCTCTAAAGTGAGGCATATAAGCAGAATGCAATACATCTTGAGATCTAATTTTGAATATTACCTTTCTATTAACTGGCAAATGAAATTCTTGAGTTACAACAACATCATCTAAACCATTAGGGTCTGATGAATCTATTCCAACTGAGTTTCTTCCGTCAAAATCGTTTAAAAATCTTACGTTAGCATCTCCTAAGACATTGTCATCTCCAGCATATCTAGCTTTCCAGTTCCACTGGGCTGCATAAAGTTCTACAACAAGCGCATCTTCATCTTCTTCAAAATTCATAATATCAGACCAAGTAGTCATACCATATAGAATTAAAACAAATAATACAATTGCAGGGATAACTGTCCACACGAGCTCTAACTTATTATTATGAGTGATAAAAAAAGCCTTTCTTCCATTGATTCCTCTATACTTGTAAGCAAAGTAATGTAGTAATGCCTGCGTAATAGTTTGCACAAAAAAGATTACAAGAAAGGAAATAAGCAGCAGCTTATCATAAGTGTAACCGTGTTCTGAAGCAGAATCTGGTAATAAAACTTTAGTATATGAAACAAAGGAATAAATCGTTACTAGATAGATAAATACCAGAAAGGCAAACATTAATTTTCCCTGTAAGTCATTATCTTTCTCGGACGCAACTTGAGAATCATCTTTTTTTGCACCTAAATTTGAAATTTCAAAAATTTTAGTAATCTGCCAAACAGAAATTGCTAAGAGAGTTACTGCTAAAATTGAAAGTAATATTGTCATCTTCTATATCATCAAATTAATAAACAAACTTTTCACTCTCCTTGTTGAAAGGATCCCCACTTGCTTCAAGGGGTGCTTTTGTGAGTGAGCTAAATACTATATATATAAATAAGCCTGCAAAAAACATTACTGAACCTAATTCAGGAATTCCAAAAAACCACTGATCACCTACAGCAGAAGGCATGATCATATTAAACACATCCATATAATGGCCAATCAAAATAATAATACCAGCCGTTACTATCATCCAGTTTAATCTTTTGAAATCAGAGTTCATTAAGATTAAGAAAGGAAGAATGAAATTCATTACTAGCATACCTAAAAAAGGAAGTTGATAATCTTCAAGTCTTGTTATAAAATATGTAACTTCTTCAGGGATATTTGCATACCAAATAAGCATAAATTGTGAAAACCATAAATATGACCAGAACACACTAAAGCCGAACATAAACTTTGCTAAGTCATGCATATGATTATGATTTACCTTTTCTAAATAACCCATTGACTTGAGAAAAATAGTTAGTAATGCTATAACTGTAATTGCTGACACAACCATGCTGGCAAAAACATACCATCCAAATAAAGTACTAAACCAATGTGGATCGATTGACATAATCCAGTCCCAAGACATCATCGACTCTGTAACTATAAAAAATGCTAAGAACCCAGCTGATATTTTGAAATTCTTGATATGGTTTGAATTATCTCTTGCTTTATCTTGAGCAATTGAAAATCTTCTGGAAAAATATCTGTAAAGTGACCAGCCTGCTAAATAGAATACACCTCTTGCTAAAAAGAATGGGATATTTAAATAACCACTTTTGTTTTTAATAATTTCATCATGCTCGACTACATCAGGATCCATCCATATAAACATATGGTTAAAATGTAAAGCGGAAAACAATAGTATTGCCAATATGATTAAACCTCCAGGCAGTAAATAACCAGTAATACCCTCCATAACTCTAAACAGTAATGGAGACCATCCAGCCTGTGCAGCTCGTTGGATTGCATAAAAAGCTAGAGCCCCTAATGAAATCATGAAAAAGAAAAATGCAGCTACATAAATTGCAGCCCAAGGCCTGTTAGCTAATTGATGAAAAACGTGTTCATCATGGGACATTTCATGATCTTCTGAATGTTCTGAGTTATGTTCTTCAGCTCTCATTTGATCATATTCTCCTCTCGATATTAGTTCAGAATCATACAATCCATGAGATGATACTAGTTGATCATCATTATTATGATCATCATGACTTGATGCATGACCATCATCATGGTGAGAACTTGCAACAATTTCTTTAGCTTCTTCAATTGTACTTGGAGCACTATAAAAACCATAAGCAATTCCTAATAGACCTAATACAATTAAGGCAATTGAAAATGTTCTGATTTTATTTGTTAACGTAAACATCACCACTATTTAATTAATTCATTTCTTAATTCTAATACATATTGTGAAATCTTCCATCTTTCTTCTTGATTTACCAATGAGGCATGAGATCCCATAAGATTTCTTCCATACATCAAAACATGATAGATACTTCCTTCAGTGATATCTCTATCAGCATAACTAGGAATTCCTAAAAACTTTTCTCTTTTCATTAAAATTCCTTGTCCATCTCCTTTTGATCCGTGACAAACTGAACAATATATTTCATATAATTCTTTACCTGTTTTAAGATTTTCATCTGTTTTTTCGACAGGTGATTTTAAATTTACTTTTGCAAGCTCATAACCCTCATTAGTATCTTCATACTCATAAGGGTGCCATCCTCTGGAAATAGTTCCTTGAACTGGTTCTTGAGCTTCAATGCCATTTGCAAATGCATTTGATTCCGAATAGGTATCATAACCTACAGACTTATACATATTTGGGAAAAACTGATAATTAGGATTTGAAGAATCAAAGCATGAAACTAATAAGAAAGAAAACAATATAAATATGTAATTTATTTTTTTCATTTTATTCTTTTATTTCAACGACATCAATTTTTAAAATATCAGTCTTTTTAATTTTAGATTTTATTTCTTTTTCATTGCCACTTACTGGAATCTGTACCAAAAACTTATCGTCTGTTGTTTCAGGAATAGGATTTTCAGCTTTTTTAAAAGGCCAAAGTCTACTTCTCAAATAAAAAGTAATAACCATTAAATGTGCTGAGAAAAATACGGTTAACTCAAACATTATTGGAACAAATGCTGGCATATTTTCAATAAAGCTAAAGCTAGGTTTACCTCCAATATTCTGTGGCCAATCAACGATCATGATGTAATTCATCATAAAAATTGCAAATGCAAAACCTATACAACCATAAATAAATCCTGCAATAGAAATTCTAGTAGGTGCAAGACCTAAAGCCTTATCGAGTCCGTGAACAGGAAATGGAGTGAATACATCTTCAATATATACTCCCTCATTCTTCAAATGCTTTACAGCATCTAGAAGCTTATCGTCATCATCGTATATAGCATGTATAAACTTATTTGCCATTTTTATCTCTTAATTTTTTATAATTATCCCCTGAGGATTTTAAAATTGTTTTTACTTCTGCTTGAGCAATAACAGGGAAAGTTCTTGCATATAGAAGAAATAGAACAAAGAAAAATCCAATTGTTCCTATAAATATTCCAATATCAACAAATGATGGTGAAAACATCGTCCATGATGATGGTAAATAATCTCTGTGAAGAGATGTAACTATAATCACAAATCTTTCAAACCACATTCCAATATTAACAACAATCGAAATGATGAAAGAAAATACGATACTAGTTCTTAACTTCTTAAACCACATTAACTGTGGAGAAAACACATTACATGTCATCATAGCCCAATATGCCCACCAGTATGGTCCAGTTGCTCTGTTTAAGAAAGCATACTGTTCATATTCAACTCCTGAATACCAAGCAATAAATAACTCAGTGATGTATGCACAGCCGACAATTGATCCAGTTATCATAATGACAATATTCATAAGTTCAATGTGCTGTAACGTAATATAATCTTCAAGATTACATACTTTTCTCATAACTATAAGTAAAGTATTAACCATTGCAAAACCAGAAAAAATTGCCCCAGCTACAAAGTACGGTGGAAATATAGTCGTATGCCATCCAGGTATAACAGATGTAGCAAAGTCAAACGAAACTATTGTATGAACTGAAAGTACCAGAGGAGTAGCAAGACCTGCTAATACTAACGAAATTTCTTCAAACCTCTGCCAATCTTTTGCTCTACCACTCCATCCAAAACTAACAAGACTATATATTTTCTTTTGAAAAGGTTTAATAGCTCTATCTCTTATCATGGCAAAATCTGGTAATAGTCCAGTCCACCAGAATACTAATGATACAGTTAAATAAGTTGAAATTGCAAATACATCCCAAAGTAAAGGTGAATTAAAATTAACCCATAAAGACCCAAATTGATTTGGTATTGGTAAAACCCAGTATGCTAACCAAGGTCTTCCCATGTGTATTAAAGGGAAAAGACCCGCTTGCATTACTGAAAATATTGTCATAGCCTCAGCTGATCTGTTGATACCCATTCTCCATTTTTGTCTAAAAAGAAGTAATACTGCAGAAATAAGAGTTCCAGCATGTCCGATACCAATCCACCATACAAAGTTTGTTATGTCCCAAGCCCATCCAACAGTTTTATTTAATCCCCAAACACCAATGCCTGTAGAAATTGTATAAATCATGCATCCAACACCCCAAAGAAATAATACCATTGAAATAGAAAACACAATCCACCATTGCTTGTTTGCTTGACCCTCGATTGGTTTAGCTACATCAACAGAAATCTGGTGATAAGTTTTATTACCAGTTACTAAAGGTTTTCTAATTGGTGCTTCGTAATGACCCATTATATACTTTTATCTTTATCAGTGTTTCTAATCTTAGTATGATAAAATACGTTAGGCTTAGTTCCAACATATTCTAAAAGATGATAAACTCTGTCATCTTGTTTTCTTTGATAGACATCACTTTTCTTATTATTTATGTCTCCAAAACTCAATGCTCCAGTTGAACATGCAGCTGAACAAGCCACTGCATCGTTAAATTCATTTGGCTTAACTTCTCTGCCTTTATTTTTAGCATTTAAAATAACTGACTGAGTGCCTTGAATACAGAATGAACATTTTTCCATAACTCCTCTTGACCTTACAACTACATCAGGATTTAATACCATCTTACCTAAATCATCATTCATATTAAAATCAAATTCATCATTGTTATTGTACAAGAACCAATTAAACCTACGAACTTTATAAGGACAGTTATTAGCACAGTATCTTGTACCTACACATCTGTTGTAAGCCATATGATTTTGACCTTGTCTACCGTGTGATGAGGCAGCAACTGGGCATACAGTTTCGCATGGAGCATGATTACAGTGCTGACACATTACTGGCTGAAATACTACCTGAGGATTTTCACTAGGTTCTTCCATCTCACCAAATACAGATAGAGATTGTCCTATTCCAGAAATATTATCTTTCTTTTCAATATCTGAATTAAATGATTCTTCAGATGAATAGTATCTGTCAATTCTTAACCAATGCATATCACGTGATTTTCTAACTTCTGCTTTACCAACAACAGGAACGTTATTCTCAGCATGACATGCAATAACACATGCGCCACAACCAGTACATGCATTTAGGTCAATAGATAAATTGAAGTGATGACCTATAGATCTATCAAATTCTTCCCACATATCAACTTCTCGAGAATTGACAGGTGTTTCAATATGATTCTTAGATACTTTTGGAATTACATTCCAATATGCTTTTTCTTTGGTGTTATATGTTTCAAGAGATGTTTCTTTAATTATATCACCTCTTCCCATCAATGTGTTATGTAACTGAACACATGCAAATTCATGAATTTCATAATGAGCAGTAATTTGAGCCTTTTGATTTTTAGAAAAACCATGATAAAAAGAATATGCATTAACCCCAGTTTTCATTTCATCTTTTAAACCTTTTGATCTTCCATATCCTAATGAAAGTCCAACAGTACCTTTTGCCTGTCCAGGCTGAATTACTACAGGTACTTTTAATTCATTTTCACCAACATTTACAATTGCATAATTACTATTAAGAGCACCATTGGCTTCATTATAATTTTTTAAACCTAACTGCTCTGCATCTGACTTAGACACAGTCAAGTAATTGTCCCAAGACACTCTTGTTATTGGGTCAGGGAATTCTTGTAACCAAGGATTATTTGCTTGCTGGCCGTCACCCATCCCAGTTTTACAGTATAAAATCAGATCAAAACCATTATCATCGCTAGATATAATTTGTTTAGCACTGTTTGAAAAATTAATTGAATTATTTTTTCTACTAAATGAATTGCTTTCAGAAGAAAAAACACCATCATGTAAAGCTTTATTCCATGAAGTTGTAGAATTTAAAATGTTGTTATTCCAATTATCCTTAATTTGGTCATAAAAGGATTTATCAGATCCTAACCAGGTTAGAAGACAGTCTTCAAATTGTTTTGTGTCAAATAATGGCTTAATTGTTGGCTGACAAAGACTATACTCTCCACTCATAAATTCAAAATCCCCCCAAGATTCAAGCATATGAGGAACTGCTGCAATATGAGATGAATATTCACTTGTTTCATCAGCACTCATTGTGAAGCAAACACTAAAGTTTAAAGCTTTCAAAGCATCTGAAAAAGCAATTGAATTAGGTAAAGTATATGATGGATTAACTCCACTCATTATAACACCTTTAACTTTTCCATTTATTACATTATTTATAACTTCATTTACATTAGAATCACTTCCATTTCTTACATATGACACTTTGCTTTTGTTTACAACGTTAGACTTTAAAATGTCATTTATACGGTTACACAATAAATGGGCATTAACGTCATCAATTCCACATAGAACTACGGATTCAGATTTTTTTGATAATAATTCAGCTGAAACATACTCAAGCTTCGCCACTAATGCTTCGGGTAATTTTTTTAATTGACTATTATTTCCTGAAATTGAATCATATAAATGAGCTAAAAATAACTTTTGATCATTAATTGATAATGGAATTCTTAAATCAGAGTTTGACCCAGTAATTGAAAGATTAGACTCAATTTGAATATGTTTTGACATAGATGCTTTTCCATCTACACCTCTATTTGGAATTCTTCCCTTAACATAATCATGATCATAATTCGATCCTTGCCAATCTCCAAGAAAATCAGCACTAAATGAAACAATTGATTTAGCTTTTTGAAAATCATAATATGGCAATCCTCTTGTTCCATACATTTTTTCGTGAGCATCCAAAGCTGCTGATTCAGAAACTGAATCATATTCAACGTGCTTGATATTTGGATACTCTGCAATTAATGAGTTTATAATTTTTATTGTTGTAGGACTTGCTACTGTTGAAGTCAATAATACAACAGTTTGATTTAAAGCTTTTAATGAATTAAGCTGAGCTTTAATGTTATTATTAAAAGTATCCCATGAAACATCTTCTCCATTAATTGTAGGACCTTGAATTCTTTTACTATCATATAAACTTAATACAGATGCATTAACTCTTGCATTGGCGTGTCCTTTATACTTTGACAGTTTATTATTCTGTATTTTAATTGGTCTTCCTTCTCTGGTTTTTACTAATACATTAGCTGAATCAAATCCATCAAAAAGGCTTGTTGCATAATAGTTTGCAATGCCTGGCCTGATTCTCTCCGGTTGAATAACATAAGGGACTGATTTGTGAACCGGTCCTTCACAACTAGCTAGAACAGCAGCAGAAGTGCTAAACCCTAGATATTTTAAAAAATCTCTTCTGTTAGCTGAAACATCATTAATATTTTCATCTGAAAAAATATTGTTATCAACAGGTATTTTTTCAACAAATTCATTGTGTTCGAGATGATCCAAACCATTGTTTTGATCTAACTGAATTTCACTTTTCCAATATTTTTTTTCTATACTCATTAATATTAATTAGTAATGACATTTACCACATTCTAATCCACCCATCTGGGCAACAGTTAATTTTTCAACACCATACTTTTTTGATAATTCTTCATGAATCTTTGTATAGTATTCATTATCCCGTACTTTAACGTCAGATTCTCTATGACAATTTATACACCATCCCATGGTCAATGAAGAATGTTGATACACAATTTCCATTTCCTCAATTGGTCCATGACAAGTTTGACATTCTATTCCAGCAACATTAACATGCTGAGAATGGTTAAAGTACACAAAATCAGGGAGGTTATGAATCCTAACCCATTTTACTGACTCAGTTTCACCAGTATATGTTCTACTTTCTTCATCCCAGCCTACAGCCTTATATAATTTTTTAATTTCCGCAGTATAAAAGTCTTTTGTATAGCCTTTTTCTAAATCTTCTTCACCATTGTATTCTGCAATATTCTCATGACAGTTCATACAAACGTTTAAAGATGGAATTCCTGAATGCTTGGAAACTCTAGCACTTGAATGACAATATTGACAATCAATTTGATTTGCACCTGAATGAATTTTGTGTGAATAGTGTATAGGTTGAACTGGCATATATCCTTGATCTATCCCTATCTGCATCATCCATCCATAAGCAAAATATGCACTGGAAAGAAGCAGGAACACAACCGAACAAAAAACAAGGAATTGATTTCTTATAAACAATTTCCATATTGGCACAGAAAAGACTGGTTTTTTCTCTTCATATTTAATTCCATTCTTCTCCGCAATCGCTTTTAGTGTTTTATTCACTAAAAACAACATCACAACTAAGACGCAAAGAATAACAATTAAAACAATTAAAATTATATCCGTTGAAACCGAACCTTCAGTTTGGGTACCTGTAGCAGAACCAGCTGCGGCAGCTATAGTAGCAACAGGCTCTGGTTTGTAATCTGTGTAAGCTAGAATATTATCAATATCTTCATTAGACAGTTGAGGAAAAGCATTCATTGCAGCTTTATTATATTCTTCCCAAATTGCAACAGCTCTTTCATCACCAGCTTTAATCATTGCTGCACTATTTTTAATCCAGCTATAAAGCCAGTCTTTTTCATACTTTTCAGAAACACCCGCCAATGCTGGGCCTACAAGATTTTTATCTAACTTATGACAAGCAGCACAATTGGCATTAAATAGAGATTTACCTTTAGCTATATCAACATCTTGTGCATGTACTGAAAATGAAATAGAAAAAATAAAGAAGACTGCGGAAAGAAATCTCACTACATTAAGCATACTTTCTATCAGATAAATTTGTTTGTTGTCTTTAGTATTCAACAATTAAAATAATTGTTTGTTTTAACAGTGCGAAAATAGTAAACAATAATCAATTATTAAAACATATTTAAAATCATTTTTCCAATTTTAACATTTAATTTTTGAAACAAATATTGATACGAATTAATATATATTTGTGACATGAAAAAAATATTTTTTTTATCAGCTTTATTTTTTTGCAGTCAAATTAATTCGCAGGTCAATCAATATGATTTAAAAAATGATCCAAAACTTGATTCAATTTTAAAAATAAAAAAGATTATTGATAGAGAAATTTATGATTCAAATTATTACTCAATTCAAGTTTTTAGCGGCAACTATAAAAATGGAGATTCTATAATGAATTATGTTTCTGAAAAATACTTGTCAGACAGTTTATATTTCTACTTTGAGACTCCAAATTATAAGGTCAGAATTGGAAAATATAAGTCCAAAATTAATGCTGAAAAAAAGTTAAGAGACATTAAAAAAGAATTTAAATCAGCTTTTATTTTTAAACCAAAAAGCTAATTACTTCTTTAATTTTTTCTTGATTTTTAACTCATTAAAACATTCTAAAACATCTCCAATTTTAATGTCATTATAGTTTTTGAGTTGTATACCACAATCATAACCTTTTGATACTTCTTTGGCGTCATCTTGGAATCTTTTTAGAGAAGTAAGCTCAGCTGATGTAATAACAATTCCATCTCTTATTAGTCTGACTTTTGAGTTTCTTGAGATTTTTCCATCAGTTACCATACAACCTGCAATTGTTCCGACTTTCGATATTTTAAATATTTCTCTAACTTCCACAGTTCCCGTAATTTCTTCTTTTAGCTCAGGGGAAAGCATACCTTCAATTGCATCTTTCAAGTCGTTCAGAGCATCATAAATAATTGAGTAATTTCTAATATCTACCTCCTCTTTATCAGCTATTGATCTAGCATTTCCTGTTGGTCTAACATTAAATCCAATAACAATAGCATCAGATGCTGAAGCTAACAATATATCAGATTCAGTGATAGCTCCAACAGCTTTATGGACTATATTGATATGAATTTCTTGAGTTGAAAGTTTTTGAAAAGAATCAGAAAGGGCTTCAACAGAACCATCAACATCACCTTTAAGAATAATATTTAATTCTTTAAATTCACCTAAAGCAATTCTTCTACCAATTTCATCTAGAGTTAATTGCTTTTGGGTTCGTACACTTTGCTCTCTAACAAGTTGAGTTCTTTTAGCAGCAATTTGTTTAGCTTCTTTATCATCTTCAAATACATTAAACTTGTCACCAGCTTGAGGAGCTCCGTCTAAACCTAAAACCGAAACAGGCACAGAAGGTCCTGCTTCTTTTATTTGTTTACCTCTTTCATCATATAATGCTCTAACTTTACCACTGTATTGTCCAACTAAAACATAATCTCCAACTCTAAGTGTTCCAGCTTGAACTAGAAGTGTTGATATATATCCTTTTCCTTTATCAAGCCTTGCTTCAATAACAGACCCATTTGAAACCTTATTAGGATTTGCTTTGAGATCAAGCATTTCGGCTTCAAGTAATATCTTTTCCAATAAGTCATCAACGCCAGTCCCTTTTAAAGCTGAAATATCATGAGATTGAATTTTACCACCCCAATCTTCAACTAATAAATTCATTCCTGAAAGTTGTTCTTTTATCTTATCAGGGTTAGAAACATCCCTGTCAATTTTATTTATAGCAAATACAATTGGAACACTAGCAGCTTGAGCATGACTTATAGCTTCTTTTGTTTGTGGCATAATATCATCATCTGCTGCAATTACAATTACAACAATATCTGTTAACTGTGCTCCTCTTGCTCTCATAGCAGTAAATGCTTCGTGACCAGGTGTATCTAAAAAAGTTATTCTATTCCCATTTTTTAATTTCACATTGTAAGCACCAATGTGTTGAGTAATTCCACCTGACTCACCAGCTATGACGTTTTCCTTTCTTATATAATCAAGTAAAGATGTTTTACCATGATCAACATGACCCATTACAGTGACAATAGGTGGTCTCGGTAATAAATCTTCCGGTTTATCATTATCCTCTTGAATTTGATCTTCAATTTCAGCGGTAACAAACTCAACTTCAAAACCAAATTCATCAGCAACAACTGTAAGTGTCTCCGAATCAAGTCTTTGATTCATAGTGACCATAATACCGAGAGACATACATGCAGAGATAATATCATTTCCAGAGATATCCATCATCGTTGCAACTTCACCAACCGTGATGAATTCCGTCACTTTAATAACTTTTTTTTCTGATTCGATTTGCTCTAGATCTTCTGATCTTTTTCTGTGAGTATCTCTTTTCTCTTTTCTATATTTAGCAGCTTTAGACTTTGATGTACCTTGTAGTTTTTCTAATGTTTCTTTTATCTGCTTCTGAACTTCGTCATCTGATGGTGATGAAGCACTTAAAGTAGATTTTTTGTTTTTAAAATGTGGCGTTTTTGTAAGATGTTCTTTATTGATTACATCTTTTGCAATTCTCCTTCTTTTCTTTTTATTCTTACTATCAGAGTCGCTTACCTCAGGTTTATTAAATTTATTTAAATCTATTTTTTCACCAGTTTTCTTAAGCCCAGAGAGTTTCTCATATTTTGTTCGAATTTTAGAATCATTTTCCGTTGTACTTTCAACTGATTTTTCATTTGAAATTACAGCACCGTCGTTTACAGGCAAAATTTCTTTTTTGGGATTTAAATCAATTTCTCCAATTTTTTTGAACTTGTGAAAAGAAGATTTAGAAGTTATAGTACTAGATTGAACTTTTTGTTCCTGTTCTTTTTCAAACTTTATCCTCAACTCTTCTTTTTCTTTATTTTTCTCCTCAATTAGATCATGTGATTCAACTCTACTAGACCTGTCTGATTTAAATTCAGCTAATAAAAGATCATACTGACTTTGAGAAATTTTTGTAGTGGGTCTTGCTTCAATTTCATGACCTTTAGAAGAAAGAAATTCCACAACTCTCTCAAGGGAAATATTAAATTCCCTAATCACTTTATTTAATCTTATTATATTTAATTCAGACATTTATTAATTTTCTTCAAATTCTTCGCTTAATATTTTTCTTACCTCTAAAATTGTTTCCTCCTCTAGATCAGTTCTTTTAACTAAATCTTCAATATCCTCTTCTAAAATACTTTTTGCAGTATCAAGACCAACTTTTTTGAATTCATCAATTATCCAAGAATCAATTTCATCTGAAAATTCTGTGAGTTCGACATCCTCTTCCGAACCTTCTCTAAAGACATCTATTTCATATCCTGTTAATTTACCCGCCAATCTAATATTATATCCTCCTCTACCTATTGCTTTAGAAACCTGATCTGCGTCAAGATAGACCTGAACTGTCTTTGCTTCTTCATCAATTTTAAGAGAAGTAATCTTGGCTGGACTTAGAGCTCTAGTTATAAATAACTGAGTATTGTTGGTGTAATTGACAACATCAATATTCTCATTGCCTAATTCTCTAACTATTCCATGAATTCTTGAACCCTTCATACCAACACAAGCACCGACTGGATCAATTCTGTCATCATATGAATCGACAGCTACTTTTGCTTTCTCTCCGGGAACTCTAACAACTTTTTTGATATTAATTAATCCATCAAAAACCTCAGGAATATCTTGCTCAAATAATTTTTCAAGGAATTTAGGTGACGTTCTTGACATAATTATTGATGGCTTAGTCCCTTTAAGCTCAACCGTTTCAATTATACCTCTCACAGAATCTCCTTTTCTGTAAAAATCTGAGGGGATTTGACGATCCTTAGGTATAATAATTTCATTTCCATCATCATCTAGCAGTATGACCACATTATGTCTTATGTGATGAACTTCAGCAGTATAAATTTCACCTACTAAATCAACAAATTGCTTGTAAATGATACCATTGTCATGTTCATGAATTTTTGCAACTAAGTTCTGTCTTAAAGAAAGAACTACTCTTCTGCCTAAATCAATTAACTTAACTTCTTCGGAAACATCTTCACCAACTTCAAAATCTGGCTCTATTTTTCTTGCATCAGTTAATGAGATCTGGCTATTATCGTCCTCTACATCATCATCAGCCACAACAACTCTATTTCTCCAAATTTCTAAGTCTCCTTTATCTGGATTAATAATAATATCGAAGTTTTCATCATCCCCAAATTTTCTTTTCAGGGTATTTCTAAAAACTTCCTCCAATATTGACATTAAAGTAACTCTGTCAATAAATTTTTCATCTTTAAATTCTGAAAAAGATTCAATCAATGATAAATTATTCATAAATAGTTTTTATTATATAATAAAGGAGGGGACAATGTCCCCTCAATTCAATCAGCCGTGCAAATATATAAAATATTAGCAATTAAATTGTTGGCCTACTAGGGATCGAACCTAGACTCTTCTGGACCAAAACCAGACGTGTTGCCAGTTACACCATAGGCCATGAGCGTGCAAATTTAAAATAAAATTTAGTTCTGGTAAATATTAATTTTGTTTAATTAATTTCGTTATGAAAATTTATTCAATTGAATTTTAAAAAATATAATAGACTTCTTGGGTTTTTAAGCGGATTATGTGCATTTATTGTTTACTTTTTAACTGTAGAACCTACCGCAAGCTACTGGGATTGTGCAGAATATATCTCAACTTCTGCAAAACTTCAAATTGGACACCCTCCAGGTGCACCTTTATTTCAAATGTTAGGAGCTGTATTCTCAATACTAGCTTTTGAAAATACACAAATTGCTTTTTCGATTAATATGATGTCAGTTACGTCCAGTGCATTAACAATTGTATTTATGTTTTGGTCTGTAAGCTCACTTAGTAAGAAAATTCTAAAAGTAAAGAATGAAATTAGTTTAGAAGAAAGTTTTAAAATTTTTGGGGCAGCTTTTTTAACAACTTTTACTTTTATGTTCACTGACAGTTTTTGGTTTAATGCTGTTGAAGCTGAAGTCTACGCCATGGCTACTCTAATTCTCTCTGTTTTATTTTGGTTAGGTTTAAAATGGGAAAGCGAGTTTGAAAATGAAAGATCTAACAAATGGCTAATACTCATTTCATTTATTATTGGATTGTCATTTGGGGTACATTTTATGGGGCTTCTGGCTATACCATCTATAGGTTTAATTTATTATTTCAAAAAGTATCCAAAATTTGAATTTAAAAGTTTTTTAATTGCAAATGTTGCTTCAGTTTCAATTTTACTTTTCATTTTTAAGCTATTGTTACCGTCAACTTTAAAACTATTCGGTTACTTAGAAGTATTTTTTGTTAATGAATTAGGTCTTCCATTTAACTCAGGAACAATATTTTCAGCATTACTATTAATATTTATACTTTATAAGTCTTTAAGCTATTCTAGGAAAAAGAAACTATATACATTAAATACACTTCTCCTTTGCATTACATTTATTTTTATTGGATTTTCTTCTTGGTTGATGATTCCAATAAGATCAAATGCAGAAACGGTAATCAATGAGAATTCACCAAAGGATGCAAGATCTCTCCTTGCTTATTATAACTTAGAACAGTATCCTGACACTTACTTATTTTATGGACCTATGTTTTCAGACGCCTATGCAGGTCAGGATGCAGAACAGCCTTATAAAGACGATAAGCCTAAGTATGAAAGAGATGAAGCTTTGAATAAATACATTATTGTAAATGACTGGAAGAATGGCAAAATAAATTCAAATAGTTCACATAGAGGATTTTTTCCAAGAATGTGGAGCTCAGATAATGCTGAGAACTACATGAAATATTATGGATTTCTAGATTTTAAAATCAAAAGAGAGTATAGACAAAATGATCAATTAAACCAAATCGTAACAAACTTTAAAAACGAAATTGACAACAATGATGTAGATGCTGAGGAGATGACACAATTCTTCTCAAATTATGCTAGTTATTTGGATATTGAAAAACCTAGTTTTATGGCTAATTTAAATTATTTCATATCATATCAAGTTATTCATATGTATATGAGATATTTTATGTGGAATTTTTCTGGAAGACAAAATGATAATCAATGGAAGTTTGATGCAGAAAATGGAAACTGGATTTCTGGAATTAATTTTATTGATGAATCTCGACTTGGTTCTCAAGATAATCTACCAATAGATATTTTGAATAATAAAGCACGGAATAAATACTACATGATTCCTCTTATTCTTGGAATTTTAGGGCTTGTACTTATGTTTAGAAATGATTTTAAAACTTTTTGGCCTCTATTTTTACTATTTATTTTTACTGGGATAGCACTTAAATTTTATTTAAATGAGAGAGTTTTTGAGCCAAGAGAAAGGGACTATGCTTTGGTAGGATCATTTTATGCTTTTTCAATATTTATTGGTTTTAGTTTCATTTACATATATAATTATTTAAAGAAAATTTTTGAAACTAAAATTGCTTCAATATCAACTATTGTTATCACTCTATTAAGCCCTCTACTTCTAGCTTTAAATAATTGGGATGATCATGATAGATCAGAGAGGTATACAGCTCAATCACTTGCAAAAGCTTACCTAGACTCTATTGATGAAGATAAGCAAGCAATCATTTTTACGATTGGAGATAATGATACTTTTGCATTGTGGTATGCGCAAGAGATCGAAGAGCACAGAACTGATGTTAGAACTATTAACACAAGCCTAATTGCTACAGACTGGTATATGGACCAAGTTAAAAGAAGAGCATACTCTAGTGACCCAATAAAATCAAAATTAAATCATAAACAATACGCTCATGGAATCAGGGATTATATAAAATATGAGCCCCTAATCGACTCTGTCAGATGGGATATTAAAGACTTTATGAATTGGATTAGTAGTGATAACGAAAGAACAAAGTATAAGTTTTTATTACAACAATATGGCTATGAGCAAAGTGATCTTAATGAGATTCCTGCGTTTACTCAAAATATGGTCTACTATCCTACAAATAAAGTAAGAATTAATGTCAATAAAGAAAATGTATTGAAAAGTGGTCTTGTGAGTGAAAATGACAAGAAACTTATTGTAGACTATATAGATATTGATTTACCTGAATCTGGTCTTTACAAAAATCAAATTTTAATGCTTGACATTCTTTCAAGCAATGATTGGGAAAGACCAATATATTTTACTGGTGGTAGTTACAAAGACTCAGAATATTTATGGATGAAAGATTATCTACAATTAGATGGACTAGTTTACAAACTTGTGCCAATAAAGACAGATTTAGATCCAGAAAATCCGTATCAGATGGGCAGAATTGATCCATATAGGATGTACGATATAGTTAAAAAATGGGAATGGGGAAATAGCAATTCTAATGAAATATATCATGACCCAGAAACAAGAAAAAACAGCATTACTTTTAGAAGTAATTTACATAGACTTGGAAGTGAGTTGATTAAAATTGGAGACAACAAAAAGGCCTTAGAAATTTTAGATCTTTCTTTTGAAAAAATGCCACTAGATTACTTTGGCTATTATAGTTTGAGTCAACCATACATTGAGAGCTATTTTACTTTAAATGAAGATATCAAAGCCAGAAATTTATTTAAACATATATATTCTAAATATTTTGATCAGATTAACTATTACTCCAATGCTATGAATATTGATTCAAACTTTGATATTGAATCTTCAGCTGAAAATATATTTACTTACAATGAAAGATTAAGGTCTTTAATTGAAAATCAATTAATTTTTGAATCTGATTTGAGTAAAACTATTCCTTTTGTTACTGATTATATTAATGTTTCAGAATCATTTAAAATTATTTATGGTGATTATGATTTTTACACTTATTTAATTAGTTTCCTAGAGCCTTTATATTCTCAAGGTGAACTTAAATCATCGAGATTACTATACAATAAAATTAGAAATGTAATTTCATCAAGAATAGATAAGCTAATTTCTGCAAAAAATGATGAAAATCTTTCTTACGTAAACTCAATGGCTAGCCAAGAACTAATTTTATATGAACAAATTATAGATGTAATCAGTATATATGAAGTTGATTCTGCTATTAAAGAGAAAGAGTTAAAAATATTTAATGATTATAATTTAGAATTTATATCTAAATAAACTCCTTGATTAGATTTATTAAAGTATTGGCGTCTTGCTCGCCACTTTGCCTCCACACCATTTCACCTGACTTATAAATCATCAGTGTAGGCAATCCTTTAATTCTAAGAGCCTGAGCTAATTCATTGTTTTTATCGACGTTAATTTTTATGACTTTGCCTTTATCACCCACAGCAGCTGCTACATCTCGTAAAACAGGGTGCATTGAGGAAGATGATTCATTCCAGTCAGTGTAAAAATCAAGTAGTACAGGGACATTACCATCAATAAGTTCACCAAATTTAGACATGTGTTTTTTTTTTCAAAAATAGTATATTTTGTAATATGTTGATAATGAGATTTTTAATATAAATTTATATTAATTCTATTTATTAAAATTTCTGGTCATTACTTTGTAATTTAGAAAGCACTAGATGACTAAACCAAAACTTTTTTTGATTGATGCCTATGCTCTAATTTTTAGAGGATATTACGCATTTATAAAAAACCCAAGAATAAATTCTAAAGGATTTGACACTAGTGCAATAATGGGATTTTTAAATTCAATATTTGACATCATCAATAGAGAAAAACCAGATTACTTTTCAGTAGTTTTTGACAAGGGAGGATCCAAAGATAGAAGGGAAATTTTCACAGAATACAAGGCTAATCGTAATGCCACACCTGAACCCATATTAGACTCAGTACCTATTATTTATGAAATTTTAAAAAATTTAGGAATCAGCACAATTGACAAAGAAGGATATGAAGCCGATGATATTATTGGTACAATTGCATTAAGTGCTGAGAAAGATGGATATGAAACTTATATGGTTACACCAGACAAGGATTTTGCTCAACTTGTTTCAAAGAATATTTTTCTTTACAAACCGGCAAGATTTGGTAATGGAGTTGAAATCTGGGGTGTTGATGAGGTTAACGATAAATTTGAGATTGATCATCCTTCAAAAGTTATAGATTATTTAGGAATGATGGGGGACTCTGTTGATAATATTCCAGGGTTGCCTGGTGTTGGTGAAAAGACAGCCAAAAAATTTTTGAAAGAGTACGGTTCTTTGGAGGGGCTAATTGAAAATGTAGATGAACTTAAAGGAAAAATCAAGGATATGATTATTGAAAATAAAGATCTAGGATTTCTTTCTAAAAAACTTGCTACAATTATTACCAATGTTCCTGTTGAGTACAATTTTGATGACCTTAAAATATCTGAACCTAACAACGATAAAATACTAAGTATTTTTGACGAACTTGAATTCAAAAGATTAAAAGAGACTTATAAAAAATTATTTAATCAAAACTCAAATGATGCTGATAATCATGACTTGTTCTCAAAATCAAGTAAAGAAAAAGTTAAAAAAAACATATTAAATCAATTCGTTTCCTCTGAAACTTCATTATCCTTACTACTAAGCGGAATTAAAAAAATGAATTTTTTCTCCATTAATATTGAAGAAAACTCGATTGATTTTTGCTGGACTAACAATACAACATATTCATTAAAAACTAATGAAAGAGGGTTTGAAGATAAACTTAAAGGTATATCTAAAATTTTTAATGAGAGTAAAAGGATATATGTTTATGACATAAAAACTTTCGTAAGATTTCTAAACAATTACGGAATTAGTTTTGATAGAAAAATTCTTTTTGATATTAAAATTGCTAACTACATTATTAATAGCAACAGACTAGATGATTTAAAATCAATTGCAAACTATTATTCAATATCCTATGATGATTCAGTTAAAAAAGTAAGTGTTATTCATATGTTATCTGAAAAAATTTCAAATGAAATTGAAGAAAATGAATTCAATAAATTATTTCATGATTTAGAAATGCCCTTGGGATTTGTTTTAACTAAAATGGAAGATGAAGGTGTTAATCTTAATGAAAATCTATTAAAAGAAATTGAAAATAAATTTTTGAGTTCTTTAAAAGAGAGTGAGAATAAAATCTTTGAGTTTTGTGGTAAAGAGTTTAATCTAGCTTCACCAAAGCAATTGGGAGAAGTTTTGTTTGATGATTTGAAAATAATTTCAAATCCAAAAAAAACAAAAAGCGGACAATATTCTACAAGTGAAGAAATGTTATCAAAATTAGTCAAAAATCATCCTGTAATCGCTGACATTTTATATTGGAGATCTCTTCAAAAATTATTGTCAACTTATGTTATTGCTCTACCTAAACAGGTTAATCCAAAAACAAAAAGAATTCATACAATATTTAATCAAACATTAACCTCAACAGGAAGGCTTAGTAGTTTAAATCCAAATCTTCAAAACATTCCAATTAGAACAAGTAACGGAAAGTTGATTAGGAAAGCATTTACCGCTAGGAATCAAGATTATGTTTTGATATCTGCTGATTACTCTCAAATAGAATTAAGAGTGATTGCATCATTAAGTAATGATGAGGATATGATTAAAGCTTTTAATAATAACGAAGATATTCATAAATCAACAGCATCAAAAGTGTTTAATATAGATTTAGAGAATGTAACTAAAGAACAAAGAAGTCATGCAAAAGTTGTTAATTTCGGAATTATTTATGGAGTATCTGCTTTCGGATTAAGTAATCAAACTAATCTAAGCAGATCAGAATCAAAAGAAATCATTGAAAACTATTACAAATCTTATCCTAAGCTAAAAGAATTTACATTCAATCAAATTGAATTTGCAAGATCAAATGGGTATGTAAAAACACTTTTTGGCAGAAAAAGGTATTTAAATGATATTAACTCAAGAAATGCAATTATTAGGACTGCGGCTGAAAGAAATGCTATCAATAGTCCTGTTCAAGGAACTGCTGCTGACATTATTAAGTTGGCAATGATTAAAATTGATAATGAGTTAGAAAAACTGAAATTAAAATCTAAATTAATTCTTCAAGTTCATGACGAATTAATTTTTGATTGTCCTAAAGATGAGATTGATAATATTAAAGATATGGTTCAAGAAAAAATGCAAAATGCATATCAATTAAATGTTCCCTTAAAAGTTGATGTAGGTGAAGGATATAATTGGCTTGAAGCTCATTAATGTTTTTATTCATTAAAACATTTGCAATTATAATTTATTATTGTAGTTTTGCTGCCCATAAAATATAGGATTTGAAAGCTAATAGTTTTAAAACAGTATCCATAAGAAAAGAAGACGTTCAAAAAAAATGGCTTCTTGTTGACGCATCAGAACAGAATTTGGGTAGAATGTGCTCAAAAGTTGCAAAAATACTTAGAGGTAAACATAAACCAAGTTTCACACCACATATCGATTGCGGTGATAATGTTGTCATAATTAATGCTAGTAAAATTAATTTGACTGGAAAAAAATGGACTGATAAGGAATATATTAGCTATACTGGATATCCTGGTGGACAAAGAGTTAAAACTGCTCAACAAATTTTTGATAAAAATCCATCAATTCTTATTGAAAAAGCAATTAAGGGAATGTTACCAAAAAATAAATTGGGAGCGGCTATTTTTAGAAACTTAAGAGTATATAACGATGATCTTCACAATCAGGAAGCACAAAACCCTGAGATGATTGATCTTAAAGATTTATAATTTGGAAGTAATACACACAATAGGCAGAAGAAAAACATCGGTTGCAAGAATTTATCTTTCAAAAGGAAAAGATAATGTCACTGTAAATGGAAAAGATTATAAAGAATATTTTCCAACAACTACCCAGCAATACAAGGTTATGCAACCTTTTAATTTAACAAACAACGCTGGAAAATATGATGTTAGTGTTAATGTTTATGGTGGCGGAACTACTGGCCAAGTTGAAGCTATTAGACTTGCTATTTCTAGAGCATTATGTCAGATTTCAGAAGACAACAAGCCAGCGCTTAAAGACGAAGGGCTTCTAACAAGAGATCCAAGAATGGTTGAAAGAAAAAAGTTTGGTCAGAAAAAAGCTAGAAAGAAATTCCAGTTCTCTAAGAGATAATTCTTATTGAATTTAGAATTAAAAAGTTCATAAATATATTGATGTCGAATTTCGCAATGCGAAATTTAGTTTAGCATCTAAACTATCGAAAGATATGTTGCTAATTATTAAAAGAAAGTAAACTAAAGAAAAAATGGCAAAAAAAATTGAAGTCAAAGACCTTGTAAAGGCAGGTGTTCATTTTGGACATCTTACTAGAAAATGGAACCCTAACATGGCTCCATTCATTTATTCGGAAAAAAACGGAATCCACATTATTAACTTATATAAAACTTTAAATAAGTTAGGTGAAGCATGTTCAGCACTTGAAAAAATTGCAGCATCTGGAAGAAAAATTTTATTTGTTGCAACTAAAAAACAAGCTAAAGAAATAATTTCAAAATCTGCATCTGAAGTTAATATGCCATATATTACTGAGAGATGGCCTGGAGGAATGCTTACAAATTTTGTTACGATAAGAAAAGCTGTAAAAAAAATGTCAGCAATTGACAGAACTAAAGAAGATGGAACCTTTGAAACATTGTCTAAAAAAGAAAAATTAAGGGTTGATAGAACGAGAGCAAAACTTGAAAAAAATCTTGGATCAATCACATCTATGACTAGGCTTCCAGGAGCTTTGTTTGTTATCGATATTAGAAGAGAACACATAGCAATTCAGGAAGCAAGCAAGTTAAATATTCCCATTTTTGCAATGGTAGATACCAACACAGATCCTAATAAAGTTGATTTTGGAATACCAGCTAACGACGATGCTTCAAAGTCTATTGAAATCATTTTAGAGGCTGTAACAGAATCGATTAAAGATGGATTGGCAGTAAGAGATAAAGAAAAAGCAGAAAATGAAGCAAAGGCTGAAAAAGGTGATGATAAGCCAAGCGATAATAATAACGAAAAAAAATAGTTCAATATGAGTAATATAACCGCCTCAGATGTTAATAAATTAAGAAAAAGCACAGGTGCTGGAATAATGGATTGTAAAAAGGCTTTAGTCGAAGCTAATGGAGATTTTGATTTAGCAATTGAAAATTTGAGAAAAAAAGGCCAAAAAGTTGCAGCAAAAAGAGCTGATAGAGATTCAAGTGAAGGTGCAGTTATTGCTAAAGTAAATGACGCTAATGATACTGGAATTATTATTTCTCTTAATTGTGAAACTGATTTTGTTGCTAAGAATGAATCATTTATAACGCTTGCTAACCAAATTGCAACTATTGCCTTATCTGCAAACAGCAAAGATGAGTTACTACGTAGTGATTTTGACAATATGACTGTTCAAGAAAAATTAATTGAACAAACTGGTGTTATTGGAGAGAAACTTGAAATTGGTTCTTTTGAAAGAATTAGTTCAAAGTTTGTTGGAAGCTATATCCATGCTGGAAATAAAATTGCCACTATTGTTGGACTATCAAATACATTTGATGGAGCTTCAGAAGTTGCTAAAAATGTTTCTATGCAAGCTGCAGCAATGAATCCAGTTGCTTTAGACGAGAGTGGAGTTAGTAAAGATGTTATTGAAAAAGAAATTGAAATTGCTAAAGACCAACTTAGAGCCGAAGGTAAGCCTGAAGGTATTCTTGATAATATTGCAAAAGGAAAGTTGAAGAAATTTTTTCAAGAAAACACTTTAGTAAACCAAGCTTTCATTAAAGACAATAAGCTTTCGGTTACTGACTATGTTAAATCTGTAAATTCTGAGTGTTCAATTACAGATTTTAAAAGATCAGCTCTAGTTTAATTCAAGCTGCCATTTTAATTTGCAATGATTATATTTACATAATCATCTAATATGCTTTACAAAAGAATTTTATTAAAGCTTAGCGGAGAGGCTCTTATGGGCGATAACTCTCATGGAATTGATCCAGATCGAATTCAATTATACTGTAAAGAAATTAGCAGCTTAGTTAAAACCGGCGTCGAGATTGCTATAGTTATCGGCGGAGGAAATATCTTTCGTGGAGTATCTGCAGCAAGTAAAGGGATTGACAGAGTTCAAGCTGACTATATGGGAATGCTTGCTACTGTAATTAATGGCCTAGCTCTTCAAAGCAGCCTTGAAGGCATGGGTATTCAAACAAGATTACAAACAGCTCTTAAAATGGAATCAATTGCTGAACCCTATATAAAAAGAAGAGCCGTCAGACACTTAGAGAAAAAGCGAGTTGTTATTTTTAGTGCAGGAACAGGAAATCCATTTTTCACTACAGATTCTGCTGCTGTTTTAAGAGCTATTGAAATTAATGCTGATGTAATATTAAAAGGAACTCGAGTGGATGGAATTTACAACTTAGATCCTGAAAAAAATAAAAATGCTGTTATGTTTGAGAAAATTTCATTTGATGAAGCAATTACTAAAAATCTTAAAATAATGGATTCTACGGCTTTTACTTTAAGTAAAGAGAATAACCTTCCAATTATTGTTTTTAATATGAACAAGCCAGGAAACCTAAATAAAATAACTGAGGGGAAACAGATTGGAACTATAGTAAATTAAATGGAAGAATTAGATTTTATTGTTGAAGCTAGTATTGAGCAAATGGATAACTCAATTAAGTTTTTAGAAAAAGAACTTTTAAATATTAGAGCTGGCAAAGCAAATCCAAATATGCTTTCAAGTGTAAAAGTTGATTATTATGGATCTTTGACTCCACTTAACCAAATTGCAAATATTAATACTCCAGATTCACAAACACTTTCAATTCAGCCTTGGGAAAAAGATAAACTTGAAGACATTGAAAAAGCAATATTAATCAGTAATCTAGGTTTTAATCCAATGAATAATGGTGAATCAATTATTATTAGTATTCCACCTCTTACTGAAGAAAGAAGAAAAGAACTTGTAAAAGTTGCAAAATCTGAGGCTGAAAATGCAAAAGTAAGTATTAGGAACACTAGAAAAGATGCAAATAATGAAATAAGAAAGTCTGATGTAAGTGATGATATGAAATCTAATTATGAAATAGATATTCAAGAAGCTACTGATAAATTTATTTCAAAAATTGACACAATCTTTAGCGCAAAAGAAAAAGAAATTCTTTCAGTATAATATGGCAATACTATTTCCAATTAATTCTATTCTTAAAAGTAACAATCTCAATAAAGAAGTTATTGTACAAGGTTGGGTAAAAACATTCAGATCTAATCGCTTTATAAATTTAAATGATGGATCATGTATTGAAGATTTACAATGCGTACTTGATTTTGAAAATACTGAAAAGGATATTTTAGATAAAATTAATACAGGAACTTCATTAAAAATTCAAGGAAAAGTTCAAGAAAGCCAAGGGAGTAAACAAAAATATGAAATTGAAGTTTCAAGTTTAGAAATTTTAGGTGAAAGTGATCCAGATAAGTTCCCAATTCAGCCAAAAAAACATTCGTTTGAATTTCTTAGAGAGAATGCTCATTTAAGAGTAAGAACAAAAACCATAAGTTCAGTGTTTAGAATTAGATCTGAAATATCGTATGCTATTCATAAATTTTTTAATGAACAGGGGTTCTTTTATGTTCATACACCCATAATTACAGGAAGTGATGCTGAGGGAGCTGGAGAAATGTTTAGAGTTACTACATTAAAAGATAACAATATCGATTATACTGAAGATTTTTTTGGAAAAGAAACAAATCTTACAGTTTCTGGACAGTTGGAAGCTGAAGCACTTGCCTTAGGTTTAGGCAATGTGTATACCTTTGGACCTACATTTAGAGCAGAAAATTCTAATACATCAAGACATCTTGCTGAGTTTTGGATGGTAGAACCAGAAATGGCATTTTATGACTTGAATGATAATATGAATTTAGCTGAATCTTTTATTAAAAAAATTATAGATCATGTTTATTTAAAATGCAAAAGTGACATTGAATTTTTGAGTGATAGATTAGCGAATGAAGAATTAACTAAGCCTAAAGATCAAAGGTCTGATCTTTCACTTATTGAGAGAATTGAGTTTGTAATTAATAATAAATTTGAAAGAATTAGCTATACAGAAGCATTTGATATTTTAAGAAATTCCAAACCTAATAAAAAGAAAAAATTTAAATATCCAGTTTCAGAATGGGGAATTGATTTTCAAAGTGAACATGAAAGATTTTTAGTTGAAAAACATTTTAAATGCCCAGTTATTGTGTATGATTATCCTGCAAAAATTAAAGCTTTTTACATGAGACTTAACGATGATCAAAATACTGTAAGAGCAATGGATATTTTGTTTCCAGGAATTGGAGAAATTGTTGGAGGATCTCAAAGAGAAGAAAGATTCGAAATTCTTAAAAATAGAATCAAAAAACAAGGAATTGATGAGAAGGAATTATGGTGGTATTTGGATTTAAGAAAATACGGTACTGTAAAACATAGTGGGTTTGGTTTAGGTCTTGAAAGATTAATACTTTTTGTAACTGGAATGAATAATATTAGAGATGTTATTCCGTTTCCTAGAACTCCAAAAAACGCTGAGTTTTAAAATATATCACCTCATATTTTGTACTTTTATTTTAGTTATTAGGTATGCTTAATCAAAAACTAAAATTAAAACTATCTCAAAAGTTGTCTCCTCAACAGATACAACTTATGAAGTTGATTCAATTATCAACTCAAGAATTTGAACAAAAGCTTTCAAGAGAAATTGAAGAAAATCCTGCATTAGATAATACTATTACAGAAGAAAAAGAATCAGATGAAATCTTTGAAGGTGAGGATTTTGAAAATGATTCAAATGATAATGAAGAATTTGATATTAACGATTATCTCTCAGATGATGATATTCCAGATTATAAATTGAGGTCTAATAATTATTCTGATGAAGAGGAAAAAGATATTCCATTTACATCTGGAACATCTTTTAATCAGTTTTTAAAAACACAACTTCATTCGTTTTCTTTAAAAGGCAAAGATCTTCAAATAGCTGAATTTTTAATTGGTAGTTTAGATAATCTAGGATATCTCAGAAGAGAACTTTTAGATATTTCTGATGATCTTGTATTTACGCAAGGAATAGATGCCAGTGAACATGAAATAGAAAAAATATTAGAAAAAATATATCTATTAGACCCCCCTGGTGTAGGAGCTAAAGATTTAAGACATTGTCTTTTACTTCAACTGAACAGAAAAAATCAAACAAAAAAAATAGAAATAGCTACTGAAATTTTAGAAAATCACTTTGATTTATTTTCAAAGAAGCATTTTGAAAAAATCAAAGCAAAGCTAGGCGTAGATAATGATGTCCTTAAAGATGCCATTTCAGAAATAGAAAAACTTAATCCCAAACCTGGTGGAGCATATAATGAAAATACTAAAATCAATTCTTCAATTGTCCCTGATTTTACAATTAAGATAATTGAAGGTGAATTGAAACTTGAACTTAACTCTAGGAATGCTCCGGAACTACATGTTTCACAAGAATATAGAAATATGCTTAAAGGCTACAATGAATCTAAAAATAAATCTAAGAGTCATAAAGATGCGGTTCTTTTTATTAAACAAAAATTAGATTCAGCTAAATGGTTTATCGATGCAATAAAACAAAGAAACCAAACTTTAATTCTAACGATGACTTCTATAATTAATTTCCAAAAAGAATACTTTCTTTCTGGTGATGAAACCAAAATAAAACCAATGATATTAAAAGATATCGCTGAAGAAATTGATATGGATATTTCCACTATTTCAAGGGTTGCTAATAGTAAATATGTAGATACACCTTATGGAACTAAACTTATTAAATCATTTTTTTCTGAGGGTATCAAAAATTCTAAAGGTGAAGAAATTTCAACCATTGAAGTAAAGAAAATTTTAGAAGAAATTATAGGAGAGGAAAACAAAGATAATCCTTTCACTGATGATCAACTAACTAAAATATTAAATGAAAAAGGCTATCCAATAGCTAGAAGAACTGTAGCAAAATATCGAGAAATGATCGGGGCTCCAGTAGCTAGACTCAGAAAAAAATTATGAATGAAATTACTCTTTCAATCATAATTGTCAACTATAAATCTTGGATTCCATTAGAAAACTGTATTCAAAGTATAAATAACCAAATTGATATTAAGCCTGAAATTATAGTGGTTGATAATAACTCAAATGATGGTTTTTTATATTCATACATAGAAAAATTTCCCAAAGTTTTGTGGATTGAAAGTGGGGCAAATATTGGATTTTCAAAAGGATGTAACTTTGGTGCAGAAAAAGCATCTAGTAAATATCTACTATTTCTAAATCCAGACACATACCTTCCTCCCGATTGTTTAAAGAATCTTCTTTCTGCAGATTTGAACTTTGAAAGTTCTATCATTGGCATCAAACAGTTGAACAATGAAAATAAAAATACTCATGCGTATGGTATTTTTTTAAATCTATATAGTTTCAACGGAATTGCAAGAGCTTTATACAGGTTTTTTATGTTCAAGAATAATCGTCAACTAGATAAATTGGATAAATTTAGTCCGGATTGGATTTCTGGATCATTTATACTTATTTCTAAGAAATTATTTAATGTTATAGGTAAATGGAATGAAAATTATTTTATGTATTATGAAGATATGGACCTTTGTAAAAAAGCTAGGAATATGAAATATGATGTAATAATGTTAAATAATGTTTATTGTAATCATTATCATGGGTTGTCATCAAGAATTAATAAAAAAACTAAAATCAAATCGAAAACAGAAGTTATAAGATCGTCAATAAAATATATTGAAGGTAATTTTACTGGAATTGAAAAAATTATACTAAAAGGGCTTAAATTAAGTTCTGTTATGATAGAATTACTTATAGTATCACCTTTTTCCAGTACAAAAAGAAATATTTTAATTAATCTTTTAAAAAAAAATTAATTATTTATTTCAGTGTAGTAAATTTCCAACCTCATTCTTTTATCAAAATTTTCAGGCTCTGGGTTTGGCCCAATTAAAACGGTACCTAAGGGATTTATTGCTGTTGAAATAGGTATATATTTCATTACATCTGTCGTTTTAACATCAGTGTTAACAGAATTTGAAATTGAAGATGAAACAGCTAATCCAAGCTTTGGTGAAATTGAATCATTACGGACAATATTTTTTATGTGCTCAGAAATTCTAATTTTGTATTTCAATCCATTACCATTATCATCTAGTTCAAGAATTCCACTGTGAACCACCTTTTCATTAGATTTTTTTAGACCTGTTGAATTATCTATGTAGTAATCAGCAAGTGGTGTTTTACCATCAATGTCATACAAATAAACTCTAAAAGGTTCAATAAGATCTCCACTTTCATTGATTTTATTTTTATCTACATACATTGTTAGATTGGCCTCATTAACTAACCACCCATTAGATCTAATTTGATCTAAAACATTATTACCATCATTATCAGTAAATAAATCAATTTCTGCAATAAGCCCTTCACCACCCTTAAGAAAAACTCTACTTAAATTCTCAGATGAGCTTAAATTATTAATAATGTCCTGATTAAATGGAGATTTATTGAAAACATTGATTTGATTACCAGTAAGGTTAAGTTCATAATTAGCTTTCACCTTATCAATGGTATCATCCGACGTATTATCATCAGTATCATTTTTATTATACTTGTCATACTCATACTCAATGTTAATTTTGGCGTTAGAGTAATCCAAAATCATAAGAAGGTCATCTGAAAAATCATAAGCTTGTATAACAAGTCCCTTAAAATATATATTGAAATTATCAGTATTAATCATGTCATCACTTCCTTCATGGTCTATGATTTTTCTTTGAAAAAATTCTTTATCAAGAGGTAATCTGAGTCTAGGAGTTAATCTTTCCTTAACTTCCTCAGACTCATCTACATCATCAGTATCTGGATCATCCTCCTTATAAATAACAATTTCATTTGTGTCTATAGAAACTTCATCATCATGAATAGTGAATCCTGCAAAATTTAAAAGCTGAGTTTCATCAGAAAAATATTTTTGAAATGATTCAAAGTTATCAGTGGGATCATATGATCTCAAATAATAATCGAGTTCTTGTACTTTAATCTTGAAACTAGCATCTTTATTTCCTATAAGAGAATCTATATCATAAACAGTAGCCCCAGCGTTTGGGTTTTGAGAATCAGTATCTTTATCATCGGTTATTCCGTCACCATCAGTATCTGGATTCAAAGGATCTGTACCATTAGCTCTTTCTTGAATATCTGTTAATCCATCTCCATCACTATCACTGTTAATATCATTGTCATCAACATCATAGAGATCAATTACTCCATCACCATCACTATCAAAAGTATTGTTAAAAAAAGGAATGTCTAAATAAACATCAGTAATGGTCTCATTTTCTTCAATTACAGTTATATTGGAGTCATCTCCATCATTCTCTTTCTGTTGAGACCACAATCCAAAGTTTGGGCTAAATTCAGAAAGATTGACTTGTGTAATAAATGATGCCTCTGATTTACCAAACAAATTATCATTTATTGAACCTAATTGATATGCAGGTAAAGCATTAGATTTAAATGGTGGTATGGCTCTTTGTACTACATTAATTGGGATCAATTCAACATTTGTTTTAAATGTATCCGATTTTAACATATCAGTTCCAATCGTATTGTATTCCTTAGTACAAGAAAACAATGTTATTAATAGCAGAATTAAAAACTTTGATTTCATTTATTCTAAAAATGAGTTGTAAAAATTAGTGTATTTTTCCTTATACTCAGGATCATCAAAATTACATTCTAGAATTGGCGCTTTAATTTTATCTAATATATCTGAATATTTACTTTTTAAATTCGAAGTCAAAATTACTCCATCAGCATACTCAACTGAAATTCTATACAAATTTTCATATGTTGGCTTACTTAAAGATTTTAAAGAGTCTAAATCAATACCATCAAAGTTAATTTTATTGATAAAATTTTTATTTAAGTTACCTTCTATTTGGTCTTTATATAGAGATACTATAACTTTTGTTCCCTGAAAAATTGGATCGTCTTTGAAATAATACTTAAGGTATAGCGGAATAAGAGATGCTATCCATCCATTTACGTGAATAAGATTAGGAGCCCAGTTTAATTTTTTAATTGTTTCTACAACACCCTTTACAAAAAAAATAGCTCTCTCATCGTTATCATCAAACAAGTTTCCATTATCATCTGCAGAATATCCTGATCTCCCCTTAAAGTAATCTTCACTATCTATGAAATAAACCTGCATTCTTTCTTTAGGTATAGATGCAACTTTTAACATAAGTGGCATGTCCATATCATTAATGATTAAATTAATACCAGATAATCTAATAACCTCATGTAATTGATGTCTTCTTTCATTAATATTTCCATATTTTGGAATGAAAATTCTTGTAAGACCACCATTCTCGTTCACAAGTTTTGGTAAGTTATAAGTTAAATTTGATATTTCAGTTTGAGGCATATAAGGAACAACCTCTGATGATATAAACAAAACTTTTTTTCCTTCCATAAAATCCTAATTCAAAATAGGCATACAAAACTACAAAAATATTACCATATTAAATGTAAAGTATTAAGTTTACGTCCTGTTAAAGTTTTCTTAATGAATTTATATACTTCAATAAAAGAATTAGCTCTTGAGTTAGAAAAACAAAGAAAAAATAACAATACAATATGCCTTATACCAACTATGGGTTCTTTGCATGAAGGACATCACTCACTTGTGCATAAGGCTTTAGAATTTTCAGAAACTGTTTGGGTTTCAATTTTTGTAAATCCTACTCAATTTGATGACAAAAATGACTTTAAAAACTACCCAAAAAACTTAAATAATGATATTGAAAAACTAATAGATATTTCTAAAAATATTAAAATTTTTGCTCCATCTGCTAAAGAAATTTATGGGGAAAATATAGAGATTCAAAAATTTGATTTTGGTTACATCGCTGAAGTAATGGAGGGGAAATATAGACAAGATCATTTTAATGGAGTTGCAACTATAGTCTCCAAGCTTTTAATGCTATTTAAACCAAATTTTGTCTTTTTTGGTGAAAAAGATTTTCAACAAATATTAATAGTTCAAAAAATAATTGATAAAAACTTTTATAAAACAAATCTTGTTCGTTGTGAGACAATAAGAAATAAAAATGGCTTGGCTTTAAGTTCAAGGAATATACTTTTAAACAAAAAGGATTACGAAAATTCAAGTGTCATTTATAATATGTTAGTTTTTACAAAAAGAAATTTGATGAAAATTCCTTACGAAAAAATTAAAGGTTATATAGAATCAGAGATTAACAAAATTGAAAATTTTAAAGTTCAGTACTTTGAAATAAGGGATGAGAAAACACTTATTGAACTCAAAAAAAATAACATAAATAAAGGACTAAGAGCTTTCATTTGTGTTAAAGTTAATAGTGTTAGATTGATAGATAATTATCTTCTGAATTAGTATATTTGGCGGATGCAAATTGAGGTGCTAAAATCTAAAATTCACAGAGCTGTAGTAACTGGAGCTGATCTTAACTACATTGGAAGTATAACAATTGATGAAACATTGATGGATGCATCAAATATAATTGAGGGAGAAAAGGTTCAAGTAGTTAATATTAACAATGGCGAACGGTTGATTACTTATGTTATAAAAGGCGAAAGAAATAGTGGAGAAATTACATTAAATGGGCCAGCAGCTAGAAAAGTCCAAAAAGGTGATGAAGTAATTATAATTTCATATGCTTCTATGGACCTAAGTAATGCTAAGACCTTTAAACCAAAAGTTGTTTTCCCTGGCGCAAATAACTCTTTACAATAATGTCCTCCAAAACAAAGATTACATTTTCTTGTTCAAATTGTGGAGCAAAATATCCAAAATGGCTTGGTCAATGTACAGTTTGTGGAGAGTGGAATACTGTTGCCGAAGAAATAGTAAATAAAAAAAGTAAAAATGATTATAAATTTATTTCCAAATCAAAAGCAGTTGATATTAATGAGATAAATTCTTCAAATGATCAAAGAATTTTCTTCTCTGAAAATGAAATAAATAGAGTTCTTGGCGGAGGACTAGTTAAAGGCTCTGTAGTATTAATCTCTGGAGAACCTGGAATTGGGAAATCTACTATTTTACTGCAAAATTCGTTAAGCTCAAGTGAAAAAGTATTATATATTTCAGGTGAAGAAAGCTCAAGTCAAATAAAACTTAGAGCACATAGAATTACAGACAACCTAAAAAATTGTTTTATTCTAACTGAAACTAATTTAGAATTAATTTTAAAAAATATCGAAGTAATTAAACCTGATATTTTAATCATTGATTCTATTCAAACTATACAAACTGATATACACGAAAGTAGTCAAGGAAGCTTGACACAGATTAGAGAGTGCACTGGTATTTTAATTAAACTAGCTAAACATACAGGATTACCAATTATTATTGTTGGACATATTACTAAAGATGGAAGTATAGCTGGACCAAAAATATTAGAGCATATGGTTGATGTTGTTCTTCATTTTGAAGGTGATAAACAAAATCAATATAGAATTTTAAGGTCTAAAAAAAATAGATTTGGTTCTACTGATGAAATTGGAATTTATCAAATGAATTCTGAGGGACTAAATGAAGTTAAAGACCCTAGCGAACTATTCATTTCAAAAAAAGAAAAAAAATCATCAGGCTCAGCTGTTTCAGTTACTCTTGATGGAAGCAGGTCTTTAATGATAGAAATTCAAGCTCTTGTCAGCTCTGCTGTATATGGAACACCTCAAAGAATTTCAAATGGATTTAATTCCAAAAGATTAAATATGCTATTAGCTATTTTAGAAAAAAGAGCTGGATTCAAAATTGGAATTAAGGATGTTTTTATTAATATTACTGGAGGATTTAAAATTGAGGATACTGCTACAGATCTTGCAGTAATATGTGCAATATTATCCTCGAATATTAATGTGTCAATTGATCAACATTCGTGTTTTTGCGCAGAAGTAGATCTGTCAGGTGAATTGAGATCGGTCTCAAATATTGAAAAGAGGGTTAATGAAGCTCAAAGATTAGGCTACAAAAACATCTATCTTTCAAGTGATATTAATCAGGATTTTAATTCAACAATAATTAACATTAAGAAACTTTCTAATGTTAAAGAGGTTGTAAAGAATATTTTTAAGGAGCAGGGTTAGGAATTAGTTCATTCACCACATTAATTTCCTTAATTATTTCAGGACTCAATTTCACATTTACACTTTCTATATTTTCTTTTAACTGAGAAATCGATGTAGCTCCAATTATGTTACTTGTTACAAATGGTCTATCATTAACAAAGGATAATGATAGATCTGTAAGAGAAATTCCATGTTTATTAGCAATTTCATTATATAATTCAGTTGCTTTAAATGAATTCACGTTGCTATATCGTTTTAAATTTGGAAATAAATCTAATCTGCTGTTTTTAGGCATCTTTTTATTCATATATTTTCCGGAAAGCACACCAAATCCTAGAGGAGAATATGCTAATAATCCAACAGATTCTCTTTTACATATTTCAGAACTTCCAACTTCAAATAATCTGTTCAATAAGGAGTAAGGATTCTGTATAGTAATCATTTTAGGTAAACCTTTTTTTACATATTCAAGAAATTTCATAATTCCCCAAGGGTTTTCATTGGAAAGCCCAACATGTCTTATCTTACCTTCATCGATCAATGACTTTAAAATATGTAAAATCTCCTCAAAATTATCATCCCAAGAATCATTTAAATATTGAAAACTTCTGTTACCAAATGTATTAGTAATTCTTTCTGGCCAATGCAATTGATATAGATCAATGTAATCAGTTTGAAGTCTTTTTAGACTTCCCTCAACGGCTTCATTAATTGAATTTCCTTTAAATCCTGTCTTTCTGATATGAGCAGTATAATCACCAGGTCCAGCAATTTTTGTAGCTAAAATAATTTTATCTCTATTTCCAGTTTTTGAAAACCAATTACCGATTATTTTTTCTGTATCGGCATATTTGTCTGGTGTAGCTGGAACAGGATAAAGTTCTGCTGTATCAAAGAAATTAACACCGTTTTCTAGAGAAAAATTCATTTGTTCAAAAGCTTCTTCTTGAGTATTTTGTCTTCCCCAAGTCATGGTTCCTAGACATATTTTACTAACCTTAATATTAGTATCTGGTAAATAATTATATTCCATTATAATTCTAAATTAACTCCAATTGGACAATGATCAGAATGATGAACATCATTCATTATGTACGATTTTCTAATATGTTTACTTAAATTTTCAGATGATAAAAGATAGTCAATTCTCCATCCTTTATTGTTTGCTCTTGAATTTGCTCGATAACTCCACCAAGAGTATTGATGAGGATCTTTATTAAGAAATCTAAAAGTATCTGTAAATCCAGATTTTAAAAATCTATCTAACCATTGTCTTTCTTCTGGAAGAAAACCAGATACTTTGGCATTTCTAATTGGATCATGAATGTCAATAGCTTCATGACATATATTGTAGTCTCCCGCTATAATTAAATTTTTTTTTGATTTTCTAATTTCATTTATAAAAGAAAAAAAATCATCCATATATTTAAATTTAAATCCTAATCTATCGATATTAGTTCCTGATGGCAGATATAGACTCATTACAGAGAAGTTATCAAAATCTAGCATTAAATTCCTACCTTCTCTATCCATGTAGTCAATTCCAACACCATAATGAATTTTATTTGGCTTCAACTTTGTCAATATTCCAACTCCACTATATCCCTTTTTTTCAGCTGAGAACCAATAATCATTATAGCCTAAATTTTTAAAAACACTTCGATCAAACTGATCAATATTTGCTTTTGTCTCTTGTAAACAAATAATATCTGGATTGCAGTCTTCAAGCCACTCAACAAAGCCTTTTCGAATTGCTGCTCTTATCCCATTTATATTGTAGGAAAGAATTTTAATCACTGTTTAATAACCAATCATTAATATCTAGTGATGAATCTAATAAACTATGGATTTCATTCACATGAATTCTATTTTGTTTCATACTATCTCTATCTCGAATTGTTACAGTGTCATCATCAATAGTTTGATGATCTATTGTTACACAGAAAGGTGTTCCAATAGCATCTTGTCTTCTATATCTTCTACCAATGGCATCTTTTTCATCATAAAAAGTACTAAACTTAAGCTTTAATTTATCTTTTATTTTTCTGCAATATTCGGGAAGTCCATCTTTCTTTACTAGTGGCAAGAAAGCAACTTTATATGGTGATAAAATATATGGTGTTTTTAATACAGTTCTTTCAGTTCCATCATTTAGTTTTTCAAATTTTAAAGAAGAAGAAAAAATAGCTAAAAACATTCTATCTACACCAATTGAGGTTTCAAGCACGTAAGGAGTGTACTTTGAATTATCTGTAGGATCAAAATATTTAATTTGCTTTTTAGAAAATTTTTCATGATTACCAAGATCAAAATCAGTTCTAGAGTGAATTCCCTCTAATTCTTTGAATCCAAAGGGAAAATTAAACTCTATGTCACACGCAGCATCAGCATAATGTGCTAATTTTTCATGATCGTGAAATCTATAATAACTTTTATCTAAACCAAGAGAGAGGTGCCAATTTAATCTCACATTTTTCCAATGTTCATACCATTTCATTTGAGTACCAGGCTTAATGAAAAATTGCATTTCCATCTGCTCAAATTCTCTCATTCTAAAAATAAACTGCCGAGCAACAATTTCATTTCTAAAAGCTTTTCCAATTTGTGCAATTCCAAAAGGAATTTTCATTCTACCTGTTTTTTGAACATTCAAATAATTAAGAAATATTCCTTGAGCAGTTTCAGGCCTTAAAAACAAGTCAGTTGAGTTTGATTCAGTTGAGCCAATCTGCGTTTTAAACATTAGGTTGAATTGTTTTACATCAGTCCAGTTTTTTGTTCCAGAAATTTGGCAAACTATTCCACAATCTTCAATAATATTTTTTAACTCTTCTAGATTGTCTTGATTTAAAGCTTCAGAAAATCTTTTATTAACTAAATCAATTTCATTTTGATATTTTAAAACATTTGGATTCGTTGATAGAAAAGTTTTTTCATCAAAGTTTTCTCCAAATCTTTTATGCTGCTTCTTTTTTTCATTATTAATTTTTGCTTCAATTTTTTGAATGTAATCTTCAATTAAATTATCAGCTCTATATCTTTTTTTTGAATCTTTATTGTCAATCATTGGATCATTAAAAGAATCAACGTGTCCGCTAGCTTTCCATGTAGTTGGATGAGAAAAAATAGCAGAATCTATTCCAACAATATTATCATTTAATTGAACCATTGATTTCCACCAATAGTCTTTTATATTATTTTTTAAAAGAACACCATTTTGAGCATAATCATAAACAGCACTTAAACCGTCATATATTTCACTTGATTGAAAAACAAAACCATATTCCTTAGCGTGAGATATAATTTTTTTAAAAATTTCATCAGACATTTTACAAAAATAGCACTTTAGCATCTAAACGATGAATTGAATTGAAAATAAAATTTTACTTTGCATTTAAATATGAGAAAGGGAATTTTATGTGTCACTTTATTATTGCTTTTATATTCATGTGCAAAAAGGAGTACGCCTGATGGTGGTGAAAAAGATGAAATACCACCTAAAGTTTTAAGCTCTAAGCCTGAAAATAGTTCAATTAATTTTGATGAGAAAAAGATAAGAATTACGTTTGATGAGTATATTAAACTTGAAAAACTTAATTCGCAATTAGTAGTTTCTCCTCCTATTGATAAATCAAATTATTCTATTTTTCCGCAAGGGGGCGCATCAAAACATATTGATATTGAAATCAATGAACCACTTTCTGATTCAACAACTTTTGTTTTCAATTTTGGAGAAAGTATAAAGGACAATAATGAAGGTAACCTATTACCATTTTATAAATATGTTTTTTCTACAGGTTCTTATGTAGATTCACTTGAACTTAAAGGAAATGTATTTGACAGTTATGAAAGAAAGCAAGAAGGATATATTACTGCTATGTTATATCCAAAAAATAAAAGCTTTAATGACTCAACTATATACAAAGAAAAACCTTTATACATTTCAAGCACCCTTGATAGTACCTTTTTTAATTTTAGTAATTTAAAAAAGGGGGAATATGTACTATTAGCTTTAAAAGATTATAACAATAATTTACTATTTGACCCTTTGAGTGATAAAGTAGCATTCATTGATTCAACCATTACAATTCCAACAGAATCAGAATTCGATTTAAAATTATTTAAAGAAATTTCTGAATACAAAGTTTTTAAACCATATCAAGAATTTAGAAACAGAGTAAGTTTTGGATATAGAGGAAATATAGATTCATTGAAAATTAATTTATTAAATGAAAATATTGAAAGTATAATTACCAAAGAAGAAGATTCAGACACACTTAATTATTGGTTTAGATCATTTGATTATGATACTTTAAGATTTGAGGTAAAAAATAAATTGGATTTTGATGAATTTAAACTGGCTAAAAGAGAATATGAAAATGACACTCTCATCATATCAAAATACAGTGATAAATTTGAGTTGGGCGATCAATTTTCTCTCAAAAGTACGATACCAATTATTGATTTAGATAATTCTAAAATCACAATCATTAATAAAGATTCCACACTAATTCCTTTTACAACTAAATTTAATAATCATAAAATAGATTTTGACTTTGAAATCATACCAAGTGATAGATACTCAATAGAAATTATGCCTAACGCTATTATTGATTTCTTTGAGAACACAAATGACACTCTAAACTTTAACTTCACAACCAAAAAAAGGTCTGATTATGGTAACCTATATTTAAACCTTAGCGGAATCAATTATGATAAACTTATAGTAGAACTTTTAAATTTAAAAGGTGAAATTATAAGGTCTAATTTTCTAACATCAAATTCAGATGCATGTACTTTTGAAAATATTCTTCCTGGAGATTATACAATTAGAGTTATAAATGATCTAAATAAAAATAATCTTTGGGATACGGGTGATTTTTTAAAGAAAATAAAACCTGAACCAACTTATCACTACAACGATACAATTAAAGTGAGAGCAAACTGGGTAATTAGAGAAAGATTATAACTATTTCTTAAGACTAGCTTTCATAAACTCACTATTCATTTTAGCTATGTAATCCAATGAAATTCCTTTAGGACATTCAACATGGCAAGCTCCCGTGTTAGTACAATTACCAAATCCTTCTTCATCCATTTGTTTAACCATGTTTAAGACTCTGTCAGTTGCCTCAACCTTACCCTGAGGAAGTAAAGAAAATTGTGAGACTTTTGCTGATACAAATAGCATTGCAGAAGAATTTTTACAGGAAGCAACACAAGCTCCACAACCAATACAAGTAGCTGCATCAAAAGCCTTATCGGCATTTTCTTTCTCTATAGGAATTGAATTAGCATCTTGAGGATTACCAGAGGTGTTGACTGAAATGTATCCACCCGCTTGCTGAATTCTATCAAAAGCTGATCTATCCACAACTAAATCTTTAATTACAGGAAAAGATTTTGCTCTAAATGGTTCTATGTATATAGTATCTCCGTCCTTAAATTTTCTCATATGAAGCTGACATGTGGTAATCAACTTATCAGGTCCATGAGGTTCACCATTAATAAACATAGAGCATGACCCACAGATTCCCTCTCTGCAATCGTGATCAAATGCAACAGGGTCTCCTCCATTTGATATAATTTCTTCATTCAAAACATCCATCATTTCAAGAAATGACATATCAGGAGATATGTTATCTATTTCATAATTGACAATAGCTCCTTTTGATTTATTATCTTTTTGTCGCCATATTTTTAAAAATAATTTCATTATTTATATGATCTATTTTTCAATTCCACATTAGAAAATTCTAGTTTTTCTTTATGTAGTTTAGATTTTTCAACTTCTCCTTTATTTTCCCAGGCAGAAACATATGAAAATTCTTTATCCATTCTCATAGCTTCACCTTCTTTGGTTTGGAACTCTTCTCTAAAATGACCTCCACATGATTCATTTCTTTTTAAGGCATCCATGGCAAACAATTCTCCAAGTTCAATAAAATCTGCTAATCGCATTGCCTTACATAATGATTCATTAAATGAATTTTTATCACCAGGGATTATTACATTTTTTTCAAAATCTTTTCTAAGGTCTTGAATCTCTTTTATAGCAGATTTCAAATCTTTCTCATTTCTTGACATTCCGCATTTATCCCACATAATTTTACCCAATTTCTTGTGAAAATAATCCACAGATTTTGAGCCTTTATTTTTCATTAAAGAATCAATTCTTTCAGAAACAGATTTTTCTGCATCTTTAAATTCTTTTGAGTCAGTTGAAATTTTTCCAGTTTTAATATCATCTGATAAATACTCTCCTATTGTATACGGTAATACAAAATATCCATCTGCTAATCCTTGCATTAATGCAGACGCGCCCAATCTATTTGCTCCATGATCAGAGAAATTAGCTTCACCAATGGCAAAACATCCTGGTATTGTCGTCATTAAATTGTAATCTACCCAAACACCTCCCATGGTATAATGAACAGCAGGATAAATCATCATCGGGGTTTCATATGGGTTCTCATCAATTATTTTTTCATACATCTGAAAGAGATTTCCATACTTAGACTTTACGACCTCTTTACCTAATCTTTTTACTTCTTGCTCATTATGTTGATCTATTCCTTTGAGAAGTGCTTTCTCTTTTCCATATCTAATTATCGCAGATGAAAAATCTAAATATACTGCCTCACCTGTCTTATTAACTCCAAATCCAGCATCACATCTTTCTTTAGCTGCTCTTGATGCAACATCTCTTGGTACTAAATTTCCAAATGATGGATATCTTCTCTCCAAATAATAATCTCTATCTTCTTCAGAAATTTCAGTTGGTTTTAAATTGCCATTTCTAATTGCTTCAGCATCAGATTTCTTTTTTGGAACCCAAATTCTTCCATCGTTTCTAAGTGATTCAGACATCAATGTTAGTTTTGATTGATAATCACCAGAAACTGGTATACAGGTTGGGTGTATCTGAGTGTAGCAAGGGTTTGCAAAAAAAGCACCTTTTTTATGAATCTTCCATGCAGCAGAAGCATTACTTCCCATAGCATTTGTTGATAAATAAAATACATTTCCATATCCACCGGATGCTATAACTACTGCATGGGCTGAATGACGTTCTAGCTCTCCAGTGATCAGATTTCTTGCTATTATTCCTCTTGCTTTACCATTAACAATAACTAAATCCATCATTTCATGTCGACTATACATCTTTATTTTTCCTCTGGCTATTTGTCTGTTCATTGCAGAATAAGCTCCTAATAAAAGCTGTTGCCCTGTTTGACCTTTAGCATAAAAAGTTCTAGAAACTAATACGCCTCCAAAGGATCTATTGTCAAGCAAACCTCCATATTCTCTGGCGAAAGGCACACCTTGAGCAACACACTGGTCAATAATATTAGATGAAACTTCAGCTAATCTGTAAACATTTGCTTCTCTAGATCTGTAATCACCTCCCTTCACAGTATCATAAAATAACCTATAAACAGAATCTCCATCGCCCTGATAGTTTTTTGCAGCGTTAATTCCTCCTTGTGCAGCAATAGAGTGCGCTCTTCTTGGTGAATCCTGAAAACAAAAAGCTTTCACATTGTAGCCTAACTCAGCTAGGGTAGCTGATGCTGAACCTCCAGCTAATCCAGTTCCAACAACTATAACATCAATTCCCCTCTTATTAGCAGGACTTACAAGCTTTATATCATTTTTATGATTAGACCATTTTTTTTCAATAGGACCGTTGGGTATTTTAGAATCAAGGATACTCATAATGTTGAATAATAATGGAATAGAGCAATGAAACAAAAACCAAGTGGAATTAAAATTCCATAGGCATAACTAATCTTTTTAATAGCTGGAGCATATTTATTATCAGTACCCAAAGATTTGAAAGAAGATGCAAAGCCATGAACTAAATGCAATGCAAGAAAAACAAATGACATGCAATAAATTCCAACTCTTAGTGGATCCTCAAATTTATGAACTAGTTCTTCAAAATATCTTTCTGGATTTTCAGGCAAAACATCAATGTATTTGTATTTCATTTCGGGAACCCAAAAGTCATAGAAATGCAGCCCCATAAAGGATAGCACAACAATGCCAGAAATAATCATATTTCTAGATGTAAAGTTAGAATTTGCACTTCCTTTGTATGACACATATTTAACCGGTCTAGATTTTCTGTTTTGCCAATCCAAAACAAATCCCATTAAGAAATGAAATAAAACTCCTACAATGAGAATTGGTTGTAATACAAATTGTACTAGAGGGTTAGTCCCCATGAAATGTGAAAATGCATTGAAAATCATGGGATCAATAACAGATGTAAAATTTATAATAAAGTGTTGTAGTAAAAATACTATTAGAAATAACCCAGAAAGAGCCATTGCAATTTTTCTACCTATTGAAGATTTAAAGATTTTATTCATCAAGAATAATTTCATTAGCAAAATTAATTCACAAACAAATCAGAAACAAGAATTATCGACTATTTAACTAAAAAACTTTCCTGAAAGCTACTTGTCTTAAATGTATATTTTCCTTTACCAAAATAAATATTTCCATCTGATGTTTTAATCGTTGAAAAACTTAGTTTTTTAAGTTTCTTGTCATTGATTTCAACGTTTATAATTGGTAAAAAACTAATAGTATTAAATCCATTACTAAGTGATGTACTGCCACTATTCAGTATATTTCCTTTTTCATCAACTATTGAGTATTCTAAATTTTGATCACTTTCACTAAATAAATCAATATTTACTTTTTCATTGTAAACTAAATCACTGTAATTAGCAGATCTTCCCCAAGATCTTGAAAACTTTAACTCTGATACATTAAGAACGGTTATGTCATTTCCTTTCTTGTATTTTTTTATGTAATTATTGAATACATCTAGGTTTGTTTTGTATATAGATCGTCCATGAGTTCCTACTAATAAATCATTTTTTCCATGATGAATCACTAAATCATGTACAGCTACTCTATTCAAATTTTTACTAAATGGATTCCATGATTCACCACTATCAAAAGACACAAAAACCCCGTTATCAGTACCCACATATAAAACTTTATCGCTATTAATATCTTCTCTTATTACATTGACAGGTGACAAAGGTAAATTTGAGGAAATATTCTTCCATGTTTCTCCGTTATCATCGCTTACAAAAACATATGGATTAAAATCATTAATTCTGTACCCATTGAGAGTAAGATAAATTTTATTGCTGTCAATTTTTGAAAAAATTACTCTACTAACCCACAAATCTTTTGGTAAACTATTCCCAATTTCTATCCATGTATTTCCAGAATTTTCAGTAAAACTAACCTTGCCATCATCTGAACCAACTACTATCTTACCAAATGAAAAAATTGACTCATCAAATGATGCGATAGTCCCATAAGGCACATTTCCTTTTTTACCACCTTGAGTTAAATCTCCCGAGATATTTTCCCAATCATCTCCCATATTAAATGACCTATGCAGTTTATTACTTCCAAAATAAATTATTTCCTGATTATGCGGTGAAATTAATATTGGAGTTTGCCAGTTAAATCTTAATGGCGATTCGCCGAGTTTATGTTTAGGCTTAATATTTTTTCTGCTTTCCTTTGATAAGTCTAGTCTGTAATAATTACCAAATTGTAAACCAGTGTAAACTATATTATTGTCTCTACTATCAATTTGAATTTGCATACCATCACCTCCCATAATTTTTGTCCAGTTGTTATGTCCTGATTCATACCAAGATGGTGATTCAACAGATGTGTTTTTGGCCATCCATACTCCATTATCTTGTAACCCACCATAAACATTGTAAGGATCAGAATTATCTACATTAATTGCATAAAATTGTCCAACTGAGGGTTGATTCAACTTAATCCAATTTTCTCCTTGATCATATGAAATATTAACTCCACCATCATTACCAAGGACTAAGTGATCAGTATTTTTTGGATTTATCCATAAATCATGGTGATCCACATGAACATTACTTGCGCCTATTCTAGTATATGTTTTTCCTGAATCATTTGATTTAATTATCGGCACACCATAGATGTAAATCTGATTAGAGTTTTTTGGAGAAACATGAATTCTTCCAAAGTAGTAGCCATAACTATTATAAACTCCATCTAAGTACTCATCGTTTTGTTTAGTCCAAGTAACTCCAGAATCAACTGATTTATAAACCTCAGCACCTATAACAGGAGTGTCAAAAAGTTCTGCATTAGCATCTGTTAAAAACTTATATAAATCGTTAGGAACTAATTGACCTTTTTGAATTTTACTTTTAATAGTTTTTGAGTTTTCATCTCTTGAAAAACCATTTTGTCTTAAAAAATCTTCAAGTTTTTTGTCTTCTAAATTTAATAGCTGATCAACTGTCATATCCTTGAAATCTATTCTTTCCAAATCAGAATTTTCTATTGATTTCTCTTCTCTTCTAAATTGATTATCTACAACTGCATATATAGTATTTGAATCATAAATTGCCAAGCCTATTCTGCCAACTCCTTCGCCAGTTGGAAATCCTGAATTTTCAGTTGAAAGTAAATTCCATGTTTTTCCTCCATCATTAGTTTTATAGATTCCTGAGTCATCTCCACTTCCAATAAAATTCCATGCTGTTCTACTCCTTTCCCAAAAAGCAGCATATTGTACATTAAAATCTTTTGGGTCTGATATTAAATCAATCGCTCCTGTGTTACTATTTACAAATAAAGATTTCTCCCAGTTTTCACCACCGTCATTAGTGACAAAAATTCCTCTTTCATCATTTTCTGAATATAAATGACCAATAACAGCAACCACAACGTGATTACTATCCTCAGGATTAATCATAACTCTACTTATATGATGAGAATCTCTTAGACCAACATTAGCCCATGTTTTTCCATTATCAGTTGATTTTAAAATACCAATCCCAGGATATGAAGATCTAGATGAGTTACTTTCCCCCGTACCAACATAAATTGTTCTAGAATTCCAATCAACATCAAAATCTCCTATATTTTGAGTAATACTATTATCCATTATTGGATTAAAGGTTGTACCGTTATTTACTGTATGCCACAAGCCACCCGAAGCATATGCAACATAAAACTCTATTGTATTTTCAGGGTTTACCTCCAAGTCAGTTACACGTCCACTCATAACACTAGGCCCTATGTTTGTAAAATCAATGTTTTTAACTATCGATTTCTCTAAATCATTTTTATATTGGTTTTCAGACTTTTCAATTGCATCATAAGATGTATTAGCATTTTGAGAAAATCCGAGATAGGAAACTAAAAGGAGTGCGAAAAGTATCTTTTTCATCTTTAATTATTTTATAAATTTGGGTAATTACCGTTTATGAAATATAATCAAATTGATAATACCCTTTTTATTAAAAATCGAAAAAATTTCGCAAAGAAACTAGATACTAACAGTGTTGCTTTTTTTAATTCAAATGATATCTATCCTATTAGTGCAGACTCTACTCTTCCATTCGAACAACATAGAGATATATTTTATTTAAGCGGCATCGATCAAGAGGAAAGTATTTTAGTATTATTCCCTGATTCGGTAAACGAAAATTTTAAAGAAATTCTTTTTATAAGAGAAACCAATGATCATATTGTACATTGGGAAGGAGAGAAATTAACCAAATCTGACGCTTTTGAAATTTCTGGAATTAAGAATGTTCATTGGCTTAGGGAATTTGATAAAATTTTAAGTAAAATATTGAAAGAAGCTGATCTCGTTTATATTAATACTAACGAACATTACAGACAGAATGTTGAAACTCAAACTAGAGAAGATCGTTTTATTGAAAAACTCAAAAATTATGGTGGTTTAAGCTTTAAAAAGAGTAATCCAATTCTACAATATCAAAGATCTGTTAAAGATGAAATTGAATTAAGTCTTATTAAAAAGGCATGTGATATAACTAAAAAAGGATTTGAAAGAGTTTTAGGCTTTGTAAAGCCTGGTGTTTGGGAGTATGAAATTGAAGCTGAATTCTCTCACGAATTTTTAAGAAACAGATCCAAAAGATTTGCATATACGCCTATAATAGCATCTGGGAAAAACTCCAATTATCTGCACTATATAAAAAACAATAAGCAATGTCTTGACGGAGAAATCATCTTAATGGATGTTGGTGCTGAATATGCGAATTATTCTAGTGATATGACTCGAACTATACCAGTTAATGGAAGATTTACTGAAAGACAAAAGACAGTTTATAATGCCGTTTTAAATGTTAAAAATGAAGTCACAAAACTATTAAGACCAGGTATTTTATGGGTTGATTATCACAAAGAAGTCGGTAAAATCATGACTTCCGAACTTCTGAGAATTAAATTACTTGATAAATCTGATATTCAAAGTGAGACCAAACAAAAACCTGCTTATAAAAAATACTTTAGTCATGGCACATCTCATCATTTAGGCTTAGATACTCATGATTACTGTGATTTAAAAATTCCTTTTGAAAAAAACAATGTATTAACTGTCGAACCTGGAATCTATATAATAGAAGAAGGGTTTGGAGTCAGACTTGAAGATGATGTTGTCATTAATAGTTCAGGTGACCCAACTAATCTGATGAAAGATATCCCTATTGAAATTGAAGAAATTGAAAGTTTAATGAATAATTAAACCCTGCTATTTCTAGAAGGGATAATAATAAATCAAATTACAATTCACTTTAAGACTTAATTTTTTTTTTTAAAGTTTATTTCATGTTAAAAAAATTCTTAAAATTGTCTAGCATTAGCTGCACATTTTAATGAAAAGTGTTTTTACGTTCGGTGTATTGGAAATTAGGAAGTCAAATCCAATTTTAGCTTATAGATTAAGCTCCCGTAATTTAGAGCTAACTTCCGTTTTTTCGAGACAAATATTTGGTTTAAATAGACTAGGTCTTATTTCATAAAATAATAGCTTAGAAATATTATTATTAATGAAAACTAAATATCAAGATTTGATAAATCAAACTTTTGATTTTCCTCAAGAAGAATTCAGTATAGATAATAACAACCTGCATTTTCATAATATTGATCTATTTGAATTAATTAAAAAATATGGTACTCCACTCAGGTTTACATATTTAAACAAGATTTCAGAAAATATAAATAAAGCTAAATCATGGTTTGAAAAATCTATTATTAAATATAATTATCCTGGAAAATACTACTACAGCTATTGCACAAAGAGCTCTCACTTTAAATTTATTTTGGATGAAGTTTTAAAGAATGATGTTCACATTGAGACTTCATCAGCATATGATATTGATATAGTTAAAGCTTTAAAATCTGATGGTAAGATCTCAAAAAACACATACATTCTTTGTAATGGATTCAAGAGAGATAAATACATAAGTAATATTGCTAGCCTAATTAATGGAGGTCACAAAAACTGTATTCCAATAATTGACAATTATGAGGAAATTAATCTCTTAAATAATAAGATTAACAAGAGTTTTAATATTGGAATAAGAATTGCTTCAGAAGAGGATCCAAAATTTGAATTTTATACTTCCAGGCTTGGAATTGGCTACAAAAACATCATTCCTTTTGTTCAAAATGAAATTTTAAATAATAAAAAAATAGAACTTAAAATGTTGCATTTTTTTATAAATACAGGTATTTCAGATAGTTCATATTATTGGAACGAGCTTTTAAAATGTATTGATGTCTATGTTAAATTAAAAAAAATATGTCCCTCTTTAGATTCCTTAAATATTGGAGGAGGATTTCCAATCAAAAATTCATTAAATTTTGATTTTGACTATGACTACATTATTGATGAGATAATTAATCAAATCAACATTCAATGTAAAATTGAATCTGTTGACTGTCCAAATATATTTACAGAATTTGGAAGTTTTACTGTAGGTGAAAGTTCTGGAATGATATATGAAATTTTATATCAAAAACAACAAAATGATAGAGAAAAATGGAACATAATTAACTCCTCGTTCATTACAACTTTACCAGATACTTGGGCCATTAACAAAAAGTTTATAATGCTTCCAATTAATGGCTGGAATATAGAATACGAAAGAGTTCTTTTAGGTGGGTTAACATGTGATAGCGATGATTACTATAATAGTGAACAACACGTAAATGCTATATATATGCCAAAATATAATAGTAAAAAACCACTATACATAGGTTTTTTTAATACAGGTGCATATCAAGAAAATATAGGTGGATATGGAGGTCTTCAACATTGCTTGATTCCAAATCCAAAACATATTTTAATCAAAAAAAATAATAATAAATATGATTTTAATTTATGGCGACATGAACAAACAACTAATGAGTTTTTAAAAATTTTAGGCTATGAATAATCAAAAAACATTTGGAAATATTTCCGAAAAATATTCTAAACTCGACTCAGCAAATATTGTATTAATACCAGTTCCTTATGACGGAACTAGCACATGGCAAAAAGGTTCAGATAGAGGTTTTGATGCGTTTTTAGAAGCATCTTTCAATATGGAACTTTATGATATTGAAACTGACAGTGAAGTATATAAAGAAGGTATATACATTACAGAAAAAATTTTAGAAAAATCTTCTCCAGAAAAACTTGTTGAACAAGTATATCAGAAAGTAAAAAAATACATACACATTGGAAAATTTGTAACACTTTTTGGTGGAGAACATTCTATATCTATTGGGACTATTAAAGCTTTTCGAGAAACTTTTGAAGATTTAACAGTTTTGCATCTTGATGCTCATGCTGATTTGAGAGAATCTTACAACGGGTCAAAATGCAATCATGCTTGTGCTGTCTATGAAGCTAATTACACTACAAATTTAATTCAAGTCGGGATAAGATCTATGGATATTTCTGAGAAAGATGAAATGAATACGGAAAAAACATTCTTTGCACATGAAATTTTCAAGGATGAATATTGGATGGATAATGCTATTGACAAAATGACTGATAATGTTTTTGTGACATTTGACTTAGATGTTTTAGATCCTTCAATAATGCCTTCAACTGGAACTCCTGAACCAGGCGGACTACTCTGGGTTGAGACTCTAGAATTTCTAAAAAAAGTTTTTTTAGAAAAAAATGTTGTTGGGTTTGATATTGTTGAGTTGTGTCCTAATGAAAATAATAAAGCTCCAGATTTTCTAGCTTCAAAGCTTTATTATAAAATGCTGAGTTATAAATTTATAAAATAATATGGAACGTTTTAAAGGAGATATTTCAAAATTTATTGATGAATATTTTTTGCATTTTAACTCAGCAACTCTAAAAGATGCAGCAAATGAATACATAAATCAAATAGAATCAAACTCTAAAATGCTTGTATCTCTAGCAGGTGCAATGAGCACTGCTGAAATAGGAAAAATATTTTCTGAGATTATTAGAAAAAATAAAGTTCACTTAATTTCTTGCACCGGTGCAAATTTGGAGGAAGATGTAATGAATTTAGTTGCTCACAAAAGCTACAAAAGAATTCCAAATTACAGAGATTTAACTCCAAAAGATGAATGGGATCTACTTCTTAAAGGTCTCAATAGAGTGACTGACACATGCATTCCAGAGGAAGAAGCTTTTAGAAAACTAGAAAAATACATTTTCAAGATTTGGAAAAATGCAGAAATTAATGGTGAACGTTTTTTTCCTCATGAATTTATCTACAAACTTGTACTTTCAAATGAACTTAAAGAACATTTTGAAATAGATCCAGAAAATTCGTGGGTATACACTGCAGCAAAACAAAATTTACCGTTGGTTGTGCCAGGCTGGGAAGATAGTACGATGGGTAATATATTTGCTTCGTATGTAATTAAAGGTGAATTGAATTCTAATACCATGAAATCAGGAATAGAGTATATGACATTTTTGGCTGAATGGTATAATGAAAACTCTAAAAGTGGAATTGGTTTTTTTCAAATTGGAGGCGGAATAGCAGGAGATTTTCCAATTTGTGTAGTACCTATGTTGTATCAAGACTTGGAACAAGAAGATACCCCATTTTGGAGTTATTTTTGCCAAATAAGTGACTCAACAACTAGTTATGGGTCATACTCAGGCGCAATTCCAAATGAAAAAATTACATGGGGGAAATTAGGAGTTGAAACTCCAAAATTTATTATAGAAAGCGATGCAACAATTGTCGCTCCTTTAATTTTTGCCTACATATTAAATAAATAGAATGAAAAGAATAATTACAAGTTTTGAAAAACTTGATGAAAAACAAATTGAACTTTTTAAAACACAATATCCAGATGGATATAGTTCACATGATATCGTTAGTTTTAAAAATTTACAAGGTATTGAAACAAAAGCAATCCAAATTAACACTAATGATACTATCTATCTAGTCAAATTGAATGAAAAATTGGTTAATAAAATTTACAATGATGATGATGATGATGATGATTTCGATAAAGATTTAGAGTTTGATTTAAATAATTCTGTAGATGAAGAATTCGAAGATTAATCTAAAAAGATTTCCAGCCCATTGAGGTTATTTGATTAGTTTTTCCATCTTTTGAAATTAAACTCACACCGCTTTCTTTAGTTATATATCCTATCACTGAGAAGTCAGGGGTTTTTTCAATTTTTTCTAAATCTTTTGAATCAATGGTAAACAATAGCTCATAATCCTCTCCCCCCGAAAGAGCGATTGTAGTCGAATTTAATTTAAATTCTTCACAAGTATCTAAACATTCCTGAGCTATCGGAATTTTTTCTTCATAAATTCTACAACCTAGTCCTGAGTTTTTGCACAAGTGTAAAATTTCAGACGAAAGACCATCGCTAATGTCAATCATTGAGGTTGGTTTTAAATCATTTTCAGTAAAAAAATTAATTACATCGTTTCTTGCTTCTGGTTTAAGTTGACGTTCTATGATATGTTTATAATTGGAAAGATCTGGTTTACTTTTAAGATTCACTAAAAAAACTTGTTTTTCTCTTTCAAGAACTTGTAATCCTAAATAAGCATCACCTAAGGAGCCTGAAACAACCACTAAATCATTATGTTTTGATCCAGCTCGGGTTACATATCCAGATTTAGCTGGTGTACCAATGGCAGTTACAGATATAACTAATCCTTTTAAAGAGGATGTTGTATCTCCACCAACCAAATCAACATTATATTTTTTGCATGCTAACTTAATTCCAGAATAAAGTTCTTGTATTGATTCTATTTTGAATCGATTAGAAACTGCTATAGAAACTGTAATCTGCTTAGTAATTCCATTCATTGCACAAATGTCAGAGATTGATGCAACTACGGACTTATATCCTAAATGTTTTAAGGGAAAATATGATAAATCAAAATGCACACCTTCTACCAACATATCAGTAGTTATTATTGATTTATCACTTTTATAATCTAAAATTGCTGCATCATCACCAACTGATAATTCTGTGGTATCATTGACAATGTCAAAATCCTTTGTGATTAAGTCAATTAACCCAAATTCTCCAATTTGGTCTAGGTTAGTTAGTTTTTTTGAATTTTCTTCCATATAAATTCCTTGTTTTGGTACAATAATTGAATTTTAATGAAATTCAAATTTAGATTATAAATATTTATTAAAGGGTTATATTTGCAGAATATGATAAAAGTCGCTGAAAAAGCTAAAGATGAAGTAACTAAACTAATGAAACATGATGGATTTGATCCTAGAGCACATTTTATTAGAGTTGGAGTTAAGAGTGGAGGATGCTCAGGACTTTCATATGAATTGAAATTTGACAGAAACTCATTTGATGATGATAAGATTTTTGAAGATAACGGAATTAAAATTGTAGTTGATAAAAAAAGCTTTCTATATCTAGTTGGCACAACACTAGATTATTCAGGAGGTCTGAATGGAAAAGGGTTTGTGTTTATTAATCCCAATGCAAATAGAACTTGTGGTTGTGGTGAAAGTTTTGCGTTATAGTTATGGCATATACAGAAGAAGAATTAAAGAAAGAACTTGAACAACAAGAGTACCAATATGGTTTTACAACTGATATTGATGCTGAAACATTTCCTATTGGATTAAATAAAGAGATAGTTAAGAAAATTTCAGCTAAAAAGAATGAACCTAGCTGGATGACTGAGTGGAGGTTAAGTGCTTTTGAAGCTTGGGAAAAAATGGAAGAGCCTGAATGGCCAAATGTTAAGTATAAAAAGCCTGATTTTCAGAAGATTTCATACTACTCAGCTCCAAAAACTAATCCAAAATATGAAAGCCTTGATGAGGTAGATCCTGAATTATTAAAAACTTTCGAAAAGCTCGGAATTTCTTTGGAGGAACAGAAAAAATTAGCTGGAGTTGCTGTTGATATTGTAATGGACTCTGTTTCTGTGGCAACTACATTTAAAGACACATTAGCTAAGAAAGGAATTATTTTTTGTTCTATTTCTGAAGCAATTCAAAATCACCCCGAATTAGTAAAAAAATACTTAGGGACAGTTGTTCCACAAAAAGATAATTATTATGCTGCACTTAATTCAGCTGTGTTTTCTGATGGGTCATTTTGTTACATTCCTAAAGGAGTGAAATGCCCCATGGAACTTTCTACATATTTTAGAATTAATCAAGCTGGAACAGGGCAATTCGAAAGAACTTTAGTTGTTGCTGATAAAGGAAGCTACGTTAGCTATCTTGAAGGGTGTACAGCTCCATCAAGGGATGAAAATCAATTACATGCTGCGGTTGTTGAATTAGTTGCTCTAGATGACTCTGAGATTAAATACTCAACTGTTCAAAACTGGTATCCTGGAAACAAACAAGGGAAAGGTGGTGTTTACAATTTTGTAACAAAAAGAGGCTTATGTCATACAAATTCTAAGATTTCATGGACACAAGTTGAGACAGGCTCAGCTGTAACTTGGAAGTATCCATCGTGCATTTTGAAAGGGGATAACAGTATTGGGGAATTCTATTCAATTGCTGTAACAAATAATTATCAGCAAGCCGATACAGGAACAAAAATGATTCACTTAGGAAAGAATACTAAAAGTACGATTATATCTAAGGGTATCTCAGCTGGTAAATCACAAAATAGTTATAGAGGTCTAGTAAGGATTGGTAATAATGCAGAAAATGCTAGAAACTTTTCCCAGTGTGATTCACTTTTAATGGGAAATAGCTGTGGAGCTCATACGTTTCCCTATATTGAAGCAAAAAACAAAACTGCTCAAGTAGAGCATGAAGCAACAACTAGTAAAATTGGTGAAGATCAAATATTTTACTGTAATCAAAGAGGAATAGATACTGAAAAAGCCATTGCATTAATTGTAAATGGATTCAGTAAAGAGGTTTTAAACAAACTACCAATGGAATTTGCTATTGAGGCTCAAAAACTTCTTGAAATTTCACTTGAAGGTTCCGTTGGATAAATTATTATTATGTTAAAAATTGAAAATTTACATGTCAGTGTTGATGGCAAAGAAATACTAAAGGGTATTAATTTAAAAGTAAAGAAAGGTGAAATCCATGCTATCATGGGACCAAACGGCTCTGGTAAGAGTACTTTATCCTCAGTGATTGCAGGGCACGAAGATTATCAAATTACTAAAGGTGATATTTATTTTAAAGATGAAAATATTGAAGACTTATCAGCAGATGAAAGAGCTCATAAAGGTATTTTTATGTCATTTCAATATCCAGTGGAGATTCCCGGTGTAACAGTTACAAATTTTATTAAAACTGCTATAAACTCAAATTTAAAAGCAAGAGGTCATGATGAAATGCCTGCTAATAAAATGCTTTCTAAAATACGAGAAAAGGCAAATCTTCTTGAAATTGACTCTAAATTTCTTTCAAGATCATTAAATGAAGGATTTTCAGGTGGGGAAAAGAAAAGGAATGAAATTTTTCAAATGGCTATGTTAGAACCTTCACTATCAATTTTAGATGAAACTGACTCGGGCCTTGATATTGATGCATTGAGAATTGTCGCTAATGGAGTTAATAAATTAAGAACTGTTGAAAATGCAACAGTAATTATTACCCACTACCAACGTCTGCTAGACTATATTGTACCCGATTTCGTACATGTATTACAAGATGGTAAAATTGCAAAATCTGGAGATAAAAATTTAGCTCTAGAGCTTGAAGAAAAAGGATACGACTGGATTTAAATTATAAATATGTCTCTAAAGGATAAATTAGTTTCATCATTTTTAGCGTTTGAATTAGATGCTGATATAAATTCGTCTATACATGAAATAAGATCTAAATCAATTAAAGATTTTGAAAAAATTGGATTTCCAAACAGGAAGCATGAAGATTGGAAATACACTCCAATAAAAAAAGTCTTAAATGAAGACTTAAAAATATTTTCCAAAAGAAGACACCTACTAGACTTTGAAAAGGTGAAAGACTTTTTTATCAGTGGAATCGAGTCATATAAAATTGTTTTTGTTGATGGAATGTATGATCCTTTTTGGTCAGAAACTACTCACGACGGAGTCGATATATGTATTTTATCAGCCATTCTCAATAAGGAAAAATATTCTAAATTATTAGGAAAATACTTTAATAAACTAACAAATAAAAGTGATTCGTTTAGTTTGTTAAATACATCTTTTTCTAAAGAAGGTGCATATGTGAATATTCCAAAAAACATTGAGCTTGCTAAACCAATTGAAATAGTCCATATCAACACTGGCAGTGATAATTCTTTAATGTTACAGCCTAGAAATTTAATCATCGTGGAAAAAAGCTCTAAAGTTGAGATTATTGAAAGTCATTATTCAATTGAAAAAAATGGTGCATTAACAAATTCATTAACTGAAATATTTGTTGAGGAAAACGCATTTTTAGATTACTATAAAGTTCAAAACGATAAAAAAAACAATTCTTTGATAGATAATACATACATACATCAAGAAAAAAATAGTGAAGTAAGCTGCCATACCTTTTCATTCGGAAATAACATTACAAGAAATAACTTGAGCTTCTATCAAAATGGTAAAGCAATAAATTCGATACTAAAAGGAGTTACCATATTAAATGAAAATCAGCTTACTGATCATCATACTTTAGTTCATCATGCAAATCCATCATGTACAAGTCACCAAGATTATAAAGGGATTTTTATAGGTGATTCTGTTGGGGTATTTAATGGTCAAATAATAGTTGATAAAATTGCTCAGCAAATAAATGCGTTTCAGCAGAACAATAATATAATTATTGGAGACAAAGCAACTGTAAATACCAAGCCTCAGTTAGAAATTTTTGCTGATGATGTTAAATGTTCTCACGGGTGTACAATTGGTCAGTTAGACAGGTCTGCCTTATTTTACCTACAGACTAGAGGGATACCAAAAAAGGAAGCTAAAGCGTTATTAACTTATGCTTTTGCTAATAATGTTTTAGAAAGTGTTAAAATAAAGCCTTTAAAAACAAAAATAAAAAAGATTATCGCTAGTAAACTAGGTGTTAATCTTGGATTTGAACTATAATGAATTTTGATGTTGAAAATATTAGAAAAGATTTTCCTATTCTTAGTAAGAAAATCAACAATAAACCTCTCATTTATTTTGATAATGCTGCAACTTCTCAAACACCCACAAGTGTTATAAATTCAATATCAAATTATTACAATAATTACAATGCGAATATTCATAGAGGAGTACATTCTTTAAGTGAAGAAGCAACAAAAGATTTTGAATCTGCAAGAACTAAAATTAAAGAACATTTCAATGCAGGAAATACAAAAGAAATAATTTTTACATCAGGCACAACTCACTCAATAAATATTGTTGCCAATGGTTATACTGATATTTTAAAAAGCGGTGATGAAATTATAGTGTCAGGTCTAGAACATCATTCAAATATTGTTCCATGGCAGATGATGACAAAAAAGAACAATGCAAAACTTAAAGTAATTCCTTTAAAAGAAAATGGAGAATTAGATTTACAAGTTTTTGAGAATTTAATTTCAGAAAAAACTAAAATAGTATTTGTAAATCATGTCTCGAATGCACTCGGTGTAATCAATCCCATTGAGAAAATAATTAAAATATCTCATGAAAATGGAGCTGTGGTATTAATTGATGGAGCTCAGAGCTCAGCTCACTTTAATATTGATTTACTAAAACTTGATGTAGATTTTTTCACTGCATCTGCACATAAATTATGTGGCCCAACTGGAATTGGATTTCTATATGGAAAGAAAGAGTTATTAGATCTTATTCCACCATTTATGGGTGGTGGTGAAATGATTTCTGATGTAACATTTGAAAAAACTACTTATGCAGATTTACCACATAAATTTGAAGCTGGTACGCCAAATATTTCAGGTGCAATTGCATTTGGATATGCGTTAGATTATTTGAATAATATTGGACTCGATAATATTAAAAAGTATGAAGACTTTTTGCTTGAATATGCAACAAAGAAACTTAAGAAAATTGATGGAATGATAATTTATGGTGACACGCCTAATAAAACTTCGCTTATATCATTTAATATTAAAGATCTTCATGCATATGACATAGGCTCTATTCTTGACAAATTTGGAATAGCAGTTAGAACCGGGCAGCATTGTGCTCAACCAATTATGGATCATTTTAAAATATCTGGAACTGTAAGAGCTTCCTTCTCATTTATAAATACAATTGAAGAAATTGATGAATTTATTAAGGCATTAACATTTGCTAAACAAATGTTAAGCTAATTTGTATCTTTGAAGATCATGACAATTTCAGAGAAAGGGCAAAGTTTAGTTGATGATTTTTCTTTTATGGAAGATTGGACCGAAAAATATCAATATTTGATTGATTTATCTAAAAATCTTGCCCCAATGGACACTAAATTTAAAGTTGAAGATAATTTAATAAAGGGTTGTCAAAGTAAAGTTTGGCTTAAGGCAAACTTTAAAAATGAATTAATAAATTTTCAGGCGGATAGTGATGCAATAATAAGCAAAGGTATAGTAGCAATTTTACTAAGTGTTTTGAATGATAGAAAACCAAATGAAATTTTAAATGCTGATTTGAGTTTTATTGACCAAATTGGATTAAAAGAGCATTTATCTCCTAACAGAGCTAACGGACTATCGTCTATGTTAAAACAAATTAAATTTTATGCATTGGCATACAGTAAATTAAATTAATATGGCAAAAAATATGATAGATCCAAAAGAGCTTGGAGAAACTGTAGTTAGAGTACTTAAAACAATTTATGACCCCGAAATCCCTGTAGATATATATGAACTTGGATTGATATACGATGTTTTCTTAAATGAAGATAACGATGTTAAAATTTTGATGACATTGACAACTCCTAATTGTCCAGTTGCCGAAAGTCTTCCGCAAGAAGTAAAAGATAAAGTTGCATCAATTGAAGGAGTTAAGAGTGCTGAAGTAGAAATGACATTTGACCCACCTTGGTCCAGAGATTTGATGAGTGAAGAAGCTAAACTTGAGTTAGGATTTCTATAATGTCTTATGAAATAAAAAATAGGGTTGCTGAAAGCTCATTGGTTACAATTGATTTTGACGATTTCATTAATCATAAAAAAATAATCGTTTTTGATTTAAAAATGTGGCTTAAGGATGAGTTATTTCTAATCGAAAAAGACTTTAGAGACCAAGTCAATAATCATGATTGGAATAATTATAAAGACCATTTAGTTCTTATACAATGCTCTAATAATGCAATCATTCCTCATTGGGCCTACATTTTAATTTCATCTAAGCTAAAGGCAAATCAAATAAAAAATTTTATTGGATCTGAAGATGATTATAATAATTATAGTATTATAAAATCAATTAATAATATTGATTTAAATGATTATAAAGAAAAATCCGTTATAGTTAAGGGATGCTCTAATTATGCTAATAAAAATTACTATTATTCTTTAATTGTGGATAAAATACAAAACGAAGTAAAATCACTTATGTATGGCGAAGCATGCTCATCTGTTCCAATATTTAAAAGGAAAAAATGAAAAAGGAATTTTATGAAATAAAAAAGAGCCCGTATTTTAAATATATCATTGCATTTGGATTAATTAAAAAAGTTGTTCTTTTAATTATTCTTCTTTTTCCTCTTATTTCAAATACTCAAGAAAAAAAAGAAATTGACTCACTTGAACTAGATAATAACTGGAAGAAATCTGGAAAATTCACTTTTCTTGGAAATCAGTCAAGCTATAGTTATTGGACAGCAGGAGGTCAAACTAGTATTTCTGGAACTTTTAATTTAGATTATGATTTCAACTATGAAAATAATGGTTGGAACTGGGATACTAAATTGATTACTGCTTACGGGCTAAACAGTATTGGTGGTTCAAAGTTTATCAAAAAAACTGATGATCGAATCGAAATTAACTCTCTATTAGGTAGAAAATTTACAAATAACCTTATCGGTAATTGGAGCTATTCATCATTTATAAATTTTAAAACACAATGGACAAAAGGGTTTCGATATAGCAATTCTATCGGTGAAGAAACAAAAACTGAGCTTAGTAGATTTTTTTCACCAGCATACTTGCAAATTGGTGTTGGATTATACTGGAGAAAATCGGAAGATATTTGGGTTAACTTTGCTCCGATTACAGGTAGATTAATTCTTGTCAACAAAGATTTTACACAAAATTTAACTGATGGAAAAACTTATTTTGGGGTAAAAAAAGGGGAAAATAATAGATTTGAACTTGGTGCATCTTTAAGCTCATTTTTTAAAGTTCAATTATTAGAAAATGTTGAGCTTGAGAATAGATTGAGTCTATATTCAGACTATCTTAATGCCCCTGAAAATATTGATTTAGATTATACCATAACTACTATTATGAAAGTCAATAAGTATTTGTCAGCGAATCTTATATTCCAATTCATATATGATGATAACTCAATAAAAAGATTACAAGTTAGAGAAGTTATGGGAATTGGTTTGAGTATTGATATTTAATCTAAATCTGGGTATAGAAAATTGTTATAGGGGAATCTTTTAATATGTATTTTTCTTACCTCACTGTAAATTTTCTTTTTTAAACTATCAATATTTATTTTCTTAAAAGCAGATACATATTCTCTATTACCATTTAAGCTGAATTTCAAGCTTTCAAGTTCTTCATTTGATATTTTATCAATTTTATTAAAAACCATCAAAGAAGGTTTTTCTGAACATTTAATTTGATCCAATATAACGTTAACTGATTCAATATGATCTTCGTAGTTTGGGTGAGAAATATCTACAACATGTAATACTAAATCTGATTCGGTAATTTCATTTAATGTACTCTTAAAAGATTCAATTAATTGTGTTGGTAGCTTTCTAATAAAACCAACTGTATCGGTCATTAAAAATGGAAGATTTTCCACAACAATTTTTCTTACTGTTGTATCAAGTGTTGCAAATAATTTGTCTTCAGCAAAAACATCTGATTTTGATATTAAGTTCATGAGTGTTGATTTACCTACATTGGTATAACCAACAATAGATACTCTTACTAAACTTCCTCTATTTCCTCTTTGTACAGACATTTGTTTGTCTATATTCTTTAGTTTACTTTTTAGTAAGCTTATTTTATCTCTAACTATTCTTCTATCAGTTTCGATTTCAGTTTCGCCTGGACCTCTCATGCCTATTCCTCCTTTTTGTCTTTCTAGGTGAGTCCAAAGACCTTTTAGTCTAGGCATCAAGTATTGATACTGTGCAAGCTCAACTTGATTTTTTGCATAGCTAGTTTGAGCTCTTTGAGCAAAAATATCTAAAATAAGTCCTGTTCTATCTATTATCTTGCATCTCAAAATTCTTTCAAGATTACCTTGCTGAGTTGGACTCAATTCGTCATCAAAAATCACTGAACTGATATCATTTTTCTTATTGTAATCTTGAACTTCAATTATTTTCCCAGAACCAATAAATGTTTTTGGATGTGGATTTTCAAGTTTTTGAACAAACCTTTTTTTTACTACTCCTCCAGCCGTCTCAGACAAGAATGTTAACTCATCCAAATAATCCTTTACAATACTTTCTGATTGATTCTTATTAATTACACCAATGATAACGGTGTTTTCGTATTCAATTTTTTTATTTTCTATCAAAATTAATCCTTGAAGTATTTAAGACTAAAAGAAGTTCCATCGTACTCTATGTATGAATAAAATGAAGTCCACTCTCCAGTGTTTAGATATTTAGAGTTATTGCCTAAATCAATTTCTAAAGGGTAATGTCTATGTCCGAAGATAAAATAATTGAAATGTTCATCATTAAGTTTTTGTTTACAGAAATGATAGAGAAGTTCATTTTCTTTATTTGAAAATTTCTTGTCATTTCCTGAGATAATTTTATTTTTTCTTGAAAGGTAATTTCCTAAAGAAATTGCAATATCAGGGTGAAGGAAAGAAAATAATTTTTTAGTAATTATATTTCTGAAAATTACTTTCAAAAACTTGTATTTATAATCACCTGGACCTAATCCATCACCATGACCAATAAATAATTTGTTATTATCAATTTGAAATTTTGTAGGCTTTTTAAGGACTTTAATATTTAATTCTTTTTCAAAATAATCCTTGACCCAACAATCATGATTTCCAATAAAAAAGAAAATTTCGATACCACTATCGGAAAGCTCAGCTAATTTTCCAAAAAGCCTTGTATATCCTTTTGGAACTACATGTTTGTACTCAAACCAAAAATCAAAAAGATCTCCTAAAAGAAAAATCGTTTGAGCATCTTTTTTAATTAAATCAAGCCATGAAATAAACCTAAGTTCTCTTTCAAAACTTACTTTTTCATCAGGTGCACCTAAATGGTTATCTGAAGAGAAATAAATTTTTTTAGATGTATTTAAATTTATCTTAATCATTCTAAAATTCTACTTTTTCCCATTTATCATTTGAATCAAGTCTAAACGATCCAATATAGATTTCATCCCACTCGTTGGGTTGAATAATTGATAAAAAGAGTTTTTGATTTGATCTTTGATAAAGATGATAAATTTCACCTTTCTCAGGTTTAAAACTAAAACTTGAATTATAAATGAGTTGATTCCATTCATAAGACTCCATTAATTTTCTATACTCTTCTTTAATTTCATCATATTTAGATGAAAAAAACTTATTTGTTTTAACAAGCTTTTCTTGTTTATAGCTAGTTAGATTTGATGCCTTTATAGCGGGTGCTCCAATATTAGATGCGTATGGAAGTAATCCTGGATTATCAGCAACCTGATCAGGTTTTTTCTTAGACATATAATTTTTTTGTAAAAATAATCATTCTATTTTAACAATTTCTCATAACAATTAAATGGATAATCACTTTGTTTTCTGAAGTATATTTGACCAAGTTTTTTGTAGCCTAAACTTTCATATAATTTATTATTCTTTTCATTAACACTAAAGGTGTCTAATCTTATAGAATCAACATCTTTAATTTTACATTGTTTTTCAATGTAATTCATTAAAATTTTAGAATATCCATTCCCTTGCTCATTAGGGGTAATTGCTAAACGATGTACATATACATTATTTTTTGAATCTGACAACCACTCGACCTTTTCATAAAACTCATCCATTTTATTACAAAAAGAAACACATCCAATAATTTTATCCTTTTTAAAAAGCAAATACAAATTTTCATCTTCAATATCTTTTAGGAAAGTTTCTCTTGATGGGTAAGTATCGTTCCATTGATAAATACCATTAGATATCATATGTTGGGTACACTTATTTACAATATCCATTATAGGATCAATATTTTCTAGAATAGCTCTTTTAATCGGAAGTTTACTATTCAATTTCTCCTAAAAAATTTATGGATTGTATAAATGGATTTAGATAATAGTCAATTATTACAGCCAATTCTCCTCTATTTACTTTTCTATCGAGATTAAAATCAGTTAGATTGAGTAATAGATAATCAGACTTAAAATCAATTTTTTCATTGATAATTGATTCTATCCAAGTTTTTAAATCTTTTAGCATTAAACTATTTAATGGATAGGTAGATAAATCTACAAATGGGGATAAATCATTTAAAAGAAGTTCAAGATCTACTTCATTTTCTGGATAAAACCAACTTTGATTTGACCATCCAACATTAACTCCTTTACCTCTTAAAATACCTGTAGAACCAATTCTCTGAAACGCTTTGAAATGAGGATGAGTTTTTTCGACATCAAGATAGGGCTGTATGTATCCACCATTTTCTAAAATTAATGACTGAATATGTCTAATATTTAGTTCGCTAGGCTTTTTTTTCTGTTTAATACTCTCTGAAGCAATTAAACCTGCTATTTGTCCAATTTGTAATACCACTGGCTGTAATCTAGTTGTTCCATTAACTAAGTTTGAAACTGAAATTGATTTTTCAGCGACTAGAAAATTTGAATTCTTTTTAGAAATTAAACTTCCAAATGGTAGAGTATATGAGGGAATTGGATAGAATGCAAGTTTGGGTAATTTTTCTTTTTCAGGGTGGGCGTCATGGTGATGATCTACAGGATAATCCCCTACCAAAACACCCGTTCTATATAATTTATGCGTTTGATCGTATGGGTTTTTAATATAATTAAGTGAAAAAGTAACTTGACCTTTCATTCTTCGAGCTTCTCTGTAATATGGGATTAATGGAAAATTATCATCTGTTTCATATTCATCATCACTGATAGAATAATTGTCAAACCCAAGTTCATCTTGTATGTAATACAGATATCTTAATGATTTATTTTTAGCTTTTTCAAACACCACTTCTCTCTCTTCTTTACTCATCTCAATTAAATTAGAATAATAATCATTCCCATAAATCGGCCAATTGATCATAATTTTATCATTTGGCAATTTGCCATAATTCATCATTTGCTGAGGCGACCAAAGTGCTTTATCTGATTCAGGACAATCTTTGTGAGAAGTTGAACAGTAAAAATCTGAAGCATCATACCCTTCAGGTTTATCAATTTTTACTTTTTTATTATAATTCTTTAAAATCATAACAAAAGTTAAATCTTGAATTATATCATTTTTTATGTCAGGAGCGATATTTTCATCGTACATTTCATTACTATCCATTCCTACATCATAATCATCATCAAGCATCGG
>JAYOKR010000004.1:75666-96533 GCA_038119895.1 Flavobacteriaceae bacterium
CCAGCTGAAGTTAGCATGCCTCCTAACCAATCTGTTTCTTCAATTAGAAGAGTTTTAGCTCCATTTCGAGCAGACTGTATTGCAGCAGAAGTTCCGCCAGCTCCACCTCCAACAATAACGACATCAAATTCAGATGAATCATCACATGAGAACAGAAGGATTGTTAAAAATAAAATAATACTATTTAATCGCATCACTAATTACTTTTCCAGTTGTTGAAACAGGAGCACCAATACCTATTATACTAGCAATTGTAGGTGTAATATCTTTAACATTAAGAATATCATTAGAATATCCAGTTTTAATTCCAGCTCCATAAAATATTATTGGCACATGTGTATCATAAAATACAGGGGTACCATGTGAAGATCCCAAAGAATTATACCTTGTAGTATACATTGGATTTAAAAAAACAACCAAATCTCCAATTAAGTCAGGATGACTATTATTCTTAATTAAGCCTTGATAATAACCATCACTAAACATAAAATCATCGTCATTTATATCATAAACTTCATAAACTCCATCTATTTCTTTTAATCCATTTTTTACTAATTCTTTAGCATCTTCATAATCAATTTCCATATTATCAATCAATTCTTTATCTAAAAAAACATAATTATTAGAGTATGCCTTAATCAATTTTGACCAATCTTTTTCACGCAAAGAGTCTCTTAAATCTAATTCTTTTAATGGTATTTTATTATCAATTAAAAATTTAGGGACATGCGTGGCTCCATGATCTGCCGTTAAATAAATTAAGTATTTTCCTTTTCCTACTTTTTTGTCAAGATTCTCTAGAAAATCTTTTAAATCTAAATCCAATCTCAAATAAGTATCTTGAACTTCTTTTGAATTAACTCCAAATTTATGACCTATGTGATCAGGTGAAGAAAAATTAACGTGTAAGAAATCAATATGGTTATCCTCTCCTAAATTCTCATTTTTTAAAGCTTCTAGAGCAAAATCTTTTAAAAAAGTATTTCCGTGTGGACTTGTAGTTATAGCTTCATAATCAGTATCACCATTTTCTTTTTTTGAAAGTGTTTTTAAATCATAAGGGAATCTAGCATTTTGACCTAAAAATTTTCCTTCATAATTATTTAAGTCAGACCCACTCTCAGTATAAGATTTTATTTCATAAAGAGTATCCCAAGTTTTTATGTATTCATCAACTTTCCTAGAACTATTAAATTTTTCTACCCAATCAGGTAATTTATTAAAATAATAAGAACTACTTACAAATACTCCTTCATTAGATGAATGAAACCAATAAACACCGTTAGCAGTATGACCTCCAGATAAAACTGCACTTCTATCCTTAAAAGAAACACTGATAGTTTTTCCTTTAAAATTTGTAAAAATCCTATTCTCATCTGAAATGGTTGTTGATTGTAAATTTTTAGGTGATTTTTTCCCAATATTTGATTTAGTTCCAAGCGGATTAAATCTGTCATCATCAACACAATAAATATTTTTATCTAATTTTCTATCATACCAAGAATTTCCAACAATCCTATGAAAGTTAGGAGAAGTTCCTGTAACAATTGTAGCATGACCTGGGGCAGTAGATGTTTGATAGTAGGAATAATGAGCATTTTTTGCTAAAAAGCCCCCATTAACCAATCGTTTAAATCCTCCTTCAGAATATTTATCCCAATATCTTGGTATATACTCATATTTCATTTGATCAACTACAATACCAACAACAAGTTTGATGTCCGTTTTGATATGGTCATTTTGAGAAGACAAACCAAAGGAGATAAAGAAAACTATAAATAAAAAAATTCTATTCATTATCGAAAAATATTCATTATTTAATTAAAATCTATAAAATCATGAGCTTTATTTATAACAAAATTTGCTAGCTCTTTTCCCTGCCAAGCTCCATCAGTAATTGCATCCATAAAGTGAATTCCACCATATAGTCTAGAAATACAGGCTTCCTCTGCTGCTTCTCTAAATGACTTATACTTTCGAGTCTTTAAATTAAATTCAATTTGAGTTCGATCTTTAAATCTAAATTTCTCTCCAAAAAATTGTGTAAGAATTTCCCCAGCAGCAGTAGAAATTACACTATGTCCCGAAACAAACTCAGGAAAAGGTGGAGTTTGTAAAAGTGGCTTCCATGATGGATCAAAATATTTATTAATGACTGTTTCTGGTCTTATTCTGTTAGATCTATACTTTTCATCCCAACATGCAACAAAAGAATCATGTAGTGTTGTAGATAATAGAGTATGAATTAAAATTGTTTTTTCTATTGTTAATTTTTCTTTTATTGCTGCGATTCCAGTAATACCTATCCAGTGGGCACCAGGTGATAATTGTTTCAAACCAAATTCAATATGCCCAATTTGTGAAATTGCATATGGATTGCAATCCCAAAAAGCAGCAATTTCATTTTTTTCTTTACTGTTTTCTTCAACTACATTTTTAACTTCCATAGTTAATTCATAAAATTGTGAATCTTTCTCAAGATTATAAGCAACAGGTTTATTAGTTAAAAATTGATTCGAAGAGTTAATAAAGAAAGTCTTCATTGTATTCCAATTTGGCTCTATCGCACTCATAAAGGCAGGTGGAGTAGGTTGCCAAAAACCATCTCCTCGTTTAGGAGTGTATCTTTTCAAATTATTTAGTTGAAAGAATCCGTCATTTTGAGCATACTCTAAGATTTGATTTCCAATTTCTTCTGCAAACAAAATTTCTTCTTTGGTTAATTTACTTTTATAAATATTTCTTGCATCATTAAGTTTATCACCTGAGGGTAAAATTTTTGATCCAGTATAAAGCATTCCATATAAGTATGCGAATTTACTTAGTTGTTTTATCGAAGTATTAGCTTGGATTTGAAAATTTGAAAAATTTGAAAAACTTTTATGTTTTGATGAATTAGAAGCTAAAATTTCATAAGATGTTAAGTTTATATACGAATAGTATCTAGCAGCAGCTACCGGTGAAGTAACATCATATACCATTACATCAGTAATTTTTTTTAGCTCAGAGACAAATTCTTTTGTGGTCTGACCAAAAGAAAAACTAAAAAAACATAAAAAAATAATAGTTCTAATCTGCATCTTCTAAAGTTAATATCAATGGATATGTATTATTTAGCCCAATAACAATTCTTTTTTTACCATTTGATATGTAAGAATTTAGAGAACGAACAGATCCTTCAAAAAATATATTTGAGTATCTATTTTCAATAAAATCAAACTCACCATTTCCATTTCCTTTTAAAAAAATCCCAAAAGATGAATCACATTTACCAATTCTTACACGATTAAAATCTGAATTACCTCCCATTAAAATATCTTTAATTCCATCATTATCAAAATCATCAATAAGAATTGAGTTAACAGATGAAAAATTAGCTTCAACTGGAAATCTTTTTAGTTTGAATGTACCATCAATATTTTCAAACCAAACTGTTTCAAGAAAGTTAGTAATTCGTTTAGGTGAATTAGAAATTTGTTCTTTAGAAAAAATATTCTCAATAGAAGCTTCAGAATATTCTTCATAGCTAACAAATTTTTTTCTTAAACTGACTATTTGGTCAGTCAATTCTTCTCTCAATACATTAGGATATGACTTCCCTTGAATATAATAACACCATATTGGGTCTATGTATCCGTTATTATCAAAGTCATCATAATATAGTTCCATTGGTTCATTATTAGATGGTTTAAATAGGTTATTAGTTCCCCAATTTCCTATTACTAAATCAAAATCACCATCATTATCTAAATCATCAACTTCTATAGTATTCCACCATCCATTTAAGTTTTCTACAAAGAATGAAGAGGTGGCTTCATAAATTTCTGAATTTGATGATTTATATATTCTAGGATAATTCCAATCCCCAACTACAATTAATTCATCAATTCCATCCCCGTCCAAATCTCTAGCTTTTGCATCTGTAACTAGGCCCATTTCATTAAGAATATTAAAGTAAATTGATTTGAATTCACCTTTTCCATTGTTATTTAATATCAAAGATGGATCTGAAATTGGAAAGTCTGCCTGCTTTACTCTGGTCCCAACAAATAAATCTAAATCGCCATCTGAATCATAGTCCCATGGAACAACAACAGATCCTATCAAATTATCATAAACCAAATTTTTTGATAATTTATACATACCATCTTCATTAAGATATAATCTATCATGCAAAGGCAAACCACTATCTTTTTCTGCATATCCACCAGAAACGATATATAAATCTAAATCTCCATCATTATCTGCATCAAAGAATGAAGCATTTGTATCTTCAAATTGTGAAGTACTATCAAAATCAGGCTGATCAGTTTTAATAAAAACTCCTCCTTGATTTTGTTTAAATAAAACTGGAGCATTACCCTCAGGCCCCCCTACAAAAAGATCATCTAAACCATCATTATTGTAATCAACCATTTTTATTTTGGGCCCATGATATGAAATCATATAAGGTAATAGTGGTTGAACTTTAAAATCATTTACTAACAACTCATTATGTTTATAATTGAGTTTGTTATATCTAACATTGAAAATTTTAGACTTTTCTTTGTATTTAAATTTCTTATCAGATTTTTTTTCAATCTTAATATTAGAATTTAATCTATTACTAGCATCTATATTTTGGTAAGTTTGATCTGGCCATATAATTTTGACTGAATCTATCACTCTTTCACCTAATCCAAAATGTATAGGTCCAACATAAGAAGATTGAAATCCTCTTGATGAATATATTTCTCTTCTTAAAATTTCATTTTCTGAATAAATTAAAATTTTTGACCCAATTGAATTCTTGTTTTTTTCCTGAGATAAATCAAAAGTCAAAAAGTTATTTGACTTATTTTGATTGGAATTATTTTTAAAAATTTTAGCTTCTTGATTCATGCAATTGACTATAATTTCTAAATCTCCATCATTATCTAAATCAGCATAGATTGCGCCATGAGAGAAATCAGCACCTTCAAAACCTTCAGCAATAGTTCTGTTTTGAAATGTTAAATTTTTATTATTCAAAAAGAAATAGTTTTGTAGTGGTGTAGACTCTACTTCTAGTAAAATTGTAAACATATTTTCATCACTATCACCATCTAAATACTTCATTCTTTCATCAACATAAAATTTCATAAAATCTCTGTTGATCATATCCCTGTAATATCCATTTGACACATACAAATCTTGATATCCGTCATTATTATAATCTGCAATTATAGCTGCCCAACTCCAATCAGTACTAGAAATTCCTGCCAACTGTCCTATTTCGCTAAAGCTATCGTTCCCATTATTAAGTTGAAGCATATTTCTCATTGATTGATGGTGAAAACCATTTGAAACCATGTTGTTATATAATTCAAAATTATCTGGAGCATAAATTAATTTTTGTCTTTTATTATCCTCTGGTAACATATCTAGAGTTATAATATCTGACAAACCATCATTATTTATATCACCAGCATCGACCCCCATTGAAAAATTAGATATATGCTTAAGTTGAGACTTTAATTGATTTGAAAAAGTGCCATCTTGATTATTTATATATAGATAATCTTCCTCAACGTAATCATTACTTATATAGATGTCATCCCAATTATCATTATTAAAATCAGAAACTACAATTCCTAAACCATATCCTATAGGATTTGATGATATTCCTGAAAGCAATGTAACATCAGTAAATTTTCCATTTCCTAAATTTTCATAAAGTCTATCTCCAGCATCTTCATCAATTAATTTTTTTGCATACTGCGCATCAAAATTTCTCATGACTTTTGTGTTATGATTTAAGACATATAAATCTAAATCACCATCTTTGTCGTAATCAAAAAAAACTGATTGGGTTGTATTTCCTGAATCATCAATACCATACTTAGAAGCAGACTCTTTAAAGGTTAGATTTCTTTGATTAATATATAGTTTATTTCTTCTCTGATTTCTTGAAAAATTTCCTGAATAAGAAACATAAATATCTAACCATCCATCATCATTTACATCAGCTAATGTAACTCCAGTTTTCCATCCTCCTTTCATTGAAATACCTGAATCCGGAGTTATATCATCAAATTTTAAGTTTCCTCTATTTAAATAAATTTTATCAGATTCTTGATTTGAAGTGAAATACAAATCTATTAATCCATCATTATTAAAATCACCAGCTGCAACCCCTCCACCATTGAAAAAATACTCATATGTAATAATATTATTTTCTTTAGTCTCAGTCAGTTTGTTTATAAAGTCAACATGGGTAGTTTTTGAACTTAAAAGTTCAAATAAAGGTTCTTGAGAAAAGGAGAAAAAAGTAAAAAACAATAAGAAAGTAGTTGTCAGTTTTCTCATATTTCAAAAAAAAAGGGAGGATAAAAATCCTCCCTTAAATATAATTATAATAAACTAAATTATTACTTATCCCACCACATTCTAGTCATCCAAGTATCTTCGCCTTGTCTTGCAACAGCAGCTGCATAGCTTTCAGCGTTTGTAGATGCTTCACCACCAGGATAAATCATTCTTCTCATAATTTGTCCATTAGAAACATTATTTGGATGTTTAGTTGGAAGTAATGTAGGATATCCTGTTCTTCTCCAGTTAGCATAAGCTTCATACTCGTTAAGTAAAGTAGCTTTCCAGTACTCATTCATCAACATTTCCCAACCTTTAGTACTATCATAAGCACCAGGTCCAGCTAAAAATGCATCAATTTGAGCTTGAGTAATTGGAGTAGTTTTAGGATAGATAGTAGCTAACATTGTCATTGCAGCTGTAACACCAGCATCATAATGAGCTTTAGCATCTCCAGAAACCCAACCTCTAACTACAGCCTCACCTTTTAAGAATTCAACTTCAGCATAGGTTTGAAATACCATAGGAACATCCATTCCTTGTAATGCTACAGCAGGCTCTGCGTAAATAGTTGAATCAGGAATCCCAGGATAATCAACACCATCTACACCAGTGAAACCTGAAGATGTTCTACCATTTGGCATACCGATAAGATCCGCTTCAGCTTGACTACCGTCAGATCTTCTTTGAGCAAGAACAGTTTTTCTAGGATCACCATCTAAATGATTCATGAAGGTCTCACTAATTCTTGCATTTCTATCAACTAAAAATACTTCACCATGACCATTTCTGTTGATACCTTCAGGTCCATCTGTGTGAGCGATCATAGCAATGTGATCGTTTGAAGTCATAGTTCCTCCATTGATAGCTTTGACAGCCCAAGCTTGAGCAGAAGCAGGATCAGCTTTAGTCATTCTCATTGCTAATCTTAGCATCATTGAGTTACCCCAAGCTTTCCATTTTGTTGCATTACCCTGAAATATACCATCAGAATTTCCAAGGCTAGAGTTTCCACCTATTTGAGCAACTGCCCCTTCAAGCTCTTTTAACATATCCATGTAGATATCTTGCTGAGCATCATATTTTGGTTTTAAAGTACCATCAATATATCCTTTTCCAGCTTCTGAATAAGGAATATCACCATGAGTATCAGTAATTCTATGATAAATAAATACCCTTAGAATTCTTGCCATACCCATTTCTGTTCCAGAATTACCCTCACTATTAAGCTGATCAATAATGTCTTCAATACCTTTTACAGCAGAAGGATAATATCTGTCCCAAAGAGAAGTAGCATAAGAATCTACTCTAAAATATTTATCACCCGACCAATAAGAAGCCAAAGTAGAAAAATGTTGGATTAAAGTAGAGTTATATATAAGGCTATTTCTCCAGTTTTCGTATCTACCACCACTAGTGTCAAGAATAGTTTTTGCAAACTTTTCTCCAACACCAATTTGAGCAGCAGCGTTAGGGTTTACATTCATCTCCTCGAACCCCTTGTCAAACTCACAAGAAGTAAGAGTAAATGCAAACGCTAAAAATGTAATTAAAATCTTTTTCATCTTTTATTAAAATTTAAGATTAAGGTTAACACCAACAGTTCTTGGTACAGCAAGACCAAACCACTCTAAACCAGCAGAATTACCAGCATTATAAGCAGATTCGGGATCAATGTTATCAACACTGTTAGAAAGGAAGAATAAATTCTTACCTATCAATGAAACACTCGCAGATTGGATAAAAGTACCTTCTAACATTGAAGAAGGGAATGTATACCCAACACTTAATTGTCTCAATCTCATATAGTCTGAGTCATAAATACCAGCTTCTGCAGGATCATTATATCTTCCCCAGTATGCTTGTTGCTCAACTTGAGATAATGATTGCGTGATTCTTGTTCCATCTTCTAAAACTCCATCAGGCACAAAACCTGCTTCTCTACCACCCGCTGGGATAGTCATTTTATGAAGACCTGAACCAATCATAGAAGCATTTGTACCAGAGTACATTTGACCTCCTGATTTCCCTTCAATTAGGAAACTAGCATTAAAATCTTTATATCTGAAAGAAGCTCCGATACCTAATTGTTGAGGAGCAACACCAAATCCAAGAATCTTTCTTGAATTGTTAATTTTTGGAATTGGAATTCCATTAACAATCTCGTGAACGATTGCTCCATTAGAGTCTCTTACGAAAGATGTACCAAATAAAGCACCATAATTTTCTCCTACAATATGAGTAACATTCATATTTCTGGATCTTGGCTCATCTAATGAAATATTTCCACCAGTATCATTAGTTGCTACAACTTCACTTTCATTGTTTGTATAGTTAAAAGATACTTCCATTGCAAAATCATCTGTAACAACAGGCTTAACTTTTAAAAGTAATTCAATTCCTTGATTTGAAATCTCACCAAGGTTAGCTAATGCACTAGAATAACCAGATGTTGCAGAAGCACTTACACCAACGATGTCACCCACAGTTTCATTTTGATAAAAAGTCGCATCTAAACTAACTTTATTATCTAACATTCTAATGTCAAAACCAAATTCTGTTTCATTCTTCTCAAAAGGAGTAATTTCAGTATTTGGAATTTGTCCTCCATTAATTTGACCTAGAGGAGAACCTAAGTGTCCTTGACCAACAATACCATAAGTTAAGTTAAGTCTGTATGGGCTATCAGCACCACCAGCAACTTGAGAATAACCAGCTCTAAGTTTTAAAAATGAGATAGAACCTAAATCTAAAACATCAGATAATACAGCTGACAAAGAAGCAGAAGTATATAAGTCATTGTTTGGAGCTTCTTTACCTGCTAAAGATAAAGTTGAGAACCAGTCATTTCTTGCAGTAACTGTAAGATATGCCCAGTCATTATATCCAATTTCAGCAGATCCATATGCAGAATTAATTTTCTTTTCACTGTAACCATATCCAGCTGACTTGTTAACAGTATTTCCAAAAGAAACTAAACCTGGAACGATAAAGTTACTACCATTAGCTGAAACAGATTCAGACTCAATGTAGTTAGATCCAATACCAACAAAAGCATTTAAATTTATACCACTTGCTAACTCTAAAGCATCTGTTCCAAGGAACACATCAGCATCAAATTGTTTAAATGCTAATTTATATTCACCAATAGATCCGAGTGGCTGATAAGCTGTTCCAAATGGAGTTGAAACTGTTCTATGGTAATCATATCTATCTGTACCAACTCTACCTCTTACATATAAAAAGTCTGTAAGATCCCATTTAGCATTTACAGAACCAATTAATCTTTCTTTTTCAGAATCATTAACAAAATTATATGCAGCAAACCATGGGTTTTGAGAATAGATACCATTAGTAGTTCTATACTCAGTACCGTCCTCATTAGTACCATCTCCATTAGGACCTTTCATTGTATTTACGTCTACACCTGGTGCGTATAATTTTAAAGAATAGTTTGCATTTGAAGGAGCATCTGATAATCTTGGGTTACCACCTTGTGTTTCAATGATATATTTAATATTTGTATCTACTCTAATATTGTCTCCGATTGTTTGGGTTGTATTTAAACCTAAAGAATTTCTATCAAGCGTAGAATTTGGTGAGATATCATCATTATCTAAGTTAGTAAATGAGAATCTAGTATTACCATTTTCATCACCAGTTGAGAAAGAAATGGTATTACTAAAAGTAGTACCTGTTCTGTAGAATTTATCCTGGTTATCACCAGTGTAAACATATGGTCTACTAATACCATCAAAATGAGGAACCAATTGTCCGTTCATTTTTGGTCCCCATGCACTGTATACCTCGCTTAACGCGTCCTCTTGGTTTGATGACACAACAGCATCGTATCCAAATCCATAAGTAGTTTGAGCATCCCAAAGATCATTGTTAAGAACATCAAACTGAGCTGTAGAATTAAATTCGATACCTAATCCTTCAGATCCTAAACCATTTTTAGTTGTAATAATGATTACACCATTAGATGCTCTCGATCCGTAAAGAGCAGCAGCAGCACCACCTTTAAGTACAGAAATTGACTGAACTTCGTCTGGGTTGATGCTTGAGATACCATCTCCAAAGTCAGTACCACCCCATACACCAGCAGCACCTAAGTTGTTATTATTAATTGTAATACCATCAACAACATAAAGCGGTTGGTTATCACCATTCAAGGAACTTGCTCCTCTAATAACAACCCTAGATGAACCTTTTGCTCCCATCGCACTACCAGTAATATTTACACCAGCAACTTTACCTTGTAAAGCATTAATTGCGTTGGTTGAAGGGTTTGCACTAATCTCCTCACCATCGACTTCAGTTACAGAATAACCTAAAGCTTTGATATTTCTTTGAACCCCTAGTGCAGTGACGACAACTTCGTCAAGTGCATTATCAGGCTCAAGAGAGACATTAACTGTAGTTGATGAACCAACTACTACAGATTGAGATGAATATCCAACAAAGCTAAAGACAAGAGTATCCCCTTGTGAAGCACTAATTGAATAATTACCATCAAAATCCGTTGAAACTCCGTTCGAAGTTCCCTGGACTAAAACAGTTGCACCTGGAAGAGGCACACCATTCTCGTCTGTGACTGTACCAGAAATCTGTTGAGCATACGCAGACAATGTCAACGCAAAAAACAACACAAAACTTGTACAAATCCTCGTGAATTTTGTTTTCATAAGTGTTTAATTTTAGTTATTGTATTAAAAATTAATAGTTATTAAGAGCACAATTTAGAAAATTTTCTTAATAAAATGTTAAAATTTAGACAAGAAATTTATGATTTTGACACAAGAGTGAGCTATTTAATTGTAAATCAGCAATTTTTTTTCTTTAACGAAGAATCATTTTTATTAAGAAATCGGAGTATAAATCAAGGTTAATCATACTTTGTACACCAATCAATAGTAGACTTAGTGGTGTAATCATCATATGGGTTAATTTTGAATCTAAAATTAAGAGTTTCTTGATCAAACTGTAAAGTTGAAACAACTATCAGTTCTTTTGAGCATGAAGAATCACAGTAACATATTTGGACATTAGATTCAGAAAAACCAGAGAGGATATAAACAAATTGACTTCCACCGTTAGTATTTTCATTTGTTATAGTAACATAATTCACATTCTTGTAGGTCGAAGTTTCATCTGTATAATAATCATCTTCGGATATCGATGAACAAGAAATTGATAAAAGAATTAAAAAAAATATTTTTTTCACACAATAATTGAATCAATCTTTATACCAATTTTTAAGTTTATCTCAGTTTTTTAATAATTGGACATTAAAAAAACATAATTTCATCTATAAATAACCATGCAGGTTCTCCTTCTGCTGGATGTCCTTTTGGAAGTTCTTTATTTGAAACGACTTTTAGTCGAACCTTTTTAAGTTTTTCATTGACGGGGACTCTGTATGTATTTAATGGGCCGTTTTCTTCATCAAAGTTTTTTGAGTATACATTTTTTGAATATACAAGCTCATCATTGCCTGAACTTATGTCATAAAGTTCAATTTTTACAGGAAATAATATATAAGCCCCATAAGCTGATAAGCAAGAAATTCCAATTTCTTTAACTCCTTCAGGAATTGAAAATTCAGCCAACATGTCTCCAGATCGTGTATCGGATTGTAAAAATCCGTTCCATCTGCCATCTCTAAAGTCTATTGATCCAACAATGTTATCTGTTAAAATATTTTCAGCGGCATAAGGCTCAACAGTTTTACTAATTAATTTAAAATCCTCAATACTTGCAGCAATCTTTCTGTAATTGATTTCTTTAACAACGCTTGGTCGGGAGCCATCTTTAAATGCCTTAACCTTAAGTACTGTATTTTTGTTTAAAGTAATTAGGCCATTGTACAGGGCAGATAAAGAATCAGGCTCTTCGCCATCAATAGTATATCTATATTCGGGATTTGTAATATCAGCAACAATTTCTACATCAATTGAATTTGAAAAAAGCGTTTGAAACTCAGGATTTACAAAGGGAATTTTGAGTGGAACGTTTGATGCAAAATCATCAAGTGAAATCCCAAAGAAAATCTTATTATTAGAATTGGCTGAAATTTCTTTAGTCAAATCAGGGTCAGCTATTGTATTATATGCAAAAACTCTTTCATTAATTGGATTTGAAATAAATTTTTCAAAAATACTAACATCAAAATCATTATTACTTAGAATTAATGTTTGAATATCAAGATCTAATTTTTCAAGATCTTCAGACCTTAAACTTGTATTATTTAAATTCAAATAAGTTAGATTTTCTAATTCATCAAGTTTAGACAAATTAACAGAGCTTAAATCAACAAAAGACAGATCAAGTCTTTTAATATTTTCGCCAACTTTTGAAAGCAAATTCAAATAACTTTGGTTAAAAGTTTTTCCTTGAAACTTTATATCAATAAAATTATTTTCAGAGCTTATTCTTTCAATTCTAAAGTCATTTTCAATTAACTTTTCTAAATGTGATCTTTTTGGAGGGTCTACATCCGCAATTTGTTTTGGAAGAAAACCAAGTATTTCCTTTGAATAATCATCCTCTCCAATTTGAAAATAGTTTTCAAAATCAGCTCCATTGTCAATCCATAATTTGATAAGTTCTATTTCATTTTCAGTTGGCTGTGCATTACCATCAGGGGGCATGTGATGCTCATCATCTAAGGGAAGATTCAAATAAGTATACAGCCTACTTTTATCTGAATTACTAACCTCAATTATTTTTCCATATTCACCTCCTTTCATAATTTGGTCAATAGAGGTTAACATCAAGTCGCCTTTACTCTTATTTTTATTATGACACTTAACACATTTAGAATCAAAAATTGGCTTAATCACCTGATTAAAAACGTGTATACTATCATAACTAACCAAAGCTGTTTTATTTTCAAACTCAGGAATTTTTAAGTATTCAACCCCATGAGTCATTGAACCTCCAAAATGACTCGTTACTGAAATTAAAATTTGAGAAGTTAAAAAAGAGGACAGTATAATTTTCTTTGAAAAATTGTTTTTATGTAAATAAAGCGTAATTCCAATTAAGAGAGTTGAAATTATTGCTAGCCACATATGTCTATCAACTAGAGCTTCATTATATCCTCCGTCTAAATGTAGAATGTAACCTAAAATAGATGTTATTATAGCACTTCCGAATGAAAAGATAAGACCAAAATTAATCGGTGCAGAGTAATTCTCTTTTAAAAAATTCTGAAGCAGATATAATAAAAAAGTAAATATAAATCCCCCAATGGGCAAGTGTAGCAAGAGTACGTGGTAATTACCTAAATATTTAAATAATTCCTCCAATTTTAAACTTTATAATCTGCATCAAATAATATAGAATCATTTTCTTTATCTGTTAATGCATAATTAAATCCTTTTTTTAAACTATATCCTGCATAATCTCCAGATTTGCTTAATGCAATAAAACCAACTTGTAAATATTCCCATTCCGGTCTATTTCTATGAAGATTATTAATTCTCTCAACGACTTCTTTACATGCATCTAACGGAGTCATACCATTTCTCATGCACTCAACTACCATAGCACTACCAGCAGTTCTAATAACTGCTTCACCTAAACCTGTTGATGCAGCAGCGCCGACTTCATTATCAAGGAATAAGCCTGCTCCGATGATAGGTGAGTCTCCGACTCTACCATGCATTTTCCATGCTGCACCACTTGTTGTACAAGCGCCAAACAGATTGTTTTCCTCATCTATTAGTAGCATACTAATCGTATCATGATTTTCAATATTAATTATTGGTTTATACTCAGATTTTTTTAACCAATTTTCCCAGTCTTTTTTGGATTTTTCAGTTAGAAGATTCGTGCTTTTAAAACCATTCTTTATAGCAAAGTCATAAGCTCCTTTTCCAGAAAGCATAACGTGGGGTGTTTTTTCCATAACCATCCTAGCAACAGAAATTGGATTTTTAATATTTTGTAAAAAACTTACAGCTCCACAATCATTATTCTTATCCATTATACAGGCATCCAAAGTGACTTTACCTTCTCTGTCAGGTAGCCCTCCATAGCCAACAGATCTTTCATCAGGATTATCCTCTGAATCTCTTACGCCATATTCAACAGCCGTTAATCCTCCTTCACCTTTTTTTAAAAGTTCCCATGCAATCTTATTTGCAGGAACACCATGTTTCCAAGTTGAAATAATTCTTGGACCAGATTTTGAATTTTTCATAGCTAAAATATTATTACCTAAACTTCCTACAGCTACTGATCCAACAACACCTTTTTTTATAAAATTCCTTCTTTTCATTTAATCAACTTCTCCTACTTTTCTTAAACCAATACCTTCAATATTGGATAATTTATCTCCTAGATCTAATCGAGCTTCATTTGCAAAATCCTGAAGTTTCTTAAGAATTTCTGGATATTCATTTATAACATTATTTTTTTCTTCTGGATCATCAATTAAATTAAATAACTCTAATTCCTTTATTGAATTAATATCATATTTTACAGGAACTCCATTTATTCCACCATTTCTTCCATTTAGCGACCTGTATGTTCTTGGAAAATATAACTTCCAATCTCCAGATCTAACTGCATGCAATTCATTTGTTCTATAATAAAACAATAACTTCTCATGTGGAGTTTTATCGACTTGTTGAGTTAATAAAGGCCATAAATTCTTACCATCAATTTTATTACTAGACATTGGAGAACCCGTAATTGCAGAAAATGTAGGTAGCCAATCTATTCCCATCACAGGTTCGTCAATAATTTTATGTTTTAATTTCTTAGGGTACTTAACTATACATGGAACTCTTTGCCCACCTTCCCAGGCCGTGCCTTTGCCCTCTCTGAATATTCCACTAGATCCAGCATGGTTACCATAAGATAACCAAGGACCATTATCAGATGTAAATACTACAATGGTATTTTCAGTTAGATTATTTTTTTCCAAAGCCTCTATTATTCTTCCTAAAGAATGGTCTATTTCAGTAATTACATCAGCATATAATCCTTTCCCTGTTTTACCGTTAAAGTCTGTAGAAGCAAATAAAGGAACATGAGGTTGAGGATGAGGTATGTACAAGAAAAAAGGATTATTTTTGTTTTCCTCAATAAACTTTATACTCTCATCTGTTATATTTTTTGTTAAATCAGATTGGTCAATCAATTCTTGAACAGGTGTTTCATTTTGATATAACATTAAAGCCTCTGGATATGAATTCGGATATTCTGGGTGAAATCTCCACATATCATTTGAATATAAGATTCCATAAAACTCATCAAATCCATGTCTTGTAGGTAAAAAGTCTTCTTTACTACCCAAATGCCATTTTCCAAAAATTCCTGTTTTGTATCCCTTATATGAGAGCATTTCTGGAATTGTAAGTTCTAAAGGATTAATTCCTTTTTTTGATTTAGGCCCAAATGCTCCATGGATTCCAATTCTGTTCGGATATGATCCTGTTAAAATTGCAGCTCGAGATGCGGAGCATACAGCCTGAGCAGAATAATATGATGTTAATTTTACTCCATCTTCGGCCATTTGATCAAGATTTGGCGTGTTGATGAAACTTGATCCATATGAGGATAAATCAGCATATCCCAAGTCATCAGCTAAAATAAAAACGATATTAGGTGGACTTTCATTTTTTTCACCAGAGCAAGACATCAACATTAAAACGTATACTGATAATAGTAGTTTTTTCATTTTTAAAATTTAACTAATCTTTCTTAACAAAATTTCCATTTATAACAATATCATATTCACACAATGTGATATCACGGCATCTCATTTCTATAGATGTTTTTAGCGGGTGTATTTTATCTGCTCCATTACCCGTTGTTACAATAATATCACCTATGTAAGTATTTCCAGAAAAAGATTTAAAAGAATAGCCATCAGCAGGTTTTGCAATAAGATTTGCTATTTCTCCCCATTTATATTCACCTGTTGTTGGTCCTTGATTACTTTCAAGAGTAACAATCCCCCCCTCAGGTGGATTTGCAAAAGTAGAAACAGTAAAAATTCTTGTTTCTTCATCATTATTACAAGAAACAAGCATTAAAGTAAAAAAGAATAGTAGTTTTTTCATATTAATATAATTTTAGCATAAATAACTCTTGTGAATTTCCAATTAAGACCGTGGATGATGCACATATATTATTAACGAATACCCCACTAATATATTTATTTTTGATCAAATATTCTTTAGTTTTAATTTAGAGGCTCCAACTGATTTATTAGAAATGATAGGTTTTTGAATTTGAGACTTGATTGATATTAAATTATCCAATTTTATTTACCTTAGAATAAGTGAAAAAAATTGCATTATTCATTTTTATAATTCTTTTGAGCTGTAACAATCAGAATAATCAAAAACCAAATATTGTTTTTATTATGTCCGACGATCATACATCTCAGGCATGGGGTATATATGGTGGTATATTAAGCGACTATGTTAAAAATGATGGAATAAAAAGATTAGCAAATACCGGAACAGTATTAAATAATTTATTTTGCACAAATTCAATTTGTGTCCCAAGTAGAGCTACAATTTTGACAGGTAAATACAGTCATATTAATGGAGTTTATAATTTACCAGATGCTCTATCCCCTGATTCTTTAAATATTGCTAAAATATTGAGAGACCACGGTTATCAAACCTCAATAATTGGAAAATGGCACTTAAAAAAAGAACCATCTGGATTTGATTATTATAAGGTATTGCCTGGTCAAGGATTGTATCATGACCCATATTTCAAGACTGTTGAAAATTGGGAAGATGGCTACTCTGGCGGAAAAAAAGAAATAGGGTTTTCAGCAGATATAATTGGAGATAGTTCAATTGAATGGCTAAGCAAAATTGATAGAGAAAGGCCTTTTTTCATGATGACTCATTTCAAAGCAACTCACGAACCATTTGACTATCCTGAAAGACATAATAATCTCAATAAAGATGTTGTTTTCCCAGAGCCACAATCTTTATATGAATTTGATTCTAACAAATCAGGCAGAAAACATGTGGGTCAAATTGTAGAAAATTTGACTGAAAGATGGCTTAATGATACCAATAAAAATATCAATAGTTATCCTGGAATGCCATTTACACTTAATACAGAAAACAAAAAAGAAATAAGATCAATCACATATCAAAAATTTGTTAGAGATTTTATTAGAAGTGGTGCTTCAATTGATGATAACATTGTAAAACTTTTAGATTATTTGGAAAAAGAAAATCTAACTGAAAACACTATTATAATTTATACCTCTGATCAAGGTTATTTCCTAGGTGAGCATGGTTACATGGATAAAAGGTGGTTTTATGAAGAATCTGCTAGAATGCCATTTGTAATTTCATATCCAAATGAAATTCCAAAGAATAAAAGAATTGATAATTTAGTTACCAATGTTGATATTCCTTCTTTAATTTTAGATTACGCTGGAATAGAAACGCCAGAATCTTTCCAAGGTTCTAGTTTTAGAAATGCAATTCTTAATGAAAATAAAAATGAGAAAGAGTATATCTATTACAGATATTGGCAACACGATGTCAAAAGGCCGGCGCACCTAGGAATAAGATCAAAAAAATATAAACTGATTTATGTGTATGGTGATGGGTTAAATAAATCCGGTGTTAATAAGACAAAAACAAAACCTACCTGGGAATTTTATGATTTAGAAAATGACCCCTTTGAAAACACAAACGAAATAAACAACCCTGACTATAAATCGATAATTATTAATCTTCGCGATCAACTAATTATTGAAAAAAGAAAAGTTAAGGACTATGAATTAGAAATACCTATAATATGATCTTACGAATTTATTTTGTTTTATTTATTTCTCTGTGTAGCTACTCTCAAATTGAGAAAAGTATTGATAGTTTAATTAACTCATCTATAAAATTAAACGCTTTTCCTGGCGCTCAGTTATATATCAAAAAAGGAGACTATACATACAAAAAATCATATGGCTTTCATACTTACGACTCTTTAACTAAGGTTGAAGATGATCATCTTTTTGACTTGGCATCAATAACAAAAAGTTTGGCAGGAACTTTAGCAATAATGAAGATGAAAGATGATTATGATTTTGATGTTAATAAGAATCTAAAATTTTATCTAAATGATTTTAAAAAAACTAAGCATGGAGATACAACAATTAAAGATTTGTTAACTCATACTGCTGGGTGGAGTCCTTATATAAGTCATCAGCAATATTTAGTTAAGAAAAATGGAAAACTGAAAAAAAGATTTGTTAAGGAAAATTTAAGCAAAAGGTTTTCAAATCAACTATCTAGATCATTTTATATAAAAAATAACTATTATAAAATCATTAAAAAAAGAATAAAGAAAACAGAATTAAGTAATGTTGGAGCTTATAGATATTCTGGTTTATTTTTCTGTCTTATCCCTGAATTAACCAAAACCCTTACTGGTGATAATTTAGATGAGTATTTGTATGAAAAGTTTTATTTGCCGATGGGGCTTTCAACAACATTCAATCCTTTTAATAAATATGAAATTATTAAAATAGTACCAACAGAAATAGACAATAATTTTAGAAAAGAGCTTATCCAAGGTACAGTTCATGATGAAACTGCTGCAATTATGGGTGGTATTTCAGCCAATGCTGGACTTTTTTCGAATGCTGAAGATTTATCAATTATTCTTGAGATGATTTTAAATAAAGGGATGTACAATGATAAACTAATGTTAAATAGCGATACCGTAGAGTTATTTACAAAAAATCATATTTACAATGATTCTCTAAACAAAAGAGGATTGGGGTTTGATAAAGTGAGGATAGTTTCAGAAAATAAAGTTTATCCTAATGAAAAACTTTCAAATAAAAGTTTTGGCCATACTGGATTTACGGGCACGTTGTTTTGGGTTGATCCTGAGAAAGATTTAATACTTGTTTTCTTAACAAATAGAGTATATCCAAATAGAGATGAAGGAAGTTTTTATAAAGTTGATGTAAGAAATAAATTGTTTGAGCTTATACTTTAATCTCTACTATTTATCTTTGCTAGGAGTCTTAAAATCTCAAGGTATAGCCAAACTAACGTAACTAAAAGACCAAAGGCTCCATACCATTCCATATATTTTGGAGCTCCATTTTCAGAAGCTTCTTCAATAAAATCAAAATCTAGAACTAAATTTAGTGAAGCAATTACTACAATAAAAAGTGAAAATAATATACTAGTCATTGAACTATTTGAAGGATCTAAAATTGAAAACTGAAATCCAAAAAAGCTGCCTATAAGAGCAACAATATAAAACAAAAAAATACCTCCCATTGCAGCAAATAATCCTAGTTTAAAATTTTCAGTTGCCTTTATAATTCCAGATCTATATGCCAATAAAAGTGAAAATAAAATCGTTACAGTTAAGGTAATCGCATTAAAAACAACCCCTTCAAACATCTGACCATACATTAAAGATACTCCCCCCAAAAATAAACCCTGGCATAATGAATAAATAGGGACAGTTATAGGAGCTGCTTTTTTATTAAAAATAGTTATAAGAGCTACAACAAAACCTGCGATAGCACCAATAAAAGTTAAGGAAGTTATTTGTTCAGAATAAACATAATATCCTGAGAGAAGAAGTAAAGTTAATGATAATGCAGTTTTATCAACTGTACCTTTAATTGTCATTAACTCATTTCTCCTTATAGCGCCAGCAGATATATCTTGTCTAAGATTTTTGAAAGAGTTCTTGTTTAGTGCTGGATTCCCCGATCTAAATGATAAATGTCTAGCCATAAATATTTAACTTTAAAAAATGAAATTCAAATCAATAATTTTTCTTTTAATATTTATCAATAATTATGCCCAAACATCAGCTGAAAAAAAAGAAGTTTTTCCAATTTTTCCGATTTGTGAGTTGTTACCAGAATCTAAATTGGCTAACTGCTTTGGTGAAACAATGCAAGAGCACATTGACAACAACTTTTTTTATCCAAAACAAGCGTGGGATTTAGATTTACAAGCCGTGGTAAGAGTCAGGTTTGACATCAATGAAAATGGAGACGTTTCAAATGTAATACCTAAAGCAAGCGTTGTTGGAGTTAGTTTTAATCAAAGAGAAGCATTAAATGCTGCAAGACAATTATTTGAAATTTCTGCACTCGAAATAATTAACTCTCTTCCAAAATTTACACCAGCAAAAGTTGATGGTATACCAATAAATAAAACATTTCAAGTATCTATAAAATATGAGATACCTCGAGAAGCAAGTTTTGATGAGGTTACGATTGCTCCTCTAATTGAAGGTTGTGAGGAACTTAAGGGTAAAGAATCCAAAGAGTGTTTTGAAAATGGCATTACCAAACATATCAGTGAAAATTTTAAATATCCAAGAAAAGCCTTAAAGAATCAAATTGAAGGTGATGTTTTTATTCAATTTTCAATTGATGAATTTGGGTTTTTAATTGATTTTACAACAGTAGGGCCAGATAAAGTCTTGGAAGATGAAGCATATAGAATCATGTCAACTCTTCCAATAAAAAAACCTGCTCAATTAAATGGCAAAAATGTAAAGAT
>JAYOKR010000005.1:0-41051 GCA_038119895.1 Flavobacteriaceae bacterium
AAATGATATAAAAACGCTTAAGTTTTTAGGGCTAAACAACAAAGATGCTCAGTCTATATTTTTTAAAAACGGATTGCTTTTAAATGGCATTGGACTATTTATTGGTTCCGCAATTGGAACAGTCCTAATAATTTTACAAAAGAACTTAGCGTTAATTAAAGTGGGGGGAATGAATCTTGCTTACCCTGTAGAAATTACTGCCTCGAATTATATAATTATTTTAGGAGTGGGCCTTGTAGTTGCTGTTTTGTCTTCTTACTTGTCTTCGTTAGCGGCTAGGAGCCTATAATTGCCTCCGTTTCAAAAAACTTTTCTCTTAAATTTTTAAACAGTTCGAATAGATCTTCTGGATAATCTAAGGTTGCCATTTGAGACCTATGCTGCTTAAAGTCGGGGATGTTTTTAAAATAATTTGAATAATGTCTTCTTGTCTCTAAAACCCCTAGCTTTTCGCCTTTCCAGTCTATTGACATTTTTAAATGTCGTTCAGCCATGTCAATTCGCTCAGTAATAGAGGGTTGTTCTTTGTAGGTTTTGTATTTAAAAAAATGTTTAACCTCATTAAAAAACCATGGATATCCAATAGCTGCTCTTCCAATCATCGCTCCATCAAGGCCAAAATCATCTCTCATTTCAACTGCTTTTTCAGGTGAGTTAACATCTCCATTGCCAAAAACTGGTATTCTCATTCTTTGATTGTTTTTAACTTCAGCTATTTTAGTCCAGTCTGCGGATCCTTTATACATCTGAGCTCTTGTTCGTCCGTGAATTGCTATTGCTTTTGCGCCCGCATCCTGAATTCTCTCCGCAGCTTCAACAATTTTTATTGTGTTCTCGTCCCAACCAAGTCTAGTTTTTACTGTAACAGGCAAGCGTGTTCTTTTTACAAGCTCTCTTGTTAGCATTTCCATCTTGTCAATGTCTTTTAAAATCCCCGCACCAGCTCCTTTACAAACAACTTTTTTAACAGGACATCCGAAATTAATGTCAATAATATCAGGATTTGTTTTTTCAACTATATCAACAGCTTGAAGCATAGAGTCAAGATTTGCTCCGAAAATTTGTATTCCAACAGGCCTCTCTTTTTCATAAATGTCAAGTTTTATTATGCTCTTTGCGGCGTCTCTAATAAGCCCCTCGCATGAAATAAATTCTGTGTATACAACATCTGCTCCATTCTCTTTACAAAGAGCTCTAAAAGGGGGGTCACTGACGTCTTCCATTGGAGCTAACAACAGGGGAAATTCTCCTAATTCTATGTTGCCTATTTTAACCATTTATTGTTTTGTTCGTGACAAATTTAAACTATTAAAATTTATAAGATATAGGGATTAATTGGATTATATTTGTGTTTAGTTAATGGACAACATTCGAAACTTCTGTATAATCGCCCACATTGATCACGGGAAAAGCACTTTGGCAGATAGGCTATTAGATGAAACTGGGTCTGTGACCGACAGGGAAAAACAAGATCAGTTATTAGACGACATGGATCTTGAAAGAGAAAGGGGGATTACGATTAAGTCTCATGCTATACAGATGAACTACAAGTATGAAGGAAAAAATTATGTTTTAAACTTAATTGACACACCCGGCCATGTTGATTTTTCTTATGAAGTTTCCAGATCCATTGCTGCATGTGAAGGGGCGCTTTTGATTGTTGATGCTGCACAAAGCATACAAGCTCAAACCATTTCAAATCTTTATTTAGCTCTGGAAAATGACCTAGAAATCATCCCTGTGTTAAATAAAATAGACTTGCCTTCTGCTAAACCGGAAGAGGTTTCTGACGATATTGTTGATTTATTGGGTTGTAATCATGAAGATATAATAAAAGCTTCCGGAAAAACAGGTGAGGGAATTCAAGATATACTTATCGCAATAATAGAACGAGTTCCTGCGCCAGAAAATAAAGCGAATGATGAATTAAAGGCCTTAATTTTTGATTCCGTATACAACCCTTTTAGAGGAATTGAAATTTACTTTAGGGTTTTTTCTGGAAAAATCAGAAAGGGCCAGGAGATAAAGTTTTTTGCAACTAAGAATAAATACAACGCTGACGAAGTAGGAACGCTGGGTTTGAAACAGCTCCCTAAAAATGAAATTTCTTGTGGTGATGTAGGATACTTAATTACCGGGATTAAAAACGCCAAAGAAGTGAAGGTGGGGGACACAATTGTTGATGCTAAATCTTTAATTGAAAATCCTATTTCGGGATTTGAGGATGTAAAACCTATGGTGTTTGCAGGAATTTATCCTATTGATACAGACGACTACGAAGATTTAAGAGCATCAATGGAAAAACTTCAGCTTAATGATGCCTCTTTAGTGTTTACTCCTGAAACTTCTTCAGCTCTTGGTTTTGGGTTTCGTTGTGGTTTCTTAGGGATGCTTCACTTGGAAATTATTCAAGAGAGGTTGGAGAGAGAGTTTGATATGGCTGTAATTACTACAGTTCCTAATGTTTCGTACCATGCGTTCACCAAGAAAAATCCTAACGAACAAATTATTGTTAATACACCATCTGATCTCCCCGAACCTACTCATTTAGACAGGGTTGAAGAGCCTTACATCAAAGCTTCTGTTATAACAAAATCTGATTTTGTTGGCAACGTTATGAGCTTGTGTATTGAAAAAAGAGGGCAAATTACTAATCAAACATATTTAACAACTGAAAGGGTTGAGCTCACTTTTGATATGCCTTTAGCTGAAATTGTTTTTGATTTTTATGATAGATTGAAGTCTATATCTAAGGGGTATGCTTCTTTTGATTATGCGCCAATAGGCTTTAGGCAGTCCAAATTAATCAAGATGGACATTCTATTAAATTCTAATCCTGTGGATGCGCTTTCGGCTCTAATTCATTTTGACAATGCATACTCAATTGGTAAAAAGATATGTGAAAAGCTTAAAGAACTTATCCCTAGACAACAATTTGACATTCCTGTCCAAGCTTCAATAGGGGCTAAAATCATAGCAAGAGAAACCATAAAGGCTGTAAGGAAAGATGTTACCGCAAAGTGTTATGGAGGTGACATCACTCGTAAAAGAAAGCTTTTAGAAAAACAGAAAAAAGGGAAAAAGAAAATGAGGCAAATTGGAAATGTAGAAATTCCTCAACAAGCATTCATGGCCGTCCTTAAGCTTAACGATTAATTTCCTCTTTCAACTTTCTCGGTAAACTTGTCTCTTAGCCTAGTTTGGTGTGTCTCTAAGCCTAGCTCTCTTCCGTCTATATATGCAGAATGAACAATATTCGTTCTCATATCAAGCGCATCTCCTTCGCTTACAAAAAATGTAGCGCTCTTTCCTTTTTCTAATGATCCGTATCTGTCATCAATACCAAGTATTTTTGCCGCATTGATCGTTAATGATTTTAGGGCTGAGCTATAATCTAGACCGTGCCCTACAAAACTCCCCGCATAAAAAGGGAGGTTTCTTGTATTCATTCTTTCCATTTGGCCTCTAACATCAATTCCAAAGCTTACTCCGGCTTGATCTAATTTTTTGGCTAAATTAAAAGCCTCTTTAACATCCGCGTCTTCGCTAGAGGGTAGCCTGTGGGGGTGAGCGGCTATCACCGGGATTTTATGCTCCACTAATAAATCCATTACTAAATGTGATTCTCTTGCTCCAACCAAAACTATTTTTTTTAATCCAACTGATTTAAAAAAAGAGATCGCGTCTTGAATCTGGTGTTTACTATCTAGATGAAGATAAAGAGTTTGAGAGCCGTTAAATAATCCTTCCATTGATCTCAATCTTAAATCTTCTTTGTTTGTGTCGTTTAAATAATTTTTAGCATTATGGAAAACTGATTTAATTCTTTCAACATTTGAAGAGTATGTGGTTGAAGGACTCAAATTTCTAGGCCCAGGTGTCCACCTACTTCCTCTTGAGTATGCTGAAGGCCAGTTTAAGTGAATTCCTTCATCAGCTCTTATTACTGCATCTTCCCAATTCCAGGCGTCTAGTTGTACCACAGAAGAGCTTCCGGAAACAACGCCGCCCCTTGGTGTAACCTGTGCTAGAAGCACTCCGTTCAACCTCATTGTTTCAATAATTTTTGACTCAGCATTATACGCAATTATTGATCTAATATTTGGATTAAATGTTCCTATCTCGCTTTCATCATCACTAGCACGAACAGCATCGACTTCAACTAGCCCAAGAGTTGAGTTAAGAGCAATAAATCCAGGATACATGTGTTTTCCGTTTAAATTGACTTTGTTGGTATAAAGTTTTTCAGGAGCCATTTCTCCAACATAATCAATTATACCTTCTGAAATCCCAAGGTATCCATTTTCAATTGTTTCCCCGGTGACGGTAACTATTTTGGCATTATTAAATAAAGTGCTTTCGTTTTGTGTGTTTCCGGGTATTTGGTTTTGTGCGTTAGAAATAACAAAACAAAAAACTGCAAATATGTAAGTAATTTTTTTCATTTTAATCAAGTGATTCACATGTTAATATTCTTTTTTCTGTAACAGCTGGAGCAACTGTTTCTTCTCCTTTTTCTTTTGCTTCAATCATCATTGATAATAGCAAATTCTTTTCTTCTTTATTTTCTTTAATAAGGTTTTGAGTTTCTTCAATGTCATAATAAATAACCCCTTCAATCATCGTCTTTTCTGCAACTGCATAAACAGATAACGGATTGTTGTTCCAAAGAGCTAGATCTGCATGCTTACCTTCTTTTATGCTTCCTGCCTTGTCGTCAATCCTTAAAAGTTTTGCTGGATTAATAGTGACATATTTCCATGCTTCTTCTTCAGATAGACCGCCGTACTTCACCGCTTTTGCCGCTTCTTGGTTAAGTCTTCTGGACATTTCTGCGTCATCAGAGTTATATGCAACAGTAACACCTGCTTTTGTCATGATAGGACCATTATATGGAATAGCGTCATTAACTTCGTATTTATATGCCCACCAGTCGGAAAAAGTTGAGCCACCAACACCATGCTCTCTCATTTCATCAGCTACTTTATATCCTTCAAGTATGTGTGTGAATGTGTTAATGTTAAAATTAAATTTATTTGCAACTTTCATGAGCATATTGATTTCACTTGCAACATATGAGTGACAAGAAACAAACCTTTCTTTATTTAATATTTCAGCCAACACTTTCATTTCGACATCATATCTAGGAGGGTTTGTTCTAGATCTTTCTCGTCTAGGAAGGTTATTATAGTCTTTCCATTCTGAATCATATTCTTTAGCTCTTTGGAAATAATCAACAAAAACTTGCTCAACACCCATTCTTGTTTGAGGAAATCTAGAATAGCTTCCCCAGTTTGATTGCTTTACATTTTCGCCAAGAGCAAACTTGATAAAGCCTGGTGCGTCTTCAAAAAGAAGGTTTTTTTCACCCCATTTCAGTTTAATAATTGCGGATTGCCCTCCAATAGGGTTGGCCGAACCATGAAGAATTTGAATTGTGGTCACTCCTCCGCTTAAGTTTCTATAAATATCAATATCTTCTGGGTCTACAACATCTTGAATTGATACTTCAGCAGAAGAATTATGTCCTCCCTCGTTTATGCTAGATGCTGCAATATGCGAATGCTCGTCTATAATTCCTGCCGTCAAGTGCTTTCCGGTAGCGTCAATAACCAAAGCGCCATCATGCTCTAAGTTTTTTCCAATAGATTGTATTTTTCCGTTAACAACCAAAACATCTGTGTTCTCTAAAATTCCAACGTCTTCCCCTGTCCATACAGTAGCGTTTTTAAATAGAGTTGTTTTTTGTAATGGCTTCGTTTTAAAACCATATGCTTTGTTTGGAAAAGTTACACCCACAGGGTCATATGGTTTTTTTGAATTCGTCTTCTTTTTTGATTTTGATTCTTTTTTTGATAAAACAACTTGATTATTGTTTCCGTCAAAGTCTTTAAACAAAATGTTGCCAAGCGCTTTGTCGTTAGTGTTTGCGTTAATAAATGCAAAAGCTTCTTCTTTTTGATCTACAACTGAGATGTTTAACCACCCATTGCTCAGTGATGTTTTTGTTTTTAAGCCAACAGAGTCTTTCGTTATTGTTGAACTAACTTTTGTTTGGCTGTTTTTTATTGACAAAATGTATTCTGAGTCATCATGAGTAAATGTGTAATCGCCGTCGATTGAGGCTTGGAGCCCATTGCTTACCACATTGGGGTTCCCAAGAGTCCAGTTTTCAAATATTATTGTGTTGCTGTTAAAAAGCGGTCCAGAACTTACTAAAAAATTTGCATATGCTCCTTTTTTAATTTCACCCACTTTTCCTTGCATGTTTAAAATTTTTGCTGGTTGAGTGGTTAGCGCTTCAAGGGCTTTGTTTTCGCTCAAGCCATAGCTTATTGCTTTTTGTATGTTGGACATAAATTCTTCAGCGTTTTTTGTTCCTTGAGGAGTAATCGCAAAAGAAATGTTGTTTTTTTCAAGAACCGACAAGTTTGACGGCGCTTGATTCCATCTTCTAAGTTGTTGAAGCGTAAGTTTTTCAACAATGTTTAAATCAGTTAAATCGAATGCTTTGGGGAAGCTTACTGGCACAATTAAAGTGGGGTTGTGCTGTGCAAGCTCACTTATGTTTTCAAACTCAAGGCCTGTCGACACAACTGAAAAATTAAGCCCAAGCTCTTTTGAAATTTTCACAGCCCTCATCACGTTTAGTTTATTCCCGGCATAAAATATTTTTGGAAGAGAATAGTTTTTTATTGCCGCCTCAATTGCAAGGTCTTTAGAATTACTCCCCCCTTTTTTATACCAATCTAGGTCATAATAAAACTGTCTTATCAGTGCCATTGCCCCCATAACAGATCCTGGATAAGACTGGTTATATTGAGCGCTTTTTGAAAAAGACAACTGTTCGGCAGCATTTGAGTTAATTACTCTAAAAGAATTGTTAGACTGGTCATCTAAAGCAACCACAACGCTTGTTCCCCTGTGAATGCCGTCATTTCTATGGGTATTTACGACCCCAAATCCATGTGCCCTCAGTGTTTTTGCAGTTTTCGTATCATAATTAAAAGCCGATGCTGCATTAAAGTCTGAAAGAATGTGATCATTCCAATAATAGCCCTCCCTAGAGGGTTCATAAGACGCGCTTCTTCCAGACGAAGATGCTCTTGAGGGAGCTTTTACTCCAAAAGAGGTTGTTACATCAATAAAAGAGGGGTAAACATACAGGCCTTTTTTATCATGAACAACTGTGTTTTTAGGAATGGAGATGTTTTGTCCGACATCGATAATTTTTCCATTTCTAAATAAAACTGTTCCATTTTCAATTGAATTTCCCGGAGATAATACAACCGTTGCATTAACTATTGCCTGAAAAGGAGTGTTTGATGTTTTTACGCTTGAGTTTGTTGGAAAATAGTCCTGACCATGTATTGTCAAGTGTATTATTACAGCTAAGAAACCTAATATTTTTTTCATGCGCTTAATTTTAAGGATTGACAATTTATAAATTTTTATTTATCCAGCACCCTTCAGAGCTTTTTAATTTTTTATCTTAAAGGTGTGAAAAAACTTCAAAGGACATTATCGCTTCCCGGAGCTGTTGCGGTCAGTATTGGGGGAATGCTCAGCGGGATATTTGTTCTACCTGGGTTGGCGGTTGGCATCACGGGGTCTTCTGTTTGGCTTGCTTTTTTAGTCGCTTCTATTTGTATTTTACCCGCTGTTTTATCTAAATCTGAGCTGGCAACCGCAATGCCAACGTCTGGTGGAGCATATGTTTACATTGAAAGAGCTTTTGGTCCTTTTTTTGGAACCGTTGCCGGAATTGGTCTTTGGATATCTCTATTATTAAAAAGCGCCTTTTCATTAGTAGGCTTAAGCGCTTATTTATATGTTTTAATTGAAGTAGATCAGAGCACAACTAAAGGGATAGCCCTAATTGCTCTACTGATTGTTTTACTTATAAATGTGTTTGGAGTAAAAAAGGTTGAAAAAACTCAACTTTTCATAGTCTCTCTAAGTGTGCTGTCTTTAATTGCAATTATTTTTCTTGGAGCAAACTCATTTGATTCAAGGTTGCTTGACCCAGTTTTTCCTGATGGAAGTTCTGGCTTTATTGCGGGTGTGGCTTTTTTATATATTTCTTATGCTGGTGTTACAAAGATAGCTGCTGTGGCAGGTGAAATTAAAAACCCAGAGAAAAACTTGCCTAGAACAATGATAATTTCTTTGTTTTTAATCACAGCGGTTTACGTTTTTGTTGCTCTGGTTTTAGTGGGCAACATTGAAGCTTCCGTTTTGTCTAATGACATCAAACCAATTCACACCTTGTTTCAATCAATTGGAGGAAACACTTTTGGCTATATAGCTGGTTTTGTAGGTGTAATCACCTTGTTGTCTATGGCAAATTCTGGCGTCTTGGCGTCTTCCAGGTTTCCATTTGCAATGGGGAAAGACAGGCTAATGCCTGGTTTTCTAGGCTCTGTAAGCTCGAAATTTATGACCCCTATTCCTGCTATTTTAACCACATCTGGGCTTATAGCGTTAGCCATAATTTATCTTGATGTTGTTAAAATTGCAAAGCTCGCAAGCGCCTTTAAAGTCCTTATGTTTATTTTCAACTACCTCTCAGTAATTGTGTTAAGAGAAACAAATGCTCAATGGTATAATCCATCTTTTAGATCACCCTTCTATCCTTACGTACAGATTTTTGGTATTTTAAGCGGTGTTGTTTTATTAACCTTTTTAGGGATTGTGCCGCTGCTTGCCGTGTTTGGGGTTTTTGCCCTTGGGTTTTTTATCTTTTTGTTTTACGGAAGCAGAACCGACAGAAGCGGTGTGATTGTAAACTACGGAATCTTTTCATTTTTGTTTAAAGGCTCTGAAATAAAAAAAGAGGCTTTGGCTTTAACAAAGGAGGCAAAAGAGATTATTAATACAGATGCTCAGGTTGTAGTTCCTTTGTTGGGAGAGGAGAGGTCTCCTGAAATGCTCGTTGAAATAGCTTCATCCATAACAAAAGGGAGCAAGCTAAACACTATTAATTTAGTAGAGGTGCCTAATCAAACATTTTTGGAGGCAATTGATATTGATTCGCCAAAATCAGAATCTATCAAACGACGAGTGTTAAACCTAAACAACTCATTAAAAATAGACGTGACCTATGAAGGTATTTCGACCCACAATGTTGCAAACTCAATTGAAAACATAACTGGCGAAAGAAAGTGTAAGTGGCTGGTTATGGGTTGGGATGGGAGAGCAAGCTCAGGAATTTGGGTTAGCAACCCAATTGGCTGGATATTACAAAATGTTAACTCTAGTTTTGCCCTATATAAAGACAACGGTATTAGAAGTTTTGAAAAGGTTGTTTTAGCCCTAAGACCTGGAAGAAAAAACAGTGCTTTTGTTGAGGTTGCTGAAAACCTATGTGTTTCATATGGCGCAACACTCAGCTTGCTCAACATAGTTCCTGAAGGAACAAGTGAAAAAGAAATTGATAAAATTAAAAAAGCATCTGGATCTCTTATCTCTAAAACAAAATGCAAAAGCGAGCTTGTCTTAATTGAAAGCAGCGATCCTTTAGAAACAATTACAGAACAATCTGCAAACTATGATCTTTTAATACTTGGTACTCCAGAAAAAGACAATTGGCTTAATGTCTTGTTTGGGGGAGGAAGAGACAAGTTTGTTCAAAACTCTGTTTGTTCGGTTTTAAGGCTGACAATTAAGTAATTGACTACATTTATAATATGAAGCTGTATCCAATTAATGCCGGAAATTTTAAATTAGATGGGGGCGCCATGTTTGGTGTTGTCCCTAAATCTTTGTGGCAAAAAACCAACCCGTCAGATTCTGACAACCTAATAGATTTAACAGCAAGGTGTATGTTAATTGAAAGCGGCTCTCGTCTGATATTGGTTGATGCTGGAATGGGAGATAAGCAATCGAAAAAGTTTTTTAGTTATTACAAACCATGGGGTGATGACTCTCTTGTTGGGTCCATAAATAACGTTGGTTTTTCAATTGATGAAATAACTGATGTGTTTTTAACACACTTACACTTTGATCATTGTGGTGGTGCCACTGTTTTAAACAGCAATAACGTCTCTGTTCCTCTTTTTAAAAATGCCAAATATTGGTCAAATAAAAATCATTGGGACTGGGCAACAAATCCAAACTCAAGAGAGAAAGCTTCTTTTTTAAAGGAGAATCTTGACCCAATTGAAGGGTCGGGACAACTTTGTTTTATAGATTTTAAATCACCTGGGTTTAACCATTATGATGAATTGGGGTTTGATGTGTTGTTTGTCGACGGGCACACTGAAAAACAAATGATACCCAAGGTTTCATACAATGGAAAAGAAGTCGTTTTTATGGCTGACCTTTTGCCAACTGCAGGACATATTCCTCTTCCATATATTATGGGTTATGATGTGCGGCCCCTTACTACTCTTGAGGAAAAAAGGAGTTTTTTAAACCTGGCTGTAAAAGAAGAATATTGTTTGTTTATGGAGCATGATGCCCACAATGAAATAATTACGCTTAAAGAAACGGAAAAAGGTGTTAGATTTGGAGGCTCTTTGAGTTTAAAAAATTTATAATGAAAAAGTTTGTTTTACTATTATTTGTTGTGCAATTTTCATTTGCGCAAAACTACTGGCAACAACACGTTGAATATGAAATGGACATCAATATGGATGTCTCGGATTTTACTTTTGACGGAGAACAAAAGCTGGTATACACAAACAACTCGCCTGACACAATAAGCAAGGTTTATTATCATTTGTTTTTTAATGCTTTTCAGCCCGGAAGTCAAATGGACATAAGGTCCAGAACGATAAAAGATCCGGACAGAAGAGTTGGTAGTAGAATCTTTGAGCTTGAAGAAAAGGATTATGGTAAATTAAACATCTCCTCATTAAAACAAGACGGCAAAAACACTCTTTTTGAAGAAAGAGAAACTGTTTTGTTTGTTCGATTAGCCGAGCCATTATTGCCTGGTAAAAAAACAACACTTGAAATGGTTTTTAAAGGACAGGTTCCGCTACAAATTAGAAGGTCTGGCAAACTCAATAAAGAAGGAGTTGATTTAACAATGACCCAATGGTTTCCAAAGCTTGCAGAATATGATCATGAAGGATGGCACCCTAATCCATATATTGGCAGGGAGTTTCATGGGGTATGGGGAAATTACAAAGTAAATATTACAATTGACAAAAACTACGTTGTTGGTGGCACGGGCTACCTACAAAACGTTGATGAAATCGGCCACGGCTATGGAGAAAAAACTGAAAAAACCAAAGGTGATTTATTGACCTGGAAGTTTTATGCTCCAAATGTACATGACTTTGCTTGGGCTGCAGATCCAGAATACAAACACGACGTTAAGCAGTCTGCTTCAGGTGTCGACATTCACTTTTTCTATAAATCAAACGAAGAAAGCTGGGAAAGACTGCAAGACGACACCGTTGGGTTGATGAACTTTTTTGAAGAAAACATAGGCCCTTACCCATGGAAACAATATTCGGTAATTCAAGGTGGTGACGGGGGAATGGAATATGCAATGTGCACAATGATTACGGGCGAAAGGCCTTATCCTAGTCTTTTTGGTGTAACTGCTCACGAACTAGCGCACACTTGGTTCCAACATATTCTTGCTAACAACGAGGCAAAACATCCCTGGATGGATGAGGGGTTTACAGAATATATAACTCATTTAGCAGAAGAAAGTGTTATTGGAAATCCGTCTGAATTTCCTCACAAAAGCAGCTATGACAGATATTATCTTTTAGTTAACTCAGGGCTAGAACAAGCTCAAACAGTTCATTCAGACAGATACGATTTTAATTTTGCTTATGGCGCTACCGCTTACAGCAAAGGGTCTGTTTTTATGGCACAGCTTGAATATATAATTGGAAAAGACAACATGGCTAAAACCATCAAAAGATATTTTAATGAGTTTAAGTTTAAACACCCAACACCAAACGATTTTAAAAGAGTTGCTGAGAAGGTTTCTGACATGGAGCTGGAATGGTATTTAAACGACTGGACTAGAACCTCCAACACTATTGACTACGGTCTTGATATTTCTTCATTGTCTGACAACAGATCTATTTCTATAAAAAGAAAGGGGAGAATCCCTATGCCTTTGGAAATTGAAGTTTCATATGAAGATGGTTCTAGCTTGCTGTATTATATACCCACTGATTTAATGCACGGTTTAAAGCCTTTTGAGGCTAAGACTGTGGTTGAAATGAGGCCGTGGGGTTGGTCGTCTCCAGAATATTCATTTCAAGACATAAGTCAAAAGAAAATTACAAAAGTAGAGATTGATCCAAGCAAAACACTTGCGGATGTGAATCAAATCGACAACTCTTTTACAATCGAATAATGTTGCGCACATTAAAGGGTGATAAAAAAATTGAAACTCTTTTTGAAAAAGGTTTTTTATTAAAAGAAAAAAATATTCTTCTAAAAGGATATGATTTTGGAGAAGAAGAGTCTTTTTTTGGGGTAAGCGTTTCCAAAAAGTTTTTCAAATCTGCTGTTGCTCGAAACAAAATAAAAAGACAACTACGAAGTGTTATTAGAAAATCTCCTGCAATTACTGAAATTAAAAAAGGGGTTTCTTTTTTTATAATTTATAGCTCTACAGAGGTTATAGATTTTAAAAAGTTAAAAGAGCTAACTGAGGTTCTTTTAGAAAGGCTTAAAACAAAAGTTTGTTGAAGTTTTTTTATTAATTTAAGCCGTTGTGTTTTTTAAAGGTCTTATAGCAGCTGTATATTCTACTCTGAACAAACATCAAAAAGTCGATTGCGGAGTTCTCCCTGAGTATTGTAATTATCTAGTTAAAAACGGTGTTTCGGGGGCTTTTGTAAACGGATCAACTGGTGATTTTGCATCTCTAAGTGTTGAAGAAAGAAAGAAAATTATTGAGCATTGGTCTGCTTTTAGATCAAGTGATTTTAGGGTGATTAATCATGTTGGTCACACAAGCCTGAGTGTCGCTAAAGATCTTGCAAAACATTCTGCTGGAAGAGTTGATGCAATTTCTGCTATAGCTCCATATTATTTTAAAATCACAACAACAGACAAGCTGGTTGAGTATTGTAGAGAGATTTCTGATTCGGCCCCTGGTGTTCCTTTTTATTATTACCATATTCCTGTTTTGTCTGGGGCAAATTTAAAAATGAGCGACTTTATTGTTCGTGCAGCTAAAGAAATTAAAAATTTTGCAGGAATAAAATTTACCCAAGAAGATTTGTCAGACTTCAAAAAAACAAGCATTCTTAATAGAGATGTAAATGTTTTATTTGGTGTAGACGAGCTTTTTTTTAACAGCTTGGAGGCTGGTGCTTCTGGTTGGGTTGGAAGTACTTATAACCATATCGCGCCATTGTATTTTGAAATAAAATCGCTTTTTAAAAAAAAGAAGAAGGAATCAGCAAAGTCTCTTCAAAAAAAAGCAGTTCTTTTTGTACAAACACTTAACTCTTTTGGCGGATATAATGGTGCTGCTAAAGGGTTTATGAAGGTTTTGGGGGTTGATTGTGGCCCAAGCAGATTCCCCCATAACAGCCCTGACGACAACACACTCGGGTCTATTTTAGAAAACCTTAAGTCCTTTGGTTTAGAGAGATATTTTGGAAAAAATGCTTAAGTATTTTAAAGCTATATTATTCTTTTTTTGTTTCGTTGTTTTTTCACAAACCCCCAACACTCTAGAACAAAATGTTTTAGCTCCTATTCCAGATTCTGTTGGTCTGGCCGGAATGGTGGGCGGGGTTGTAGACGGTTTAATAATTGCTGGTGGTGGTGCTAATTTTCCAGAAAAAAAACCATGGGAAGGGGGTAAAAAAATCTACTACAACAAACTATATTTTCTTAAAAACAATAAGTGGGTTCTTTCTAGTAGTTCTTTTGATTTTCCTTTAGCTTATAGTGGAAGTATTTCAACAAAAAAAGGCGTATTTGTTTTTGGTGGTGAAAACGAAAACAAAACATTAAGCGAGGTTTATAAAATCACCTACAGCGAAAAGAAAAGCGATTTGCTGATAGAGAAGATTTCGGAACTGCCGGAGCCCCTTTCTTACATGTCTGTTGTTGTTGAAAACGACATTGTTTATTTGGTTGGGGGGAAAAACAACTTGTCAAGCGTAAACTCTTTTTATTCATTTGATCTTTCTGATTATAGTTGGTCAAGCCTTCCTTCTTTGCCTGGTTTGTCTAGGGCTCTACACAGCGCTGTGATTCAAGAGTCTCCTGGCGGAAAAGGTTTATTTGTTTTTGGAGGCAGGTCTGTATCTAATGGTAAAAAATCTGAGCCCCTAACCTCTGTGTTTATGTTTGATTTAAAAGCGTTTGAATGGAAAGAAAAACAACACCTAGTGGTTGATAAAAAAGAGAGGGTTGTTATGGGGGGATTGTCACAAAAAAGAGGGGTAATGAGTTTTTTGGTGTATGGGGGGTCAGACGAAGTTCTTTTTAATGAGTTAGAGGAGATAGATCTTTTGTCAAAACAACAGGAAGGCGGCTTCAATTTAGACTCTTTAACAAGAAGAAAAAATCAAATTATTAAAAACCACCCGGGTTTTTCAAATAAAGTTCTAAAATATAATACTGTCACAGATGCTTGGTCAGTTGAAAAAACCCTCACATCTCCTCTTCCTGTAACTTCATTAGGAATAGAAAAAAATTCAAGCTTTATAATAGTTTCTGGTGAAGTTTCACCTGGAATAAGAACCCCCTCTGTTGTTAGCTTTTCGTCTTTAAATAAAGATCGTGTTTTTGGCTCATTAAATTATTTTGTTTTAATTTTTTACTTAGCTATTTCTGTTGTCGTTGGTCTTTATTTTGGAAAAAAGCAACAGTCAACAAAAGACTATTTTGTTGGTGGAGGGAGGATTCCTTGGTGGGCTTCTGGGCTTAGTGTTTTTGCAACTCTATTAAGCGCAATTACGTTTATGGCAATTCCTGCCAAAACGTTTGTAGACGATTGGTCTTTTTTTATGTTAAACATTACTGCTATTTTAATAGCCCCTTTTATTGCGCGCGTTTTTATTCCTTTTTATAACAAGCTTAGCGTGGTCACTGCTTATGAGTTTCTAGAAAAGCGCTTTAGTTATTTTGTACGAGCTTTTGGAAGCGCTTCATTTATTCTGTTTCAATTAGGTAGGGTCGGCATTATTTTATTGCTTCCCTCTCTGGCTGTTTCTGTTGTGGCTGGAATTCCTGTTTATATTTCTATTTTGGTTATGGGTGTTTTATGTATGGTCTATACCTCCGTTGGTGGTGTTGAGGCTGTTGTTTGGACAGATGTAATGCAGGCTGTGGTTTTACTAGGGGGAGGGTTGTTGGCTGTTTTTTGGATTTTTTCTTCATTGGATTTGTCTGTTCTAGAAATCTATGAGTACGCAAAAGAAAAAAACAAACTAAATGCGTTTGATTTTAGTATTAATTTTTCTACTTCCTCTTTTTGGGTTGTTTTAATTGGTGGGCTTTTCTCAGCAATGGTAACTCAAGGAACTGATCAAACCATTGTTCAGCGTTATTTAACCAGTGTTAATTTAAAAAACTCTCAAAAAACCCTATACACTAATGCTTTGTTAACCCTGCCTGCTACTTTGCTTTTTTTTAGCCTTGGAACATTGCTCTTTGCTTTTTATTCTTCATTTCCTGAAAAACTAAGCTCAGCCATCTCAAACAACGACTCTATCTTTCCTTATTATATTGTAAATGAACTTCCGGCTGGTTTGTCAGGACTGCTTATTGCTGGAATTTTTGCGGCCGCAATGTCTAGTGTTAGCAGTAGTTTAAACTCTATTTCTACATCTTTTTGTAATGACTTTTTTCTTCCCTACAACACAGGTGTAAAGGATCAAAGAGTTTTAAAAATTGCAAAGGTGGCAACTGTAATTGCTGGTGTTTTTGGTCTTCTTTTGGCTCTTTGGATGTCTGCCTCAAACATTAAATCTCTTTGGGATCAGTTCTATAAATTTTTAGGGTTTTTTACCGGGGGGGTTGGCGGAGTTTTTTTGCTGGGGATTTTTGTAAAAAAAGCAACAAATTTTGGTGCTATTGCTGGGTTGTTAGTTAGCTCTGTTTTAGTTTGGTGTGTTTCAAATTATACTGACCTAAGCTTTTTATTATATACTTTCATTGGCGTGCTTGGTTGCTTTGTTGTTGGATGGGTTTTTAGTCTAAAAAGGTAATATTGGCTGAGTCCAGGCTTTTTTTGTTTCACCATCAGCGTATGGGTTTGGCATTAAAGCAGTTGAAACAATTTTAACCCTAACAAAAACATCTTCCTTTTTAAAAACATAATTAGCCTTTGTTCCTTCAACAGACTTTAAAAGCCTTGTGTTGTCGTCACCTTTTTTATATCCAATAAAATGAATTCCATATTCAATGTTTGGTTCTGGATCAATCTCTATTGAAATTCCTTTGTTGTCGCTCACCAACGAGCTTAAATAAATGCCTGAGGATGAGTAAAAGTTGCCGGCTTCCATTTGGGTTATAATGTTGTTTGTTTCAAGGCTCTTTGTGTTAACCATTACCCAGCCCCTTCCGGTATTACTTAAGGAGGTTGATTGTTGGTGATAGTTATGGCTGTCGTCTGTAGCAATTCCAAACAATAATGGCTTGTCGTTGTTATAATAATGAATATTTATTAGGTCCCACATTGATTCTGTATCTAGATGATACTCGTTTCCTTCATTGTTTACGGCAGGGTGCCCATTATAAACTTCGAAAAATCTTTCTCCATTTAGTTTTTTTAAGTCGTCTGCGTTTATTCCGTATCCAAAATTTGGATGGTTAATATGGGCAAACATTGGTTGATTGGTTCTTTTTCTTTGTTCGTGAACTGCGTCAAGGGTTTGCTGCATAACATCAACAACAGACTCGCCTTTAAAAGGCTCTATTTTTTGTTGAATGTTCGTCACATTGATATGGACGGGCTTACCTTCAAAGCCAGATGTTACCTCTTCAGACCTTATAACAAGAAAGTCTTTTTCTTCTAGTTTGTTTTTATATTCACTAAATGTCTTAAGCCTGGCGTATGTTCCGCTTTCATCAATTTTTTCTTCTACCCAGTCCCCAAATTTTTCCTTGTATTTTTCAAGTGTATTGTTGTTTATTTCTCTTTCTCCAATTTTATACCATCGGTTTTGGTAGTCGGACACAGTGTTGTGATCAGAAAGCGCAACGAATTGATAGTCGTTGTCTTTATACCATTGAATGATCATTTCAGGAAAATCATCCCCGTCACTCCATAAAGAATGTGTGTGAAGATTTCCTTTTTGCCATACTTGGTTGTTTTCGGTTGTATTGCATGAAAAAACTAAGAGAATTGAAAAAAAACATAATAAGTGTTTAGTTGTCATAAACACAATTTATAAATTATTTTTTTATATACATAGCGGTGTGTGGTATGCCGTCTTCAAGATACTCGTCTCCTTTGGCAACGAAGCCGTGCTTTTCATAAAAACCTTTAAGATATGATTGAGCAGAAATTTTAATTTCTTCCTCATGAATATTTTTAATAGAATGAACAACCAGCTCATCTCCTATTCCTTTTCCTCTGTATGATTTTTTAACAACAGCCCTGCCAAAAGAGGCTTCTTTAAAATAATCGCCAGGTTTAAAAATTCTAGCATACGCCATAATTTCATTGTTTTTTTTTCCTAAAACATGTTTGGCTTTTTGGTCTTTTCCGTCTATATCTTGATAAGCACATTCTTGTTCTACAACAAAAACTTCTGATCTTAATGAAAATATATTTTCAACTTCTTTCGTAGATAATTCAGACCACTCTTTAATCTCCCAAATCATCTGTCAATTTTATTAACCCTTCTTTCGTGTCTGCCTCCTTCGAATTCCGTTTCTAAAAAGGCTTCTGTTATTTTTATTGCTTTATCTTCTTCAATAAATCTTGCAGGTAAACTTAATATGTTTGCGTTGTTGTGTTTTCTTGCAAGCTTTGCTATTTCTTCTTCCCAACATATTGCCGCCCTAACTCCATTATATTTATTAGCGGTCATGCTCACTCCGTTTGCTGATCCACATATTATAATTCCAAAATCATATTTATTAAGGTCTTTAGCTAGCGGGTGAATATAGTCTGGGTAATCACAGCTTTCGCTAGTGTTTGTGCCAACATTTAAAACGGCATGTCCTTTTTTTTCTAAATGCTTTTTTATTGTGTTTTTTAATTCCGTACCAGCATGATCATTTGAAATAATAATGTTCATATCGTGTTAGTTATTGTTAATAAGTTTTAAGTTTCTTTATTTGGGTTTATAAACACCTTTTTTATTAATTGTTTTAAACAAAATTAACTTAATTATTGACACAAAATATTTTTAAAAATATTAACCATATTAGTTATTAACTATTATTAATAAGTGTTTTAATTACAATAAATACAGGGTGTTATAAAAAAAGTTTTTTTTAATAATTTGTTTATAAACTAAATTATAATTTATTATGATTTTTTTATTATAGATGTTAACAGCCAATAATAATCACTATATATTTTTAAAATTAATTTATAATAATGATGAATAAAATAATGTTTGTTAACAAAGAAAAAACAGGATTTAAAAATTAATTTAGTGTCTGTAAATGAAAAGGATAATTCCAGAAATTCTTACTAAAAAAATTCTTCACTTGTTTTTTGAAAACAGAAAGAAAACTTTCAATTTAAAGCAAATTAAATTCTTTATAGGAAATGTTTTAGATATAAAACTTTTAAAACCTATTCTTTATGAATTTGTAAAGTATGGATATTTATCAAACGCAGGAAATGATAAATTTAGATTGAGTAAATCTTTCAAGTTTTTAAAAGGGAGAATAAATAAAAGAGCTTTAATTGATTTAGAGACGGGTATTGAATTTAAACCAAGAAGATATGAATTAAAAGGATTGTTTGAAGGAGAGTTAGTTTATTATTATATAAACAAGAGAGAACAAATAAGGGTTTTAACTTTCTATAATAGAGAACAAATAAAACTAGTTGGAAAAGTAATTAATGAAGGTAAATACCAATATGTAAAAATTCCTAAAAAAGAATACAGAGTATATATAGATGATAGTAAAAACTACGAAAATGAAATAGTTGTAGTAAAAATAAAAGATTGGTTATATGAAGATCCTTATGGAGAAGTTGTAAAATCATTAGGAGATGAAAATGAAAATGAAACACAAATTCATGCAATTCTTGAAGAGTTTTCTTTGCCCTATGTTTTTCCTAAAGAAGTATTAAAAGAAGCTGAAAAAATAAAAACAGAATACAACAAAAAAGAAAGAGAAGATTATAAAAAAGTGCTCACTTTTACGATTGATCCTGTAGATGCAAAAGATTTTGATGACGCAATATCATTTAAGAAAACCAAAAATGAAATTGAAGTTGGAATTCATATAGCAGATGTTTCACATTTTGTAGAAAAAGATTCTATAATTGATAAAGAAGCAATTAAAAGAGCTACAAGTGTTTACTTGTCTGATAGAGTTGTACCGATGCTCCCAGAAAAATTATCAAACGATGTTTGTTCATTAAATCCAAAGGAAGATAAATTAGTTTTTTCTGTATATGTTTCTTTTGATAATAATTTTAATATTAAAAGAAGCAGAATTAGTAAAAGTTTAATTAATTCAAATGAAAGGTTTTCTTACGAAGAAGCACAGCATATAATAGAGAAGAAAAACGGAACAATACCAAAAGAAGCAACTATACTTAACAAAGAAAAAATGGTAAGTAAAGAATTAGTTGAATCAATTATTACCTTAAACTCAATAGCCGAAAATCTTAAAAACAAAAGAAAAAACAAGGGTTCAATATTTTTTAATAAAGAAGAAGTAAGGTTCAAGGTAGACGAAAAAGGGGAGCCCTTCGATTTTATAATTAAAAAACAAAAAAAGGCAAACTTTTTAATTGAAGAATTTATGTTACTTGCTAATGTTAAAGTAGCAGAAAAAATAATTGAAAGCAAAAGAAAAGGAGTATTTAGAATTCATGATAAGCCAGACGAAAAAAAGATTGCTGAAATAGAAAGGTTTGTAAAAAATATCGGATATAATATTAACATCATTAATTCTAAAGAACCAAATAAAGAAATAAACAAACTTCTTGCTTTAGCAGAGAAAAAACCAGAAAAAAATGTGCTGGACATGATGGTTATTAGAGCAATGAGTAAAGCAAAATACAGCACACAAAACATAGGGCATTTTGGACTAATGTTTGAAAACTACACACATTTTACATCTCCTATTCGTAGGTATCCGGACTTAATTGTTCATAGAATAATTAATAAAATATTAAAGAAAGAAAAATCAACTCAAATAGATTTAGAAACAACATGTTTACATTGTAGCTCAATGGAAGAAAAAGCGACAAAAGCAGAAAGAGCATCAACTAAACTTATGCAGGTAAAATATTTACAAAATAAAACCGATCAGGTTTTTAAAGGAGTAATTTCTGGGATTAATGAAAGAGGTGTTTTTGTTGAAATAAACCACAGCAAATGTGAAGGGTTAGTTAAAATGAAAGACATTCCAAACGATTTCTATAATTTTAACAAAAGAACAAACGCTGTGGTTGGTCAAAACACACACCAAGAGTATGTTTTAGGCGACCAGGTTTTTGTTAAGGTTAAAAAAACCAATATTGAAAAAAAACAAATTGATTTTAAAATAATAGAAGAGTAATGGCAGAATATTTAGCAGCATTTCCTTTAGGCTTTCTTTTGTCTTTTTCGTTTGGTCCATTGTTTTTTATATTATTAGAAACAAGTATATCAAGAGGAATTAAACACGCCTTTTTCACTGATCTCGGCGTGGTCTTCTCTGATTTAATATTTTTTTCAGTTGCATACTTCGGCGCCAGCAAATTAATTACAGAAGACAACCAGGCTGCTCTTTTTGTGTTCGGAGGGGTATTGCTTACCGCATATGGTGTGGTTTCTTTTATTAACACAAGACAAAAAAGAGAAAAAATTGAAAAAGGAAAAGCAATTGAAGAAAAAAGCCTTTTGTCTTTTCCTGTAAAAGGATTCTTTTTAAACATTATTAATGTTGCAGTCTTGTTTTTTTGGACGGGTGTTTTACTTCTTGTTGGGCCAAAATTTGAAATGAGCCCAATAAAAATCTGGATATTCTTTGCCTTAACTGTTGCAACATATCTTTTGGTTAACCTTTTTAAATATTACCTAGCAAGCAAACTAAAATCAAAACTCAACGATCTTGTTTTAATTAAAATAAAACAAGGCTTGAACATTTTAGTTTTCATTTTCGGCCTTTTTTTGATTTACAAAGGAATATAAAAAAACCCCTTAAGAAGGGGTTTATGAGGCACCGAGCGGATTCGAACCGCTGTACAAGCTTTTGCAGAGCTCTGCCTAGCCACTCGGCCACAGTGCCATAAGGAATGCAAAAATAGAAAAATTATGTATCCTTCCTTTCTTTAGTGATTACAACTTTAACTTTTTCAACATCTCCATCAATAGGGGGCTTTATTTTAGTTAACGAAACTTCAGCTTTTAATATGTTTTCAGAAAGAGCCAAAATTCTGTTACAAATCGTTTCACACACGGTCTCTATAAGTTTTTTAGGGGTTTTCATTACATCTTTTACAACATCTGTAATATCACAGTAATCAATAGTTTCATTCAAATCATCATTCCCGCTAAGATTAGGGTTTTCTAAATCTACAACCACATCAACAACATAGTTCCCGCCGATTACAGTTTCTTCTTGCAAGCATCCATGACGGGAATAACAGCGAATGTTTTCTACATAAATTTTATACATCTAACAAATATAAATCTTAAACAGGATGAAGAAATTAATTACCTTTGATTTTTTATGAAAAAAAACAAGAATTTTATCGAGCACATCATAGACCAAGACCTTAGAAATGGCTTTGATAAAAATCTATTAAAATTCAGGTTTCCGCCAGAACCAAACGGGTATTTGCACATAGGTCATGTTAAGGCAATTGTTTTAAATTTTGAACTTGCAAAAGAATATGGGGCAAAAATTAACCTTCGTTTTGATGACACAAACCCAGAAAAAGAAGAGCAAAAGTACATTGACGCAATAAAAGAAAACATTAATTGGCTTGGATATAGTTGGGATGAAGAGCTATATGCGTCTGATTATTTTGACATTCTTTTTGATTGGGCTTTGGGTTTAATTAAATCAGGCAAAGCCTATGTAGACTCGCAAACCTCAGAACAAATTGCTTCGCAAAAAGGAACACCCACAGAGCCAGGATTAGAAAGCCCGTTCAGAAGCAGGTCAGTTGAAGAAAACTTCGAGCTTTTTAATCAAATGAAAAACGGAGACTTTGAGCCTGGAGAAAATGTGCTTAGGGCAAAAATTGACATGACCTCACCGAACATGTTAATGAGAGACCCAGTTTTATACAGGGTTGTTAAAAAACCACACCCTAGAACTAAAGATAAGTGGGTTGTTTACCCAATGTATGATTGGACACACGGCGAGTCTGATTATATAGAACAAATTTCTCACTCATTGTGTACGCTGGAGTTTAAGCCGCACAGGGAATTATATGACTGGTTTTTAGATCAAGTTGTTAAGGATGATAAAATAAGACCGAAACAAAGAGAATTTGCGCGACTAAATTTAAGCCACACAATTACCTCTAAAAGAAAACTTCTTTATTTAGTAGAAAACAACATTGTTGACGGCTGGGACGACCCAAGAATGCCCACCATTTCAGGACTTAAAAGAAGAGGGTATACACCTGAGGCTTTGAGAAAATTTGTTGAAACTGCAGGCGTGGCTAAAAGAGAAAATGTTATTGAAATGTCTCTTTTAGAGTTTTGCGTTAGAGAAGACCTAAACAAAAAAAGTAACAGACTGATGGTGGTTCAAGACCCCCTAAAGCTTACTATAACAAACTACGAAAAAGACAAAGAGACATTGCTCTTGGAAAACAACCCTGAAGCCGAAGTAAAAGAGAGCAGGAAGGTTCATTTTTCTAAAACCATTTATATTGAAAAAGAAGATTTTATGGAAGACCCCCCTTCTAAATTTTTTAGACTCGCTATTGGAAATGAAGTTAGGCTTAAGGGTGCTTATATTATAAAAGCAGAAAGCGTGTTAAAAGACAGTGATGGAAACATCATTGAGGTGTTGTGCACCTATGATTCAAAAAGCAAAAGCGGAAGCGGCACACCAGAAAGCCAAAGAAAAGTAAAAGGAACTCTTCATTGGGTTTCAGCTGAAAATTCAGTCGAACTTGAAATTAGAGAGTACGACAGACTCTTTAATCACCAAAGCCCTGGAGATTTTGATCCTTCAGAGTTCAGTTCTATATTGAACAAGGATTCTGTAAAAATATATAATGGCTACGGAGAATCAGCAACCCAAAGCATTTCACAAAACGAACCCGTACAGTTTCAAAGAAAAGGATACTATGTTTTAGACCCCTCTTCCTCTAAAGACAAAGTAGTTTTTAACAAAACGGTTGGCCTTAGAGACGGTTGGAAAAAATAATTTAAATCAATCCCCTCTATAAATTATTTTTTGTTGTTTTCTTCTTCCTCTTTGGCCTTTGTTGCTTTTTTCATTTCCTCTCCTATTTGATTGCTTGCGGTAAAGGATGCAACCATGTTGTTAAGCATTTCAGAGCCTGCTTGTGGAGAATTTGGCATTAAAATTAAATTACTATTACTGGATGACCCAACAGACTGAAGCGTGTCATAGTGCTGTGTTACCACGATCAGGGCAGACGCCTCCTGTGAGTTAATGTTTACATTGTTTAAAACCTTAACAGAGTCTTCCAAGCCTCTTGCTATTTCTCTTCTTTGATCAGCAATACCCTGCCCCTGAAGCCTCTTGCTTTCTGCTTCAGCTTTGGCCCTTTCTACTATTAAAATTCTTTGTGCATCACCTTCAAATTGAGCCGCCATTTTTTCTCTTTCAGAAGCGTTAATTCTGTTCATTGACTCTTTTACCTGTTGGTCAGGATCAATGTCAGTTACAAGTGTTTTAATAATGTCAAAACCATAGTCAACCATAGCGTCGTTAAGCTCGGCTTTCACAGCAATTGCAATATCATCTTTTTTCTCAAACACATCATCTAGGATCATTTTAGGAACCTCAGCCCTAACCACATCAAAGACATAAGAAGTAATTTGGTCTTCGGGATAGTCAAGCTTATAAAAAGCGTCATAAACCTTGTCTTTGATCACCATGTATTGTACGGAAACCTTTACTTTAACAAACACATCATCTTTGGTTTTTGTTTCAATAACAACATCAAGCTGTTGAATCCTCAAGCTTAACCTTCCTGCAATTCTGTCAATAACAGGTATTTTGATTTGAAGACCAGAATGTCTGGTACTAACATACTTTCCAAATCTTTCAACAATCGCAGCAGATTGTTGTTTAACAATAAAAAAAGCACCAAAAAGCAGTAATAATAGGGTAAGAAATAAAATAGGTATAAGCAAAAAGTTCATAGGTTTTTTATGTATAATTTACGAATAAAAAAGAGTCGAGTCAAGTTTTGAATTTTATGACTGTACTAACAAATCCTTAAAGGCCTGAAGCCGAGAAAGCACTTCGTCTTTCTTTAAAAAAATCATTAAATCAAATAAATCAGGCCCTTCTAGTTTACCAACAAGACCAGCTCTTAAAACAGGCAAAACCTTGCCGGCCGCCAATTCTCTTGACTTCAATTCGCTGGACAAAAACTCTTTAATTTGAGAAGATGAAGTAAAAGAAAAGTTTTGAATACTTTCAATTGCAACGTCTAATAATTCTATACTAGATTCGTTAGAAAATTTTTCAACCATGCTGTTGTCAACTCTTGGTCTTTCAACAAGATATAAAAACGCCTTTCTTAGACCAGAAAGCTTTTCCAACCTCGGCTTAATGAGCTCAAGAATTTTTTCAGCTAACGAACTGTCTACATTAAAATCTCCCGATACATAATCGATCAGCTCGTTGTTGTTTTTTGTTTGGATGTGCTGAGAGTTAATCCAGTTTAATTTGTCAAGATTAAATTTTGAGCCAGACTTGTTTATTCCCCTTAAATCAAATTTTTCTACCAACTCATTAGCGCTATAAATTTCTTTCTCTTCATCATTGTTCCACCCAAGAAAAACCATGTAGTTGTTAAGTCCGTCTGGCAAATATCCTTCCTCTTTGAATCCTTTATAAACAACATCGTCTTCTTCCCAGTTTAATGGATAAACAGGAAAGCCAAATTTAGCCCCGTCTCTTTTAGAAAGCTTCCCTTTTCCGCTTGGTTTTAGTATTAGAGGGAGGTGGGCAAAAACAGGCGTTTTCCATTCAAAAGCTCTATACAACAATATGTGGAGTGCCAATGAGGGAAGCCATTCTTCTCCTCGGACAACATGAGAAATCTCCATTAAATGATCGTCAACAACATTGGCAAGATGATAGGTGGGCATTCCGTCGCTCTTGAACAATATTTTATCATCAATATCTCTTGTGGAAACAGAAATATTCCCCCTAATTTCATCTTTAAAAGTTATAATTTCTTCTTTAGGTGTTTTGAACCGCACAACATATTCGCCCTTTTTTATAAACTCATTTACCTCCTCTTTACTTAGGGTTAGTGAGTTTCTAAGCTTTAGTCTGTTGTGCGCATTGTATATAAAGGTTTTTCCTTTTTTTTCGTGATTTTTTCTATGAAAATCTAGTTTTTCTTTTGTATCAAAAGCATAATAAGCAGCCCCTTTTTCAATTAATATATCCACATAGCTCTGGTAAATTTCTCTTCTTTCGCTTTGGTTGTATGGGCCGTATTTTCCGGGTTTATTTGGCGACTCGTCACACTCTATTCCAGCCCACGCAAGAGAATCCTCTATAAACTTTTGACTTCCCTCAACTTTTCTTTTAAGGTCGGTGTCTTCAACCCTAAGAATCAATGAGCCGTTCATTTTTTTTGCCAAAAGGAAATTAAACAAAGCGGTTCTTAGACCGCCAATGTGTAAAGGTCCAGTTGGGCTTGGAGCAAACCTGAGTCTTGTTTTGCCAGACATTATTACAAAAATACGTTGTTGAGCTTAATTCTTACTTTTTTTCTTTAGTTTTTCTAGGCACTAAAGGGTTCATTATTTTGAACCACAAGGGAGGCACGAAACTTAAGAGTATTGAGGCCGGATAGCCAAAAGGAAGTTGCGGGCTTTCTTCATAAGACTTTAAAATCTGATATTTTTTTGCAGATTTAAAATGATGATCACTGTGCCTTGTCAACTCATAGAGAACAATTCTTCCAATGTTGTGGTTTGAGTTCCATGAGTGGTGAGACTGCACTCTCTCAAATCTTCCTGAGGCACTTTTGTCTCTAAGCAATCCATAGTGCTCAATGTAGTTAATACACTCCAAGAAAAGGAAAGCTATTACGCCAATTATTATTGCAAAAATCAAGGTTTTTGTTGAAAACAAAGCAAAAACAGTCAAAAGATAAGCGGGTTGAATAATATGATACCACAACATGTCATTTTTAATTGACAAGAAACCAAGCTTTTTCATTTTTAAAAGTTCCATTTGCTTTTTCCACGCATCAACATATTGTTTAGTTGTTGAAGTAACCCAAAAACTGTAAATGCTTTGGTTGTATTTAGCTGTAGCACCATCATCTGGTGTTGCCACTTTTATGTGATGTCCAAAATTATGTTCTATGTAAAAATGCATATAAAGGCAAGGCATAAAAAGCATTTTTCCAATAAACTTTTCAAAATAAAGTTTTCTGTGACACAATTCATGAGCCACATTGATGGCATTAGTCGCCAACAGTATTCCAGCTGACAACGAAAGACCGATTAATTCGGACACTGAGTAAATATTACTCTCGATTTGATTGAAGAAATAATATAAAAGAACAAAAACAATTGGAAGGTTTACGTAGAGCATTAGGTCAAAAATCGGATTGACGCTCTTTTTGTTTTCTTCATCTTCTTGAAGGTTCTCGTTGCTAGTTCCAAAGAGAACATCTAAAGCGGGGATAATACCAAACGCATAAATAACAGCAGTGTAGGTCCAAACTCCTGTAGAGGAAAAAGATAAATACGCTGATAAGGGAACCGTGTATGCAAATAAATATTTTAAATCCTTCACCTGCCAAATATATAAATTATTGCCTTTACACATATCATCCTTAAAAACTATATTTGCAGCGAATTATGTCAATAGATTTTGTCTACAATACTGATTTTGAGCTCTCTAGCAAAGAACATGTTAGCGATTGGGTTTTGCGCGTTGTCAACTCAAAAGGATATAAACTAGGCAATATTGTATACGCCTTTTTTAATGACGAAGACCTTAAAAACCTGAATATCAAGTTTTTAAATCATGATTATTATACAGACGTAATATCTTTTGACGAAACCGCTGATCAAATCGTTTCAGGAAATATTGCTATATCTATTGACAGAGTTAAAGAAAACGCAAGCCAGATTGGTGTAGATTTTGAAGAGGAGCTGCACAGGGTTATGATTCATGGTGTTTTGCATTTTATTGGTTTTAATGACAAAACCAATGCTGAAAAAAAAGAAATTAGAGAACAGGAAGCTTTAGCCCTTTCTATGTTCCACGTGAAACAGTAGAAATGTTTAAAAAAGAATACGATGTTATAGTTGTGGGTGCGGGCCATGCTGGGAGCGAGGCAGCAGCAGCAGCAGCCAATATGGGCAGCTCGACTCTTTTGATAACGATGAATTTACAGAACATTGCTCAAATGTCGTGTAATCCAGCTATGGGGGGAATTGCAAAAGGGCAAATTATTAAAGAGATTGATGCTCTTGGCGGTTACAGCGGCCTAGTTACTGACTACAGCGCCATACAGTTCAAGATGCTCAACAGATCTAAAGGTCCGGCAATGTGGAGCCCGAGAGCTCAAAGTGATAGAATGATGTTTTCTCAAAAATGGAGAGAGCTTTTGGAGCAAACGCCAAACTTGGATTTTTACCAAGACTCAGTTACTGGTCTTTTGGTTGAAAACAACACAATCAAAGGCGTTTCTACGCAATTAGGTTTAAAAATTAGATCTAAAACAGTTGTTTTAACAAACGGAACTTTCCTTAACGGATTAATACATATTGGCGAAAAACAGTTTGGAGGCGGAAGGGCAGGCGAAAAGGCATCCTTTGGTATTACGGAAGATTTGGTTGAGCTTGGTTTTAGTTCTGGAAGGATGAAAACAGGAACACCTCCGCGTGTTGATGGAAGAACTTTGAATTATAACAAAATGGAAGAACAGCCCGGAGACATTAATCCTGGAAACTTCTCCTTTTTACCTTCATCGCCAAAACTCTCTAAACAAAGAAGTTGTCATGTTACATATACAAATCCAGTTACACACGACTTGTTAAGAGAGGGTTTTGATCGTTCGCCTATGTTTAACGGAAGAATTAAGTCTGTGGGACCTCGATATTGCCCGTCGGTTGAAGACAAAATTAACAGGTTTGCAGATAAAGAAAGGCATCAGATTTTTGTAGAGCCAGAGGGCTGGAGCACCGTCGAGGTTTACGTGAACGGCTTTTCCACGTCTTTGCCTGAAGAAACACAATACAAAGCCTTAAAATCCGTTCCTGGATTCGAAGATGTTAAGTTTTTTAGGCCGGGCTATGCTATTGAGTATGACTATTTCCCGCCTACTCAACTCAAGCATTCATTAGAAACTAAACCAATCAAAAATTTGTTTTTTGCAGGACAAATTAATGGAACAACGGGCTATGAAGAGGCTGCTGCGCAAGGATTAATGGCCGGCATTAACGCCCATCTTTTAATCAACAATAAAGAAGCTTTTGTTTTAAACAGAGACCAGGCCTATATAGGTGTTCTGATAGATGATTTGATCACTAAAGGAACTGAAGAGCCATATAGAATGTTTACCTCTAGGGCTGAATTTAGAATGCTTTTGCGTCAAGACAACGCCGATATTCGATTAACACATTTGTCTCATAATATTGGCCTTGCGTCTAGTGACCGCATGTCTGTTGTTAATTCAAAAATTAACAAAACAAACAAGTTCATCGACTTTATTTCTGCTTTAAGTGTTAGGCCTGAAGAAATCAACCCTGTCCTTTCTAATAAAAACTCAAAAGAAATATCTCAGTCTATGAAGCTTAGAAAGCTTTACAGCAGGCCTAATATTTTAAAAGAAGACGTTTCAAAGCTAGAAGCTGTTTCAGGCTATGTGCTTGAAAACAATATTAATGATGATGTTTTTGAACAAGCTGAGATTCAAATAAAATATTCTGGATATATAGACAAGGAAAAGGCCAGTGCAGAAAAATTAAACAACCTAGAAAACATTAAGGTGCCTATGGGGTTTGATTATTCAAAATTAAAATCACTGTCGTCAGAGGCAAAATCCAAGCTAGAAGAAATTCAACCAAAAACCCTGTCGCAAGCTTCTAGAATTAGCGGCGTTTCCCCTGCCGACATAAGCGCAATGCTTGTGTTTATGGGAAGATAAGATCATGGTTTCACGTGGAACAAATACCCGCAATTCAATTGAAACTAAAGATTATTTGGTTACTCATGAGCCGTTTTTTATAGAAGAAAAAGTAAAAGGAATTTCTTTTACACACCCCGTGGTAACTGATGAAAAAATAGAAAAATACTATAATACGATTGACTATTTGTCTCACTCAAGCAATAAAACCTTGATGTCGGTTTTGTTTGATTTTTTTTCTAAAATCATGTTGAAAAAGAAAACCTCTTTCATGTTAAATCTAGGGGCTGTAAATACTTATCTCGATTATGGTTGTGGTGTTGGAAAGCTCATCAGTTCAATGAACAAAAAAGGAGTAGCTTCTTATGGCTATGATACAAGCGCGCTAGCTGTTTCTGCTTGTAAAAGCAAATCATTAAAAGTGAGCTCCAATCTTAATGATCTCCCGAATCAATATGATTTAATTTCTTTTTGGCACTCATTAGAGCATGTTTCTGACTATGTGAAGGTTCTAAACAAAACAAAACAAATTCTTTCTAAAAACGGCACTGTGGTTGTGGCGCTTCCAAACTACGATTCTTTTGATGCAAAATTTTATTCAAAATTTTGGGCAGCATATGACACGCCAAGACACAGGGTTCATTTTACAAAAAAGGGCTTCGTTAAGGCTGCTAGCCAATTAGGTTTTGATGTTGTTAAAACCAAGCCGTTGTTTTTGGATTCTTTTTATATTTCAATGATGTCTGAAAAATACAAACAAAGTCTTTTCTATTTTTTAAAAGGGTTTTTCGTTGGCGCACTTTCAAATCTTTTTTTCTTTTTCACGAAACAAGCAAGTTCACACATATTTGTGTTAAAAAACTTAAAATAAGCCGTTTTAAGAGTTTTTATTGTGAGCGGCCTTGTTGTGCGTTTGGTTTTTTGTTTTTATTAAAAAAAAGGCCGTTTGTGCGCGTTGTTTTTTTAACAAAATTGTTACAAATACAACAACTAGTGTCTGTGGATTGATTTTGTAAGGCCGAGGGCTAGCCCAGTCATTATCATGTTTGAGTTTCCGTTTCTTATTGTTTGATAATTTGCGTTTTCAAATTGACCGCACAGTTCTTCAATATTGTTTTTTGTAACGTATTTTGAAAAGGAATCAAAATTAAAATCTGTTTTTGGCTCAAATTTTACCAAGCTTGTAGCATTAATGTTTTTAAGAAAAGATTGTCGTATGACTTCAATTGAAAATCTAAAAAAAGATTTTTGACTCTCTTTGTCCAGCGCCGAGGCTTTACTTGCCCAGCTAATTATTTTTGCTCCTTGTGTTAAATCTTTTTTTATTAAGAAAGCGCTTCTTAAAAGCTCGCCAAATAATTTTTCAAATTCAGAAGAACCCTCGTCCGTGAAGACGTTGTTAAATCCAATTGTCTGACACCTTGAAAAAATAGTGGGTAATAAATCTGTTTTTCTTTTGCATAAAAAAATAAACACAGTTTTGTTTCCCGGCTCTTCAACTGTTTTTAAAATCTTGTTTGAGGCTTCAGCAGTAAGCCTTTCTGCTTCCCAAAAAACCACCACCTTGTATTGACTGTTAAATGACGACACGGCAAGTTTTTTAATTAAGTTTGAAATGCTGTCTACACCAATTCCAAGTTGCTTGTTTCCGCAATTAAGAACATCTTTCCACCCATTGAGATTTGCATTTAATTTTGAATCAATAATATAGTCTTTCCAATTAGAAGCATAAAAGTCACATATATTTTCTTCTTTTTTTGCTGAGGAGGGTATGGGGAAAATCAAATGAAAATCAGGATGGTTTAGTTTATCACACATCAATTCACTTAGTTGTTTTTTTTCCGAATCAAGATTAAGGCTTAGTATCCTTTTAGAAAAATCTAAAGCGGCTTTTAGCTTTTTGTTATTTGACCCATATAACATTATTGCGTTAGGCACCCTCTTGCTTAGCGTAATCTTTTTAAGCTCTTCTGTTTGGTTATAGTTTTCCATTAACTAATGCTTTAAAAATAAACCATATTCTCTTATAAATGACATATCTTTGAAAAAGAATATGAACACAATAGATCAGTTTAGTTTTTTAGATAAAAAAGCAATAATCAGGGTTGACTTTAACGTTCCAATAAACAACGGCGAGGTTACAGACAATAGTAGAATAGTAGCAGCATCCCCCACAATTAAAAAAATCATTTCTGATGGAGGGTCATGTATTTTAATGAGCCATTTAGGAAGGCCAAAAAGCTTTGATCAAAGCCTGTCTATGGGCAACATTGCCAAAGAAGTTGAGCATGTTCTTGGCTCAGAAATTTTGCTTTCTAAAGATGTTGTTGGACCAGATGCAAAATTAAAATCGAAAAACCTAAAACCAGGAGAAATTTTATTGTTAGAAAACTTAAGGTTTCACAAAGAAGAAACAGAAGGCAATGTGGCGTTTGCAGAGGAGCTATCAAAACTAGCCGATTGTTATATAAACGACGCTTTTGGAACAGCTCACAGAGCCCATGCATCTACAACTATTATTGCTCAGTTTTTTGAAAACAAATTCTTTGGTAAACTTCTTGAAAAAGAAGTTTTATCCATTGATAAAGTCATGAAATCAGGCGAAAAACCAGTTCTTGCTATTTTGGGTGGCGCAAAAATTTCCACAAAAATCCCAATTGTAGAAAATATAATAGACGTTGTTGATCATATAATTATTGGAGGCGGAATGTCGTTTACTTTTGTCAAGGCCCTTGGCGGAAGTATTGGAAACTCAATCCATGAAGACGAAATGATAAACACAGCACTAGATATTTTGCAAGCGGCTAAAAATAAAAACGTCAAAATTCATCTTCCTGTTGACGCTATCTGCTCAACAAGTTTTAGTAATGATGGCGAACAAAATATTTTTGATATTGATAAAATACCAGAGAAGTTTGAGGGAATGGATGCTGGCCCAAAATCACTAAAAATTTTTAAAGAGGTGATTTTAAATTCTAAAACAATATTGTGGAACGGGCCTGTTGGAGTTTTTGAGTTTTCAAATTATTCTAATGGAACAAAATCTGTTGGTGATGCAGTGGCAAGAAGCACTGAGAACGGCGCTTTTTCACTTGTCGGCGGCGGAGATTCAGTTGCGGCAGTCAAAAAGTTTAAGCTAGAAAACAGCGTTAGCTATGTATCTACTGGAGGTGGCGCAATGCTTGAAAGCCTTGAAGGAAAAAAACTACCAGGCATAAAGGCTTTAGAAAATTAATAATGAGAATTTATAAAGTTTTTCTTTCCTTGTTAACGCTTGCGTCTTGTGACAAAGAGGTTAAAAACTTTAAGCCGCAATCCTCAGGAAGAATAAACTCTATTTCTGTTATAATTGACAAACCTTCATGGGATGGCAAAATTGGAGATGCAATAAGAGACAAATACGCATCTGAATTTATTGGTTTACCGCAAGTTGAAGAAGCGTTCACTCTGAACTACATTCCTTATGAAGCTTTCACGGGCTTTGGAAGAACGGCAAGGAACATTATTTATATAAACAAAAAGAAAGCAGACAAACCAAGAATGATTAGAGACAGGTACGCGAGACCTCAGCTTTTTTTAGAGGTTTCAGGCCTGGACAATGAATCTATAATTCAGGGAATATCAAGCTCATTCGAGTTTTCATCAACCCAATTTCAAAATGGAGAAATTGCAGAGAACAAAAACAGAATCCTCAACTCGCTTTTAAAAGATACAGGCCTAGAGTCATTGAATATTTCTGTAAAGATTCCGTCTGCATATTCAGTATTTAAAAACGAACCAAAAACTGTGTGGCTTCAAAAACCATTAAACAACGGCACATCTAATTTAATTATTAAAGAGCTTAAAAGTTCTGTTTCTCATTTTGAAAAGATAAACCTAAGCGATGTGGTTTCTTTGAGAGATTCAATTGGCAAAGAATTTATCCCAGGAAGGGTTGAAAACAGCTATATGATTACAGAGAAAGAATACCTGCCCCATATATCTTACGAGTCTGTAAATGGTTTTGAGGCAATCGAAACACGCGGCACATGGGAAGTGAAGGGGGACTATATGGGCGGCCCTTTCATAAATTATATCATTAAGGACACATTGAATAAAAATCTTCTATATGTTGAAGGGTTTGTTTTTTCACCTTCGCAAAGAAAAAGAGACAAGATGATCGAACTGGAGGCGGTTATTAAATCTATGGTAATAGGAAAAAGATAATTACTTTTCCTCTCCGTCTTCTATTTTTGAATCATCTTTCATTTCGTCTTTGAAATCTTTAATGCCCCTTCCTAAGCCTTTCATAAGTTGAGGGATTTTATTAACTCCAAAAAGCAAAATAATAGCCAAAGCAATTAAGACCACTTGGCCTGGACCTAATGCTAATAATATTAAACTTAAATTCATAAGAATATTTTTAACAAAAATATAAATAAAAACTACACATTATTTATTTCATAAAAATTAAATTATAATTGATGATTATCTTTGTTTCAAATGAGTTCAAAAAAAAACAACAAAAACACAAATCCAACCTCAAATAACTTCAGGCTGGTAGTATTGAATGAAGAAAACTATGAAGAGAAGTTTGCTTTAAGATTGTCAAAACTAAATGTGTTATCAGCCTCTATTGCCGTTGTTCTTTTTTTGATTTCAATTACTGCCTCAATAATATTTTTTACACCAGTAAAAGAATATATCCCTGGATATGACACTACAGAAATGAGGCGTCAGGCTGTAGAAAATGTCAGGCTATTGGATTCTGTTATGATTATTCTTGAAGAATATCAGCAGTATGCTTTGGCCTTACAAGCAACAATTTCTGGCGAGGAGTACAGTAACAAATACCAATCAGACCCAGAATTAATTAAGGTAGATTTATCAGAGTTAAACAGGCCGGTGAATATTCAAGACTCTGTTTTAAGGAGGCTTGTTGAAAGAGAAGACAGGTTCAATGTTATTGAAACTTTTAGCTCAGAAATTGGCTTAAACTTACAACCTCCGGCCAATGGTATAATTTCGCAAGGATTTAGTGTGCCAGAAAAACACTATGGGGTTGACATTGTATTAAAAGAAAAAACACCAGTGAAGGCTGTTGCAGACGGAATTGTTATTTTTTCAGAGCAATCAATTGGCGCAGGACACACGGTGGTGATTTTTCACAAAAACAACATCTCTTCAATATATAAACACAACCACTCTTCAAGTGTAGAAAAAGGAGACTTTGTGAAATCAGGGCAGATTATTGCGCTTTCTGGGAACACAGGCGAAAACACAACCGGCCCACATTTACACCTTGAGATTTGGGACGACAAGGGGCCAATTAATCCAGAAGACTTAATAACTTTTTAAAATGCTAAAAAGATGTTTAGCCCGGCTTTTTTCCTTAATTATTGTAAAGAAAATTGAATCTACATACCATAAAGCTCCAAAACTTCAAGCCAAGATCCTTAAACAACTAATTAAAAAAGGAAAAACTACCGAGTTTGGTAGAGATCATAATTTTTCTAAAATATTTTCAAGCGAAGATTTCTATAATAGCGTCCCTGTAAGAGACTATGAACAACTTTACGGTTACATAGAAAAAGTAAAGAAAGGAGATGAAAATGTCTTATGGCCAGGAAAACCAAAGTATTTTGCCAAAACATCAGGAACAACTAGCGGAACAAAACTCATACCCATCACTAAAGAATCAATGCCTAATCATATAAAATCTTCCAGAAACGCATTGTTGTTCTATATAAACAAAACTGGAAACACAAAATTTCTAAACGGGAAGATGATTTTTATTCAGGGCTCTCCGGTGCTTGAAGACATTAATGGAATAAAAACAGGAAGACTTTCAGGGATTGTTGCGCATTATGTCCCATCATATTTAAGAAGAAACAACATGCCTTCATGGAAAACTAATTCAATTGAAAAGTGGGAAGAAAAAATTCTTAAAATTTGTGAAGAAACATCTAAAGAGGAAATGACGGTAATTGGCGGAATTCCGTCTTGGGTTCAAATGTATTTTGAAAAACTCCTTTCTTTAAATAACAAGCAAAATATTAGCCAGCTTTTTGAAAAATTTTCACTGTACATATATGGGGGAGTTAATTACTCTCCTTATGAAAAAAGATTTAACAAACTTATCGGAAAAAAAATAGACTCTATAGAGTACTTTCCTGCGTCTGAAGGGTTTTTTGCATATCAAAATGACCAAAAAGACAAATCTCTTCTTTTACAATATGACTCTGGAATTTATTACGAATTTATTAAGGTCGAAGACTTTGAAAAAAAGAACCCAAAAAGATTCAATCTTTCAAATATTAAAATAAATATAAATTATGTCTTAATTGTATCTACAAATGCGGGTTTGTGGGCCTATAATACTGGCGATACCGTTATGTTTACGTCAATAGCCCCGCCAAAACTTATAGTCACCGGAAGGTATAAGCATTTTATTTCAGCTTTTGGAGAACATGTTATAGCGTCCGAGGTTGAACAAAGCTTGTCAGAAGCGGCCAAAAAATTTAATGTAAGCGTTTCAGAATTTACAGTTGCTCCCAAAATTGAAAATGACAATAAGCTGCCATGCCATGAATGGTTTATAGAATTTGAGGAATTAGAAATTAATCTAAAAGAGTTTGAAAAGTATTTAGACTACAGGGTTCAAGAAAAGAACATTTACTACAAAGATTTAATTGAAGGAAAGGTTTTAAAAACTTTAGAAGTTAATCAGATAAAAAGAGGAACATTTAATATTTACATGAAATCCATTGGAAAATTAGGAGGCCAAAACAAAGTGCCAAGGCTTTCAAACAATAGAGATTTTGTAGATGGGCTCTTGAAAAATGATACTACTTTTTAAAAAGATCAATATTGTTATTAAGCACATAGTTAGTTAACCTAGAGTCTGCCCCATCCTTTTCTTTAAAAACGAGCTTTTTTCTAAAAACACTCTTAAATTTTTTGTTTAAGCTGGTTATTGATTTGTTTTTTCTTTTGGTTGCAAAATCCTTGGTTCTACCCTTCTCTTCAAATAAATAAAGAATCTCTTTGTTTGGAACAAGAGCTTTTTCTGTAAAAAGCAAGATTAATTTTGCCTCATCCGGATCTAAATTAATTTGGTTTAAAGAATTAAACAAGGTGTTGCCTCTCAAAAAATAAGACTTGCTTTCCCTTGCATTAGAAAGCCATATCAAAAATATAAATATTGCTAAAAGAATTCCTCCCCCAACAAGGTATTTGACAAAGCTTATAGACCCCCTTATAAAGTATTCTTCTGAAACAATGTCTTTATTAAGGGTTTTTAGGTCGTAGTAGGCTATATTGCTAGTATTGTTTGTTGAGTTTCTAACAGAGCTTACTATAATATTATTCTTAATAATTGATTTTCCTCCGCTTTTATACAAAAGAAGGTTGTCTGCATATTTTTTAATTTTATTGTTTTCAATATCTATTTCAAAAATCACTGGAGACTCCATCTTGTTGACAATTGTTTTTCCGTCTATATTAAAAAACCTGTCACCGGAAGAGTCCTTTTCATCTATAAAAAAAGGATTGATTAGCCCGCCCTTTTCCCAGGTTAGAGTTTCCATATTTAATGAATATAGATTTGGGTTTTTTATCGGCGACTGGTTTTGTGGTCTTTCATTAAAATTAAATAAATGAAGAACGTTATTTATTAAAATAAAAAAAGGATTATTTATCCCCTCAGGGGCCGCCCCGCTTGTTTTAATATATTCCCAATCACCGGAGTTAAAATTAAACTTTGTTAAAATAGATTTTGTTGTCCAAAAGCCATATCCGCCAAGCAAATAAAGCTGGTTATTGTAGCTAAAAAAAGCTCCAGCGTATTGATTTCTTTGGGCAAAAGAACTGTCAATTCGAGTAATTGACCCATCATAAAACTCATACAAGATGCCCCCTCCTGGGTATAATAAATAAGCCTTTCGCTGATTGAATTGTGTTCTTTGGCTTTCTGAGGCAGCTGCTAAAGGCACTAAAGACTGCAAGTTGGTTGTGTTGCTTGCTGAAGCGGACAAGAGTTCTTTTGGTAAAGGGGTTTTATATTTATAAAAATAAAAGGTTTTTGTCTCGACATCCCCCAGAAAATATCCAAATCGGGTTAATATATTAAAATAGTTTCCAGCCCCATTTAGAATTAAGAAGTCTTTTTCATTTAACTCTTTTGAAACCTCCTCGCTTGTATAAACTTTTTGGTCAAAAGGGGTTAATCTAGCCAACACTCCTTTTTGAATTCCTTCTTCAACTCTTTCTAAATAACCCTTTTTTTCATCCTGTGAAAAAGCCAAAAAACAAAACAAAATAAGTAGAAGCCTAATCATTTAAAAATACCGTAATATAAAATGCTTAAATAAACTAAAAGAATCATAACAGTAATTACAAGTGAAAAAATTTGTGACAGAAGAAATCCTGCTAAAAGAACACTGATGGATAAAATCAAGATTGTGGAGGAGGCCCTCCAATGACTAAACCCCTTGTCTAAAAGTCGATGATGAAGGTGTATTCTGTCGGCAACAAAAGGTGACTGTTTTTTATAAACCCTTATCACAAACGCTCTTAAAGTGTCAGTTAGAGGGTAAATCAATAATAAAACCACAAACAATGGCCTTGACATATAATCGTCTGTAACGATAAATGATGAGCTGTTCAATGTGTAAAAGGTAAAGAATGCCATTATTGAGCCCATCAACAAGGAGCCAGTATCTCCTAAAAAAACCTTCTTGTTAGGATTAAAATTATACGCAAGAAAACCAGCTAAAGTTCCTGCTAGAGCAGGGACAACAAGCTCCATTTCTTTTGAAGAAACAGAAAGCATTGCTCCAATCACAAAGAAAAACTTTAAACACAATAATGAGGCAAGCCCGTCAACACCGTCAATAAGGTTCATAGAGTTGACTATAACAATAAAAACAAAAAGACTCACTATAGCACTAATTGCATATGGGGTTTCTTGAATTCCAAAAACACCATGAAAAGAATCAATGAAATACCCGCTTTGAAGTAGAACAACGCCAGCAAATAATTGAAGAAAAAACTTCTCTCTATATTTTATATTAAACAAATCGTCTCCAACCCCAATTAGCGCAACTAAACAAAAACAAATCAGTGCGTATAAATTTATTTCCATAAGCCCTGTAGCTTTTCCTACGCCATAACATACGCAAAGTGTAAAAAACACAGCCAAGCCTCCAGATCTTGTCGCATTTAACCTGTGTGAAGACCTCTCTGTGATTGGATCAAACATTTTGTTGAGATTGAACGATATGTTTAGATATCTGTTTAAATATAAAGACAGCCCAAGGGCCAAGAAGAAAAATAAAAAATGATTTAAATAAGCTGTTATCATATTATTTTATTTTAAACAGGTGAGCAAAAAAATTTATTTTTTTCTTAAAACTATTGTTTGCCTTATATCCTTTTATTCGTTTGTCTTCCAGGTGTTTAGCCTCATATATTCCGTCTTTTTCTCCAGTTAAGGCTTCAATTTTAGCATTTAGTTTTAAAATAAACTTATCTCTTAGTTCGGTTAAGTGCGACTTGCTATACTCTTTGTTAGAAAGAAGTTCATTAAGCATCGATGCAGACACAAATGGTTCAGATGACAATAATTGAATAAATTGTATTTCGCTAGGGCCTATTGAAACAAACCTTTTCTTATAATATATTCCGTTTTTATCATATAGAATCAGGTCTTTTATAATATCTTGATACACAAAAAGCTTCATCAACAACCACAAAAACACCAATGAAACAAAGCCTGTTAATACAATTTTTAAAGGTTTTGACTTAGCAGGGATATCAATTAAAGGGAATGTGTTTTTTTGTATTTCAATACTGTCAAGACTCGTTAAATCAAAAGATTTAATATAGAGTTCATCAAAACCACTAACATAATATAGCCTATTATCATCAACAAAACAGGGGAACCTGCTGTTATGGCTTAAAAACTCATTAGGCACAATGTTTTCGACAATTTCATTTTTTTCAAAACTAATATATGTGATTTTTTCGGGGGTTGTCAAAAGCAAATAGGAGTTATATTTAGGCAGAGCAAAGTTTGAATAAGTTTGTTTAAGCAAAGAAGTGACTTTCCCTAGGCTAGCGAAAGTCGAGGAGTTAAAATCGTATAAAAAAACATCATCTAAATTATAATCAATATCTAAAGCAACGTTCGAGTCTCCAGTTCTTCCCCCTAAAACATAAAGGATATTTTCTGCATAATCTCCAATAGCTTTCCACCTAGGTGTAGGAACATACTTGCTGTTGTGGTATTTGATGTCCCATTGTTTTACTGTCGGATCATAAAAAGTAATATAATCTTTATGAGTCCACAAACCATATCCGCCATACAAATGAAGCCTGCCGTCATTTTCAAAATAAAAACCATTGCCTTGATTAAGATGAAGTGTTGAATTGTCAACTCTTTTGAATGAGCCCTCAAGCTCTTCAAAAACAACACCTCCGCCGTTATGAAATAAATGTAGTTTTTCGCGCAACACTAAAGACCTGTATTCTGCGTTGTTCAAGGGTCTTCCAACATCATTGATCTGGTTTGAAAAGGCTAAAGATGAAAAGTTCTCGTATACAAAAAAGGAGTCTTTTAGGGTGTGTTTTCCATAAGGGGTTATCAAATAAATTTGATTATCAGATCCTTTAGTAAAAAGAAAAGTACTTAAGGAATCCGGAATCTTAACATTTACTTGTGAAAAAGACGCAGAAGAGCTGAGCAGAAAAACAAATAGTATAAAACAGCTAATTAAAAACCTCATTTAAGCTGTGTTTTGAAGTTTTAGATTGCAGGTTGAGACTATCAGTTTAATGTTCAGGCTTTTTAATAATACAAGCGCTTTATTTTGAATGAATTTTTCAATAATCCCGCTTTCAGTGCAAAAAGCTCCTGAGTCAACCGAAACAACATCGCTAACAGAGAAGCTCTCTTGGGCTTTTTCTTCATTTCCGGAAAGACGTTTTCTTAAATATTCAATCTCCTCATGCGGAATTACAGCAGGCCTTCCTAAACTTGTCCTAACAACATTTGTGGTGTATGGGTTTAGATTAACTAAATCAAAATCTATATTTTTTAATTTAAAAAAAAGATATCCTGGAATCGCGCAAGCCTTGATTTTTTTAATTCTGTCTGACCAGACTTTTCTTTTTGTGTATAACGGAACATATGCCTCTACTCCTAGCCCTGAATAGTAATTTCTTGCCAGCACTTCTTTTTTTGGCTTGGTTCTTACAGCATACCAGTTCATAAATCAAATATACTAAATTATATTTTCTAATGGTTCGGATATTTGTATTATATATTTAAAGCACTGATATTGAGTTTTTTATCCTTTTATTTTTCGTGACTTTAATTAATTTTATTCTTGATTTGTTTTTTGTCGCCAAACTATTTTTATTATTGAATATTAGTCTAATTTTGCATTGTGAATATTTTAATAATTGGAAATGGTGCTAGAGAACATGTTTTTTTTAAGTTATTGAGCGATTCTTCTACTAAAACAAATCTTTTCTCTATTAACCCAAATGCAGCTATACAAAAACTATCAAGTCCAATATTCAGCCCTTTTTCTTTTACTCTTGTTAAACAGGCAATTAAGAATTACGATATTGAAATGGTTATTGTTGGTCCCGAAAACCCATTAAT
>JAYOKR010000005.1:41151-72482 GCA_038119895.1 Flavobacteriaceae bacterium
CAATTAAGAATTACGATATTGAAATGGTTATTGTTGGTCCCGAAAACCCATTAATTGACGGTGTTTATGATTTTATAAAAGCCGATTCCGAAATTAATCATGTTTCTGTTATTGGCCCTTCCAAAAATGGCGCACAACTAGAGGGAAGTAAAAATTTTGCAAAGGATTTCATGTCACGAAATAAAATACCAACAGCGTCTTCTAAAACCTTCACTAAAGACTCTTTTACATCTGCTTGCGATTTTATTAAAAAATCGAATCCACCGTATGTGCTTAAAGCTGATGGCCCAGCAGCTGGAAAGGGTGTTGTTATATTAGACAATGTTGAAGACGCAATTACCGAGCTAAAAAGTATGCTCATCGATTCAAAATTTGGTAAATCATCTGAAAAGGTTGTAGTGGAAGAGTTTCTTAGAGGAATTGAAATGTCTTGTTTTGTGCTATTTGACGGAAAAAATTATTTAACCCTTCCTTATGCTAAAGACTACAAAAGAATTGGAGAAGGGGACAAAGGCTTAAATACGGGAGGAATGGGATCGATCTCGCCAGTTTCTTTCATTGACATTGAGCTTGATCACAAAATTCATCAAAAAATAATTAAACCAACTATTAATGGAATAATCAAAGAAAAAATTAATTACAAAGGGTTTGTTTTCATAGGTTTAATAAATGTTGATAACGAGCCATATGTTATTGAGTATAATGTAAGAATGGGCGACCCTGAAACACAAGTTGTTCTTCCAAGAATAGAAAATGACTTCCTTGAAATTTTGCTTGCTATTGAAAACCAAACGCTTGATAAAATTAATCTTAAAATAAACCCTGATCACTTTTCAAATGTTGTTCTGGCATCTAAAGGATACCCAGAAAATTATGAAAGAGGCTTTGAAATTACAGGCCTAAACAGTGTTGAAGATTCAATAATATTTCATGCTGGAACAACCCTTGCTGAAAACAAGACAATTACTAGCGGAGGGAGGGTATTATCTGTTGTTTCGAGAGGCGATTCGCTTCAAAGGGCTTTAAAAAAATCCTACAGCAATATTGAAATGATCAATTTTGAGGGAAAAACATTTAGAAAGGATATCGGCTTTGATCTATAGAAAGGAATGAGCAGTAACTTCAGTTTCTTTACCCTCATTTTTATCATAATTAACAAGCTCTAGCGTCCAATAGATTAAAGCACCTAAAATTACAAACATAAAGCTGAAATTAATAGCGTTCTGCAAAAACCAATTAGCAATGTCAAGCCTAATTATGTCAAAAGGGACAAACAGTATGTCAACAAATAGAAACTCAATTAATTCGAAGAATTCTTTCATAATGTCGCAAAGATAAAAACAAAAAGTATTTTTGTGTAAACTTTATTAAAATAAAAATGAAAATTAGTTCTAAACTAGTCGAAATATTTCAATCATCAATTAAAGAATATCACATTAAAGATTCGGTAGATCAAAGGTTGGAAAATAAATTTTCAAAAGATGAGGTTTTTGAGCACATGATGTATAAAAAATCATGGATAGATACTGTTCAGTGGCACTTAGAAGATATTATAAGAAAACCTTCAATTGACCCAAAAGAAGCACTTGTTATAAAAAGAAGAATCGACAAAAGCAATCAAGACAGAACTGATATGGTTGAAGAGATTGATGATTATTTTTTTGAAAAATTTAAAAATACTCCCTCAAGAAAAGATGCAATTCTTAACACAGAAACTCCAGCATGGGCTATTGATAGATTATCAATATTAGAGCTTAAAATTTATCACATGAGAATCGAATCTGAAAGACAAACTGCTGATGAATCTCATAAACTAAATTGTTTATTCAAACTAAATGTTTTAACTCTCCAAAGAGAAAATTTGTCTACAGCAATAGACCAGCTTTTAACCAATATCTCGGAAGGGAAAGTAAAATCTGTTACCTATAAGCAAATGAAAATGTATAATGATAAAAAACTAAACCCCGAGCTATACAAATAGTAAATAATGACAACTTTAATTTTTAGATTTTCATCATTGGGAGATGTAGCTATGACAGTGCCCGTTATAAGATGTTTATCAAAAAAATACCCCAATCATGATTTTATAGTGGTTTCCAGAGAAAAATTTAAACCATTGTTTGCAGAAAGCTCAAATGTGTCTTTTTTCTCTTGCGATTTTAACGGAAGACATAAAGGGTTTAAAGGATTAATTAATCTATATAAAGACTTAAGTCAATTTAATCCCACAAGAATAGCTGATTTGCACAATGTTTTAAGGACAAAAATTCTTTCGCTATTTTTTAAGTTTAGCTTGAAAAAAATTCGAGCCTTAAATAAGCTTAGGTCAGAAAAGAAAAAACTAACTAGATCAAAAAATAAAATTTTTAAACCCCTAACATCTGTTTATTACAATTATCAAGAAGTGTTTAATAAGTTAGGTTACCATATAGACTTAAATAAAGATCATATTTTCCCAGGGGCAAAAACAATTAATTCTAATTATAGTTTTAATGTTAATACAAAAAATATTGGTATAGCGCCATTTGCTAAACACCAAACAAAAGTTTATCCATTAGATTTAATGCAGACAGTAGTTTCAAACTTAAGCAAGTATTACAACATTCATCTTTTTGGATTCGGAGATGAATTAATAATTCTTGAAAAATGGTCAAAAGCTTTTCAAAATGTTCATTGTCCTTCAAAATCGATTACATTTAGCGAAGAGCTTCAAATTATTTCTAACCTTGATCTTATGATTTCTATGGACTCAGGAAATGGGCATTTATCATCTATTTATAACATACCAACCATCACTGTTTGGGGACTTACTCACCCATATTTAGGGTTTAAGCCTTTTCTTATGGACGATGATAATCAGCTTTGCTCTAATAGGGACAAGTTTCCTTTAATACCAAATTCAGTCTACGGCAACAAAACAATAAAAGGTTATGAAGAGGCAATGAGATCTATAAGTCCAAAAGAAATAATAGACAGAGCTCAAGAAATATTATCTTAAACGTCGTCGTAATTTATTTTTAAAGTTTTAGATTTAGGGACAGCTTGGCAAGTAAGTAAACATCCGTCATTTATTTCTTCTTCACTTAATAGCTGATTTTCAATCATATCTGCCTTTCCTTCTTCAATTTTACCCATACAGGTAAGACAAACACCACCTTGACATGAATAAGGAACATCAATGCCTTTTGAGAGCGCAACATCTAAGACTACTTCATCTTTTGACATTTCAAAACTTACTTCTTCACCATCCAAAATTAAAGTTACTTTTGTAGTACTCATAAGGGTGCAATATTAAAAAAATATTACTAAAGAATGTTTTTTCTAAGGAAAAAATACAGATTATTAACGCTTTTTATTAGTTTGAGCTTCTATGCTCAAAAACCATCAATATCATCATATAAAATTGATTACAACATTTTATTTAACGGAGAAACTTTGCTTGATGAAGGCATAGCTTCTTTAAAGCAATCCCATACAGAAAACCACTGGAAAATTTTGCCAGTAATTGAAGGTTTTGGTTTTTCTATTACCAATTCATCTCCTACTGAACTTTTCAAGATTCCTGAGGAAAAAGCTATAAAGGCAATACAAAAATCTAACAAAAATGATTTGATAGTCAGAGATAGAGCACACTTGCTATTAGGCAAATCAAGGTTTTATGATCAAAGATATATTTCTGCTCTTCAAGCATTCAATAATATTGAAAATTCATTATTTGTAAGACAATATTGGAAGGCTTTAGTCTACATGACAATTGACCAAAACAAACTGGCCTACAACGCCATTGAAAAAGGCTTGAATAATAAATCGGCAAGACAAGAAGATAAAAAATTCCTGGAGCTAGCTCTAATACAACATTATATAAATGATAAAAATTATGATAAAGCAATAAAATCTTTAGTTGAATTTCTTAAATCAAACAATGATAAAAAACTAAAAGCTAGATTAAACTACATTCTTGCTCAAATTTACCTTGAGAAAAAGGATTATGAAAAAGCAAAGAGAGCTTTCAAAAACGTTATCAATTCTGGGATAAATAAAAGCAATAGTTTAATTCTATGGTCAAAACTAATCTATAATAACAAAATTAATTCTCCTGATTTTAATCTTTTCAAAAAACTAATTAGATCAGAAAGGTACAGAGAAAACATTTCTTTAATTAATTATTTTAACGCCAAACTTCTCCTAAATTCTCAACCAAAACAAGCTGAAAGTCTTTTTTATAAAGCCCTGGCAAATGAAAAAGTAGATCTTATGTTAAAATCAAAAATTTATGATGAGTTATATGAAATAAATATGTCCAAAAAAGACTATTTACTTGCGTCAAAGTATCTTGATTCGTCAATTGTATACATTGACCCCTACACAATAAAATATTTTAGACTAAATAAATCAAGAAAGAAATTAAAAGAAGTTGCTAAACTTGAAAAAGAGAATCAGCTTTTAGATTCTTTGATTTACGCTAATTCAATTTCTAAAAATGAAAGAATTAAACTCTTAAACAAAAGCACATCATTTTCTAAAGATTATAATTATGAAATGAGTGTTGGTAGCTCTGGCTCATTTTATTTTGACAATAAAAAATCCATTGATCAAGGCGTAAAGAAGTTTAAAGAAAAATGGGGAGACATCTTGCTTACAGACGACTGGAAAATGAACCCACAAACAAGCTTGGAAGTAAATGTGCGCTATGAAAAAAAACCAGACTTGTATAGCGTTGATGAGCCCTCTTTTGATGAATTAAGTGTTGACAGCCTTAAGCGCGTAATTAATTTCAACAATTTAAAGATAGGAATGTCTTTAAACGATTATGTTTTTGACTATGAAAAATCTCACGAAGTTTTATCAACAGTAGACATTAACTTGCTTGCGATTAATGATCAAGAAACCCTTTTATTCTACAAGACAAAAGCTTCAGAAAAATTTGACAAGAAACTTTACGACCTATACAAGAAGAATTTATTGCAAAACTTTCCAAAATCAATTTATTCAAAGTCTTTTACAAAAGAAAGTGGTTCATTGAACATAGATTCTGTAGTTGCCAAACTTAGAAGCGAATTCAAGAACCAAAAATTTAATAACTCAATTAATAAAATTGATTCTGTTCTAGAAAAAACATACAATATTGAAGGCAGGTATATTCTTTCTCTAGTTAAATCTGAATTCATTGCAAAAGAAAAAGGAGTTGACGAGTATTTGATTTTTTTAAAAAATTTGAAAAATGATTTCAAAGACAAAGAAGAAGAAATACAAGAAAAAATTTCTGTCTTAAATTCTGTTTACAAAAAGGGAAAAAATCAAGGCAATAAAATTAAATATGTAGGAGTTGTAGTTTCAGAAGAAAATTGTCCCATTTCTGAAAATCAAGATTTTGAGTGCATGTCATTTAATGAAAAAAGTAACTTTTTAATTTTTTACGGTTCCGATGAAGATTCAACTAAAAAAACACTTGAAAATTATTTAAACACCAATGTTGAATTAAAAAACAATAAATATTTTGTAATTTCAACCCCCCAATTCGTTAAAGTATTGGCTTTTAAAACATTAGATAACTTAAATTATTGATTATGGCAGACAACAAATTTTTCTCATCACCTAGTGTTGATGTAATTGAAAATTCTACAAAAATTATTGGAGACATTTTTTCAAAAGCAGATTTTAGAATTGACGGTCAAGTTGAAGGGAACATTAACACTTCAGGAAAAGTTGTGGTTGGTAATTCAGGAAACATTTCTGGAAAATTAAATTGTTCTAATGCAGACATCTCCGGCAAAGTTTCTGGATCAATTGAGGTTAAAGAAACACTATCTTTAATGGCCGATTCTTACATAAGTGGAGATATAATAACTGCAAAACTTTCAGTTGAAGAAGGAGCACAAGTAGAGGCTACAATATCAATGAAATCAGGAAAACAGTTAAAAGCTGTTGAGGCTGAAATCGAAAAAAACTCTAACACTGAAAAATCAGCCTAACCCGATTAAGGTGTTTGCTCTTATTAGTTTTGAAATGGGAATAACCATTTTCCTGTTTTCAAGATTAGGCAAATGGTTAGATGCCAACTACGGATACGACAAAACTTTTACAGTTGCCTTGACTTTAACAGGCTTTGCTTTGGCATTTACATTAGTTTATAAGCAGGTAAATAAATTAAACAAATAGCTTTCTTTTTTACTATAATGTTTTAACTTTGCGCCATTGTTAGAATTGCTATAATTCATTGATGGGCCTTGCAAGAAAATTTATTTTAATTTTATTTTTTTTCAGCGCTTCAGCGTACGCCATTTCGGCCGATAAAATTCAAGAATACAAAGGGGATATTAAATCTGAAATTAAGAACTACATAAAGCATCACCTTAAAGATGCTCACAGTTTTTATTTAACCAGCTTTACAAATGATGAGACTGGTAAAAAAACATATATAGAAATTCCTCTTCCAGTAATTTTATATGATAATGGTATAAAGTTTTTTATGTCATCAGAATTCAAGCACGGAAAAGAAGTGGTTGTTTCAAATGAAACATACTACAGAATGAACTATGACAATAATAAAATATATAAAACAGATAAAGAAGGCACATTTAATTTTTCTGAAACCGGAAAGATTTTGAACGAAAAACCACTTGATTTTTCGATTACTAAAAACATTGCAACAATTATTTTAGTTTCAATTCTAATGTTCCTTCTATTTTCATCCCTTGCTAAATCGTACAAATCAAATAATGGTATTTCAAAAGGTATAGGCAGATTCTTTGAGCCAATTATAATTTACATAAGAGATGATATTGCAATCCCAAATATTGGAGTAAAAAAGCACAAAAATTACATGAGCTTTTTACTTACAGTATTTTTCTTTGTGTGGTTTTTAAACATGCTTGGCCTAACTCCTCTTGGCGTGAATGTTACAGGAAACATAGCTGTTACATTTTCATTAGCTGTATTAACCTTTTTGATAACAAATTTAACTGCTAATAAAAATTATTGGGGCCACATATTTTGGATGCCAGGTGTACCGGTCCTCATTAAAATTGTTTTAGCACCAATTGAGTTTTTGGGAGTTTTCATCAAACCCTTCTCACTCTTAATAAGACTTTATGCTAACATTCAGGCCGGCCACATAGTTCTATACAGTTTGATCGGATTGATGTTTATATTTAAAAATTGGATTGGAAGTAGCTTGTCTTTCTTTTTGGCCTTTTTTATAGCAATAATAGAGGTACTAGTAGCATTATTACAAGCATATATATTCACCATGCTATCTGCATTATATTTTGGCTTTGCAGTTGAAGATCATAGTGAATCACATTAAAAATGAAAAAGTTTAATTTAAATAAATAATTATGGAAATACCTTTAATAGTAGGCGGTGGCCTAGTAGTAATCGGAGTTGGAATCGGAATCGGTCAAATTGGTAAAGGAGCAATGGAAGCGATCGGAAGACAACCAGATGCAAGTGGAAAAATTCAAGTAGCTGCACTTATTTTAGCAGCATTAGTTGAAGGAATTGGTTTCGCAGCATTATTTGCGCTATAGAGATTATAGTATTAACGTTAAAACAATAATTTAATGGAAAAACTAATTGAAGAATTTTCAATTGGGCTATTTTTTTGGCAAACGATAATTTTTGTTATTCTAATTTTCATGTTAAAAAAGTTTGCATGGAGCCCTATTTTGAAAGCTGTTAATGACAGAGAACAAGGCATTAAAGATGCCTTAGATTCTGCTGAGGCGGCTAAGAAAGAAATGCAATCATTACAAGCTGACAATGAAAAAATAATGAAGGAGGCGAGAGGGGAAAGAGATTCTCTTTTGAAGGAAGCAAGAGATTTAAAGAACTCAATTATATCTCAAGCTAAAGATGAAGCTAAATCTGAAGCTCAAAAGATTATTGAAAGCGCAAATGAAGCAATCTTAAATGAAAAAAATGCTGCTGTTTCAGACATAAAAAAACAAGTAGCATCACTTTCAATTGAAATTGCCGAGAAACTTCTTAAAGAAAAATTATCAGACGATAATAAGCAAATGAAAATTGTTGAAGATCTTATTAAGGATGTTAAGCTAAAATGAATTATAACCGAGCTGCATATAGATACGCCAAAGCAACAATAGCTTCATGTGACAAAAATGAGGTAATGAAAATTTTTGCCGACATGCAAACTGTGTGTAAAGCATTTAAGGACTCAAATGAGCTTAAACTTTTTGTTGACAGCAAGGTGGTTAAAGATTCTGATAAGCTTTCAACCCTTAAGGAAGTTTTTCAACAATCATCAAAAAAAGTTTTTGATCTTATGGAGCTTTTGATGAAAAACAGGAGAATAGATTTATTCGACGATGTAGCTAAATCTTTCATTATCATTTACAATAAAATGTATAAAAATCAAGATGTTATAATCACATCATCTTCTGTTTTAAGCTCATCTACAATTGAGAAAATTGAATCAAAAGTTAAAGAACTAACGAGCAAAAACATAAAATTAATTAACAAAGTGGACAGCTCGATTGTTGGAGGATTTGTTTTAAGAATTGGTGATCTTCAATACGACGCCAGCTTTAAGAATCAGCTCAACAAACTAAAACAAGATTTTATTAATATATCAATACAATAAATTATGGCAGATATTAAGCCTGCTGAGATATCAGCAATTATTAAGAAACAACTCATGGGCAGCAATGCTACTCCCTCCTTAGATGAAGTGGGAACTGTTCTTCAGGTCGGGGATGGGATTTGTAGAGTTTACGGTTTATCAAATGTTCAATACGGTGAACTAGTTCAGTTTGATAATGGGATGGAAGGAATAGTACTAAACTTAGAGGAGGATAATGTAGGGGTTGTGTTATTAGGGCCGTCTAAGGAAATTAAAGAAGGAGACACTGTTAAAAGAACCAAAAGAATTGCATCGATTAATGTTGGAGAGGGTGTCGTTGGTAGAGTAGTTAATACACTAGGCCAGCCAATTGATGGTAAAGGTAAAATTGAGGGAAAGATGTATGAAATGCCTTTAGAAAGGAAAGCACCAGGTGTTATCTATCGACAGCCTGTGAATGAACCTTTACAAACAGGCATTAAATCGGTAGATGCTATGATTCCTATTGGTCGCGGTCAAAGAGAATTAGTTATTGGCGATAGACAGACAGGGAAAACAACCGTTTGTATTGATACAATTTTAAATCAAAAGGAGTTTTTTGATGCCGGAAACCCAGTGTATTGTATTTATGTTGCAGTAGGTCAAAAAGCTTCAACTGTTGCTGGTATTGCCAAGACTCTTGAAGATAAGGGCGCACTAGCTTACACAACAATCGTTGCTGCAAATGCATCTGATCCAGCTCCTATGCAGGTTTATGCTCCATTTGCTGGAGCAGCAATTGGTGAATATTTCAGAGATACTGGAAGGCCTGCTCTAATTATTTATGATGATCTTTCCAAGCAAGCTGTTGCCTACAGAGAAGTTTCTCTTTTATTGAGAAGGCCGCCGGGTCGAGAAGCTTATCCTGGAGACGTGTTTTATTTACATTCAAGATTACTTGAAAGAGCTGCAAAGGTTATTAATGATGATGGTATAGCTAAAGAAATGAATGACCTCCCCGAGCCTCTTAAACCAATTGTAAAAGGAGGAGGTTCTCTAACAGCTCTTCCTATTATTGAAACTCAAGCCGGAGATGTTTCGGCTTATATTCCTACTAATGTGATTTCTATTACTGATGGACAAATATTTTTAGAATCAGACCTGTTTAATTCAGGTGTAAGACCTGCAATTAATGTTGGTATTTCAGTTTCAAGGGTAGGTGGATCAGCGCAAATAAAATCAATGAAGAAAGTTTCAGGGACTTTAAAGCTTGACCAAGCTCAATTTAGAGAGCTTCAGGCTTTTGCAAAGTTTGGATCCGATCTGGACCCAGTAACACTCGGAGTTATTGAGAAAGGTAAAAGAAACGTTGAAATTCTTAAGCAAGCTCAAAACGATCCTTACACTGTTGAAGATCAAGTTGCAATTATATATTTAGGTTCAAAAAACTTACTTAAAGCTGTTCCGGTTGATCAAATTAAAGATTTTGAAAAAAAGTTTATTGAACTAATGAATCTAAAACACAGAAAAGTTCTTGACACTATAAAATCAGGAAATTTAACTGACGAGGTAACATCAACATTAGAAAAGGTTGCAGTAGAAATGACTTCATCCTACGATAATTAATGGCAAATCTCAAAGAAATAAGAAATAGGATATCATCTGTGTCTTCAACCATGAAGATTACAAGCGCAATGAAAATGGTATCTGCTGCAAAATTAAAAAAAGCTCAAGATGCTATCACGGCAATGAGACCATATTCTGAAAAGCTAACTGATTTAATGTCTAATTTTTCAGACATTATTTCTTCATCAAGTATTTCTTATTTATCTGAAACCAGGGATGTTAAAAATGTATTAGTAGTGTCAATTTGTTCTAACAAAGGTCTTTGTGGTGCATTTAATTCTAACGTTATAAAACAATCCCTAAGTTTAAAAAATGAACAAGAATTTAAGGGGGCTAATTTTAGCTACTTGACAATCGGCAAAAAAGCTAACGACACACTTTCTAAAACTGAGAATATTATTTCCAATCATAGTAATGTTTATGACAATCTTGTATATGATGAAGTTGCCAAAGTTTCAGAAAAAATTATAGAAGAATTTAGCCTAGGAAACTTTGACAAGGTCTTAATAGTTTTTAACAGCTTTAAAAATGCAGCAAATCAAATTGTAAAAACCGAACAATTTTTGCCAATTGAGAACATAGACGAAACAAATAAATTAGGAGATTATATTTTTGAACCACCGATGGAACAAATTGTTTCAGAACTGGTTCCAAAATCATTAAAAATTCAACTTTTCAAATCTATTAGAGATTCTTTTGCAGGTGAGCACGGCGCAAGAATGACTGCAATGCATAAAGCAACAGACAACGCTACTGAACTTAGAGATGAATTAAAATTAACTTACAATAAAGCAAGACAGGCGGCAATTACTAATGAAATTCTAGAAATTGTTTCTGGAGCTGAAGCATTAAATGGATAAATATAATTTTGATGCAAGTTAAAATTATAAACAAGTCAAATAATCCGAACCCAAGTTATGAAACGGCATTCTCAGCTGGAATGGATATCAGAGCTTTTATTGAAAAGAATATTATACTAGAGCCAGGTGAAAGAAAGCTTGTATCAACAGGTTTGTATTTAGAGCTGCCACGCGGCTATGAAGCACAAGTGAGATCAAGAAGCGGACTGGCTTTAAAAAAAGGAATATCAGTTTTAAATTCTCCTGGAACAATTGACTCAGACTACAGAGGAGAGATTGGAGTAATTTTAATAAACCATTCCTCAGAAAATTTTGTAATAGAGAACGGAGACAGGGTGGCACAGCTAGTAATTGCAAAACATGAAAAAGTTGTTTGGCATTCAACCCAAGAAATAAAACATTCAGAAAGAGGTTCTGGCGGGTTTGGCAGTACTGGAAGTAATTAATATCTTCACATATTGCGGGTAATTTGACTCAATAAATTTTTAATTCTTTGAAAAAAATTAAGAATACAATCCTGTTTCTAGCACTTCTACAAACCTTCTCGGCTTTAGCACAATCATCTAAGATTAAGAATCTTGAAAATCAAAGAGAGCAAATTAAAAGGGAGATTATTGAAATAAACAATCTTTTAAGCTCAAATAAAAAACAAAGAAACTTAACATTTAGAGATCTTGAGATACTAGCAGCTAAAATCGATAATAAAGAACGCTTGATAAAAATAAACAATGATCAAATCAACCTTTTAAATGCTGATATTAAATTAAATGAAATAAAATCTGAAGAGCTTAAGCTCGAAAATGAAGATGCCAGGAAAGATTATGCGTCTATGATATTCAATTCTTATAAAAGCAGATTAAAAGAGAGTAGAATAATGTTTTTATTGTCATCAAGTACATTTTTAGAAGCGTTTAAAAGATCACAATATTTTTCTCAATTCTCTGACGACAGAAAAAAATATTCTAACAAAATTATAGAAAACCTTGCTTCATTGGACTCTATCAATAAAATCCTCAAAGAAAAGATAGTTATTAAAGAAGAATTGATCAAATCTAATAATATTGAAAAAAGAGATTTATCAAACGAAAGAAACAACAAAAACAAAGCTTTATCTTCATTAAAAAGAATGGAGAATGCATACAAAAGACAAATAAATCAAAAGCAAAAACAAGCCGATCTTTTAGATAAAGAAATTGATAGATTGATAAAAGAGGCAATTAGACTTTCAAATGAAAACAAGAATTCATCAGCCTTTTCTTTAACGCCAGAAGCTAAAGCACTAGCTGAAAGCTTTTCAAAAAACAAAGGAAATCTGCCTTGGCCCGTAGAAAGAGGAGTGATAATTCAAAAGTTTGGGCTACAACCTCACCCAGTTGTTAGGACAACTAAAATAAAAAGTAATGGTATTGTTATTGCTACAACAAAAGACGCGAATATTAGATCAGTTTTTGAAGGCGTAGTGTTATCTGTCTTAAAATTTAAAGGAAGTAATCTTACAGTTTTAATTAAACATGGAAATTATATTACTGCATACAAGAATCTTTCAAAAGTTTTTGTTGAAAAAGGTGAAAACATTAATGCCCTTCAAATTATAGGGGAAGCATATACCAATATTAATGATAATAAAACAACCCTGCAGTTTAGCATTTTTGATAACACCACCCCTCTTGACCCGTATTTATGGATAGCCAAGTAATTGATAAAAAAATTATTATTGAAGGTGCAGAAATGCATAACCTTAAAAACATTCACTTGTCTATACCCAAAAAAAAACTTGTAATAGTCACTGGTTTGTCAGGGTCTGGTAAATCTAGTTTAGCTTTTGATACAATTTATGCTGAAGGACAAAGAAGGTTTATTGAAAGTCTATCTTCTTATACAAGACAATTTTTAGGAAAATTAATAAAACCTAAAATAAAAAAAATCAGCGGCCTTTCGCCTGCAATTGCTATTGAGCAACGAGTTAACAATTCAAATCCGAGGTCAACAGTTGGAACGAGCTCTGAGGTTTATGAATATATTAAATTACTATATGCCAGAATTGGTAAAACTATATCTCCTTTAACTGGTCAAGAAATTAAAAGAGACAACATTGATACAGTTATTAATTACATTAAATCATTTTCAGAAGGAGATAAATTTTTAATGCTCGTTAAACTTGACAAGCCTGAAAATATAACAACTACTGAATTTCTTTCAATTTACTCATCACAAGGATTCTCAAGGGTGGAAGCTGATGGAAACACCCTTTTGATAGAAGACGTTAAAGATACTTTATATGATAATCTTTACTTAGTTATAGACAGAGGAGTTTACAAGGATGATGACGAATACATTAAAAGAATTATAGATTCAATTGAAAATGGATTTAATCAAGGAAGTGATTCACTCTATATTAAGACTTTAAATGACAATAAATTAAAATTTTTTACAAAGAGTTTTGAAGAAAATGGAGAACGATACATTGAGCCTAATGAGCACCTATTTAGCTTTAACAACCCTTTTGGGGCTTGTGGCAAGTGTGATGGTTATGGTGACATCATAGGCATAGACCCAGAGCTTGTTATCCCAAATACCGAGCTCTCTATTTACGAAGATTGCATAGCTCCGTGGAGGGGAGAAAAGCTAAAAAAATATAAACTACTATTAGTAAAGAATGCGCATAATTTTGATTTTCCAATCCACAGACCTTATTTTAAATTAAGTGAAGCCCAAAAAGAACTTGTTTGGGAAGGTAATGAGCACTTCAAAGGGATTAATTTTTTCTTTAAAAAATTGGAGGAAAAAATGTATAAAATTCAAAATAGAGTGATGCTTTCAAGATACAGAGGTAGGACATCTTGTAATAGCTGTAAAGGTAAAAGACTCAGAAAAGAAGCAAGCTATGTTAAAATCAATGGTGTCTCTATTACAGACCTGGTCGACATGCCAATTTCAAAAGTTTTGAATTTTTTTAAAGAGATAAAATTAGACAAAGTTTCAAAAGAAAAAAGCGAAAGGCTTTTAATAGAAATTATTTCGCGTCTGGAATTTATTACAAAAGTAGGACTTGAATATTTGACTTTAAATAGAAAATCTAATACTCTTTCGGGCGGTGAAACTCAAAGAATTAATTTGGCTACTTCTCTTGGAAGCTCGCTAGTTGGCTCAATATACGTTTTAGATGAACCTAGTGTTGGTTTACATCCCGAGGACACAAAAAAATTAATTGAAATTTTAGTTAACCTAAAAAACCTTGGAAATACTGTTATTGTGGTTGAGCATGATGAAGACATTATTAAAGCAGCAGATCATATAATTGATTTAGGGCCTGGCGCTGGTTCTATGGGGGGGACAATTATTGGCCAAGGGAATTTAAATAAAATAGTAAAAACAGAATCTCTTACAGCTAAATACCTTACTGGAAAAATGAAAATCCCTGTTCCAGAATCCAGAAAGAAAATTATAAATAAAATTACTTTAACAGGCTGTAGAGAAAATAATTTAAAAAATATAAATGTAGATTTTCCTCTAGAAATGTTGGTTTGTATAACAGGAATCTCAGGCAGCGGAAAAACAACCCTAGTTAAGAAAATTCTATATCCTGCATTACAAAGGGTAAAAGGGAGCTTTAAAGAAAAACCTGGTCAATTTTCAGAAATCAAAGGAGACGTCGATTTAATAAGCTCAATTGAATATGTTGATCAAAACCCTATCGGCATTTCCTCTAGGTCAAACCCAGCAACCTATCTTAAAGTTTACGATGATATCAGGAATTTATTTGCTATTCAAAATACATCAAAACAATTTTCTTTTAAACCAAAACATTTTTCTTTCAATGTGGATGGAGGAAGATGTGATAGTTGCAAAGGAGAGGGAACCATTAAGATTGAAATGCAATTCATGTCTGATATTGTGTTGCCATGTGAAACTTGTAAAGGCAAAAGATTCAAGAAAGATGTTTTAAAAGTTAAGTTTCAAAATAATAATATTGATGATATCCTTAATATGACTATTGAGGATGCCTCTAATTTTTTTATAAAAAATAATCAAAAAAGAATAGCAACTAAGCTTAAAGTGCTACTTGATGTTGGAATGGGCTATGTTAAGCTAGGGCAATCTTCATCTACTCTTTCGGGCGGTGAAGCCCAAAGAATTAAACTAGCATCTTTCTTGCTTAAAGGAAATAATAAAGAAAACACTCTATTTATTTTTGACGAACCTACGACTGGACTACATTTTCATGACATAAAAAAACTAATAACATCTTTCAATCTTCTTATAGAGTTTGGACACTCCATAATCGTTGTAGAACACAATATTGATTTAATAAAATCTGCTGATCATGTAATTGATCTTGGCCCATATGGTGGAGAAAAAGGAGGCGACATAGTTTACGCAGGAACTGTAGAAAACTTAGTTATATCAAATAAGTCATTACTTTCCTCTCATTTAAAACCTAAGCTTAGCTAAAACATTCCTTAAAAATTTATTTAATGTTCCTGAAAGGTTTGCATAGTACACAACAAAGGTGTAAACAAAGCCTATGATTAATGAGTTAATTATTATTAAACTCATTCCTTTAAAAGGGAAAGAAAAATTATCAAAAATTAAAAACAATGATCCAATGATTAATAATGTTTTAATTGAGTTAAAGCTATATGGGGATAAATTCAACTTAGATTTTATATATATAATTTTTAAAAAAGTAAAAAGAGCAACAACAATAAGTGTTGATAATGCTGCTCCGTTAATCCCCATTAAATCTATTAAATAATCATTTAAAAAATATACCGAGAAAGCCATTCCAATAGAAAAGGGCAAGGTAATTTTGTAAAACTTTGAAGTTGCTAAAATTGCAGGACCACATCCGAAACTCATAAGAATCAATTTGCTTAAAGAAATCATTAAAACAACCCAAACAGCAGTTCCATATGACGGATTGTCCATTAACTCATAGAACGGAACAATATTTAAGTTAATGAGTAAAAAAAACAAACCTGAAATTATAAGCAGATTCAATGAACTTTCTTTATATAACATCTTTAACTCAGTGAAATTATTTGTGTTTAAAGCTTTTGCAACTAGGGGGTTTACAATTTGAAACAAAGCTCTTCCTGGAATTTCAACAACTGTGGCAAGAAATACAGCTACAGCATAAAATGCTGCTTGGCTTATTGCTTCTTTTTGAGGGATCATAAACTTATCAATATCAATTAAAATACTCGCTGCGGAACCAGCTAAAAAAATATATATTGAGTATGAAAATATTTCTTTTGTGTTTACAGGAAGCTTGAAATATAAATTTGGCGTATATAATTTTAGTGAATACACAATCATTATTAAAAGACGCAGATAATAAAACCCAGTGAGGTACCAGACAAAATTTTCTTTTGAAATAATCTCAAAGAACACCAAAAGTAGAAGTATAAATATTGAAACTCTAGGGTAGATTTCTTTTAAAAAATTACCAAAAACAGATTTTAATTGAACTCTTGCCCAAGAATAAAACACTTCAAAATAAGACGTAGCAAAGGCGACTAAAAATATTACCCAAACATAGCCTTCAATTATAGGATTCTTTAAAGAAAGAAAACTAGCTATAATATCATGAAACTGAACAACCAAATAACATATGGGTATTATTGTCAAGATTGGCAGAAAGATAATGGAAGACATAAAAATATCCTTTTCTTTTGCGCTATTATAAGAGCTAAAATATTTTATAATAGTATGTTGACTTCCAAATGAAATCAAAGGCTGAAGTAGGTTTGAGGTAGCTAAAAGAAATACAACTAACCCATAATATTCTGCCTTTAAAAATACAGGATAAAAATAAAGGGTATTAACTCCTCCGATAACCAAAGCAATACTTATGATTAGTATATTTTTATATGACTGGTTAATAACGATACCCATTTATATTTTTGATATTATTTCAGAAATATTTTTTGCAATATTTGAAGTTAGATATTTTTCTTTTATGTCGTAAGTAGTTTTTAAACCTGAAACATAATCATTGAAACAATTAATTATATAGCGTTTTAGATCTTCAATGTTTTGAAATTCAAATGATTTTCCAGCATTATTCTCATCAATTATTTTTTCAAGATCGCTTCCTTTTTGAGTAATCGCTATCATTTTTTTCCCTGATGAATAATAGTGAAAAAACTTTCCAGGAATTATATCACCACTCCCATTTAAATTAACCGAACAAATTATAAGCAATTCTGAAATGGAAATTTCGTGATTAAGTTTCTCTTTTGATATATATGAAATAATTTTTCTATCTCTTATTTTTTTAAATTCTTTTGTATTAAAAATCTCATCATCAATGTTGCCTATTAAGGTTATTTCAACAAATTCTTTAAACAAATCATCAGAGTTTATTAAATCTTGAAGGGCAACCCATAAATTTTTAGGATTTTGAATTAATTTCATTGATCCCGCATAAAGTATTCTGAATTTATCGTGGCTTTTGGGTTCAATTAGTTTTTCATATCCGCTATGAATACAGTAAGTGTTTTTATTAAATTCTTGAAATCTATTTTTTAATGATTTTGAAGTTGTGAAAACAGCATCAGAAAGTTCCACAACTTCTTTTTCTTTTCTTTCATGTTTTAATTGAGTTGAAGAAAACTTATTTAATAATTTATTTTGAAAAAAATTAGACCACGGATCTCTAAAATCTGAAATCCATTTAATATTAAATTCCTTTTTTAATTGAAGACCAGCAAGATGCATTGAATGAGGTGGCCCAGTTGTGATTAAACAATCTAAAGAATGCTTCTTGTTGTAGCTAGAAATATATTTTACTGCTGGAGAGATTAAGTGTTTTCTAGAATCTGGGAAGAAAAAAAACTCTCTTATTGCTAATAAAACTCTTACAATTGTGTAGTTTAATAAAATATCTATGAAGTTTGAACTTCTCCCAAAACTTTCACTAGGTTTTGAATTTCTGGAGGTTATAAAATTTGGTAATTCAAACCCAGAGATGTAGTTAACCTTTATGTTTTTTATCTTTTTGTAAAGTTCATTATCAATTACTGGATATTTACTGTTTTTGAAAGTAAAAACATGGACATCATTACCAATATCCGACAACTCATTAGCAAATTTAAGCCACCTTTGAACACCTGAACCACCAGATGGAGGCCAATAGTAAGTAAGTATTCCTATTTTATTAGGCATAAATATTTATTAGATCTTTTGATACTTGATTGTTATTAAGCTTATCTATTGCAATTTGACAATTTTTACTAAGAGTTTTAAGCTTTGTTTTATTTTTTATCAGCTCTAATAGCACTTTTGTAAAATCATTTACATTTTTATTTTTAAAAATAACACCACAATTATTTTCATTAATAAGGTTTGCTTGAGCTTTTGAGTCACTGCAAACTATTGGAACACCAAACGACATGTATTGAAAAAGTTTATTTGCGTAAGTAGTATCATGATGAAGATTGCTATATAAAGGTGAGATTCCAACATCTGAAACCAATAAATATTTATATAAATCACTTTCATCAACCCAGCCTATAAAATCTACAACTGAATCAAGCTTCAGTTTATTAATTTTTTTCTTTAGCTCATTATCATAGGAGCTTTTGCCTAAGATGATAAGTTTTATATTATTTACACTTTTTTTAATTCTATTCATAGAGTCTAAAACAGTATCTAGCCCTCTTCTTTTTGAAGTATTCCCAATATAAAGCATAACAAAATCGTTGGAATACGTTTCTTTAATTTCTTGATTTATGATTTTATTTTTATAAAAACTTTGCCTGACTGTATTTGGATAAACAATGATTTCATTGTTTTTTTTACCACACCTTGTTAAGATCTCTTTTTTAGCTTCTTTAGTAACAACAACAACCTTATCAGATTGATTCACAAATTTTTCCTCTGCTATTTTCCATCTCTCACTACTAATCAAAAGTTTTCCTAAAAAACTATTTACATGTTTATAGTCTTTCATTATTTCTGGCCTGTTTTCATGCAAATCAAGAACAGTTTTAATTTGTAGTTTTCTAGCAACTTTTAATGAAGCATCCGCAATTTGAATATCATGTATATGTAAAACTTCAACATCGTTAGTTAAAGCGAAATCATGTATTTTACTGAACATTATATTTGAATATAAGTTAAGATCATTAGCCAGAGCAGAAAGCTTGTATGATGTTTTTGAACAAAAATATCTTCTCACATTTATTTGATTTATTATCTCCTGCTGTATAAAGGACTTATTATATGAAAGACAAAATAGAAAAATTTCATGCCCAGCTTTAATAAGACTTTCACATTCATTGCTTATTCTAGCATCATTAGGATATTCAGCATCTAGGATCATTCCAATTCTCATTGTAATAAATTAAAGATTTAAAACACCCTTATAATAATTGGTGTAGTTTTCCGTAGATTTTTCAGCATAGACGGCGTAATACCTATTCGTAAAATTTCTCAATAATGGCCTTAAACCTAGTTTAAAGGATGGGTTTTTCCAGAATTCTTTTTTCTTTACACTCCAACCAGACTTTTCTAAAAGCCAATCGAATTGCCAAGCTTCAAACTCGTGATAATGACGATCTCTAGAGTCTGTTTTGCTTCTGTATGCATTTGCAAACCATAATTTTAAAGGCACAGTTACAAATAGTTTATTACACTTTAAATTTTTTAGTAATGGATATGGCGACACTAAATGTTCAAGAATTTCAAATCCAGTTATTAGGTCAACATCGTCTGGTAATCCAAGCTCAAAGTCATCATCAAAATCTTGTCCACTACTGTTATATACCTTAAAGCCTTCATCTTCCATAATCTTGGAGAACGGATTCCTAACCCCTAGATCATATATAACCCCTCCTTCAGGAAGAATGTCTTTCAACATTTTTAGGGTTTTATTATACCTATGAGAGGGAGTTTTTTTATACATTTTTAAAACTCTTTATAAAATATACAAAAACACTTAACAATAGAATCACAAAAGAAAAAATTGAAATCATTGATCCAGTCTTGATTACTGGTGGATCAAAACTAAATTTTAAACTGTATTCACCTTCTGGAACTTCCATCCCCCGAAGTAGATAATTAACCTTAAAGTGAGGATGTTCTTTGCCTTCTATTGTGGCCTTCCATCCTTTTTTATAAAATGCTTCTGAAAAAACAACAAATTGATAAGAGTCAGATTTAACCTCATAAATAAGCTCATTTGCTTTTCTGCTATTGAGCTTTATTGAGTTTGTGCTATTCAGAAAATAGGTTTTATTATCTAGATCTTTTGAAAGAGCTATCTTCGATAAATTGATTTTATCTAAACTCAATAATTCTTCATTAGCGCTTTGAGTTTTTTGAATTTTTTCGACAAACCAAGCATTCCCTTTTGCATTCTCATTGACCTTTAAGCTTAGGGAATTATTATTGTCTAGCTCAACAATATATTTTACATTAAGCATGTCTAGAACCTTCATGTTGTTTTTAAATAAATAAAAATCAAAAATATCTTGCATCCTTTGTGGTCTAGCTGCATTATAGCCAGAGATTGATTTGTGGAAATAAGAAGTCTTGCCATTAGAAAGCCCTCTGTATGGCTCATAAACCCTAAAGTCAGAGTTGTCGCTCAAGATTAATTCATCAATCTGATTTGCTTCAAACGGCTTATTGATTGTAGATTTATTTACAAAATCATCACTGTTAACATAATTGGAATTAAAAGACCAAAGATCTGATATGACCACTAGTGTCAGAGCGATGAGCGATATGTTAAGCTTTAGCCTTCTTTTTACATAGAGAATTAATATTAAGAATAGTCCTATAATAATTAGAGCACTTCTAACTATATCTTTTTTGAAGACTGTTATTCTTTCTTTGACTAAATCATTTAGAATTTCAGGATACTCAGCAAAAATCTCAAAATTTGATTTAAAAGAAAAAACAGAATCTCCTACAAAATATAAGATTAATAACGGAATAATAAATGCAGCTGTTGTTGTTAAAATCTTCTTTTCATTTATTTTTTTTGAATCACCTTCAAAAAAATTATAAACTCCAACTGCAGCTACAAATGGAATCAAAAATTCTATTAAAACTTGAATTGATGATACGGCTCTAAATTTATCATAGAATGGGAAGTAGTCTATAAACAAATCAGTTAAGTAAGGAAAATTTTTACCCCAGGATAATGTTAGGGCAAAAGCAATACTTGAAATAACCCATATTTTTTGAATTTTTGAAAGATAGAAAAAGCCAAGAATAAACAAGAAAAAAACAGAAACACCAATATATGCAGGCGCTTCTACAATAGGTTGATTGCCCCAGTATAATCTTGAGTTTTGATATATTATTCTTGCAGTATCTGAATCGTAATTTTGAAGACTTTTAAAAAAATCTCCATCTTTATCGACCATGTCTCCACTTCCTCCACCTGTAAATCTAGGTATTATAAGATTTAAGCTTTCAGCAATTCCGTAGCTATACTCTGTAATGTATTCTTTTGATAAGCCATTTGTATTTTTTTTATCTGTACCGTCAGGATTAATTGTAATTTCAGATTTTCCTCTAGTACTGAAATCAGTATATTCTTTTGTTGCTAAAATAGAAGTTGAGTTTAAGGATATTGCAAGAAAAAAAGCTCCTATAAATACACCAATTTTCTTGAAATTGAAACTTTTGTTTTTTATTTCAAAAATTAAATCAATCAAAAATAATAGCCCAATCATCATCATAAAATAATATGTCATTTGATAATGATTTGCTCCAATTTGAAGCCCAAGTCCAATTGAAGCTAAAATAAATCCAGGCAAGTATTTTTTGTCTAATAACTTGTAAACACCAGCAATAATAACTGGAGCATACCCAATAGCTAATGCTTTAGTATTATGTCCAACTCCAAGGATAATTATTAAATACGTAGATAAAGCAAATGTTAATGCTCCAAAAACAGCATATTTCATTCTGATTCCAAGCGAAATTAAAAGGATATAGAATGAAAAAAGGTAAACAAATAGATAGTCTGCAGGTCTTGGTAAAAATCTCACCAATTTATCCAAACTATCTATCATATCGAATGGATAATCAGCTGCTACTTGATAGGAAGGCATCCCAACAAATGCATTATCAATCCAGAAAGGATCTTCATTGAATTCTTCTCTGTGGTCAACTATTTGTTTAGCCATTCCTGAAAACTGAGCAATATCAGATTGGAATAGTGCTTTGCCTTGTAATAAAGGATAAAAATATATTAATGAGAAAATAGCAAAAAGTCCAACAACTAGTAGATGCTTTTCTAGCTTTAGACCCTTCACATTAGTTAATAATTTGTTCATTGAATCATTCTATCTCTTCATAGTCTATGTACTCTCCTACCTGTTTCTTTTTTTCTTTCTTTTTATTTGCGCTCTTTTCAAAAGGACTATTAGAATTCATCTGAGAATTAAATTTTTCAAATTTTTTCTTTATTATATACTTAAGTAAGTAAGGGGCTAATCTTTTAAAAAAAAAGCTAAAAAGAATAAAAAAGAGAATTAAGTATAGGAGTATCATATTAATTTATAATTCAAAAATACAATTAATCAAATAATGGTTTTAAATTCATTAAATAATAAAATGAAAAAACATCTTATCATATTTTTATTTTTAGCCCCATTAATATTAATCGCTCAATATACAGAGACTATAAATTCCAATAGGCCAGGAACTTCTCATGGAGCATTTTCAGTTGGAAAAGATGTGCTGCAATTTGAATTAGGGATAAGTCAATTAAATTTGAATCACAAATATTTAGATAATTCATCCGTCAATGGAAACTCCATAAATTATAATGTCAGGTATGGATTACACTTTGAAAATTTAGAATTGTTTTTAAAAGGTGGATTTGTAAAAAGAGAAATAAAAAATTTTACTATAAATGGTCGATTTTTCGAGAGCAGGGATGAAAAGTTTTTTAGTGAACATAAAGTAGGTTTAAAATATTTAGTCTTCGATCCTTTTAAGAATAAAAAATGGCATGGAGAAAATTTGTACAGTTGGAAGGCTCAGAGAAGAATAAAATTAACTGATCTTATACCAGCTATTTCTGTTTTTGCAGGAGGAGATTTTGTTTTAGTTGATCACATTCAATACGATGATCACTTTTTTAGGACAAAGCAGCAACAGTATTTGTACCCAGATCAAGCTGCTTTTTCACCTTTTTTTGGTATTGCAACTCAAAATCATTTTAAAGGAAAATGGGTTGTGGTTAATAATATTTCAATAGAAAATTTAGTTGGAGAATACAGTAACATAAACTATTTATTTACATTAACTCACAACCTTACAAACCCAAAATGGTCTATTTTTGCTGAGTTTCAACACTTTGATAATCAAATTTATTCAGATAACTTGGTTAAATTTGGTATTGCAAATCTTTTGTCAAAAAACTCACAAATAGATTTTAATGTTGGAGGAAGCTTGAAAGATACTCCAACATATTCCTATTTTGATTTAGGTTTTTCACAAAGAATAGATTGGCACAAAGATATTTCGCCTATTGACAAGGAGAGATTTAAACAGTTTAGAATTGATTTAAAACAAAAAAGAAAAGAGGAAAAAGTAAATAAAAAAAACTCTAAAAAACTAAATAAAACAAACAAAAAACAATCAAAAGCTGAAAGAAAAAATTTAAAAAAATCTCAAAAAGTTAATAGAAAAAAGTTTTTAATATTCTGATGATAGAAGTTATAAAAGTAGAATCCAAAAAAAATGTAAACGACTTTGTAATGTTCCCGTTTGAACTGTATAAAGGTTGTGAATATTGGGTTCCGCCAATTATTAGTGAAGAGATTGATGCAATGGACGCGAACAAAAACCCTGTTTTTAAAAATGCTGAAGCAGAATTTTATTTGGCTTACAAAGACAATAAAATTGTAGGAAGAATTGCTGCAATTGTTAATTGGGTAGAGATTGAAGAACAGAAAAAAAACAAATTAAGATTCGGGTGGTATGATACTATAGATGACATAAATGTGAGCAAAGCATTAATGGACAAAGTATTGGAGTTTGGAAAAAGCAGGAAGCTTGAATTTGTAGACGGACCAGTTGGCTTTTCAAATATGGACAAAGCAGGTCTTTTGATTGAAGGATATAATGAACTTAATACGATGATTACATGGTATCATTATCCATATCAAAAAGAACATTTGAACAAACTTGGATTTTCCAAGTTAGCTGAATGGGTTGAATATAAAATAAAGATTTTTTCTGCTGAAGAAGCACCGGAGAAAGTAAAAAAATTCTCAAAAATAATTCAAGAAAGATATAAGCTGAAGGTTCTGAATTTTAAATCAACTAAAGATATAATGCCCTATGTCGATAAGATGTTTGAGCTATTAAACGTAACATATTCTAATCTTCAGACATACGTAACGATTAAGCAATATCAAATCGATTTTTATAAAGAAAAGTTCATAAAATATATACACCCAGATTTCATAAAATGTTGTTTAGATGAGAATGATAATTTAATTGCTTTTTTAATTACAATGCCATCATTTTCCAGAGCTTTAAAAAAAATAAATGGTAAAATTGGCTTAATGGGTTATTTCCATTTTTTTAAAGCACAGCATTTTAATAATAGAGTTTCATTATATCTAATTGGAGTTGATCCAAGGTATCAAAGCAAAGGAGTAACCGCTGTTATTTTTAATGAACTACAACAAACGTTCAATAATAGAGGAATTATTGAAGTTGAAACAAACCCTGAATTAGTAGAAAACAAGGCCATTCAAGCTTTTTGGAAAAATTACGAGAGCACACTACATAAAAGAAGAGCTACCTTCACTAAAAGCTTATAATAAATGGAGTTCACGGATGATATAGTTGCTATCTCATCACCCCCTGGAGTGGGAGCTATCTCGTTGATTAGGGTGTCCGGACCAAACGCAATTAAAAAAACCGCCACCTTTTTAAATCTAAAAAAGAAAAAGAATCTTGAAAAAGAAAAATCGCACACAGTCCATTTTGGCGAATATATTTTTAAAGATGAAATAATTGATGAAGTTGTAGTTTCAATTTTTAAGAAAAACAAATCATTCACTGGTGAAGAAACTGTAGAGTTAACTTGTCATGGGTCTGTTTATATTCAGAAAACAATTGTGGAATCACTGCTGGCGAATAAAATTAGATTGGCAAAACCGGGAGAATTTACTTTGAGAGCATTTTTAAATGGCAGAATGGACCTAACTCAAGCTGAGGCTGTTTCAGATTTGATTTATTCAGATTCAAAAGCAATGCATAAAATCTCATTGAATCAAATGAGAGGTGGATTTCAAAATGAACTTAAATTATTAAGAGCTGACTTACTGCATTTTTTATCTATGATTGAATTAGAGCTTGATTTTTCTGAAGAGGACGTTTCTTTTGCTAACAAGTCGGAGCTTACAAACTTGGTGAATAAAGTCGAATTGAAATTAGTAAGCTTAAAAGAAAGCTTTAAAGTTGGTAATGCTATAAAAAATGGCGTTCCAGTTGCAATAGTTGGCAAACCAAATGCTGGTAAATCATCATTGCTAAACTCACTTTTGAATGAAGAAAAGGCTATTGTATCAAATATTCCAGGAACAACAAGGGATGCTATTGAAGACACAACATATATTGATGGCATTAAGTACAGATTTATTGATACAGCTGGGCTTAGAGAAACAAAAGATGAAATTGAATCGAAGGGAATTGAGATTGCAAAATCTAAGGTGTCAAAAGCATCCGTTTTAATTTATATGTTTGACATTCTTGACACAACTTTTGAAGAAATTCTTAAGGACCTAAACGAACTTTATTCTAATGACTTAAAGGTTATTTTAGTTAGAAATAAAATTGATTTGAAAAAGAAATTTGATGTAGATGTCAAGCTTTTTTCAAAATTTAATATAGAATCGATTTTTGAGATAATAGCTACTCAACAAGATTCAGTTGAAAAGCTCAAAGAAAATTTATCCAATAGCTATAAGCAAGTTTCAAGCTCAAATGACGTAGTAGTGACTAACTTAAGACATTATAATTTTTTAATTGAAGCTTTAGATTCGCTTGAAAAAGTAAAAGATGCAATTAAAAATGAAATCCCCGGAGATTTACTTTCTATAGATCTTAAAAACGTTGTTAATTGTATAGGAGAAATAACTGGAGAAATAAGTAATGATGAAATGTTAGGGAATATCTTTTCTAACTTCTGTATCGGAAAATAATAAGGTAATATAAAATTGAGAAGAAGAGGCTTTATACGAAATAGTATTTTATTTAGCAGTTCAGCACTTCTGCCCATAAATTTTTTGTCTGAAGATAAGCCGAATTTAAAAGTTGGAATTATAGCTGATGTTCATCAAGATATAATTTTTGATGGTACTAAAAGAATAAAAAAATTTCTAAAAGATGCAAAAAAGCTTAATGCAGATTTTATAATTCAGCTGGGTGATTTTGCGTTGCCAAGAAAAGTCAACCAAAAGTTTATAAATACTTGGAATAATTATAATGGATTAAAGTATCATGTTTTAGGTAATCACGACATGGTTGATTATGGTTATAAAAAAGATCAGACCATGAAGTGGTGGAGGATGAACAAAAGATATTATTCTTTTGATAAGGGGGGGCTTCATTTTATTGTTCTGGATGGGAATGATAAAAATCCAGGTAACTGGGAAGAGTACTACTACAGATATATAGGTGTTGAACAAAGGAATTGGTTAGAAAATGATTTAATTAAAACAAATCTTCCTGTAATTATCTTCAGTCATCAAAGTTTAGACGCTAGCTCTGGAGTAAAAAATAGAAGCGAAATAAGAAAAATAATTGAGAGCATAAAATTTAAAAATCAGTCTAAAAAAGTAATAGCTTGCATTAGCGGACATCATCATGATGACTATATTCAATCAATAAATGGTATAAATTACATTCATATAAATAGCGCTTCATATAAATGGGTTGGAGATAAATATAAGTTTTCAAGATTTTCAAAAAAAATTGAAAGTAAATTCCCTTCGATTACTAAAACTTGTCCATATAAAAATTCTTTATATACTTTTATGACATGCGATTTTAATAAAGGCGAAATTAAATTCGAGGAAAAAATATCAGAATATATAAAACCCTCTCCCTCTGATTTGGGAATTCCAAATTCAGAATCAATGAACCCATATATCTCTGAAATGAAATTCAAAAAACTAAAATGAAAACTACTAAAGAGCATAATGAAAGAATAGCAAAAATGAAATTTTCTTCTGTCTTCCCTCATTATATTGATAAAATAGAAAAGAAGGGAAGAACAAAAAAAGAACTTTTTCAAGTTATACAATGGCTTACAGGATATGATGAATCAAAATTGTATAATCATATTGATTCTCAATCTACTTTTGAAATCTTCTTTCAAAAAGCAAATTTAAATCCTAATGTTCATTTAATTAAGGGGTTGATTTGTGGCTATAGAATTGAAGAAATTGAAAATAAGCTAACTCAAAAAGTAAGATATCTCGATAAACTAGTGGATGAGCTAGCTAATGGAAGAAAAATGGATAAAATTTTAAGAAAATGAAAAAAAATGGATATGAATACAAACTTAAATCAGTTTGTTATGGAGAAATTTTATGGGATATTTTTCCGAATTATAAAACTTTAGGTGGGGCACCGCTAAATGTAGCTTTGAGATTAAAATCGTTTGGTGTAAATTCTAGTATTATAAGTAAAATAGGAAATGATAAATATGGACATGAACTTTTGAATCTAATAAATAAAGATTTAGACACAAAGCTTATTCAATTAGATAATGAGCTTGAAACAGGAAAAGTAATCATAACGCTTGATAATTATAAAAATGCAAAATATCAAATTAAATCACCATCTGCATGGGATTCAATTGAATTAAATGATGAGAACATTAAAGCTGTTCAAAATGCGGATGTCTTTATTTATGGGAGCTTAAGTTGTAGAAATAATATTTCAAAAAAAACCTTATTAAGATTGCTTGATTATGCAAAATTTCCTGTTTGTGATATTAACTTAAGACACCCCCATTATGAAAGACAGCTTTTAATAAAGCTTATAGAAAAAGCTCATTTGATAAAATGCAATGAAGAGGAATTATTTGAACTGTCAAATATTTTTAATTGTACAAAAAGAAATTTAGAAGATACTATAAGTGGTTTAAGTAAGGCTGCCAAAACAAAAAAGATATGTGTTACAAGAGGTGAGCGTGGCGCAATTTTCTTTGATAACACCTTTTATTATAATAATGGATATAAAGTTAAAGTAGTAGACACAGTAGGTGCTGGAGATTCTTTTTTAGCTGCTATGCTTTTTAAATTGTTAAAAGGTTTTGATAGCCAAAAAGCATTAGATTATGCCTGTTACATTGGGGGGTTAACGTCTAAATTTAAAGGGGCGAACCCAAAACTAGATATGCTCTTGAACATGCGCCTCTAAATGTAAATTGTAAGCTTCTTGTCCTGCCCTCAATAAATTTTTTCGAACTTTTATTTATTGTTGTTTAAACTGGATAGATAATAAATTAAGCTTGCTGTTCCATCCATAGTAGGTTCATTAGTTGAATAATCACCAGCATCATCATGATAAACAACTAAGTCAGATTGAAAATCTTTTAGCATGTCATCTTTGTACAATTTAATTCCAATTAGATTATTAAAAATTGAACCATACACTGGGCCATCAACTAAACCACCTGTGGTTTGATGTCCGTTTAAAACCCAAAGCGATGAATGTGGATCTTGAGCAGAAAAATTATTTTTGGGAAGATCAACAATCATGCTTTTCCCCCATGGATTACATCCAAAAATCCAATCTCTCAACAATGTTTCCATTTCTAAATATTTACCCTCACCAGAAAGCTTATTATAAAGCCTGGATTGAGTAAGTATAGCAGCAACATAGTTGTTCGAGCACCAAACAAATGGTATTCCATAAAAAAATGCATTATCCTTACCTCTTTGATAAATTATATCTAAGCCTTCATCATAATAGGATAGTAATTCTTTTTTGTTTTTTAAATCAAAATTTTTCGCTCCTTGATAATGCCCCGCATTAAAGAATGGATAAAATTGATAATGCCGAATACTATCTTTTCCGATCCATGGAGAAATCTTTTCTCTTTTAGAAAAATCAATTGCATCTTGTTTATAACCTATTTCATTTGTTATTTCAAATAAACTAGCAGCGGCAAGCTCCATATCATCTATCCAGTTTTCTTCTTCGTAGTAATAAGGCGCTTTATTAGATGCTGTTTGACTTACTCCTGGATATTTTTTAGCAAAATCATATGCATCAATTGCTTTCTTCAAAATTTCATTGGAGTATGAAGGGTAATGTTTTGATAATACTTTAGACGCCTTGGCAAAAGAGGATGCAAATTTTGCAACGCTTGACGCTTTACCGTTAGTTTTATTTTTAAATTTTCCCAACCCTTGCTCCTCACCATTAATAAAATATACTGGCCTGCCTTTTAATACGCTATCATACACTACTTGATCTAAGTGTGGAAGTCTGTATCCTGCATGGTCTCTGTCATCTGCTATTTGATTATAATACTCGTCTTTATTTGGATTCATTTTAATTAGCCAATCTGTTCCATGTTTTATTTCATCAATTATATCTGGAATTCCATTTTTCCCCTTGACTCCATTAGATTGAAAATCATCTTCAAAGGCTTTGGGATTCTCATCAAAAGCCAAGGACATTTGATATATTGCATTAGCTGATGTAGTGGTATATTGTAGGTAATCCGTTGCATCATGCCAACCGCCAGTAAAATCATCGTGTTCTCCACTTTTGGTAGGATGATAAACAATAAACCCATCATCTAAGTGGCAATATTCATTAAGAAATGGATTGAAACCACATCTTTGTTGTCTCATGTACTCAAGTAAAACATCTGCAGTATTATTATAAATGTTTTCTCCAATTGAAAACACTTCAGATTTAATATTATTAACCTTAATGAAGTATTTTCCAGGAATTTGAAAAGCACTAAAATTCAATCTAAATGTTGTTTTAAAAGGGCCATATGAGCCTTTATTAATAATTGAATCAGAGCTATAAACAGTTATGTTTTCAATAGCATCTAATATTGAAAAACTAGTTATTTCTTCATCTGATTTTGATACATAAATCGCATTTTTAAAATCATTTGGAAGATAGCCTAAATAATTTACCCTAATCCAAGAATTTGAATCTTCAGAAACACAAGATGACAAAAAGGCAAGAAGAAGGGGTGTAATAATAAATATTCTTTTCATGAATTATTAACTTTATCTTAAACTTTCTAAATCATCATCCCCTAATCTATTCATTAGTTTATCAATTTCAAATATTGCTTCTTTTCTTTTTTTTCTTGCCAAAGAAATTATTTCTTCAGAATTCTTTGGATTATTGATCTGTAGTGTAAAATAATCCACTAAGGTTTTCAATCCATTGAGCTTGGTGTTTAAACTCATTTGTCTTGCTTGTTCTTCTAAAACCTTTTCTGATTTTTCTTGAATTTTCCGTGATCTAACCAGCTCTTTTCTATTAATCTCTATCTCATTTCTCTGATCAATCATTAAATTTTTATTTTTATAAGTTGTATAAATTAAACCAGCTAGAGCTAATCCAGAAAATAAAGAATTGATTACACCAAAAAGATCTCCAAAGGTGCCCCTATCATTCCAATTATCTATAAAAAAATATATTGCAAAGGCCGAGAGAGCCCATAAAAATATTATAATTGTGACAACAAATATTAAAACCTTATCTAGTTTCATTATACTGATTTCTTGTTTAAAGTAATAAAAAAAAACAGTTAAAAATCAATTTGTAATTTGTAAATTAAAATGATTAATGAGACACGCATTCTGGATATTAATTTTGTTTGTAAGCTCTGCAATTAGTCAAGAAATTCCATCCAGATGGGATGAATTAACTTTTTCTGACTGGGGTTTAGCTTTAGAAAAATCTAACAAAACATGTATTCTCCCTATAGGAGTTTTAGAAAAACATGGTCAAGGATTACCTATAGGTTCGGATCTAATTAGAGCAAGGGAGTGGGCAAAAAGAGCAACACAAGAAGAATATGCAGTAGTTTTTCCAGATTATTTTTATGGACAAATAAATGAGGCTCGTCAACATTATGGGACTTTTTCTCTTCCTTCTGATCTTGCAATGGATTTACTTGAAGCTACAGTTAAAGAAATTGCAAGGAATGGGTTTGATAAAATAATTATTATTAATAGTCATGGTGGGAATCCACAGATGATTAGATACTTCATTCAAAATCAGCTTGAAAAAAATAAAGACTATGT
>JAYOKR010000005.1:72582-88998 GCA_038119895.1 Flavobacteriaceae bacterium
GAATTAGGAAAATTAGTTACCAATAACACAATTAATTCTCTAGTCAAGGCTATAAATGCAGTTAAAAATGATACTATAACTATTAAAATTCAAAAAGAATATTTTGATAGGGTGAAAAAATAACAACAATTATTATGAAAACAAAAAAACAAATTGTTGAGGACTGGATTTCAAGGTATACTGGAAAAGAAATTTCTGGTTTTGGCAAATACATATTACTAACAAATTTTCAAAAATATGTTGAACAATTTGCGCTGATTCACAATGTGAATATAGATGGAGTGGAAAAGAATATGCCTTCGGCAACAAGCAATAATATTACTATTATAAATTTTGGAATGGGAAGCCCTAATGCAGCCACAGTAATGGATCTTTTATCAGCAATAATGCCTAAGGCTGTTTTGTTTTTAGGTAAATGCGGAGGACTAAAAAAGAGAATAAAAATTGGAGATTATATTTTACCGATTGGAGCCATAAGAGGAGAAGGTACTTCAAATGATTACTTCCCTATTGAGGTTCCGGCAATGCCTTCTTTTTCACTTCAAAGAGCAATTTCTTCAGCACTAAAATTGAGAAAAACGGATTATTGGACAGGAACAATTTTCACAACAAATAGAAGGGTATGGGAATTTGACAAAAACTTTAAAAATTATCTTAAAAAAGTAAGGGCATATTCAATCGATATGGAGACTGCCACATTATTTACTGTAGGATTTCATAATAGAATTCCAACAGGCGCATTATTATTAGTAACTGATCAACCAATGATTCCAGAAGGGGTTAAAACAAAAACAAAAGACGAGAAGAATTCTGCTCTATACGATAAAAATCATCTAGAATTGGGCATTGATTCTTTGAATGAAATTATAAAATATGAAGAAACAGATAACATTCGACATCTAAAATTTTAAACTATGAAAAAATTCAAAACACTTTTTTTAATAACTCTTTCAATTAATATTTTAACAACTATCCCATTAGTACTAGTTATAATTAGCCCAGAAATGATGGAAGAAATGGTATTCAGTCAATTTGTTGGAATTAATGATGTTGGAAAAGATGCACTTGAGCTAATACATTTTGTCTTTTTGATAATTGCAATCTCCATGATAGCCGCATTAATAGTTTCAATAAGAATAAAAGTAAAAGAATCAGCTCAAACAGCTGCACTGATATTAGCGATAATACACTTAGGCTGGGTTCTTCCAGATATAATTAATTTAGTTTCTGGGAATCAACATCCACCAATTCCAATAATGATTTTAACTTTAATACCCGTCCTAGTATTATTTCATGCTTGGAAAAAAGCTGAAATTTAATTCTGTAATTATTTATTAAATAAAAATGAAACAATATAAAGTAGAAGTAATAAAAGAAGGAGTGTTGGGAACTCTTTTTTTAGGTTCAAGTAAATTACCAATAAAAAAGATTGAAGAGGTTATGAATAAATATGGAAAAGATGGCTGGGAGGTTAGTTTTCAGGTGATTGAAAAGAGTAGAATGTGGCTTTTTTGGGAGAGAGAGGCTTTAATAGTTACATTTGTAAAAGATATATAATGAAAAATATTTTTGAAAAGGGACTATGGTTTTCTAGATATATAGTAATTCTTGCTGTTGTATTATCTATTCTTTCTTCCTTTTCTTTAATCTCAATTGCAAGCTGGGATATAGTTGAAGCCATTTTTGTTGATAATCCAATCTTTAAATCAGAAATTGACAATAATAATCAGTTTTTATTCAAAATAATTTCATCAATTGATTTATTCTTGATTGGAATTGTGTTATTAATCTTTGGATTTGGCATTTATGAGTTATTTGTAAAAGAGATTGATTTTGCAAAAGCTAGATTTATGGAGTCAACTCTTCAAATAAAAAACCTTGATCAATTAAAAAATAAAATAATAAAGGTTATTATAATCGTTTTGATAGTTAAGTACTTTGAAAAAATCCTGAAGTTCTCCCAAAATTTCACATCTCCTCAGGATATTTTATTCTTTTCCTTGTCTATACTTTGTATCTGTTTTGGATACTACTTTATAAATAGAAAGTAAATTTTTATTCGGCAAAATCACTTTAATAATTGTGAAAGCCAATAATTTCATACATTAGTTATATGAAATCATTACTGAAATTCAGTGTTTTAACATTCTATTTATTTATTTATTCATGTAATACTGAATCAGTATTTTCTGATGATGAGCTCATAGATCTGATTATTAATTCAAAAGATAAAGTTTCAATTGCTGAGTCTGAACTTCCATCAATTTCTCTGAACTATTTAGACAAAGAATTCGAAGAGGATTATGTTGACCAATCTAAATTAGCCCCAAAGTATGGCTATGAAATAGCTTTAAGATCAATGTCTCCATTAGAATTTGGTGTTGAAAAAGGAGACGTATTTTTTGATCTTAATGGCAGAAAGCTTGAAAGATCAAGAGATAAAGGAAAGAAAAGACCTAAGGCATGTTTTAAATTAAAGTACCCTATTAATTTAGGATTTCCTGATGGCTCTGAGTTTGAAGTGAATGACAGAAAAGAACATGGTGATGCTATAAAAAAGTGGCATTCAGAAAATAGAGATTCTAAAGAAAGAGTCAAAATACTATATCCATTTACAGTTTTATTATACGATAAAGACAAGAATGTTGTTGAAATGCAAATAAGTAGCGATGACGACTTTAAAGCATTAAAAGAAAAGTGCAGTAAATCAAGAGATAAAAAAGATTAATCCCCACCCCAAGAATCCTGGAAAAAAATTCCAACACCTAATTCTGCCCATAAGTACAAAATCAATAGTATAATCAGGCCCACAATTATTCTTTTACTTGTAATCATTTTCTTTTTAGGCAGATAAGCATTATACAAAACATACTAACTAAGAAGAAAATATTCATCCAGCCCATAGACAATTATACTAAAATATAATTAAAAGGTACGCTATTTGATTTACAAGAAATATGGAGCTTATGGATTTTGGGTTATTTATTGGAGCAGGGAGTCTTCTTATAATAATTATTATGTACTATTTTATTAAAGAACTTAATAATTAGTCATTTTCAAAAACTATATTTATTTAATGAGAATCTTTAAATGGATAATGTTCGCTTTGTTCACCGTAATAGCACTTTTAAGCTTAATAGTTGTCTATATGATGTATTCAAATCTGTCTTTTATTGATTATCCTTATTTAATATCATTTTTCATTTTTTCTATAAGTGCTATTGTAGTTTTTCGATATAGGATTAAATAATATATCCTATCACGAAAAAATAATGTGTTATACTTCCTGATAGTACAAATAGGTGCCAGATTGTGTGAGCATATTGTTTATTTGATCTGTAAAATAGAACCCCAATTGTATATGACAGTCCTGAAATTGCAAGAAGAAATTTTGCTTGAACTGGGATAAGAGAAAATAAAGTACCGATATCAGAGATTATTAACCATCCCATTACAAGATAAAGTAGTAATGAAGCTTTTTCTATTTTGCCTGTGAAAAATACTTTTAAAATAGTTCCAATTATTGCAAGGGCAAATACAATTAGAAAAATACTAATTCCAGAAAAATCTAATAATGTTATAAGACAAACTGGCGCATAAGAACCTAATATTAAATAGAAAATACTTATGTGATCTAATTTTTGAAATACGGATTTTAACTTATTATTTGCGGTATAATGATATATTGTTGAAGTAAGGTAAACACAGAATAAACCAAAAAGAAAAAGTATAATACTAAACAGGCTGTATTCAGTGTAATCATTATTGAAATAAAGTATAAAAGGGATTCCAATAATTGTTAGAATTAATCCAAAAAAGTGAGTTAAAGTATTTAGAAATTCTTCCTTTTTTGAATACATTATTTAAAATTATTCTCAGACAATATAACAATTTTTGACTGCTATCAATAACTAAAGTATTAGCTATAATAGTTAAATTTAAGTATGAGAATTTTTTATCTGCTTTTAATTCTTATTTCATTTTCAATACAATCTCAAACTTTGGATTATGTTTTTAAAAGTGGCGAAGATGGATATAGATGTTTTAGAATTCCAACAATTTTAAAATCTCAAAACGGAACCCTCTTAGCCTTTGCTGAAGGAAGAAAAAATAGTTGTAGCGATACAGGAGATATAGACCTAGTATTAAAAAAATCATTTGATAACGGGAACACTTGGTCAGCTTTAAGGGTTGTATGGGATGACGGAAATAACACGTGTGGCAATCCATCACCTGTGTTAGACAAAAATTCTGGAAGAATAAGTTTATTAAGCACATGGAATAGAGGTGAGGATAAAGAATGGCAAATTATTGATCAAAAAAGCATTGATACTAGACGAATCTTTTTAATTCATTCTAATGATGATGGTGATAGTTGGACTAATCCAAAGGAAATAACAAGCGATGTAAAACTAAGGAACTGGACTTGGTATGCAACTGGACCCGTAAACGGCATTCAATTAAATAAGGGCAGTAATAAAGGAAGGTTGATTATTCCTTGCGACCATATTGAAGCTAATACTAAACATTACTATTCTCATATAATTTATTCAGATGATGGAGGGTTGACTTGGTCCTTAGGAGGGGCTACTAATCAGCATCAAGTAAATGAATGTACCATAGTTGAACTTAATAGTGGTGAACTATTGCTCAATATGAGAAATTATACAGATGACAGATTAAGAAAATTAGCTGTAAGTCAAGATCAAGGAATCACATGGTCAGATATTTACTCACATGAAAATTTAATTGAACCTATATGTCAAGCAAGCATGATAAATATCAAAAGACCATTAAAAAAAGATCTTTTAGCTTTCTCAAACCCTAACAGTAAAAAGTCAAGAGAAAAAATGACAATTCAATTCAGTTTTAATAATTCTAAAACTTGGTCTAAGAAAATTTTAATACATGAGGGGCCGTCTGCCTATTCTAATCTTGTACAAATTAATAACTCTGAAATTGCATGTTTATTTGAGGGAGGCAAAAATTCACCATATGAAGGGATAGCCTTTAAAAAAATATCCCTCAAAAAACTTTAAACTAAATTTTCCAGCCTTCTCGATAATTTCTGGTTACATACTGATTAGCCTCTTCAACATTTGTTATTTTCATGTTCTCACCATCCCATAACAATTTCTTTCTAGCATAATAATCATATCCGCCACTAGATTTTTCTTTTCTAAGCATATAACTTCTAATTGCTAAATTCCCCATTAAAACAGTTTCAGTCATTGGGCCAGCGTAATCAAATGAAGATGTTAATTCTAAGTGTTCTTTACTATTGAACCCAGCTTTACATGCATCAACCCATTTTCTTTGATGCCCATATTCAGGCTCAAGCATTTCTTCAACTTCAGGACCAAACTCAGTTTCTCCATTATACAAATAAAGCTTAGGCATCAATGGTGAGCTATCATTAATATTAGTAGAAATAATGCCTTTATCTCCAATCATTAACACACCATTCAAACTGTCTTCTCCTCCAATATCACTATTAGCAGGAATGATGTCTGGATGTGGAGGCCTTATTCCGCCATCAGTCCATGTCATAACAATTGGGCTTCTACTTTTTTCTGTTCCATCAAAATTTAGAGTAATTAATGATGAAGGAGGACAACCTTCAGGGTAATAATCTGGATTCCACATTTTTGTAAATACACTACCTACACTGCATTCAGCACTTTTAGGATATTTTAATCCAAGTGTTCTAAATGGAATATCAATTAAATGACACCCAACATCACCAAGAGCACCAGTTCCGTATTCCCACCAACCTCTCCAGTTAAATGGATGAATATTTGGAGTGTATTCTTTAAAACTAGCTGGGCCTAGCCATAAATTCCAATCTAATGATTTTGGCTTGAGGCTACTATCAGATTCAGGCATTTTTACACCTTGTGGCCAAACAGGTCTATTTGTCCACACTTTAACCTCAGAGATTTTACCAATTTTTCCAGAATCTACCCAATTTTGAACCATTTTAAGTAATGGATTAGATCCCCCTTGGTTTCCCATTTGGGTTACAACTTTTTGTTTTCTTGCAAGATTTGTTAACATTCTTGCTTCTCTGATATTATGAGTTATAGGTTTTTGAACATAAACATGTTTATCTCTTTCCATTGCATAAACAGCAGCTGGACCATGAACATGGTCAGGCGTTGATATGGTAACGGCATCAATATCTTTATGATTATCTAGCATTTCCCTGTAGTCGCTAAATAGTTTTGCTTTTGGGAATCTTTTTACAGATCTAGCAGCGCTTCCAGAAAAATCAACATCACAAAGAGCAGTAACTCTTTCTCTTCCATTTACCGAAGCGTTAGCGATATCACTTATCCCTTTACCCCCTGAACCAATTGCAGCTAAGTTTAATTGGTCGCTTGGCGAAATAAACCCAGGGCCACCTAAAACATTTCTTGGAACAATAAAAATCCCAGCACCAAGAGCTGTAGATTTCTTTATGAAATTTCTTCTTGTTTTATTTGAACTCATAGTAAAGAATTAGAGTGTTGAATATATAAATAAAAAACAAATTAAATATGAATAAATGATAAAGCCCTAATTATTTTTTTTGAATTTTGGTATAAAATATTCTAGGAAAAAAGCTGTTAAGCAGCAAATTCCTATTGCGAGTAAATATCCTTCTTCATCACTAATCCCCATGTAGTTATCTCCTAAATGAGACGTAGACAAAATCATTCCTGAAAAAAAAAGAAAATAATAAAAAAGCTTTTTAATTAATGACACCATTGATATCAAATTTTAAATTATTAAAGAATGAATTCATAGAATAAGATTGTAAATAGAATTCCTTTGACAAACCCAATCCAAGAAGCCTTTACAGGATTCTTTCTAACCCAATCATATTTTCTTTTTATGTAATTCCCAAACATATTTAAAACTTACAAAATAAAATTTGTAATTTAATTGGACTAACCAAAAAATAATTTAATGAAACTTTTAAAATTTTTAATAGTATTCTTCTTTACTATTACAACTTATTCGCAACAAGTTTGGGATATGACTTATTTACATGTTCCAGGACCTGAAATTGGCAAATTTGCTCAACTTCACAAAAAAATTACTGACATGGCGCAAGGAGAAGGAAGAACAATTCAAGATCAATGGGTTTTTAGACATTGGTATGGCTCCGGGCACAGCATAGTGATAGTTGACGTTTTCAACTCAGCAGAAGATGCTGTTAATGATGATATTTGGGGAGCTTTAGGCTCAAATTATGAAAAGCTTTCAGATGAAGAAAAGAAAGAAATGGATTCCACATTTGAACAATGGTGGGGGTATTTTGATGGTCATACAGACGAGTTAAGATATTTTGATGGAGAAAAGCATTCTGCATTACAAGAAAATGTTAATTGGGACATCCCATTTGTTTGGGTTGTCGGAAGCTATAATACAAGCGGAGATTACAATGAGATGATTGATGCATATATGAATTGGCAAACAAGACCTAATGTTTCAAGCGGAATTCAATTAGGCGGAGGAGCTACAACCCATTTTAAAGGCTCAGGTTCTGATGTAATGTTTTTTGCTGGATTTAAGGACTTAGCTGATTTTGCAAAAAGCGCTAGTTCACAAGGAACACCTGAAAGCGCTGAAGCTGGTTCAAAGTTTTGGAGTATGGTCAACGGAGAGCATTCAGATCAGATATACAGATTCGTAGGGAAAATGAATAACGGAAAATTTGATTTAGCAGGCCCTGACAATTAATATCATCTATAAAAAAATTAACCTCTGCTTTTAGTAGGGGTTTTTTTTGCTTTAATTTTAAAAAGATTACATTAATTTGTGAGACTCATTTTATTGAGCTTTCAGAGTACGAATTAATAATTTAAGAAACAACATTAATATGAGCAAGATTACAAAAATTTCTATCACTGTTGCACTAGCAGGTTTTTTATTTGGATTTGATACTGTTGTGATTTCTGGAGCCGATCAACAATTACAAATTTTATGGAAAACCACTGATTTTTTTCATGGCACGTTTATAATGTCTATGGCATTGTGGGGAACTGTTATTGGTGCAATATTTGCCAATTATCCATGTGATATTTTAGGAAGAAAGAAAACTCTTGTATGGATTGGAATATTTTACTTTATTTCTGCAATAGGATCAGGTTTCGCAACAGATCCATATATTTTTTCAATATTTAGATTTATTGGAGGACTAGGAGTTGGCGCATCAACTGTTGTCGCTCCAACATATGTTGCAGAAATTGCTCCAAGCCATCAACGAGGCAGATTAGTAGCGCTTTATCAATTCAATATAGTGCTAGGAATAATGATTGCTTTTATATCGAATTATTTATTGACTGATTTTGGAAATGAACCTTGGAGATGGATGGTTGGTGTTGAAGCCTTGCCAGCTCTGTTATACGTTTTTTTGGTTATAGGAGTTCCAAAATCTCCTCGATGGTTGCTGATTAAAAAAAATGATTTAGATGGAGCTGCTAGAGCGCACGATGAGCTATTTGGAGCCATTGATAAAGAGAGGGTTTTAGAACTATATGCCAGCAAAAGTGAAATTAATGAAAGATTATTCTCAATTACTTATAAGACTCCAATCATTTTAGCATTTTTAATTGCTTTTTTTAACCAATTTTCAGGCATTAATGCATTTTTATATTACGCTCCTCGAATATTTCAATCTGCTGGTTTAGATCAGAGCGCTTCTCTACTTTCTAGTGTTGGGGTAGGAGTTGTAAATTTAATATTTACAATGTTTGGAGTTTATTTAATTGATCGTGTAGGAAGAAGAACGCTAATGTATTTTGGATCGGCCGGATATATTATTTCCCTATCTATGGTTGGAATTGCGTTTTTAAATTCTTGGAGCGGATCAATAGTCCCAATTTTATTTTTTCTTTTTATTGCTTCTCATGCGATTGGTCAAGGAGCTGTAATTTGGGTTTTTATTTCAGAAATTTTTCCAACTCATTTACGTGCTAAAGGACAGTCTTTTGGTAGCTCTACTCATTGGGTTTTAGCAGCTTTAATTACTGTTTTCATGCCAGTAGCTTTAGCAAGTTTTTCTAATCCAGGATATGTTTTTCTGTTTTTTGCATTTATGATGGTTTTTCAGCTTCTTTTTGTAGCATATATGATGCCTGAAACAAAGGGTGTTTCTTTAGAAAAACTTCAAGAGATCTTAAAGCGTTAGCCTAAATCTTCTAAGAAAAAAAAACTTAATATTTTTTTTGAACTTTTGATGAGTACTATTATCTAAAACAAGTAACATATTAATAAACTGATCATAAATTTGATGGAACAAAACTCAAACTTAAATGATTTGCTTTACTGGAAAGATATGGTTTCGGGTGATGAAACTGCATTTTCTTTTTTATTTAAAAAGTACTATAGTTCACTTTATAATTTTGGAAAACTCTATACTTCTGATTCAAGTTTAATCTCAGATTCAATTCAAGATTTATTTATGGATCTCTGGGAAAAAAGAAAAAATCTTGGATCGGTTCATAAGGTTAAAGCATATTTATATGGAGGTTTTAGAAATAAGCTTTTTAAAAGATTTAAAAAGGCTATAAAAAAATCAGTTTTTAACAATACAGATGAAAATAATCTTGATTTTGGAATGAGTTTATCTATTGAGGATAAAATTATTAAAACGGAGAATAATAAAGAAAAGGTAAAAAAAGCAGAGAATATAATTAATCTGCTCCCCCCCAAACAAAAAGAAGTGATTTACTTGAAGTATTATAAAGGCTTTGATAATCAACAAATTTCTGAAGTATTAGAAATTAACTACCAATCAGTCAAAAATCATCTCTACAGATCAAGTTTAATATTTAAAAAAGAAATCAAAGGTTTAAAATAGAAATGAAAAAAGAAGATAGATACAAATTCGAGGAACTAATTCAGGATGAATCCTTCAGAATGTGGGTTTTAAATAATGAAAGAAATTCCTTCTGGGAAGATTTTGCTATAGATTCACAAGAAAATGCGAGAATGGTTGAAAATGCAAAATCATTCTTGTTATTATTTAATTATAATGAGGAGAAAATCTCTGATGACTTTATTGATAGCGAATTTGATAACTTAAAATTTAAACTTGAGATTAAAAAACCAAAAAAAATCAAAAACATATTTGCAATTGCTGCTTCTGTTTTAATAATAATTTTAATCTCAACAGGTCTTTTTTACAATCTTGACTCTGATTACAAGACTAATAAAATAGCTGAGTCTGAATTTGAGGGTTTATTAGAGCAAGTAAATAATAGTAACTCCCCCAAGTTTTTAACACTTAGCGATGGAAGTTCTGTGATACTACAGCCCAAAAGCAAGTTGTCTTATTCAAAAGATTTTGACGAAGATGACAGAGAGGTTTTTCTTGAGGGCGAAGCTTTTTTTGAAGTTAGCAAGAATGCTAATAAACCGTTCTTAGTTTACTCTAATGGAGTATTAACTCAAGTTTATGGCACTAGTTTTAGAGTAGTTGCTTTTAATGAGCAAGATCTAGTTAAGGTTATTGTTAAAACAGGGGAAGTAAAAATTAGAAAATCTGTAGTCAATTCTCAGGATGACTTAAAAGAAATTACTTTGTTGCCAAAACAAGCGGCACTGTTTAACAAAAAAGATGATCTATTTCAAAAAGTAATTGAATTTTCAAGTAATCAGGATATAGAATCCTCATTAAATAAAGTTGATCAGATAGATTTTGAATTTGTTGACACTCATATTTCAGAAATATTTTCAATGATTCAGGATGTTTATAACATGAAAGTTGAATATCCAGATGATGTGTTTGAAAATTGTTTTGTAACAACGTCTCTTACTGATGTGCCTCTACCTGAAAAATTAAAAATTCTAAGCTTTAGTATTGGGGTTAATACTTCGTATGAAATTCTTGGAAATAAAATTATAATCAAATCAGATGGCTGTACGCCATCCATATTAAACAATAAATAACTTTAAACCAATTCTATGAAAAATAATTTGTATACAGGTTTTGAGAGACTTTTTAAGTCTTACTTACCACAATTGTTTTTGATGCTTTTATTTGTCGGTAAAAGTTTTTCTGCTCCATTAAATGGACAGGATCTTTTGGACAAAAAAGTATCCGTTAGCTTTAATGGAGAAACTCTAACAGAGGTCATTAAAGTTTTTTCTAATGATTTTGATATTAAATTCACTTATAATTCAAGAGATTTTAATTTTAGTACTAAAGTTTTTTTTAGTGCAGATCAACAACCATTAGGAAATGTTTTAGAAAACATATTTGATCCATTAGGTATTACATTTCTATTAATCGATGATCAGATTGCATTAAGAAGAAAACCTACTGTGAATAAAGTTTCTACAGCAAGCACTTTAGCAAGTAATAATTTAACAAACTTTGCAGGTCTAGATCCCATAAAGGGTAAAGTACTAGATGAAACTGGAATGCCATTGCCTGGAGCTACTGTAGTTATAGCAGGAACAAGCACGGGTGTTGTTACAGATTTTAATGGTGAGTTTGTAATTGATGCTGAAAGTTCGGATCAGTTACAAGTTTCTTACATTGGCTATCAAAGTCAAGTTGTTTTGGTTGGAAATCAGAGTGATTTAACTATAACTTTAGAAATTGGAGCAAATGATTTAAGCGAAGTTGTTGTTACTGGGTACTCAACTTCATTGAAAAGAAATGTTACAGGTTCAATTTCAACTATTAATTCTGATCAACTCTCTTTATCAACCTCAAATAATTTATCAAAAGGATTACAAGGAGCAGCTGCTGGTTTAGTTATTAGACAAGGATCACCTCAGCCTGGATATGATGATAACCCAATTTACATTAGAGGAACAGGATCTTTTAATAACAGTGAAGCACTAGTAGTAATCGATGGAGTACCAGAAAGGCAGGGTGGACTATCTAGATTAAATCCTGAGGAAATCGAATCTATCAGTGTTATTAAAGATGCGACTGCTGCAGTTTATGGAGCTCGTTCTGCAAACGGAGTAATTGTAGTTACAACTAAAAGAGGAAAGGAAGGAAAAGTAGATATTAATTATTCAAGTGTCTTTAGTTTCGACCAACCTGCTTTTATGCCTAAAGGATTAAACAAATTGGAATGGGTTACTTGGCACAAGGAAGGGTATGACTACATTGGTGGTTCTCCAGACCCTATTTACTCTGCAGCTGGCTTACAAGCTTACCAAAACGGTACTGCAGACGGATATATTTTTCCAAATGGCAAGTCTATATTTGATATGGCATTTGATAAAAATTATTGGTCTCCAAGAAGCAAACACACTATATCATTCAATGGTGGAACTGAAAAGACAAAATACTTTTTATCTGCTTCTATTTCAGATCAAGGTTCAACTATTAAAGATGATATATCTAAATTTAAACAAGCCAATATTCGAATGAACATTGATCAGAAATTGACAGATTTTCTTAGCTTGTCTGCGAATGTTTTGGTAAGAAAAGAAGACAATGCGTTATGGCCTGGTGGAGACCCAAGGTTTTGGGCTACTCCACAAAACACACCCAATGCATTAGGAAGATTTCTACTACAAGTTTACCAAAAAGGTCCTATGGCACAAGTTTATTGGCCAAATGGGGCTAAAACATCTTCAGCGGCTTATATTGATCAAATTAAAGGAAATGGAGGACGTCAAGACTCTTCTAATATTTATGTACAATCAAATTTTGATGCAACTTTTAGAATACCATCGATAGAGGGTTTACAGTTTAAGGCAACAGTTGCTTTAGACAATACATACACTTATATGAAGAAATTGACTAAACCTATTGAAGTATTTAATTTATCTTCTGGAGGAACAGGAGCATCAGCATTAGTGCCTGCGACTTTGGGTTCTGATATTAATCTTGCACAATATTCTACAGTTGGGTATAACAAATTATATCAAGGGCTTTTGTCATATGATACTAAAATCAATGATCATGAAATAAAAACTCTTTTTGGTTTGTCTAGAGAGGAAAGCAACATCCAAAACTTTTGGACGTTTAGAGCTGGTCTAATTTCTGCAAATACAGATGTCTTGTCTCAAGGAGAAGTGGGGACAGAACAAAATAATGGTGGTGAATTTGGTACTGCTAGAATGAATTATTTTGGAAATATTAGCTACAGCTATAAAAACAGATATTTCCTTCAATTTCTTACAAGATATGATGGATCATACCTTTTCCCTAAGAGTAACCGATATGGTTTTTTCCCAGGTGTTTCAGTAGGATGGGTCATGTCTGATGAGAAATTCATGGAAGATTCTCCATTTGACTTCCTTAAATTGAGAGCGAGTTATGGAGAGCTAGGTAACGATACAGTTCCTGCAAATCAATTTGCTTCTACATTTGGTTCAGGCGTATATGTTGTAGGTAATGGTAACAGTGTTGGAACCGTTCAAACGCTTAATGAAGCTAGAATTGGAAATCCCTTTATTACATGGGAGGTTGCTAAAAACATTGATATTGGTATTGAAGGGGCACTTTTTAACAATCGTTTAAGTTTTGAAATTGATTATTATAAAAGTGATCGAGATAATATCTTGACAAAACCGTATGGTTCTATTGCTGATATCACGGGGATTGTACCACCATATCAAAATATCGGTAAAACATCCAACAAAGGTTGGGAATATACACTAGGGTATAAAGCAAATGTTGGAGAACTTGAAATCAATACTACTGCTTTTGTTTCAACGAACGACAATACCTTAGTTTTTGCTGACGAACCTGTAGGATTAGATCCAGCTGTCTCTAAAGAAGGTAGAAGAATTGGTGCATGGAAATATTGGAATGTTATTGGGGTATTCCAAAATCAAGCTCAAATTGATGCACATCCAGTTAGCCATACTGGAGTTGGTGTTGGGATTACCAGACCAGGAGATTTGATAATTGAAGACGTTAATGGAGATGGCGTAATCAATTCTTATGATTACAAGTTTACTGATGGAAGTGTTATTCCTAAAGTGATAACTTCTTTTAACCTTCAAATGAATTATAGGGATTTTGATTTTACAGCAAGATTGTATGGAACCTTTGGAGGATACATAGATCAAATTCATGGAGCTCAAGCATTTCTTTCCAAACACGTTTATGATAATAGATGGACAAAAGAAGGCGACCAATCTGAGTTTGGTAGAGCGCTTATTAACGGAGGGAACCCTTATACTGGACTCATGATCGCTAAAACAGATCATATAAAATTACAGTATCTCGAATTGGGGTATAATGTAAATTCAGATACTCTTAACAAGCTCTTTGGTATTGGTTATATCGATAACCTTAGACTCTTTATTAATGGAAATGACCTATTCTACAAAATGTTTGATGACAAATTGTGGTCACATCCAGAATCATTTACTGGAGACTTTGATAATGGTTACGGAGTTTTGGAACAACTTCCTCCATCTGAAACCTTATATCAACCAGGTACTTTATCTTTTGCAAACCAATCCGTATCATTCGGAGTTAACCTTAAATTTTAATACAATGAAAAATTATATTTATATACTTTTAGTCTTTTTTACATTTTCATGTAATGACGATTTTCTTGATATAGATCCAAAAACAGAACTTACCTCTGATGTGGTTTTTGATGACCCAGGATTAGCAGAAAAAGCAGTTTTAGGGGCCTATCGTGGTTTATGGGAGGTAGATGGATTTGAAAACTTCAACACCTTTCACAATGCTGTTCTTGTAGATGAGGCAGTATTTAATGGACTTGTTTTTCCATGGCTTACCGTTTGGTGGGAAGGTGCTATAACAGCTGACAGTCCTTATGGACTAGGAAATTTTGGTGGCTATGGTACTGATAGAAAAAATATTCAAAGGTGGGACCATCTCTATAAATGGGTTCGACAGGCAAATTTGATGATTGAAGGACTATCTGATTCTACAATAGATGAATCCCTAAAAAGCAAATTGTTTGGTGAAGCATACTTTCTAAGAGCTATTTATCATTATTATGTATGGGTCCATTATGGAGGAGCTTCTTTGGTTGATAAAACACTAACTGCTGATGATGACCTTTCAAATTACAACAGAAGCTCATTTTCGCAAACGGTGGAATTTATCATTTCTGATTTAGATACTGCTTTTGGTTACCTTGATGGGAAAGAACTTGAAAGAGGAAGAGCAAATGCTTCTGCGGCGTTAGCATTAAAATCTAGAGTTTTAACCTATGCTGCAAGTGACTTGTATGAGCCTTCTAAAAACAACAAAGCTCTGCATCAGAGCTATGAGCATAAACATTTGATTATGTACTCAGGTAGTGATATTCCTGCAATTGCAAACACTCAGGAAAAAAGATGGCAAAGAGCTCAGGCTGCTAGTTTGCAAGCCATGAATTATAATTCAAGTTATCAGTACCACACGTCTTACTCAGGTCCAGTTGAAAAGGAAAAGGCGTATAACATATATAATGATTTATACAAGGCTGGTTCTATGCAAGAAGCGATGTTCGAACGAGTTATTGATAAGAGTTATGATACAGATCCTTTTGGTTGGGGCTCTCTGGCAGTGAACTGGTGGTATGGACCAGGAGGATACCATTATGGCGATGGAGCTGGTGCGGGCTTATCAGCAACTGCACCTCATAATGAGTTTGCAGATAGTTTTCAATATGCTGAGGATACGGACGGAGATGGTGTAATTGATGTAGCTGAAGACTTTAATTGGACTAATCCTACTCATACTGCAAGACCTTTTATAAACAGAGATCCTAGGATGGAAGCCACTATTGGAATTGAAGATGGCAGATGGTTAGGCCCTCGTTATTATGATTGGCAAGTTGGCTCTAATCCATATTTTAGAGCTGTTGATAATTCCTCAACAGGAAGAATGCAATTGGGTAAATATGAAATGCCTTCCAGTGGTTCTTATGATGCTGGAACAGTTCATGGATTGGATAATATGATTGTTGGAAATATTGAAGTGCAAGCAGGTTATGCTCACAAAAAACACCTAAGTCATACAGCTAATCCAAATTTAGGTTCATTTGCAACTTGGTGGACATCAACTCCTCAGGTAATCCTTAGACATACGGAAACCATATTAAATTACGCTGAGGCATGTATTGCACTTGGCCAGGATAATGAAGCAAAGGATCATTTGAACATACTTAGATTCAGAGCTGGTATGCCTGCATTGACTGAATCTGGAACGGCTCTTTTAGAACGATATATAGAAGAAAGAAAATTAGAATTAAGTTATGAGGGTCATAGATTTTATGATGTTAGAAGATGGGGAATTGGCCCTGCATTGACAATGAATGGCGTAAAAATTTCCGGAAAATTAAAGTCTGGAGTTCAGCCATTTGATTTTTATTCTGGATATGATGAGTCAAAATATGATTACTCATATGAAACATTTCCCATAAATTATTATAATACTATGGTTTTTCCGGATAAATATTATTTCAGACCAATTGAAACAAC
>JAYOKR010000006.1:0-83074 GCA_038119895.1 Flavobacteriaceae bacterium
CTCAATCTGGTTGGGCTGAACAAGATCCAAATTTATGGTGGAAATATGTTTGTCTTGCAACTAAAAGAATAATAAAAGAGACACAAATTAATAGTAAACAAATAGTTTCTGTTGGGATTTCTTATCAAATGCATGGTTTAGTTTTGATTGATAAAAAAGGAAATGCAATCAATAACTCTATCATATGGTGTGATAGTAGAGCAACTAAAATTGGAGATAATATCTTTTCTGAAATAGGTCATGAAAAATCTATGTCTCATTTATTAAATAGTCCGGGTAATTTTACTCTCTCAAAATTAATTTGGATAAAAAAAAACAAACCTGATATCTATGAAAAAATAGACAAAGTATTACTTCCTGGTGATTACATATCTTATAAGTTATCTGGCGAAGTAAATACAACGATTACAGGTTTGTCCGAGGGAATTTTTTGGGATTTTAAAAAAAATGATTTAGCACATTGGCTTTTAGAAGATCTTGATATAAGTAAAACCCTTATTCCTTCTTTAGTTGAAAACTTTAGTTGTCAATCCCATGTATCCAAAGAAGCATCCATAGAAACTGGACTACCTAGTGCTATTCATATAAATTATAAGGCTGGAGATCAACCAAATAATGCTTTTACCTTAGGTGTGACAAAACATGGACAGATCGCTACAACCGCAGGAACTTCAGGTGTAATTTATGCACTCACCAATAATTTAAATTCAAATGAACCAGTTAGGTTAAATAATTTTGCTCATGTAAATTACAGTAATTCAAAAATAATTGGAAAGTTATTGTGTCTGAATGGTTGTGGAATTCAATATAATTTTTTAAAAAAATCATTCAATTTTGAATCATATGAGATGATGAATAATCTTGCAGAAAATGTTAAACCTGGATCTGAGGGTTTAAAATTATTTCCATATGGGAATGGAGCAGAAAGAATGTTTTATAATAAAAATCTTGGTTCTAAATATTTTGATTTAGATCTTAATAAACACACATCATCTCATTTTGTAAGAGCAACTCTGGAGGGTATTGTACATTCTTTAATTTACGGTTTTGAAATTTTAGTAAATGACAACGTAAGGCCTAATGTTATAAAAGCGGGAAACGATAATTTATTTCAATCCAAAACTTTTAGAGAAATCTTTGCAAGCTTAACTGGTGTTCCCCTGATAATTTGTGATACATCAGGAGCTTATGGTGCTTCTAGAGCTGCTGGTTATAATACATATGAATCCTCGTCCGAAAGAATTGAATTTTCAGAAGATGAAATTTTAAAAGTTTATTTAAAAAAGTCTGATGAATATTTTGATTCATATATGGCGTGGAAAGAAAAATTAACTTTATTTTTAGAAAACAATGACTAACAATTCCAAAAAAGAATATTTTAAAGGGATTAGAAATATAAAATATGAGGGAAGAGATTCTACAAATCCTTTCTCTTATAAGTTTTATAATCCTGAACAGATTGTTGCAGGTAAAAAAATGAAAGATCATTTTAAGTTTTCTGTAGCTTATTGGCATTCTTTCTGTGGAAGGGGTGCTGATCCATTTGGAGCACCAACTCAAAATTTTCCTTGGGACAACTCCCAAGATCCTTTACAGGCTGCTAAAGATAAAGCAGATGCTGCATTTGAATTTATTTCAAAAATGGGTTTCGATTACTATTGTTTTCATGATTATGATTTAATTCAAGAGGGAAAATCTATAAAAGAATCTGAAAAGAGGTTAGAATTGATTTCAGACTATCTTTTATTAAAACAAAAAGAGCATGGAATTAAACCTTTGTGGGGTACTGCTAATTGTTTTTCAAATCCTGTTTATATGAATGGTGCAGCAACTAACCCTGAATTTGATATTGTTGCAAGAGCTGGTGCTCAAGTTAAACTCGCTTTAGATACTACAATTAAGTTGGGTGGATTAAATTATGTTTTTTGGGGGGGAAGAGAGGGATATTTATCACTTCTTAACACTAATATGAAAAGAGAACTTGACCATATGGCTGAGTTTTTAAGAATATCTAAAGATTATGCAAGAAATAATGGTTTTAAAGGAACTTTTTTTATTGAGCCAAAACCTATGGAACCTTCAAAACATCAGTATGATTTTGATACTGCAACAGCCATTGGATTTTTAAAAAATTATGGATTAGAAAAAGATTTTAAAATTAATATTGAAGTTAATCATGCAACACTTGCTCAGCATACTTTTCAGCATGAATTAACTGTAGCAGCTAACGATGATATGCTTGGAAGTATTGATGCTAACAGAGGAGATTATCAAAATGGATGGGATACCGATCAGTTTCCTAATAATTTACAAGAAACTACTTTAGCTATGATGGTTATTCTTAAATCATCTGGATTCAAGGGAGGTGGAGTAAATTTTGATGCTAAACTTAGAAGAAATTCAACAGATTTAGAAGATTTATTTCACGCACATATAGGAGGGGCTGATACCTTTGCTAGATCTTTACTAATAGCGGATAAATTATTATCAAATTCTCAAATTCCAGAGATGTTAACCAAAAGATATAGTTCTTTCGATAAAGGAAATGGAAAGCTATTTGAACAGGGTGAATTAAATCTTGTTGATTTATTTAAAATCGCATACAAAACTAAAAAATATTCACTGAAAAGTGGAAAGCAAGAGCTAATTGAAAATATAATTTTTAATAATATCAATTGATGAATTCAAGTTCAATATTTCAAACGCTAGATTGGATTGTATTGGGAATTTACTTTTTAATATTAATAGTTGTTGCAGTTTGGGTAGCACTTCAGAGAAATAAAAACACAGAGGATTATTTTTTAGCAGGCAGAAATGTTGGATGGTTCGTTATAGGAGCCTCAATTTTTGCTTCAAATATTGGCTCTGAACATGTCGTTGGACTTGCGGGAACTGGATTTTCATCTGGGACCCCATTAGCCCATTATGAGTTGCATGCATGGATTGTTCTTCTACTTGGATGGCTTTTTCTGCCATTCTACATGAGAAGTGGTGCATTCACAATGCCTGAATTTTTAGAAAAAAGATTTGATAGTCGATCAAGGTGGTTTTTATCAGTTTTTTCATTGTTTGCATATGTATTAACTAAAGTATCAGTAACAATTTATGCCGGTGGAATAGTAGTTTCTGAACTTCTAAATCTAGATTTTTGGATAGGTGCTATTGGAATAGTAGTATTTACAGGGATATATACCATTATAGGCGGATTAAAGGCTGTTGTTTATACTGAAACTTTACAGACGGTAGTATTGATTTTAGGATCTGTAATAATAACTTATTTAGGTTTTCAAGAAGTTGGAGGTTGGAATGAGCTAACAAAGACTGTGACAGATGTGAGTCCTGATCATTTTAATATGTGGAGGCCAATGAACGATCCAGATTTTCCATGGACGGGACTTTTAATTGGTGGAACAATAGTTGGTATTTGGTATTGGTGTACTGACCAGTATATAGTACAAAGAACATTAGCAGCAAATAACATAATGATAGGTAGGAGAGGTGCAATATTTGGAGCATATCTTAAGTTATTACCTATTCTTATTTTTTTAATTCCTGGAATTATTGCATACGCCTTGACTATACAAAATCCTGAGATGTTTAACGTAATTGATTCAAATGGTATTGAAAGAGCTGATAGAGCTTTTCCTATGCTTGTTACAACACTATTACCTGCTGGAATAAAAGGTTTAGTTGCAGGTGGGTTGATGGCAGCACTTATGAGTTCACTAGCTTCTGTTTTTAATTCCTGCTCCACAATATTTACAATAGATATTTACAAAAAAATTAAACCTGAAAAATCAGAAAAATATTTAGTTAATATTGGTAAGATTGCTACTCTTGTGATTGTAGTTCTTGGTATTGCATGGATTCCAATTATGGAAAAAATTGGTGGAGGTGTAATGTATCAGTATCTACAAAATGTTCAAGCATATATTGGTCCACCAGTGACTGCAGTATTTTTATTGGGTATACTTTGGAAAAGAATTAATGCACAGGCATCAATAGTTACTCTTTCTGCAGGTTTAGTTTTACTTATTTTCAGATTAAGTTCTGAAATTTATTTTCAATCCGAAATTTCTAGTGGTATAGTTGTAGATAGTGTTTTTTTTGAATTCGCAACTATTAATTTTTCTCACATGGCAATCTTTATTTTTGTTTTTTCTGCTCTTCTTTGTGTTACTGTTTCAATATTAACCGATGAGCCAGATTATTCAAGAATTAAAGGATTATCATTTGGAACAACAACTAGAGAAATGATTTCAAAGGAAAAGAGCTATACAAATTATGATATAATCTTTTCAGTTTTACTAGTATTGTTAGTGATTGGAATTTTGGTATTTTTCTCTCCTATATTTTTCGAGTAAATTTTAAATCTTTTTTAACTTTATTACTGTTATTTCAGGCCAAATTCCAACTCTCCCAGGAAAGCCTAAAACACCAAAACCTCTGTTAACATTAATAAACTGATTAGATTTTTCATAAAGTCCAGCCCAATATTTATATCTATATTTCACAGGACTCCACTTAATAAACCCTGGTATCTCAATGCCAAATTGCATCCCATGTGTATGGCCAGAAAGTGTAAGATTGAATTTTTCTTTGTGATCAACTAAGATTTTATCCCAATGACTTGGATCGTGACTAAGAATAATTTTAAAATCAGATTCATCTAAACCATTAATAGCTTTATCAATATCGCCTTTTTTCTTAAAACCATCTCCCCAATTCTCAACCCCCACAAGGCTAATTTTTTCGTTATTTTTTTTAATATTAACACTCTCATCTCTCAAAACTTTAAAGCCTAGCTCATTTTGGATTTCAATAAGTTTTTTAAACCCTAACTTTTTATTTTCTTCATTTCCCCAATCATAATAATCTCCATAATCATGATTACCAAGAATAGAAAATTTTCCATCTTTTGAATTAATTTTTTTGAATTCATCAATCCATGGTAAAATTTCAGTATATGTATTATTAACAAAATCACCTGTGAAGGCAATAAGATCAGAGTTTTGCTCATTCACAAGATCAATCGCATATTTTAACTTACTTCTGTTTTCGAAGCTTCCACAATGAAAGTCTGATAAATGCGTTATTGTGTACCCGTTAAATGATTCAGGTAAATCTTTGAAACCTATTTCATGATTAACTACCTTAAAGTTATATCTACCTCTAGTTATTCCATGAATCATTATGGGAATTGGTATAGCAGCAACTGCAAGACTTAAATTGCTTATAAATTTTCTTCTGGAATTATCGATTTTTTTGTTTTGAATTTTACTGAATAAAAATTTTAAAACTCTTAAAATATCTTCAGGAAAGAGAAAGAGTATTAAAATTGTTTTACTTACAAAAAGTATAAACAATAATGTGAAATTATATGTTAGTAATGCAGATTCTCTAACATTTTTAATAAAAAATATTTGAAAGAATAACAAAAAGTAAAGAATTCCATTAACTAAAATATAGGTTAATCTAACTTTCTTTTTTGATACAGTTTTAATCGCCTGAAATGAATAGATGTCTACAATTAGTAAAAAAGCTAAAAAAATAAATAATCTAATCATTAAATTAGTTGCGAAATTATTGTTTTGAAGTCAAAATTTATACCAATCCTATTATTTTTTTTATTTGTGTCATGCAAGTATGATAATCATACTAATTTTTCTTACTTAGCCTTAGGTGATAGTTATACTATAGGCGAGGGTATTGATGAAAAAAATAGATATCCTATTATTCTAGTTCGTGAATTAAAGAAACAAGGTGTTAATTTTAATAATCCCAGAATTATTGCTAAAACAGGTTGGACAACTGATGAGTTAAACGATTCTCTTAACTTATCAGTTTTTAATAATAAATACGATTATGTATCATTACTAATTGGAGTAAATAATCAATACAGAGGTCTTAGCTCATTCATCTTTGAAAAAGAGTTCAGACAGCTTTTGAGTAGATCAATTAATTATTCTAAAAAAAAAAGCAATGTATTTGTTTTAAGTATTCCAGATTGGGGGGTGACACCTTTTGCTGATAAAAGAAATAAAATTGCTATTTCTGATTCTATTGATGTTTTTAACCAACTTATTAAAAACGTTTGCTTTGAGAATAATATAAAATTTTTTGATATAACTGATATCAGTAGAGAAGCAGAATTGAATTCTGATTTAATAGCAGGTGACAGTTTGCATCCAAGCGGAATCATGTATAAAAAATGGATTGATAAAATTTTAAATGAATGGAAAATTTAAATTTTTTTAAAAAAAAGTCTCTAGAGCTAGATAAAAATGATTCTCTCAATAATTTTAGAAATTATTTTTATTCAGAAAGTGATCTAATATATTTTGACGGAAACTCACTAGGTAGACTTCCAAAATCAACTATTGATCAAACAAATGAAGTGATTAGGAATCAATGGGGTAGGGAGTTAATTCAAAGTTGGAATAAACATTGGTTCAAATTGATTAATGATACTACTATTCATTTATCAGAAATGTTTCAATGTAATCCTTCCGAAGTATTCGTTGGAGAATCTACTTCAATCAATCTTTACAAAGTCATTGATTCTTTAGCAGGAACAAAAAAATTTAATACTATTATAACTGACTCACTAAACTTTCCATCAGATATTTACATCATTGAAGAAATCTGCTCAAGACATAATCTCAGATTTGAGTTTTTAAAATATAACAATGACATAGAATGTGAAATTGATAGGTTGAAAAATACTATTCAAAATAATCCTAATTCTATAATAAGCTTATCACTTGTTTCATATAAATCTTCATATTGTTATCCATACAGATCTCTGAATGAATTGTGTGAAAAAAATAATTGTGAATTAGTTTGGGATTTAAGTCATGCTGCTGGAGCTTTAAATCTTAATCTTAAAAAAGATAAATTTAGTTTTGCAGTTGGATGTACTTATAAATTTCTGAACGGTGGTCCAGGATCTCCTGCATTTATATTCGTTTATAAAGAAAAAATTAAATCAATTAATTCAACCATAAGAGGGTGGTTTGGACACTCTAAACCATTTGATTTTAACTTAAAATACGAACAGTCAAATTCTATAGAAAAATTTAGATCAGGAACACCTCATGTCTTGTCTTTATCTACTCTCCCAACTTCAATTTCAATTACTAATGAAGCTTCAATTAAAAAAATAGACACAAAAAGAATTATAATGATCAAATATTTTTCTGAAATGTTTGATAATCTATTAGTTAACAGAGGGTTTAATTATGAATCTCCAAATATAAATGAAATTGGATCACACATTTCAATTAGCCATAATGAATCTTGGAGAATTTGTAAGTCCTTAATTAAACCAAAATTAGGAAAGAAATTCATCTTAGACTACAGGCCAAACAGGTTTTTAAGAATTGCAATAACACCACTTTACACCTCTTTTGAGGAATTATTTCTTTTGGTTGAGAGGTTAATATTTATAGTTGATTCTAAAGAATATAATTTACATAACAACTCAAAAGATGTTGTTACTTAATTATTTTAAATTTCTTACCAGCTAATTTAAATAAATCAATTGCCTTATCCATTTGATCTTTTGTGTGGCTTGAGGATATTTGAACTCTAATTCTTGCCATCCCCTTTGGAACAACTGGATAAGAGAATCCAACGACATAAACTCCGTTTTCATACATATAATCTGCCATTTCACTAGCAATTTTATCATCATAAATCATTATCGGCACAATTGGATGAATATCACCTTTAATATCAAATCCAATTTTCTGAATTTTATTTCTAAAGTATTTAGTATTATTTTGAATTTTTAGAATTAATGAGTTGTCATTTGAAATTAAATTGATGGCTTTAATGGATGCTCCAACTATCGCAGGAGCTAATGTGTTTGAAAAAAGATATGGTCTAGATTTTTGTCTTAAAATTTCAATGATTTCTTTTTTTCCTGATGTAAATCCACCACTTCCACCACCTAAAGCTTTTCCAAGTGTTCCAGTTATAACATCAACTCTACCCATAACGTTTAATTCCTCCTGAGTTCCCTTTCCTTGCTTTCCAATAAATCCTGTTGAATGACAATCATCCACAAACACCAATGAATCATATTTTTCAGCTAAATCGCATATTTTATCAAGTTTTGCTATAGTTCCATCCATTGAGAAAACACCATCAGTTACAATTACTCTATTTCTTAGATGTTGAGACTCCTTTAACTTGTTTTCTAAATCATCCATGTCATTATTTAAATATCTATAGCGTTGAGCTTTACAAAGCCTAATTCCATCAATTAAAGAGGCATGATTAAGTGAATCACTTATAATTGCATCTTGTGCGTCAAAAAGTGGCTCAAATAACCCACCATTAGCATCAAATGCTGCTGCATACAAAATTGTATCCTCAGTCTCTAAGAAACTTGAAATTGTATTTTCAAGTTCTTTATGAATGTTTTGAGTTCCACATATAAATCTAACAGATGCTAAACCAAAACCATATTGATCCATAGTAGTTTTTGCTGCATCAATAATTTCTTGGTTAGAAGCCAAACCAAGGTAGTTATTAGCACAAAAATTTATAACATCTGATTTTTCAGTACTTATTAATGAATTCTGTTTTGAAACTATTTTTCTTTCATCTTTATAGCGACCACTTTCTTTAATTTCTTTAAGTTCATTTTTTAGTCTTGATTTGATAGAATTATACATTTTTTTATACGTTTGTTCAAAAGTAATTTTTTTTTTGAATAATAATATTTTAATAATCGGAGCCTTAGGACAACTTGGTAAGTATTTTGTCAATATATTATCGAAAGATAACAATGTAATTGCATCTGATATTAATCGAAATTCAACGTTAGATTGTCAGTTTCAACTTTTAAATATTCTTGACTATAATACCTTAAAAAAAACAGTAAAAACCAATAATATTAATCAAATTTATAATCTTGCTGCAATTCTTTCAGCAAAAGGGGAATTAAATCCTTATAAAACATGGAATTTAACAACTGAAGGATTTTTAAATGTTGTCAAAGTTTCAATTGAATGTAATGTTGATAGAATATTTTGGCCTAGTTCTATTGCTGTTTTTGGATTAAACTCAAATTTAGAGCATGTGTTAAATGATGTTCCAATGCTGCCATCATCAATGTATGGTGTTTCTAAACTTGCTTGTGAAAAGTTGATGAATTATTATAACTCAAAAAATATATTGGATATAAGGTCATTGCGATTTCCAGGAATTGTATCTGCTACGAAGCCGGGTGGAGGAACAACTGATTACATAGTTGAAATGTTATTTTCAGCATTATTGGGAAATGAGTATAAATGTTTTTTGGATAAAGACAGAGTCCTTCCAATGATGCATATTGATGATTCGGTTCAAGCATCTATAATGCTTATGAATATCGATCGTAAAAAAATCAGTATTAATTCGCCTTATAACATAACTAGCTTCAATATTACACCAGATTTATGGAGAAATATTATTAATTCACATGGATATAATTTAAAAGTTTCATTTGAGAAAGATTTTAGAGATGAAATAGCAAAATCTTGGCCAAGAAACATAGATGATCATTTATTTAGGAATGATGTAGGATGGAAGCCAAAATACGATTCTGAAAATACCGCAAAATTAATTATTGATGCTATTAATTCTTAACTCGAAAAGAGTTGATAAAAGTGTTATTGGAGACCATAATTTACTTTCGTTACAAAACACCGAATGCTTTGTTGATTTTGGAGAATAAAGTTTATTCTTTTTTGCATTTCTTATAAGATCTTCTTTTAAAATAGAATTATTGTCAGTAGTTCTTATGTCTTTGTTAAAGTAATTTATTAAAGTAACAGGTATTTTTTTAAAACCCAATTCTTTTAAAGCTGTAAATCTGTGATGTCCATCAATTATTACAAATGATTCATGGCAAACTATTATAGAAGAAATTATAACAGATTGATCTTTGTATTTTAAATTATTTTTTAAAATTTCTTTTTTATCTAATAAAACTTCCTCATGAGGAATAAGAATATCAATTGAAATTAAATCAATTCCTCTATGAATATCATTGTTAATTTTTATTGAGAACATTTATAGAAATAAATTATATAGGAAATTACATTATTTTTATTAATAATAAATTAACCTAAGTTGATATTTAAAGAAAAAAAAATCATTCATAAAGTTTTAGAATCGCTATTCAAAACCTATTCTGAAAGAGTTCCAGACGTTAAAAAAATAACTAATGGACTGATTAAGTATAATGTTATTGAAAAGCAAGAGGATATCATTAATGATCATATTGCATTCAGAACTTTGGGAGTTAAACATCTAGGTATTCAATCCCTAGAAAAAATATTTATTCATCATGGTTATGTAAAACGAGATTATTACAACTTTGACAAAAAAAAATTAAATGCATATTGGTATTCCCATCCTGATAAAAATATGCCCAGAATATTTATAAGTGAATTGCGTGTAAATGATCTCTCAACGAATACTAGAAATATAATTTACAAGTATACAAGTCAAGTTAAATCTGACCCAGTTAAAAAGCTAAACTTAAATAACCATAAAGAAATTATTGAGTTTCTGAGCAGTCCATTGTGGGAATTGCCTTCAATCACAGATTATGATACTTTATTAGATGAAAGCGAGTATGCCTCATGGGTAATATATAATAGGTATTATCTAAATCATTATACGATTAGTGTTCACGATTTACCAAAGAATTATAATATTCTTGAAAATTTCAATAAATTTTTAGTTGATAAAATGAATATCAGGCTTAATGATTCTGGAGGAATTATTAAGATAAGCAATGATGGATTATTACTTCAAAGTAGCTCTGTTGCAAATCAAATACTGGCTGAATTTTCAAATAATAAAACAAAATTAATCTCTGGAAGTTATGTTGAATTTGCAGAAAGAAAAATATTACCTCAATACTCAGCAATTGATATTAAAAATATTGAGACTAAACATAGAAGAGATGGCTTTGAGGCATCTAACGCTGATAAGATTTTTGAGAGTACATTTACTACACAAACTCTAAAAAAATAAAAACCCCTGTAAATCAATAACTTACAAGGGTTTTTGCGGAGAGACAGGGATTCGAACCCTGGCGACAGTTACCCGTCGACAGATTAGCAATCTGCTCCATTACCACTCTGGCACCTCTCCAAAGAGGCTTCAAATTTAAGTTTTCAAAATAAACTGAAAAAATATAATTAGAGGTTTTTTGTAAGTTTTTTTACAAGTTTATTTTCACTAAAAAAAACTTTTCCGATTACTTTAAATGCAGTGTACAGTGGAATAGCTATAATCATTCCAACTACACCAAATAAAAATCCACCTGAAATAATTACTAAAAATATTTCTAGCGGATGAGATTTAACAGAGTTTGAAAAGATATATGGTTGACTTAAAAAATTATCAAAGATTTGTGCGATAATATATCCAATGCCTACAAAAATTGTTTTAGGTAGAATTACAGAGCTGAAATCTAAACCAAGGTAACTTGTCATAGTTAGAGTAGTAATTACAATAAAGCCAACAATTGGTCCGATGTATGGTATAAGATTTAAAAGTGAACACAGAAAAGCTATAACAATAGCATCTTCTACACCCAGGATTAAAAGAATAATAGTGTAAAAGATGAATAAAATCGTTATTTGAAGAATTAGACCAAGAAAATATCTCGATAATAAATTATTTATTTCTTTAAAAGATTTTTTAGCTCTTTTGGTGTAAGTGTTAGGTAGCAAAAGAATTATCCATTTTTCAAACTTTATACTATCTCTTAGAAAGAAAAATGTAATAAACAAAACAGACAATAAGCCCAATGTAAATGAACCTAATACACCTCCAACAGAGTTAAGTATTATTGGTATTGCTTTGATACTCTGTTTAGAAAATTCCTCAACATTAATTATTGAATCTTGAATATTTAAATTGAAACGTGTCAAATAATTATTCAATTCTGAGAACAAAAGATTGAATTTAGATTCTAGAGCATTAACATTTAATAGAGATAAGTTTTTTCCCTGTTCAAGTACTAAAGGAATTAGTAAAGATATAAGTCCAGCGAGTATAAGAATTATTAATAAAAGCGTCACAATTGAAGCTAATGTTATATTGAATTTTAATTTATGAGTAAAAAAATTAAAAACAGGACGAAAAATTAGAGATAAAATTGAGGCAATAAAAAGATAAATAATGAGTATGTGTAGTTTATAAACTACATATATTAATAAAGATAATCCTGCAATTTTTAAAATTGTTTTTAGAATAGAATTACTGAAATCAGTTGTCATTTGTTGCAAATATATTATTTAAATAAGGAATTTGCCATGCATACGTACATTCCTGCAGTTTCAGCTCTAAGTCGATTTTTTCCTAAGCTTATTGCCTTAAAATTATTTTCAATTGCTAATTCAATTTCTTTATTGGTAAAATCTCCCTCAGGACCAATAGCTATTAAATTATTTTTTTTAAAAATATTTCTAGAGATTTCTTCTTTTATAATAAGATCTTCACATGTAGCAATTAATTTATTTTCATGATTAATCTTACAAAAAAAATTAAAATTCACAGGATCATTTAAAATTGGTAACTCAAATCTATATGATTGTTTTAATGCTGAAACCATAATTTTATTTAATCTGGTTTTATTGAATTTTTTATTCTCGGTTCTTTCACAAACTATTGGAGTTATTTCTTTGATTCCTAATTCTATGCATTTTTCTAAAAAATTTTCAAACCTTGATGCTGATTTTAATAATGATATTCCAATATGTAAATTTTCATTAGAATTGTATTTTAAGCATTCAATTATCTTAATGGTGGATGTATTTTTTTTAATGCACTCTATTTTGCATTTAAATTTTTCATTTTTTCCATTTGTAAAATCTAAGAAATCACCTTCTTTTTTTCTTAAAACTTTGGTAATATGCTTTGTTTCTTCTCTGTTAAGTTCGAAACTTTCAGATTTAAAAGTAATATGTTCATTGTAAAATAACTCCATTAAATACTATATCTTGCTTTGGATTCTAAATTTAACTCAGAAAATAAGTTGTCTTTGAATTTTAAATAACCAACTATTGCAATCATAGCTGCATTATCAGTTGTATATTCTAACTTTGGAAAAAATAATTTTAAATTATTTTCATTTTTAAAAACTTCTCTAATTTTTGTATTGGCAGAAACTCCTCCTCCAAACACAATATTTAAAATATTTTTTTGCTTTGCAGCAAACATAACTTTGTCGAATAAAATTTCTGTAATTGTTAATTGAAGAGATGCACATAAATTATTAATTTCTTTTTCGACAAAAAACTTATCGTTTTTTAGATTTTTTTCTAAAAACCTTTTAAAATTTGTTTTCAATCCACTGAAACTAAAGTTTAATCCATCAACTTTAGGCTTTGAGAAATTGAACTTATTTTCATTTCCTTCATTTGCTAATTTGTTAATCTTTGGACCAGCAGGATATTTTAATCCTAACATTTTACCACATTTATCAAAAGCTTCACCGATCGAATCATCAAGTGTTTCTCCTATGATTTCCATATCAAAATAATTTCTGCAGTATACAATTTGGGTATGACCACCTGAGATATTTACTCCCAAAAATGGAAAATCTGTTTTTACTTTACAATTATCTTCAATAAAATGTGCTAAGATGTGTGCTTGCATGTGATTTACCTCAATTAGAGGAATGTCTAGGGACAATGAAAGTGACTTTGCAAATGATCCACCAACTAGTAATGAGCCCAATAGTCCTGGACCTCTTGTGTAAGCTATTGCATCAAGATCCTTTTTGTTTATTCCAGCTTTATTTAAAGCCATATCTACAACTGGAATAATATTTACTTGGTGAGCTCTTGATGCAAGTTCTGGAACAACACCACCATAATTTTCATGTACATCTTGATTAGCAATAATATTAGATAGTACAGTACTGTCTGAAATTACAGCGGCAGAAGTTTCATCACATGAACTTTCTATTCCTAATATTTTTATCGCCATTTTTTTGTTTTTTTGTAAATATAAATCTTCTGTTATCAAAACTATAATTAAGAAATATAAAAGAAAAGTTGTTTTAATTGCACTTTTTTCTATTATATCAATAGTTGGTTTTTCAGTTTTTTTTGTTCAAAAAAATATTGAATCTATAATTTCAAAAAGATTTTCTGAAAACACTTTAATCAATCTTGACTTGTCAGATGTAAGTATTAGTTTGAATGGCAAGATATCACTGAATAATTTACTGGTTAGTAATAAATCAAATGATACTGTTTTTTATTCTAAAGCTGTTGGGGTCGACCCTGTTAGTATGATAGATGCCTTAAATAATAATGATTTTAAATTCAGCAATGTAAGTTTAACACAAGGTAAAATATACGTTAATCTATTAAATCAAATACTTTCCAATGATTCTAATCTAACGGTTGAGAATAATTCAATAAACATTAAAAAAACATTAAAAAACGAAGTTTTAATCAAAAGTTTATCTATAAATGATTTTGATTTAGAAAAAGGTGATTTTATTTCTACTGCTGAGATTTCGAACATGTATTACTATAATGATTCATTAAGTTTAGAAATAGAGGATTTAGATTCCAACATAAATGAATTTGAAATAAAAGATTTTAATTCACATTTATCATATGCAGATAATAAATTAATTTTTCTAAATATTAATACAAATATTAATAATTCTAATTTTTCGGGTAGTTTAGAATTACATGATTTTAACGATAACAATTCTTTGAATTATAAAGGAAAAATTGAATCAACTAACTTTTATTTTTCTGATTTCTTTAATGCAACCAACGCAGTTTCATACCAATTAATCTCTGATTTTGAAGGTAATCAAAACAGTATAACTCTAATTGATCTTGGAATTACAAGTTCATCGTCTTCTTTTGATGGATTTGTAAAATTGGATTTAGATGCTAATGAAATAAATGGAATTTCTATAGATATAAATAAATTAAAATCATCATCTACAGATATGAGAAAAACATATCCAGGAATTTTTGGTGATATATTACCAACATCAATATCAGAATTAGGAATATTTGAACTTTCTGGATATTTAAAATATTCGAATAATATAATTCAATCTTCTTTTAAATTATTAACAGATAAAGGGAGTGTAGCGTCTAATTTAAACATCTCTGATTTTGATAATATAGATAATTCCAAGTATGAAGGAGTTTTTATTGGAAAAAATCTAAACTTATCTAAAATTACTGGATTGCCTTTTCTCGGCTTTTCTGATTTTAATTTTAATATTGATGGGAGAGGATTTACTAATGAATATTTGAATTCATCACTTGAGGGTAACATATCAAGTGTAGAAATTAATAACTATAAATACAAGAATATTAATATCTCTGGAAATATTTCTGATAAAATTTTCGATGGATTTTTGAGTATTGATGAGGAAAATATAAATATGGATTTTTCTGGATCAGTTAACTACAACAATGATTTGATCGATTTTGATTTTTCCTCATCAATTGAAAACGCAAACCTCTCAGAGTTGAACCTATCCAAAAAAACAAACAATAAATTATCTGGAAATATTGTAACTAAGCTTCGTGGAAGTAATATAAAAGATCTGATTGGAGACTTGAAATTTATAGATTTCAATTACTCAGACAATGAATTTAATTATGATTTTGAAGAACTAGTCGCACAAAGTAGAGTTGTTGAAGATAAAAGAATTATTAACATTACATCTCCTGATGCTATTGATGGAATTTTAATTGGAAATTTCAAATCTTTCAATTTTTTAAAGAATATATATGACTCATTCATTTCAAGATACAGTAATTACCAATATCTCAGAAATACGGATGAAATAAGTTTTAATTTCAATTTAAAACCAAAAATTGCTAAAGTATTTAGTTCAGATTTTTCTATTGAGGAGAATACATTTTTAGGAGGAAAAATCGATCAAAAAACTTTTGAGTTAAATTTTAATAGTCCGGGTATTTCAAATAATGACATAAAATTAAAAAATGTAAATTTCAAGATAGAGGATGAAAAATCTCAACTTAAGATTCAAGAAATTTTATCGCCATTTTTTAACGGTATTTCTTTTGTGTTGGATACTGATTTTGATGATGATTCAACAAACATTGACGTAAATTTTATTTCTAATAACAACACAAATAAAATTAATATCAATCACTCATTGAATGATCAAAGTCAATCAATTTTTAGAATTAATGAAATAATTTTTGATTATAATAAAAATCAATGGGTTTTAGAAAAATCATTTTCAAAGAATAAGAATATGTTTATAAGTGGTAAAGATTTTAAACAATTAACTTCTTTTACTATCAAATCAAAGAATCAAAAAGTTGAATTAAGATATTTAGACACAAACAATGAGTTTGAATTCTTGTCAAATTTTGATAATGTAGATTTTTCTTCAATTTTTCCAAAACCTAAAAACATTCAATATGAAGGATTAGTTAATGGTTCCATTATTTTAAATAAAATCAATGAAACATATTTTGGTTCTTCCTCACTTGTGATTAATAAATTCTCAGGCAATAATATTTTAATTGGAAACGTTAATTTAAATATTGAATCTAATAAGGGTTTAGATTATTATGACATGAATATGAATGTAGAAAAGGAAAATAATATAACTCTGGATTTAAGAGGTAAATTTGAAATTGAGGACAATGATTTTCCTATTGAGTTAGATCTAAAATCAAAAAACTTTGATATATCTCCCTTTTCTGCAATAGGGGAAGATGTTCTAAAAAATATTGAAGGTTTATTTAATTCCAATATTCAAATATCAGGGACTTTAAAAAAACCAGAATTAAAGGGATTTATTCAGGCTAATAAATCAAGTTTTGATGTACCATATTTAGGAATTGGATTTAGTTTTTTAGATAATCCAAAATTTATTATTGATAATTATGATATAATAATTGATAAATTAAATATTGAAGATAAAGATTTAAAGACTGTAGGAATTATGGATGGTAAAATATCTCATAATAGATTTAAAGACTGGTTTTTAGACTTTGAAATTAGTTCTGACAACTTATTAGCTTTAAATACTGAAAGAAAAGATAATGAATATTATTACGGATCAGGATTTATAGACGGTGTTGCAAAGTTTTATGGTTATGGGAAAGATTTAGATATTGATATTTCTGGAAGATCAAATTTGAATACCAAAATTTCAGTACCTATTAAGTACGGTGATGGTTCAAGTGAAATTAGTTTTTTAAAATTCACAAATAATTCTGAAGAAAGTGTATTTAATAGAGGTTTAGAATTATATCTTGACTTAGATTTAAATGAAAATGCATTGATTGAGATTATTTTTGATGAAAATACTAATTCTAGAATAAGTGGTCATGGTAATGGAAAAATTATAATTAACTCAGATTATTCTGGAGCCTTTGCTTTATCTGGAGACTTTACTGCTGAAAAAGGATATTACTACTATAAAAGTTTAGGTTTTATTGAAAGACAATTTGAAATAAATAAAGGTGCCAATATAAAGTGGGACGGTGAGCCATATAGTGGGGTTTTGAGAGCTAAAGCATCTTATGAAGTTCCTGGTGGCGCTAATCCTGCATCACTTATTCAAAATACATCTTTTAATAGAAAAATCCCTACTATTGTAAATATTTTACTAGAGGGGGAATTATCGAATTTAAATACTCCAGTTTTTAGTTTAGAGTTTCCAGAAACTAGGGGAGCTGTAAAATCTGAATTAGATTATTACTTAAGTGATTATGAGAAAGAACAAAGTCAATCATTATCATTGATCACACAAGGCATTTTTATTAATGATTTTTCTCAATCTTTGATTTCATCCCAAACAATTACAAATAATTTATTTCAAAGAGCCTCAGGAATCATTGATGAAATATTTACAAATCCAAATGATAAGATGAATATTGGTATAAATTTTTCTCAGGGTGATAGATTTGCAGCTTCAAGCTTATTAAATCGAGATAGAATAGGATTAACTCTACAAAGTGAAATAAGTGATAAAATATTAGTTAATGGAAAGATTGGGGTTCCTGTAAGTGGAACAGAAGAAAATGTAATTTTGGGGAATGTACAAGTAGATTTTTTACTAAATGACTCTGGAAGTTTAAGAGCAAGAATTTTTAATAAAGAAAATGAATATCAATTTTTTGGCGATGAAGTTGGATTTACACAAGGCTTAGGATTACAGTTTAACGTAGAGTTTAACAATTTTTCTGAGCTTATAAAAAAGTTAAAAAGAAATAAAAAGAATTAATATATTTAGGTAATTAACAACAACTAAGATATGGAAACTACAATTTCAAAAAAAGCATTATTTAATGCCTCGTGTATTGCTCTAATTGTTACTGCTATGACCTTTGCCATTAGAGCCGGAATATTAGTAGAACTTGGGAATGACTTTAATTTAAACAATACTCAGTTAGGATGGATTAACTCAATGGCATTTTGGGGATTCCCTGTAGCAACTATTTTTGGGGGACTTCTTTACAATTATTTTGGTCCAAAAAAGCTTTTAGTATTTGCTTTTTTTGCACATCTAATAGGCTTAGTTATGACAATATATGCTGATGGTTTTACAACCCTCTTGCTTTCATCATTTTTGATTGGTTTTGCAAATGGTTCTGTTGAAGCAGCTTGTAATCCTTTGATTGCAGATATGTATACTGACAATAGAACAACTATGTTGAACAAATTTCATGTTTGGTTTCCAGGTGGAATAGTGATTGGAGCTTTAGCTGCAAATTTTTTAAGCTCTTTTGATTTGGGTTGGCAAATTAAAATTGCTGTTATGATTCCACCGACATTGATTTATGGATACATGTTTTATAAAGAGAAATTTCCAAAATCTGAAAACATAGATACTGATACAAATAACAATATAAGATCGCTGTTTACTTTGCTCTTTATTTTTATTGCTTTATGTATGACATTAACAGCTACAACTGAGCTAGGTACTCAGCAATGGCTACAGCCATTACTTGAAAAATCGGGTGCGAGTCCCATGCTTATACTAGCAATGGTAACAGGAATTATGGCGGTTGGAAGATACTTTGCTGGACCAATAGTACATAAATTAAATCCAATTGGTGTTTTATTTATGTCTGCTATTGTTTCTACTGTTGCAATTTATTTAATGTCAATAGTTGATGGGACTGCTCTATACGGTGCAGCTGTTTTATTTGCTTTTGGTGTTTGTTATTTTTGGCCTACAATGATTGGTTTTGTGGCAGAATATTTACCAAAGACTGGAGCACTAGGAATGTCTTTAGTTGGAGGAATGGGAATGTTTGCAACTGGAATTTGGAATCCTGTAATAGGTTCATGGATTGATGATAATACTCAGATAGCTTTAGATTCTGGATTAACTCAAGATCTTGCTGAAATTGCTGCGGGAAAAGCAACGCTAGCAAACATGACTTATTTTCCATTAATATTAATTCTTTTCTTTGGAATTCTATTTTTAAACAGAAATAAACTTGAAAAATTAAGATTTAAGAATGCCTAATAAAAAAATTAGACTTGGTATTTTAGGTGGTGGTGGAGATTCACTTATTGGGGTGCTTCATAGGATTGCCTCGTCAATGCATGATAATTATGAAATAGTCGGTGGTGTATTTAATCCAGAACATGAAGAAAGTTTGAAATTTGCAAGGCAATTATGCTTGGATGAGAGTAGAGTTTACAAGGATTATGAAACATTTATTAATGCAGAAAAAAAGCTTGATTCTGAAAAAAGAATTGAAGTTGTTTCTGTTCTAACACCTAATTTTCTACACTTTCCAATGGCAAAAATGTTATTGGAAAATGATTTTCATGTTATATGTGAAAAACCCTTAACAACAACATATGCTGAGGCTAAAGAACTTTTTAGAATAAAAGAATCAAAAGAATTAGTGTTTGCTGTTACATATACATATACCGGTTATCCAATGGTTAGACAAATGACTAAGATGGTAGCTAGTGGTGAGATTGGAAAGGTTCACAAAGTAGATGCTCAGTACCTTCAAGGGTGGTTAAATCCTGTTGTACACGATAAAGAAAAAAGATCCTCAACTTGGAGATTAAATCCTAAAGTTTCTGGAATTAGTTGCTGTGTTGGAGATATAGGTACTCATGCTTTTAATATGGTTGAATTGGTTACTGGTTCAAATGTCAAAAAAATATTGTCACACCTAAATAATCTTTATGATGACAATCCAATGGATGTTGATGCAAACATTTTGATTCAACTTAAAAATGGAGCAAACGGTACTATTAGATCTAGTCAAATTGCAACTGGTGAAGAAAATAACTTAAGAATTAGTATATATGGTGAAAAGGGTGGTTTGAAATGGGAGCAAGAAAATCCAAATTATTTATATCATCTGTCTGACAATGAACCTATACGTGTATTAAAAACTGCTAATACTTATAATTATGATATTTCTAATATTTCAACTAAAATTCCACCTGGACATCCTGAGGGGATTTTTGATTCAATGGGAAATATATATAATGGAGTAGCTAAAGCAATTAAAAAACAAAAATTTGATTCAGTTGAATTTCCTTCAATCGAAGAAGGTGTAAGAGGTATGGATTTTATTGAAAAAGCTGTAAAATCTCACCAATCAGGTAATATTTGGTTGAATTTAGATTAATTAATTCTCATTCTTGAAAATTTAAATTAATTTTGCAGTTCATTTAACAACTGTGAAGAATATTGCTGTTTTAACAAGTGGAGGAGATTCCCCAGGTATGAATTCTGCTATCAGGGCAGTAGCACGAACATGTGCTCATTATGATATCAAATGTACTGGTGTAATCAGAGGATATTCAGGATTGATAGAAAATAATACTAAGATCTTGAACACTCGCTCTGTTAGAGGAATTATTAATAGAGGTGGAACATTCCTTTATTCTGCAAGATCAGAAGAGTTTAGAACAAAGTCAGGAAGAGAAAAAGCTTTTGAAAGTGTAAAAAGTAATGAAATAGATGGTTTGGTTGTGATTGGGGGTGATGGTTCCTTTACTGGTGGTCTGAAATTTTCTAAAGAATTTAATTTTCCTGTAATTGGGATACCAGGAACAATCGACAATGATCTTTATGGAACATCTCATACTTTGGGATATGACACTGCTCTGAATACAGCGACTGAAGCAATTGACAAAATAAGGGATACTGCTATTTCTCATCATAGATTGTTTTTAGTAGAGGTTATGGGTAGAGATGCTGGTTTTATTGCTTTAAACACAGGATTGGCCATTGGAGCTCAAGAAATATTAATTCCTGAGGTTAATATGAGTAGTGAAAACTTAATCAATTCTTTGAAAAGAAGTAAAACTGCTGGAAAAACCTCAACTATAATTGTTGTTGCAGAGGGTGATAAAACAGGTCAAAGTGTTTTTCAGTTAGCAAATATAATTGAAGAAAAGTTACCTAAATATGAAGTTAGAGTTTCGGTTTTAGGTCACATGCAAAGAGGAGGTAGCCCATCATGTTTTGACAGGGTACTTGGAATTCAAATGGGTATTACAGCTGTTGAATCACTTTTAAATGGTGAATCCAGACTAATGATTGGAATTCAAAATGGAAAAATAAATAAGACTGATCTTTCTAAAGCTATAAAAGGAAAATCAAAAATTAACAAAGAATTGTTAAGAATGTCTAAAATAATGAATACTTAAAAATATATAATGAGCAAATTAAAAATTGGAATTAACGGATTTGGTAGAATCGGTAGAATGGTAATGAGAGCATCACTAGAAAGAGATGATGTTGAAATTGTTGCTATTAATGATTTATTGGATATTGATCATCTAGCATACTTACTAAAATATGATTCTGTTCATGGAAAATGTAATGCAGAAATTTCGGTTGTTGATAATAATTTATCAGTTAATGGAGAAACTGTATTAGTTTCTGCAGAAAGAGATCCAAAGAATATTAAATGGAATGAAAAAGGTGTTGATGTAGTTGCAGAATGTACTGGTATTTTTACAACTCTTGAAACAGCTCAATATCACATTGATGGAGGAGCTCCAAAAGTTGTTATTTCTGCACCTTCGAATGATGCTCCTATGTACGTTATGGGTGTAAATCATCATGATTTGGACATTAACGCTAAAATTGTCTCAAATGCAAGCTGTACTACAAATTGTTTGGCACCATTAACTAAAGTTCTTCATGATAATTTTGGAGTAGAGGAAGCGCTGATGACAACTGTACATGCTGTTACTGCGACTCAATTTACAGTTGATGGGCCATCAAAAAAGGATTTTAGAGGTGGGAGAAGTTCCTTATTGAATATAATTCCAGCATCAACTGGTGCTGCAAAAGCTGTTACAAAGGTTATTCCAAGTTTAGAGGGTAAAATTACAGGAATGGCTTTTAGAGTTCCTACTGCTAATGTTTCAGTAGTTGACCTTACTGTAAAATTAGAAAAGGATACGTCATATGAAGAGGTTATGAATATTTTAAAAGCTGCGTCAGAAAATGAATTAAATGGAATTCTTGGCTACACTGATGAAGCTGTTGTTTCTCAAGATTTTATCGGAGATGCTAGAACATCAATAGTAGATGCAAAGGGTGGTATACAACTTAACTCAAAGTTTTACAAAATTATTTCTTGGTATGACAATGAAGCTGGTTATTCTAATAAATTGATTGATTTAGCAAAGTGTTTTTGCTCATAAATTAAATGATTTTAATTGCTGATAGTGGTTCTACAAAAACTGATTGGATCTGTTTAGATTTCAATAAAAAAATAGTATTTGATACTCAAACTCAAGGATTAAATCCTCAAATACTAAATTATAATAATATAGAGCAAAGAATTGTTAACAATTTTGAGCTGTACCAAAAAAGAAAAGATATAACTCATCTTTACTTTTATGGGGCTGGATGTGGCACGGATGTTCCCAGAAAACTAATAAAAAAAGTTTTTGAATCTATTTTTGAGAATTCGAGAATTATAGTAAAGGAAGATACTTATGCAGCAGTTTATTCAACTGTAACTGTTGGATCAAAATCTATAGTTTCTATTCTAGGGACTGGTTCAAATTGCACTTATTATGATGGAAAGGATATCATTCAAAAAATTACCTCTATGGGATATGTTTTAATGGATGATGCAAGTGGTAACTATTTCGGTAAACAAATTTTAAAAGACTACTTTTTCAATAAAATGCCACCAGATTTAGCACTTAAATTTTCTCAGGAATATATATTAGACCCTAACATTGTTAAGGATACTATTTATAAGAAACCTAATCCTCAAGCATACTTAGCTACATTTGCAAAATTTTTGATAGATAATAAGAATAATAATTATTGTTTAAATCTAATTAACAAAGGAATAAGTTTATTTATTAGTAATCAAATTGAACAATTTGAAGACTGTAAAAAAATCCCTTTACATTTCATAGGATCAATAGCTTATTACTTAAAAGATGAATTAAAAGATGAATTAAACAGAAGGGATATGATTCTTGGAAGTATATTAAAAAAACCTAAAGATGGTTTGATTTTATATCACAAAGAGTTGATTAAGTAGCAATCATATCAATTTCAACATTTACATCTTTTGGAAGTCTGCTGACCTCAACTGTAACTCTTGCAGGAGCATCTTCAGTATTAAAAAAACTTCCGTAAATTTTGTTAACAGCATTAAAATTGTTCATATCACTTAAAAAAATTGAGCTTTTAATAACGTTCTTAAAATCAAAGCCAACCTCATTCAATATAGCCTTAAGATTTTTCATTACTTGAAGTGTTTCAGCTTCAATATTTGAATTTTCAATTTTACCAGTTTCAGGATTAATAGCTACTTGACCAGAAATGTATAGTGTAGAATTAACAAAGATTGCTTGACTGTAAGGGCCAACAGGATCTGGAGCTTTTTTTGTGTAAATTATTTTTTTCATATTATAAACGTTTATCAGGTTCTTTTCTTTTATCGTACTTTAAATCACTTAAAAATCCAGATTTAATTCCTATAAAAAAGTACCAGGACTCTCTTACGCTAAATGGTACCCAGCTAAAATTCATTTTCCAACTATCTAAATCTCTCTCAAACCTAAGCTGAGTGTATGTAAAACCTTTGTTTTTAAAATCATATCCAGATGATCCACCAACTTTCCATTTTTTGGATAACATCAGATTACCAGAGAACATTAAAGAATTATTACTAATTGTTTTTTGTCCCCTATTGTTTAGATAAGTCAATGAGTGTGCTAATCTAAAGTCCCAATCAATATTGTTGACATACTCTGTAATATTATCATCTTTTTTATTACTATTTTCATTATTATCATCGTTATTATCGAAAGTGCTTCTTGTTAAATCTTGACTTTGTCCAAATAAATCATCTGATCTACCGCCACCTGAAAGATTTTCACTATTGTCTCTACTGTTATTGGAACCAAGGCTTTTACTATCTATTGAGTAACTCATGTTTATGTTTGCACTCGTCATTCTAACAAGTCCTCCTCCATTTGAAATATTTAATTTGTCTATTCTAATACCATTATCATTAATACTATAAGGATCAAAAGTTACGCCTATGTTAATATTTAATTTATTATCAAAAATTGTTGAACCCGCTGTCATTCTTATTGGAGCTAACTTTAATGAATCTGCTGCAAGATTATAACTTGTAGAAAAATTAAGATTATTTAAAATTTTAATTTTTTTTGGTTCTATACTTAAGCTGTCTTTGCTGGTTACTTTAGCTTCAAGGTTATTGCTTATGTTTATTCCAATATTACTTGAGTAATTCTTGGTGGGTCTACCAAAGAAGGAGTCTTCAAACCTTGTATATTCTGCTGTATTTCCATCAGCATCAACTATGTATGTATCATAATATTTTTCAAAACTTGGCCTTATATTATAATTGATTGATGGTCTTATAACATGACGAATTGATTGAATATTTTTACCCTCTTTAAAATTAAAAAGGCCATAAATAGTCGTTCCAATACTCATTCCAAAATAATATTGTGAAAAACGATCAAAGCCTTTTATATTTTCTACTGCACCTATTTTATTTTCATTTATGTTGTAGTTGTTTCTAAAAACGGTTGAGCCTGTCCATATTTCATCGAAATTTCCTCCCATACTTACACTAAAATGTTTTAAAACTTTAAAGTTTGTACTGATAGGAATAGAATGTTTCATTCCATACTTTGCATCTTTAAACATGTCTTTTTTCAAAAATAAAGAGTCAGTAGTGTTAATTCTATTTTCACCTCTAAATGAGTACTGTAGATTAATGTTTTTTACAATACCCTTTTTTTGTGCATTCTTTTTGACAAATGGGTAAATTCTTTCTAGGTTGCCCTGGAAAGTAGGTAAAACTAAATTTACAGTTTTTGTTCTTGTGTTTTGAGAATGTGATGCAGTTAGTGATAAGTTTAATGATGGGTATCCACTGAAAGTCTTTGAATATGAAATTGAAGAATTTAAAGTATTATTTAAAAAGTTAGGTGTATTAATCTGATTTAAAGATTCTCTAAAATAATTGCTACTCCCAAGATTAACAGATGCGGAAAATCTACTATTTGGGTTTGATTTTGGATCCTGAGAGTGTGTCCATCTTATATTGTAAATATCAGACTTTGAGTAACCTGGCAATCCTCTTTCTCCATCAATTAAATTTTCAAAGCGGAAACTAAGTCTTCCATTAAAAGAATATCTTTTTCTGTAGTTTGATTCAACTCGCATACCATAACTTCCATTGGTGTAGTAGTCTCCTAAAAGAGTTAAATCATAAAAATCACTTGGTGCAAAATAATAACCTCCATTTTGAAAAAAATATCCTCTATTATTATTTTGACCAATTGTAGGAAAAATAAATCCCGAATTACGATCTTGATTTAAAGGAAAAAAAGCAAAAGGTAAAAATATTGGTGTGGGTACATCATAAATATAAAGATTACTTGGACCAGCTATTATTTTATTGTTTGGAATAAATTTAGCAGATCTTACTCTAATGTAATATTCAGGATCATCCAAATTTTTTGAAGTAGTAACTTTAGCTTCTTTTAAAAAATAAATTGAATCACTTTCTTTCTTAGTAGCTTGAGAAAAAACATTCATATCATTTTGTTCAGATCTTGAATTCCAAATAAGTGCTTTTTTAGAATCAAAATTATATCTGAGTGAATCTGGATTTATTTCATCCATCCCTTGTTTAAAGATTGGAGATTGACTGTAGTTGCCAAGGGAATCTATCAATCTTCCTGCTGAAACAATATTTTTTCCCCAATCAAACTCAATAACTCCAGCTTTTAATTCTATATTTTGATAATAAAGTTCTGCTTTATCAAAAAGGAATATTTTTTTTTCTTTGTTATTTATTCTAATATATCCTTTAGCTTTCCGTCTAACTCTATCTAATAATAATTTTTCCTCAAGAGTATCAATTGAAATTTCATTCTTATTTTCTTCTTGCTGTGAAAAAGTTAGCTGAGTAGAGATCAATAAAAAAAGAGTTATTAAATATCTTAATATATTGTTTATATGTTGTCTATTAAAATTCAAATTGAACTCTACAAAGTTCAAAATTAATGATATTTTTATAAGAGATGAGTTCAAGTTCTAATTATAATTTGTCTTCTTTATTTATACTACTATTTTTCGTTGTAAATTTTATTTTTCCTCAATCAAGTGGATATAAAGTTGTAATAGATCCCGGTCACGGTGGTAAAGACCCTGGAAACAGAGGTAATGGCTACTATGAAAAAAATATTGCATTGAATATTGCCCTAGAAGTTGGTAAAAAACTAGAAAAATTAAACTATGAAGTAATTTATACCAGAAAAGATGACAGATTTGTTGATTTGTTTAAAAGAGCACAAATAGCCAACAATTCAAATGCTGATTTATTTATATCTATCCATTGTGATGCGCATAACTCAGACGCATATGGTGCAGGTACATTTGTTTTAGGTTTACATGCTAACGATAGAAATTTTCAAATAGCAAAAAAAGAGAATTCTGTTATTTTTTTAGAAGAAAACTATGAGCAAAAATACGAAGGATTTGACCCTAATAATCCTGAGTCTGTAATAAGTCTTGTTTTAATGCAAGAAGAGTATTTAGATCAGAGTATATTGGCGGCAAATCAAATACAAAAATCATTTGTCAATAATTTAAAAAGAAAGAATCGAACTGTTAAGCAAGCAGGTTTTATAGTGTTAAAATATACATATATGCCAAGTGTATTGATAGAAACAGGTTTTCTTACAAATAAAAGCGAAGGTCAATATTTAAATTCAAAAAAAGGTCAATTAGAAATAGCTCAAGCAATTAGCGATGCAATCAATAAATATTTTTTAAATCTTAATGGTAACATTTCACAAAGCAGTTTAGTAATCAGTAATTCAACAACCAAGGATGTTTTTGAATTTAAAGTTAGAATAGCTACTGGATCAAAAATGATTCCTCTTAAAAGTTATAATTTTAAAGGATTAAAAACATTATCATTAATGAAAAATTCTGAGTTATATAAGTACTATTTTGGTTCATCAAATAATATTGAAGATGCAAGAATAAATTTAAATAAAGCTAAGTCTGTTGGATATAAGGATGCATTTATAGAACTTTTTAAGAATGATAAATTGTATAGTATTGATAAATATTTAAATGAATTCAAAAATTAATATCCTTTTATTTATAATTTTATATAAAAAGATAAATTGAAATTTTCCAACGAAATAAAAACAGCCATTTTAGTTTTATCAGGAATAATAATGTTTATTGTTGGATTTAGTTATTTAAAAAGTAATAATATATTTTCATCTGATAGAACTTTTTTTGCTATCTATGATGATATCGAGGGAGTTTCTGTTGGAACACCTGTAACTGTTAGTGGATTTAATGTTGGAAGTATCCAAGATATTTCATTTTATGAGAATACAATTGATATTCTTGTAAAATTTAGAGTTGAGGATAAAGTTAAATTTTCAAAAAATAGTATTGCTCAGATTTATGAGACAGGTTTAATAGGTGGTAAAGCTCTTGCTATTTTGCCAAATAACGGTCCATTAGCTCAATCAGGTGATACCTTAAGATCTTCTATAGCTCCTGGTTTGACAGAGCTTGTTAACGACAGATTATCACCCTTACAAGAAAAAATTGAGTCAACTTTTGTTAGTGCTGATTCTTTATTAATGTCAATAAATAATATTCTTGATCAAGAAACTCAAAATAATATTAAGCTAACTTTTGAGGATATATCTAATACTATTGTAAACATAAAGCTATCTACATCAAAAATTGAAAATATATTGAATGATAATCAAACAAAAATTTCAAATACAATTAATAGTATTAATGAAACAACCTCTAATCTGTCTGAATTTTCAAATAGTTTTACTGACTTAGAGCTAATAATTCAAAACTTAAATCAATCCTCAGAAAATCTAAATTCAATTTTATCTGAAATATCTTCAGGTGATGGAACAATTAATAAGTTAATTTATGATGATTCCATTATAAAATCTTTAAATGAGGCAAGTGAAAATATTAATCTATTACTGGAAGATTTAAGATTAAATCCTAAAAGATATGTTCATTTTTCTTTATTTGGAAAAAAAAATAAAGACTATGAAAAGAAAGAAAAATAATTTCATGTAAATGATATCATCTATTATTTTTTCATTAATACTTATTTTTTCAATTGTATTATTCATTAGAAATTGCAAAAAATTATACAGAAATATAAATCTGGGAAAAGATATTTACAGGTCCGATAACTCTAATTTTAGATTTAAAAAAATGTTAAAGTTAGCCTTTGGGCAATCTAAAATGTTTGATAAACCTCTGGTAGGAATATTACATTTTATAGTTTATATCGCTTTTATTTTGATTAATATTGAGTTACTTGAAATTGTGCTTGATGGAGTTTTGGGCACCCATCGAGTTTTAGCTCCATATTTGGGTTCTTTTTATAATTTTTTAATTGCTTTTTTTGAGTTACTTGCTTTTTCAGTAATAATTAGCGTTGGTTTTTTTTGGAAAAGAAGAAACTTTTTAAAAATAAAAAGATTTATAAGTAATGATTTAAAAGGTTGGCCTAAAAATGATGCAAACTATATTTTATACATAGAAGTTTTTTTAATGCTTTTATTTTTAAACATGAATGCTACTGATCAGATTTTGCAAAACACTAATTATTCATATTATGGAGATTACGGTAGTTTTCCAATTAGTTCTTTTTTCCTGCCTGTTTATGATAACTTTGAAGTTTCTAGCATTGTTATTATTGAAAGAGCTTCATGGTGGCTTCATATATTAGGAATTCTATTTTTTCTAAATTATTTATATTATTCAAAACACCTTCATATTCTTTTAGCATTTCCAAACACTTACTTTTCTAAGATCAAATCTACCGGTAGTTTTGATAATTTAAATTCTGTATACAAAGAAGTAAAAGTAATGCTTGACCCCACATTTGATCCATACTCAACAAACAATACTAATCAACAAATTGAAAAATTTGGTGCTAATGATGTTTTTGATTTGAATTGGTTTCAATTATTAAATGCATACACATGTACTGAATGTGGAAGATGCTCATCAGAATGTCCTGCTAATCAAACAGGAAAGCTATTGTCTCCTAGATCAATTATTATGAAAACAAGAGATAGATTAGAGGAAGTTGGTAAAAATATTGATAAGAATAAGGTTTTTAAAGATGACGGTAAAAAGCTTTTAAATGATTATATAACAAAAGAAGAATTGTGGGCTTGTACAACTTGCAACGCGTGTGTAGAGTCTTGTCCCATTGGAATTGATCCATTATCCATAATAATTGATTTAAGGAGATATATGGTAATGGAAGAATCTTCTGCTCCAACAGAAATTAATAATATGATGAATAATTTAGAAAATAATGGTGCACCCTGGCCATTTAACCAACAGGATAGATTAAACTGGATAAATAATTAAAGTAATATGGAAAAAAAAGAAATTGATAATTTATTAAAAGAGAAGTTAAAAGAAGGTGAACATGTAAGCCCAATATTGCCTAAAGGAATTAAGAATTACTTAATTGATATTGATGGTACAATCTGTGATGATATTCCAAATGAAGAACCTGAAAGAATGGCAACTGCGGCTTTATATCCCGATGCTCTTGAAACTTTAAATAAATGGTATGACAAAGGACATATTATCTGCTTTTTCACCTCTCGCACTGAAGAACATAGAGAAGTTACTGAAAAATGGTTAAATGATCACGGATTCAAATATCATAGCATGGTGATGGGAAAACCAAGAGGTGGTAATTATCATTGGATAGATAATCATTTGGTTAAAGCAACTCGATATAATGGTAAATTTACTGATCTAATTCAAAAAACTGCTACAATTCAAGTATTTGACGATGAAAATTAAAAAATGAATATTTTAACTATCAGAGAGCTAAAAGATAAAGGTGTAGAGCCTGAAATTTTATTTTGGGTTGGATGTGCTGGATCCTTTGATGATAGAGCAAAAAGAATTACCAAATCATTTACCAGTCTCCTTAATAAGGCTGGCGTTTCATTTGCTGTTCTGGGGAAAGAGGAAAGCTGTACAGGTGATCCTGCAAAAAGAGCCGGTAATGAGTTTTTATTTCAAATGCAAGCAGTATCAAATATTGAAGTTTTAAATCAATATAATTTTAAAAAAATTGTTACAACTTGCCCTCATTGTTTTAATACTCTTAAGAACGAGTATCCTGAACTTGGTGGTAAATATGATGTTATTCATCATACAGAACTATTATCTACATTAGTTTCAGAACAAAAAATAAAAATAGATATCTCAGAATTTAATGGAAAAAAAATAACATTTCATGATCCATGCTATTTAGGCAGAGCTAATAAAGTTTATGAACCACCAAGAAAACTAATTGAATCTTTGAAGGCAGATCTTAATGAAATGAAAAGTTTTAAAGATAAAGGGTTATGTTGTGGGGCAGGAGGTGCTCAAATGTTTAAAGAATCTGAGAAAGGCAATAAGGAAATAAATATAAAAAGAACTGAAGAAGCTTTAGAAACTAAATCTGAAATAATTGCTGCTGGTTGTCCATTCTGTAATACAATGTTAACTGATGGAATTAAAAACAAAGAAATGGAAGATAAAGTTCATGTTTATGATATTGCTGAATTGTTAGATAAAGCTACTTAGTATGTTGGTTGATTTTAAATTATTAAGTGATTCATCTAAACTTTGGGTATTTCAATCTGATAAAATTATCACGCCTTCAAATCAAAAATTTTTAATTGATGAAATTTGTCCATTTCTAAATGATTGGTCATCACATGGAGCTGAAATCAAAGCGTCATTTGAAATAAGATATAATTTATTTTTAATTGTTTCAGTTGATGAGGAAATAAATTCTGCTAGTGGATGCTCCATTGATAAATTAACAAACTTTATAATTCATTTATCTGAGAAAATTGGAGTTGATTTTTTTAATAGATTAAACATTGCTTACAAGTCTAAATCTGATAAAATTAATCTACAAAGTTTATCTAATTTTAAAATATTAATTTCTGAAGGTAAAATCAATGAAGAGTCGATTGTATTTAATAATTTAATTAAAACGAAAAAAGATTATATTGAGCAGTGGGAAGTTCAACTTAAAAATAGTTGGCATAATACTTTACTAACATGAGAAAATTTCTAATTATAGCATTCATTACTTTTTTAAATTTTAATTATTCACAAAGTCCATTGGTAACTAGTGATTATGAAAAACAAAAAAAATGGGTAGATAGTGTTTATAATTCTTTAACTCAGGAAGAGAAGATTGGTCAATTATTTACAGTTTGGGTAGCAACTAAATACGGTGAAGAAGAAATTACCCATATTTCTTCATTGATTAATAAATATAAATTGGGTGGACTAATCTTTTCACTAGGTAAAATTGAAGATCAAGCTGATGCAACAAATCATTTTCAAAGCATATCTAAAGTTCCACTTTTAATTGGAATGGATGCTGAGTGGGGTATAGGTATGAGACTAGATGATGCTTTTTCATTTCCTTATAACATGACTTTAGGAGCAATTGAGGATGAATCACTGGTATATAAAGTTGGTGAGAGAATTGGTAAACACGCCAATCGACTTGGAGTTCATATAAATTTTGCACCTGTGGTAGATATTAATACCAACCCTGACAATCCTATTATTGGATCAAGATCTTTTGGAGAAGATAAGTTTAATGTAACTGTAAAAGCCTTAGCATATTTGAAAGGTATGCAGTCAACAAATTTGATGGGGTCTGCTAAGCATTTTCCTGGTCATGGTGATACTCAAACTGATTCTCATTATACTCTTCCTTTAATATCTTTTGATAAAGAAAGAATTTATGATGTTGAATTATATCCTTATAAAAAGCTGATAGAAAATAATCTTTCGTCTGTAATGACAGCTCATCTTAATGTACCATCCCTACAAGAAGGGAACTTACCCACAACATTATCAGATAATATTATTAATAATATTCTTAAAAACGAGCTTAGGTTCAAAGGTTTAATTGTGACTGATGCTCTTGATATGAAAGGCGTTGTAGATTTTACCAAGAAAGAATATGCAGATGTAAGTGCAATGAAAGTAGGTAATGATATACTGCTTATGCCAAATGACTTGGAGGAAAGTGTGAAGCAAATTAAAAAAGCTCTTGATAGAAATAAAATCTCAAATGAAAGATTGGAAGAGTCTGTGAAAAAGATATTGATGGCTAAGTATAAAGCTGGACTACATAATTTTAAAGAGATTAAAAAAAATGATATTGTTGCTGAAATGAATGAAGAAGAAGATTTTGCTTTACTTGATCAATTAGCAGAACAATCTATGACATTAGTAAGAAATAATGATGAAAATTTACCTTTAAAATCAACTGAAAGTAAAATAGCTTACATAAAGATTGGTGATGCAGATAATAAATCATTTCTTGATTACTTGAATAAATATTCTCAAATAACAGATCTAACTGGAAATAATATTCAAGATCTAAAGAAACTAATTTTAGATTATGATCAACTTATAGTAGGTTTTCATAAATCTGATAAGTCTCCATTTGAGCCTTTTAGATTAAATTCTGATGAAATTAAGTTAGTCGAAACTTTGAAGGATGAAATCAGCCTAACTTTGACTGTTTTTGCTAAACCCTATTGTGTTTATGATATTGATATTGAAGGGATTGAATCTATATTAATTGCATATCAAAATGGAGATATTTTTCAAGAGAAAGCTGCCCAAGTTATTTTTGGATCTATTTCTTCTATCGGCAGACTTCCTGTTTCAATTCATAAAGATATCCCTGTTAATACTAAGATTGAGATTGAAACTCTAAATAAATTATCATATTCTCATTATTTGAATAATGGATTTTCGAAGAACGGTATAGAAAAAATTGACTCATTAATTAATCATTCTATTAAAAAAGAAATGACCCCTGGAGCTCAGTTGCTTATTGCTAAAGATGGTAAAGTTGTTTACAATAAATCTTATGGTTTTCAAACCTTTAAAAAAAAAAAGCAATAACGAATGATATGCTTTTTGACTTAGCATCGCTAACTAAAATCCTTGTTAGTGTCCCTTTGATGCTTTTAGAATTTGATAAAAATGAACTCAGTTTAGATACAAACCTTTCAGATATTTACAAAGAATATAACTTAAAAGACAAGTCTAACATAAGAATTGATGAGATGTTTTCTCATCAGGCAGCACTAATTCCTTGGATTCCGTTTTATAAGGAAACTTTAGATTCGACCCAAAGTAGACAATTGAATAATTTTTACAGTAAAATTCCATCAAATAAATTTTCTTATCAAGTTGCAGATGAGTTATATATGGCGAATTATTGGAATGACACAATCATGAAAAGGTTAGTGGATAGTGAACTATTAAAAGTTAAGGAATATAGATACAGTGATGTTCCTTATTATTTCTTAAAATCCTACCTAGAGTCAAAGTATGAAAAATCTTTAGATTTTATTATAAAAAATGAAGTGTTCTCTAAAATTACAGCTACATCTTTGACATATAATCCAAGAGATTACTATCCAAAAGATCAAATAGTACCCTCTGAAATTGATTCATATTTTAGATTTACAAAATTACAAGGTTTTGTTCATGATATGGGAGCCGCAATGCAAGGTGGTATTGGAGGTCATGCTGGATTATTTGGAAATTCTGAGGATGTTGCTAAAATGATGCATCTGTTTATTAATAAAGGTAAACATGGAGATACTGAAATTTTTAGTTCCTCAAACTTTGATTTATTTAATAAACGTCATTTTAAAGATAATAGACGTGGCATAGGATTTGACAAACCTCAATTAGATAATGAAACTAGCTCTGCTTGCGAATGTGTTTCTGATAAAAGTTTTGGGCATTCAGGGTTCACTGGAACTTACGCTTGGGCAGACCCAGATGATAAATTAATTTATGTTTTTTTATCTAACAGAACTTTTCCTTCAATGGAAAACAAAAAATTAATTGAAAATAATATTAGAACAGAAGTTCATAGATTAATCAAAAATGCATTAAACTAATTATGAAGGTTATTGTTGTATGTTATCCTACTTTTGGTGGTAGTGGTGTACTAGCCACAGAATTAGGCCATAAATTGGCTAAAATGGGTCATGAAATCCATTTTATAGCATATGAAATGCCCGTAAGACTGGTGCCGGATAATGAATCTATTTATTTTCATAAGGTTAATGTTCCTTTTTATCCACTTTTTAACTTTCAACCTTATGAACTAGCTTTGTCCAGTAAGTTAGTTGATGTATGTATTAAATATTCAATTGACATAATACATGTACATTATGCTATTCCTCATGCTTATGCCGCTTACATGGCAAAAAAAATGCTTATTTCAGAAAAAATAAATGTTCCAATTGTAACAACTCTTCATGGAACTGATATAACACTGGTTGGTAAACACCCTTTTTATAAACCAGCTGTAAAGTTTTCTATTGAGAATTCTGATGTAGTTACATCAGTATCTGAAAGTTTAAAGAATAATACGATTGATTATTTTGATGTTAAAAAAGATATAACAGTTGTTCCAAATTTTGTTGATATTTCAAAGTTTAAAGCTCAACTCAATAGATGTATTGAAGATAATGAAGGGTTTAAAATAATTACACATGTAAGTAATTTTCGACCAGTTAAAAATATAAGAGGGGTAATTGATTTTTTTGAAAAATTATCTTATAAAGTTAAATCGAAATTGAAATTAATAGGTGAGGGTCCAGAGTTAGAAGTTATTAAGGATATTGTGGATAGAAAAAAAATTAAAAATGTATACTTTTTGGGAAACACTCAACAGGTTGAAAAAGAATTGTGTCATTCTGATTTATTCATATTACCTTCAAAAACAGAAAGTTTTGGATTATCAGCACTAGAAGCGATGGCTTCAAAGAATGTAATAATTTCTTCAAATGTAGGTGGTCTTCCTGAGGTTAACATCCATAATCATACTGGTTTTCTTTCTGATTACAATAATATTGATCAAATGGTCGAATTTGCTCAAACTATTTTAAATAATGATAGAATGCTCAATGACTTTAAAGAAAATGCATTTGAAAGAGCTGCCTTTTTTGATATAGAGAAAGTGATTAAAAAGTATTTAAGTGTTTATGAGTCGGTCATATAACACTACTGGGGATTATAAATTCTAATAGCTTTTTTATAATTTTCTTCCCTGCTAAAACTCATTTTTTTTGTTCCAAATTTCTTGTAAATATCCATCTGATCTGAGTAATGTTTTGAATTTTTGTGATCACTAGCGCCATAGGAAATAATTGATTCAATTTCAGTTCCTTTCTTACTAAATTTTGCAAATTGTATATATGATTCACCATGGGTTACTCTAATTTTCCCATCTTTATAATTAGATGCATTCATAGCGGTAATTACATCAGGCATTCCCCAAATTGGTATTTCTTTATCTCCTCTTACTAATTTTTGATAATCTCCAAGTTTTACATTAGTTGTTTTAAAATACTTTAACATTTGTTCTTTTACTTCAATTAAACATTCTTCAATAATATCTTTACTAAATTCTCTGTTTATATAGCTTTTTCTATAGTATTTTCCAAGGTTATAGTAAAACATTGCAAATGTTCCAGCTCCTATCGATTCAATATTGGTTTTTCTATCCCAATTCTGTATGTTTTTCAATAACTCTTCTATCTCTGGATAATCTTTTGGATTCATTTCCATTATTTTATTTATATCCATAAAATTATAATGAAATGGAGTAGGGAAGGTATGGTCGTATTTTATTGCTTTAAAATCATTGTAATTTATAGAATCATATGAGTTAATCAATTCAAATATTCTTTTGCTTCTATTATTATCATATAATTCGTAATTCATATTAGATGAAAAACTTTTAGGATTAGGATTTTCGTCTAATGAGGTTGATTTAAATGGACTGTGATTAGCATTATAAACGAAGCCAGATTTAGGGTTTAATACCTGAGGTAATTCTTTGGTTTTATAATATTCTGTCCATAATGATTTCTTTGTATTTCCGGGAACAACTCCTTTCCAATTATATGACTCGTTTCTAATTGGAATTATTCCATTAGAAATATAAAATATGTTATCATCTTTATCAGCATAACCTATATTATAACCTGGTATTTGATTCATTTCTAGAATTTTATAGAATTCATCAAAGCTTTTGGCTTTATTCATTTTCCACCATTGTTCCAAAGCTCTTATATTAAACAATGAACCTGATCTAACAGAGAAAAATCCACTTTTATTTTTTAATGTTGGTCCATAAATACTTTCATAGTATTTTTTCTTCACCCTAACAGGGATACCCAAAATTTTGATGTAAGCTTTAGCTCTAAACTGCTTTAACTTTAATTTTTGATCATCAAACTTGTAATGATTCTTGTCTATCATCTCTAGTTGAAAAATATCTGTTTTATCAGGGTAGTTTACAGTATGAGTCCATCCTAAATTTTCGTTTGTTCCAGTAAGTATACATGGAGCACCCGCAAACGTGGCTCCTATAATGTTTGTTCCTTCTTCACTAACTAAATGTGCTTCATACCATGACGTGGGTCCATCCAGTGGTTGATGTGTATTAATTCCAAGATATGTTTCTCCATTCTTTGTAATGTTTGTACTAAAAGCAAATAAATTTGAACCTAACTTATTATTGTCCAGAAAAGATATTTTTCGAGTTGTATTTTCAGCTATTGTTCTAATAAAATCATCACCCTCGCTTGAGATAAAAAGTTGTAAAAAAGAATATCTTAACATTTTTTTAGGTGTTATTGGAAATAGCTTTTTTACAAGAATTTGATCTGGATTAAGTTCTGCAAATCTGTTAATTCCTTGAGCATAACCTTCAATTACTTGTATAAAATTCTTGTCGATAGTATGATATAGGCTATCAACAATATAATCTGATCTTATAAGTTGTGTTAAAAAATCTGCAGGAGCTCCTCTTAATCCTATATGTTTACTTAACAAACCATTTCCTGCTAAATAAGCTTCTTGAATAGTTTTAAAATCATCCTCAGAGTGTGCCCATGCTAATCCATATCCTAATTCTGCATCTGTTTTTGCATATATGTGCGGAACTCCAAAAGAATCTCTTAGTATTTCAATATTCTCAATATTAATTTTTTGAGAAAAGACTGATGTTATAGAGAAAAATAATATGAATTGTAAAATATACTTCATGGTTAATATAAATAACAAAAAACCCGCCAAAAGGCGGGTTTAATTGATTTATGCTATTTCAAATATTAGTAACCGTAGTTTTGAACAATATTTGGGTTTGCATTTCTTTCAGAAAGAGAGATAGGATAAGCAAATCTATAGTTACCTGCTTCTGGAGAAGAACCAGTTAAATCATCATGCGTTTGCTTGATGACATCAACTAATGGAATATCCATTCCTGTTCTAGCGATATCATAGAATCTATGACCTTCACCGAAAAATTCTCTTCTTCTTTCAAGCAAAATATCATCTAGAGTTACAGTTCCAGAATATGCAGTTGCATCTCTTTTTGAAGTAATGTGATTTAAATGTGCTATAGCACCTGCATTATCACCAGATCTTAATGCTACTTCAGCAGCAATAAGATGCATTTCTTCAACTCTAATAACAATATTATCATCTGAAAAATCCATTGATGGCCACTTGCCAAGCATAGACAAGTACCCTCTTTCCATACCGATCATACCTTGAGAAGTATATCTGATATCATCAGCTTCATAAACGTCATGAACGTCATCAGCTCCACTACCTTCAACAATTCTTAAGTCACCGTATGTTGCACCTCTGTAAATGTTAGCTACACCATTAATTCCTGCATTATCTGTTCCAGATGCAGCAATAGAAAATAAATGGTTAACTGCATTATCTGTATACCATGAAGCCATATATCCACTTTGAGGTACAATTGTTTTTGACCAATTGGCAATTACCCATGATGCAGCACTTCCGGCAGCAGCATAATAAGCTGAATTTACAGATCCATAATATAGAGCAGCTCTAGCAAGCAGTGCATAAGCAGCACCTTTATTCATGTATTGAGCATTATCAGATGTACTATTCATCATGCTGATACCTTGATTAAAGTCAGCAACAATGTTATCAACATTAGATTGTACTGTATCTCTTGAAGGAGCTAAGTTCGCAGGATCTCTATATGTTTTAACATAAGGAACACCTAATGAACTTGAACCACCTTGTCCAGAGATAAAGTGTTGACCATAATCTTTTAAAAGATCAAAGTGCGCTAATGCTCTAAGAGCATATGCTTGACCAACCGTGTGGTTGATTGCGTTTTGATCTCCCTCAAGACTTGCATGGTCAGCTTGTATAACTATATTACACATTGCAATAACTCCGTAGATTGTTCCCCATGGACCATATCCATTTGGGCTGTAATCCATTGCCGCAGCAAATGTTCTACCTGAGTTAGCATTTGAATAAAAATTATCACCTCTAACCTCACCATTAACAATTACATCTCTTGAGTAATATGCTGATGAAGACATTCTATCATAAGCTCCGTTAAGCACAGATGCTAAATCTGAAGCAGTTTGAATTCCGGTGTCAGAGTCCTTATTCATCGCCAATGTTGGCTCTAAGTCATCATTTCCACAAGAAATTACTAGTAGAAAAGATGATAATACTAATAAACTTTTATATATATTTTTCATTTTCTTAGAATTTTAAGTTAGCTCCAACAGAGATTGATTTTAATATCGGAGTATAAATCTCCCAGCTACCTCCCATATTTACTTCGGGATCAATTTTTAGATCATCATCTTTTACCCAAGTAAATAGGTTAAGACCTTTAACAAAAACGCTTACTCCATCAAATCCAGAGTTTCCTAATAATGATTGAGGTAATTGATAATTAACTGTTAAGTCTCTTAATCTTACAAAATCACCATCGTATAGGAATCTAGATGAGTTTCCTGAACCGGTTGTGTTAGTACTTGTAGAGTATATCATTTTAGGAACGTCAGTTACGTCACCTGGCTTCTGCCATCTATCCATTAGAGCAGCAGCACCTTGATAGTATCTAGTTGAAAGCAGTCCAGATGACATATAATACCATGCCCATCTTTCATAAATCTTGTGACCACCAGTGAAGTATAAGTTAGCATCTATTGAGAACCCTTTATAATTGAATCTAGTACCTAAACCACCTGAATATGTTGGGATTCTCTCACCTTGCCAAGATTGTAAAGCTGAAGTCAATGAATAAGTCACTTCTTCAGAATAACCTTGCGCAGGAGTTTCATCTCCACCAACAATATAATAAGGTCTACCGTCGTTAGAATCAACACCACCCCAAGTTCTTAAGTACCAAGCTCCTACAGATCTACCAACTCTTGTAGCGTTATATCCACCATCAAGATTGATATCGTTACCTGCAGCATCTTTTGCTAATGTCAATACTTCATTGTCATTTGTAGCATAGTTACCATAAATTGACCAATTGAAATCACCAGCCTTAATAACTGTTGCATCTAATTCAATTTCAATACCTTGGTTTCTTACCTCACCTACGTTTTGAGTGTATGAACTGTGACCAGTTGTTAAAGATAATGGTACACTTTGTAATAAGTCAGCAGTGTCTTTAATATAGTAATTAACTAAACCAGAAACTCTGTTGTTGAATAATGAAAAATCAACACCAACATCAGTAAGTTTTGCTGTTTCCCAAGAAATAATTGGGTTAGCAAATGATGAAGGAGTAACTGTACCACTATCGTTATAAGATCCTCCGTAAGAGAATAATGATTTATAATCAAATAAGCCTACTGAGTTGTTTCCAGATTCACCATAGGAAGCTCTTAGCTTTAAATTGTTTACAACTGAACTATCAGCTAAGAAATCTTCACTAGAAATATTCCATGCTAAACCTACAGAGTAGAAGTTACCAAATCTATAGTCAGCAGCAAATCTAGATGAACCATCATTTCTGTATGATATATCTAAAACGTACTTATTCTTGTAAGAATAGTTAACAAGTGCTAAATAAGATAGGGCTTTCCAATCAGAAAAAGAACCTGAAGCAGATTGATTTGTCTGAAAACTGCTTGGGTATATTAACCCCATTGCTGGAACATTTTCACCATATGAACCATTTGACATTGATTTGTTTTTTTGAAATCTCTGGCTTAAAAGAACGTTAATAAAATGTTCATTCTCACCTAAAACTAAATCATATTCAAGGTTGTTATTTGTTGTCCAGTTAAAGACTCTTGAAGAACTCATTGATGAAGTACCATTTTCACTTAGTCCTCCACCGTGTTCAGGGCTTTCGTACTGATGAACATTTGCGTTAATATAATCAATACCAAATTGAGTTGAGAATTTCAATCCATCCATTATTTGATATGTAAATGAGTTATTTGAAATTGCTCTAGTTGCCTCATTTCTGTTGATATTATTATCAGCCAAGTATAATGTATTAAATATACTTGTTGGGTTATCTAACTTCCAAGATCCATCAGGATTCTTTGGCTGCATAAATGGAGCCATGAAAACTCTTGTCATCTGAGGAGCAGCAAAATAAGAACCACCTTCGAATTGACCTTCCTGAATCGAGTTTGCAACTCTACTACTAGATTGTAAAGTTACTTTTCCAGATTTTCTAGTAACAGATAATGATCCTGTTACACTTTCAAAGTTAGTTCCAACAGAAGTTCCTTCTTGGTCTGTATAACCAAGAGACATTCTAAAGTTTGAGTCAGCTGTTCCACCAGACGCAGATACGTCATACTTTTGATAGACAGCATCTTCAACTTTAATTAATTCTTCCCAGTTACCATCAACTCTACCTCCAGCGTCCCAAGCAGCAGCACCCGCAAATATTCTAAGAGCATAAGCAGTTGCGTCTTCTCTAGACCATCCGTAAGAGTTCATAATAGTTTCAGCACCTAATTCTAATCTTTGGTTTCCTGTCAACATTGGTCTTTCATCCAACGCATAGTTTTGGAATCCATAAGATGAACTAACTGTGTAACTTACATTTCCAGCAGATCCTTTTTTTGTGGTGATTACAATTACACCGTTAGATCCTCTAGCTCCATAAGCAGCAAGTGAAGCTGCATCTTTAAGAACTGTGATGCTTTCAATGTCATTTGCGTTAATCATCGATAAAATACCCATGTCAAGTCCTGTTGGACCGTTAATTGTACCATTGTTGATTACTTGACCATCAACTACAAAAATTGGAGCATTAGTTCCTGTTATAGAACCTTCACCTCTAATTCTAATTTGTTGAGAAGAACCTGGAGTTCCTGAAACACCTACAATTCTTAAACCAGAAACTCTTCCCATAAGAGCCTGATCAGGAGATGAAACAGCAACACCTTCAATAAGTTCAGATCCAACTACAACAGCAGATGATGTTAATCTTTTTCTATCACGTGATGTGATACCTGTTACAACAACTTCTTCAAGAGCAGTACTGCTTTCAAGTGATACGTTGACTGTAGACGAGCTTCCAACTGTAACGCTTTGGCTCGTGTAACCAACATAACTAAAAATAAGTACATCTCCTTGAGAAGCCGAGATTGAGTAGTTACCATCAAAATCTGAAGTAACCCCAATCGACGTACCTTGTACAACAACAGTAGCACCAGGAAGTGGAAGACCCTCTGCGTCAGTTACTGTACCTGACACTGTGCCTTGCGCAAATCCTATAGCCCCAGTCATTATGAACAACAAGGAAAATAGTCTTACTAAGTTTTTCATTTAAAATGTTTTATAGTTATTAATCTTGCAATATGTTAAAAATTTGTTAACAAACCAAGGAAAATATGTTAAAAATGAATTGTAACAAAATAATAAGCTATATGAGTAAAAACATAATTTGTTAACTTAACTCAATAAATGAAAACAGGATGCTTCAAATATTTGTCCAAAAATAAATTAAAAGGATGTATTTCAATTTCATTACTTTCCTCTGGAAATGAACAAATCAAATACGAATACAAGGCTCTTGTTCCAAATTACAAAGACTTTAAACTTTTAAAAGAAAAAAAAATAAGCGAAGCTCAGTTTGTCGAAAATTTCAAAAATAATTTGTCGAGTTTGAATGCAGAAGTTGTTTATTCAGATTTGAAATCTCTTGTTCAAGGTAAATAGCCTATATTAATGACAGATGGTAATAAAACAAATTTTTGTCACAGACACCTTGTAGCTGAATGGTTTTTTGACGAAATTAGCTTAGAAAATGATGAGGTAACTGTAGGGAAAGTAATTAGAACTGAAGGGTATATGAAAAGAACCAATAATCCAACATTATTTTAAATGAAAAAGTACATTTTAATCCTATTTATACTTACTTCTTGTTCTGAAATCAATGATAATGAGCCTGAGAGTATTCAAAGAAGATCTGAGGTTATCATTGAAAATAACGTTTTTAAAATTTCCTACAATGAAAATAAAGAACAGCCGAACTGGATAGAGTACACAGTGAAAGATTTTGTTAAGGTTGCTGATAGAGGAAATATGGATTTTTATTTAGAGGAAGGTGTTTGGACATCTAATGATGCTGATTATTATAATAATCCGTGGGATAAAGGCCACATGGCTCCAGCAGGTTCCTTCACGGATTCATGGTCCAATCTAGAAAAAACTTTTTCTTTTGTTAATTGTGCATTGCAAAAAGATAATTTAAATAGGGGTGAGTGGAGAGAACTAGAGGAACAGGTTAGGGATTGGGCAAAAGATATTGGACCTGTAAAAGTTAGAATTGAACTCAAATTTTCTCCACAAAGTGAAGTCCTTTCAACTGGCGCTACGGTACCTGATGGTTTTTATAAGTTTCTTGAATTTAATGATGGTTCAAAAAAATGTTATTACTTTCTGAATCAGAATACTGAAAAGAATTGGGATTTATATGAAATAAACTGTAATTAAATCAGAAACTTATTGATAACAGATTTTCTTCCAATTTTTTGAGTTATAATATCATTCTTAAAATTCCATCCTCTTGCAGGACTGAATTCTCTGCCATAATATATAATTTGAATGTGTAGTTTATTCCATAAATTTTTTGGAAAAATTCTTTTCGCGTCTTCTTCAGTCTTTTTTACACTCTTTCCAGTTGATAATCCCCATCTATACATAAGTCTATGGATGTGTGTGTCAACAGGAAAGGCTGGTATACCAAAAGCTTGAGATATAACAACACTAGCTGTTTTATGCCCAACAGCAGGAAGCTCTTCCAAGTCTTTGAGATTTTTAGGAACTTTTCCACCATGCTTTTCAATAATTATTTTAGATAAGCCATGGATTCCTTTTGATTTCATTGGAGATAATCCAACAGGTTTAATTATTTCTCTAATTTTTTCAACACTCATTTTAATCATGTCATAGGGATTGTCTGCCAACGCAAATAATTTTGGTGTTATTTTATTAACTCCAGCATCTGTGCTCTGAGCTGAGAGTAAAACTGCTACAAGAAGAGTGTAAGGATCTTTATGGTCTAAAGGCACTTCGACTTTAGGGTACAAATCTTCGAGAGTATTAATAATAAATTTAACTTTTTCAGTTTTCTTCATTTTTGTAAATTTAGAAAAACATTTTACACTATGAATACTCTGAAAGTAGGCGATAAGCTTCCAAATTTTGAATGTATTGATGAAAATGAAAACCTTATATCCAATGGAGATTTTTCTGGAAAAAAATTAATTATTTTTTTCTACCCAAAAGCAAATACACCTGGATGTACCGCAGAAGCATGTAATTTATCTGAAAATTATGAAAAGCTAACAAACCTGGGATATTCAATTCTTGGAGTTAGTTGTGATAAACCTAAAGCACAAAAAAATTTCTCAAACAAATTTGGGTTTCCTTATCCACTTCTTGCAGATGTTGATCAGAAAGTTGTCAAATTGTTTGGGGTTTGGGGTACAAAAAAAATGTATGGTAGAGAATATGAGGGTATATACAGAAAAACTTTCATTTTCAATGAAGAAGGTGTGTTAGAAAGAGTTATTGACAAAGTCAATACTAAAGATCATACTAATCAAATCTTGACAAACTAATTTGAATAACCAAATAGTTTTTTTTCTTTGATCAGTTTAGAAATTGATTCAGGTAATTTTTGTTCCCATCCTGGAGAATTATTTTTAATTTCCTCCAATACCTCCTTTGAATAAATATTCAAAAGACTCTTGTTGAAATTTTCAATGTCTCTAATTTTATGATTGTCCTTAAAATATTTATACAAGTTTTTCATATTATCTTCAACTTGAAGATTTGAACTATTCACAAGTTTATCTCCCACCATTAAAGGATACAAGTATATTTCAACATTGTGTTTGAATAATTTACCAAAGGCTTCAAGTATTCCACCACTTAGATCAGAGTAATATTTGTCCTCAAAAACTTTAATTAAATTATCTACACCCATAGTCATAACGGTTTTTTCAGTGGTATAGTTTGAAAAATAATCAGAAAGTTTGTAATATTCCTGAAAATTAGTAATCATCACGGTTTTTCCAGCAGAGCAGAGTAGTTCAGCTCTATCTAGAAAATCCTGTTCATTTACATCGTTTTTACCACTCAATAAATTTGATAGAGTAATTTCAAAAATTGAAATGGTTTCTTCAAGATTAAAATCTTTATCATTTGAAATCATTTTAAATGATTTTTCATACATGTCTTCATTTACTTTTGTCACTGGTCTGAAACTTCCTCTAATTGCTAGAATATTTTGTTTGTATAGAGCTGCTGCAGGAAGTATGTTTTCACCGTCAGGTCCAAACATGACCGCTTCAGTCATTCCATTTTTTACTAAATCTAAACTCAGTAATCTATTATCAACATTTTCAAAAAGTGGACCTGAAAAATTAATTGTATCAATTTCAATTGCATCAGGATCAATATGATCATATAAATATTTAATAAGAGACCTAGGCTTATTATGCTTATAGAAAGCCCCATAAATTAAATTAACACCCATTATGCCTAAAGCTTCTTGTTGAGCTTTAGCATCGATTAAGTGAAATCGAATATGCATCTGAATTTCACTGTAATCTTGCTGACTATCAGTTTGAAATCTTATTCCCATCCAGCCATGTCCCTTAAACTTTTTTGCAAAATCTATAGTTGCAACAGTATTAGCAAAAGCAAAAAACATTTTTTCTGGATTATTTTTTCTATTAACTCTAGTTTCAAGTAAATTGATTTCATGCATGAGCATTTTGGAAAGCCTTGATTTTGTTACATATCTTCTATCGCTTTCAACCCCATAAATTGCATCACTAAACTCCCTGTCGTAGGCACTCATTGTTTTAGCAATTGTTCCAGATGCTCCACCTGCTCTAAAAAAATGTCTGGCTACTTCTTGACCAGCACCTATCTCAGCAAATGTTCCATAAATATGTTCATTTAAGTTAATACGAAGAGCTTTATCAACTGTGGATAATACGTTTTCAAAATCTTTATCTCCCTTTAAAGAAACTACCATTTTTAGTAACTATTACAAATTTATAAAGTATTATCAATAAAAAGAGATAAAAAATTAAATTTGATATTAATTCATGAAAATTACTTTTTTAGGAACAGGAACAAGTACAGGAATACCAACAATAGGTATTGATAGACCCGTTTGTAAAAGTGAAGATTTTAAAGATGTGAGATTTCGATCATCAATTTTAATCAATATTAATAAAAAGAATATTCTAATTGATTGTAGTCCTGATTTTAGACAACAAATGTTAAACAATAATTTTTCTAGAATTGATGCTATATTGTTTACTCATGAACATTCAGATCATACCGCAGGTTTAGATGATGTTAGACCTATTTCTTTCAAGTACGGTAAGATTCCATTATTTGCTAAAAAAAGAGTTTTAAAAAAATTAGAAAAAAGATTCGATTATTTATTTGATAAGTCGGGTGGCTATACAGGATCTCCTCACGTTTATTCTAATAGTGTTAAGAAAAATAAAGATTTTATAATCGATGGTCTAGTTTTTAAGCCAATCAGCTTTATGCATCATAAATTACAAGTTTTTGGGTACAGGTTATTGAACTTTGCTTATATAACAGATTTAAAAACAATTAAAAAGAAAGAGTTACAAAAGCTAATGAATCTTGATTGTCTAGTTTTAAATGCTTTGAGGCACAAAGAACATTATTCTCATATAAATTTAAAGCAAGCTCTTGAAATAATTAAGGAATTAAATCCAAAAAAAACATATCTCACTCACATCGCACCAGACATGGGATTTCATGTTGAAACAGAAAAACTTCTTCCCAAAAATGTTTATCTAGCTTATGATGGATTACAAATTCAAATAGATTAGTACTTATCTTTAATCCATTTTAGAAATGAATTTAAATTATCCATATTTACACCATGACCTTGATTAAATTCATAATAATCATAGTTGATTTTATTTTTATTGAGTATTTGAAGGGTTTTTTTGGAATCTAAATGAGGTATCACATTGTCATTTATACCGTGTGATATGTAAATATTTGGAAAAGACATAGAACTAAAATCAATAATTTTTTCTTCAACATATCCGCTTAAAGCAACTAAATTTTTAATTAAGTTATTGTTCATTAAAGCAACTGAGAATCCAAGTATTGCACCTTGGCTAAAACCTATTAATGTTATTCTTTCATCATCACAGTTATAATCTTTAGATATTTGTTTAATCTTATCAATAATCAGATTTTTACTAGAAAAAGCACTTTTTTCATCGAAAGATTTTACATTATTTTCAAAATATATTTGATACCAAGCATACATGTTTTGAAAAAGTTCTAATGGTGCTCTGAATGATACAATAGTTGCATCATTTGGCAGAAATTCTTTAAAAGAAAATAAATCTTTTTCATTACTTCCATATCCATGTAAAAGAACAATAAGGGGGGATTTATCTTCTCTATTTGATTTTTGTACTAAATGAAATATTTCTTTATTCAACAACATGAACCTTTGAGTTCGAAATAATCCCTCTTGAAATACCAGTAAGATCAGTATTTAAAAATGAACTATTTTTTGATGATGAATAAATATTATTCTTGGAAAAAGTATATTTTTTATTAGGATCAAACATCGATATTTTAGCTTTATTTCCAATATTTATACTGGGTCTAATTAGGTCAAAAACGTCATAGGATGAGTTCAATATCTCAACTGTTTTATTTACGCCAAACAATGAATTAAGTGCTCCAAATGAAGATTCTAGACCGATTGCTCCAAAATCAGAATTTTCAAAATCTGTTTTTTTATTATCAATATCTACAGGGATATGATCTGAAGTAACGCAGTCTATTATTCTATTTTCAACTCCTTTAATCAAGCTTTTTCTTGTTTTTTCATCTCTTATTGGAGGATTTACTTTAAATCTTGTATCAAAATCCTTAAGTTTTTCATCATTAAAAAATAAATTGTTTACTGAAACTCCGCATGTAACATTTAATCCTTTAGATTTAGCTTCTTTTATTATATTCAATGAATTCACTGTGGAAATAGTTGGGAAGTGTAGTTTTCCTCCAGTATATTCAAGTAATTTCAAATCTCTTAAAATAGCAATTTCCTCAGAAATTTCTGAAAATCCTTTTAAACCATAGGTTGTACTTATTATTCCTTCATGCATTTGAGCATTTTTTGAAATGGAGTGTTCTAAAGGAAATGAAAGTATAAGACCATTAAAATGTTGAACATATTGAAGGGCTGTTTTTAAAATATTTGGATTTGTAATCGGTTTTTTAAAATCATAAAAACCAACGCATCCAGCCTCAAACATTTCCTTAAGGTCAGCAAGTTCATTTGATTTACTTTGTCTAGTCAATGATCCAAGTGGATGTATATCAACAATACTTCCTAAAGACTTGTTCTTTATGAAACCAATATCAGCTCTTGAATCTAAAATTGGTTTGGTATATGGATTTAATATAACATCAGTAAATCCACTTGAAGCAGCCGTTAAAATTCCGTTTTCAATAGTTTCTCGATCTTCATAGCCCGGTTCTCCAAAACATACACTAGAGTCAATCCAACCTGGTGAAACATGAAGGTTTTTTAAATTTATAACCTTTGAATCCTTAGATTTAATTGAGTTACTAATTTTAGTTATAACTCCTTTTTCAATTAAAATATCTTGGATTTTGCCATTGAAGTCGCTCTTGGCATCTATTATTTTTGCGGACTTAAGTAGTATTGACATATTTTAGTCAATTTGATGCAAATATATAATTATTGTTTTAAAATTTCTCATATACTCCCATTCCAAAAAGTGCATAATCATATTTTACTGGATCATTTTTATCAAATAATCTGAGTTTTTTATCTAATTCAATCACTGTTTTTAAATCATTTTGTTTTCTTGAAATTAAGTTTAATTTCCTACCAATATTTGCTGTATGAACATCTAATGGACATGATAACATAGATGGTTTAATTTTTTTCCATATTCCAAAATCTACAACTCCATCATTTCTTACCATCCATCTCAAAAACATATTAATTCTCTTGCAAGCTGAATTTTTTTTAGGATTTGAGATGTGTTTTTCTATTCTTTTCTCGTGATTCAACGAAAAAAATATGTTTCTAAAATTACTAATGTTGTTGAACATGAATTCATCATTTAAATTTTTAGAAAATACATTTTCTAAACCATCATGATTCTCATATATGTTTTTTAATGATTTTAAAAAATAAATAAGGTCATATTTGTTGAAAGTTCTATGTACAAAATCAATTTTTTTAAAATCTTTTTCTTTAAATCGCATTATAAAATCAATCGGACTTGACCCTAAAATTTCTTTCAATTTATTTCCGCTTTTGATTATTGACTTTCGATTTCCCCATGAAATAATACTTATCAAAAAACTAATGATTTCTATATCTTCTTTTTGATTATATGTATATGGTATTGAAATAGGATCTTCGCTAATAAAATTTTTAGTATTGTAAAGATTGAACTTGTGTTCAAGTAAATCTTTCAATTCTTTACTAAGACCATTTACCATCCTTTAGAGTGAAGCATTTATCTGCTAATTTTGAAAAATTAAGATTATGAGTTACCAGGACAATAGTAACACCAAGGTCTTTATTCATTTTCTTAAATAAACTTATAATTTCTTCTTCATTTTTAGAGTCAAGATTTCCAGTTGGCTCATCTGCAAGTAAAATACTCGGCTTATTAATCATAGCTCTTGCTACAGCAGCTCTTTGTCTTTCTCCACCAGAAATTGAATTGGGATATTTATTTAAAATACCATCTATTCCTAATATCGAGATCAATTCAATGAAATACATATCAGAACTATCTTTATTATCTCCCTTAATCATTGTTGGTAAAAGAATATTCTCCTTAACTGTAAGCTCAGGAAGTAACTGATGGAACTGAAATACAAAACCTATGTTATTATTTCTGAATTTTGATAAATTCTTATCACTAAGTTTTGTGATATCCTGGGAATTAATTAGAAACTTAGATTTTTCTGATTTATCAAAATCTTCGATTGTTCCAATAATGTTTAATAAAGTTGTTTTGCCAGCACCTGAAGGACCAATAATTGAAATAAATTCTCCTTTTTTAATGTTTAAAGAGATTTTATCTAAAATTTTTTGATTTCCAAAAGATTTATCAATAAGCTTTAGTTCTATCATTTCTTTTTAAATCTATTGTAATCTAAGAAATAATTTATCCTTAATGAAATTTGATGTTGTAATGGAAAATTAAAGAGTTCTGAGACACTATCATTGTAGTCTAAAAATGATTTTTCGTCTTGATTAAAAACTTGATTTCTATATAAAAATATCATATTACTTCCAGGCGCAAACCACCACTCAAAATTTAAATCAAAATTCCATAAATTAAAGTTGGTATTTGGATCATAGTCTAAAATAGTTTGATCTTCTAAAATTCTTCTACCATCATTTTTTAATGAAAAAACTTCCTCTGAATATCTAGCAACGCTCCAAAAATTTCTAAGTTTAAGAGATATAGCACTTTTTGTATTAATGTTGTAAAGCATTTCAAAATTATTCTCTATTGATTTAACATCTCTTTTTCCAAATAATATTTTTGATAAATCTTTCTTAAGATACCCTATGTCATCTATACTATTGATAGTTTGAAATCCTGATCCAAATGACAGTCTATCTGAATATCTAAAATCTGCAAACAATCCAACTGTTGTTCTACTTTTATTTTCTTGAAATTCTTGTTTGAAAAAATTTGTATTTGATACATCAAAACCATAGGAAAATCTCTTACTATTGTCGGATTTCATTTCAATTTGAATTTCAAAATTTTCTGGTTCAATTATAAATCTATCCAGTGTTCTAGTTTCATCAAAATCTTTATATTCTGACGTATAGTCAAAGTCTAAGCTAAAACTCATTAGATTCTGAAAAGTAAAGTTATTCCCTTGTCTAAAACCCCAAGATTTTTTTATAAAATTATCATAGGTATAGGCTTGACTTGCAAAAAGATAATTGGAAAAACTTCTTAGAAGTTTTGTTTCCTCAAATATTTGATAACTCATTCTCATGGTAAACCTTTGATCATTCGTCTGTCTAATTATACCAATATCGTTTTGTGTGTAACTTGAGCTGGTACCATTCCACCCTAAACCGTATCTAAAACTACCAGTTAATTTATTTATAGAAATTCCTCCTCTAAACCCAGTATTCTTTTCGTTATTTTCCAAATAACTTCTAAATAATGTTGATTTGAGGTTGAATTTTTTTGGGTTATCATATATATCAAATACAATCGCTTGATTATTTGAATCATACCAGTCACCTTCTCTAATCACACTAGTATTTATAAGACTGATTGATGAATACTCATTTAAAACTTGCTGTGATAATGAAATAACATTATAATTTGTTAGAGGAGAAATAAGTACTTTTCTATCTTTTTGATTATTTGTATTCCTGAAATACGCATAAGCTTTTCCCGTAACAGCATTTAAAATACCTATACTTAATTTATTATCAGTTGTTCCACTGATTTTAGTTGAATTAATAAGCTCCGGCTTATTATCGTATCTTATTAATTCTTCATCTACGTTAATATAATCACTTTCATTAAATGATATTTCTTCACCAATTCTTCTACTATAAAAAAATCTTCCTGATCTGTAGCCCATTCCATCAGCCTTTTCAAATAATGAGGCACCTTCCATAAAAAACGGTCTATTTTCGTCAAATTGCTGTTCAAATGGACTTAAGTTTAACTCCTTGTCATCAAAAGTCACTTGACCAAAATCTGGTATTAAAGTAGCGTCAAGGGTAAAACTGTTTCCAAGCCCATATTTTAAATCTAAACCTGCTGAGTAAGAATTTTTTGAACTAAAGCCTTTTTTAAAATCTTGGGAAATTTGAAAATAAGGATAAAAGAAAAATCTTGCAGGGGGTGTAATATCTTTTAGACCTTTCATTAGTCCAAAGCTTTGTTGATATTTTGAATTTTTAGGATCTGCGAAATTCCAGATAAAATATGAATCAAGCTCCGGAGAGCTCCTGCCAAAATTTATTCCCCATTCCTGAATATTTTTTTTTGGAAAACGTAAAGCGCTATAGGGGATTCTCATTTCTACATACCAGCCATCTTTATCAATACTGCTATATCCTTCAAATACAGTGTCATAATCATAATCATTTTGAGGATCAAAATCTCCACTTGAAAACATATCTGATATTGCTCCAGAAGGTGTTATTTCAAATGATTGATAGTTCAAATTATCATCAAATGTATTAAATGACACCCAAAAGGCTTCAGATTCAATTCCAGCAGATTTATCTCTTTGAGAAAACTCCATTGGCATTTTGGAAGTGTCAGGATGAATTAAAGTAGCTGCGACATAAATAGCTTCATCGTCATATCCTATAAAAGTTGTTGTCTTATAATCTTCATCTAATTTGTCACCTGCACGAGTTTCAGGAAACCATACTACAAAATCAGTATTTCCTTTTACTTGATCCCATTCATCTTTAGAAATTTTGCCATCAATTTTAGGCGGTTCTAAAAATCTGTAAGCATTCGCAATCTTTCTTTCTTGTGAATTTATAAACAAAGGAAGTAACAGTAAGAAAAAAAATTTTTTCATAAAGTCTGGCAAATATATATAATGAGATTAAATTTGACTATTAATAAATTAAAAGGTTTAGAATGGAGAAAGCATATTTTGCATCGGGATGTTTTTGGTGTACTGAAACTATTTTCGACAATGTTGATGGTGTTGCAAAAGTCATTCCAGGTTATATGGGCGGAACAAAAAAAAATCCAACTTATGAGGAAGTTTGTACTGGATTAACTGGCCATGCTGAACTTGTTGAAATTACTTATGACTCTGATTTAGTTTCTTTTGAAAAGTTATTAGAGATTTTTTTTAAAACTCATGATCCTACCACGCTTAATAGACAAGGTAATGATGTTGGAACACAATATAGATCAGCAATTTTTTTTCAAAATAAAACTGAACTAAATATTGCAAAAGAATTTATTTTAAATCTTGAATCATCTAATGCTTTTTCAAAGAAAATTGTTACTTCTTTAGAGAAAAAAACAGAATTTTTTGAGGCTGAAGATTATCATAAAAAATATTTCTACAACAATCCAGAAAACATGTATTGTCAAATGGTTGTAAAACCTAAAGTTGAAAAATTTTTAAAATGGAAAGATTAATTTCTTAGCTTAAATCTTTCTATCATCTTTTTGAAAAATTTCCAGAAAAAAGAAAACTCACCAAAAAAAAATCCCGTTACTAAAAGGCAGATTTGATATATAGGAAAAACAATTAAAAACCTGCTCAAGTAATAAGTTAATTTTTTATCCTTATTAATTTCAAAAAAATCAATAACTGGTCCACTTAAGTATAATGCTAAACTTCCGGTAATTCCAAAAACAATAATAATTTTAAGTAACTGAAAATTAGATTTAATCAACAATCTAGATTTTAGTTTTTTAAGCATTATTGAAATAGTTAATTATTTGATCTGCTAATTCAATTCCTATTCGGTCTTGAGCTTCAGAGGTTGCAGCTCCGATATGTGGGGAAAGCGAAATTTTAGGATGCATTAGTAATTTAACAGAGGGATTGGGTTCGTTTTCAAAAGTGTCAAGTCCAGCAAATGAAACCTTGTTATTGTCTAAGTATTTAATTAATTCACTTTCATCAATCACACCACCTCTAGCCGCATTGATTATCCCAACACCATCTTTCATATTTTCAAATTCATTTTTTCCAATGATATATTCTTTTTGAGCAGGGACATGTAAAGTAATAAAATCTGATTTCTTAATAAGTTCATCTAATGAAGAACTTTCTAAAATAAAAGAAAGAGATTTATTGTCTGAAAACTTTAACTCAAGCTCAGTGCTTTCAATGTATTTGTCATAATAAACTACATCCATTCCGATGCCAAGTGCTATTTTTGCTGTTTCTTGTCCTATTCTTCCAAATCCAATAACTCCAAGTGTTTTCCCTTTAAGTTCAATTCCTTTTGAATAATTTTTTTTAAGCTTTTTAAAATTATTATCACCTTCGAGTGGCATATTTCTATTGGAATCATGTAAAAATCTAACACAAGAAAATAAATGTGAAAAAACTAGCTCAGCAACTGAATGAGATGATGAAGCAGGAGTATTGATTACTTTTAATCCTTTAGATTTTGCATAATCAACATCAATATTATCCATACCAACACCTCCTCTTCCGACTAATTTTAAACTTGGCGTTTTGTCAATAAGTTCTTTTCTGACAGTTGTCGCACTTCTTACAAGAATTCCTGAAATCTCATTTTCGCTAATGTAATTTTCTAATTGCTCTTGAGCTACGTTTGTCGTTATCACCTCAAACCCTGCTTCTTCTAGTTTTTTAACTCCAGAATTGGAGATTCCATCGTTTGCAAGAATTTTCATATTTAAATATTTTTTTCAAATTTTTTCATTGTATCTATTAGAACTTCTACAGATTCAGTTTCCATTGCGTTGTAAATTGATGCTCTGTAACCTCCAACAGATCTATGACCATTAATGCCAGATATATTATTTTCTTTTAAAAGATTATCAAATACTGGCTTGTATTTTTCATTAATTAGATTAAATGTTACATTCATTACGCTTCTATCATCTTTTGAAGCAAAGCCATTAAACATTTCGTTATTGTCAATCTCTTCATATAATATTGAAGATTTATGAATGTTTTTTTTCTCAATTTCACCTAGACCTCCAATGTTTTTTAACCATCTCATACTTAATAAACAAGTATATATAGCAAAAACTGGGGGAGTATTAAACATGCTTTCTTTTTCAAAATGAACTTTATAATTTAGTATTGAAGGAACTTCTCTACATATTTCATTTATTAACGATTTTTTTAATATTACCATTGTTGTTCCAGCAGGACCTAAATTTTTTTGTGCACCAGCATAGATTAAAGAGAATTTTGAATAATCTTGTTTTCTGCAAAATATATCAGAGCTCATATCTGCAAACAAAGGGCAATTGCAATCCGGTACTTGGTGGTATTGCGTTCCGAAAATTGTATTATTAGTTGTAATATGTAAATAATCTGGATTATCAGAAATTGAATAATTTTTTGGTATATAACTAAAATTTTCATCTTCTGATGAAGCATACACAGAAACATTACCAAAAAGCTTTGCTTCTTTTATTGCTTTGGTCGACCATGTTCCCGAATTAATATAGCCACCCTTATATTTGAGAAAGTTGTATGCTATCATTAAAAACTGCATACTTGCACCTCCTTGTAAGAATAGTGTTGTGTAATCATCACTATTCAATCCTGAAAGTTCTAAAGAAAGTTCTCTCGCCTCATTCATAATTGATATAAATTCAGGACTTCTATGAGAAATTTCTAAAATGGATAGACCGATATCATCTAATTCTAAAACTGCTTTAGATGAATGCTTAAATACATTTTGATTTAAAATGCTGGGACCAGCACTGAAATTATGTTTTTTCATAAATAAGAGGCAAAATTAATAAAAATGAATATGGAATTTAAGTCAATCTTGATTTAGTTTTAACAAAAAATCAAAAGTGTCTACTCCATCAGCATAATCTGTAAGTTCGGGAAACTGAGTTTTACCAAATTCTATTAAATTTTCAGCTGAAACAATACATTGAATTTTATCAGAAATTTGAGATAAATTCTTTCTAATATCCTCATATTTATTATAATACTCATAAAACAATGTACCAACTGGAGATCCAATATTTTTTGACTCTTTTAAAAGGATAAAGCCATTGTCAAAAAAAACCTCTTTGTTCAATAAGTATATTGATCTGTAATAATCATAGTTGTTTGCATAAGTATTGTTGTTAATAACTTTTTTCCATTTCATAAATGATTTAAATAATAAATCAAGATCATAATTTTTTGGTAAGTAAACTTTTGATACGTTTCTACATCCTAACCCAAAATAACTAAAAATATCGTCTGATAATTTTTCTAATTGATCATTACTTTCATTTCCTACAAGTATTGCAACTGAATGTCTGCTTTTTCTGATGATATTAGGATAATCATTAAAATACTGCTCGAATTTTGAAGCACTCAAATTATTTCCTGTGGCTATTACTGCATCATAGCCAGATAATTTTCCTTGGCATATCTCAAAATAATTTTTAAAATTAATATCCAGACTACATAAGTAATTTAAAATAAAATGCATTAAATGACTATCTTTTGAAGAAAGTTTGATAATCGCTTTATTTCCAGAAAGAATAACACAAAGAAAGTCGTGAAAACCAACAAGGGGAACATTTCCTGCCATGATTATTGCAATTGACTTTGGGATTACTTTTTCAATACTGTATGAACTCAAAAAAGATATAATTTTCTCCTTTTCAAGTGAATGCGACCAATTTTTTAGACAGATTAATATGTTGTCTTCAGTAAAATAATTGTTGTGATGTTTTGCTTGATTTATTGCGTTTGAAAATAATTTAGATAAATTTTTTTCAGCTGATTTGTTGATGAAATCTTTAAAGAACATTCCAAGAGAAATAAATAATTCAATTCTTTTAGATAAAATCAATTTTAATAAATTTTTACAAAGATATTAGTTAGTTTTGCATTGTTTAGTTTATGGCAATAAAAATTACTGAAGATTGTATTAATTGTGGAGCTTGTGAACCAGAATGCCCTAATACAGCAATATACGAAGCAGCTTACGATTGGAAGTATTCAGATGGTACAAGCTTAATGGGTGCTGTAGTCTTGCCAGACGGAAAAAATGTTAATGCAGACATAGAACAAGAGCCTTTTTCTGATGAGTTTTATTTTATTGTTACCGATAAATGCACAGAATGTAAAGGTTTTCATGATGAGCCCCAATGTGCTGCAGTTTGCCCTGTTGACTGTTGTGTTCCCGATGAAGATAACATAGAATCAGAAGAGGTGTTACTGTCAAAACAAAAATTGATGCATCCTGATTAATGAAAGCAGGAATTGTCGGATTACCTAATGTTGGTAAATCTACCTTATTTAATTGTTTAACAAATGGAAAAGCTCAGAGCGCAAATTTTCCTTTTTGCACTATAGAACCCAATTTCGGTTCAGTCTCAATACCTGATACAAGATTAAACCATTTAGTTGAATTAATTAATCCAGAGAAAGTAGTGCCAAACACGGTAGATATTGTTGATATTGCTGGATTAGTTAAGGGAGCCAGTAAAGGAGAGGGATTAGGTAATCAATTTTTGTCGAATATTAGGGAGACTAATGCTATTATTCATGTTTTAAGATGTTATGAAAATGATAATATTTCACATGTTGAAGGAAGTGTTGATCCTTTGAGAGATAAAGAAATTATTGATTTTGAACTACAGATTAAAGATGTAGAATCAATTTCAAAGAGAAACGAAAAAATACTTAGACAAGCTAAATCAGGAGATAAAGATGCAAAGAAAGAACATGACATACTTGAAAATGTAATTGAAAATTTGAATAATGGCATTTCTGTAAGATTGCAAAAAATAACAAAAGAAGATTTTATTAACTATATAAAACCACTTTCATTACTTACTGCTAAACCTGTTTTATATGTCTGTAATATTAATGAAAATGAAATTAAACTACCTACAAATAATTTATTGAAATTAATTGATTTACTTAAAGGCGAGGGTTCAAGAGTCATAACATTAGCTGCAAAAATTGAAGAAGAAATAAATTCACTAGAAGATTATGACGATAGAAAAATGTTTCTTGATGATTTAGGTATTGATGAGCCTGGTTCTTCAGTATTGATAAGGGAATCTCACAAATTATTGAATCTTTCGACCTTTTACACTGCAGGACCAAAAGAGGTAAGAGCATGGACTTTTAAAAATGGTTCCAAAGCACCACAGGCAGCAGGAATTATTCATTCTGATTTTGAAAAAGGATTTATAAGAGCGGAAGTAATAAAATATAATGATTATATCGAACTTAAATCAGAAAATAATATAAGAGAAGCTGGAAAGTTAAAAATCGAGGGCAAAGAATATATAGTCGAAGATGGTGATATTATTCATTTCAGATTTAATGTTTAATTAGATTTTAACATTTTATAATTACAATTGTTAATTATTTTATTTAATCACCATTTTATATAAAAATTAAGTATCATATCTTAGACTCCTTCTAAAATATGCCACAAATTTCATCATATACTGAGGATAACATAAAGTCGCTGGATTGGAAAGACCACATTAGGATGCGTCCTGGAATGTATATTGGCAAACTTGGTGATGGTTCGGCTTATGACGATGGTATATATATTCTTCTAAAAGAAATTCTTGATAATTCAATTGATGAATTTGTTATGGGTGCTGGAAAAACAATTGAGATTAATATAAAAGATAATATCGTTAGTGTAAGAGATTATGGCAGGGGAATTCCACTTGGAAAGGTTAAAGATGTTGTCAGTAAAATGAATACAGGTGGAAAATATGATACAAGAGCTTTTAAAAAATCTGTTGGTTTAAATGGAGTTGGCACAAAAGCGGTAAATGCCCTCTCATCTTTTTTTAAGGTCGAATCATTTAGAGATGATAAAGAAAAATCTGTTTCTTTTGAATTTGGTGAAGTCGTTGATGATTTGCCAATAATTGAATCTTCCAAGAGAAAAGGAACAAAGGTTCTTTTTAAGCCAGATGATTCAATCTTTAAAAAGTTTAAATATAGAAATGAGTATGTAACAAGAATGCTTAAGTACTATGTTTATTTAAATCCTGGTTTGTCAATAATTTTTAATGGTGAAAAATTTAAATCTGAAAATGGATTAAAAGATTTAATTGAAGAAAACAATAATGCTGATGATTTTTTATATCCAATAATACACCTAAAGGGGAATGATATTGAATTAGCAATCACACACAATAAAAAACAGTATAGTGAAGAGTATTATTCATTTGTAAATGGTCAACACACTACTCAAGGTGGCACTCATTTGTCTGCATTTCGAGAAGGTGTTGTAAAAACTTTAAGAGATTTTTACAAAAAGCCTTATGACTCATCAGATGTTAGAAAATCGATCCTTTGTGCAATAAGTATTAAAGTTTTAGAGCCAGTTTTTGAATCTCAAACTAAAACTAAACTAGGCTCAACTGAGATGGGAGGAGATCTTCCTACTGTTAGAACATACATTAATGATTTTGTCAGTAAAAAGCTTGATAATTATTTACATAAAAATCCGCTTGTAGCAGAGGAAATTCAAAAAAAAATCATTCAAGCTGAAAGAGAAAGAAAAGAACTTTCAGGTATTCGAAAACTTGCAAGAGAAAGCGCAAAAAAGTCTAGTTTACACAATAAAAAGTTGAGAGATTGTCGTGTTCATCTTGACGATATGAGCAATGAATATAGGTTAGATTCAACATTATTTATTACTGAAGGTGATTCAGCCAGTGGATCCATAACAAAATCTAGAAATGTAAATACACAGGCAGTATTTAGTCTTAGAGGAAAGCCTTTAAATTCGTATTCAATGACCAAAAAAATTGTATATGAAAATGAAGAGTTTAATTTATTACAAGCAGCCCTTAATATTGAAGAAGGGTTAGAAAAGTTAAGATACAATAAAATAGTTATTGCAACTGATGCCGATGTTGATGGAATGCATATTAGGTTACTACTTATCACTTTCTTCTTGCAGTTTTTTCCTGAATTAATAAAAGAGGGACATGTTTTTATATTGCAAACACCACTGTTCAGAGTGAGGAATAAAAAAGAAACTATATACTGTTATTCTGAAGAGGAGAGAATAGGTGCAATTGAAAAACTATCTCCAAAACCCGAAATAACAAGGTTTAAGGGTTTAGGTGAAATTTCTCCCAATGAATTTAAAAATTTTATAGGTGAGAATATGCGTTTAGATCCAGTTATAATTAACAAGGAAACTAGTATTGAGTCATTATTATCGTTTTACATGGGTAAAAATACACCTGATAGACAAAATTTTATAATTAAAAACCTGAAATTTGATTTAGATAAAGCATGAATGAGGATAACTTTAATGATAAGTCTGCCATGGATAATGAAGAACTTATTCCTGTTTCTGGGATGTACAAGGACTGGTTTATTGATTATGCTTCTTATGTAATATTGGAAAGAGCTATCCCTTCGGTTGAAGATGGTTTAAAGCCAGTTCAAAGAAGAATTCTCCATTCAATGAAAGATCTTGATGATGGTAGGTTTAATAAAGTGGCAAATATTGTTGGTCATACTATGCAATATCATCCTCATGGAGATGCTAGTATTTCAGATGCAATGGTTCAAATTGGACAAAAAGACCTTTTAATTGATACCCAGGGGAATTGGGGTAACATTCTTACAGGTGACTCAGCAGCAGCATCAAGATATATTGAAGCTAGATTGTCTCAATTTGCACTGGAAGTTGTATTCAGTCCAAAAATTACTGAATGGCAGCTTTCCTATGATGGCAGGAGAAGAGAGCCTGTTAATTTACCTGTCAAATTTCCTCTTTTACTAGCACAAGGTGCAGAAGGAATAGCAGTTGGATTATCTACGAAAATACTACCTCACAACTTCATTGAGCTAATCGATTCAGCTATAAAATATTTGAAAGGAAGAAAATTTGAGATTTATCCTGATTTTGTAACTGGTGGAGAAATAGATGTTTCAAATTATAATGATGGAAAGAGAGGAGGGAGAGTTAAAGTCCGTGCTAAGATTAATCAGTTAAATAAGAATACTTTAGTTATCTCTCAAATTCCTTTTACAACAACTTCAACAACATTAATTGAATCGATTATTAAGGTAAATGAAAAAGGAAAAATTAAAATTAAAAAAATTGAGGATAATACCTCGGATAATGTTGAAATTTTAATTCATTTACCAAATGGCGTTTCTCCTGATAAAACAATTGATGCTTTATTTGCCTTTACAAATTGTGAGGTATCAATTTCACCATTAGGTTGTGTAATAGAAAATCATAAACCTGTTTTTATTGGTGTATCAGAAATTCTACAAAAATCAGTTGATTTAACTAGAGATCTATTAAGAAAGGAATTAGAAGTCAAGCAATCAGAGTTAGATCAGCTATGGCACAGTTCTACTCTTGAAAAGATTTTTATAGAGAATAGGATTTATCGATTAATAGAAGAAAAAGAAACTTGGGATGAAGTATTAGATGCAATTAATAATGGCTTGAAACCATTCGTAAATCTTTTAAAAAGAGAAATAACTCAGGATGATATTGTGAGATTAACTGAAATTAAAATTAAAAGAATTTCTAAATATGATATTGATAAAGCTGATAAAAGGATAAAACAAATTGAGGATGACTTAGAAATAATATTAGATAACCTTAATAACTTAATCAGTTTTACTATTGATTATTTTAAAAATTTGAAAAAGAAATATGCAATTGGAAATGAGCGAAAAACAGAAATAAAGATATTTGATGATGTTGATGTTAAGAAAGTTGTAGCAAGAAATACCAAACTATATATTAACAGAAATGAAGGATTTATTGGTACTTCGTTAAAAAAAGATGAATATGTAGAGGATTGCTCTGATATTGACGATATTATTGTGTTTACAGAATGTGGTAATTTGATAGTTACTAAAGTTGACAGAAAAAAGTTTGTAGAGAAGAATATTATTCATGCATCCGTTTTTAAAAAGAAAGATTCAAGAACAGTTTATAATATGGTTTATAAAGATGGTAAAACAGGAACTTCATATATCAAAAGATTTAGTGTAACAGGTGTTACTCGTGATAAAGTTTACAATTTAACATCGGAACATAATAAAACCAAAGTATTATACTTTTCGTCAAATGCTAATGGTGAGGCAGAGGTTGTGACAATAATGTTGAGACAATCAGGTTTAATTAAAAAGCTTAAATGGGACTTAGATTTTGGAGACCTATCAATTAAAGGAAGATCTGTGAAGGGTAATATAGTTACAAAATACCCTATTAATAAGATAATGTTTAAAGAAAAAGGGTTATCAACATTGAAGCCCAGAAAAATATGGTTTGATGATACAGTTAATAGATTAAATGTTGAAGGAAGAGGTGACTTATTGGGTGAGTTTAAGCCAGACGATGAGCTTTTAGTAGTAAGTAGATCTGGTAGTTTAAAAATTTCAAATCCTGATCTAAATATGCATTTTCCCGATGACATGATTATTCTTGAGAAGCTTAATAGGATCAAACCTATTTCCGTAGTGTATTTTAATTCAGTCAGAAAGATGTTTTATATCAAAAGATTTGAAATTGGTTTATTAAATGGAGATCAAAAATATGTTGAAATAGCTAAAAATATACAGGTAGAAATGGTTAGTACTGATTGGAAGCCTGTTATTGAGTTAGTCTTTAAAGGAAATAAGACACAAGAGAAAGAAAATATTAATGTACATGAATTCATTTCCGTGAAAGGTATTAAAGCAATTGGTAATCAGTTGTCAAGAAAAGAAGTTAAAGAAATTAATATACTAGATTCTATTCCATATAGTCCTGAAAAAAAAGAATTAAATGAGATTGAAGTAGTCGCAGAAAATACTCAAGTCGAAGAAAATAGAGAAGATGATTTAGGTTCTCAAGCTAGTTTTGATTTTTAGTTAAGCTTAACAGCTTCTCCTCTAAATATGTTCTTTTTATCTCCAACGATTGAAAACTCAAAAACGTAACCATTATCTGATGTGGATAATATTTTCATATTGACTGACTTTTTATCAATAGATGATACTGGATTTTTCTTTCTTAGAATAAATTCGCAATCAGAAACCCATTTTACAATGGATGTGTCTATTTTATTTTCAAAATATTCTATTTCTATTGAATCTTTTCTTGAAAATTTGGAGGTTATAACTTCACCATCAATAATTGTAGAAAACTCAAAATCACCATTTTTATAATCTGAACAATTTCTCTCAGGAAGACTACATCCTAAAAAATAAATAAATAAAAAAAGTTGACTATTTATTAGAAAACGTTTCAAAAGTACCATCTTCGAAAAATAAAACAATTTTATTTATTGATGACGTCTTATTTTTATTTTTTTTCTCATTAATTGGGGTGGGGGAATCAATACCTTTTAGTAACCAATCTAAATCTATATCATTGTAGTAATTACAAAGTTTTAATACAAAATCTAAGCTTGGTTTGTTTCTTCCGTTTAAGATATGAGAAATATTTGATCTTTGAACATTTATTTTTTTTGACAATTCTGAGGCTGAAATGTTTTTAGATTTTATTAATTCCAGTAATCTGTATTTAAAATCATCCATGTTTACAATTGTAAATTTAAAAAATAATTCAATTAATCAATTATTAAAATATTTATTAAAAACAAAATAATATTTAAACTATAACTTTAATTAAGTTATTTTAAATATCTTAAAAACAGTATTTTAAGAAATATTTGTATATATTTGTATCACCTAATCTATTTTTTTGCAAATTATGAATGTTATTTGTAAACAATTATGACTAACATTTTTTGAATTTTATATGTTAAATCTTAATTATCTTTAAATTAAATTATCGGATTTTGGAAAAAGAGTTAAAATTATTCAATATATTTGCAAATTCTTTAAAGATAATTCAAGATGAAACTTAAACTCGACGATGTAGACCACAAAATACTTGATCTTTTAATAGATAATTCAAGAATACCTTTTACTGATATTGCAAAAAAATTAATTATTTCTGCTGGTACGGTTCATGTTCGTGTAAAAAAAATGGAAGACGCTGGAATTATTCAGGGTTCATCACTTACTTTAGACTATAAAAAGCTTGGTTATACATTTATTGCATACATAGGAATTTTTCTTGAGAAAACACATTTAACAAATGTTGTTTTGGAGAAATTAAATAACATCCCGTATGTAACAGTAGCTCACATAACAACTGGAAGATTTAACATTTTTTGTAAAGTAAGGTCTAGAAACACTAATCATGCTAAGGAGATTATTTTTATGATAGATGATATTGATGGAGTTTCAAGAACCGAGACTATGATTTCTCTTGAAGAAAGTATCAATGATAAGAAAAGGTTAATGCATAAAATATTTAACGAGATTAAATAATTTATGAGAATACTTACAAAAAAGGAGAGATTTCAAGAGAAAGTCCTCTCTAAATTTCATATTTACAATAGTATATTTTCAACACTTCCATATGAAAATATTTCTGATATAGGTAAGTTATTGCCTTTATTTAATGATGTATGTAATAATGGTTTTAAAAAAAATAAAGATCCAAAGTCTATTGTAAATGAATTTTTTGATAAGTACTGTAGTGATTTTTCTGAAAAAGATAAAGTTTCTCTACTCTTTAATTTTATTCAATATGTTGAAAGACAAGTAGTACTATTTGATGCTATTGAAGATGCTGCTTTCACAGACATAAATAATATGGATGGAGTAGGAACACTCAGAAACTTAAAAGAATCTGTTGAGTCTTCTAACAATAAGGTAGAATTGAAAAAATATCTAAAAAGATTTAAAATTAGAACAGTTCTAACAGCTCATCCAACCCAGTTTTATCCTGGATCTGTACTTGGAATAATAACTGACTTATCATCTGCTGTCAAAACTAATGATTTAACTAAAATTAAAAATCTTCTTTTACAATTAGGTGTTACTCCTTTTTTTAAAACAAAAAAACCAACTCCATTCGATGAAGCCGTTAGTCTGTCTTGGTATCTTGAAAATGTTTTTTATTCTTCAATTAGTAATATTTTTAAATATATCAAGTCAAATATTTTTAATAATGATTTTGAATATTATGATTTAGTTTCATTAGGTTTTTGGCCTGGTGGTGATAGAGATGGAAACCCTTTTGTGACAACTGAAATAACCCTTAAAACATCTCAAAAATTAAGAAGTGACATTATTAAGAATTACTATAGGGATATTAGAGATTTAAGAAGAAGATTAACATTTAAGGGTATTGAAGAGGTTATCCTAAAAATTGAAGATGATCTATATAAAAGTATTTTTGAAACTGATAAGAAGCCCAGAATTAGTTTAGAAGATCTTATTAAAAAGCTTGAACTGGTTAGAAAAGAAATTATTGAAAAACATAACTCATTATTCTTAGATAAACTAGATAATTTCGTTGATAAAATTAAAATTTTTGGTTATCACTTTGCTACTCTTGACATAAGGCAAGATTCAAGAATACATAGCAAGGTTTTTTATGAAATATTTAAAAAAGCTTTAAAAAATAAATTTCCAAAAGATTATGCTACTCTAAAAGAATCTCAAAAAATTAAAGTTTTAGATAAATTAAATAACATTGAGCTAAGTGGAAATGATTTTAACGATACGATTGTCAAAAATACAATTGAATCAATAATTGCTATGAAGACAATTCAAAACAGCAATGGAGAGAAAGCTTGTAACAGATATATTATTAGCAATAACCAATCTGCAATCAATATTTTAGAGGTTTTTTCTATGTTTAAATTGTCCGGTTGGAATAATTTAACTGTTGATATTGTTCCATTGTTTGAAACTATTGATGATTTGAATGTTTCTACATATGTTATGGAAACTGTATATAAGAACAAAAAATACAGAAATCATTTAGAAATGAGAGGAAATATACAAACTATAATGCTTGGCTTTTCAGATGGAACTAAAGACGGTGGATATTTAACTGCAAATTGGAGTATTTTAAAGGCTAAGGAATCACTAACTAAGATATCTAGAAAATATGGAATTAAGGTTATATTTTTTGATGGCAGGGGAGGTCCACCTGCACGTGGTGGAGGAAATACTCACCAATTTTACAGTTCACTTGGAAGTCTGGTTGAATCTGAACAGATTCAGTTAACTGTTCAAGGACAAACTATAAGTTCAAATTTTGGCACTATTGACTCTTCTCAATATAACTTAGAACAATTGATAAGTTCAGGTGTAAAAAATAAAATAATTTCTGATAAAGAAATTTTTACTGCCTCCCACAGAAGAACTCTCAATAAATTATCAGAAATCAGCTACAAATCTTACTCTGATTTTAAATCACACCCAAAATTTGTTCCTTATCTAGAAAATATGAGTACTGTTAAGTACTATGCGAAAACGAATATCGGAAGTAGACCATCAAAAAGATCAATTGACGATGTGTTCAGTTTTGAAAGTTTAAGAGCAATTCCATTTGTTGGTAGTTGGAGTCAATTAAAACAAAATGTTCCAGGATTTTTCGGATTGGGAACAGCAATTAATTATTTCCATGAGAATAAAAGATTAAATGAAGTGAAAAAACTGTACAAGGAAGTCCCCTTTTTTAGAGCTTTAGTTTCAAATAGTATGATGAGTTTAACCAAATCTTTTTTTCAATTGACATCTTACATGAAAGATGATCCGGAATTTGGAACTTTTTGGAATATAATTTATGATGAATACATATTAACAAAAAAAATGCTTTTAAAAGTATCAGGTTTTAGCGAATTAATGCAAAATGAACCTGCTAATAAGTTATCAATTCAAACTAGAGAGAATATAGTTCTACCATTAATTACAATTCAACAGTTTGCCTTACAGAACATCAAGGAGCTTAACAAAAAAAATAGCAAAAAAATAAATGTTTATGAAAAAATGGTTATGAGATCTTTATTTGGGAATATTAATGCAAGTAGAAATTCAGCCTAACACTTGTAAAAATTTATTGCTTCCGTAATAATTTCGTTTTCAACATTAACATCAACTACACAATTACCAATTTCCTCAAGTAAAACGAAATTTACATTGTTTGAATAGTTTTTTTTATCAAACCGCAATAGCTTAAAGATTTGTTTAATTTCATATGATGAAAGATGGATTTTATTAAAAATTTTATCAAGATGTTCCTTGATCCTCATGACATTATCAATTGAGAAGTTTAAAACTTTATGAGACATAAATAGTTCAATAATAATCCCTGCAATTATAGCTTCACCATGAAAAACTTTACTGTCTGAATCAAGCTTTACACTTTCTATTGCATGACCAATAGTATGACCAAAATTAAGATGTTTTCTTATGTTTTCTTCTTTTCTATCTCTTAATACTATATTGTTCTTAACATTAATTGAATTATAAATTATTTCATCACTAAATATTTTTTTTGAATTATTAGTTAATTCTTCAAATAAATTGCCGGAAATCAAGGAGTGTTTAAATATTTCACCATACCCACTTTTTATATTTCTTTCATCGAGTGTTATTAGATATTCAGTATCAATAACTATTAAAACAGGATCAGAAAAGACTCCGATTTGATTTTTTAAGGAATTAAAGTTTATTCCAGTTTTACTACCAACAGATGCATCTACAATTGATAATAAGGTTGTAGGTATATTGACAAAATCTATTCCTCTTTTGAAGGTGCTTGCAATAAATCCTCCCATATCAGTTATTACACCTCCTCCTAAATTAATTAATAAACTTTTTCTATCTGCTTTATTATTTAAATACTTCCATACCTCATTACAAGTATCTAAGTTTTTGTAATGTTCACCGGAGTTAATTTTAATTATTTGAAAAGAAAAGTCAACTTTTTTATAAAAGTAGGGTATGCAATATTTTTCTGTGTTTTCATCTACAAGCAAAAAAACCTTAGAATAATTATTTTTATTTACAATTGAATTTAATTCATCGTAACCATCTTTATTAAAAATAATGCTGTAAGATGATGAAATAATTGGCTTCAACTTTGTATATCTAAATTTATTATAAAGATATTTTAAAAAAACAACATATATTAGAAAATTATGAGTAGATCGATGTTTGAGAATACTGAAACTGCTTTCAAGCTAAAAGATAATTTTAGCTTATACAATGCTAAACTGCTTTTTAAAGTTATAACAAAAAAATATCTTGTCAATTTTCTAACTACTTTAACACTTTTTTCTCTTAAGTACAAATTACCTATTAAATGGATTTTAAAAAGAACATTGTACAAACATTTTTGTGGTGGAGTAGACATAAATGAGTGTGAAATAACTATCCAGGGTATGAAAAAAATGAATGTTAATTCAATTTTAGATTATTCAGTAGAAGCACTCAAAACAGAGCAAGACTTCAATAATGCATGTAAAAAGAAATTAGAAATTGTTGATTTATCATATTCAAACGATTCAATTCCCTTTGCAGTATTTAAACCTACTAGTTTAGGGCGTTATAATTTATTTAAATTAGTTAATGTTAAAACACAACTCTCTGAAGAAGAAGAGCTTGAGTGGAATAGAGTTGTCGAGAGATTTAATAAGATTTGTAATTATGCTCATTCGAAAAAAGTTCGTTTATTAATTGACGCCGAGGAGTTTGAGGTGCAAGATGCCATAGATAACTTAGTTTACAAAATGATGAAAAAATACAATAGAAAATCAACTATTGTATATAATACAATTCAATTGTACAGATGGGATAGAATTCCATATTTAAAAATGCTTTTAAAAGATCATAATAATACATTCAAACTTGGGTTTAAGCTAGTAAGAGGTGCATATATGGAAAAGGAAAGAAATGACGCGCTTAAATATGGTTATAATTCACCAATTTGTTCTAATAAAAATGAAACTGATAAAAACTTTAACAGTGCTATTGATTTAATGTTTAATAATATTGATTCTGTTGATTTTTTTATTGCTAGCCATAATGAGTTTTCTACTTTTAAAACTGTAGAACTTATGAAAAAACATGGAATTAAAGAAAATGACGAAAAGGTTTGGTTTGGTCAACTTTATGGAATGGGTGACAATATTTCATTTAACTTGGCAAGTAAAGGTTATAATGTTGCAAAAATATTACCATTTGGACCTGTTGAAAATTTAATGCCATACCTAATTCGCAGAGCTCAGGAAAATTCATCTGTTGAAGGTCAATCTAATAGAGAATTAGATTTAATAAATGCAGAGCTATTTCGAAGAAGAAAAGTCAGTTAAATAAACTTTTTTTGTACAATTTTTTGCCTTAAAATAACTTGAATTTTCAATCTCTACATGGTAAGTATTACATGAATCTTTTCCAATTATGCTTTTTGAAAATATAATTTCAAGTTTATTGTCAAAAAAATTACTTTTTAAATTTTCTTTGAAGGTGGAGTCAAAAATAAGTTCCTTTTTTTTAAAATCTTCAATTACTCTTTCTTGAGGTAAATAGTTGAATACGGTTTTTTTTTGAGAGGTTATAAAATAAACTATTGTTGAACCTAGTAATACTCCAAAAAAATAATATATGATTCTTTTATATAATTTCATTCTGAGTTAAAGTTATTGTTCTAGAATTATCATCTTCTAATTTAATTTCAATTAAAGTATGGTTTTTATCAAAAATCTTCTCAAAATTATTTGGCCATTCAATAAAAATCCAATTCTGTTGTTCAATTATATCAAAAAAACCCAACTCATTTAGGTCTTTTAAATTTTCAACTCTGTACAAATCCATGTGATAGATTAAGTCATCTTTACTTTTATAGACATTAAGAATAGGAAATGTTGGACTAACTACATTATCAATAGTTCCAATTTTCTTACAAATTTCTTTGATCAATGTGGTTTTGCCAACACCTAAATCAGCTTTGAAAAGAATCATTTTATAATATGAATTTTTTAAAATAAATTCAGATGCTTGATCAAGGTTGTTGATTCTGTATTTAAATTTTTCAGATTTCATTTCAATTGCAAAGGAAAGGTTTTCCTCATAAAAAATAAATTAATTTTTATACTTTTGCCCAGATGATTTTAATAGCTCATGAAATCGCAAATTTAGTAGGAGGAGTTGTTGAAGGTGATGATCAATCTAAAATAACTAAACTTTCAAAGATTGAAAGTGGTGATCATGAATCTTTAACTTTTTTAGGAAACTCAAAATACACTGAATATTTATATTCTTCTAATGCATCAATTATAATAGTTAGAGAAGATTTAGTTCTTAAAGAAAAGATAAAACCTACATTGATAAGAGTCAAAGATCCTAACTATGCGTTTTCTAAACTTCTCAGTCATTTTAACAATACAAATACAAATAAAGTTGGTATTGATGAAAAATCTTCATTACATAGTACAGTTGAATATGGAGATAATTTATTTTTTGACAAATTTTCTGTAGCAGAAGAGAACGTTGTCCTAGGTGAAAATGTAAAAATTCATTCTCAAGTGTATTTAGGAAGAAATGTCGTAATTGGTAATAATACAATTATTTACCCAGGTGTAAAGATTTACAGTGATTCAATTATTGGTGATAATTGTATCATTCATTCTGGAACTGTAATTGGTTCTGATGGTTTCGGATTTAATTTTGACTCTAATGGTAATACTACAAAAGTAATTCATAATGGTAATGTGGTAATTGAAAATGATGTTGAAATTGGATCAAACTGTACGATTGATAGGGCCACTCTTGGATCAACCTTGATAAAAAGAGGAGCTAAACTAGATAATTTAGTTCAAATAGCTCATAATGTTGTTATTGGTTGTAATACATGTCTAGCTGCACAAGTCGGAGTTGCAGGTTCAACTGTGATAGGTAACAACTGCTTGATTGGTGGGCAAGTAGGAATTGCTGGTCATCTTAAGATAGGGGATAATGTGCAGATGCAAGCAAAATCAGGTGTTTTAAAGAATATTAAATCAGGATCAGTTCTAATGGGTTATCCTGCTATAAATTATATGGATTTTAATAAGTCTTTTGTACATTTTAAAAATCTACCAAAAGTTATGGGTTTCATATACAATTTAATGAAGAAAAAAGATGTCAACTAAGCAAACAACCATAAACAAAAGTATTTCTTTAGAAGGTGTAGGAATACACACAGGCAACAAAGTTACTCTAACTTTTAATCCAGCTGTTGAAAATACTGGATATATGTTTAAAAGAATTGATCTTCCTGGAGAGCCAGAAATAGAGGCTCTTTCAAAATATGTTGTTGATACTCAAAGAGGAACTACACTTGAGAAGGATGGTGTAAAGTTAAAAACCATTGAACATGTTTTAGCTGCGCTAGTGGGTTTAGAAATCGATAATGTTTTAATTTATATTGACAATGAAGAACCGCCAATTATGGACGGATCATCTAAATATTTTGTTGAGGCTTTAGAAAAATCAGGAATAAAAGAGTTAGTTCAAAATAGGTCTGAGTATATTGTCAAGAATGTTTTGACTTATAAAGACGATGAGTCTGGAAGTGAGATTACAGTCATTCCATCAGATAAATATGAGGTAACAACTATGGTTGATTACGAAACAAAAGTTTTAGGAACACAAAATGCTACACTGTCTAACTTATCAGATTTTAAAGATAATTTCTCTAACGCAAGGACTTTTAGTTTTTTACATGAAATAGAAATGCTTCTTGAGAACAATTTGATAAAAGGTGGAGATTTAAATAATGCTATTGTATATGTTGATAAAAAAATCTCTGAGGATACTATGGATAAATTAAAGAAAGCTTTTAATAAAGATAAAGTCTCTGTTACTTCTAATGGTATATTAGATAACCTGAATCTGCATTACCCAAATGAAGCTGCTCGTCACAAACTTCTTGATGTGATTGGAGATTTAGCATTAATTGGAAAAAGAATTAGAGGAAAAATTATAGCAAAAAAGCCAGGACATAAAACAAATACAATGTTTGCTAAAATGATGAGTGATATAATTGATAAAGAATTTGAATTTGAAAAAAGTAAAATTAAATATTCAAAAGAAGCTATAATGGATGCTCAGGATATTATGAATATTTTACCACACCGGCCACCTTTCTTATTTGTAGACAGTATACTTGAGATTAGTGAAACAGAAATTACTGGATTAAAATTTGTCTCACCTGACGAACCATATTTTGCTGGACATTTTCCTGGGAGACCTGTAATGCCAGGAGTTTTACAAATAGAAGCAATGGCTCAAGTTGGTGGTGTTTTAGTTTTAAATTCATTTCCAGATCCAGAAAATTATTTGACTTTTTTTGCTAGAATAGAAAACGCAAAATTTAAGAGAACTGTTGTTCCAGGTGATGTTTTAATTTTTAAATTAGAACTTATTTCTCCAATTAGACGTGGTATAAGTCACATGATGGCTAAAGCTTATGTAAATGGTGAGTTAACAACAGAAGCTGAGATGAAAGCTGCAATAATAAAGAAAAATTAAAATGAATCAACCACTTTCATATGTTCATCCTGGAGCAAAAGTTGCTAAAACCGTTGTTCTTGAACCATTCTGTACAATTCATAATAATGTTGTAATTGGAGAGGGTACGTGGATAGGATCTAATGTAACTATTCTTGAAGGTGCGAGAATTGGAAAAAATTGTTCAATATTCCCCGGTGCTGTCATATCTGCAGTTCCACAAGATTTAAAGTTTAATGGAGAGGAAACAACTGCTGAAATTGGTGATAATACTGTAATAAGAGAGTGTGTTACAATTAACAGAGGAACATCCGATAGAAACAAAACCTTAATTGGAAAGAATTGTTTAATAATGGCATATTCACACATCGCACATGATTGTAAAGTAGGTGATTACAGTATTTTTTCTAATAACTCAACTTTAGCGGGTCATGTTACTGTTGGTTCTTATGTAACTTTAGCTGGAATGGTTGCTGTTCATCAGTTCTGCCATATTGGAAGACATTCTTTTGTAGCGGGTGGATCACTTGTTAGAAAAGATATTCCCCCTTATGTAAAAGCTGCTCGAGAACCACTATCTTACGTTGGTATCAATTCTGTTGGATTGAGAAGGAGGGGATTTGATGCCGATACTATAAAATCTATTCAAAATATATATAGAATATTGTTTCAAATGAAATTTAATAATACACAAGCTATTAGATATATTGAGGCCGAAGTTGAGGCAACCAAAGAAAGAGATGAAATTTTATCATTTATTCAAAATTCTAAAAGAGGAATTATGAAAGGATATTTTATAAACTAATTATGATTTCTACATCAGATATTAAAAAAGGATTATGTGTAAAATATTCAAATGATATTTATAAAATCATTGAATTTTTACATGTAAAACCTGGTAAAGGTCCAGCCTTTGTTAGAACTAAATTAAAAAGTGTCACAACTGGGAAAGTCATTGATAATACGTTTCCTTCTGGTCATAGAATTGACGATATCAGAGTTGAAAACAGAAAGTATCAATATTTATATAATGAAGGTTCTACGTTCCACTTTATGAATACTGATGATTATAATCAAATTGAGGTTCAAATAGAACAAATTGATGGTTCAGAATTTTTAAAGGAAGGAACTATAGTCACAATTATTATAAATACAGAAGATTCTAATATTCTGTCAGTAGAAATCCCTCAAAGTGTTATACTAGAAGTTACTTCCTCAGAACCTGGTGTAAAAGGAAATACAGCAACTAACGCAACAAAACCTGCTATTTTAGAAACAGGTGTGGAGGTAAATGTTCCATTATTTATAAATGAAGGTGATAAAATAAAAGTTGACACAGAAAAAGGAACGTATGTTGAAAGAATTAAAGAATAATATATGAGTATACTTGTTAATAAAGATTCGAAGGTCATTGTACAAGGTTTTACAGGCTCTGAAGGTACATTTCACTCCGAACAAATGATTGATTACGGAACAAATGTAGTGGGAGGTGTAACACCTGGAAAAGGTGGTAATACCCATTTGGGAAAACCTGTTTATAATACCGTTAAAGATGCAGTAGAAGAAACAGGTGCCAATACTTCAATAATTTTTGTACCTGCTGGTTTTGCTGCTGATGCAATCTTGGAAGCTGTAGATGCTAAAATTGAAGTTATTGTAGCTATTACAGAAGGAATTCCTGTTTCTGACATGTCAAGGGTTTATTCGTATATTCAAAATAAAAATTGTACACTTATTGGTCCTAATTGTCCTGGAATTATAACACCAAACGAAGCAAAAGTTGGAATTATGCCAGGGTTTGTTTTTAAAAAGGGAAGAGTAGGTTTAGTTTCAAAATCAGGAACTTTAACTTACGAAGCTGCTGATCAAATTTCTAAATCGGGTTATGGAATCTCAACTGCTATCGGAATTGGAGGAGATCCAATAATTGGTACTACAGTTAAAGAAGCAGTCCAATATTTCTTCAATGACCCCGAAACTGATTGCGTTGTGATGATTGGGGAAATAGGAGGACAATTAGAAGCTGATGCTGCTGATTGGATAAAGAGTTCTGATATTCAAAAGCCTGTTGTTGGATTTATTGCTGGTGAAACTGCACCAAAAGGAAGAACAATGGGACATGCAGGAGCTATAGTGGGTGGAAAAGATGATACAGCCGAAGCAAAGAAAGAGATTTTGAGAAAATCTGGTGTTTATGTTGTTGATTCACCAGCTAATATTGGATTAGAAGTAAAAAAAATTCTTAAATAAATTTTATGAAATTACTTGAAGGAAAAACTATTTTAATAACTGGTGGTAGTAGAGGTATTGGTAAAGGAATTGTAAAAGTATTAATTGAAAATGGTGCTAATGTTGCATTTACATATGCATCATCCGCTAGTCCCGCATTAGAATTATCTGAAAAACTTAACTCGAGTAAAACTAAATGTATTTCATATAAAAGTGATGCTTCTGTTTTTTCTGATTGTGAAAAATTAATTGAAAATGTTATAAATGATTTTGGAAATATTGATGTACTAATTAACAATGCTGGAATAACGAAAGATAATCTTTTAATGAGAATGTCTGAAGAAGATTATGACAGAGTAATGGAGGTTAATATGAAGTCAGTGTTTAATATGACAAAAGCATGTCAAAGAACTTTTTTAAAAAATAGAAAAGGCAGTATTATAAATATGAGTTCTGTAGTTGGAGTAAAGGGTAATGCTGGTCAATCGAATTATGCTGCTTCTAAATCTGCTATTATTGGTTTTTCAAAATCAATTGCTCTTGAACTTGGTTCAAGAAATATTCGATGTAATGTTATTGCTCCAGGATTTATAAAAACTGAAATGACTGACAAACTGTCTGATGACTTAATTCAGTCTTGGAATGAGAATATTCCTCTAAAAAGAGCAGGTGAAAGTGAAGATGTAGCAAACTTATGTTTGTTTTTGGCATCTGATTTGTCAAATTATATAACAGGTCAAGTTATCAATGTTGATGGCGGACTTTTAACTTAAATAAATTAAAATTAATATGGAAAAATTACAAAAGCTTGGATTACCTGCATTAGTTGGTGGTCTTATTCTATTCATCTTTGTTGCCAAAACATTTGTTAATATTGGCTATGGTGAAGCAGGTGTACTATTTAAAACTTTTGGAAATGGTGTAGTAACTGATGAACCACCTCTAGGTGAGGGTTTAAATATCGTTATGCCTTGGAATAAAGTTTATGTATATAATGTAAAACAGCAAGAAGTTTTTGAGAGTAAAATGCAAGTATTATCCTCAAATGGTTTAGATATATCACTGGATATTTCTGTTCTTTATCAACCTAAAATCCAAGAACTTGGCTTGTTGCACCAAACTAAAGGATCAAATTATCTGAATGTTGTTATTATACCTTCACTGAGAGCTGTAGCAAGAAGTGTTGTTGGTCAGTATACACCCGAACAGTTGTATTCAACAAAAAGAGATGCAATTCAAAACGAAATTTTTGAACAATTAGTTGCTGATGTTGAATCTCAATATGTTCAAATTAATTCTGTTTTAGTTAGAGATGTTACTCTTCCAGCTAACATTAAGGCTGCTATTGAGAGAAAATTAACTCAAGAGCAAGAAGCCCTTGAATATGTTTTTAGATTAGAAAAAGCAAGACAAGAAGCAGAAAAACTAAGAATTGATGCTGAAGGTAAGGCAAACGCAAACAGAATTTTGAACAGTTCTTTAACAGCAAATATTTTAAGAGATAAAGGAATTGAAGCTACTTTAAAGCTTTCAGAATCACCTAATACCAAGACTGTTATTATAGGTTCAGGAGCTGACGGATTACCTATTATTTTAGGAAATCAATAATTTGTTAAATAATATTGTAAGTTTTAAAAAAAAATAGATATTTGTACAAATGTTAAATAAATTACATCATCATCATTCTAATACTCTTCAACTCAGACGAGATATGTGATAGATGTATATATATACTAACAAGCCCGTTTGAGAAATTAAACGGGCTTTTTTATTTATAAATAATGAAAAGATTAAACTTAGCAATTCAAAAATCAGGAAGATTAAATAAAGAGTCTATTTCTTTACTAGAAAAATCAGGAATTAAATTTGAAAATTTTAAGGATCAGTTAATGGTAGAATGTGAAAATTTCCCATTAAACATTTATTTTTTAAGAAATAGCGACATTCCTAGATACTTATCAGATGGTGTTATTGATCTAGCAATTATTGGTCAAAATCTAATCTTTGAGAGTGAACTGGAAATTTTTGAGATTATGGAACTTAATTTCTCTAAATGCAGAGTTTCTATTGCAATCCCTGAAAAAATGAATTATAATAAAATCGAAGATTTAAATAATCTCAGAATTGCAACCTCATACCCAAAAACTCTTTCTAATTTTTTAGATAAAAACAAACTTAATTGTGAAATACACAAAATTAATGGATCAGTAGAAATTGCCCCTAATATTGGTTTATCTGATGCTGTTTGTGATATAGTTTCTACGGGAAATACATTATTTAAAAATAATTTAAAAGAAGTTTTAACAATTTTTAAATCTCAAGCTGTTTTATGTAATTCTAGATCCTTTGATAAAACTAAAGACCTTTTATTAGAAAAGCTTGTTTTTAGAATCAATTCAGTTTTAAGAGCAAAGCGTTCAAAATACATCTTAATGAATGTTCCCAACGATAAAATTAAAGCTGTTTCAAATCTTCTTCCGGTTCTTAAGAGTCCGACTATTCTTCCACTCGAAATTGAAGGATGGTCATCTCTTCATACAGTAATTGATGATGATAAATTTTGGGAATCAATTGATTCAATTAAAGAAGCTGGAGCTGAAGATATTCTAGTATGTCCAATTGAAAAAATGGTTAGATAATGAATCAATATAATAACCCTAAAAAATCTGATTGGAAATCTTTGACTACAAGACCTTATGTTGATAATAGTTTAATTGTTGAAACGGTTATTGATGTATTTAGAAGTGTGAAAGAAAATGGAGATTTTTCTATAAAAGAACTAACTAAAAAATTTGATAAAGTTGAGCTAAAAAATATCAAAGTTGAACTAGATGAAATTAATGATTCTGAAGAATTAATTTCAAAAGACTTAAAATTTTCAATTGACCTTGCTTTTGATAATATTTACAAGTTTCATATATCTCAATTGGGAAAAAATGAAAATATTGAAATTTTAGAAGGCATTAATTGTTGGCAAGAAAAACGTCCAATTTCAAATGTTGGATTTTATATCCCAGGAGGTACTGCACCTTTATTTTCTACAGTGTTAATGCTCGGTATTCCATCGCTAATTGCGAAATGTCCAAACAGGATTCTTTGTACTCCGCCTAATTTAAATGGTAAAATTTGTCCAGAAATTTTATACACATGTAAAAAATGTGGTATTGATGAGATTTATAAAGTTGGAGGATCTCAGGCTATTGCTGCAATGACATTTGGTACTAATACAATCCCTAAGGTTGATAAAATTTTTGGTCCTGGTAATCAATATGTAACTGAAGCAAAAAAATATTCAATGAATTTTGGAATTTCAATAGATATGCCGGCCGGTCCGAGTGAATTACTTGTTCTTGCAGATGAATCCGCAAATGCAGAGTATGTTGCAGCGGATTTGTTATCACAAGCTGAACATGGTATTGATAGTCAAGTTATTCTTGTTAGTAATTCTAAATCTTTTATTAATGATGTAAAAAATAATATTAATAATCAGAAACAAAGTCTGAGCAGAAAAATAATTATTGATGAGTCACTTAAAAATTCAAAATTTATCTTTTTTGACAATATTGATTTTGCTTTAGATTTTATTAATGAATATTCACCTGAACATTACATTATTAATGTTCTAGATGAAGATTATTGCATATCTAAATTAATAAATGCGGGATCTGTTTTTCTTGGAAATTACACTCCTGAAAGTGCTGGTGATTATGCTTCTGGTACAAATCATACCTTACCTACTAATGGATATGCTAAAAATTATAGTGGAGTTAATACCGATAGTTTCTTCAAAACAATAACATTTCAAAAAATTACAAAGAATGGACTTTCTAAAATTTCAAAAGCTGTAGAATGTATGGCAGAAAACGAAGGCTTAGATGCTCACAAAGAAGCTGTTTCAATTAGAATGAAAAATGAATATTAAAAACTTAGTTAGAAAAAATATTGAAGATCTAAATCCTTATTCATCTGCAAGAGATGAATTTAATAAATCTGATAATTATATTTATTTGGACGCGAACGAAAGCTCATATGATAACGGTTATAATCGATATCCTGACAATAAGCACCAAGAGCTAATAAGTCTGATTTCAAAATACAGGAATATAAATAAAGATGAAATAGTATTATGTAATGGCACTGATGAACTAATTGATTTAGTAATTAGAGTTTTTTGTGAACCTGGAAAGGATAAAATAATTACCTTAAATCCAACATATGGAATGTATGAGGTATCTGCCAAAATTAATAATGTAAATAATGTAAAAATTGATTTAGATCATAATTTTCAAATTGATATTAAAAAAGTTAAATCCCAATTTGATGATCTAACTAAAATTATATTTATAACTAGTCCTAATAATCCTACCGGAAATTGTTTTAATAAAGATTCAATAATCGAAATAATTGAATCTTTTAATGGTATTGTATTTATTGATGAGGCATACGTTGATTATTCGAATAATTCATTATTAAGTAAAATAAATGTGTATCAAAACTTAATTATAAGTCAAACTTTTTCAAAAGCAATGGGGTTAGCTGGAATTAGATTGGGAGTTGGTTACTCAAATAACATTCTTATTAGTTATTTAAAAAAAGTAAAACCTCCTTATAATGTTAATTCATTAACAGAGAAAAAAGCTATTGAGAATATTGCTTCTAGTTATCTCGATAAGTCACAAATAAAAGAAACAATACTTGAAAGAAATAAACTTCAAAAAAGTTTAGAAGATCTTCCATTTATAAAAAAAGTATATCCTTCTGATTCAAATTTTTTATTAGTTAAGGTTGACAATGCGAATAAAGTATATAAACATTTGTTAAAGAATGGTATTGTAGTAAGAAACAGATCACAAATAAAAGGATGTGAAGAATGTTTGAGGATTACAGTTGGAACTCCAAATCAGAATAATTTATTAATTAATGTATTAAAACGAATATGAAAAAAGTTATTTTTTTAGATCGAGATGGAACAATTATAGATGAGCCAAAAATTGATCAACAGGTTGATGATTTTAGTAAACTATTGTTTATTCCTGGTGTTTTTAAATATCTTGAAAAAATCAACAATGAACTTGGATATGATTTAGTAATGGCTACCAATCAAGATGGTTTAGGTACTAATTCTTTTCCTCAGGAAACATTTTGGCCGATTCAAAACTTTATAGTTGATTCTTTTAAAAATGAGAATATTAATTTCATTGATATTCTTATTGACAATAGCTTTGAAAACCAGAATCTTCCCTCAAGAAAACCTGGAACATTATTAGTTCAAAGGTATATGAATGATGAAAATATTGATTTAAATTCATCTTTTGTAATTGGAGATCGAGAAACTGACTTGATATTTGCTAATAATATTGGATGCAAGTCAATTTATTTTTCTAATGCAGGTTCAAAAATTAAAACATCGTTTAAATCTACTAACTGGAAGGAGATATATGAATTTCTTAAAGGATTAGATAGAAAATCAATCTTTACAAGAAAAACTAATGAAACTGATATAACACTTTCTATGAATTTAGATGGAACAGGAATAAGTGACATAAAAACTGGATTGTCATTTTTTGATCACATGCTGGATCAATTATCCAAACATTCATTGATTGACATACAATTAAAAGTTGATGGAGATTTAAATGTTGATGAGCATCATACAATTGAGGATACCGCTATTTTGTTAGGTGAAGCATTTAATTCTCTCCTTTCAAATAAGGTTGGGACTAATAGGTATGGTTTTGCTCTACCAATGGATGATTGTGTTGCACAGTGTCTTGTTGATTTTGGTGGAAGGAATTGGATAGAGTGGGATGTTGAGTTTAAAAGAGAGAAAATAGGAGATGTACCAACTGAAATGTTTTTTCATTTTTTTAAATCTTTTTCAGATTCATCAAAAGCTAACATAAATATAAAAGCTTACGGTAAAAATGAACATCATAAAATTGAATCTATTTTTAAGGCATTTGCAAAATCAGTTAAATCAGCAGTTAAAATGGATAAATCGAATATGATTCTTCCTACCACAAAAGGTATTATTTAAATGAGTATAGCAATAGTAGATTACGGGGTTGGTAATATTAAGAGCATCCAGCATTGCCTTAATAGATTTGGATTATCACATGAATATACCTCTGATTATAACAAAATATTAAATTCTGAAAAAGTCATATTTCCTGGGGTTGGAGATGCAGCATATGCAATGAATAAATTAAAATCTAAAGGTTTGGATAAGGTTATAATTGATATAAAACAACCGCTTTTGGGAATTTGTTTAGGTATGCAGCTTTTATGTAATTCTACTGAAGAAGGAAACACTGATTGCCTTGGAATAATTGATTTAGATGTATTAAAATTTGATTCTGAAAAAGAAAAAGTACCTCAAATTGGTTGGAATAATATTTATGATTTAGATTCAAAAATTTTTAGTGACACAAATGAGAATGATTTTATATACATGGTTCACAGTTATTATGTTCCATTATCGAAGTTTACAATAGCAACAACCAAGTATGGTATTGAATATTCTTCAGCTATAAAAAAAGATAATTTTTATGGAACTCAATTTCATCCTGAAAAAAGTGGTTTAACAGGTGAAACTATCATTAAAAACTTTTTAGAGTTATGAAGATTATTCCTGCTATTGATATTTATGATGGTAAATGTGTAAGATTATACAAAGGAGATTATAATTTAAAAACTGAATATTCAAACAGCCCAGTAGATGTAGCTCAGTGTTTTGAATTAGAAGGTGCAAAATTTCTTCATTTAGTTGATTTGGAAGGTGCTAAGTCAAATAAAATTATCAATTATAAAGTGGTTAAAGATATATGTAGTAAAACAAAATTGAAGGTAGATTTTGGTGGTGGTATTAAGTCTGAAAATGATATTTCATTTGCTTTTGATTTAGGAGTTAACCAAATAACTGTTGGAAGTTTAGCTGTAAAAGATAAAGAAATTGTTATTAAATCTTTATTAAAATACGGTAGTGAAAAAATCATATTGGGAGCGGATTTTCTTGATAATACAATTAAGATAAATGGTTGGATAACTCAAACTGGAATTGACTTATTTGATTTTATTTCAGAATTCTATGATTTAGGTTTAAGATATGTTATTGCTACTGACATCTCAAAAGATGGTGTAATGAAAGGTCCTTCAAATGAAACTTATACAAAAATTTTAAAACTATTTCCAAAACTTAAACTGATAGCTAGTGGTGGCATTTCTGATGAGAATGACTTTCAAAAATTAGCAAAAATTGGTTGTTATGGAGCAATTACTGGAAAAGCTCTTTATGAAAAGACAATTAATCTTAAAAGTGCAATAATAAAATATGGTAGCTAAAAGAATAATCCCGTGTTTAGACATTGACAATAATAGAACTGTTAAGGGAGTTAATTTTAAAAACTTAGTTGATGCTGGTGATCCAATTGAACTTGCTAGATTATATTCTGAAAAAGGTGCAGATGAGCTCGTTTTCTTAGATATAACTGCGACTAAAGACAAAAGAAAAACCTTATCCTCACTTGCTGAAAAAATTTCTGAAAACATAAATATTCCCTTTACAGTTGGAGGTGGTATTAGAAATATTGATGATGTAGCGTCATTACTATTGAGTGGAGCAGATAAGATTACAATAAATACTCAAGCTGTTAAAACCCCAAATTTAATTAATGAGGTTTCTTCTAGATACGGAAATCAATGTGTAGTAGTTGCTATTGATGCAAAGAAAATTGAAGATAATTGGTATGTGTATTTAGTTGGAGGTAAAGAAAGAACTAAGATAAAATTAAAAGATTGGGCTTTAGAGGTACAGGACAGAGGAGCTGGTGAAATTTTATTTACTTCTATGGATCATGATGGTACAAAGAATGGTTTTGCCAATGATATTCTTTCAGAATTGTCAGAAATTTTAACAATACCTTTAATTGCATCAGGGGGAGCAGGAAAAGTTGAAGACTTTGTAGATGTATTTAATCATGGTAAAGCAGATGCAGCTCTTGCAGCGAGTGTGTTTCACTTTCAAGAAATTGAAATAAATGAACTAAAAAGTGTATTAATTAATAATAATATTAAAGTAAGAATATGAAAATAGATTTTGATAAAAACATTGTTGGATTAGTTCCAGCAATAATTCAAGACGAAGAAACTAAAAATGTTTTAATGCTTGGTTATATGAACAAAGAAGCTCTCGATTTGACTTTAGAATCAAAAAAAGTTCATTTTTTCAGCAGATCTAAAAATAGAATTTGGATGAAAGGCGAAGAAAGTGGTAATTTTTTAAATCTGATTTCTCTGAAACCAGATTGTGATAATGATTCTATACTAATAAAAGTAAAACCTCAGGGTCCAACGTGCCATAAAGGCGATGATACATGTTGGGGAGAAAAGAATGAATTAAACTACATTGATTATATACAAGATCTTATTGATTATAGAATCCTAAACTCAGATAAAAAAAGCTATATCTCAAATTTAGTTTCTAAAGGAATTGATAAAATTGCTCAAAAAGTTGGAGAAGAAGCTACTGAAACAATAATAGAGGCAAAAAACACTGATGAATCAAGATTCTTGAACGAATCTGCAGATCTGTTTTTTCATTTTCTAATTCTTCTGAAATACAAAAAATTTAATTTTGAAAACGTTGTTAATATCTTGAAATCTAGAATAAAATAATTTTTTATGGTTTAAGTATATTTAAACAATGAAAAGATTAGTTTACTTATTTGTAACCTTATTTATTGCTTCTTGTGGAGGTGGTGGAGGTGATGA
>JAYOKR010000007.1:0-63064 GCA_038119895.1 Flavobacteriaceae bacterium
TAAAATTTTAAAGTTTTCTCAACCATATATTTCTAAATGAAACTTGTGAGCAACAATGATTTTGAAGGTATATCGGTCCATCACCATGAGCTTCATATTTTGGCTCACCAATATTTGTTGTAGTTCCATAAACTTCAACATGGTTTTGAATCAATACCCCATTGTGAAATACAGTAAAATAAGCTGGTTTAATATTATTTCCTTCTTCATCAAATTCAGGAGCGTCAAAAATAATATCATAAGATTGCCATTCCCCAGGCTTTCTTGAAGCATTAACTAATGGAATGTGTTGTTTATAAACAGATCCAGCCTGTCCATTTACATAGGTTGGAGCTTTATAGTTATCTAGGATTTGAATCTCATATCTGCCTTGTAAAAAAACTCCACTATTTGATCTACTTTGGTTTTTTTGACTTGTGTCCTCACTTGTTTTCCATTCAATGTGCAATTGAACAGATCCAAAATTTTCTTTTGTCTGAATTCCTCCAGTTCCATCAAATACAACTGTTACAGAGCCATCATCATTTACTTGCCATTGAGATTCTTTTTCAGACCATCTAGCTTTCCAATTTGATAAATCTTTTCCATCAAATAGGATAATTGCATCGGTTGGCGGAGCTGAATCTGTCTTTGAATAAACTTCTTTTGGAACAGGTTCCCATAATTCAGTTTCTTTTGAAGATTGCCCATTACATGCAATAAAAATGAATGCGAATAATATTGTTAGTTGATTTCTCATAATCCAAGTATTTTTTTGATTTGTTGTTTATCAATATCTGCTCCTGCAAAATCATCAAATGATTTTTCTGTCACCTCAATTATATGATCTGCAATGAACTTTGAGCCTTCACGAGCGCCTTGTTCAGGGCTTTTTATACAACACTCCCACTCTAAAACTGCCCATCCATCAAATCCATATTGACTAAGTTTAGAAAAGATAGATTTAAAATCTACTTGACCATCACCAGGCGATCTAAATCTTCCTGGTCTATCTTTCCAGTCTAAATACCCACCATAAACACCAGCTTTTCCTGTTGGATTAAACTCTGCGTCTTTAACATGGAACATTTTAATATGATCTTTATACAAATCAATGAATTGTAAATAATCCAGTTGTTGTAAAACAAAGTGACTTGGATCATACAATATTTTAGCTCTATTATGATTATTAGAAGCCTCTAGAAATCTCTCAAAAGTTACACCATCGTGAAGATCTTCACCTGGATGAATTTCATAACAAATGTCAACATTCTTTGAATCAGCATGATCAAGAATTGGTTTCCATCTTTTTGCTAATTCTTTAAACCCTTCTTCAACTAAGCCTACAGGTCGTTGAGGCCAAGGATAAAATGTGTGAAATAAAAGAGCTCCAGAGAATGAAGCCATTGGGGTAATTCCTAAATGATTACTGGCATCTATTGCTTTTATCATTTGATCAACTGCCCACTTTGTTCTTTCCTTAACATTGCCATGAACATTTTCAGGTGCAAAAACATCGAACATTAAATCATATGCTGAATGACTTGCAACAAGCTGGCCTTGAAGATGAGTTGATAACTCACTAATTTCAAGTCCCTCATTTTTTAAAGTCCCTTTGACTTCGTCACAATAATCTTTACTTGAACCTGCTTTGTCAAGATCAAATATTCTTTTATCCCATGTAGGAATTTGAACTGCTTTGTATCCTAAGCCGCTAGCCCACTTAGCTATATCTTTTAAATTATTAAATGGTTTTTCATCTCCACAGAATTGAGCTAAAAATATCGCAGGACCTTTTATTGTTTTCATAATTAAATCAGTTTTTCTAGAAGGTTCTTAGTAGCTAAAATCCCTTCATCTTCACTCATTCTATTTCCTTCATATTCAATTCCCACATACCCTTTGTAACCAGCATTTTTCACAATATCCATCATTCTTTTATAATCAATTGTGGTTTCATTTCCTTGTTCATCAAAATCATATGATTTTGCACTTACTGCATGAGCGTAAGGCATTAATTCTTCAACACCTTGGTATTTGTCATACCATTCTTCACAAACACCAACAGGGCTTCCATTGATACAAAAGTTTCCAAAATCTGGTAAAGTACCACAATTTTCAATGTTTACTAATTTCATGACATTAGAGAGATAAGCTCCATTAGATGATAATCCCCCATGATTTTCAACTGTGATGTTTATTGTTTTATCGTAATTAGCCAAAGTTGTTAATGACTTTACAGAATTTTCTGTCCATTTTTCTAATTCATTTTCTCCACTAAGATTTAGTCTTAAAGTTTCACAACCGATTCCTGCGGCAAAATCAATCCATTTTTTATGATTTTCAATTGCAGATTCTCTCGAACTATCATCAGAAGACGCTAGATCTCCTTGAGCATCAATCATAATCAAAACATTATCAATTCCATGATCAGTAGATCTCATCAGCAACTCATGTGCTAATTCATTCATAGAAAATTTTTGAAGCAAGTCGGAATGATGAGAGTAAAACGAAGAAACGTATTCAACTCCATTAATATCAAAACTTCTAGTTTTCTGAGCAAAGTCCATAGGATCTAACTTTTTTCCAAAAATAGCCTTGTTAAGAGACCATTGAGCTAGTGAGATTTTTAATTCATTTTCTTTTGTGTTAGTCATAAAATTACAGTTTGGGAAAAGTGCTGTAGCAAAACCAGCAGTTGCAGCTGTTGATAGAAAATTTCTTCTTTTCATGATAGTTGTTTATTTAAATATAAATTTAATTTTGAAGCTTTAAAAGTCAATTATTGATTTAATGAATTGTAAATTTGAAATATAAACACTGTTAAAATGAAAAAGACACTCACTCTAATTACTCTATTAACTCTATTTATCGGATGTGATAATGAGCCAAAGAAAGAAAAATTTTCTTACAAGAGAGTTCAAGAAACACCAACTGAACAAACAACATCATCATCTAACGAGGTAGTAATAAACTCAAATGATCAAATGCTTTTTGATAGATCTATAATTAATGTGAAATCAGGTGAATCTGTTACTCTAACATTAAATCATACAGGAAAGATTGCTAAAGAATTTATGGGTCACAATTTTGTGTTGTTAAAGGAAACAACGGACGTTGATGATTTTGCTCGAAGAGCCATGGCATCAAAAGATTCTGAATATATCCCAGAAGGTGATGAAACATATGCATATACAAGAATGATTGGTGGTGGTGAAAGTGACACAATAACATTTGAAGCACCTGGGCCAGGAAAATATATATTCATTTGTACATTTCCAGGTCATTATCAAGTGATGAGAGGCGAATTCATTGTTGAATAATGAAATTTAACACAAAGGTTATTCACGGAGGTCAAATAAAAGAGAAAGGCTATGGAGCCGTTATGCCTCCTATTTACCAAACCTCAACATATGCTCAAACTAAACCTGGAGAGCACCAAGGTTACGAGTACAGTAGAACTCACAATCCAACCAGGACTGCTTTAGAAAATTCCATAGCTAGTATTGAAAACGGCAAACATGGTTTAGCATTTAGCTCAGGACTAGCAGCAATTGATGCTGTTTTAAAACTGTTTGAGCCTGGAGATGAAATTATTTCGACAAATGATTTATATGGAGGTTCATACAGACTTTTTGATAAGGTTTTTAAAAAGTTTGGATTAAATTTTATTTTTTCTGACTTACAAGATATTAATCAAGTTTCTGAGTTAATAACAGATAAAACTAAAATGATTTGGGTTGAAACACCAACAAACCCGATGATGAACTTAATTGATATTAAATCAATTTCAAAACTATCTAATAAACATAAAATATTACTAGCTGTAGATAATACTTTTGCAACACCTTATTTACAAAAACCTCTTGATTTAGGAGCCGATATTGTAATGCATTCAGCAACAAAATATTTAGCAGGTCACAGTGATGTTATTTTGGGAGCTCTTGTTGTAAAAGATTCTGAACTAGCTGATAAATTATATTTCTTACAAAACTCCACAGGAGCAACATGTGGACCAATGGACTCATTTTTAACGTTAAGAGGAATAAAAACACTGCATGTAAGAATGGAAAGACATTGCTATAATGCAAAAAAGATTGTAGAATTTCTCTCAAATCATGACAGAATAGATAAGTTGTATTGGCCTGGAATTGAATCTCATCCGAATCATCAACTTGCAAAATCTCAAATGAAAGATTTTGGAGGTATGGTTTCATTTACAACAAAAGATGGAGATTTTAAGTCGGTTCAAGAAATAACTAGCAAGTTGAAAGTCTTTACACTTGCTGAATCCTTGGGTGGTGTTGAAAGTTTAGCTAATCATCCTGCTTCAATGACACATGCTTCAATTCCGAGTGAATTAAGAGAAAAAACTGGTGTTATTGACTCTTTGATTCGGCTTAGTGTGGGTATTGAAGATCACGAAGATTTAATCAATGATTTAAAGCAAGCAATTAATTAATTATACTTAATTTTATTTGTATTAAACAACTAAGTATGAATAAGATAATTTCTGATTTCCTAAAGGAAATTGACAAAAGAAACTCGCACGAACCTGAATTTATGCAAGCAGTTAGGGAAGTGTCTGAGGACTTAATTCCATATATCGTAAGTCAGGATATATATCATGGTAAAAACATTCTTATGAGGATGTGCGAACCGGAAAGGGTAATTATGTTTAGAGTGAATTGGATTGATGACAAGGGAGAAATTCAAGTGAACAGAGGCTACAGAGTTGAAATGAATTCAGCAATCGGCCCATACAAAGGTGGTTTAAGATTTCACCCAAGTGTAAACCTTAGTATTTTAAAATTTTTAGCATTTGAGCAAGTATTTAAAAATAGCTTAACAACTCTTCCTATGGGTGGAGGAAAAGGTGGAGCTGATTTTGACCCTAGAGATAAGTCAGACGGTGAAGTAATGAGATTTTGTCAAAGTTTTATGACGGAGTTATTTAGACACATTGGTCCTAATACTGATATTCCAGCTGGTGACATAGGTGTAGGAGGTAGAGAAATAGGATACATGTTTGGACAATATAAAAGATTAAAAAATGAATTCACCGGAGTTTTAACTGGGAAAGGAGTTTCATGGGGAGGATCACTTATAAGGCCTGAAGCTACAGGTTATGGTGCAGTTTATTTTGCTGAAGACATGTTCAACCATGAAGGTAAATCCATTAAAGGCAAAACAGTTGCAATTTCTGGGTCAGGTAATGTTGCTCAATATGCTGCTGAAAAATGTATTCATTTAGGAGCAAAAGTTATCTCTATGTCAGATTCTTCTGGTTTCATTCATGATAAAGAAGGTATAGATGAAGAAAAACTTTCTTTTATAATGGATTTAAAAAACAATAAAAGAGGAAGAATTAGTGAGTATGTAAAAAAATATCCAAAGGCTAAATTTGAAAAAGGCAAGAGGCCATGGTCTCTAGAATGTGATGTTGCTTTACCATGCGCCACTCAAAATGAAGTTTCAGAAAGTGATGCAAAATTATTAATTAAAAATGGGTGTAAATGTGTTGCAGAAGGAGCAAATATGCCATGCGAACCAGGAGCTATAAAACAATTTAAACTCAATAAAATTTTATATGCTCCAGGAAAAGCTTCAAATGCTGGGGGCGTTGCTGTCTCAGGCCTTGAAATGGCACAAAATTCATTGCGTTATTCTTGGACTAGAGAAGAAGTAGATCAAAAACTAAAAGAAATTATGATTAATATTCACAAATCATGTTTAGAATATGGTAAAGGAAAAGATTTTGTTGATTATAATAAAGGAGCTAATATTTCAGCATTCATAAAAGTTGCTGATGCAATGCTTGCTCAAGGTGTAGTCTAAAATAAGTATGGGTAATGTTTCATCTCAATCAATTATATTAAACTTTACCAAATATTCTGAAACAAGCATAATTATAAACTGTTATTCATTATTATATGGATATTCATCTCACATCGTTAAAGGTGTTAGGTCGAAGAAAAAAAGCAAATTTAAATTAGGTCATTTTCAAAGGCTAAACTTAGTTGAAGTTGAAAGTGGAAATATTAAAGAAAATGAACTTTCATTTTTAAAAAATATCAAAATTTTATCAACTTACAATTCAATTAATTCAGACGTAATTAAGTTTAATATTGCAGTTTTTCTTTCTGAAATTCTTTCAATGATTCTAAAAAATCATAACGCTGATACAAAACTTTTTGATTTTTTAAAGAATAGTTTTGAATGGTTTGAGAAATCTGAAAATTATTCAAGTTTTCATGTTCTTTTTATGATTTATATAACTAAATTTTTAGGCATTCATCCAGAAAAAAACATTAACAATCATTTATTTTTTGATTTAGAAAATGGCTGTTTTAGTGAGAATCAAGATTCAACAACTTGTGTATCAGGACAAGCTACAAATGATCTCTCCCTGATACTAGGCACACAATTTGATTATTCTAATGATATATTATATAACGTAGTAAAAAGAAGGGAAATGATAGATTTGATGTTAAAATATTATATAATTCATCTACCTGGATTTAAAACTCCAAAATCATTAGAGATATTAAATGAACTTTTTTCCTAAATATATATTAATTATAATTTTCTCAATCTGTTTTATCAGTCTGAATTCACAAACCATAAGTGTGATTGATAAAAATTCTGGTGATGGAATTCCAAATGTTCTTTTATATAATTCAGATAAATCAAAAAGGGCCATTACCAATCTTGATGGGCTTGTCTCATTAGATGATTTTAATAGAAAGGACATCATTACATTTAGCCATATTTCTTATAATGAAAAGTCAATAAACTTAAGTGAATTAAAAGTTGCTAAAAAAATATTCCTATTGGTAAAATCCTATAATTTACCTGGCATTGTTCTTTCAGTCTCAAGAAATAGTCAAGATGTAAAATCGATTTCTAGAAAAGTTTCTGTGATTGATCCCTCTTCTCTAAAACTTGAAGCCCCTAAAACAACAGCAGATTTGCTTTATCAAGCTGGTGGAGTACATGTTCAAAAAACTCAGGCAGGTGGTGGAAGTCCTGTTATCAGGGGGTTTGAAGCTAATAGGATTTTGCTTGTTGTTGATGGAGTTAGAATGAATAATGCTATTTATAGATCGGGTCATCTACAAAACTCTATAACAGTAGATCAAAACTCACTAGAAAGAACTGAGTTGATATATGGTCCTTCTTCAGTCGCTTATGGGTCCGATGCTTTGGGTGGTGTAGTTCATTTTTATACTAAGACGCCAAAATTTAGTAATGAAAAATCAATAAACTATTATAAATCTGTCTCATACAATGTAACAGATAAATCAAAAATCAACACCTACAATTTAGAGTTTTCAAACAAAAAATGGTCTTCATTTACAAGTTTTACTAGGTCATTTTATGGAGATGTGATCATGGGTAAAAACAGAAGACATGGATTTAAAGATTGGGGACTTGTAAAATATTATAGTAGAAACAGTGTCTCAAAATATTTTGAAAATGCGTCAATTAATTCAAATACTTCAGTTCAAAAAAACACTTCTTATAAACAAAAAGATTTTCTTCAAAAATTTAATTTAAAAACTAGTGAAAATTCTAATCTGATAGTGAATTTTCAATTTTCAGAATCTTCTAATATCTCAAGATTTGATAAACTAAGTGAACCTGCTCCAGTTAATAATTTAAAATACGCTCAATGGTACTATGGACCTCAAAAAAGGCTACTTGGCTCTATTAATTACAACTTAACAACCAAAACTCTTTTTGATAAAGGTTCAATTATTTTGTCTTATCAATATATTAATGAGTCAAGAAATAGCAGAAAATTTAATTCTCTAGAACTAAGATCTCAAGAAGAAAAACTGGATATATTTTCAATAAATGCTGATTTTTCTAAAAATATAACTCCCAAGAACTTTATTTCCTATGGAATTGAAACAACAAAAAACAATCTTGAATCAATTGGAAAAAACCTTACACTTTCTGTTTCAAATAATGATATTATTGACAGAGTAAAATCCCCTGGAATAAGTAGGCACCCTGATAATGGAAGCACCTATAGCTCAACAGCCGCATACTTTAATATAAAAAGAATGATTTCAAAAAAAACCTACTTAAATGCGGGTTCAAGATTTTCAAGAATATTTGTAGAAGCAGGGTGGAATAGTATTTCAAATGGTGGAAGTTTAAACTTAAATGAATTTTTTAATCAATTTGAAGATTTTAAACTGATTAATTCATCACTGACTTACACATTAGGATTATCTCATCAAATAAATAATTTCAATAAATTTTCATTAAATATTTCTAAAGGGTTTAGAGCCCCTAACATTGATGATATAGGAAAAATTAGAGAAAATGGAGGTATTCTAACCGTCCCTAACTCAAATATTAAACCCGAAAATGCTATTAGTATTGATTTTGGATTATCTAAATATGAGAGAAACTTTAATTATTCCATTAATTTATTCTACACTCGATTAAATGAAACAATTGGAAGAAATATATTTTATGATTTTGAAGAAAAATCTACAGAAAATCCCTCTACAATTATCTTCAACGGAGATGAATTGTTAACAATGAGTAATTTCAATTTAGGCATATCAGATATTTATGGGATGAATTTTGATTTTTCTCAACTCATTTCTAAAGAATTTAAGTTTACAGGTAGTCTTTCATTTACTGAAGGCAACATAAAAAATCAAGGGCTTGCATTGCCCTCAATACCGCCTTTTTATGGAAATTTTAAACTTAATTTTACTAAAAGCAATTATCAGTTACAGCTTTCATACAAGTTTTCTAGAAGGAAAGCCCCAGATAAATATAGTTTAGGAGGTGAAGACAGTATTGATGAAACTCCAATAATCTCAACAGATGAAAATGGGAATCCTATTTATGGGGGAATGCCGAAATGGGGTATATTTCAGCTATCCTCTTTCATAACAATCAATTCAAAAACATATTTACAAATATTTTTAGACAATATTTTTGATATTCATTATCGTGAATTTGCATCTGGCATTTCATCACCCGGAAGATCTCTAAACTTAAAATTGAGTTTCGATTAGCACATTTCTATCCGCTATTTCTATTAAAATTAAGTAAATTCGCATTTTTGAAGTAAATGTCTTTTAAAGAATATAAAAATTTGAATCTAGTACAGATTTCTAATGAAATATTAGAATACTGGAAGGCTGATAATACTTTTGAAAAAAGTATATCAACTAGAAAAGATTCAAAAGATTTTGTTTTTTATGAAGGGCCACCTTCTGCCAATGGTATGCCAGGTATACATCATGTAATGGCAAGAGCCATCAAAGATATTTTTTGTAGATATAAAACATTAAAAGGATTTAAAGTTGAAAGAAAAGCAGGATGGGACACTCATGGACTCCCTGTAGAACTTGGGGTTGAGAAAGAACTACAAATTTCCAAAGAAGATATAGGATCAAAAATTAGTATTGAAGAATACAATGCTGCTTGTAAAAAAGCCGTAATGAAATATACTGATATTTGGAATGAATTAACTGAACGTATAGGTTATTGGGTTGATATGGACAATCCTTACATTACCTACAAATCAAAGTACATTGAATCTGTATGGTGGCTTTTAAAAAAACTTTACCATGATGGGTTAATATATAAGGGTTATAGTATTCAGCCATATTCACCAAAAGCTGGTACTGGCTTGAGCTCTCATGAACTTAATCAGCCTGGTACATATCAAGACATAACAGATACCTCTGTCACTGCACAATTTGAATGTGTCAAAGAGTCGTTACCTGAAAAACTCAAAAAGTATTCTAAGGTTCATATTTTAGCTTGGACAACTACTCCATGGACATTACCATCTAATACCGCTCTAACGGTTGGTAAAAAAATTAATTATGTGCTGATAAGAACGTTCAATCTATACACTCACAAACCCATTAATGTAATTCTTGCCAAAGATTTAGTTCCAAAAGTTTTTAAAGGAAATTTTATTGAGGTTGAAAATGAAGATAATCTTCATTTTGACTCAATTAAAAATATACCTTACTTGGTATGTGAAGATATTATCGGAAAAGAATTAGTTGGAATTAAATATCATCAATTATGGGAAAATGCACCCAAACCTGCAATAAATCCGGAAAATGCATTTAGAGTAATTTCTGGTGATTTCGTAACTACAGAAGATGGTACTGGTGTAGTTCATACTGCACCTACTTTTGGTGCTGACGATGCAATAGCAGCAAAAAATGCTGTTCCAGAAGTCCCTCCAATGCTCATTTATAATAAGAACAAAGATTTAGTCCCCCTTGTTGATTTTCAAGGAAAATTTATTGATAGTCTAGATGAGATCGGAGGAAAATATGTTAAAAATGAATACTATTCTAATGAAGATGTTCCTGAAAAATCAGTTGATGTTGAAATTTCTATAAAACTTAAAGAACAAAACAAAGCATTTAGAGTTGAAAAATATACCCATAGTTATCCCAACTGCTGGAGGACTGACAAACCAATTCTATATTATCCTTTAAATTCATGGTTTGTAAAAGTGACCAAGAAGAGAGAATCATTAATTAAAAATAATTCCAAGATTAATTGGAAGCCAAAGGCAACAGGAGAAGGCAGATTTGGTAATTGGCTACAAAATGCCAATGATTGGAATTTATCAAGATCAAGGTTTTGGGGTATTCCTCTTCCTATATGGACTACTGAAAACGGTAGTGAACAAAAAATTATTGGATCTGTAAAGGATTTAATTGATGAAATTGAATACTCAATTGAAAAAGGATTCATGTCTACAAATCCATTTGATGGATTTAAAGTTGAAGACATGAGTGATGAAAACTATGAAAAAATAGATTTACACAAACATATAGTAGATTCTATAGTTTTATGTTCATCAAAGGGAGAAAAAATGATTAGAGAAAGTGATTTGATTGATGTTTGGTTTGATTCGGGAGCAATGCCATATGCTCAATGGCATTATCCTTTTGAAAATAAAGATTTTATTGATACTAGAAAATATTTTCCAGCTGATTATATTGCTGAAGGTGTAGATCAAACACGTGGGTGGTTTTATACACTTCACGTAATTAGTTCTCTGATTTTTAATACCAATGCCTATAAAAATGTTATTTCAAATGGACTTGTATTAGATAAAAATGGCCAAAAAATGTCTAAAAGATTAGGAAATGCAGTTGATCCGTTTGAGACATTAGATAATTATGGGCCTGATGCTACAAGATGGTATATGATTTCTAATTCTAACCCATGGGATAATTTAAAATTTGATATCAGCGGAATTGAAGAAGTAAAAAGAAAATTTTTTGGCACTATTCATAACATTTACTCCTTTTTTAGTCTGTATGCAAATATTGATGGATTTAATGTAAATGAGAAATCAATTCCTTACTCAAAAAGACACGAGCTGGATAGGTGGATACTTTCTGAGCTTAACTCTTTAATTGCTGAAGTAGAAAAATCGTATGAAAACTACGAGCCCACTAAATCCGCAAGATTAATTTCAAACTTCGTTCAAGATAACTTAAGCAATTGGTACGTCAGGCTTTCCAGAAGAAGATTTTGGAAGGGAGAATATAATGAAGATAAGCTTTCAGCGTACCAAACTTTACATGAATGCTTGAGTAAAATTTCAATAATTTCATCTCCAATTAGTCCATTTTATATGGACAACCTCTTTCAAGATTTAAACAAGGAGGCTGGTTCAGTTCATTTGTTTGATTTTCCAAAACATTACAATGAACTTATCGATGTTGAATTGGAAAATAAAATTAGATTATCTCAAGACATTTGCTCTTTAGCATTATCACTTAGGAAGAAAGAAAAAATTAAGGTTCGTCAACCTTTACCTAAAATTTTAGTTCCTTTTAAAAATGAAGAAGAAAAAAATGTTCTTGAAGAAATTTCAGAATTTATAAAATCAGAAATTAATGTTAAAGCAATTGAATTAATCACAGATTCCTCTGAAATATTAGTAAAAAAAGCTAAACCAAACTTTAAATTATTAGGACCAAAATATGGTAAAACAATGAAAACTGTTGTTGGATTAATTAATAATTTAAACAATGAACAAATTGAAAAGTTGTCGAATTTAATTAATGTAACAATTGAGAATGGGAAGGAAGAATTTACATTAACATCAAAGGATGTTGAAATTTATTTTGAAGATATTGAAGGTTGGTTAGTTGCCTCTGAAAATGGGAAAACTATTGCTTTAGATACAAATATTGATGAATCATTAAAAAATGAAGGGATGTGCAGAGAAATAGTGAATAGAATACAAAATTTAAGAAAAGATTCAGAATTTAATGTTAGTGATAAAATAATTATTGAACTAGAAAACAATAATTTAGTTGAAAAAGCTATTTTTGAGAATCTTGATTATGTAAAAAATGAAACTCTAGCAATAGACTTGATTTTTAAGCAAGATCTTGATTCAAAATCGATAATTGAATTTGATAACATTAGCATAAAAGCTAAAATTTATAAAACTAATTGAAAATGGAAAAAGATGACTTGGTGGTTAGGTATTCTGATAAAGATTTAGAATCTTTTAGAATAATAATTGCAGAAAAAATTTCAAAAGCACAGAGAGATCTAGAATTGATAAGAAGTGCATACATGAATGATGGCAACAATGGAACTGAAGATACAGCTCCCACTTTCAAAGCATTTGAAGAAGGGTCTCAAACTATGTCAAAAGAAGCCAATACACAGTTAGCAATAAGACAAGAAAAGTTTATAAGAGATTTGAAAAATGCTTTAATAAGAATAGAAAATAAAACTTATGGTATATGTAGAATTACTGGTAAGTTGATTTCAAAACAAAGACTTGAACTAGTGCCACACGCAACTTTAAGTATAGAGGCTAAAAATAAAATGTCTTAATTCTCATCAATGCTGATTTATTTATTTAGAATAAATATTAATGAGAATTAAAAAGTTAAATCTTTCAAAATACTTTTTAATTGTTTTTGGAATAATCCTAGCTGATCAAATTCTAAAAGTATATATAAAACTCAACTATTCACTAACATTTTATGGTGATTCTGCTATTTTAGATTATGGATGGTTCAGGTTACTTTTTATTGAAAATAGAGGCATGGCTTGGGGAGCGAAGCTCAATGATTTTATACCCTTTATTGATGATAAATTTGCAAAACTATTCTTAACTCTATTTAGGATTATTGCAATTGGGTTCATCTTTTATTGGCTCAAAAAATCAATAAAAGAAGGGGCAAATTCAATATTGAAAATTTCTTTAGCATTAATTCTTGCAGGTGCCACTGGGAACGTAATAGATTCCGTATTTTATGGATATTTATTTACAGAAAGCTATTTTGAAGTTGCAACTTTATCACCTGGGAATGGATACGAAAGTTTGTTTTTTGGAAATGTTGTTGATATGTTCCAGTTCCCTCTTTTTACATGGACTTGGCCTGATTGGATCCCATCAATTGGTGGAAATGATTTTACTTTTTTCGAACCTGTTTTTAATATTGCCGATTCATCAATTTCAATAGGGATTTTCCTAATGATTATCTTTAATAATAAGATTTTTTCGAAAAACTAAATATTTTATTTGGTGTAATGCAGTAATCTAGATTGATATCATGATTATTAAATTCTAAACTTTTCTCAGGTGAAAAATATGAAACACCAATTTTTAACGGTTCTGATTTTAGATTACTAATAAACTTATCATAAAAACCTTTGCCATATCCAATCCTATTTCCATCTAAGTCATAGGCAAGAAGAGGTAGGATTACAACATCGATTTTTCCATAAAATAATATGCCATTTTTAGGTTCTGGGATTCCAAAATTACTAATATTAAATACAGTTTTTTCATCAAAAATGTATGAATCTAAAGTATTGCTATTTATGTTTATTTTTGGGATAATAATTTCTTTTCCCTTACCTATTAATAAATCGAAAATTGGTTTGGTATCCACCTCTTTATTTTCACTTACAGTCATAAAAAGATGAAAAGTTTGTAATTCCCAGATTTTAAACTTCAAGATGTTATTTGCAATTTTAACACTCATGTCTAGTATTTCTGATTCGGATAATTGTTTTCTCAGATTTTTATACTTTTCTCTGGCTTCGATTTTGCTAAGCATATAATGCAAATAAATAATTATTTTAGTTAAGTGTCTATTTCAAAGGAAATTATTTTAAAAACCATTCCAGAAAAACCTGGTGTATACCAATTTATTAATAAAGATCAGACAATTATTTATGTAGGTAAAGCTAAAAACCTTAAGAAAAGAGTTTCCTCCTATTTTCAAAAAAATATTAAATCTAGAAAGACAGTGAATCTTGTGAAAAATATTCATAAAATAGAACACGCGGTTGTTCCTTCAGAATCTGATGCGCTACTGTTAGAAAACTCTTTAATTAAGAAAAATCAACCAAAATATAATATACTGCTTAGGGATGATAAGACTTATCCTTGGATATGTATTAAAAACGAACCATTTCCAAGGGTTTTTGTTACAAGAAAGTTGATTAAAGATGGATCTCAATATTTTGGGCCTTTTACAAATTTTAAAACCATAAATACAATTATGGGAATTATTAAAAAACTATATCCTTTAAGAAATTGTAGTTATAATCTTTCTGAAAAAAATATTGCTGATAAAAAATATAAAGTATGTCTGGAGTATCATTTAGGAAATTGTTTGGGAGGCTGTGAACTTAAACAAACAAAAAAAGATTATGATAAAAGTATATCTGAAATCAAAGAAATTCTTAAAGGGAATATTTCTAAATCTAAAAAGGAGTTTAAAAAGAAAATGATTGAATTTTCAAATAAAGAAATGTATGAGGAGGCACAAAAAATTAAAGATAAAATTGATCTACTAGACAATTACCAATATAAATCAACTGTAGTAAGCTCTAAACTAAATAACATTGATGTGTTTAGCATAGTTTCTGACTCAGAATCTGCTTTTGTAAATTATCTTCAAATTTCACACGGTAGAGTTATAAGGTTTCATAATCAAGAAATAAAAAAGCGTTTAGATGAAAGTGATGAGGAGATTTTAAGTCATCTAATTATTAACTTAAGAGAAAAATATAGTTCGGGTTCAAAAACAATAATTTGTCAATTCAACTTAACTAATCAAACTAATCTCAAGTGCATAGTTCCAAGATCAGGTGATAATAAAAAGTTACTAGACCTGTCAATTAAAAATGCTAAAACATTTAGAATTGAAAGAAATAAACAAATACAATTGGTAGATCCAGAAAGACATACCAATAGAATTATGGAACAAATGATGATTGATTTAAAATTAAATTGTGAACCTCGACATATTGAATGCTTTGATATATCAAATATACAGGGAGCTAATAATGTTGCTTCGTGTGTTGTGTTTAAAAATGGTAAGCCTTTTAAAAAAATGTATAGAAAATTCAATATAAAAACTGTTGAAGGACAAAATGATTTTGGATCAATGGAAGAAGTTGTGTACAGAAGATACAAAAGGTTATTAGATGAAAATCAAGATATGCCAGATCTAATAATAATTGACGGAGGAAAAGGTCAACTTAGTTCAGCAGTAAAAAGTTTGAAAGAATTATCTCTTTTTAATAAAATATCTATTCTCGGAATTGCCAAAAGATTAGAAGAACTTTACTATCCACATGATCCTGTTCCACTCTTCTTAAATAAAAAATCTGAAACTTTAAAAATTATTCAGCAAATAAGAAATGAAGCCCACAGGTTTGGCCTTGGGTTTCATAGAGATCGAAGATCAAAGTTTTCACTAGAATCACAACTTGACAATATCAAAGGAATTGGAGCACTATCAAAAGATAAGCTAATGAAACGTTTTAAATCTTTTGAAAGAATACAGAATGCAGAAACACAAGAATTAGTTGATGAAATTGGAAAAGATAAAACTAAATTAATATTAAAGTTTTTGAAGAGAAACTAGTAGTTTCTTAATTTTACACAATTGAAAAATTATAGATTCCTAATATTATTCCTGTTATTTTTTTCATCAACGAGCCTTTTCTCAAACAATATAATTGATACACTCTATTCTAAAAATTTTAATGCCTTTAAATCTGGTGAGTTTTTCGAATATAAACTCTACTATGGCTTCTTCAATGCAAGCTATGCATCGCTAGAATTAAAGGAAGAAACACTTGAAAACAAACAAGTTTTTAGAGCAAGTGCAATAGGAAGAACGACTGGATTAGCAAGGCTTTTTTTTAAAGTAGAAGATCTTTACGAAACTTATTTTGACAAGAACTTAGTAAAGCCATTAAAATCTAAAAGAAATATCTATGAAGGAGGGTATATAAAAAATACAGAAACCACTTACGATTATGATTCTAACACAGCTTTTTTACATAATAAACTAACAAATGAAGAAAAAGAATTTAAGGTTAGTGAAGATATTCAAGATATAGTTTCAACATTTTACTATTTAAGAAAACATTTAGATATTTCTAAATTAAATCCTGGAGACTATATTTACGTTAATATTTTTTTTGATTCTGAAAACTATCCTTTTAAAATGAAATTTTTGGGAATAGAAAATCTTAAAACAAAATTTGGCACAATTGAATGTATGAAGTTAAACCCATATATGGAGGCCGGAAGGGTTTTTAGAAGCAATAAAGGTCTTGAGTTGTGGGTTACTAATGATAACAATAGAGTGCCAATTAAAGTTAAAGCTAATTTGAGAGTAGGAACAATTGTAGCTGATTTGACCACTTTTAGAGGATTAACAAATCCATTTAAGATTGTAATTAATGATTAAGAAAATTTATAAGCTTTACATCCTGCTTTTTCTCGTATCATGTGGAAATGATATAAAAGTTGAACCTGAAATTATTCAACCGAAAAAAGAAAAGATTATAGAGGAATTTGGCTTTATATTAAATAACTATGAAGTAAAGAAAGACACAATAGATAGAGGAGATTCCTTTGGGTTGATTCTAGAAAGAAATGACCTTTACTATCCAAAAATTTTCAACATTGTAAATGAGGTAAAAAAAGTATTTGATATTAGAAGGGTTAACGTAGGAAGACCATACACAATTCTATATTCAAAAGACTCAATTCGAAAGCCAGAGTATTTTATATATCAACCCAGTTCAATCGATTATTTAGTTGTATCTCTTGGGGATAGCATCTACGCAGAAAAAAAACAAAAAGAAGTTAAGCTTGTTGAGTATGAAGCCTCTGGTGTCATAAAAAACTCTCTTTCAGAAACCATGCAAGAACTAGGATTAAGTCCTTTAATTACAAATGAGCTTTCAGAAATCTATGCATGGAATATTGATTTTTTTAGATTAGAAAAAGGAGACAATTTTAAAATACTTTACACATCAAAATTCATTGATGATTCTATTTATATTGGGTTAAACAGAGTTCATAATGCATACTTTGAGCATCGAGGAAAGCCTTTCTATGCTATTGAATATCAAACTGACTCACTTAGAGGAATTACTGAATATTTTGATGAAAATGGCAAGAATTTAAGGAGAGCGTTTCTCTTATCTCCGGTTCAATTTAGTAGAATTTCTTCTCGATATAACCTTAGAAGAAAGATTGCATACTATGGAAGAGTCCGACCTCATTATGGAACTGATTTTGCTGCTCCAGTGGGAACTCCTATTAGAGCTACAGCATCTGGAAGAGTTGAAAAATCTGGTTACACAAAAGCAAATGGTTATTACATAAAAATTAAACATAACGCTACTTATTCAACACAATATCTACACATGAGAAAAAAGGGACTCAAAGTTGGGACACAAGTCAAGCAAGGTGATAAAATTGGAGAAGTTGGAATGACTGGATACACATCAGGCCCACATGTTTGTTATAGATTTTGGAAAAATGGAAATCAAGTTGATCCTCTAAAACAAAAGCTCCCAGAAGCAAAACCTATCTCTGATGAATTGAGGTTAAAATATCTAGCTTATATGGAACCTATCAAATATAAATTAGATAATATTGATTCAAATCTTAACTTTGAATAGATTTTGTATAAAATGACATTGCCAAAAATAAATCCAACAACAACTAAATCGTGGAAACTCTTAGAAAACTCTGATAAAATAGAAGATATTAAAGCTCTTTTCGATAGTAATATTAATAGAGCACAGGATTTTTCAATTTCTTTTGAAGATTTTCATTTAGATTTTTCTAAAAATATGATTTCTAAAAATGTGATGGGATTGCTATTGAATTTAGCTAAAGAATGTCATCTTGACAAAGCTATTCATTCTCAATTTAATGGTTTAGAAATAAATGAAACAGAGGGTCGTAAAGTTCTTCATACTGCTATAAGAAGTTTTAAAAATAACACGCCTTATTACAATCAAGTTATAGAGGATAGAAAAAAAATTAAAGATTTTACTGAAAAAGTATTGAGTGGTAAATTAAAAGGTTCAACCGGAAAAACTTTTACTGATATAGTAAATATTGGCATTGGTGGATCTGATTTAGGACCCGTGATGGTTGTTGAAGCTCTAAAGTTTTATAAAACATCTCTAAATGTTCACTTTATTTCAAATGTTGATGGTGATCATGTGAATGAGGTTATAAAACTCCTCGATCCAGAAACAACTTTATTTGTAGTTGTTTCAAAAACTTTTACAACTCAAGAAACTCTTTCAAATGCAAATACAGTAAAGTCATGGCTTTGTAAAGAACTTGGCTCAGAGAATATAAAAAATCATTTTGCTGCAGTATCTACAAATTTAAGTGCAATTGAAGAATTTGGAATAGCCCCTGAATTTGTTTTTCCTATGTATGATTACGTAGGAGGACGATTTTCCTTATGGAGCACAGTAGGTCTTTCAATTTGTTTAGCTATAGGTTATGAAAATTTTGAAAATCTTTTAAAAGGAGCTTTTAAGATGGATAATCACTTTAAAAACGAACCTTTTGAAAAAAATATCCCTGTTATATTAGCTTTGTTAAGTATCTGGTATAATAACTTTCATGATTCAGAAACACATGCTATAATTCCCTACTCCGAGTATTTAAAGCACCTGCCTTCATACCTACAACAAGCTATTATGGAAAGTAATGGGAAAAGCGTAGATAGAAATGGCGAAAAAGTTTCGTATCAAACTGGAAACATTATTTGGGGAAACACAGGCACTAATTCCCAACATGCCTTTTTTCAACTAATTCATCAGGGAACTAAACTTATCCCGTGTGACTTCATTGGTTTTAAAAAATCATTGTTTGAAAACGAAGATCACCACAACAAGCTCCTCTCTAATTTTATAGGACAAACTGAAGCCTTATTAAATGGAAAATCTAGAGAAGAAGTTATTAATGAGTCTAAAAGTCATGGTGATGAAAAAACTCCTTCATTCAAAATATTTGATGGTAATAAGCCTACAAATACAATTTTAATAGATAAGCTAACCCCTGAATCAATTGGGAAACTTATCTCGATGTATGAACATAAAATCTTCACAGAAGGAATTATTTGGAATATATTTAGCTATGATCAATGGGGTGTAGAATTGGGTAAAAAAATGGCTAAAAAGTTATTAACAGAAATTGAAGATGGAAAAATAAAAAATCATGATTCATCAACTATCTCCCTTCTAAAAAAATTGAAAACCTAAAATTACTAAAGCTCTTATTAATTTTTTTTAATATAAACTGTTCATAAAATTAAGATAGACATAACATCAATCTGATTTAATTTGCCAATTTTTGTTAGACAAACTTTTTTATTATGATTAAACAATTCTTATCCCTATTGATGGTTTTTTCGATTTCAATAGGTTTCTCACAAAATGTTATTGGAGGAAAGGTTGTTGATTCGGAAACTAAGGGCCCATTACCTGGCGCAACAATTGTTGTTAAAGGCACTTCTAATGGTGTTGTTTCAGGATTTGACGGCACATTCTCTCTTAACGCAAATGCAGGCGACACGCTAGAAATTTCTTTTTTAGGATATGCTACTCAAGAAGTTTCTGCTGGCAGTGCTCTTATTATTGAGCTTGTCGCTGAACCAAATGTACTTGGTGAAATTATTGTTTCTTCTGGTGTTATTGACGTTGCAAAAGTGAGGGAAACTCCCGTAGCTGTATCAACTATCACTCCTTCAGAAGTTGCACTGAAAGTAGGAAACCAAGAATTTCCTGAAATTATGAACAAAACTCCTGGTGTTTATGCAACTAAACAAGGTGGTGGATATGGTGATTCTAGAATCACTTTAAGAGGATTTGACCAAAGAAATACCTCTTTTCTTATTAATGGACAACCTGTCAATGATATGGAAAATGGATGGGTATATTGGAGTAACTGGGCAGGTCTTGTAGATGTGTCTTCAGGTATTCAAATTCAAAGAGGATTAGGCGCCTCTAGATTGGCAGTACCTTCAGTTGGTGGAACTGTATCAATCTTTACAAAAGCTGCTGACAGAGATAAAGGTGGTAGATTTACTCAGCTCATAGGAAATGATGGCTATTCTAAAACTACTTTTACTTACAGCACAGGCAAAAATGATAAAGGATGGGCTTCGTCTTATCTTCTTACTAAATGGAAAGGCGATGGGTATGTTGATTACACTAGCGGAGAAGGGACTACTTACTTCTTAGCGGTTGGATATGCCCCAGATGGTTCCGATCACTCTTTTAACGTGTCCGTTTTAGGAGCTGGTCAATGGCACCACCAAAGAGATGTATGGTTGTCAATAAGAGATTATCAAAATTTTGGTGATGATGGTATTGACCCTAGAATTAACGCAAATGGAGGTTACTTAAATGGTGAAGAGTTCTCCATGAGAAGAAACTTCTATAACAAACCCTTAGCAACAGTTAACTGGGACTGGGAAATTAGTAGTAGAACTAAACTAGCAACTTCTTTTTATGCATCAGCTGGTAGAGGTGGTGGAACAGGACCGAGAGGTGGAAACTTTAGAACTTCAGCTCTTGACATGTACCCTTACAATATTGATTTCACTGAGCATTATTTAAATAGAGGAAGAGGATCCAGAAATGCAGATGGATCAATTAATTTTGATCAAGTAATCGCTACAAACAGAAGTTTAACAGGGTCATATTCAGGTGCGTTGTCTAATTTTAGTGGTCAAAAAATTGGGTCAAATGGTTTCAGAAATGATGGAGTTAACAGGGTGGTTATGATTAGAAGAGCTTCCATGAACTCTCATGACTGGGTTGGAGCAATTTCTAACTTAGAAACTCAAAATGATAATTGGAGATTTTCAATTGGTATTGACTTAAGAAGCTATAAAGGGTATCATTACAGAGCTCTTGAAAACCTGATGGGACTAGATGGGTACTACTCAACTGGTAACAGAAACTCTGCGGGTCAAATCATTAACACCACTATCGAAGCTTCTCCTTTTAAAAACACAGGTCTTAACGGTCCTAAGATTGATTACTATAACACTGGTATAGTTAAATGGGGAGGATTAAATGGTCTTATGGAGTACAGTAATGGTGATAAATTTACTGCTGTACTGCAAGCTGGCTTATCTAACCAGCAGTATCAAAGAGAAGACTTTTTTGATCAACCAAAATTACCTATTTCTGATAAAGTAAATCAAGGAGGAGGATACCTAAAAGGTGGTGCTAACTTAAACTTAAATGATAACTCAAATATTTTCTTTAATGCGGGTTATATTGCTAGGCAACCAAATTTTGATGGGATTTTCCCCAACTATGCTAACATAGTAAACCCCGATAAACAAAATGAAAAGATTACATCTTTGGAAATTGGATATGGATATGTTTCAAATAAGTTTAGCCTAAACCTAAATGTTTATGCTACTACTTGGGGCAATAGATTTATTTCTAGAGGATTCTCTAATTCTCAAGGACAAGATGGAACAGCTCAATTTAAAGATATTGATGTAAACCACAAAGGGCTTGAAATTGAAGCAAAGTGGAGACCATCTAGTAATCTAAAAATTAACGGAATGGTTTCAATTGGTGATTGGAGATATACTAAAGATTTTGAAGCTAGATTATTTGATGATAATCAAGCATCTATTGGTACAGCAACACTTTATTTAAAAGATGCTAAAGTTGGAGATGCAGCTCAATTTACATCTTACTTTGAAATTGATTACAGACTTTCTAATAAGTTCAATGTTGATTTTGGATATAGATTTGCTGACAATCTTTATGCTGATTACTCAATTACTTCTTCTGATTTTACTAGACCTGATAATGATGGTGCTGTAAAGCTCCCTTCATATGGATTAGCTGATTTAGGAATGAGTTTTTATGCAAGTGATAAATGGAGTTTAAGAGCCAATATTAATAACTTATTCAATACTACATATATTGCTGAGTCTAATTCTAATATCCATGCATCCTCAGGATCACAAACATGGAAAGGCATTGATGTAAGAAATTATGTTTGGTTTGGATTTGGAACAACTTGGAATCTATCGCTAAAATATCGTTTTTAGTATAGTTTACATGTTCATAAAAAAGGGGCATAAAGGCCCCTTTTTTTATTATATTTGCTAGAAATTAATAAATCAAATTAAATGAAAAACTTTGTATTATTTTTCGCAACCTTTTTCCTTTCAGGAATTGTTTTTGCGCAAAGTACTGTAAGGGGGACAGTTGTCGATTCAGAAGTTGGTACAGGATTGCCTGGTGCTTCTGTTGTTGTAAAAGGAACTTCTACTGGAGTTTCAACTGACTTTAATGGTACTTTTTCAATTAGTGCTGAAGCTGGCTCTACGCTTGTAATTTCATACATCGGATATGATACAGTAGAAGTAAGTGTAAGTGAAGGTGCTAATTTAGGAACTATTGAATTGAGCCCTGGAGAAAATATACTTTCTGGAGTTACAGTTTTTGGAACTGTATCTTTAGCAAAGGATAGAGAAACCCCAGTTGCTGTTTCAACACTGACTTCTTCAGAGATTGAAGAAAGAATTGGTAACCTTGAACTTCCTGAGCTATTAAATTCTACACCTGGTGTATATGCTACTAGAGCTGGTGGTGCTTTTGGTGACTCGAGAATAAATATTAGAGGATTTTCTCAAGAAAATATTGCTGTTTTAATAAACGGTATGCCAGTTAATGATATGGAAAACAGTAGCGTTTATTGGAGTAACTGGGCTGGATTAACTGATGTTGTCTCTGCAATGCAGGTCCAAAGAGGATTAGGTTCTTCACCGCTTCCAATTTCTTCTGTTGGTGGTACGATCAATGTAGTAACAAAATCAACTGAATTAACTCAAGGAGGAAAACTTTCTGCAAGAGTTGGTAATGATGGCTACTTGAAAACTGTTATGAATTATAACACAGGAATTATGGATGGAGGTCACGCACTATCATTTGTGTTTAGTAGAACTGCAGGTAATGGGTATGTCGATGGAACTGAGTTTGAAGGCTATGCGTATTTCTTAGGCTATGGTTGGAAAAGTGATGATGATAAGCATAATGTTCAGTTTGTTGTAACGGGCGCTCCTCAAGTACACAATCAAAGAACAGGGAGTTACTATAACATGGCTAAGCTTCAACAATACAAAGATTTTGGCATAAAATATAATTACAATGCTGGTACTTTAGATGGAGAAAGCTTTAACTGGAGAAGAAACTTCTACCACAAACCAATTGCATCTGTAAACTGGGAAGCTAAACTAGGATCTAAATCTACTTTATCTTCTACTGTATATGCATCAGCTGGTAGAGGTGGTGGAACTGGTGATTTAGGTAGAGCTTTTGGTTTTGCTTTTGCTAGTGGAGATTTGAACTACAATGGAAGATACCTTTTTAGAGACCCTCAAAACGGATATGTTAACTATGATAAAATTGCTTCTTACAATGGTGGTAATGCTACAACTTTCTACAATGGAAGAACATATCAATCTACTGTTGATCAAGATACTGGATTATTTATAGTAAATGATCCTGACATAAGAGTTAATGGTCAAAGAAGAAACGGTATTATTCGAAGAGCTTCTATGAACTCTCACAACTGGGTTGGTGCAATTGTAAATCTAAAAACACAAGCAAATGATAAATTTGCATATCAATTAGGTTTTGATTTAAGAAAATACAAAGGGATTCACTACAGAAGATTAGATAATCTTTTAGGAGCTGATGGGTATAGAGATTTTAACAACGTGAATCATCCAAATGGATTTATAGCATATAAAGAGTATTCTTCAGATCTTTCTGCTCTATGGAATGTATTAAAGAGTGTTGATGATGAAGAAAAAATTGATTATCACAATGATGGTTTAGTGTCTTGGCAAGGATTATTTGGTCAAGCAGAGTATGTTACAGACAAATATTCTGTATTTGTTCAAGCATCAGTAGCTAATCAAGGATTTCAAAGAGTTGATTACTTCTTATACAAACCGACAGATGCTATGCAAAAAAGTGATACTAAAAACATAATGGGAGGTACTATAAAAGGTGGTGCAAACTGGAATATTGATGCTAAGAATAATGTTTACATCAATTCTGGTTACTATTCTAAAGCTCCCAACTTTGATGCTGTTTTCCAAGACTTTGATAACTATGTTACTCCAGATGACCAATTATATAATGAAAAAGTATTTGGTATTGAAGCAGGATATGGCTTTAGATCAAGTGATTTAAGCTTGAATATAAACTTATACAGAACAAGCTGGAAAGATAGATTTACTGCTGAATCAATCCAAATTGGTGGTGATAGAGGTTTAGCTCAATTCCAAGGGCTTGAGCAATTACATACAGGTATTGAAATAGATGGTATTTGGCAAATCAGTCCATTTGTGAAGTTTGAAGCTATGGCATCATTTGGTAACTATAAATATGGTTCTAATGTTGTAGATGAAACAGTAACAAGACAAGATGGAACTGTTATTGGTTCTGCAACTTTATTCTTAGATGGGATTATGGTTGGTGACGGTGGTCAAACTACAGCACGAGGTAATCTTGAAATTTCACCTTCTGATAGTTTCAAATTCAACCTTAGTTTATTCCATGCTGACAGAATTTTTGGTAGTATGAATGCTGAAGATTTTGATGAGCCAGGAGGAATGAATATGACATTACCTGATTATCAGTTATTTGATGCTGGTGCTAGCTACAGGTTCCCGCTTGGTGATAACATGGTTTATATGAGGTTAAATGTTAATAACATATTTAACGAAGAATATTATCCTGATTCTGCTACTAACATTGTAGCAACTGATTCGTCAACGAATTATAAAGGAATAAATGTTGAAAATAGAGTTTTCCCAGGATGGGGAAGAACTTGGAACTTAGGATTTACTTATAGATTCTAATTTTAAGTATTTTAAATAAAGAACCCTCCAATTTTGGGGGGTTTTTTATTTTATACCATTGACAACAATTACAAATTCTCCCTTTGGTTTTTTATTTTCAAAAGATGATAATATCTCATCAATTGTCCCTCTTTTAGTAGATTCAAAAATTTTTGAAATTTCTTTAGAAACTGAAATTTTTCTATCTCCTCCAAAATAAGTTTTAAAATCAGTGATTGTTTTTATAATCTTGTGGGGAGACTCATAAAAAATCATTGTTCTAGATTCAGTTGACAAAAATTCAAGTCTAGTTTTTCTTCCTTTTTTTATTGGCAAAAATCCTTCAAAAGTAAACTTTTCAGAGGGTAAGCCGCTAACAACTAAAGCAGGGATTAAAGCAGTTGGACCTGGCAAACATTCAACTTCAATATCATTTTCAATACATTTTGAAACAATTAAATACCCTGGATCTGAAATACCAGGTGTTCCAGCATCTGAAACTAATGCTACTTTTTCACCAGAGAGAATTCTTTCAACTATATTTTCAACTAGATCATGCTCATTAAATTTATGGTAAGATCTTAATGACTTTTTAATTTGCAAATGATTTAAAAGCTTTAATGTTCTTCTGGTATCTTCACATAAAATTAGATCAGCATCTTTAAGATTTTTCACAGCTCTATAAGTTATGTCATCTAGGTTACCGATTGGAGTTGGGATTAAAATTAATTTAGACATTATAGCTTATCTTTATAGTAAAAATAAGAGTTATAATTTTATGATAGGCAGAATTGAAGTTATATGTGGATCGATGTTTTCAGGAAAAACTGAAGAACTTATTAGAAGACTCCGGAGATTAAAATATGCAAGTAAAAGTTTTAAAGTATTTAAGCCTGAGATAGATACTAGAAACAAAAAAAATAAAATAAAATCTCATGGAAAGATTAAAATAAAAGCTCAAACTATCACTAATGCAAAAGAAATTCTTGATTTAAGCAGTGATTTTGATGTAATTGGTATTGATGAAGCACAGTTTTTTTCTTCTGAGCTTGTGGATGTTTGTAATACTTTAGCTAACAGAGGAATAAGAGTAATAGTTGCTGGGTTAGATATGGATTTTTCTGGGAAACCATTTGGGCCCATGCCTAATTTAATGGCTATTGCTGAAGAAGTTACAAAAGTTCATGCAGTGTGCTCTGAAACTGGAGATCCTGCTTTATATAGCTACAGAAAAGGAAAGAATGACAATGTTGTTTTGCTTGGCGAAAAAAATGAGTATGAGCCTCTTTCAAGAAAAGCTTTCATTTCAAAAATGAAAAATAAATAAATTGGCTGATAACAATACCTACTTAGAAATTAACCTCAAAAATTTAGCCTCTAATCTTGACTTTCTAAGAAGCAAGATTAAGTCTACAACTAAATTATTAGCTGTTACAAAAGCAAATGGATATGGTTCCGATTCCATAGAAATTTCAAAATTTCTTGATGATAAAGTGGATTATTTTGCTGTGGCATATAGTTATGAAGGTGTAGAGCTTAGAAAAAACAAAATCAAGTCTCCTATTCTAATTCTTCACCCGCAATTAGGAGATTTTAATATAATACAAAAGTATAATCTTGAACCTAGTATTTACTCTTTTATGATTCTTAATGAATACATAGATAAAAAATGTAACATTCCTATCCACATAAAATTTAATACTGGACTAAATAGGTTAGGGTTTTCAAAAAATAATTTAACTAAGCTTTGTAAAATATTATTAGACGAAGAAATAAGAGTTAATTATATTTTATCTCACTTAGCTGCATCTGAGGATATTAAAGAAAAGACTTTTACAAAAAAACAAATTGAAGAATTCTTGTCTATTAGTAATAAATTTGAAAAGTTAACAAACAAGGCTGTTAAAAAGCATTTATTAAATACTTCGGGGATCTTAAACTATTCAGATTATCAATTTGATATGGTAAGAAGCGGTATTGGACTATATGGATATGGTAATGATAGAAAGTTTGATTCTAAATTAAAGCCTGTACATAGTTTATTCTCATCAATTTCACAAATTCACAAAATAAAAGAAGGGGAATCCGTCGGATATAACAGAGCCTTTACAGCTACTAAAAATTGTAGGATTGGCATAGTTCCAGTTGGTCATGCTGATGGAATTTCTAGATCAATTGGAAATAGAAAAGGAAAAGTTTTAGTTAATAATTATCTCTGTGATATTATAGGGAATGTATGTATGGATATGATAATGATAGAATTAAATGATGATAATATAAAAGAGGGGGATAAAGTAATATTATTCGATGAAAAATCTCAGAATTCTGAAAAGTTTGCTAAATATTCAAAAACGATTTCTTATGAGGTCTTAACCTCAATTTCTAAAAGAATTAAAAGGAAATTTATTATATAAGAAGTTATATTTCAAACATTTTATTTTTATTATGATTAATATTCTAGCATCCAGTTTACATGATCTCTTTTTAAGTAAATTTGAAAAAATTTAAAAAAATGAAGTTAGCAGTCGTTGGTGTAAGTGGAATGGTTGGCCAGGAAATTCTAAAAGTATTAAAAGAGTCCGATATTGAAATTGATGAATTTATTCCTGTTGCATCAGAAAGATCTATCGGGAAAGAGCTTGTTTTTGACAACAAAGAATATACTATAACTAGTATTCAAAACGCAATTGATCAAAAACCTGATATTGCAATTTTTTCTGCAGGAGGCAATACTTCTTTAGAGTGGGCTGAAAAATTTGCTGAAGTTGGTACAACAGTTATTGATAATTCATCTGCATGGAGAATGGATGAGACAAAAAAGCTTATAATTCCTGAAATAAATGGTCATCTTCTAACTAAAAACGATAAAATTATTGCCAATCCTAATTGCTCTACTATTCAAATGTTGATGGTGCTGAGTCCTATTCATAAAAAATATAACATTCAAAGAATTGTAGTCTCTACATATCAATCAATCACTGGTACTGGGATGAAAGCTTTAACACAGCTAGAAAATGAATACAATGATATTGAAGGAGAAATGGCATATAACTATAGAATTCATCAAAACGCGATTCCTCATTGTGATGATTTTCTAGAGAATGGTTACACTAAGGAAGAAATGAAGTTAGTGAATGAAACAAACAAGATTCTGGATTCAAATATTTCAATTACCGCTACAGCTGTAAGAATTCCTGTCATGGGCGGACATAGTGAATCTGTAAATATCTCTCTTGAAAATCCTTTTGAAATTAATGATATAATTAAAGATCTCGTTGATTTTCCTGGTGTTATTGTTCAAAATGACCACGCTAAACTTGAATATCCTATGCCTTATTTCTCTAGAGATAAAGATGAAGTATTTGTAGGTAGAATAAGAAAAGATTATTCCTGTGAAAACAGTTTAAACTTATGGATTGTTGCTGATAATTTAAGAAAAGGGGCCGCAACTAACACTGTTCAAATTTCCTCGTACTTAATTAAAAATAATTTAATAAGTTAAAAGTTGTTTTCTTCCATAAACTTAGTCGTATAAACGCCTTTTAAATAGTCTGAGTTATCCATTAGTTTTTTATGAAATGGAATTGTAGTTTTAATTCCTTCAATCACAAATTCATCAAGAGCTCTTCTCATTTTATTGATTGCCTCATCTCTTTCTCTATCAGTAGTTATAATCTTAGCAATCATAGAATCGTAATTCGGCGAAATTGTATATCCACTATAAACATGAGTGTCAACTCTAACTCCATGCCCTCCTGGAAGATGAAGATTAGTGATTTTACCCGGTGAGGGCCTAAAATTATTATCAGGATCTTCTGCATTAATTCTACATTCAATTGAATGAAGTTTTGGCATATAATGATTGCCAGAAACTTTGATACCATAGGCAACCTTTATTTGCTCTTTGATTAAATCATAATCAATAACTTGTTCAGTAATCGGATGTTCAACCTGAATTCTAGTATTCATTTCCATGAAATAAAAATTTCTTTTATTATCAACTAAAAATTCTATGGTACCTACCCCTTCGTAGTTAATAAATTTTGCTGCTTTTACAGCAGCTTTACCCATTTTATCTCTTAAGGCTTGTGTCATAAATGGAGAAGGTGTCTCTTCTGTCAACTTTTGATGTCTTCTTTGGATTGAACAGTCTCTTTCGGACAAATGAGATACATTCCCATATTGATCAGCAATAATTTGAATTTCGATATGACGCGGCTCCTCAATTAATTTTTCTATGTACATTTCATCATTACCAAATGCAGATGAAGCTTCTTGTTTAGCACTATTCCAACTTTTAGAAAATTCATCTCTATTCCAAACCGCTCTCATTCCTTTACCACCACCTCCAGCTGAAGCTTTAATCATTACTGGAAAACCAATTTTTGAAGAAATTTTTAATGCTTCTTCTTCAGATTCAATTGCTCCTCCTGAGCCTGGTATAGTCGGAACTTTAGCTGAAATCATCGTAGAAACTGCTGTTGCTTTATCTCCCATTTTTTCAATCATTTCTGGAGATGGACCAATAAACTTAATTTTGTGTTCAGAGCAGATTTTGGAAAATTTTGCATTTTCAGAAAGAAAGCCATATCCTGGGTGAATAGCATCAGCATTTGTAATTTCAGCAGCAGCAATAATATTTGGAATTTTTAAGTAGGATTCTTTACTTGGGGCTGGGCCAATACATACTGCTTCATCTGCAAATCTGACATGTAAACTATCTTTATCTGCTGTAGAATAAACTGCAACTGTTTCAATTCCCATCTCTTTGCATGTTCTAATTACACGCATTGCAATTTCACCTCTATTGGCAATCAATACTTTCTTAAACATAATGATAATTTTATGGCTCTATAACAAAAAGAGGTTGGTCAAATTCAACTGGTTCAGCATCATCAACTAAAACTTTAACAATTTTTCCAGAAACTTCTGATTCAATTTCATTAAATAATTTCATGGCCTCAATAACACAAAGTGTTTGACCTACAGAAATAGAATCGCCAACCTCGACAAAATTGCCTTTATCAGGTGATGGTTTTCTGTAAAATGTACCAATAATGGGTGACTTAACAGTGATAAGATTTAAATTGTCAGAGTCTGATTTTTGATCAGGAGTATCAGATTGGGTAGGCTTAGGCAGTTCAACAGGGAGCTGTAAAGGTATCTGTGGTTGAGGGGAAGTAGGTTGTTGAATAACTTGAAGTTGATCTGATTCCTTATTATTCCCTTTAATATTGATTTTTATGTTACTATTCTCAATATTCACCTCACTAACGCCAGTTCTTGCGACAAACTTAATTAATTGTTGTATTTGTTTAAAATTCATTTGAATAATTAATTTTTTAGGCAAAAATGATAAAAAAACATGTAAAAACATCAAAAAAAACACAAAAAATACACAAAACAGCACTAAAAAAGTATTAAACAAGACAAAATATATTTGCAGGCAATTAAATATTATAATTTTAAATTCAAAAAGTGATATTACATCATTTTTTAGTAATTTATATATCTTTTTAGTAAAAAAATGATTAAAACATGTAAAAAAAGTACAAAAAAATAATATTTAATATTTAGTGAATTTAATAAACTCAATAAACAAAAGAATTAATTAGAAAAACCTTCCTAAACGTGAAAAAAAGTGAATAAAACGAACTAAAAAGTGATAAAACAGCTAGTTATTTGTGAAAAAAACATAAAAAAAGCCTCAAAAAGAGGCTTTTTAATACTTTTAATAAAAAATTATTCTGTTTCTTCTACTGAATCAATCAAAACTTTTCCGCGATAATACAATTTCCCTTCATGCCAATGAGCTCTGTGATATAAATGATCTTGCCCAGTTGTTTTGTCTGTAGCTATTTGAGCATCTGAAGCTTTATAATGAGTTCTTCTTTTATCTCTTCTAGTTTTTGAAGTTTTACGTTTTGGATGTGCCATGATTTACTTTTTTAATTCTTTCAATTTATTCCAACGAGGGTCGAAATTACTACTTTTTTCTTTATTAATATCAAATTCACTTAATCTATTTACAATTTCTGATTTAAGTGAACCGTCAGTTATGCCAGGATGAACTAATCTAATAGGGATTGATAACACTATCATCTCGTAAAATATTTGATCCAATTCTAATGAATGTGAGCCATATGGAAGAACCAGCAATTCATCATTTGAATCATCAAAAGATTCTCCAAACTTAACAACCAGATCTAGCTTAGAGTTTAGCTCGTAATTAAAAGGCTCATTTGAAACTGAACAATCAACATTGATAAGCCCTTTGCTAATAATTTTTAAATCTAAAACAGTAGCTTTTTTTTCTAGATTAATGTCAATTTTAAAAACTGATTCGTTAAAATCACTAAAATTAAAATTCTTAAAAAACCTGTTATTAATTTCATAACTAAAAACATGATTACCGTCTTTTAAACCTGCAAATTTTAGGATATGTTTTTCGCTTCTTTTCATTATTAATAAAGAGTGTGCGAATATAGGAAATTAACTTTTTTTAAATTATTTTTTTACAGATTTTAACTCTTTAACCCTCAATGGATTAGAATTGATTTCTTGAAATTGTTTTCTGTTCTTTAAAATAGACAATGCAGTATGAAAAGATTCAATTAATGAAGATGGGTCGGCTATGTTCTTGCCAGAAATATCATAACCTGTTCCGTGATCTGGAGATGTCCTTACAATATCTAACCCAGCGGTAAAGTTAACTCCATTTCCAAAGGATATAGTTTTAAATGGAATCAAACCTTGATCATGATAAATTGCAAGTATAGCATCATATTTTTTGTATGAATATGACCCAAAAAAACTATCACTTGGGAAAGGTCCAAAAATCAAATAACTTTTAGAAAGCTCTTTCAAAGCAGGAATAAGTATTTCCTGATCTTGATTCCCTATTATTCCATCATCGCCCGCATGAGGGTTAATAGAAAGAATTGCAATTTTAGGTCTTTGAATTCCGAAATCTTTCTTCATCGAAAGATCAATTGTTTTTATTTTCTTTTCTATTAAATCTTTGGAAATATTTTCAGTTATTTTATCAATTGGTATATGCTCTGTTAGTAAAGCAATTTTTAACTCCTGACTAACCATAAACATCATTCCTTCGCCTTCAAAGGCTTTATTAAGAAAATCAGTATGTCCCATAAAATCAAAGCTTTCATCAAGTATATTTTTTTTATTAATAGGCGCTGTAACCAAAGCATCTATTTTCTTTATTTTCAAAAAGCTTGAGGCTGTAGTTAATGATTCTCTTGAAAGCTGGCCTCCTGATTTGTTAGATCTTCCGAAGTCAATGTTAAATTTACCTTTACATGCTTCATATATATTTAAAGAATTAGGTTTTAAATTTTTAAAATCCGAAAGTTTGTTTACATCTACCTTTAGGTTAAAGTGAACTGCTTGAGCTTTTATAAGCTCATAATTAGAAAATACTACAGGTGTCATAAAGTCAAACATTCTTTTATCGGAGAAACACTTCAGAATTACTTCAACACCAATACCATTAGGATCTCCGGTTGAAATTCCAATTATTGGCTTTGTTTTTGACATCTCGTTTTAATAATGCGTATTTTTGAAAGCTAAAGATATTGAATTATATGTTTACAGGAATTATAGAATCACTTGCAAAATTATCGTCCATTGAAAAAAATGGCGATAATATCAAATTCACATTTAATTCTAAAATTTCAAATGAGCTTAAAATAGATCAAAGCTTAGCACACAACGGGATATGTTTAACGGTAGTTGATATAAAAAACGAAAATTATTCTGTCGTTGCAATAAAAGAAACCGTTCTAAAAACTTCAATAAAGAATTGGAAAGTTGGTGATGCTGTAAACATTGAGAGAGCTATGAAAATGGGGGCAAGGCTTGATGGTCATATGGTTCAAGGACATGTTGATCAAATTGCCATATGCGAGAGTATAACGGAAGAAAATGGAAGCTGGTATTTCAAATTTTCCTATAAAGACAGCGAGAATATTACAATTGAAAAAGGGTCAATTGCGATAAATGGGGTAAGCTTAACAGTTGTTGATTCTGAAAAAGAAAGCTTTTCAGCAGCCATAATTCCTTACACATATGAGCATACCAATTTTAAATTCTTAAAAATTGGGGATTGTGTTAACATAGAGTTTGACATGATTGGCAAATACATTTCAAAAATAATTAGCTCCAGTTCAAATTAGATGCGTAATAAAATTTTTGCCCTTCTTGCAGCTACAACTGCTACAACTATTTATGGGCTTAATCATACAATAGCAAAACTAGTAATGCCACATTATATTGGATCACTAGGGTTTGTATTACTACGTGTTTTAGGAGCTACATTAATGTTTTGGTTTATCAGTTTGTTTTTTAAAGCTAAGCCCATTGAAAAAGAAGACAGATTTACATTATTTAAATGCGGATTATTCGGAATGAGCATAAACATTGCTGCTTTTATTTCGGGTCTAGATTATTCTACTCCAATTAATAGTTCTGTTCTTATAATTATTTCTCCAATTTTTGTTGTGATACTATCATATTTTATTTTTAAAAACAAAATTAATTCTTCAAAAATAGCAGGGATTTTCTTAGGTTTTATTGGAGCACTTATTTTGATTCTAACAGCTGATTCCAACAGTTCTGTTGGAAGAAATATTCCATTAGGAAATTTATTGTTTATAGTCAATAGCATTTCATATGCATACTACTTAATTATCGTTAAGCCTATGGCTCAAAAATATGATCTTATAACTCTTTTTAAGTGGTTATTTTTAGTTGGATTAATATTTAATTTCCCTCTGGGAATAAATCAGTTTTTAGATGTTGAATGGACTAATCTACCACTAAAAGAAGCAATACTTCCAATGAGTTTTGTTGTTATATGTACAACTTTTATGACCTATTTTTTAAATGGATACGCATTGACAAAATTGACATCTACAGAGGTTGCAGTATTTATGTATTTACAGCCTGTGATTGGTGTTTTATTTGCAATTTTTTCAAAGTCTGATACGTTAAGTATTACTATTTTAATTTCTACAGCACTAATTTTTATTGGCGTTTATTTGACAACTGTAAGAAAGTATAAATCAAATATTTAGAACAGATATTTTTTCAGTTTTAGCTTTTCCAGAAACCAATACTCTGTTTTCAAGGTTTTTGCAAAACACCTCTCCTTTTCTTTCAGAAAGTTGATGTGAAATCATTTCATTTTTTTTTAAAACATCTGACCAATACGGGATTAGAGAACAATGCGAGGATCCAGTAACAGGGTCTTCAAAATAAGTAGATTGAGGAGTAAAGAATCTAGATACAAAATCTGAATTATGGCCTTTGGCAGTTAAAACAACTCCGCCAGGATCAATGTTTACTTTATCAAATAATTCTCTTTTAATCTTTATGTTTTTTATATCATTAACTGAGTTATATATTAAAACGTAATCTCTAGATTTTAAAACTTGTGAAGGTTTAATGCTCAATGACTCGTATATAGGCTTTGGAAGAGTAGCTTCTGTTGGAATTCTTTTAGGTAAATTCATCTCATATAATTCGTTTTTTAAAACAACCTCTAATTTTCCACTGTTAGATTCAAAATTTATTTTTTTTCTGTTTTCATTAGTGTGAGAAATAATACAATGTGCTGTAGCCAAGGTTGCATGACCACACAAGTCCATTTCAATATCTGGAGTAAACCATTTAATTAAATATTTTTCTTGTTTTTTTATGTAAAAAGCTGTTTCAGAAACATTATTTTTTTTTGCTATAGCTAACATTTTAGAACTAGATGGCCAGGTTTTTAAAGGTATCACACAAGCTGGATTACCTAAAAAATTTTCTGTGACAAATGCGTTTATTTTATAATTTTTAAGAATCATTAACGTTACAAAATTAAACCTTACAATAATTTTATTATCATATTTACATAAACAAATTGTGTTATGAAAAAAGTATTACCAATTATATTAATTTTTTTCTCTTTGGGTATTTCTGCGCAAGAAAGTCCTAAAGTGCTTAAAGATAAGGTTCAGGATTTTATGCAAGAAAACAATATGGACTTAAATAAACTAGAAGAAACTTTTGAGTTTGTAAAAGAAATGGTTCGAGATTTTTCACAAAACAATAAGGTTTCAAAAAAAATGAAAAAGAAATATGAAAAAATGGTGGTCCCTCATAAAAAATCAAAGATTATCCTAGAAAAATTAGAAGAATTTTCTAAAAAAATGTCTGAAAGAACAAACTCTGAAAAAAAAGATGAAAATCGAAGAGAAAATTTAAATAGACCTGAAAGATTTAATAATCAAAGAGGTGGAAGTTTTTCAAAAGGGAATAGATTAAACCCTCAGATGAGAGGCGGAAATTTTTCTAGAGGTAACAGAGCTAATCCTCCACAGAACTCACAAATGAGAAATCCAGTTTTTGAACGTCTCATAGTTTTTTTAAGAGAGCAAGGTGTTTCTAGAGAAAATATGAGAACAGTAATGGAGTCGATAAGAGGAATTAGTGAAGAATATAGAAGTTCAAAGGATAAACAGAGCTATATTCCTAATTCTAATTTCATTAAAAAATTAAGCGATTCAGGCCTAAATGAAGAATCAATTAAAACTGTTGTAGAGATTATCAAAGCTCTCGGTTTAAATCGTAGATAAAATAAGTAAGTTTTTTTTAAATTAAGGGCTCAATCAAATAGAGCTAATTTAATATGTCATTAAATGTTTACACCATCTCATGGATTGTTATAGGATTAATTACTTTTTCATATTTAATAGTATCTAAAGTACGCGCACCATATGGTAGACACACTACTAAAAACTGGGGGCCAATGATTAGTAATTCTTGGGGTTGGTTTTGGATGGAGATGCCCGCCTTGATTTTAATGCCAACAATAAGCGTATTTGGAGAAAATGAAATGAATTCTTTTTCAATAATTCTTGTCGTTTTATGGTTTATTCATTATTTCAATAGAGTAATAATTTTCCCACTTAGGATTAAAACAAAAAACAAAAAAATGCCAATTTCTATTGCTATAAGTGCATTTTTTTTTAATTGTATAAACGGTCTTCTAAATGGTATATATGTTGGATATTTTTTAGAAGGTGATTTAATTATAAATTCTACTTTTGTTCTTGGAATGTCGCTATTTTTTTCTGGGATGTACATAAATATATCATCTGATAATAAGCTTATTTCTTTAAGAAAAAAAAGTGAAGGGTATAAAATTCCAAAAGGGGAATTATTTAAATTTATTTCATGTCCAAATCACTTTGGGGAAATTATTGAATGGTTTGGATATGCATTAATTGCTTTTAATCTGCCCGCATTAAGTTTTGCGCTATGGACATTTTTCAATCTGACGCCAAGAGCACTCAATCATCATGCTTGGTATAAAGAAAATTTTGATAATTATCCTAAAAATCGAAAAGCCGTAATTCCACATATTTTGTAATACACAATTAATATTATAATTTTAAAAATAAAAACATGGAAGCATCTAAAGCAAATCTTATAAATTCTATTACACTAATAACTATTGGAGGTTGGGGGTATTTTTCAGGATCCTCAATGACAGCCTTAATTCCAGTTATGTTTGGGGTTGTTTTATTATTATGTAATAACGGTGTAAAAAAAGAAAACAAACTAATTGCTCACCTTGCAGTGCTAGCAACTCTTACATGTCTTCTAGGTTTGTTTATGCCACTCAAAGGCGCTTTGGACAGAGGTGATAACTTGGGAATTATTAGGGTTTCAATAATGACCATAACTTGTGCTACAGCTGTAGTTTCCTTTGTTCAATCCTTTATTAAAGCGAGAAGAAAAAATTAGTTTTTTTGCGGAAATCTACCAAAGTTTCCCATTCCATCATAGTCTATATCATTAGCCTGATCTAATTCGCTATATTTATCTTTCTCTTCAGAATTAATTAAAAAAATACTAGCTATAACCAAGCAGGCTACTAAGAACCCAACGAAAAATAAATATATTTCCATTCTATTGTTTATAATTTTGTTTTAAGAAAGACCCGAAAGCTAAAATTGAAGGAACCCACAAGCCGACATACAACCCCTCATCTTTAAAACCATTGAACCATAAGGCTACGGAAAGCAAAAAAGAAATGAACGCTGCTGCTAGCAATAAAACTGTTGATTTTTTAAAATTTCCAAACATATTTCAAACTTTATAATCTCTATTAAAAACGCTAGTTAGTTGTTGTTATTTAACGTAATTATATAAAAAAAAACTCAAAAAAAAGGTATTTGGAATGTTTTTTGGTTGAGGGCTTATATATAACACGCTGATGACTAGTAAAATAGAACAAATATTTTTCACAATTTTCTCTGAGAAAAATTTAAAAACTTTTGAGAAAGTTATTTTATTTTTTGCAACTGGAGGATTTGTTGTCCATCTTTTACTTATTCTTTTAAACAATAATGGTGTTATTAATATTGGGGAAAACATATTGCTACAAAATCCAATTTCAGCAATTTACACTCCCTTTTCTTTCATATTAGTTTATGAGGCTTTTTTACTTATTTATTATTTGCCAAGATCTTTTACTACTTCAGTAGCAAAACAATATGAGATTATATCTCTCATTCTAATTAGAAAAATATTTAAAGATATTCCTGATGTAGATTTAAGTGAAAATTGGATTTCAAATGAAAACAACATCCAATTAATTTATGACCTAGTGGGTATATTAATTGTGTTTTTTCTAATCTTCATGTTCAAAAAATTAAAAGAAAATCTTCCTAAACTAACTGTAAATAAACACCTTGACAGGTTTATTAATTATAAGCGCTTGATTAGTTTATTGTTAATTCCAACCCTAACTATTATGTGTATACTGAGTTTTACGGATTGGTTTAATGGTTTGTTTTTGGACCAATATGTTGATGATGCATTAAATTATCTGTTCTTTGTTGATTTCTTCTCAATATTGATTTTAGTAGATGTGTTTATTTTACTTATTTCTTTTCAGTACACTGAAAGGTATTCACAGCTTATTAGAAATACAGGGTTTATTATTTCAACAATCTTACTTAGACTTTCATTTAGCGCAAGTGGCTTATCTAGTATAATACTTTTAATTAGTGGAATTTTATTTGGGCTTATAATTCTATCTATTTATAATCAAATGGAAAAACAATCAAATTAGATTTAATTACATTTTCCGTTTTCAAAACTCAGGACCCCATTACACTGTGCTTCAGCAGAATTCGAATAAGTGAATCCGTCACACCCGCATACTGGCTCATAAATCGTTGGTATTATACAATCGTTTTGAATTTTTGTAATATCAATGCAATCTGAAAGATATTTGCCAATAAATTCTTCATACTCAAATGAACCAAATTCCATTTTTCTTATTTCTTCAATTGCATCTCTGGATATCTCTAATGCATCCTTAGTATCTTTTAAATTAAAAACCTGAAAATTCATACTTATTAATTCTGAACTATCAGCGTTTAAATCGATTCCAGTATAAAAATAATACCTGAGCACATAACCTATGCTTAAATCTGTATTGCCATATTTAGCATCAAATAAAGCAGCGTCAGAAATCTTAGTTTTAAGTATTCGAAATGGTTGTGAGAAAGTATTTTTAGTTCTCAAAGGAGCTAAATCAATTGATTGATAAATATTATCAAAATCGTTCTTAGCTTCACACCCAAGAATCAAAGGGAAAAATAAAAGAACTATGAGTTTTTTCATTAAACAAAGATAACGATTTATCTCAGCTGAGAATACGTTCTGTAAGAGGGGCTTAATGGTGAAATTATTTCAAAAACCTTAGTATTCTCAGAAGATTCGAAAAGAATTTCATTTTCAAAAGAAATAGTAAAGAATGTGCCTTTTTCTAATTTTTTATTATCTAATATTATACTGCCATCTATAATGAAAAATGAATGAATGAACTCTTTCTCAATATCTAAATGGTGATTTCCTTCACTCAAATAATGTTCATTAATACAAACGTTTTCAGAATCCATGTGCATTGGAGAACCTTCTCCAACAATAACTTTAAAAGACCTATTTCCTTTATCAATTATTTTAAAGTCCTCAGAACTGTAGTCATCATAGGTTGCTTCTTTTTTTAAAGACTTTGATAAATCTGGATCAAACCAAATTTGAAAAATTTCTGAGTTATCATCAATTTCTTCAGCATGAGAAATCCCATTTCCTGATCTAATGATTTGAACATCCCCTTCCTTAAGAGGAATCCATTTGTTTTGCTTAGTATCAAAATGGTTAATATTCCCTTTTAAAACAAAGCTGCATATTTCAAATCCCTGATGAGGATGTAGCCCTATTGTACTTTTTGTTCCAGGTGTCCATGCGTGAGCCCAATAAAATAAATTTGAATATGGCTTAAGCCTACCACCGTCTTGAGGAAAACCAATGGGTTTTTTTTCAATTATTTCCCCATAATTAAAGTTGCCATCTGCCTGATTTTCCTTCGTATATATTGATATACTCATAATTATAAGTTTTTAATAAAAATTTCCAGAGAATGTTCAAATTTATCTAGTAGTTCTCTATCAGTTATTCCTCGTACTTGATCAAAATTATCATTGTATTTTGGTAATGAAAATATTGGAATTTCATTTGTGTTTTCAAGCGAGATTCTTGCATGTGCAATTTCAAGAACTGTTTTGGCGCCTCTTGCGCCATTAGAAGTGGCTAATAGAAACATTGGTTTATTGTACCAAACTACTTTTTCAATTACAGAAATCCAATCTAGAATATTCTTAAATGCTGCAGTATAAACTCCATTGTGCTCAGCAAAAGAAATAATTATTCCATCTGAGTCTTTAAGAATTTTTTTAAACTTAAAGGCTAATTCAGGAATACCCTGCTCACTTTCTCTGTCTTCACTGTATATAGGCATTTCAAAGTCCAATAAATCCACCATTTCATATTTTGATTCTGGCACTCTTGAAGCAGCATATTTTGCTAACTCTTTGTTAATAGAATTTTTGGACGAACTTGCCCCAAATGCTACAATTTTTTTCATTAATCCTTATTGTGAGAGCCGTCGCAATATCCTTCAGGATTTGCAGTATTACCACAACCACATTTTGGTCTGTCTGATCTATTCATAATTATTTATTTAAAGTTACTTTAAGTTCGATATCGTCAAATATCAACTTATCTCCTAAATTTTCAAAGAATGTGCCAGATCTAAACTTCACATTAAAATCTGATCTGTCAAAAGTTAAATCTGCATGAAAAGCTTCTTCGTTGATAACAATAGTAAACTCAATTGGCTTTGTTATTTCTTTAATTGTTAAATTTCCAATCAATTGAAATTCATTATCAGATATTTTTTTTGAATTTGTAATTTTTAAACTTGACTTAGGATATTTTTCAATTGAAAAAAAATCATCTGATCTTAAATGCCCCTCAAGCCTCTCTTTCCATTGACCTTCAAGATCTTCAACATTTAAAGAATTCATATCTACTACGAATTCACCACCAACTATAATGTCATCTTTAAAATCAATGGATGCTTTTAATAATTTAAGAGATCCGAAATGAGATTTAGTTGTGATTTCTTTACCAGTCCACATGATATTACTTTTTTCTAAATCAAAAGATAATTGTGCGCTAATTGAAATTGTAGTTAATAACAAAATAATATTAAATAAATTTTTCATGTTTTTTAATTTTAAAGCAATATTAATTATTTTTGTTACAAAAAGTAACATGTTACTAAAAAGTAACCATCAAAAACTAGTAACAAATGAGTAACCTAAAAGACAATAACATAATATGTCCTGTTTCTAAATTTACAGAGATGTTAGGGGGAAAATGGAAATTAATCATTATAGATAATATTAGAAAAAGAGGGGCTGTGAGGTTTGGACAATTAGCAGTATCAATTCCTGGTATTTCGAGAAAAGTATTGACTGATCAATTAAAAGAGCTTGTAAACTCTGGTCTTGTTAATAGAAAACAATATAACCAAGTGCCACTAAAAGTAGAATACTCACTTTCAATTGAATCACAAAACTTATGTGAGATTTTTAAGAAGATTGACGGATGGGTAAAAAATAATTTTTAATATTTTACTCTTTTGTAAAGTACTCTTCTAGCTCTCTTAAAGTTTTAGAATCTGTCTTTATGTCTTTAACAATTTTACCTTTTTCAAGTAAAACTATTCTCTCTGATACTTCGGTCACATCTTGTAAATCGTGGCTTGAAACTAAAATGGTTGTTTCTTTTTCCTCTGCTAATTTCTTGATTATCTTTTTTAATCTTATTTGAGTTGTAGGGTCAAGATTTGCAAACGGCTCATCCAAAATTATAATTTTAGGCGATCCAATTAATGCAGCAATAATTCCAACTTTTTTTTGATTTCCTTTAGAAAGATCTCTTATATATTTTTTTCCACCTAAAATTTCACCATTAAATAAATCCTCAAACTGATTAAGAAAACTATCAACTTCTCTTTTAGAAACACCTCTCAAATCACCAATAAAATAAAAATACTCTTCAGGGAGCAAATAGCTAATCAAGAAAGATTCATCAAGAAAAGCTGAAGTAAATGATTTCCAATCTTCACTTTCCTTTACGTCAATATTATTGTTTAAGACCTTGCCTTTTGTAGGTTTAATTAAATCTAACAACAAACTAAATAAGGTGGTTTTTCCAGCACCATTATTTCCTACAAGACCAAAAGCTTGACCTTTTGGAATGTCTAAAGAGTTTATTTCCAAGACTACATTTCTTGAATAGGATTTTTTAAGATGATTGAAAGTTATCATAATAATTAGTTTGTCTGTTTGTATGCGTCTAAGGCAGAATATTTTTGAGATTTATATGTTTTGACGATAATATTGAAAAATATATTTCTAAAGAAAATTCCAGCTAATCCTAAAGCTCCTACACAATATGCAGCTATAGATTCATCAAAACTTTTAGAAACAAAATAGTATACAACCAAAGGAACAATCAATTGTGGAATCATTAAAATTAAAGTCTTTGAGTTAAAAGCTTTTTTATCTCCAAAAGCATTTTTATTTGAATCCAAATCAATAGCCATACGATTAAAAGCGCCTGACCAAAGAGTGAAGAAAGAATTAAGGCCAATGTTGTATAGCCCTGAACAAATCACTGCAACTACATAAAACAATCCAAAATATGAGTAAATAATGGAAGCTAAAATTGTCATTAAAAGAGTACCAATTAAACCTAAATACCACTTTGATTTTAAATAGTCCAAGTAGGTAATATTTTGACACATCATTAATGGATAGTGTTTACTATCCCAGCTTGGAACCATTCCGCAAAATGTCATCATAAATCCACCTGTAGAAAAAAGCAAACCAAAAAAGACACCCGTATCCCCGTATACTTCATCTGCTCCCATGAAAATAAAACCATAAAGAACAAAGAAAGCCCCCATAATTGTGGCTGATCTTGCTCTTTTAGTTCTCATTATTAATCTTAAATCATTTTTTAAAAAAACCGACATATTCCCCAAGCTATCTAGCCAGTTAAAATTATTCATTTTTGCTTCTTTGACCTCCATATTCAAACCAGTATCAATTGATAAATTATTAGTAAAAAATCTGTGAACACTTAAATATGTGTATGCCAATAAAGTGAGTGGAATTACCACAAAAACTGGTGTTTCATAAAATGAATTAAAAATAATTTTTGAGTAAATCGAGAAATCCAAAATTTCAAAATACTCTAGACCTTTCATAGAAGCCAATAAAATTCCAATGCCTATAACAAGGCGATCTTTTTTATTTAGTAAAATGTTAGTAAAATTAGTTGTATATACAATTGCAACTATTGAGATATTCCACATTGCAATATTTAACAATTCAAAGTTTCCATTTTCAGGCTCAGAAATAAGAAATATTGAAAATGGTATTAAATAAAAAACAGCAATTAAATTAAACATCGAAAAAAAGGTTTGATTCATTGCATAACGAATCACCTTGGATTTTTTTAGAGGAGTTAGTAAAAGAGCCCTAATATTTAAAACTGGAATTTTTTGAAATATAAATCTAAATATTATTAAATAACCCAACAAATAAAATATTTCTTCATTAATCCATGAAAAAGGATCTGGGTGTCTATCACCCTCAGGATCAACTACACTTCCTCCAGCACCATGAATAAAACCAAGAGCAAGGCTCATTAACGTAGCATAAATAATCCAAAAAAACATTATGATTTTAGAAAACAAACCGCTAGCAACAGATGCAGATCTAAAAAATGATTTCCATTGTAGTGAGGTTAGTCGAAACACAATGCAAATTTAGCATTTTTAATACTCTTCAAAAATGAATAGGTCTTTATACTTTTTAAAGTTTAAATTTTTTGTTGGGTTAGCATTTATGATTTCGGCAATTATCAATTTCATAATTTTTTTATTGCAACCCTCAATTTTTTTCAATTCAACAAGGAGTTTGTAAATTTTAATTTCATCATTAATTTTTAATGATTTTTTAATTAGGCCGGTTGTTTGGTTGATAAGTAGTTTAAACTGATCTTCGGAACATTCTTGAATTAATTCCAAAGTCTGAAGAGTCTTTCCTCTTCTTCTAAATGCCTTGTAATAATATTTTTTTATTTCAAGTTGAAGCTCTTCTTTAAATGTTTTCAACACATTAAATTTTCAATCAAGCTCTATGCCATCAAATCAAGCTGATTTTCTATATTTAAATATCATGGAAAACTATTCTCTGGTTACTGGTGCAAGTTCAGGTATTGGATTGGAAATTTGTAAATATTTAGCCTCTAAAAAACACAACTTAATATTAACTGCTAGAAACGAAAAAAAGTTAAAAGATATTTCAACAGAGCTTAACGACAGCTTTAAAATAAAATGCGACCACATTAGTTGTGACTTATCAAAGATCGAATCACCTAAAGTAATTTATGATTATTGTAAGTCAAAAAAATATAATATTAATGTTCTTGTAAACAATGCTGGGTTTGCATTACCGGACTCTTTTGAAAAAACACCAATGGAAGATGAAGAGAGGTTTTTAAGAGTTCTTTCAACTTCTGTAATTTCATTGACCAAAATATTTATAAATGAAATGATTTTAAATAAGGATGGGAAAATCATGATAGTTTCTTCTGTTGCCGCTTATGCTCCTCCTTCAAAAATTCAAGTGCTTTACGGCCCAGTTAAAACATTCATGAATAGATTTAGTGAGGCTTTGAATTTAAGCTATAATAATATCGGAATTACATGTACGGCATTATGTCCTGGATATACAGTGACTAATTTTCATACTGCAAGCGGAGTACAAGATGAAATGGATAGAGTTCCTAAGTTTTTAAAGAAATCTGCGAAAAGAATTGCTGTCGAAGGTGTTGATGGCATGTTAAAAGGCAAGAAAATTGTTGTTCCTACTAAGACATGGAAAGTAATAGTTTTTCTTTTAAAAATTGTGCCTAAATCTTTTTTTGATTTTCTTAGCTCAATTATGGCTCCAGGAAGATATGATGATTAAAACTCTACTTCTGGTATTGATGATCCGTGAGGATCAATTGTTTTTGCGTTAACCATTAATTTCACTTTTCTAAAAAATTCAGGTGAGTTAATGTGTTCTATTTCTTCAGCTATTTCATGAACTTCGTTTGACCTGAAACTCATAACATCAACAAGAAAAGATTCAATAAGCCTGTGTTTAGCAACAATTTTTTTAGAAAGGTTATTCCCTTTTTTTGTGAGAAGAATAGGTTTGTATGGGCCTGTACTTACCAGCCCCATACTCACCAATTTTTTTAACATATTTGAAACAGAAGATTTGGAAACACCTAATTTTAAACTTAGTTGACTAACAGAAACTTTTTCGTCTGATTCTACTAGCTTATAAATTTCTTTTAGGTAGTGTTCCTTTTCTTTAGTTTTTTTCAAATCTGTCTGCATTCATTACTTTGTTCCATGCTTGAACGAAATCATTAACAAATTTTTCTTTGTTATCATCTTGTGCATATAATTCAGCATAAGACCTCAAAATTGAATTCGAACCAAAAACTAAGTCAACTGCAGATGCAGACCACTTTAAATTTCCTGAAGATCTCTCCTTAACCTCATACTTGTTATCCCCAACAATGTGCCATGTATTGTTCATGTCTGTTAAATTAACAAAAAAGTCATTCGATAAAACTCCTAGTCGATCACTAAATAGCCCCTGATCATTTCCTATATGATTTGCGCCTAGCACACGCATTCCTCCAATTAAGACAGTCATCTCTGGCGCTGTTAAACATAAAAGTTGTGCTTGATCAACCATTAATTCTTCTGCACTAGCGATTGGCTCATTACCGCACCAGTTTCTAAACGCATCAGCTGCAGGTTCAAGATTAGAAAAAGATTCTTCATCTGTCATATCCTGAGTTGCATCACCTCTGCCTTTATGAAATGGCACTTCAATTTCAAAACCAGCAGACTGAGCAGCTTCTTCAACAGCAGAGTTTCCTGCTAAAATAATTGTATCTGCTAAACTAGCTCCAAACTCATCAGCTATGGGTTTTAAAACATCAAGAGTTTTAGATAATCTTGAAGGTTCATTAGATTCCCAGTTATTTTGTGGAGACAAAGCAATTCTTGCTCCATTAGCTCCACCTCTTAAATCAGATCCTCTATATGATTTGGCACTATCCCATGCAACTGTAATTCGGTCTGAAATTGATAATCCAGATTGAGATATTTTTGATTTTACAGCAGATTCGTCATAGCTTTTGTTTCCCGGATTAACAGGGTCTTGCCATATTAAATCTTCTGATGGAATTCCAGGTCCTATGTATCTAGTTTTTGGCCCCATATCTCTGTGAGTTAACTTGAACCAAGCTCTAGCAAAAGTGTCTGAAAAATATTCTTGATCATCTTTAAATTTCAAACAAATCTCTCTATATATAGGATCTACCTTCATCGCCATATCAGCATCTGTCATAATAGGATTATTTCTTTTTGATGGATCTGCAGCATCAATTGGCTTGTCCTCTTCTTTAATATTAGTTGGTTCCCATTGCCAAGCTCCAGCTGGACTCTTTTTTAATTCCCATTCATGATTAAATAACATTTCGAAATATCCATTATCCCATTTAGTAGGATTTGTAGTCCATGCTCCTTCTAATCCACTAGTTACAGGGCCTTTTTGCTCTAACGTTGGATTAATCCAACCAAAGCCTTGGTTTTCAATAGATGCTCCTTCAGGCTCTGGTCCTAAATTAGAGGCGTCGCCATTTCCATGGGCTTTTCCAACAGTATGACCGCCACAAGTTAACGCGGCAGTTTCCTCATCGTTCATGGCCATTCTCTTGAATGTTTCTCTTACATGGTGGGCTGTTCTTGCTGGATCAGGTTTGCCATTTACACCTTCTGGATTTACATATATCAGCCCCATGTGAGTAGCTCCTAATGGCTTTTCAAGTGTTGATGCATCGTCTAAATCAGCATATCTGTTTTCACTTGGAGCCATAATTTCTGTTTCTGGCCCCCAATATATATCAATTTCAGGATGCCATATGTCAGGTCTTCCATATGAAAATCCAAAGGTTTTTAAACCCATGCTTTCGTAAGCAATATTGCCTGCTAGAATGAATAAATCAGCCCAACTAATTTTATTGCCGTATTTCTTTTTAATTGGCCATAACAATCTTCTTGCTTTATCTAAATTTCCATTATCTGGCCATGAATTTAGTGGAGCAAATCTTAAGTTTCCTGTTCCTGCGCCTCCTCTACCATCAGCAACCCTGTATGTTCCGGCAGCATGCCATGCCATTCTAATCATCAAACCTCCATAATGCCCCCAGTCTGCTGGCCACCAATCTTGTGGTGTAGTCATTAAGTCATGCATGTCTTTTTCAAGCGATTCGTAATCAAGCTCTAACACCTCTTTTCTGTAATCAAAATCTTCAGAATATGGGTTTGACTTATTGTTGTGTTGATGTAGAATATCAAGGTTTAACATTTTAGGCCACCATTTTAGAGGTGATTTTTCTGGAACAGTTGAAGCTCCATGCATAAAAGGGCACTTGCCATTTGATGAGCTTCCATTACTACTAAATTCTTTCATAAAAATTTTATTTAAAACTTTAAATGAGACAATAATTATGCCTCAAACGTAAACATAAAATTAAAAAATGTAATTTGTGTTCCATTATATTCTAAATTTAAATTTATGATCCGAAATTTTGTAAAAATTGGGTTTTATTTAAACATGCCTTTAGTTATTTTAATGCTATTGATGAAGTTTAGAATCATTGATCAATACTTAAACACAAACTATTTGTTTCCTATTGTTTGTGTACTATTCTTTGCGGAAGTTATTTTCAGAACTAAAGATTATAGCAAATGAAAAAATTATGTTTCGTCTTTTTTTCTTTTCTCTACTGTAACAACAATCCTATCCCTGATGGCTTTATACAGCTTGAGGAGTCAATCCCATCATTACTAATCGATCTGAGATATTCAACAACAGATAACTTTGTTGGAGAAATTATTAATGGATATAAAGACCCAAAAATTGTTTTAACATTAGAAACAGTTAATGCATTAAGAAAAGTTCAAAATGAACTAAACAAAAAAAACCTTGGTTTAAAGATTTATGATGGGTATAGGCCTCAAAAAGCGGTAAATCACTTTATAAGATGGGCAAAAAGGCTTAATGACACAATCAATAAAAAAAGATACTATCCAGTGGTTAGAAAAGACAAGCTTTTTGAAGAAGGATATGTAGCTGCAAGATCAGGGCATAGTAGAGGGAGTACCGTTGATGTTACTTTAATAAGAATTGATAGCTTAAATTACGGTCAAGAACTGGATATGGGCAGTGAATGGGATTACTTTGGGGTTAAATCATGGATTAATTATGACAGTATTAGCTATTTACAAAAAGAAAATAGAAAATTGTTACAAAATGTAATGATTAATAATGGTTTCAAGCCTTATTCAAAAGAATGGTGGCATTTCACTCTTGAAAACGAACCGTTTGCTGAAACATATTTTGATTTTTAATACATGAAAAAACGAATTCAGACAATTGATTATTTGAGAGCTATAACCATGCTTTTAATGATTTTTGTTAATGATTTCTGGACTCTCAAAAACATTCCTGATTGGTTAAAGCATGCGCCTGCGGATTTTGATGGAATGGGGTTTTCTGATGTAATTTTTCCATTGTTTTTATTTATTGTTGGTCTTTCAATACCCTATGCAATTGAGACTAGGCTTAATAAAGGTGAGAATTCATATAATATTTTTCTTCACATATTAAAAAGATCAACCTCATTAATTATAATGGGGGTATTGATGGTAAATTATGAGAATGCTAATAATGAAGTCATGATAATAAGCAAGTATTCTTGGGGGCTTATAATGGCTTTTGGAATTGCGCTTCTTTGGGTAAATTTTAGCGGGCTACAAATTTCAGATGTTACTAAAAAATTTATTCGAGTTCTAGGGGTCATTTTGATCATTTTTTTATGCCTTATTTATAAAGGAAATCATGGTGCAGAAATAACTTGGATGAAATTTAGTTGGTGGGGAATATTAGGAATAATTGGTTGGTCTTACTTATTGATTTCATCAATCTACTTAGTTGGGAAAAAGAATATTAAAATAATTTTTATAGCATTTTTATTATTAATATTTCTAAATATCCAAGAAGGAGAATATTATAATTTAATACCTGAATTTAAAATAATAGTAAGCGCTTCAAGTCATATTCTAGTTTCTGGGGGGCTGCTCTTTTCTTTATTTTATTTTAAAAACATATACAACCTCGAAAAAATTAAACTATTGAAAATCGCTTTTATTATCTCAATTACACTACTCTTATTTGGTTTATTTTTAAGGAATGATTTTCCTATTTCAAAAATTTATTCAACTCCATCATGGTCTACTATTTGTCTTTCTATAAGTATAATTTCATGTTTATCTCTCGACTATATATTAAAGTTTAATGATTCCTTATTAAAATATATTGGATTTTTAAAGCCAGCTGGAACAAGCACACTAATGTGCTACTTAATACCCTACTTCGTATATCCAATTATTACATTATTAGGTTTTAAATGGCCGGAACTTATATCTATCGGCGGGACAGGACTTTTGAAGTCTATGATATTCTCAATTTCAATTATAGCTTTTTGTGGAATTCTAGAAAAAAGAAAATTAAGATTGGTTGTATAAAAAACAGGCCATTAACAATAGCCTGTTTTTATAGTAAAAATAAATTCTTTATTGCTGGCTTTCTTGGAACAAGGCAACTTCAGCAAAAATTGCAGCAGGGTCAACATAGCAATTAGTTTTTACTATTTGTTCTCCCTCCCATACCCATCTACAATGTGCAGGATAGTAGTATTCTTTACCGCTTATGATTGATGTTGCTGACCAATTAAAGTCATGGAAAGTCTGAACAGTGCCGTCGCTAAAATATCCTGTAAAAACTTTCCTGTCATTATGCTTAATATCGTTGAATATTAGTGAGTGAGAATTATAACCTTCAATAATTCCGTCAACATCAAATTCTAAGTCGTTAAAGTAATGCTTACTATCAGCTGAGAAATATTCTCTAGCCATATCAAAATTACCCGCTAAGTATGAGTCAGCTAGTTTTACAACAATTTCAGATTTAGAGTCATCATTTTGAATAACACCTGCATTACTTTGAGTTTGATCACAAGAAACGAAGATCAAAGCAATTATTAATAAAATGTAATTTTTCATCTTAATTTGGTTTTAGTGTTAATTAAAGTTAAAAACAATTTTCTTAATTGTTTTTTGCAATTTTTTAATTTTTAAATAATTCGTGCCTTACATCCTCTAGAGATCCTGATAATTGATTAAAAGATTTAATTACGAAATACTTTTCTTGAACAATATCTATTCTAAAATCTTGGTTCATAATTTCAAGAACATTAAAATCTGTTTTAATCGACTTATTTGAAAATGCATTTTTCATTTCATTTTTTGATGAAATAATTCCTGCTCCATAAATTTTATTTCCATTGGATGTTTCCATTAATCCAAATTCTATTGTAAACCAGTACAATCTTTGAAGTTTCTTTAGCTTTTCCTCATCATTAATTACTTCTAGGGCTAGTTGCCCGATATTTTGAAAAAAGTTAGTGTAATCGACATCCGTCAACATGGGAACGTGAGCAAAGACATCATGAAACATGTCAGGTTCTTCTAAATAATCAATCTCTTCCATTGATCTTAACCAACAAGTTGAAGTAAATTTTTTATTAGCTAGATATGTGAAAAATTCTTTTGGCTGAGCAATATTTGGAACAGTTTTAATACCCCATCCATTTATAATGTCTAGCTTCTCGTTTATTTTTTTAAAATCAGGGATTTTTTGGGAATTAAAATCTAATATTTCAAGCCCTTTCAAAAACTCTTCTGCCACAATTCCATCTAATGAATTAATCTGAGTTTCATAAAGTAATTTCCAAACAGAAAAATCCTCATTAGTATAATGATCATATATTTGTTCAATAGGCTTTACTCTATTTCTGCTCATTTTTTGAATTCTTCTTTGAAACTAACATTACAGAAGTTTGTCTATCGTTATTAACTATTAGTTGAGTTACATCTGGCCTTGAATAATGGCCAACTGGGTCAAAATTCTGCCTTTCTTCAAATACACGATTTATATTCAATTCACAAGAGAAAACACCTTCTTTGTTGACAATTGGCTCTATTATCCACTCTCCATCAGGGCCAGCAATTCCAGAACCCCCATTTGCAAGGTTATCAGGTGAGTTCTTTAAGATTTCTTCAATGTAAGGTGTATTAGTTGGAAAATTACTTTTTTTCATTAAACAAGAAACAGAAACCACAAAAGATCTGGATTCTCTCGCTATAAACCTTGTTATATCTTTTGTATTATGATCACTACCAGGCCACACTGCAATATGAAGGTTTTCGCCTTGACCATAAAGAGCAGTTCTGGGCAAAGGCATCCAATTTTCCCAGCAATTTAGTCCGCCAACTTTAAAGCCATTCAAGTCATGTACTTTAAGTCCATTTCCATCGCCTTGAGCCCATGTTAACCTTTCATCATATGTTGGTTGAAGTTTTCTGTGAGTAGAACATATTTTTCCAGACTTGTTTATATAGACAAGCGAACAGTAAAGGCTGTGTCCACCTCTATCAGCAGCTCGCTCAACAACTCCAAGATATACTGCAATTTTTAACTTTTTTGCAATAGCGCATATTTCATCTAAATCTCCATTTTCAATATCAACTGAATTCTTTAAGTAGTGTGAATGAAGTTCTTTATTCATTTTTAAATCCCATTTTGCACCTTCTGTAAGAGCTAGCCAAAAAGGATATCCAGGGACTAAACTTTCTCCAAAAACAACTAAATCTGATTTATCTTTTGAAGCTTGATTAATTGAGCTTTCAACTTTTTTTAAAGTAGCTTTTTTATCCAGCCATACGGGAGATATTTGAGCCATAGAAACAATAACTTTTTCAATCATTCTTAGTAATTGATTTTTAAGATACTTAATTTTATAATATCATGAATTTCTTCAAAGAAAAATTCAAAGAAACCAATAAGCTAATATTAGCTGTTGCTATTCTTATTGATATAGCAATAATTATTTGGCTGGTAAACTATTTTTCTAACTAAATGAAAGTTTCAAATTATATTGATTTAAGGCAAAAAATAACTATTTAAGATTTTATAATTTATAAATTTGGTATATGCTTTGCTTTAAAAATCTAAAAACAATTTGAAACTTCTCATAGCTTACGCGGCTGGAACCATACTCATTTCTTTTATATGTTCTATTCTTGAAGCTGTAGTGTTGAGTATTAACAATACATTTATAAAATTAAAAGCAAAAGAAGACAGTGGTTTTGCAGATAAACTTCAATATTTAAAGGACAATATTGATGAGCCTTTAATCATTATTTTAACCCTTAATACAATTGCTCACACAGTAGGAGCAATACTAGTTGGGGTTCAAGCTAAATATGTCTATTCTGAACTTGACTCTGAAAACACTTACATGTTTTTTAACATAGAGCTAACTGAGGAATTCTTGGTTGGTATTGTCTCATCTATTATGACGGTTCTAGTTCTTTTGGTTTCTGAAATAATTCCTAAAACTTTAGGTGCTAAATATTGGCAATCTCTAGCGAAACCATCTTCAATAGCTTTAAGCTCAATAATTCCTGGTTTTAGATATACTGGGTTATTATATATATTAAAAATATTTACTCGAATAACTGGATCGGGTAAACGGGAAAAATCATTTGACAGAGAAGACATTAATGCTATTGCTGATATTGCTGAAGAAGAAGGAGTAATTGAAGAAAATGAGTCAGAACTTATCAAAAATATGGTTAGGCTCAAGAAAGTAAAAACCAAAGAAATCATGACTCCTTTTTCTGTAATGGAAACTGCCAGGGAAAGTTTAACCCTTGAAGAATATTTTGAAAACACTAATCAATTCACTTTTTCCAGGATTCCAATTTATGAATCAAATAAAGAAAATATTATTGGTTATGTTCTTAAAGACAAAATTCTAGAGGAAATAATAAATGAAAACACAAACGCAACCCTTGCTTCAATCTCTAGAAAATTTATTGTTTTTTCTACAGAATCAAAAATTCCTTACGTATTCGACAAACTAATAAAAGAGAGAGAACACATATCCTTAATTGTTGATAAGAAGAAGGACGTTAAAGGAATTGTTACAATGGAGGATATTATTGAAACTTTATTAGGCTACGAAATCATGGATGAAACAGATACCATTGAAGACATGCAAGCTTATGCTAAAAAAAGAATGCAAAACTTGAATTTTTAATATATTATGAAAAAATGGCTTTGGAGATTGTTAGGGTTATTTTTTGTAGGAATGGCTTATGTTGGGATAATTACACCTGGTGTGCCGACAACAATTTTTGCTATACTTGCGGCTTGGGCATTCAGCAAATCTTCTCCTAAACTGTATAACTGGCTACACAATCACAAAGTTTTTGGGAAATATTTAAATAACTGGGAAAAGAAAAGAGTTTTTCCATGGAAAGGAAGGCTTACTATGTGTTTTGTAATGATAGTTTCTTCTATTTCAATATATTTTACCTTTTCAACAAGAGCTTTGTTAATAGCTGTGGTTTGTTTCGTTTTAATTTTAATTTGGGCCTTCAGATATCCAGGTTCAGTTGAAGAGTATGAAAGACGAGTTAAAGAAGGAGAAAAAATCGGTTGGTTGAATTAAATAATGTCTGTAGATAATTTACCTGTACTGTCAGAAAAACTTTCTTTTTCAATATCTAGTTTATGAAGCATGCTCAGAAGCAAGTTCGACATTCTTTCGTTTTTTTCTTCAAAAACAGTATAACTTCCATGATTAACCCCTAATTCTGATCCTCCAGCGAGAATTAAAGGATAATTTCTTGCATTATGAGTTGTGCTACATGCACTGCCGTATAGTATTAGAGTATTGTCTAGCAACGATCCATTGATGTCATTTGTGTTTTTCATTTTATCTAGAAAATATGAAAATTGTTTAGAGTACCACCTATCTAATCTTCCCCATTCTTCCCAGTGTCCAGTTGTTACATCATGTGAAATTGTATGATGTCCCTGTAATCCAAGAGCAATTTTTGGAAAATTATCTCCAAAGCCCATTCCATCTTCCCTTGCCATCATATAGTTTATTACCCTGGTGCAATCAGTTTGAAATCCAAGCACAATTAAATCCATCATTGACCTTACATAATCTTGAGGAGCTGATGTTGGATCAACATCCAGGTTAATTAAACTAGCGTCAAAGTCCTTCATTGGTATGTCTAACCATTTTTCATTTCTGACTAGTTGCATTTCAACTTCATTGAGTGAAGTCATATATTCGTCTAGTTTTGATTGATCATTAGAGCCAAGTCTGTTTTTTAAAGTTTTACTGTCTTCTAATATTAAGTCAACAATTTTTTTTCCCTGATTAATGCTTTTTTGCCTCTCAACAGTAGATTTTTTCCCCGATGGTGAAAAATATCTTTCGAAAATATCTCTTAAATTGTCTTCAGAGGGGATTGGTTTACCTGATGAGTTAAATGATAATGTTGAGGTTCTTGACTTATATCCAACACCTCCGTCCGTTGAAAGAGAAAGGCATGGGAATCTAGTATATTGGGCTAATTCAGCAGCTGCAACTTGGTCAACAGAAATTGTGTTTTTATATAAGCCTCTTAAATCCCCTCCAGTTAAAAAGGAGTCGCCCGCCATATGACCCAAAACAGTTCTACTGTTAGGGTGGCTTAATCCTCCAATGATAGACATATTGTTTCTGTGTCTTTCTAAATGAGAAAGAGATTTTGTGAGTTTATAATTTTTTCCTTCTCCAATTGGAAACCAACTCCAATCCTTATAATATTCACTGTCTTTAGGAGGAAGCCCTACGCCATTTGGAAAATACAGAAAACATAATCTTTTCGTCAATTCTGGCTCTGAAAGCTTTGAAAAATTAGTCATGGACATAGCCTCAAAATAAGGAAGCATACATGTAACTCCCAAGCCTTTTAAAAAGGTTCTTCGATCTAAATGCCAGGATTTTTTACTCATTTTAAAACAGTTTACTAAACCAATTTTCTTTCTTTTTATAAAAAGATGGGCTATAGATAATTTCCTGAATAACAGTCTTAAAGCTATAGTTATCTCTTATAACCTGATCAACAATATACTTAATTTCTTTTTCATCAGCAAAGCCGACATCTCTACCGGTTGCATAAGAAAAAAGGTTCTTTACAATAGACTTTGTAAAGTCTTCAGTTTTGAATTTTAATATGTAATCTTTCATGCCTTGAATACCATCTACTTCATTTCCGTCTGGTAATACTGATTTTGAATCTACAGGTTTTCCTTTCATTGTAAGCTGATATCGTCCAGTTGCATCATAATTTTCAAATATAACTCCATATGGGTCTATTTTCATATGACAATCCATACAAGAAACTTTATTTCTATGTAGAAACAACTGTTCTTTTAAAGTTAATTTTTCAAAACCTGGTGTTTCTGGATCTATTTCTGGAACATTTGGTGGAGGTGGAGGTGGATGATCACCTAATATTTTTTCCTTTAACCATACGGCTCTTTTAATAGCATGAGGTTGAGTTCCATCAGAGTGTCCTGTCAAAAAAGATCCTTGAGATAACAAACCTCCTCTGTTTTGGTTTTTATTCAAAATAACTGGCCTAAATTCATTTCCCTCAACACCATTTAAACCATAAAATTCAGCCAAATTTTGATTTAGCATTGCAAACTCAGAGTCTATAAAGTTTAGTATGCTTAAGTCATTTACTAATATGTGCTTCATGAATTCATATGTCTCTTTAAACATATCTTCTTTAACGAATCTTGTATAATCCTCATATTCTTGAACATTTACATCCATGTTTTTGTGCCTGTCTAGTCTTAACCACTCATAAGAAAATCCATTAATCAGATTTTCAATTTTTGGACTTTTTATCATGCGATTAATTTGACGAGATAAATTTCCGTAAAGCCTGCCCTCAGAGGCTAGTTCAATTAATTTTTCGTCAGGAGGAGAATTCCATAAAAAATATGAAAGCTGAGAGGCTAAATAATATTCATCATCTAATTCTTCAGAATTTAAATTCATTGGTTGATTTAAATAAATAAAGTTTGGTGAGCAAAGTATTGCTATCAAAACCTCCTTTATACCTTCCTCAAAAGAGTTAAAATCATCTCTGATATTCCTCCAAAAATTTAAATAACGATCCAGCTCACCATCATTAAGCGCTCTTCTAAATGCTCTTGACATGAATTTTTGAATGATTTCTATCCCATACAGCTCCTTATTGTCTTGATTTTTTGATTTGAAAAATATTTCAGTGTATGATTTTGGTGGCCATACCGAAAAATAAGGGGCTTCAAATTCTACAGACTTAATTAGAAGCGGAGGCCCCTTTAAACTACTTTCTTTAACCAGATGATTGTTCCAAATTCCAAAAGTTAAAATATTAGCAAGCTCTCCACTTACATCATTGCTAGCCATTGGTATAGGTAAATTTTCTAACATTCCTGTAAATTCATAAATCCTAGATTCTTGCATGGAGTTTTTAACTTCAATTGGTTTAGACAGTGCCTTATAATCCATTCCGTCATCTGTTCTAGATCCAGCGAATGCCAATAACGAGGGGTTTGTTTTTTCATATTGAGAATTGTCTCTTTTGGATTCTTCTTCTAGTGTTTTAGGCAAAGGATCATCTTCAGCTATGGGAGTAAAAACCAGCTTACTAAAACCAACAAAAAACTTTCCACCAATAAATCCATTGTGTTTGCCTTTTGACAAATACGCCATTGTAACTGGTGAAGTGATGTTTTGAGATTGATCTGATTGATTAATGTTTAATCTTTTACTTATAACTCCCTCCTCTTTACGGCCCAAAAAACTAATGTGATATGAGGGCATAACATCATTTGAAACAAATGGATGAACTAAATCAATCTTATAAATACCTTCATGAGGTACTTCATAGTTAAATCCAATTTCTGAAAATGTTGCAAACTCCTTAGGGATTAGATTGTTATTATCAAGAATGAAGCTTTCATTTATTTTTAGATCTGTTGCATTAACTGAGAAGGAATTTAAATGATCCAATGCTGGTTCTTTTTCTCTCAAATCAATAAGTCTTTCAACAGATAAAGAATTGTATCCTTTAGAAGCTTCGATTCTGAAAGCATATCTTCCTTCTCTAGGAAAATCTTCTTTTATTAAAAGTTTTAGATTTGGTGAAGGGCCTTGCCAGGATTTAGGGGTGACTTCTTTAGCTGGCAATGCAGAATTAAGAATCATTCCCTCGTCAACAATATAGTATCTATTACTTGCTGACCCTCTCATTCCTATTCCTATTTTGTTTTTCAATAATAAAATGGAATCACCAGAACTAGAAGATTCTTTTAATGTATTTCCGTTCATATCAAGAATCTGTACAGCAAAATCTTTATTATTTACAGGGGCTGTTTGATATCCCCCAAATTCTGCTCCTGAAATATCATCTCCTTTATTTTTCCCTATAATAACTTTATATCTTCTAGACTTTGGTTTTTCTCCATTTACTAATGCCTTATCTAATGCTTCGCGTGCAAGTTTTTGATAATAATCAATATGAAGTGAAGATGTTTGTAGAATATTACCATTATTAGTGAATCCCATTTCTGATTTCCCATCGTCTGGCAATACATCCCCAAAATTTATCTCAACTCCTAAAAGCTCATTCAGCGAATTAGTATACTGTGATTTTGTTAACCTTCGCATCACAAGCTTATTGTCGGTTTGTTTAGCTTCTGCTGCTTTATCAAGATTTTCAGTTATCCAATCTACAAGAATTCTCCTGTCTTGATCCGAAAGCTGCGGTTGATCACTTGGGGGCATTTCACCAAGGTTAATCTCATTTAACATCATATTCCATTTCTCAGCATCAAAACCATTGACCATGTCCCAGTCAATATTGTCGAACCTCATATCCCCTTTTTGCTTTTCTTGTCCATGACATTTATAACAGTAATTTTCTATAATAGGTTTAATATGATTTGCATAATATGTGTCATCATTTGAAAAAGAATCAATCTTTCTGTCAACAACTAAATAATTTCTTTCATCATCAATATTTAAAGCTTTTTTCATGCCGGAAGGCATGTACTTTGTTAAATAGTCTTTTCCGTGCGTAAGTTGACCTCCAAAATGACCAGCAACAGAGAGAAAAAGCACGTTAATATAAAGAAATACTCTATATGTTTTTTTTGATTTTGAATTAAAATAAATTAACCAAACACAGACTAAAGCTGTAAGCCAACCAAGCCATTTATGAAGAATTAATAGCTCATCATCATAATTTCCGCTAGAGCCTAACATAAATCCTAAAAGCGCTGACGGAATTACAGTAATAACTGAAAACCATAATAGAATTGAACATGCATGATCTAATTTAAATTTAGGTTTAGAAGAGTTAATGATTTCCATTACAAAAAGCGCTATCAATCCTCCAATTGGTAAGTGTAAAATGATTGGGTGAAATCTGCCAATGAAAAAAATAAAAGTATTATCAACCGTTCCGTCAAGCGGAATGAACAGTAGGCCTACTAAGAGTATGGTTAAAATGCCTGGAATTAAAATTTGTTTTTTCATTGATTGAATAAAATTATAATTCTTGTCAGTTTGTAATATAGGAATTTTACAAGAATTTATAGATATGCTCAGTTGTCACAACTCTGCCCACTTATAAAATTGTTAAAGTAAACTTTATTAGATATCTTAAAAAAATGGGAAAAGTAATATTAATAACAGGCGCTTCTTCTGGAATTGGAAAAGATGCCGCGTTGAGCCTAATTAAACAAGGGCATATAGTTTACGGAGCAGCAAGAAGAATATCAAAAATGAAAGATATTGTTGAAGCAGGTGGACACTCCATCATGATGGATGTTTTAAAAAAAGAAGATGTTGATAAAGTCGTTGATCAAGTTATGGGTGAACAAAATAGAATTGATGTTTTAGTAAACAATGCAGGTTACGGATTATGGGGAGCAGTTGAAACTATCCCAATTGATGAAGCCAAAAGACAATTTGATGTCAATATTTTTGGACTTGCATACTTAACAAAAAAAGTAATCCCCTTAATGAGAAACCAAAAAAGCGGCAAAATAATAAACATGTCCTCGATGGGGGGTAAAGTATATACACCTTTTGGAGCATGGTATCATGCAACTAAATACGCTCTAGAAGGATGGTCAGATTGCTTAAGGATTGAATTAAAAGATTTTGGAATAGATGTAATATTGATTGAACCAGGTGTGATAAAAACAGAATTTCAAAATGTAATGATGGGTTCAACCTTAAAAAGATCTTTAGGAACTCCTTATGAAAAAAAAATAAGGGCTCTAGAAAAGGCAACAGAAGAAATGTATGCCAGAGGGTTAGGCTCATCACCTTCAATAATAACTAAGCTAATTTCCAAAGCAATTGACAGTCAAAAACCTAGAAGAAGATATGTAGGCGGTCTTTTTGCTAAGCCTATGCTTTTTATTAAAAAATGGTTTGGTGATGAATTGTATGAAAAAGCCATAAAGAGTCAAGTCAAAAAAACTTTAAAGAAATAATTTCTGACTCTGATTGCGATCTTGAGTTGGTAGTTATTCAAAAACAAAAGTTAAACCTGCATTTTCTTGAAGTCTTTTTAAAAGTGGCATTCCTAATCCTACTGAGGGAGTTAAAACTCCATATGTTTCACAAGTTTTATCTGTAGCTAGGCAAATTGCGCTTTCGGCTAACATTTTTGAAGTTGAACCATAGCCAGGATCCATGTCACCGCTCACTTTACTTACATATGTTTTATTATGATGATTTAAATAAAATCGCAGACTATAATAACCTTTTTTTCTGGTTTCTTCTGAGGGTCCTTCCCCTGACTTAGGCAAAATATAATCGACAATTTTTTTTATTATAGATCCTTTTTTTCTCGTTGCTAGAAAAATAGGTATTAAACTAATGTATCCTCTTATTAGACCAAGAATTCCTTTACCAGTCATTGTAGCTTCGTCGTATGAAAAAGCTGATCCATATTTAAAATCAATTAATGCATGGCTTCTTCTGACAATTTTTGTATTTATCCCAGCCATTACAAAAGGCGCTATCCATGATTTAGATGCTTTGTCTAAAAGTACTTTTTGCAAATCTGGCTTGTCAGGTCCGAATTGTTTATCCTTAGGGTTTAACCCATAGGGATTGATTAAAGTTTTTCTAACCTCTTTATCTTGTCTGGCTTCTTCCAAAACATTAGTCAGGCTGTTGTAAGTCCCACCGCTTATACCTCCTTTCGCGCCAGCTACTCTCATGCTTATCTTACTAGCATATTTTCCTGTTTTTTCAAAGAGTCTGTTTTGAAAATAAAACACCCCCATGTCTGATGGAATTGAATCAAACCCACAGGAATTAATTATTTTAATTTTATTTTCTTTAGCCTTTGAATGATACTTGTCTATAATTCTTCTAATCCATTGAGTTTCTCCAGTAATATCACAATAATTCGTATTTGTTTTAACACAAGCTTCTACTAGCTTTGATCCATGTTTTGCATAAGGACCAACTGTTGTACATATTACTTTTGTTTTTGCGGTTAATTTCAAAAGGCTTTTTAAATCGTTGCTATCAGCAATGAAAATTCTTTCCATATTTAAATTAAGTTTCTGAGCAATAGAAAAGAGTTTGTTTTTATTTCTTCCGGCAATCCCCCACTTTAGGGAGGTATTAGAGTGCTTTTTATTAATATATTCACTCACTAATTGTCCAGTGAAACCTGTTGCTCCCCAAATAATTAAGTCCAGTTCTTTTTTGTTTAACATTTATACCAATTCTCTGATAAAAGATATTGATTTATTATTGAACTCGTTAGGTTGATCAATATTAACAACGTGTCCTGAATTTTGAACAACGCACAATTTGGCAGATTTATGTTCTTTTGAAATTTTCTCAATACTCGGCAAAAACATATAATCTTCGCTTCCCATTAAATAAAGGGTCGGAATATTAAGATCGGCCTGACGAAAAAACTTTAGCAGAGGGTTGATGTCTGCAGTGAGTTTATACCACCTAATAAACTCTTTTTGGTATAGTTTTTTTGCTTCCTCTACAAAAAGTAATCTTGACTTTTTATGATTTTTATTAGGCATTATGATGTAAGCAAAAAACCTGTAAAGCCACAAATAGGGTATCATAGATTTAAAAACATTTCCAAATTTCATTAGAATTTGTGATCTAGTGTTTAGTTTCATTATAGCTCCAGCCATTACCATGCTTTTTACTCTTTTTGGATGCATCTCGCCTAATTGTCTTATTAAGATTGTACCTAAAGAAATACCTACAAAATGAGAAGCTTTAATTTTTTCTCTATTTAGTACTTCAATAATATCTTGGGTTACAGAATCAAAGGTGTATTTCTTTTTAAAAACATTAGAAAAATGTCTTTTAGACTTTCCATGTCCTCTAAGGTCCAATAATAAAACATTAAAATATTTTGAAAAAGCACGGATTTGCTTAAACCAAATTGAAGAACTTCCACCAGCGCCGTGAACAAACGTCACCCATATTTTAGATGTTTTATGTAAATGCGTAGAGTAGTGTATCATTAAAATCTATGAATGAGAATGTAAATATAGTATTTCAATAATCATCATGCATTTTACCAAGGAAGTTTTAGGTCTTTAATTTCATTTTCATAGAGGCTTTCGAGTTCGCTTACAATCTCTGAGTCTAAATTATTGCTAATAGATTTTATATTATCTGTTAGTTGTTTTGTTGAGATTGCACCTGGAATTACAGTAGAAATTTCCTTGTAAAAAGAACAAAAAGATAAGGCAGCTGATTTTATAGAGGTATTTTCTGAAATAATTTCTTTTACTTTTTTTACAAGAGCTGATCTTACCGCCTTGTCCTCACTACTCCATCTTGATCTAACTCCATTAAATACTGATTTTTCATCATATTTCCCTGTTAGCCATCCTGAATCAAAAGGGATTTTTGCTATTACTGCCACTTCATTTTTATTAATAATTTCAAATGCTCTTCTAACATCTTGATGAAAAATATTGAAAAATGCCTGAATTACTTTTGCATTAGTAGTTTGGATTAAAGTTTTTATCTCATCAAAAAAATCAATTGAAGCTCCATACTCAATAATTTTTCCCTCATCTTGCAGTTTTTCCAAAATTTCATAGTGATCATTTTGATTGCCATCAAGTATTTCAATTGGTGGGCTATGAATTATTGCTGAATCTACATAGTCTGTTTTTAGTCTCCTTAAACTACTTTCAATTGATTTTACAATATGCTTAGAGTCAAAGTCGACTGTTCCATTATCAAGCCTTCCAAACTTTGTATTAATCACAATTTTAGACCTATCTACATTTTTCAAAACTTTTCCGAGCCTAGTTTCACTTGTGCCATTTCCATAATTGGGGGCAGTATCAAAAAAATTTATTCCACTATCTAAGGCTGTATTAATCATATATTCTGACTCTTTTTCAGAAACTGATGACCACCCAGATTCAACACCTAGTTGCCAAGCTCCAAACCCCAATTCAGAAATTCTAATTCCTTCTTTAATATAATTTTTGTAATTCATCTGTACGGTTGATTGAGGCTTGAAGCTTATTTACAAAAAAATTAAATATCATTGATGGGAAATTAAAGAGCCCAAATGTTTTTTACTTTTCCTTCATCATCAACCAAAAAAACTTCGACAACATCCATCGTTTCTCCAGTTTTTGTTGTGATTTTTAATAGACAAGTAATATAATTTCCGTGCTCAATAATATCAACTAGTTCTTGTTTAAGTTCAGTTTCATTGACAAACCCAAAAATCACTTCTTCAATTTGTTTTGCTCCTTTTGCTTCTAATCCTAAGTTAGGCGCAACCATGTGATAATCTTCTGTTGTAGGAACTTTAGACCAAGATTCAAATCCATTTTCCCATTTAAAGGTGTCTTTATAATGCTTAATAGCAGCTGCAGTTGGTGACAAAATTTTTGTTGCTGGGATAGCATCAACACTTTTCGTTGTTGATTCACAAGACAAAATAAATATTATTGAAATAGTTAAAATTATTTTTTTCATAATTGTTGTTTTGCTTAAATATAAAAAAGTATTTGTTCAATCAAAAAGTGAATCTGCTGTTACACTTTTTTTATTTTAAGTTGGTTATAGCCCGATTTGTACTTTAACCACACCCTCTTATTACTGATTATCAAATGATTGTGTTTTTACTTGTCACTCTATTTATCACTCCATTGGTTGTGTTAAAAACAAAAACCCTCATAGTCAAGGACTTAGAGGGTTTAAGGGTGGTCCCA
>JAYOKR010000008.1:0-55415 GCA_038119895.1 Flavobacteriaceae bacterium
TAGCTTATTCACCAGGTGTAGCTTATCCATGTTTGGAGATAAGCGAAAATCCTGATGATGTATACAAATACACCTCTAAGTCAAATTTAGTTGCAGTTATATCCAATGGAACTGCTGTTCTTGGTTTAGGGAATATTGGCCCTCTTGCATCAAAGCCAGTTATGGAAGGAAAAGGACTTCTCTTTAAAATTTTTGCTGATATTGATGTCTTTGATATTGAAGTTGATACAAACAATATTGAGGAATTTATTCAAACCGTTAAAAATATTTCCCCAACTTTTGGAGGTATTAACTTAGAGGATATTAAGGCTCCTGAAGCTTTTGAAATTGAAAGAAGGTTAGTTGAAGAGTTGGATATTCCAGTTATGCATGATGATCAACACGGAACTGCAATTATCTCTGGAGCAGCATTAATAAATGCATTAGAAATTGCAGATAAAAAAATTGCAGACGTAAAAATGGTTATCTGCGGAGCTGGAGCAGCTGCAATATCATGTGGAAAAATATATAAATCATTAGGTGTAAAAGCTGAAAACATAATTATGTTTGATAGCAAAGGTCCTTTAAATGAAAAAAGAGATAATCTGTCTTCAGAAAAAAAAGATTTTATTTCAAAGAGAAATGATGTTGAAACTTTAAGTGATGCTGTAAAAAATTCAGACATATTTATTGGTTTATCTAAAGCAAATATGCTTAGCGCTGAAATGCTTAAAACAATGGCTTCAAATCCAATTGTTTTTGCTATGGCTAATCCTGACCCTGAAATAAGTTATCAACTTGCCATTAGTACCAGGGATGATATAATTATGGCAACAGGAAGAAGTGATCATCCAAATCAGGTGAACAATGTACTTGGATTTCCATTTATTTTTAGAGGTGCTCTTGATGTGAAGGCATCCAAAATTAATGAAGAAATGAAAATGGCTGCAGTTTATGCACTTGCAGATCTTGCTAAAGAAACTGTTCCTGAAAATGTAAATATTGCATATGATGAAAAAAAACTTGCATTTGGCAGGGATTATATTATTCCAAAACCATTTGATCCAAGATTAATTTCAACCGTTCCGTTAGCCGTAGCTAAAGCAGCAGTAAAATCTGGAGTAGCTCGTGAAAAAATATTGGATTGGAATAAGTATGAGTTAGAACTATCGTCTAGGCTTGGAAATGATAATAAAATTATTAGATTGCTGATCTCAAAAGCGAAAAATAAACCAAAAAAAATTGTTTATCCTGAAGCCGACAAACTAGATGTTATTAAAGCGGCTCAAATTGTTCACGAGGAAGGTATTGGAATTCCAATATTACTTGGAAACAGAAAAAGAATAGAAAAACTGAGAAGTGAAATTGAATATGAAAACGAAGTTGAAATTATTGATTTAGGAGAATCTAAATATGATAAAACTAAAGATGCTTACGCTAAAACATTTGTAGAGTTGAGGAAAGATAAAGGACTTTCATATAAGAAAGCAAGACAGCTAATGAATTATAGAAACTACTTTGGGTGTATGATGGTCAAACAGGGATCAGCAGATGCATTCATTTCTGGATATTCAAAAAGTTATCCTGAAGTAATTAAGCCTGTTTTAAAAATTATTGGTAAAGAAGATGGTGTTAGAAAAGTTGCAGCAACAAACTTAATGATAACTAGTAAAGGTCCTATTTTTCTGTCCGATACTTCAATTAATATCGACCCTAAATTTAATGAACTTGCTCACATTGCTAAAATGACAGCATATACTGCAGAGGTTTTTGGTTTTTCACCTGTCATTGCAATGCTTTCATTCTCAAATTTTGGATCTGCTGTTCATGAGTCAGTTGAAAAAGTTTCCAATGCCGTTAAACTGCTCAATAGATGTTTCCCTGACCTTATTGTTGATGGTCCTTTACAATCTGATTTTGCACTTAATAGATTAATGCTCAAAAATAAATTTGAATTTTCTAAATTGTCAGGCCAGAAGGTCAATATTTTAGTTTTTCCAAATTTAGATTCTGCAAATATTACTTATAAAGTAATCAAAGAATTAGATGGAGCTCAGTCCATTGGTCCAATTCTAATGGGAGTTGATAAACCTGCACATATTTTGCAGTTAAAGGCCAGTGTTGAAGAAATTGTCAACATGTCTGCAATAGCTGTTGTTGATGCTCAGAACAGAAAATTGTAAATTGTATATATGATTACACAAATTAGAGGAAGATTAGTTGAAAAATCGCCTACAGAATTAGTTGTTGATTGCAATGGGATTGGTTATAGTATTAATATTTCTCTTAATACTTTTTCAAAATTATCCGATGAAGAAAGCATAAAATTATTTACTCATTTGATAATAAAAGAAGACTCTCATACTTTATTCGGTTTTTTAACCAAGTCAGAAAGAGAATTATTCAGATTGCTAATCTCTGTTTCTGGGGTTGGTGCAAGCACAGCTAGAGTTATGTTATCTTCCCTAAGTCCAGCTGAAATTGTTTCTGCTATTGCAAATGAAAAGGTTTCAATAGTTCAATCAATAAAAGGAATTGGAACCAAAACTGCTCAGAGAGTAATCTTGGAATTGAAAGATAAAATTCTTGGAATTGATAATAATGATAATGATTTTAAACTTATTCCGAAAGAAAGTGAAGAAGCTATCTCTGCATTAGAGGTGCTTGGATACTCAAGAAAACAAACAACCAAAATAATTTCAAAAATAATATCGGATGAGCCTGAAATATCAACTGAACTACTCATTAAAAGAGCATTAAATAATTTATAGTTTGATTTTTATTTATGCTATACTTTAGATTTAAATTATCAATAATATTTTTTTTATTATTTTTTTCTTCTAAAGTTTATGCACAAAATCGAATAAGTTTAGATACAATTAATAATGCAGTTTATGTTGGCGAATTTAAGCTAAAAACCTCTGAAAGTTTTATATCAAAGTATAAATACGATTCAAAACTTAACTTATACTTACTAGAAAATGAATTAGGAAATATTGGTTTAGGATTGCCATTAAAGCTAACTCCAAAAGAATACCGAGAAATTTTCAGGAAGAGTTTAATCAATAATTATTTTAAGGAACAAATTTCACTTTTAGAGGATGAAAATGATGATGTTAACAAGCGTAACTTACTTCCAGATTTATATGTTAACTCAAGTTTTTTTGAAAGTATTTTTGGAAGTAACGAAATTAATTTAGACATCCAAGGTTCAGTGGGTTTAGATATTGGCGGCAGATACAGTAAGCGTGAAAATCCTTCTATTCCAATTAGAAATCAAAGTAATATTGCTTTGGATTTTAATCAAGCAATTTCTTTAAGTCTAAATGGGAATATTGGAGAAAAGCTAAATATTAAATCTAATTATGATTCACAATCTACTTTTGATTTTCAAAATTTGATAAAGCTCGATTATACACCTAATGAAGATGATATAATTCAAAAAATAGAAATTGGAAATGTAAGTATGCCTATTAGTAGTTCACTTATAAGTGGTGCTCAAAATCTTTTTGGACTAAAAACTCAATTAAAATTTGGAAATACAACCATAGATGCAGTATTATCTGAGCAAAGATCTCAATCTAAAACTCTAAGCTCAAAATCTGGTGGAAGTCAATCTCAATTTAATCTAAGTCCATTGGATTATGAAAGTAATAAACATTACTTTTTATCACATTATTTTAGAAAAAACTACGATAATTCATTAAAATCTTATCCTTACATAGACTCACAAGTAAGAATAACCAGGATAGAGGTTTGGATAACTAATAGGTCTAATGAAACTGAAAATGTAAGAAATATCGTTGCTTTTCAAGATTTAGCTGAAATTGACCCAAAATTCACAAGTGCTGATAAATTAGTAAACGATTTCTTTCTTAGCAATAATTCAGATTTAAACCCATCCAATAGACTTAATAATTTTGATCCAGACAGAATTGGTCAAAATTTTCTAAATGAAAACATAAGAGATATTTCAAATGTAAGTAATGGTTTTTCTGTTGGAGGAAATTTATTTAAAGAGGGTTCAGATTACTCAATTTTAGAAAACGCGAGATTATTAGATCAGAATGAATTTACTTTTGATGAGCAACTAGGTTATATTTCTCTTAATCAGTCACTAAATAATGATGAAATATTAGCAGTTTCTTTTCAATATTCCTACAAAGGTGAAATATTCCAAGTTGGTGAATTTTCTGATGATGGAATTGTCTCAGTGGATCAATCACAAAACAGCGTTTCAAGGAAAAGTTTAGTGGTTAAGTTGCTGAAAAGTAATATTAACAGCGTAAGGCAACCTGTTTGGAAGCTAATGATGAAAAATATTTATAATCTAGGTGCTTACCAATTATCAATGGATGATTTTAGATTAAATATATATTACAATGACCCCTCTCCATTAAATTATATTAGAGCTATTGATAATAATACATGGCCAAGTGGATTGGATAAAAAGAGATTATTGAATGTTTTTGAATTAGACATATTGAATATGAATGGCAACTTACAAGAAGATGGAGATGGTTTTTTTGATGCTGTTGAAGGAATAACAATTATCAAAAATCAAGGATTATTAATTTTTCCTGTAATCGAACCATTTGGGCAATTTTTGTTTGAAAAACTTAGATCAAATAATAATGAAGATTATGAAGATGATTCAACCTATAATAAAAACCAAAATGAATATGTTTATCATGAACTATATAGCTATGGTAAAACAACTGCAGAAAAATATTTTCAAAAAAATAAATTTAAAATTGTTGGAAAATTCAAATCATCTTCATCTGGAGATGGTATTGATACAGGAGAATTTAATATCCCACAAGGTTCTGTCAATGTCACCGCTGGTGGAAGGGTGTTGCAGGAAGGTGTTGATTATGTAGTAAATTATCAAACTGGTAACGTTGATATAATTAACCAAGCACTCGAAAATTCAAATATTCCAATTGAAATTTCAACTGAAAGTAACTCATTTTACAATCAGCAAAAGAGAAGATTTTCTGGTTTTAATATTGAGCATTTTGTTAGTGATAAATTTAAATTCGGAGCAACTTTACTCAATCTAAGTGAAAGATCTGTTTCTAGAAAATCTAGTTATGGTTTTGAACCAGTGAATAATACCTCATTTGGTCTTAATGCTACATATTATAATGAAGTTCCTTTATTAACAAGAATAGCAAATAAACTTCCTAATATTAATACGGATGTTCAATCTAACATATCAATAAAAACTGAACTCGCTTTTTTAAGATCTCATAGTCCAAGAAAATCAGGTTATGATGATGTAGCCAGTGTATATATTGATGATTTTGAGGGAAGTCAAAATAGAATTGATTTAAGAGATGTTCAATCTTGGAAATTGTCAAGTATCCCTGTAGATGCTCCTGGATACAACTTTGGTAATAATGATTTGAGAACAGGTCATTACAGAGCTAAATTATCATGGTATACAATTGATCCAATATTTTATTCCTCTAGAAGACCACAAAATATTAGTTTAAATGAAATTTCATTGAACTCAGTACGAAGGATTTTTGTAGATGAAATTTTTCCAGAAATTGATCTTTATCAAGGTGAATCAAGGACACAAAACACATTTGATTTAACAATTTACCCTTCTGAAAAAGGTCCATATAACAATAACTTAGATTCAGATTTTTTAACTAACGTTAGAAATAATTGGTCTGGAATTACTAGAAAAATAAATAGTACCAATTTTAAAAAAACCAATGTAGAATATATTCAATTTTGGGTATTAGATAATTTTTCTGATGATAATAGTCAGTCAATTGAGATTGGAGATTTAGTATTTCATCTTGGAAATATTTCAGAGGATATTTTACCCGATGGAAAAAAACAATTTGAAAATGGTTTACCAACAGAGTCAAATAATAATTCTCAATTATCTAATTGGGGTGTAACACCCTCAAGCCAGTCCCTGACATACGCATTCAGTTCTTTAGAAAATCAGAGAAAAATGCAAGATGTTGGATATGATGGCCTCTCTGATTCAGAGGAAATTAATTACTATACAAATGGTAAAATATCAGATCCTGCAAACGATAATTTTATTAACTATCTAGATGCAGAAGGAGCAATTTTGGATCGATACAAAAATTATAATGGGACTGAAGGAAACTCCCCAATACAAACTGATTCTAATACTAGAGGTTCAACTAATTTTCCTGATACAGAAGATGTAAATAATGATAATACGATGAATCGTATTAATAGTTATTTTGAATATAGAATTCCATTGACTAAAAACATGAATTCTAATAGTAATCCATTTATTGATGATACTCGAATTTCGGAGATAAAACTCCCAAATGGAAATACATCAAAATCTAAATGGTTATTATTTAAGGTGCCAATATTCAAAGAATACTATGAATCAAAAAATTTAGGTCAATATTTTAAAGCTATAAATGGAATCAATGATTTAAAATCAATAAGTTTTATGCGGATGGTTCTTGAAAATTTTGAAAATCCAACAACATTGAGATTTGCAACTCTTGACTTGGTTAAGACCGATTGGAAAAGATATAATTTACCACTCAACGAATCCAATTCTATCAACTCAGAAACAAGCTTTGAAATTGGTGCAGTAAATATTTTTGAAAATGAAACTAGACAGCCAGTAAATTATATTTTACCGCCAAATGTACAACGTGAGGAAATATATAATAATAATTCAATTATTAGGCAGAACGAACAATCTTTAAGTCTTAAAGTCAAAGATTTGAAATCTAAAGATTCACGCGCTGTTTATAAAAACACAAATCTTGATCTCAGACATTATAAAAAGATTAAAATGTACATGCATGCGGAATCTGTTGCTGACAAGCCTAAATTACCTAGTGAAAACTCCAATGATAATCTTGATGAAAGCATAGTAGCATTTATAAGATTGGGAAGTGATGTAGACGAGAATTATTATCAAATTGAAATCCCATTAAAACCCACGCCAACAACACTTAGTAGTTCATTATTAACAGCTGATGAGGTTTGGAATCCAGATTTTAATTCCTTAGATCTCGATTTACAAAAACTGATTGATATGAAATTGAAATTGATTTCAAATAAAACACTTAATAATGAAGCGGTTTATTTTGATATTGATTTAAATGAAATTGACGAGTTTTCTCTTTTCAGTCAACTTCCTGGAGAAAAAAAATATAAATTTTCCATCAAAGGTAATCCATCCTTAGGAAGGATTAATACAATAACCCTTGGTTTAAAAAATCCATCAACTCAAGTTGGAAAAGATTTGTCAGCTGAAGTTTGGTTTAATGAATTAAGATTATCAAATATTAAATCTTCTGGAGGATGGTCGTCTGTAACTAGTGTTGATGCTAATATTGCTGATTTTGCAAATATTTCTTACAGTAATAAGTTTTTATCTGATGGTTATGGATCAATTGATAGATCTCCTAATGATAGATCAAATGAAAATTATAATCAATATAATTTTGTAACAAATGTAAATGCGGGTCAATTATTGCCGAAAAAATGGGGTATAAATGTACCTTTGAGTTACACTTTTTCAGAGGAAGTTTCTAAACCTAAATACGATAGTTTTCACAATGATTTGGAGTTAAAAAATCTAGTTGATATTTCTGAAAACAAAGATTCAATTATGAATCAGTCATCTCTTGTATCAACTTCAAAAAGCTTTAGTTTGATTGGCTTGTCAAAGGATAAAAAAAGTGATAGAGAGCCTAAATTCTATGACATAGAAAATTTAAACTTTTCTCATACATACAGTGAAAATAATTATAGAGACTATGAGTTTGAATATTCTGAAAGAAAATCATCGCAGAGTTCAGCCAACTATTCTTATAATTTCACTGATGCAACGTTTTATCCATTCAAAGAATTATTTAAAAGAGATTCAAAAAAATTAGAATGGTTAAAGGAATTTAATTTTAACCCTTTACCATCAAATATTTCTTTCTCTGCAAATTATAATCGAAGATTATACACTCAAAAGTTTAGGGAAATAAATTACATCGGTGTGAATTCTGATAATCAAATACCCTTGCCTGTGCTCAAACAAACAAATTTCTTGTTTGATTGGAGAATGTCATTGTCACAAAATATTACAAGATCATTGAGGTTAAATTATAGTGCTACTAACTCTAACATAATTTCAGAGAATACAGATTTTCAGAATTCTAGTTTAGGAATTTTTGATAATTTTTTTAATACTGGTTCACCAAATAATTTTGGTCAGAGCCTAAGTCTGAATTACATTTTGCCTTTTGAGTATTTACCTTTTTTAAATTTTATTGATGGCTCATATGTATATACAGGTAATTTTAATTGGGAAAGAGGTTCTGATGTTTTTTCAAGTATTAAATCTGAAAGTGGTGAAATTTTAGGAAGAGTAAATACTATACAGAATGCCAACACTCAAAATCTTGTCCTTAATTTTAACCTTAATCAGATTTACAGAGAAATCCCATGGCTTAACTCACAAGAAAATGTTTTGAAATCTTTAATTAAATCTACTAAAAGATTAAGGTTTAATTATTCTGAAAATTCAGGAAAAGTTCTTCCAGGATTTTTACCAAGTATTGGTTTTTTAGGAACGTCAAAACCATCATTAGGTTTTGTATTTGGTAGTCAATCAGATATAAGATATGAAGCGGCAAAAAATGGATGGTTGACGGATTTTCCAAATTTCAATGAGTCTTTTAAGCAAGTCTACAGCTCAAAATTTGATCTACTCGGCGAGTTAGAGTTCTTTCAAATAATTAAACTTGACTTAATTGCTAATAGATCTTACTCAAATAATTTTTCTGAAAACTATAGAGTAGATATCAGTGGTTACAGTTCCTTAAACCCAAATTACTATGGAAATTTTTCAATTTCAACTAATATGCTTAGAACAAGTTTTAAAGAAAAGAATAAAGACTATTCTGAGGTGTTTGATGTTATGAAAAACAATAGATTGATTATAGCTGAAAGATTAATTTCAAATAAGAATTTAAACATTATAGAATATGATAATGAGGGCTTTCCAATTGGATATTCAAAAAATAGTCAACAGGTACTAATTCCATCTTTCATGTCTGCTTTTCTTGGACTTGATCCACAAAAAATAGCTTTCAATCCAATTTCTGATAATCCAAAATTGAATTGGGCATTGAAAGTTGAAATTCCCTCAGAATTATTAAATGATAACATTAAAAGAATATCTTTTGCACATTCGTATAGATCGAGTTTTACAATTAATAATTTTAGATCCAACCTTGCTTTTGATCCTGATTTTTTTGATAAGTCTGGAAACTACATAAGTGAAATGTCATATTCTAATTTAAATATAGTTGAACAGTTTAATCCATTAGTGATGGTTGATGTTCAATTTAATAATGCTTTAAGGTTAAATTTCGATTTTGTTAAGGACAGAGCTGTTTCTTTGAGCCTTGCAAATAATTTTATTACTGAGTCTTGGGGAAATGAATATGTGTTTGGTTTAGGTTATAGAGCTAGAAATATTAGAATTAATTCAAGTCTTGCACCAAATTCAAATAATTTTATTGGAGATTTAAATGTTAAAATTGATATGAGCTTAAGAAAAAATATGACCGTAATTAGGAATCTAAATATTGAAGACAATAAAGTTTCAGCTGGCCAGTCATTACTTTCAGCAAAACTTTCTGCAGATTATGCTTTAACAAAAAGTTTTTCTGCTATTTTCTTTTATGACCATATGTTTTCTAAGTATGAAGTTTCCTCTGCATTTCCACAAACAAACATCAGATCTGGATTTACATTGAGGTATAATTTCGGTAACTAATTATTGTATTTTCGCAAAGGATAATTTAAATTAGAAAAATGGAAATAAGAGAAAATTTAAAGTATACTAAAGACCATGAGTGGATTAGTATTGATGGAGATATTGCCACTGTTGGAATTACAGACTTTGCTCAAAGTGAACTTGGAGATATTGTATATGTTGAAGTAGATACACTAGATCAAAATTTAAATAAAGATGATGTCTTTGGAACTGTTGAAGCCGTAAAAACCGTTTCAGATCTTTTTATACCTGTTTCTGGTGAAATCTTAGAATTTAATGAATCTCTGAATGACAATCCTGAATTAATAAATCAATCACCTTATGATGAAGGTTGGATTATCAAAATGAAGATTGAAGACAGTGGTCAACTAAGGGAACTTTTAGACGCTAAATCTTATTCTGAAATTATTGGTTAGATATATAAAAAAATATATCGCATTCATATATACATTATTCTTGATATCCTTATCATTGATTCCTGTCCAAATGCAATTAAGATCATTTAAGCTATTAGAATGGGATAAAGCTGTTCATTGTTTACTTTACTTTTTTTTAATTTACTTCTGGGGATTAAAGCTTGAAAATAAAAGAAATAATTTAATAGCTCTATTAATAGCAACCATTATTTTTGGTTTATTATTAGAAATCTTCCAGGAGGTTCTTCCATTTGGACGAGTCTTTGAATGGGGAGATTTTATAGCAAATACGGCTGGAGCTTTAATTGGATTTTTTATTTTGCATTTAAATAAAAAAAAATTACATTAGCTGACCTATGAGACTAAAAAAAAATCCAGAGGCTGATTTAAATAACAAGAGTTCATTTTATTTTTCAATAGGGCTATTCTTGGTCTTATTAGTTTCATGGCAAGCTATTGAGTATAAGAATTATGATGATGACGGGTATGGATATATAGCGCTTGATGTTGATGATGACGATGATGAAGAAATTCCAATTACGGAACAAATTAAAACTCCACCACCACCACCACCACCACCAGCACCTGAAATAATTGAGGTAGTTGAAGATGAGGAAGAGATTGAAGAAACAATCATTGAATCAACTGAAACTGATCAAGAAGAAATTGTAGAAGAAGTTGAGGTTGTTGATGAAGAAATTGATATGGATGTTCCTTTTGCAATTATCGAGGATGTTCCATTATATCCAGGATGTGAAAGAGTTCCTAAATCTGAAAGAAGAAATTGTTTTCAAACAGAAATTCAGAAGCATATAGCAAAAAACTTTAGATATCCTGAAATTGCTCAGGAAATGGGAATTCAAGGGAGAGTTTTTGTTCAATTTACAATCGGTAAAGATGGTTCTATTTCAGGTATTAGGACTAGAGGGCCAGATAAGAACTTGGAACAAGAAGCTAATAGAATTATAAGTAAACTTCCAAGAATGACCCCTGGAAAACAAAGAGGAAGACCTGTTAGGGTTCCATTTAGTATTCCTATTACTTTTAAGCTTCAATAAAATTATATTCTAATTTTTTTACTTATTGAATTGTGACTAAGTTTGCAGTCCAGTTATTTCAAATTGATTAATGCTAAAATATTTACTTCTTTAACTAAGGCTAGATTAGCCCTAAGTGTTGTTTTTTCATCTTTAGCTGGATATTTTCTAGCGGTTGATGTGGTTGATTTTAATGAGCTAATTTTATTGGTTGTTGGTGGATATTCCATTGTTGGTGCATCAAATTCTTTTAATCAGATAATTGAAAAAGATAAAGATGCATTGATGGATAGAACTAAAAATAGACCCTTACCAGCAAAAGAAATTACAACTCAAAATGCATTTTGGATCTCTGTTTTTTTAACCCTTATTGGTTTATTGTGTTTGTGCTTTATTAACTACAGAACTGCATTTTTTGCTGTGATTTCAGTTTTTTTATATACTTGTGTTTATACTCCTTTAAAACCAATAACTCCTCTTTCAGTTTTTGTTGGTGCCATCCCTGGAGCAATTCCATTTATGCTTGGATGGGTAGCTGCAACTGGAAGTTTTGGTATTGAACCTGGAACTTTATTTATGATTCAGTTCTTTTGGCAATTCCCTCATTTTTGGGCTTTAGGCTGGATGTTAGATGATGACTATAAAAAAGCTGGATTTATTATGTTGCCAACTGGAAAAAGAGATAAAAGTACTGCACTTCAAATTATTTTATACATAATATGGATGATAATAATATCTGTATTTCCATATACTGGTCTAACAGGTAATTTGACTTTAAGTTTTGGCTCAACAATTGCAATCCTAATACTTGGAATTATAATGTTGGTTTTGTCTATAAACTTGTATAATAAAATGAATATTTCATCTGCTAGGAAGTTATTTTACTCTAGCATATTATATTTAACCCTAATTCAAGTAATATATTTAATTGATAAGTTTTTATGACTAATAATGATTTAAGACTTAAGAAAGAGAAAGCAAAAAAAATGATGTTATTGTTTGCGTTGTTAAGTATCACAATGACTTTCGGTGGATTAACAAGCGCGTATGTTGTGAGTAAGGGTCGACCAGACTGGTTAGTTGATTTCACCTTGCCTCAATCATTCATATATAGCACCTTTGTAATTGTTCTAAGTAGTATAACAATACAACTATCAAAATATTTCTTAAACGAAAGAAAGTCAAAAAATAAGTCACTTATTTTTTTAGCAACAACTTTTATTTTGGGAATAATATTTCTAATTCTTCAATTTAATGGATTTAACAATCTTATAGATTTGGGATACTATTTTGCAGGAGCACAAAGTAATGTAACTACTTCCTTTATATATGTTTTAGCTTTTGTTCATCTTTTGCACCTAATAGCTGGATTGGTTGTTATTTCTGTGTTGTTTTATAATACATATTACAATAAGTACTTAGATTCAATATTGGGGTTTACACTTGGTGTAACATTTTGGCATTTCCTTGATTTACTTTGGGTTTATTTGTTTGTTTTTTTGTATTTCATTGGATAAAAATTCATTAACTTTGTCGAAAATTTTTTGGTTTAATGAGTTCGACAATTTCCTCTGCTGAAATTCAAAATGACTGGGATGGAGGAGGCAAGCCCCTAAAAGCTAGCTACGGTAAATTAATGATGTGGTTTTTCATCGTTTCAGATGCACTCACATTTTCCGGATTTCTTGTTTCTTACGGTTTTTCAAGATTTAAGAATATTGATTCATGGCCTATAGCTGATGAAGTATTTACACACTTCCCGTTCCTACATGGTGTTGATGCACCAATGTACTATGTTGCTTTGATGACTTTTATTCTAATTTTTTCATCTGTTACCATGGTGTTAGCTGTTGATGCAGGTCATAACAACAACAAAAATAAAGTAGCCTTTTATATGTTACTTACAATAGTCGGTGGTGCTGTATTTGTTGGTTCTCAGGCATGGGAATGGGCTAACTTCATTAGAGGAGAATATGGAGCAGTTGAAACTAAAGGAGGTCAAATTATTCAAATTATTGATTCTAGTAATGACAATAAAAGAATTGCTTTAAAAGATTTTGTTGTTACTACTCCAAAAGAAAGAGAACAACATCAAGGAAGTAATGGTTTGTGGTATAGAGATGAGCCCTCATTACCAACATTTACATTGGAAGAAGTTTCAAGTAGTTTTTTAGCTAATCCTTCACTAGTCGTTAGGTCTGAAAAAATTGATGAGAAAGGGGAAAAAATTATTCTTTCAAGAGAAGAATCTATTGAAAAAATTTCACAAGGAGTACATGTTGTTGAAGGAGCAAATTTGATTAGAAATGAATATGGAAATCGGCTTTTTGCTGATTTCTTTTTCTTTATAACCGGATTTCATGGTTTCCACGTTTTTTCTGGTGTGATAATTAATCTCATAATTTTCATTAATGTCATATTAGGAACGTATGAAAAGAGAGGTCATTATGAAATGGTTGAAAAGGTTGGGCTGTACTGGCACTTTGTCGATCTAGTATGGGTTTTTGTATTTACTTTCTTTTATTTGGTATAGATTATGGGACAACACGAACACAAACTAGAAATATTTAGAGGATTAATAAAATTTAAGTCCAACGTACAAAAGATATGGGGTGTTTTAATTTTTCTTTCAATTGTTACAGCAATTGAAGTTACTTTGGGTATTGTTAAACCTGAAATTCTAATGAATACTTTTTTAAGTTTAAAGCTTATCAATTGGATATTCTTGATTTTGACAATAGTAAAAGCTTATTATATTACTTGGGATTTTATGCACATGCGTGATGAGACATTTGCTCTTCAGACTTCTGTTGTAATAACCCTTATTTTCCTTATCGCTTACCTTGCTTTCATTCTTTTAGTTGAGGGAAATTATATTTATGATGTGATGTACGAAGGTTTTGTGAGTTGGAATTTCTAATTTTCACAATTGAAAAAATATTTTGTTCTTGCCGTACTCTTTATCTTGCCTTTAGTTGCATACCTGTTTTTTGCATCTGGAATTAATAATTTTGCCAAGCTTCCAATACTAACAGACTCAATTCAGGATCTAGAAAGTTTATCTAATCATATATTTGAAAATAACATTTCAATTGTAACATTCCTTGGAAATGATATTGAAGATAGAGAAGGCGATGCATTAAATTTAAATCAAAAAATATATAAAAGATTCTACCAATTTAAGGACTTTCAGTTTGTGTCTATTGTTCCGGAAGGAAATGAATTAAAATCAAAAAACTTAAAAGAGAAATTATCATCAGGCACAAATACTGATATGAAAAACTGGCATTTTATCCATCTTCCAGATTCTAATATCATTGGTTTATATAAAAACCTATCTACTAATATTAAATTAGAAAGTAACTTAGGATTACCATATGCTTTTATTATTGACAAGTCAAAAGCTTTGAGAGGCAGAGATGATGATGATGGCATAAAGTTTGGGTATGATTCAAGGTCAGTTGCAGATATCAATAACAATATGTTAGACGATGTTAAAATTATATTGGCTGAATATAGAATGGCACTAAAAAAAAATAATGTTTTTAAGTAATCATGTTTAAAAGAAAGTCATACATAGGCTTATTTATAGTAATCATAATTTTTTCTTTTTGGTTTATTCCTAGAATAAATAATAGAGTTAATGATAACAGACTTTCAGACTCAAGCAGAACAAAAGAGATAAGTCAATCTTCTAAGTTGTCTTTTATTAATTTGAATGGTGAATCAAGAAAAGTTCCTGAATTTGTATTTCAAAATCAGGATAATCGTTATGTTTCAAACGAAGATTTTTTAGGAAAAGTTTATGTCGCTGAATTTTTCTTTACATCATGTCCATCGATTTGTATTGAGATGAATCAGAATATGAAATTATTAGATGAAGAGTTTGGTGACCGTGATGATTTTGGAATAGCTTCATTTACTATAGACCCTGTCAATGATACACCAGTTGTTTTAAAAGAGTATGCTGAGAGACTTAATGTTAAATCTCAAAATTGGCATTTTTTAACAGGTAAGATAGATGATGTATATGAGCTATCTAATTCTGGTTTTAATATTTTCGCTGGAGTTAATCCTGCAGTTTCTGGTGGCTTTGAGCATCAAGGGTTTTTTGCTCTTATTGATAAAAATGGATACATTCGTTCTCGAAAAGATGCAAATGGCTACCCTATAGTTTATTATCTTGGGATAGAAAACTCCTCTGTTGATAAACAAGGGATTGAGATGATTAAGGAGGATATTAGAAAATTATTAAAAAATGGCTAAATCAAAAAAATATAGACCGTTAGTAATAGCTGCATCAGTACTAGTTCCTGTTGTTGTGGCAATATTGTTTACTGTTAGAATCCCAGATGCTGAACCATTAACATTTCTGCCTCCAATTTATGCTGGTATAAATGCGCTAACTTCAATACTGTTGATAGCTGCTTTATATTTTATAAAAAATGGTCAAAGAAAGATCCATGAAGCATTGATGAAAGTATGTATTGGCTTATCACTGATTTTTCTTTTAATGTATATTGCTTATCACATGACAACTGATCCAACTCCATTCGGACGAGAAGGAGTTATTAAATACGTATATTATTTTATTTTGATTTCACACATATTGCTGTCAATTGTTGTTATTCCTTTGGTTTTAACAAGCTATACCAGAGCAATTAGCTCAGAATTTATTTCTCATAAGAAGATTTCAAAAATAACCTTTCCAGTTTGGTTGTATGTAGCTGCAACTGGGGTTATTGTTTATTTAATGATTTCACCATATTACTAATGATTAGCTATTTTCAATGTTCAATGTGTAAAGCAGTGCTAGAGTCAGGTGCTGATCAACAAGTTGCAGAAAGCTTGAACGATGGTATTGTATACCTTATGGCAATCCCATACATACTTGTAGCTTTAATTGGATTTTTAATTTATTATAAATTTTTTAGAAAGGTTTAAATTTTTTTTACATTTGCTAATATGTATAACAAAGTACCATGTATTAAAAAATGAAAAATAATATTTTATTTAGATTAGAAGCTTTAGCTTCATTAAACAATGATAAATGGGGAATTTCAATTGGAGCTTTCCTTATATATATGATTGTCACTTTAGCTATTGGGTTAATACCAGTTATCGGAGGGCTAGGTCAATTGGTTTTAACAGGACCTTTTCTAGTTGGTTATTTTTATTTCTTTTTAAAGGTTTCTAGAGATGAGTCTGTTGATATTGAAGATCTGTTTATAGCTTTTAAAAGTAAAAACCAGTTTTTAGCTAGTCTTCTATCATATCTGCTTTCTATTTTAATGGTATTTGCAGCTATGGGAATCGGACTTGTGCTATGGGCATTTTTAGTCTTAGGAAGAGAGAGCTTTAATAGATTTATTGATTGGATTACTCATATGTCAGAAAAATTTAATCTTTTTAGTCTTCAATCTGATATGCCTTTGTATGACCCAGCTTTAACAGATGCATTAAGTCCTGAAATTAATTGGGCTTTTATAATACTAGGTGCGATTCCATTTATATTAATTCCAGTTATTTATGTATCATTATCAATTTCACAAACATGGTTTGTTATAGCAAATGATGAAAATATTTCTGGATATGATGCGTTAAAAGAAAGTTGGAATTTAATGCGAGGTAAACGATTGAAATTATTTCTTCTTGAATTAAGTTTTATTGGATGGGCAATTCTTTCAGTTTTAACATTATTTATTGGTTTTATTTTTTTAGCACCCTATATGCAAACTAGTTATGCAAAGTTTTATGATAATTTAAATGAATCATCATGAAAAAGTTTCTAATAAAAATTAAAAATTTTTATAGATGTGAAATAAAAACATTTAAAAGAATCTTAAGACTGAAATAGTACAATCAACAAATTAAAAAATTATATAATGAAAAAAATAATATTATTATTTATACTTTTTACATTGACTTCTTGTATTGATGTAAAACCAAATGTCACCGTAGATCAAAAAATTGATTTACATATTGATGGTGAAAATGTTGAAGGATTGGAGGGTGAATGGGTAATTTCTGCTCATGAAAAAGATGATATAATCACAGTAAAAATTGAAAGAAAAAGAGCTGAGTGAGTAACGAAAACTTTAAAATTCAACTTAGAAAAGGGCTTTTAGAGTTTTGTATTCTGCAGGTTCTTTCAAAAGAAAAGCTATATACCTCTGAGATCATTGTGAAATTAAATGAATCTCAGATTATAGTTGTTGAGGGAACTGTCTATCCTTTGCTAAGTAGATTAAAAAATAAAGGATTTGTTGACAGTGAGTGGATTGAGTCAAAACAAGGTCCACCACGAAAGTATTATCAATTAACTAAAAATGGTAAAAATTATCTGACTGAGTTAACCTCAAGTTATATTGAGGTGAATTTATCAATTCAAAATCTTATAAACAATAAATGAAAAAAACAGTAACTGCCAATATATCTGGGACAATATTCAATATTGAAGATGATGCATTTGATTTGATGCAAAAGTATCTAAATTCAATAAAAATGTATTTCTCCTCTTACGAAGATTCTGAAGAAATTTTCATGGATTTTGAAAATCGAATTTCAGAAAATTTATATTCAATTTCTAACAATGCAAATGATGTAATCAATTCTAATCATGTTGCAAAAATCATTGAGATTATGGGTAAGCCAGAAGATTTTGAAGATATAGAGATTGAAAACGACAACATTAAAGATTTAAGTAAACTAAGAAGAAATAACAATGATAGAATAATTGCTGGTGTTGCTTCAGGAATTTCAGATTACTTTAAAATAGACCCATTTATTACAAGACTGTTATTTGTTTTGACAATTCCATTAGGAGGATTTGGTTTTTTCTTTTACTTGATATGTTGGATTGCGATGCCCAAGACTAGTATAGTTAGTTCTACAAAAAGAAAAAAATTCTACAGAGATCACGAAAATAAAATTATAGCTGGAATTGCTCAAGGGATAGCTAATTACTTTTCCATTGATCCATTTATTATAAGGTTATTTTTTATAGCACTCATTTTTGTAAATGGTTTTGGATTTGGATTATATCTGTTAATATGGATTTCCAGTAAATATGCAAAGACTATAAAACAGAAAATGGATATGTCAGGAATAAATCTGAATGTAGATAATGTTGAAAGGTTTGTTAAAGAGAGTAAGAACAAAATTATTGACAGTGAAAATGTCTCGAAAGCGGGTTCAAAAATTTACAGGATCTTTATTTTTCCTTTTAAGTTAGTAGGGCAAGCATTTGAGATATTGTTCCCTATCATAAAAAGAATTCCCAAAGTATTGATAATCTTTCTTATAATTTATATCACTGCAATTCTTGGAATATTTTTACTAGCACTCATTATTATACAATTTTCATTATTCGAACCTAACAACGAACTTTTGGCTTTAATACAAACAATTATTGTAGATTTGCCGCCATTAACTTTAATAATGATCTACATTAATTTCATAATAAGTATCCTGCTTTTATCAATTTTCTTGATTAAACTTTTATCATATAAAAATGTCAAAAATTTAACACTTATAATATTAAGTGTTGCCCTGTTCATGGTCACTTCCTTTAATATTATAAACCTCGGTTCTAATGATAAGTTGGAAGATGACATTGATAAAATCGAAGATTTTATAGAGAATAAATACTTTTTAAATTATAACTATAAACTAAAAATTAACTAAAAAATTAAAATATGAAAACATCAAAATTTATTTATCAATACGGTCTTCTTACAGGACTGGTTAATGTTATCTACGGCGTTATGCAATTTATGCTAGGAACGCATTACGAAAATGATGTAGTTTCTCAAGTTGTTGGAGCTGTAATTTTAATTGGAGGTATAGTCTTAGGCCAACTTGCTTTTAGAAAAGAAAATAATGGAATAGTATCATTTAAAGAGTGTTTAAGAATAGGAGTGGGTATTGGACTAGTTACTGCAATTATTAGTCTTGTGTATTATTTCCTTTTAACAAATATAGTAGAGCCAGACTTTAATTTAAAAGCACTTGAAATAGGATATGCTACAACCATTGAAAGTAATCCTGAAATTGCGAGTCAAATGACTCAACAGCAATTTATTGAAAATTCTTTGCCGTTTATGTGGATTGCATATCCAGCTATAATAATGGTTACTTTATTTTTTAGTTTAATGTTTTCTCTTTGTACCGGAATCATAATAAAAAGATCAGAATAATACTTTAATGATAAGAATAGAAAATTTACATAAATCTTACCCTATGGGTAATAGATCTTTACACGTCCTTAAGGGTATTGATTTTAATGTTGAAGAAGGTGAACTAGTTGCTATTATGGGCTCATCTGGATCTGGAAAATCTACTCTTTTAAATATTTTAGGAATGCTCGACAACTATGATGAAGGAAGTTATACTTTAGGAGATGTTCTCATAAAAAAGATGGATGAAACAAAAGCAGCAAAATATAGAAATAAATTTTTAGGTTTTGTATTTCAATCATTTAATCTAATTAATTATAAAAACGCATTAGAAAATGTTGTTCTTCCACTTTACTATCAAGGAGTTTCAAGAAAGGAAAGAGAAGAAAAAGCTTTAAAATATTTAGATGATGTGGGATTGAAAGAATGGGCAAATCATTTGCCTACTGAACTTTCTGGCGGGCAAAAACAGAGAGTAGCTATTGCTAGAGCGATGGTAGGTGAACCTAAAGTTTTATTAGCTGATGAGCCAACTGGAGCTTTAGATTCAAATACATCTAAAGAAGTAATGGATTTGATTCAAAAAATCAACAAAGCTGGTAAAACTATTTTGGTTGTAACTCATGAAGAAGATATTGCTCAAATGTGTAGTAGAATTGTGAGACTAAAGGATGGTGTTATAGTTGAGGATAAAAAAATTAAACAAAAGAAAGCATTTTAATGTTCAATAAAGATCGTTGGATTGAAATATTTGAAACTATTAGTAAAAATAAGCTAAGAACAGCTTTAGCAGGATTTACTGTAGCTCTTGGTATAATCATTTTTATAGTACTATATGGACTTGGTAATGGATTAGAAAATACATTTCAAAAGTTTTTTAAAGATGATCAGCTTAATACAATATGGATTAATCCTGGTAGAACATCAAAACCCTATGCAGGGTTTGAATCCAATCGAAGAATAGAATTTGATAATGATGATTTAGCAGAAATTTCTGAAAAGTTTGATTTTTTTATTGATGGAATAACGCCAAGATTAACCTTGACAGGAAGAAATATATCCTATAAACTTAATTCTAATAATTTTTCGGTAAGAGGAGTTGGACCATCACACAAAATAAATGAGATGACCATAATGATGCAGGGAAGATATATTAATGATGCTGACATCTTAAATAAAGAAAGATACGTTGTTATTGGAAGATTAGTTAAACAAGATTTATTTGGTGATGAAGATGCAATTGGAAAATTTATTAATGGAGGGGGTAGAACTTGGAAAGTTATTGGAGTTTATCAGGACGATGGAGGTGATAATGAAGAAAGAATAATTTATGCACCATACACCACAGTTCAATCAATTCAAAGAAGTACTGACAATGTAGGCTCAATAATTATTACATATAGACCAGAAATTGGTTTTGATGGAGCAATAGAATTTGAGAAACAACTCAAAAGTTATATCAAGAATAGAAAAAAAATAGATCCGACAGATCCACGAGGAGTTTTTATAAGAAGTGCATCATCTGATCTAAAGGAAAATCAAGATTTTACTTCAGCTTTAAAAATTATCATTTCATTTGTGGGATTTGGGACCCTATTGGCAGGGGTGATTGGTATCTCAAATATTATGGTTTATGTTGTTAGAGAAAGAACAAAAGAATTAGGTATACGAAAAGCAATAGGAGCTACGCCTAAATCAATTGTTTGGATGGTTTTACAAGAATCTATTTTTATAACAACTATTTCAGGCTACATAGGTATGTTTTCGGGAATTTTATTTTTATCATCTTTAGGAAATACACTAGAGGAAGACTTTTATATTACAGATCCCTATGTAGATTTTAATACTGCATTATTTGCAACAATTATGTTAATTATTTTTGGTGGAATTGCAGGTTTTATACCTGCAAGAAGAGCTGCTAAAATTAGACCAATAGAAGCACTAAATGATAAATAAATGAAAACACTTTTTCAAAAAGATACTTGGCAAGAGATTTTTGGTTCGATTCAAAAAAATAGAACAAGGACGATTATAACCATGATTGGTGTTTTGTGGGGTATTTTTATTTATATAACTCTTGCAGGTGCTTCAAAAGGACTGGATAATGGATTTGAAAAAGCATTTTCCTCAATTTCATCTAATAGTTTATTCATATGGGCTCAACAAACATCTTTACCGTATGGAGGCTACAAAGCAAGAAGACAAATTAGATTAACAACTAATGATGTTGACATTATAAAAAAGAGAGTACCAGCTCTTGAATATATTGCTCCAAGAAATGTAGCAGGTGTATTTGGATCTTCGGGAGGCAATGTTGTTAGAGGAACTAAATCTGGAACCTACGCTATATATGGTGACTATCCAGAGTACATTAAAATTGCGGTCACTAAAGTATTTGATGGAGGAAGGTTTATCAATCAAACTGATATGGATAAAAAAAGAAGAGTTGCTGTTATTGGGGAAAGAACTCTTTTAGAACTTTTTGAGGAAGATGAGAATCCAGTGGGAAAATATATAAATATTAATAATGTCTCTTTTAAAGTGATTGGTGTTCACAAGTTTAGACAAGGCGGAGGTTTTGGTGATGATGGTGATATTTATATACCATTTGCTACATATAAAGATTTATTTAATACAGGTAAATATGTAGGTTTCTTTATGATGTCTGCATACCAAGATGCAGATGTTGTAGAAGTTGAGAAAGAAGTAAAAACGGTTTTGAAAGATATACATAAAATAAATCCTGAGGATGATCAGGCACTTGGTGGATTTAACTTAGGAGAAGTATTTAAAAAAACATTAAAGTTTGCTGATGGGCTGACATTCCTTTCTTTAGTTGTTGGGATTGCAACAATATTGGCAGGTATAATTGGTATTGGAAATATTCTTTTAATTTCTGTTAAAGAAAGGACAAAAGAAATTGGAATTAGAAGAGCATTGGGAGCAAGACCATCTCAAGTAAGAACTCAGATACTTATTGAATCTGTGTTTCTAACTATACTAGCAGGAATAATTGGAATCATTCTAGGTACTTTAATCTTATTTGCAATAAATATGGCTACCCAGGATCTATCGGATTTTCCATATACAAACCCAACAGTACCATTGGAATATATTTTTGGAGCATTATCAATGATGATAATACTTGGAACCCTAATAGGTTTAATTCCAGCACAAATCGCTGTAAAAGTAAGACCTATTGAAGCATTAAGAGAAGAATAAATAATTAAACAATAAAAAATGAAATATTTAAAATATGTAGGAATTTCAGTACTAGTCTTAGGATTTTTATTTTCTATGGCTTACTATTCAAAAACGAATAGCAGATCAGCAATCACATATGATACTGCTCAACTAGAAATCAAAACTATTGAGGATAAAATCGTAGCTACAGGAAGCTTAGTACCTGAAGATGAGGTTAATATTGTTCCTCAAATTAGTGGAATAATTGAAGAGATATATATTGAAGAAGGAGATGAAGTTAATGCTGGAGACTTATTAGCAAAGATTAAGGTTGTTCCAAATGAACAAACACTAAATAGTGCTGAAGGTAGAGTAAAAACTTTAAGAATAGTTTTAAATAATTCAAGAAAAGAGTTTGATAGAAATCAAAAATTATTTGAAAAAGGAGTTATTTCTGAACAAGAATTCAACAATGTTGAATTACGATATAATCAAGATGAACAAAATTTAGAAAATGCGATTTCTGATCTACAAATAATTAAATTAGGATCAATTGGTGGATCTTCAGTAACTAATACAATTGTTAGATCAACTGTAAAAGGAACTGTTTTACAAATCCCTGTAAAAGAAGGAGACCAGGTGATACAGGCAAACACATTTAATCCCGGAACTACAGTTGCTACAGTAGCTGATTTAAATAAAATGATTTTTGAAGGATTAGTTGATGAAGGTGAGGTTGGAAAATTGAAAGAGGGGCTTCCACTTAAAATAACTTTGGGAGCGATTGAGGGAAAAGAATATGATGCAACTCTAAACTTAATTTCACCAAAAGGAATTGATGTTTCTGGTGCAATTCAGTTTAAAATTGAGGGTGAAGTTTATATAGATAATGAATTTGTAGTAAGGGCTGGTTACAGTGCTAATGCTAGCATTGTTACATCTGTAAAAGAAGATGTTTTATCTATAGATGAAGCATTAATTCAATTTGACAATAAAACAAAAAAACCATTTGTAGAAGTTGAAGTTTCAGACCAAAAATTTGAAAAAAGAGATATTAAAACTGGAATTTCTGATGGTGTTTACGCAGAGTTAATTTCAGGCATTTCTAAAGACGATAAAATTAAAATTTGGAATAAAACTGAACCGATTAAAAGAGGAGAAGAAGAATAACAAGTAAAATTTATGAAAAAATTATTTCTAGTACTATCAATTTTATTTTCTGCAATTACTTTTTCACAAGATTTATGGACTCTTGAGGAGTGTGTCAATAGAGCTTTGTCTGAAAATATCTCAATAAAACAAGTTGAACTTGATTATTTGGATTCAGAAATCCAGAAAAAAACTGCAGTAGGAAATTTTTTGCCCAATTTCAATATTGGCAGTTCTCATTCATGGAATGTTGGATTAAATCAAAACATAACAACAGGATTACTTGAGAACATAACAACTCAATTTAGTTCTATGAGCCTGAATATGAATATTGATATATTAAATGGGCTTAAAAACATTAAGCAACTCCACTTAGCAAATTTATCAATATTAGCTAATCAATATCAATTAGCTGACATGAAGGAAAATATTTCTTTATTCGTTGCAAATTCATTTTTACAAATATTGTTTAATAAGGAGATTGTAAAAGTTCAAAAATTGCAATTACAATTATCTAAAGATGAAGTGATTAGAGCAAATGAATTGGTGAATAATGGAGTAATACCAAGGGGAGATTTATTTGAATTTGAAGCAAATTTAGCCTCTGTTGAAAAGTCTCTCATTGATGCTCAAAACAGTTTAACTTTATCTAAGCTTTCGTTAGCTCAGCTTTTATTAATCGAAGATTATGAAAATTTTGATATAGTAGATCAAGAGTATGAGCTCAAAATTTCAAATATTTTAGATAAGAGTCCGAGGGAGATATTCGCTTATGCTGTTCAAAACAAAAATGAAATTAAAATTGCAGAAACCAATCTTGAAATTGCTAAGAAATCTTTAGAGCTTAATAAAAGTTTTCTTCAACCTAGACTATCTGCATTTTATTCATTTAGTTCTAGAATTGCTTATAGTGATAGAATTGCACCTAACGGAGAAATAAGTTTTGTGCCAATTGGTGTAGTGGAAAATACTAATCAAAGAGTTGTTGCTCCGATCCAAGGAGCCCAAATTGTATCTCCTCCATCATTTTCCGATCAATTTGATACAAATAAAGGTCAAAATTATGGCTTGAGTCTTTCGATTCCAGTATTAAATGGATTCTCAACTAGATCAAATGTAAATAGAAGTAAGGTTAATGTTAAAAGAAGTGAGAATCTTCTTTTTCAAAGAAAATTGGATTTAGAAAACACGATCAATCAAGCTTACAATGATGCTAAAGGATCTTTAAAAACATATGAAGCTTCCTTAAAATCGTTAGAGTCTAGAAAATTATCATTTAATTATGCACAAGAGAAGTTTAATTTGGGAGTAATGAATCCATATGAATATAGTCAAGTAAAGCAACGATATGAATCCTCACAATCTGAACTAATAAGAAGTAAATTTGATTTAATTTTTAAATTAAAAGTTTTAGAATTTTATTTTGGAGTTCCAATAGAGATTTAGTTGTGAGTTTAATATTAAATATTGAAACATCAAGCACTAATTGTTCAGTAGCACTTTCAAAAAATGGTGATTTAATTGATTTTATTGAGAAAGATTCTCTAAATTTTTCTCATTCAGAAAAACTACACCAATTTATTAAAGATCTAATAGTGCGTAATAATACCACTATAGACAACCTTGATGCGATTGCTGTAGGAATAGGACCAGGATCATATACCGGACTAAGAATTGGATTGTCTACAGCAAAAGGCTTATGTTATGGTTCAGACCTTCCCCTTATAGCTATATCTTCTTTACTTAACCTAACACATAATGTTGAGTTTGATGGATTAATAATACCTACTATTGACGCAAGAAGAAATGAGGTGTATTCATACGTTATAAATTCTAAGCATGAAATTATAAAAGAGGAATCACCACAAATTATTAATAAGGAATCATTTTCAGATTTTACTAAGGAATATAATATTTTAATAATTGGGAATGGTCAGTTTAAATGTAAGGAGATAATTGACTATAATTCTAAAATTAAATGGGATGAAAAAATACTTAAGCCATCAGCTAAAAATATGGTTAAATTTTCCAACCGAAAGTTTCAAGATAATTACTTTGAAGATATTGCTTATGTTGAGCCAAAGTATTTGAAAGAGTTTCAATTAAAAAATTAGCTACCCATTTATTGCAATTACCGATGAAATCTTTCCCGGAAGCTCATTTTTAAGCATAGTTTCAATTCCATTTTTTAATGTAATAGTTGATGATGGACATCCACTACATGCACCTTGTAAAATAACACTCACCTCCTTTGTGTTTTCATCATAAGAATCAAATAAAATATTCCCCCCGTCAGATGCAACAGCAGGTTTTATTTGATTTTCAATAAGATCATAAATGTTTTTTGAAATACCTTCAAGATTTTCTTTTCTTACAGCATTATTAGCTGAGGTTTGCTTATCCAATGCTGGATCAATAATTTCATTACCATCATTGATAAAAGAGGTAATGAACTCTCTGATCACAGCTGTATATTCTTCCCATTTATAGTTTTTATTAATTGAAATGGAAATGAAATTCATATCAAAATATATTTCACTAACAAACTCATGATGTAATAGTGCGCTTGCAAGATTACATTTAGAATTGTCAGTGTCTCTATTAAACTCATGTGATGTATTAAATAATCTTTTATTACATACGAATTTCATAACACCAGGATTTGGCGTACTTTCAACATAAATTGTAATTGCACTATTAGATTTAGAAAAAATCAGACCTCCAGAATTTAAAAATTTTTCAATTTGCTGTATCACATCATCTTGTACCTCAATCCATTTTAAAAAATTTAACTTCTCTATTATAATTAAATGTTTATCCAGAACAACAGATTTAATAAATGGCAGAAAAAAAAGTTGCTTAACTAAAGGGAATTGATTCATGTCAGTATTTTCATTAAATTCTTTTCTTCCATCTAGAACAACCTTTTCAGATGATAAAACCAAAATGTTTTCATTTTCTGATTTTAAAATTTCAAACTTATAATCCATAAATTATATTTTAATTACATTAAATTTTGTATCAATAATTTTACCAAGAATACTATTTTCTGAGTTAACATAAAACTGATTTTTTGATTCAATTTTATTCAAATTAATAATTCTATTACTTTGTAAAACTTTTTTTGTTTGAATAGCTACAGCTTTATTACAATCAATAATTTCAGTTGTTTCAGGTAAAATTTCTGATATAGATTTGATAATCAAAGGATAGTGAGTGCACCCAAGTACTAACTTATCAATATTTTCATTAATCATTACCTGAAGATATTTTTTTAATAGGTTTTTTATTTCATCTCCATCCATTTTCCCTTGTTCAATAAGTGGAACAAGACCTTTACCATTTTGCTCTATAATCTTAACTGAGCTAGCATGTTTATTAGATGTTTTATAAAATAAGTTACTCCCTAGGGTACCCTCAGTGGCTAAAACTCCAACTTTACCTGTTTTAGTATTTAATGCTGCTGGTTTTATTGCAGGTTCAATTCCAATAAAAGGTATATCAAATTGCTTTCTAAGTTTGTCGATACATTTTGTTGTCGCTGTATTGCAAGCAACAATAATTAGTTTACAACCTTTTTCTAATAAAAATTCTGAATTTTTAAATGAAATATTTTCTAGCTCTTTGTTACTTTTTCCTCCATAGGGTGAATTTATTGAGTCAGCTAGGTAGATTTTATTTTCATATGGAAGTAGGCTATGAACTTCTTTCCACAGAGTAATTCCTCCTATACCTGAATCAAAAAATCCAATGGGGTTATTACTCATATAAAAAAAAACTGCCCAATTAGGACAGTTTTTAAATTTTTAAAAAGTTAAATTAGAATCCTAACTCTTTTTTTACATCTGCCATTAGGTCTTTTCCATCAAAAAGAATTAAAGCACCTCCAGGTGTTGCATCAATAACATATTCAAAACCTTGTTCTCTAGCTACTTTTTGAATAGCAGTTCTAGCTTTTTCAATTAGCGGTCTTAATAGATCTGCTTGTTTTTGTTGAATGTCCTGAGAAGCTGTTTGTTGATATTGTTGAATGTTTTGTTCCATACCCTGAAGCTCTTTCTGTCTAGCTTGATTTGTAACTTCGGTTTGATTTTGTGCATCTGCGGAATAAGTCTGTAATTTTGTTTGATATTCCTTCATTGACGCTTCAATTTCAGTTTGATAAGTTTTTTGAAGTTTTTCAATTTGAGCTTGAGCCTCTATAACTTCGGGCATTTCACTAATTAAAGCTTGTGAATCAATGTGAGCTACTTTACTTTGTGTAAATCCAATGAATCCTACAAACATTAAAATGATAGTTGTATAAAATTTTAAATATCTCATATTATTTTATTTTATTTTTTCTGGCTTTTAGTATACTGTCTCTTTTTCTCTGAAGTGATTCTTTTCTCAATTCATTTACTTTTATGAGAGAATCTCTTCTTTTTTGTATTAGATCATCCGTAAAATCAATTTCAAGATTTTCTAATTTTTCTTGTCTTAAAATACTTTTTAAAACTAGTTCGCTAATATCGTATTTTTTTTCTGAATATAGTGTAACAATTGCTGAGGATTTATCATATACATAATCAAACTTATTTCTTTCAGCTATTAACTGAACAGCTGCAAGTACTTCATCTTGAATCGGTTGTATCAATATTTTTTCTTGGGCAACCCAATCACCATTCGGTCCAAATCTTTTTTGTCTGTAAATTTCTAATTGCTCTTTTTCAAACTCAATTTCTTCCTTAAAATCATTGTAAAGAGTTTCCGTAAGAAGTGGTCTTTGAATTTCTAATTCTTTTAATTTGTTTTTTATTTCACCTTCTCTTTGAGAAATCTCTTTTTTCCACATATTAAGTCTAATTTCATATTCCTCATTGGCAGTCTTAAAATCATCTAGATTTTCAAGAATATAATCCATGTTAACATATCCTATTCTTAATGATTTTTGTGCTTGATTTGAATATGAAAAGAACACTAAACAGATTAGATAAATGATTTTAGTCTTGAAAAAGTACAGCTTGAGCATTAAGTGTGCTTAAAATTGTTGTCCAATGACAAAATGTGTTTCCCAACCATTTGGATTCAAATCATTTGGATTTACATTATCCAACCCATATCCAAAATCAATTCCTAATAATCCAAATGCTGGCATAAAAATTCTTATACCTAGTCCAAGTGATCTTTTGGAATTAAATGGATTAAATTCTCTAAAGTCATTATATCCTTGACCTGCCTCAAGAAAAGCTAATCCAAAGATAGATGCTGCAGGTTTTAATGTTATGGGATACCTCAACTCAAGTGAAAATCTATTATATATTGTTGAGCCTTCTTGACTAGAAAGTGATTGATTAGGATATCCTCTCAAGCTAATTGTCTCACGTCCATCCATTGCATATTGAGACATTCCATCTCCACCTAAGTAGAACCTATCAAAAGGAATAACCCCTCTATTATTGTTATATGCTCCGAGAAAACCAAATTCCGTGTGGGTTCTCAAAACTAATTTTTCAATTAATCTTGTATACCAAGTACCTTGAAACTTAATTTTATAGAACTCAAGCCATTTAAACCTTTCTTGATCAATTTTGGCTAGGTCTGGATTTCCATTCTCATCTTGATATTCCTCTAAATTTTCAAGATTTCCATAATCAACGCCATTCCATAAAGAATATGGTAAAGAAAATCTTGCAGATAATACAAATTGAGAACCGCCAAGAGGAAATATTGGATTGGTAAAAGTGTTATCTCTTGACAATGCTACTGTATAAGAAATATTATTTGACTTACCTTCTCCAAAAGTAAATAGCCCGGTGTAATAATTATTTAGGTTATAAAATTGATAAGAAAGTGATTGAGATAATAAGAAATAGTCATCAGGTACAGAAAGTCGCTTAGCTAAACCTACACTTGCTCCAGTAATTTCAAAAAATTGACTTTTATCAACTCTTCCATTGAAAAAGTTATATCTAAATTGTTTTGTGTGAGAGAATGAGGTTGAGAATTGTACAGGTTGTTCACCGCCAAACCATGGATCTGAAAGTGAGAAACTATAAACCCTGTAAAACCTGTTAGCTTGTAATCTTAATGAAACTGCCTGTCCATCACCCATAGGAACAGGCTTCCATGCCGATTTGTTTTTAATGTTTTTAAGAGAAAAGTTATTAAATGACAATCCCAATGTTCCAATAAATCCACCACCACCATATCCTCCTTGAAGTTCAACTTGACTTGCTCCTTTTTCAACTAATCCGTACTCAATATCAACAGTTCCAGCATTAGCATCGACATTTTTAAAATCTGGACTAATCTGTTCAGGATCAAAGAAACCTAATTGGCCTAATTCTCTAACTGTTCTAACAACTTTATCTTTACTATATAATTCGCCAGGTTTTGTTCTTAATTCTCGATAAATTACATTATCATTAGTTCTATCATTACCAATTACTGTAATTTTATTAAAGTATGCTGGTTTACCTTCAGTAATTCTAATTTCAAAGTCTATAGTATCGTTTTCAGCAGCAATTTCAATTGGATTTATACTTGAAAATAAATAACCATTATTTTGATATAAATTGGTTAAATCTTCACCATCAGGTTTGGTACTATCAGAGATTCTTTTCTTGAGAAGAACTCCGTTGTAAACATCCCCCTTAAAAAGTCCAAGAGCTCTAGCTAAAAACTCATCAGAATATACTGTATTTCCAAGGAAGTTTATGTTTCCAAAGTAATATCTATTTCCTTCGTTCAAAGTAATGTTCAAATCAATATTGTTCTTATCAATTATAACAGTATCCATTAATATTCTGGCATCCCTGTATCCTTTCTCTTTATAATAATCTAGAATTGATGTTAAATCGTTTCTATAATCCTCTTCTATATATTTTGATTTTTTCCAGAATCTTCCAAGAAGTTTTGTCTTGGTTTTTTTCATCTGCTTTTTAAGTTTTGAGCTCTTTGTAATTTCATTTCCTGAAAAGTTAATCGAGTTTATTTTTACTCTTTCACCCAAATCAACATTAATAAGCATCCTTTCATTATTAATTCCGATCGAATCTGGCCTTGTAGAGATGGAAACTTTAGTATTAAGAAATCCATTTTTCTTATACTTGTTTATAACGTAATTTTTTGTTGTTTCAATAAAATTTTCAGTTAATTTCTGTCCTTTCTTTATTTCAATTTCATCGATAATAGTCTCAGCTTTTGATCTTTTTAATCCATTGACTTTAAAATCAGATAATGTCGGTAGCTCAACAATTTCAATTTCAATACTAGCTCTACCGTCAATTACATTAGTTAAGTAGAAGTTTATATCACTAAATAATTCTAATTTCCATAATTTATTAATAACCTGACTGATTTCTTCTCCAGGAATCCGTATCTGTTTTCCTTTTGAAAGTCCTGTGTATGTAATAACCGTCTGTTCATTAAAGCTTCTTAAACCAGTTACAGAAATTTCATCAAGTGTATAAACTTCTCCTTTATCAAAACTTAAATTCTGACTAAAAATGTTTAAGCTCAACAAAAGAGCACATATAGAAAGTGATATTCTACTAATTAATTTTTCCAAATTTCCTTGTTCTTCCTTGATAATCAATTATTGCATTTAAAAAGTGTTCTTTTTTAAAATCAGGCCAGAGCACATCCTGAAAACAAAGTTCAGCATATGAAATTTGCCACAATAAAAAATTACTTAATCTTAATTCTCCTCCTGTTCTAATCAAAAGATCAACGTTTTTTAAATTGCGAGTGTAAAGATGCTCATTTATTATGTTTTCATCAATATTTTCAACTGAAATTATATTTTTTTTAACTTTTTCTGAAATCAGCTTTGTAGCTCTTATCAGTTCTTGTCTTGCCCCATAGCTTATTGCCAAAGAAAGAATTAGCCCATCATTTTTGTAGGTGTTTTTAACTCCATCTAACAATTTATTTCTTGTTACTTCAGGTAATTTAGATGTATCTCCTATGATTTCTAGTTTAATATTATTTTCGATTAGTCTTGGAATTTCCTTTTCAACAGATGAAGATAAAAGATTCATTAATGAGTTAACTTCTTTTTTTGGTCTACTCCAATTTTCACTAGAAAAAGCAAATAAAGTCAATTGTTTAACACCAATATCAAGCGAAAAATCTATAGATTCTCTTACAGATTTTATTCCCGAGTTGTGACCAAAAAATCTTTCTTTATTAATTTTCTTTGCCCATCTTCCATTCCCATCCATTATTATGGCTACATGATTAGGTATTAAAAGAGAATCTATTTTCTTCTGTTCCATATTATGGGCAGTAACATTCATAATTTCCAAAAATATATGTCAACGATATTCCAGTAAAAACATACCAATCTTGGCTCAAATTTCCCCCAAAAGATCCTTGCGAATATAGTGTAGATTCATCAAATCTAGGGTAACTTCCATCTAAGTTTTCAGTAAAAGAATGATGTGCAGAAATCTCAAATGATAAAACAAATTTTTTCAGAGGTTTTAGTTTTAATCCAACTGTTATTGGTATTGCAAAATCATTCCTTTTTCCATAAGAAACTGCATTATTTTGGTTTAAAGGATAGTATAAGTTATCAAATCTAAAATATGAAATACCAGTACTTACATATGGCGAAAATTGAAAATCTTGCGCGCTAATATCAAAATCAACAAAATTGAATTCAGCAGCAATTTTAAATTCTTCAATTTTATTTTTAAACCACTTTCCTCTTTCTTGTCTATCATAAGAAGATCCTCTCCATAAATCATTTGATTTAATTTTTGCAAGTGTAAAGCCTAACCTAAGAGAAATTCTTTCATTCAAGTTTTTCTTATAAATTATACCTATAAATGGAGAAAAAAATCTCAATGAATCAGTATAGTTTTCTTTATTGATATTTGTTTTTAAAAATGGATTGATGTATGTAGTTGGTCCTACATCTCCTATGTAGTTAGTTCCGCCAAAAATTAAACCTATTTCATTGTCCTGTGAGTATGAAGTGTTTAATGCTATCAAAACAAAAAGAAATTTTAGTGCTTTAGATCTCAACATATTAATTTCTTTTATCCTTTCCCCAAAGTAGTTTTTCTTTAAGTGTTTTATAGAAATTGTAATGATTGAGATTTGCAACTTTTATATTAAAATCAGATTTTTCTACTAAAATTTTAGTTTCATTTTTTACTGTATAAACTTTTGAGTCTATAGATAGAAGATGATAATCTTCTCTCCCAGAAACAGAAATTGAGATTTTAATGGTATCTGAAATTACCAATGGCCTCGCATTTAAATTATGAGGGGAAATGGGAGTTAGAACAAGAGATTCACTAGATGGAGATATTACCGGCCCACCACAACTTAATGAATATCCAGTTGATCCAGTAGGAGTAGAAACAATTAAACCATCAGACCAATATGAGTTTATATGAATACCATTTAAACTTGTATTTATATTCACCATTGATGTTGTATCTTTTCTAACAACGCTAATTTCATTTAAAGCATAAGGAAATTCCGAATCCAATTGTTTATCACCTTCGATAGAAACTTTAATTAATGATCTTTCTTCGATTTTGAATTTTTTCTTAAAAATTTTTTCTAAAGATTTTTCAATGTTCTCTTTTTTTGTAGAAGCTAAAAATCCAAGTCTTCCCGTATTAATACCTAATATTGGGATATTATTATTCTTAACATATTCTATTGACCTCAAAAATGTTCCATCACCTCCTACACTAATTAATAAATCAACTTCACCTTCTAGGTCGTTTGCTGTAGAATAATTAAAATAAGATTTGTTTGAAAAGTCAAATCCTTCAATATTTAAATCTTTATGCAGGAAAAAAGAAAAATTTTCTGAGAGGTTATTATTAATGATTTTATCAAAAATAAATTTAACATCTTCACTAAATTCCTGAGAAAAGAGAGCTATTTTCATATCAATCGATGATACTACAAATTAACTAAAAATTCTACTGAAAAGCAGAGATTAAGTTAGTATTTTTGCTTTCTATATATGGTAAAGTTAAGTGTAAATATTAATAAAATCGCGACCTTAAGAAATGCCAGAGGTGGAAATGTGCCAAATTTGGTAAAAATGGCAGATGATATCCAAAAGTTTGGTGCAGATGGAATAACAATTCATCCTAGACCAGATGAAAGACATATTAAGTATTCGGATGCTTATGATCTAGGAAAGAGTGTAAAAAAAGAATTCAATATTGAGGGAAATCCCATAAAAAAATTTATTGATCTTGTACTTGATGTAAAACCAACTCAAGTAACTCTTGTCCCTGATTCAATTGATCAAATAACTTCAAATACAGGTTGGGATACTAAAAAACATCAGAATAAATTACAGGAGATCATCTCTGAGTTTAAAAAAAATAGAATTAGAACATCAATATTTGTTGATCCTAATCCAACTATGGTCGAATATGCAAAAAAGACGGGAACAGATAGAGTTGAGTTATATACTGAATCGTTTGCAGTAGGATTTGAAAATGGTGATTTAAACGTAATTAATGATTTTATTGAGTGTTCTGAAATCGCTAATTCATTGGAAATGAAAGTAAATGCCGGTCACGACTTGAATTTAAAGAACATTGAATTTTTTTCTACTAATATGCCTTTTCTTGATGAGGTTTCAATTGGTCATGCTTTAATAAGTGAATCAATTTATCTTGGAATTGATAATGTTATCAATTTATACATTGACAAGCTGAATAGATGATTTTAAATAGTAGGATTTTAGGATCATCTGAAAAAAAACTTGTGATATTACATGGTTTTTTAGGATCTCTGGATAATTGGATAACAATTGGTAGAAAATTAGAGCAATTGAATTTAGAAGTTCATCTAGTTGACTTGAGAAATCATGGAAAAAGCTTTCATAGTAAAGACTTTAGCTACGATTATATGTGTTTTGATTTAAAAAAATATCTTGATTCAAATAATATTAAAAAGACTTCAATATTAGGGCATTCAATGGGTGGAAAAGTTGTGTTTTCTTTTCTCGAGAATCATGAGAATTATTTAGATAAAATCATTATTGCTGATATTCTACCAGTTGAATATAAAAACAGCTATGAAAATATTTTTAAATCTCTTAAATCAATAAATCTTAGAAATCTAACTAAAAGAATTGAGTTTGAAGAACACTTAAAAGATTATTTTGAGGATGACTTATTTATATCTTTTTTGTCTAAAAACTTAACTAGAGATGAAAATGGAAATTTTAATTTTAAGTTTAATTTGATCACCTTATCTGAAAAGTTTGATGAAGTTTTAAAAGCATTGAAACCCTCTCGTCTTATAGATAAAGAGATAAATTTAATTTACGGTGCGAAATCTGATTATATAACAGAAAGTAAGTTAAATGATTCATTACAGTATTTTTCTAATATAAAAATAAGTGTAATTAAAAATGCAGGTCATTGGTTACATTATGAAAAGCAAGATGATTTCATTAATCATTGTAAAAAAATCATAAGTATTTGATTTAGTTGCTATAGAGGATAAAAAAGTATATTTTTGCGACCCAATTTTTAATCATGAGTGTATCAATTAAAGACAATAAAGAAACTTCAATAATCAATATAGTAATTGAGAAGAAGGACTATGATAATAAAGTGTCATCTATATTAAATGATTATAGAAAAAGAGCTAATATCCCTGGTTTTAGAAAAGGTTTTGTTCCAATGGGAATGATTAAAAAACAATACGAAATACCTGTAAAAGTCGACGAGATAAATAAAGTTGTTCAAAAAAAATTATCTGAATTTATTGATGAAAACAAGATTTCCTTATTAGGAACTCCAATCCCTATTGAAAATGAAAAAATAGATTGGAATTCTGATGTTTTAAATTTGGATTTTGAAATAGCAAAAACACCTGAATTTAAGATCAACTACAAGTTTAAAAAAGCAGTTCCATACTATAAGATTACTGCTGATATAAAAATGATTGATAATCAGGTCGACTCTATCAGAAAACAGTATGGAAAAATTATTAGCTTAAAAAAACCTGAAAAGGAATCTACTATTGTTTGTACAATTTCAAACGAATCAATTGATTACAGTAAAGATCTTAACCTTCCAGCTGATAAGCTTAAACCTAAGTTTTTAAAAGAAATAGAAAAAATTAAAATTGGATCTCAAATAGAAATTAAAGTAAATAATCTTTTTAAGTTAAATGAAGATTTCATGACTTATACTGGTTTGCAAAAAGAAAAAATAGAAAATTTAAACTCTGTGACTTTTAAATTATCAGAAATTAACAAAACAGAAAAAGCTGATTTAAATGAAGATTTGTTTAAAAAAGTTTACAAAGATGATACTCCTAAAAATGCAACTGAGTTCAAAAAAAGAATTAAGAATGAAATTGAAAGTCAGTTTGAAAATCAATCTGATCAAAAGTTCTTGAATGATGTTACTGATGAATTTATAAAAGTTTCAAAAATAAAGTTTCCTGAAGAATTTGTTAAAAAATTAATTAAAGCGAACTCAAAGGAAGAACTTACTGATGAACAAGTTCAAAACGAATTTGATAATTCAATTAATGGTTTGAAGTATCAATTGATTGAAGCAAAATTACTTAAAGAAAATAATATTATCATCAATCATGAGATGTTAAAGGAATTTGCAGAAAAATCTATTAGAAATCAGATGATGGCTTATGGACAGTTAGAACCTACTAAGAAAGATATTGATTCGATAACAGCAAGAATTTTTTCAAATGAAGAAGAAGTAAAAAGAATGACTCACCAGCTTATTAGTGAAAAACTGATAGTGCTTTACAAAGAAAAGGTCAATAAAAAAATTACTTTAACCTCTTACGAAAAATACATCGAGCTTGCATACAAGAAAAATGATTAAATTTAAATATGGATTACTCTAAAGAATTTAAAAAATTTGCTACACAACATCAAGGTGTTAATTCACTTTACTACGATCAAATTGTCAGTAGTATGACACCATACATTATTGAAGAAAGACAATTAAATGTTGCTCAAATGGATGTTTTTTCAAGATTAATGATGGACAGAATTATTTTTTTAGGTACTGCTATCAATGACTCAATTGCTAATATTATTCAAGCACAGCTTTTATTTTTAGAAAGTGTTGATAAAGAAAAAGACATTCAGATTTATATAAATTCACCTGGAGGTTCTGTTTATGCTGGTTTAGGAATTTATGATACAATGCAATTTATTGGTCCAGATGTTTCTACAATTTGTACTGGAATTGCAGCTTCTATGGCTGCCGTGTTATTATGTGCAGGTAAGAAAGGTAAAAGATCAGGATTAACACATTCCAGAGTAATGATTCATCAACCATTAGGAGGCGCTCAAGGTCAAGCTTCAGATATTGAGATTACTGCTAGAGAAATTGGTAAGTTGAAAAAAGAACTTTACGAAATAATTGCTAATCATACTGGACAAAAATATGATAAAGTTCATGCTGATTCTGATAGAGACTATTGGATGAAAGCTATTGAGGCAAAGAAATATGGTATGATTGATGAGGTTTTAACCAAAAAATAATTCCATGTCCGAAGATAGATTATCTTGTTCCTTCTGCGGCGTCAATAAAATTCAAACTAAAATTCTTGTTGCTGGTGAAGATGCGCATATATGCGATCAGTGTATTGAACAGGCTTATTCAATTTTAAATCTTCAAACTCAACCTGAAGAAGTTAATAAATTAAAAGATTTTTCACATTTAAATCCCAAATCAATTAAAAAATTTTTAGACGATTATGTAGTTGGTCAGGAATTTTCAAAAAAAGTTATTTCAGTGTGTGTTTACAACCATTACAAAAGAATTTATCAGCAAAAAAATGATGATTTAGAAATTGAAAAGAGTAATGTGATAATAGCTGGACCCACTGGAACTGGAAAAACATTGATTGCCAAGACAATTGCTAAGTTTTTGGATGTTCCAATTGCAATTGTTGATGCTACTGTTTTAACTGAAGCAGGTTATGTTGGTGAAGATGTTGAAAACATTCTGACCAGATTATTACAAGCATCTGATTATAATATTGAAAAGGCAGAAAAAGGCATTATTTTCATTGACGAAATTGACAAGATTTCAAGGAAGAGTGATAATCCATCAATTACAAGAGATGTTTCAGGTGAAGGTGTTCAACAAGCTTTACTAAAGCTAATGGAAGGTACAGTTGTTAATGTACCTCCAAAAGGCGGTAGAAAACATCCCGACCAAAACTTTATTAAGCTTAATACATCTAATATTCTTTTTATTGCAGGAGGTGCTTTTGATGGTATTGAAAGAATTATAAATAAAAGATTGAATATGAGTTCGGTCGGTTTTAAAAATTCACAACTACTTTCAGAGCATAATTCCAAACAAATTATTTCCAATATTATTCCAAATGATTTAAAAGAGTTTGGATTAATTCCAGAAATTTTAGGAAGACTTCCGATTCTAACATATATGTTGGAGCTTGATTCTGAAACTTTAAGAAAAATCTTAACAGATCCAAAAAATGCATTAACTAAACAATATGTTAAGCTTTTTGAAATGGATAATATTAAATTAGAGTTTAGTGATGATGCTCTTGATGAAATTGTTAAAAAAGCAGTAGATTATAAACTTGGTGCAAGAGGATTAAGATCAATATGCGAATCTATTTTACTTGATGACATGTTTAATCTCCCTGGTAGTTCAATAAAAAAACTTGTTGTAGATAAGAATTATATTAAACCAAAACTTTCAAAAATTAGATTGAGTAAACTTAGAGAAGCCTCCTAATTAATTTTCAATAGTTCATCAATAAAATCTCTTTCATTGGAGAGTCTTGGAATTTTATTTTGTCCACCTATTTTATTTCTCTCCTTTAACCAATCATAAAATAAATTATTTCTTCCATAAGTTATCATTAATGGCTCTAGAGTCAGATCTTTATATCTTTTTGCTTTGTAATCAGAGTTTAAATTTTGCAGTGCTAAATCAAGATCTTTTTCAAAATTAGATTTATCATTAGGTTTTTTTGAAAATTCAATAATCCAGTCATGTCTTCCTTTTTTACCAAATTTCATAAATCTAGGCGCTACAGTGTAATCAACTATTTTACAATCGTGTTTATCTACAACAGTTTCTAAAGCTTTTTCTACGTTGTCAATTATTACTTCTTCACCAAAAGTATTTATGTAGTGTTTTGTTCTTCCCGAAACAATTATTCTAAAAGGATTAATTGAAGTGAATTCAACAGTATCTCCAATTTTATACCTCCAAAGACCTGAATTTGTTGTGATTAATAAAGCATAATTTCTACCAACTTCAACTTGAGATAAATCAATGATTTTTTCACTTTGTTTCATACCATTTATCTCGATAAATTCATAAAAAATTCCATAATCAAGCATTAATAATAAATCATTTTTATCGTTAGAATCTTGTATTGCAAAAAAACCTTCAGAAGCATTATAAATTTCATAATATTTAAAATCAGGATTTGAAATAACATTTTTAAATTCTCTCTTGTAGGGATTGAAGCTAACACCACCATGAAAATATACCTCCAAATTTTTCCATATTTCATTTAAGTAATTTTTTCCTGTTTTTTCTAATAGCTTATTTATTAAAGTTAGCATCCAAGATGGCACACCAGCTAAACTTCGCACATCTTCATTTAAAGTTCCCTCAATAATTGCATCTATTTTCTTATCCCATTTTGACATTAATGAAATGGAATTATTTGGAGTACTAATAATTTCAGCCCATATAGGAAGATTGTCAATTAAAATTGCAGATAAGTCACCAAAATAATGATTATTGTTTTCATAAATCTTACGGCTTCCTCCCAGTCGTAAGGATTTTCCTGAAAAAATACTTGAATTTTCATTGTTGTTTATATAAAGACAAAGCATATCTTTTCCTGCCTTAAAGTGACAGTTTTCTAATGCTGAATTACTTACTGGAATAAATTTACTTATTGAGTTTGTTGTACCACTAGATTGAGCAAACCATTTTATTTTTTCATTACAAAAAACATTTTGCTCTCCATTAATAGTTTTCTCAATATATGGAAAAAACTCTTCGTAAGTTCTTGCAGGTATTCTTTCTGAAAAATGAATATAATTATTAATAGAATTAAAATCATATTGTTTCCCAATTTCAGTATCCTTTGATTCAATTAAAAGTTTTTTTAAAACTTCTTGTTGAACATCAATAGGGTATTTAATAAATAGCTCAATATCATGAATCCTTTTTTTTAACATCCACGAGACAACAGTATTAAAAAATGAAAATGGCATATATTTATAATCTGTAAAATTAATATAAATATGTTTAAAGGTGTATTGAGTAAAATGAGAACTGAGATCGATCAGTCATTAACCTACTTTTTGGAGTTGGGAGATGATTTTTTAATTTCAGATTACCTAATAAATAAACAGCTTAGATTTAAATTGTTAGGATTCTCATGCTTAAAATGTAGCTCAAAAGAAGAAATATTCAGACAAGGGCATTGTAAGAAGTGCTTTTTTGAGTCACCTTCAACTGCTGAATGGGTAATTCGTCCAGAATTAAGTAAAGCTCATCTTAATATTCAAGATAGAGATATTGATTATGAAAAAAGAATTCAACTTCAACCTCATATTTTATATTTATCATTTACTGATGACGTTAAAATTGGAGTAACAAGAAAATCTCAAATACCTACAAGATGGATTGATCAAGGTGCAATTAATGCCATTGAAGTTGCCGAACTTCCAAATAGATATCTCGCTGGATTGTGTGAAGTTGAATTAAAAAAACATTATAAGGACAAAACAAATTGGAGAGCAATGCTTAAAGCTAATACTTCCAATATTGACCTAAATCATGAAAAAATAAATGCTAAAAAATATTTACCTGGAGATCTTGAAAAATACTATAGTTCTACAAGTTTAGTTAAAGAGATAATATATCCATTAGAATATAAATTAGATGCACCAAAAAGTATTAATATTAAGAAATTGAAAGAATTTGAGGGCAAACTTATTGGGATTAAGGGACAGTACTTAATTTTTGAAGATCAGTCAGTTTTTAATGTAAGGTCAAACGAGGGACTAGTTGTAGAAATAGAATTAATTTAAATTTTTATTTCCTCATTTATTTTCAAATTAAATTTTTTTCTAAAAAAATAAACACCTAGATATAGTAGCGGAGTATCAACTGCTGCTACCAAAATTTTGAAAATGACACCAGATACAAATAAGCCCATGAAACTTTCCCATGGTATTACATGAAAGTAACATAACAAGAATATAATCGTGAAAGTATCTATTGTTTGAGAGAAAAATGTAGAAAAATTATTTCTAAGCCATAGCATTTTGCCTTTTGTTAAGTTTTTCCAAAAGTGATATATTTTTATATCAACAAACTGAGCGAGTAGATAAGAGGCCATTGATGCTGAAACAGCAATCAAACTTTTTGAAAAAACTAATTTAAATGTTGAGTCATCAATAGGAGAATTTTGTATTGCTGGAAGAAAATCAGCCACTGTTAAGATCAACAATGAAAATAATGATGCAAAAATTCCAGCTATAACAACTTGATTTGCTTTTTTTTTCCCATAAATTTCAGAGATTAAATCAGTAACTAAAAAGGTTATTGGATAAGGTAAAATTCCAACAGAAAGCTCAAATAATTTATTGCCTAAAATTTCTACTTCAAACGGATGCCAGCTTATAAATTTTTGAAAAATTAAATTAGATACGACAAGAGATGTTATAAATATCGCAGCTAAATACAAGTAAATTTTTTTAGCTAATTCAACTTTATGAGTATTATTGTAATCCATAACTTACAATAAATTTAATCTTAAAGAATTATATTTTGAAGAAAAGCACAACATATTTATCCTTAGGATCTAATATGGGAGATAGAACTGATAATCTAAAAAATGCAATTAATTCTATTGAGAATCTAGTTGGGAAAGTAAATAAAATCTCAAAATTTTATGAAAATCCAGCTGTAGGATTTGATGGTAATAGTTTTGTCAATATTTGTATTGAGGTAGTCACCCATTTAAGTCCAAATGACTTATTGAATTCATTATTAAATATTGAAAATAAATATGGAAGAAAGAGATTAAAGTCTGGTGAATATAACTCAAGAATAATTGATATTGATATAATATTTTATGAAAATCTTACATTAAACCAAAATGGATTGATCATTCCACATCCAAGAATGCAATCAAGACATTTTGTTTTGATACCTATTTGTGACTTAAATCCTGATTTTATTCATCCTGTCCTAGGATTGAAAACTTCCCAATTACTTCATAAGCTTGAAATAAGAAATGATATAGTTGATATCAATTTTTCCTTAGAAGATTAAAAAAGTGCCAAATTAGTATTCCTGCTGCTATTGAAATATTAAGAGAATGTTTTGTCCCATATTGTTTAATTTCAATAACCTCATTAGAGCAATTAATCACTTTTTGATCAATACCATTAATTTCATTTCCAAAAATTAATGCATGTTTATCAAAATTTTCTAACTGTTTGATTTCTTCTAAAGTTGTTGAATTTTCAGTCTGTTCAACCGACCAAACTTTTGTTCCATTTAACTTTAATTTATTTACCAACTCTATTATATCATAACAATGTTCCCAATCAACTGTTTCAGTAGATCCTAAAGCTGTTTTAGTTATTTTTCTATTCGGAGGAGTAGCAGTAATACCACACAGATAAATTTTTTCTATCAAGAATGCATCTGAAGTCCTGAAGATTGAGCCTATATTATTTAAACTTCTAACATCATTTAAAATAATGATTAATGGAGTTTTTTTAATAGATTTAAAAGTTGAAATATCAATTCTGTTGAGTTCAGAATTTTTTAATTTTCTCATTAATCAAAAATAATATTTAACTGTTAACTAATCATATTGAGCTCTAAACAAAAAAAAGAAACGCCTTTAATGAAGCAATATATGGAGATCAAGGATAAATATCCTGATTCAATATTATTATTTAGAGTTGGAGATTTTTATGAAACTTTTCATGAAGATGCCGTTATAACATCAAAAGTATTAGGAATAATTTTGACTAAGAGAGGTTCTGGTGCTAATAAAGAAACTAAGTTAGCAGGTTTTCCATATCATTCATTGGATACATATTTACACAAACTTGTTAAAGCTGGTCACAGGGTTGCTATTTGTGAGCAACTAGAAAATCCTAAATTGACTAAAAAAATTGTTAAAAGAGGGGTAACTGATGTAATAACACCAGGTGTTTCATTAAATGATGAAATTTTAGATAAAAAAGAAAATAACTTTCTAGCTGCAATAAACTTAAATAAAAATATAGTTGGCGTGGCTTTTCTTGACATTTCAACAGGTGAATTTTTATTAGGTGAAGGATCCTTTGACTATTCATTAAATCTGTTACAGACTTTTAGTCCAAAAGAAATTCTGATTTTAAAAAAAGACGTCTCAGCTTTTACAGATAAAGGTATCAATAAAGAATATTTTTTTTATGTAGAGGAATGGATGTCAAATATTAATACTTCATTTGAAAAAATTAAAAATCATTTTAATATTAAAAGCTTAAAAGGATTTGGAATTGACAATAATTGTCTAGGAATCATTCCAGCTTCTATTATTTTGTATTATCTAGAAAATTCACATAAAAAGAATTTATCTCACATAACTAAATTAAAACCAATTATAAGCGATGTTCATGTATGGATGGATCGCTTTACTATATCAAATCTTGAAATTTTGAGATCAAAATTTCAAGGTGGTAAATCTTTACTAGATATAATTGACAGAACTATAACATCAATGGGCTCAAGGATGATGAGAATGTGGCTTTCATTTCCCTCAATTGATTTAAATGAAATAAAAAATAGACAAGAAATTGTTTCTGATTTAATTTCAAATTCAGACATTAATTTAGATAGTCTGTTAAAAAATATAATTGATCTAGAAAGAATAGTTTCTAAACTAGCAAATGGTAGAGTAAGCCCCAGAGATTTAGTTAATTTTAAAGAATCACTAATTAGCTGTATTGAAATAAAAAATATAATAAAAGAGAGATCTAGAAAACTCAAAACAATTTCAAGGGAAATTAATGTTGACAAGAAACTTATCGAATTAATATCAAATACTTTAATCGATGAATCTCCAGTAAATATTTTGAAAGGTAATGCAATTAAAAAAGGAGTTAATGATCAGTTAGATTCTTTTAGAAATATTCTTCAAAATAATAAGAAACATCTGGATGATATTTTACAAAGAGAGATTGAAAATACAGGTATAAGTTCACTTAAAATTTCTTTCAATAATGTTTTTGGATATTATTTAGAAGTTACTAATGCTCACAAGAACAAGGTGCCTAAAGAATGGATAAGAAAACAAACATTGGTTAATGGAGAAAGGTATATTACTGAAGAACTAAAAGAATATGAAGTTAAAATTTTAAACGCAGAGGAGAATATTAAGAATATTGAATTATTAGAGTTTCAAAAATTATTAAAAAAATTAATTCCATACTGTAATATTGTTCAACAAGTAGCAAAAACTATTGGCTATCTTGATTGTCTTCAGTCCTTTGCTCAAGTGTCAGTTACAAATAATTATTCCAAGCCTGATGTAAATGAATCTTTTGTATTTAAAGCTGTTGAATCTAGACATCCTGTAATTGAACATTCACTAGAAGGATCAAAGTCTTACATTCCAAATGATATCACTCTTAACAAAGAGAATCAACAAATCTTAATGATTACAGGACCAAATATGTCAGGCAAGTCAGCGGTTTTAAGACAAACAGCATTAATTTCAATTATGGCTCAAGTTGGATGTTATGTCCCTGCAAAGTCTCTAAAGATGGGAATTTTTGACAAAATATTTACAAGAGTTGGTGCAAGTGATAATATATCACAAGGAGAGTCAACATTTATGATTGAAATGCTTGAAAGTTCTTTAATAATCAATAATATGAGTGAAAGAAGTCTAATATTGCTTGATGAAATTGGTAGAGGAACCAGTACATATGATGGGATTTCAATTGCATGGGCTATATCGCAGTATATTCATGATGATCAAAAAAAACCACTCACATTATTTGCAACTCATTATCACGAGCTCAATATGATGACTGACAAGTTCAAAAGAATTAAAAATTTTAATATTCAAGTAAAAGAGACCTCTAATGATGTCATTTTTCTAAGAAAATTAATCCCTGGCGGAAGTGCTCATAGTTTTGGAATTCATGTAGCTAAAATGGCTGGTATGCCCAAAGAAATAATAAAAATTTCGAAAAATGTATTAAAAGGTTTAGAGAAGTCTCACGGAAACAAAAATGAATTTCAATTTAATGATAGCTCAGAATTACAATTAACATTCTTTGATATGGAAAATAAGGATTATAAAGAATTTAAAGATGAACTTGAATCAATTGATACAAATAATTTAACCCCAATCCAAGCTTTAGTAAAACTCAGTGAATTGAAAAATAAAATTAGAGATGAAAAATAAAGGTCTTTTTAATTTTCTTTTTACATTTGCATACCTTTTTCGCGAAAGTAGCTCAGGGGTAGAGCATCACCTTGCCAAGGTGAGGGTCGCGGGTTCAAATCCCGTCTTTCGCTCACTCAACTGCTCGGGTGGTGGAATTGGTAGACACGTTGGACTTAAAATCCAATGAGCAGTAATGTTCGTGCGGGTTCAAGTCCCGCCCCGAGTACTCTAAAGGAAATGTTAATTATAGCATTTCCTTTTTTATTTATATTTATTTATGATGATAATCAGACTAATAATTCTATATCTTTTATTAATTCCAAATACAGATATTAAAGTTCTTTCATACAATATAAGGTATAACAATCCAAATGATGGAAAGGACGTTTGGGATAATAGAAAACAAACAATTGTAGATTTTTTAAATAAAAAAGACTTTGATTTTGTTGGATTACAAGAAGTGACTTTTACTCAGCTTCAGTTTTTAGAAGATAAATTAGTTAATTATAATTATCATGGTGTTGGTCGTGATGATGGAAAACAAAAAGGAGAATTTGCTCCAATTTTTTATAATAAAAATAGATATAAATTAGTTTCGGGAAATACTTTTTGGTTGTCCGAAACACCAAATATAATTTCTGTTGGATGGGATGCTTCAATGGAACGTATATGTACCTACGCTCTATTTGAGGATAAAAAATCGAAAAGAAAATTTTATGTTTTTAATACTCATTTTGATCATATTGGAGTGATAGCAAGAAAAAAATCAGCTCAATTAATTATTGATTACATTAATAGTTTAAACAAAAATAATTTTCCTGTATTTATAACAGGTGATTTCAATTTAAATGACGACAGTGATTCAATTACATTAATTCAAAAAAAATTTAGGGACTCAAATATTAATTTAAATAAAGAGGACAAGCTATATAATACTTTTACAGGATTTAAAAGTGATGTTTTTAATCCAATAAGAATTGATTATATTTTTTATTCTAACATTGAAATGGTTTCATCAACACACGTTCATCTTAAAACAAATGGAAAAAGATGGGCTTCAGATCATCACCCAGTAATAGCGATTTTTAATTAAAATATTTTCTATTCCAAATAAACTCGTTGAAGTTTTTCCCTAATGAGAATCCATAATAAATAAATATTGCTATAACAGATTTCAAAATAAAAAGGAAGGTTATTAAAAATTCTGCTCCGGGATTTCCCTTATAGTAAAAAATATTGCCAGGAACTAAAGCAGTAATTAAAAGTGAAATTAATGAAATGAAAATAAGAATGTTAATTAGATTCTTGTAAGGCCATACCTTTAATTTTCTAAAAAAACTTAGATCATTACCCCATTTATGTATTAGATAATAATATCCATCTTCAAGTTTAGCAAAAAGCAGAGGATCATCATAATTTTCTAATTCAAAAAGCTTTGATGGAGCCATGATTTTTAATTCTAAATCTAAATTTTTATGTTGGCTTTTAAATTCTTCGAGTTTATTAATTGCTTCATTTGGAATCTTCCCTTTAAATAATTTAACATCTAAAAATCTTAGTCTGTAATCAATACAAATCTTTCTAATATCCTCAACATGAAAAAGCTTATCAGATCTTAATTTTGAAGGATTAAATTTTAACTTAAATACTGATTTATTATCATCTTTATAAGATCTTTTTTTTAGGGTTAAAAGTTCGTTATAAAGATTTGTTTTAGGGAGATTTATCATCATTGTCAAAATTAAATAAACAAAGATTTTTTTTAAAAAAAATTAACATTTAATTACTATACGATTTTGCAGATATTCTTTTTTAACATTTACTGATAGACCAGGATTGTTTGGGATTTTCATTTCCCAATCTTTTTGATATTCTAGCCCACCAATCACTGGGTTTTCTTTATGAAAAAGAGGACTGTCACAATCTAGGAATTTTATATTTTCAGAAATGTAAGCCAAGTGACAGTTTACTGTAAAAATTATTTTACTTTCAATAAATCCTCCAAATTGCATCATTATATTATTCTTTTCAGCAATTTTAATAATTTTTAATGCTTCATGAATTCCACCTGTTTTACCAATCTTAAGGTTAAAATATTGACAATGTTTTCCATCAACTAACTTTAATGCATCATTTGAGTTAAAAAGAGATTCATCAGCCATTATTTTAATAGGGCTATTTTCTTTAACGTAATTTAACTTATGAGATAATTCTTTATTAATTGGTGCTTCACAATATTCAATATTGTATTTATTCATTCCTCTTAATGTTTCTATCGCTTCTTCAATTCCCCATCCTTGGTTTGCATCAATTCTTAATTGAATTTTGTTGCCTACTGAATTTCTAATTGATTTTATCCTTTCAATATCTTGATTTCCATTTTCTCCAACTTTTATCTTAATGATAGAAAATCCATTCTTTTTAATTTCAATTGCTTGCTTAGTCATTTTTTCAATTGAATCTAAGCTAACCGTATAGTCAGTATATAACTTTTTGTTGATCTTTCCACCTAGATATTGATAAAGAGGTTTCTTTACTTTTTTGGACGCAGCATCATAACAAGCTACATCTATTGCTGATTTAATACTTCTATTTCCATATATAAGCCTGTTCAACTTTTTATTAATTGTATCATGATCGAAGATGCTAACATTTAAAATTGATTGACATAAATCAGGTGCAATTGACAAACATGTTTTAATATTTTCTCCATTGATTGTGTTCGATGGTGCACATTCTCCCCACCCAAAGGTTCCATCCTCTAAAACAACTCTAATAAAAATGTGATGCGAACTACTTATCGGGCCTAATGATGTTATGAAAACTTTTTTAAGTTTTAATTCGCAATTAAAAATATCAATCGATTTGATTTTCATCATTATGATTTTTAGTTTTTAAACTTAAATATATACTTTCCCCTAAATTTGAAAGAAAAGGAATGCCAACTGAATCGTATTCGTAAATTCCATCATTATAAATTTTATTTTCATTAACTCTTAGAGTACAAGTAAGAATAAATTCAACATTGTTTTCAAGGTCAACAATGTATGCTGATTCGGTAAGTTGTCCGTAAGCAAGACCAACTTTGTTGTAAATCTTAAAATTTTCAGGAATTTTATTTTTAGAGTCTCCAAAAAGAAAAAACTTTACATAACTATCCCAGTACTTAGGCTCACTGTATCCGTATTGTACTCCATCTAAAGTATTCAAACTCATTGCTTGTAATATAAACTCATGATAATCATCTTGAATGAAAAACATTTCATTTTCATCGTAATTGTTCTTAAATACTACTCTTTTAGTTAATTCATGAAGGTCACCTAATGAAATATAATTTTTATCACGAAATGAAAACTTTTCAGAAATTAGACTGTCATTTCTTACAAATCCATTTCCAACTATTTCATTTTTCAATTTTTTTCTTTTGGTTGAGTAGCTATCATTTTTCGAGTTGATAATTAACTCATTTCCATCATCAAGATAGAAGATATAATTTAAATTTTCTTCAATTTCGTAGGAGAAATCATGTACAATGAATGAGCTTAAAAAACCTCTTTTGTGAAGTTCTGAATTTATGTAGTTTTTTCCTAAAAGATGAAACAATATGTTATAAGCCTCATTATCGCTTATCAAGAAAATCTTTTCAATTAGTTCTCTAAGAGTTCTTTTTTTGTGAAGAAGTTTTTGTCCATCAAAAACTGAAAAATTGGTATCTAAATTTATTTTTTCCCCTGATTTATTTAAGCTAGTTATGTATTGTAGAGTTAACAAAGCAACAGGAAGTTTTACAGTACTTGCTGGATAAAAATATAATTCATCGTCAATTGAAAAATTATAGTCTTTGAAAGATATTTTACCAGCAGAATTTCTCGAAATTTCAGTTAAAATAATTTGAGCATTATATTTTTCCCAATCATTTAAAACTTTGTTTATAACGGGATTTTTAAAATCAATGTAATTTAAAATTTCATTATTACATGAAACTAAAAAAAAACCAAATAGTAAGTAAAAATATACTTTACTCAATTAATTAAGTTAGTTGATTACAATATTAAATTAGTACTTTTTTTGATTGAAATTAATTATCCTAACATTTTCCTCAATATACTTTATAATTTCACCAGCAATATTTTTTCCTGTTGATTTTTCGATTCCTTCAATTCCTGGAGAGCTATTAACTTCAAGAACTTTTGGACCTGAATTTGATCTTATAATATCAACACCTGCAACATTTAACCCTAATGCTCTTGCAGCATTAATTGAAATTAATCTCTCTTTCTTAGTGATACTAACTTTATGAGCTTTTCCACCTGAATGTAAGTTTGATCTAAAATCATCATCAGAAGATTTTCTCATCATTGCCCCAACAACTTTTTTTCCGATAACAAAGCATCTCACATCTTCTCCGTTGGCTTCTTTTACAAATTCTTGAGCGATAAATGGGGCTCCAATTCTCTGGAATGCACTTATTACACCACTTGCTGCCTTTTTAGACTCAGCTAAAATTACTCCTTTCCCTTGGCTACTTTGCAATAATTTTATTACCAAAGGGATATCACTAATTAGTTCAAGTAAGCTTTTTGTGTCTTTTGGGGAATTAGCAAAAGAAGTATTTGGCATTGGAATGCCTGTCCCAACAAGAATTTGATGAGCGGCCAATTTATCTCTTGAGTTGCCAATTGATTGAGATGAATTTAAGCAAAAGGTTCCCATAGCTTGAAATTGTCTTACTACTGACATTCCATAAAATGTTATTGAAGGTCCAATTCGTGGAATTATTGCATCATAAATTGGCAAAGATTTTCCGTTGTAATGAACTTCAGGATTTGAACTATCAATTTTTAAATAACATCTTGCTGTATCAATTATTTCAACTACGTGATCATTTTTTTCAGCTTCTTCAATAATTCTCCTTGTTGAGAAATTATTAGGTTCTCTAGTTAATACTCCAATCCTTAAACTTCTTTTAAGTTTAAATTGTTTTTTGATGGATTTATAAACAGCATAATTCAATTTTCTTTGAATATAGCTTGAGTCTGGTTTAACAATGGCTCCTTCTAAAGCACTTCTCCCAAGTATCATCCTATAATTAAGATTTTCTCTATTTGTTAGAGTAATTTCAATTTCTTTTGAAAGATCTCCTATATTAAGAGTAGTGTTAATCACATACCTTTTTTCAGTTCTTCCCATTGAAGATGTTATTTCTCTTTCATCAACAACTTTTGCAGAACAATAAATTGCAAGTTCAGGATTGTCTTTTATGGGATTGATTACAAAACGTACTTTTCTATTTTTATTTGAACCAAAAGGTTGAATATTGTGAGCGTGTAAAGCACTAGTCTTTGCTCCAGTATCTGTCTTAGCTTCAATCGAGGGTATTCCTAATTCAGGTAAGGAAACCCATTCAACCCACCCAACATTTAATTTTTTATTCATTTTTTAATAAATTTTTTGTTGCCATATACCCTGCTGTACCGCCTACACTTCCACATGGAAAAATTCCAGATCCACCATAATAAATATTTTCATAATCTAGGAAATTATAAAAATTATTATTCGGATCCGATGAAAAAGTTCTTTGATCAAAATTTTGGAATCCCCTCATTGATAAGTGATCAATATTGCCCTCTGGAAAAAAGAAAATATCTTTTAAATCTTTAGGAGCTAAAAACTTGGTATCAACAATATCATCCATATTGAAAATATGATTTTCTAGTTCGTTAGTAATGTTTTGAATTACATCATTGTAATTTTCAGCTCTGTTTTCAAAGGATAAGCTTTTGGTGAAACAAATAATTTTATCAAAGTTTTCAATGTTGCCCATATTTCTTTGTGCAGCACCATCTGGATAAATTTGTATATATCCTGGGTAATAATCTTTATAACTATAAATGGAATTTTGACTACTTGAATTTAATGAGTCAATTGAATTTTCTTGAAAAATAAATCTGAAAGAAGTTTCCAAACTAGGCTCTTTTTTCCAGACTACTGGTTTTTTAAAAAATAAAGTAAGTTTACCACTTGAACCACGGTAATCTTTATCATTAAGATTAGAATTATTTTTTAAAAATTTTAATGGTGTTTTTGGATCAGTACAAAATATGATTTTATCAAAAGAAGTAGAATGATCTTTAGCATTTATTATGCTGTGAATTATGCCTGATTCTATGTCTATTGATTGAATATTACAATTTAATAGAATATTAACTCCAATATTATGATTAATTTTTGTTAATTCTTCAGTAATTTTCCATATACCACCTTTTACAAATCCCCAATATCCATTAAATATAGATCCTGAATCCATCAGAGGGATTGTAAACGCTGTACCTTTTTCATTATACGATGCAGGACTACTTTCAATTACTGTCATACCCATGTAAACTTTTGTTTTTTCTGAAGTGAAGTAATGATCTAATAAATTTTTGGCTGAACCTCTGATCCATAACTCCGTCATATCTTTTCCTAATATTTTATTTGCACTTTCAATGCTAGGAGCTTTACCATTTAAATATAAATTTCTGATAAAATCAATTATCAGATTTTCATCTCTTCTAAATCTCTCTACATTGCCATTCTCATCCCATTGATTTTTAAGCTCATTTTTTAAAAGTTCAGAGTTTCGGTAAATTTTTGTGGGATATTTATCATCATTAAAGTATACTAATTTAGGCAGGTCAGGACAGTAGGTGGTAATATTTTTTGATAGTCCTGTTTGCTCAAAAATAAATTTTGGCATCATGCCTAAAACTGTAGCTCCATATGCAAAATCTATTTTTTTATCATTTATAATTTTAGTGTCTTTGATACATGCTCCTCCAGTGTGCTCCTTGTATTCAAGCAATGTGACATCATAATTTTCCTTTCTCAGATAGTTTGCAGCTACCAAGCCATTAATGCCTGCACCAATAACCACAACCTTTTTCATAACTTTCTAATTCCTAACATAAAATTGAGTCCTGGAGCTGGTTCATAATATCGAGAACCAAAGGCGTTAATTCTAATGTTATCAAAATACTTAGTGTTAGTTAGATTATTTATTGAAATAAATCCATTCCATTTTTTATTAGAAACATTTAAATCTTTTAATACTGTCAAATCAATTTTTTTATAATCATTAATGATGGTTTTGTTTGAGTTATCAGCATACATATTACCAAACATTTTTAAATCTAATATTAGGTTAATTTTTTTAGTTAATGAATAGTTTAAATTAAATACATGTTGATTTTTTGGAATTCCAGCAATTCTATTGTTTGATAAATCTTGACCATTTATTTCATATTTAATAAACTTATAATCGCCAATCGTTGAAATTAAGCTCAATTTTAATTTTTGATTTACTTTTATATTAATTTCGCTTTCAATTCCTGAGCGGGATGTTTTTCCAGAGTTTCTGTAGAAATTTTGGTCTGGAAAATCTTCTAATTGATACGATACTATCTCATTTTTTGAATATGATTTAAAGTATATGATTCTATAATTTAAGTTAAATTGAGAATTAAAATTAGAAAAACCAATTTCATAGTTGTTATACTTACTTGAATTTAAATTTTCATTAAATCCTGCGTTTGAAATATTAGATGAAAATTCATTTAATGTGGGTGTTTCAAATCCATTAGAATAGTTAACAAAAATTTCATTTGAATTATCAATAATATAATTAATATTAGAAGAAAAGCTAGTTGAGTTCAGTTTTATAGAACCATTTTTATTATTGATAAAGTCGTCATATTTAACAATATTATTATCAAATCTTAAACTTGTATTAAATGTAAACTTACCGGTATTAAATGAGTTGGAATAATATGTTGAAAAATTATTAAATTTCTCATCTTGATTCATTACCAGATCTCCTTTACTCCCATTGATATTGTAAAATCTGATTCGTTCATCATTTTGAATATTAATTTCAAGTCCTAAATTATGTTCTATGATTTTTTCTGTATTAATATTTAAATTATACCCCCAAAAATTCTTTTTCAAATCAATAATGCCTCCAACATTGTAAGGTAGTTTTCCGAAAAATAATCTATTGTTGAAAAATAACTTATTTTTTAAAGTAAACTGACCAATTTCTTTTTTAAGTAATAACCCAATTTTAAATTGATTTACTTTTTCTCCTGAGTCAAAATCTACGTTTATTTTTCTTGCTTGATTTCTTTTTGATTCAACTTCATTTAAAGTTAATCCTCCAGGATCTTCTGCATACGGGCTATCAAGAATGTTAGCAATAATTTTAATATCACCTTTATCAAATTTTCTTAGGTATTTAAAATTAAAATTATGGTTAAGAAATTTACTGCTTTCTCTAAATCCATCTGAACTTGATCTATTTAGATGAAAAATAATTTTACCTCTTTTTAAATTGACTCCTGAAGTCAAATTTAATTTTAGACTTTCAAAGGAACCGACAGATAAATTAGTTCTAATAAAATCTTTTTCAAAAAAATCAATTGTGGATATTGATATTACACCTCCTGAGGAATTTCCATAAAGAGATGAATTGATTCCTCTTAAGACCTCTACCTGATTAATAATCTCTAAATTAATATTATCAAGTTGAGATTGACCATCAACAAATGTTTCAGGTAGTCCATCTACATAAATTTTTATACCTCTTACTCCAAAATTAGCTCTACTTCCAAATCCTCTAATTGATATTCTCTCATCTTGTGCGTAGTTATAGCTATTCATACTGAATACTCCTGGCACATAATTTAAATACTCACTTAAGTTATATTGTCTTAGGTATTTTTGTTTTAGATCTAAATCTATTTTTGATATAGAATAAATAGATTTTTTTTCTTTATTAGATTCTCTTAAAATCTTCACTGAAACTTCATCTAACACAATAGTGTCATTAGTCTGATTTATCTGCGAATTGAGAATAAATGGTAGAAATAAGAGTAGAAATCTTTTCATTGATCTTAAAGTAATTTTTTTAATTCTTTAAGTTCAGTATTAGAAAATAACCTCCATTTTCCTCTAGGAATATCTAATTTGACATTCATTATTCTAATCCTTTCAAGTTTTTTAACCTTATATCCTAGATAATCACACATTCTTCTAATTTGTCTATTTAATCCTTGGGTTAAAATAATTTTGAATTGATAGTCATTGACGTATTTTAATTCACATTTTTTGGTTATTGTCCCTAGGATTGGAATGCCGTTGGACATTTTTTTCAAAAAATCATGATTAATTTTTTTGTTTACTGTAACTAAATATTCCTTTTCATGCATGTATCTAGATCTCAGAATTCTATTTACAATATCTCCATCATCCGTTAAAAAAATTAATCCTTCACTCATTTTATCAAGTCTTCCAATTGGAAAAATTCTTTTTTTATAATTTATAAATTCAATAATATTTTTCTCTTCTTTATCAGTATCAGTAGTACAAACTATACCTCTTGGCTTATTAAAAATCAAATAAGTTCTTTCTTTAACAGTATTTATAATTTTTTCACTATCAACTTTTATAATATCAGATGAAGTGATTTTATGACCTTGCGAAACAATGACATTATTAACTGTAACTCTACCTTGATCAATTAGCTTGTCAGCTTCTCTTCTTGAGCAAAATCCAACTTGACTTAAATATTTATTAATTCTTGTATCCAAACTTAAAGATCTAATATTCCCTCAGGCAATTCCATCTTAATAACTTTTTCATCGTGATTGATTTGAATAATCATTTCTTCAACATACGGTATTAGAAGTTTTTTTTCAATATACATAACCTCAATCAAATCTTGCTGATAATTATTTATAATATTCGTAATTTCACCAATATGCTCTTCGCCTATATCCAATAACTTATATCCAATAAGTCGTTTTGTTTCGGAAGCATTATAATCTTCTTCAAGAAGTTGGTTTTTTTTACAAAAAATCTCAATATTCCTCAATTTTTCCGCCTTATTTTCTGAATCAATTGAATCAAAATTTATCCTGTATATATTCGCTTTTTGATTTTTTAATGAATTGATTTTAAATGGAACTAAGGATGTATTAATTTTTAGAAGTAATGAACTAAAATTATATTTTTTTAAATCAATAGCTGAGTATACACTAACTTCTCCTTTATAACTAAAGGGCTTTAAAATCTTTCCTAGGTTAAATAGATTTTTGTCTTTCACTTGGACAGTGAGAGATTACTCCTCTTTCTTGTCTTCTTCTTCCACAGCAGGAGCTTCTTCAGCAGCAGGAGCTTCTTCAGCAGCAGGAGCCTCTTC
>JAYOKR010000009.1:0-50304 GCA_038119895.1 Flavobacteriaceae bacterium
GTATCTGTGTAAAAAACATATCCTAAAGAAGCTATCAGTCTTTTGTAAGAAGTTTTATCTCTAGGATAATCATATTCAAAATCACCATACATATCGTGCGGGCTAAACAATAAGTTTTTTAAAGTGAGATGAGCATAATATTTTGAATTAACATAAGACATACCTACATCAATATTAAAGTAACCAGTAGTTTCAAGAGTTCCAGAAATTAAAGGGTCAAAATCAAGTAAATCAAAAGTTGTTTGATCGAGTGAATTCTGAATTCCACCAACACTTAAACCAAATGATAATTGATCTATTTCATCATATTTTGATGGATAGGGTCTTTTACTTAGTACAATATCATCATTAAAATTAATATGGTGCGCATAGGTAAGGTATAGTCCTTTCTGTGAATGATATCCATTTTCATCATTAAAGGCAATTACACCGATCCCTGACCTATTAGATAGTCTTAAATCAGCAGTGAGTGTTTGAAGATTTGGTGCTTCAACTTGATCAAACCATTGTTTTCTAATTGTAGTCCTTAGTTTCCCACCAACCAAGTTAACACCGGCCATTGATGGATGAACCAAATAATAATTTTCAGTTAAATAATCAAAGTAAACTGGAACACCTTCTTGTGCTTTTAAGTTAGTAATAAAAAAAAATGAAAATAAGTAGATGTATATTCGCACTTTGTAACTATAACAATTATCAAGCCTATGGCTTTTAAATTTTAATTATCGAAGCTAAATATAATTTAATTTTTATTGTTTTTAAGAAAAAAACCAAGTGGAATAATCAAGAACAATGCGAATACATTGAAGATTAAGCCAACAATTGGAATAAGAATCATTAACATAATCCACCAGAATTTATTACTCATCAGAAATTAATTTAATTAATTCTTTTTCAGGGATGCCACCGAGATCATCAATTTCTTTCATCCAGTTATTCATCAAATTTCGATGATAAATTAATTCATTTTCATAATTATCATTTACAGATAGATTATTTACTTCAAATGGATCATTTTCTAGGTCATATAATTCTTCAGCAAATCTTGGTTCTCTAAACCAAAGACTTTGATATTCATTTAATTTATTCTGGAATAAAAGATTATTGAGGTGCCTCATAAGTGGCATTTGGTTTCTATAGCATAAATCTAAAGCATGTGATTTTTCAAGATTGTAATTTTTAATGTACTTGAATTTCTTTGTTCTTATAGATCTCACTCTGTCATACTCTTCGTCAAAACGATCACTAGCCGTAAAAACAAATTCTCTTGATTTTTTTGATTTTTGATTTCCGAGAAATGCTAAACCTTGGTATACGCTAGGAATTTCTAAATTGAGAATTGAAAGTACAGTTGGAGCTAAATCGACAAAGCTCAATAGCTGCTGAGTATTAGTTTTTTCTCTTAAATTCTTAGGTTGTTTTACATAAAGAGGGACTTTAACACCTGTATCTTTGAGAGATCTCTTGTGTCTGGGGAATGGACCGCCATGATCACTATAGAAAAATATGTAACTAGAATCATACAAATTTTCACTTTTTAATCTTTCAATTAAATTTCCGATTTGTCTATCAACCAAAATTAAATTTGAATAATTAACTGCGAACGAATGTCTTGTTAATGAATCATTAGGAAAAAAAGGTGGAATAAAAAGACTATCTGGGTTAACTAACAGTTTGTCTGAATCTCTTCTCCAAATACTTGATTCATGGGTAATGGCAAAATTGAAAACCGAGAAAAAAGGTTGATTTTGTGATCGATTACTCCAATCTGCTTTATTACTGGATTCATCCCAAACATTTTCAGATATCTTGAAATTATAATCTCGTTTGGAGTTATTTGTTGTATAATAGTTATTCTTTCTTAAGATTTCTGGAAAAGAAGGAATTTGCTCAGCTAAATTTGAGGAGTAGTAAGGGATATCTAAAACAGATTCTGACTCAGCGCAAGGATTAAAATCGTTTTTCTCACCTCTAACTTCCCTGTTCCCATTGTACGCACGCATGTTGTGAGTTCCTATTGAGCTAGGATACATTCCAGTGATAATTGAGCTTCTTGCAGGTGCACAAACAGGATATGTAGCATACATATTTTCAAAAACTAAACTTTGGCCAGCTAATGACTCAAGATTAGGTAGAGAAATTTCATTATTTCCATATGTTGGAAAAAAATATTGTGACTGATCTTCAACAACAATCCAAACTACGTTATAGTTTTGATTTTTACTACAGGAAAAAAAGATTAAAACTATAAACAACCACTTATTCACTTCACTAAAATATCAAAAATTGATTTGAATATTTATTTGATAATTTTTTTTACATTAACATACTTAAACAACTTCACATGAAACATTTTAAAATTTTATTGCCTGTATTTTTATTAATCTCAGGAATTTCGTTTTGTAATCAAGAAAAAGAAATTGATTCAACAAAAAATAAAGAAAAGAAATCGCCTCTTCCTTTAAAAGTTGATAGAAAATTTAAACTTACCACTGACGAGGGAACCTGGATCTCACTAGATGTTAGTCCTGATGGAAAAACTATAGCATTTGATTTACTAGGTGATATTTATACTTTACCAATTGAAGGTGGTAAAGCTAAAAGAATAACATCTGGATTAGCTTTTGATACACACCCAAAATTTTCACCTGATGGTAAAGAGTTGTTAGTTGTTTCTGATAGAAGTGGAGGTCCAAATGCCTGGATCCTTGATCTAGAATCTGGAGATTCTACTCAGGTCACTAAAGGAGAGGATTTTTATATGGAATCAGCTGAATGGACAAAAGATGGAAAATATATAGTTTCAGCAAAAGGGGGTAGAAATCCTAAAATCTTTTTAAATCATCGTGATGGTGGAAAAGGTGTTGAACTGGTTAAAACACCAACTAATCTTCACGCAGGAGATATTACAGTAAGTCCTGATGACAGATACATTTGGTACTCTAGTAAGAATAATGCTTGGCAGTACAATGCCGAATTCCCACAAGTTTCTGTAGCAAGATATGATCGTAAACAAGGAAGAGTGGAAAATGTAATTTCAAGATATGGATCTGCTTTTAGTCCAACTCTTTCTGATGATGGTAAATGGTTAGTTTATGGATCAAGATTTAATGATAAAACAGGGTTAGTATCTAGAAATCTTATTGATGGTACTGAGAAGTGGTTAGCATACCCTGTGCAAAGAGATGATATCGAATCACAAGGCACATTAGGAACTCTACCAGCAATGACTTTTACACCAGATAGTGAATCTGTAATAGCATCTTATGGTGGAAAAATTTACAGAATCCCAATTAATGGTGGAGAATCTGTCAATATTCCATTTTTAATAGATGAGGAAATTGAACTTGGACCCCAATTAAAATTTAATTATCCGATTACTGATGATGATAAAATTCTAGCAAATCAAATTAGAAATCCAAGAATATCACCAGATGGAAGATATTTAGCTTATTCTGCTTTTAATAGAATATTTATTAAAGAACTTCCTGATGGTGAACCTAAAAGAATTACTAGCAAAAATTCAACAGAAGATATGCCAGTTTGGAGTCCTAATAGCCAATCTTTGGTTTATGTAGAATGGGATGAAAAAGATGGTGGCTCTATTTATAAATACAATCTTTACGGAAGAAAAAAAATTCAAAAATTAACATCTGAAAATGGTGTTTATTCTTATCCAACATGGTCTAACGATGGAAGTAAAATAATATTTATTAAATCATATGAAAGTGATTTTAAAAATTATTCAAGCAATAGGGATTCTAAATTAATGTGGGTAAGTTCGGAAGGTAGTAAGAATTATTTTATCGATGATACAAAGGGAAGAAGTAACCCACATTTTGTAAAAAATTCTGAAAGATTACATCTTTACAGTAGATCAGGTGGATTATCATCAATTAGATTAGATGGAACTGATGAAAAACAAATTTTAAAAATTACTGGAATATCTGTCTATGGTACACCTGGTAGAAAATCAGATCCATCACCAGCATCCTACATAATTAAATCTCCAACAAAAGAAGAAGCTTTAGCTGTTATAAATAACGATGTTTATGTAGTTACTATACCTTACTCAGGTGTAAAAGAGTTAAGTATAAATGTTGGAAATCCTGAAAATGCATCATTTCCAGCCATGAAACTAACAAAATTTGGAGGCGAGTTTGCTTCTTGGGATAGTGGTGGTGATAATGTATATTTTTCATTAGGACGATATCTTTTTAATTATAATATCCCTTTAGCCCTTGCAAGTGAAGAAAATAAAGAAAATGATGAAAAAAAGAAGAAATATGAGGCAAAAGAAATTGAGATTAAAACTTATGTAGAAAAAAATAAAGCTAAAGGAAGTATTCTTTTACAAAATGCAAAGATCATTACAATGAAAGGAAGAGAAGTTATAGAAAATGGAGAAATATTAATTAGAGACAGTAGGATAATTGAAGTTGGAGAAACTGGATCTATAAAAGTAGATTCGGATGTTCAAAAGCTTGATTTGAGTGGAAAAACTATAGTTCCTGGTTTTGTTGATACACATGCTCATGTTAGAGTAACAAGAGGTGTTCATAAAAATGAGATTTGGTCATTTGCTGCAAATCTTGCATATGGTGTAACTACAATTAGAGATCCTCAGACTGGAACAACAGATATTTTATCTTATGAAGATATGGTTGAAGCTGGCTTAATGCATGGGCCTAGAATATATTCAACAGGCCCAGGTGTAGGCTACTGGGGATATAACTTAAAGAGTTTAGAACAAACAAAAGATGTTTTAATGCAGTACTCTAAATATTATGATACTAAAACTATCAAAATGTACCGAACTGGGAATAGATTACATAGGCAATGGATACTGATGGCATCTAAAGAACAAAAATTAATGCCAACTACAGAAGGTGCTTTAAATATTAAGTTAAATATTAATCAGATGCTAGATGGATATCCTGGTCAAGAACATAATATACCAATATATCCAGCATATAAAGATCTTGTTGAGATAATGGCTAAATCAAAAATGGCATATACTCCAACTTTATTAGTCACATATGGTGGTCCATGGGCTGAAAATTATTATTACTCCACAGAAGATGTTCAAGGCGATAAAAAACTAAATTATTTTACTCCAAAGTCAGAACTTGATCGCAGATCAAGAAGGAGAAATGATGGATGGTTTCATCCAGAAGAGTACACTTTTGAAGAACAAGGTAAGTTCATTAAAGACTTAGTTGAAGCTGGCGGAATTGTTGGTGTTGGATCCCATGGACAATTGCAGGGTCTCGGTTATCACTGGGAATTGTGGAGTATGCAAGCAGGTGGATTAGATCTTCACGATGCATTGAGGGTTGCAACAATAATTGGTGCTGAAGCAATTGGTTTGGAAGACGATTTAGGAAGTATAGAAAATGGTAAATTAGCTGATTTAGTTATCCTTAACAAGGATCCGTTAGAAAACATTAGAAATACGAATGAAATTGAAATGGTTATGATTGACGGAAAATTATATAATGCAGATAATCTAGATCAAGTTTATCCAAAAAAAGAAAAGGCAGTATTCAATTGGCATCAATCAAAACCGGAGAACATTCCAGGTTTAAAATAGTAAATGAAAAGAATACTTTCATTTTTAATGATAAGTGTTACGCTTTTGTGCGTAGTAATTATTTCTTATTTCCATTACAATCAGCTACCTATTTATGATTTGGGTCTAGCTTTAAAGTTCATAAAAAACTCTACTCAAAAAGAAGATTTTAAGACCATAGCAGAAAAGCTTGGATATTCGGAAGATGATAAATTACTTGTTATTCATGCAGATGATTTAGGACTGGAGGAGTCTGTTAATTCAACTTCTTTTGAATCTTTGAAAAAAAATACTGTCACATCAGCGAGTGTTATTATGACAACTGAGAAAATTGACGAAGTAGCCAATTTTTCTGAGATAAACCCCTGTTTAGACCTTGGAGTTCATTTAACAGTGACAAGTGAATGGAGAATGCATAAGTGGGGTGGTATTTTACAAAACAAGGATATTCCTTCAATGTTGAACAGCAATAATCACTTCTATTGGAATAAAAGAAAGTTTACTAAATTCTCTAATCTTGACGAAGTCAGAAACGAACTTCAAGCTCAAATTGATTTAGCAGTTTCAATGGGAATCAATATAAGTCATATTGATAGTCATGAAGGTGCATTATTCTTCGATCCAGATGTTTTTAAAATGTACCTTAATCTCGCAAAAAGGAATAACCTCCTTGCTTTTGTTCCTATTCAAGCCAGTGTTCACTTTGATGAAAACTTTCCAAAACCTGATCATGCAATCATTTTTGATCAATTTTTTATGGCAGAAGCTGGAATAAAACCAAATGAAATGGAAAAATACTATTTAGATATAATCGATAACTTAAAGCCTGGTTTGAGTCAAATAATTGTACATTTTGGATTAGATAATTATAAAATGAGGGGTATTACACAAGGAAAAACAAACTATGGATCATTATGGAGAGAAATAGATTATAATGTTATGAATAGTGAAAAATTTATCAAATCTCTTGAGGAAAATAACATAAAACTAATTAATTATAGTGATTTGAAAAATGTTATTTTTCAAAGTTGAGTATTCAATTTGACTGCATCTGAGGTAGAAAATTTTCCAACAGAGAAGGTTTAAAATATATTTTTGTATATTGTATGCTGTATAACAATTAAAAACTTAAAAAAATGGGATACACTCATACTAACAGTAAAGGAAAAACTTACCACTTACATAGTAAAGATGTTACTTTAAAAGGTGGTAGAAACCAAACTATTTATTATTTCGCTAAAGATGCTAGATCAAACGCATGTGATCTTCCGTCTGGAATGAAAGTAGTAGAAAGCCCAAAAACTGGACTTCCGTTCGTAAAAGGAGCTTAATTCTTTTACTTTTTTAACTCATAAAATCCCATCAATTGATGGGATTTTTTTTTAAGCAATTTTTAAATGTAGTTTAGTTTAATTGATATATTTATTAAGCCTATGAAAAAGTATTTTTTTTACTTTCTTTTTTTAAGTGCAATGCAAATTTTTTCGCAGGAAGAAAGATTTCAACTTAGCACTATTGCTTTTTACAATGTTGAGAATTTATTTGATGCAGCAGATGATCCAGAAAATTACTGGGATGAAAGATGGCTTGAAGAAGGTACTTGGAATGAAGAAATATACAAGAAAAAAATTGAAAATATATCAAGTGTAATTCCTCAAATTGGATTTGAATATACAAATGCTCATCCTACTATTATTGGACTCTGTGAAGTTGAGAATAGGCAAGTGCTTATCGATTTAGTACAAAGTGAATCTATGAAAAATATTAATTATGGAATTATTCACTTTGACTCACCTGATGAAAGAGGAATTGATGTAGCATTATTATTTGACAGATATAGATTTAAACCTAAGAAAGCAAAATCTTACCCACTATACCTTTCTAACGCAAATGGAAGTCGTGATTTTACTCGCGATCAATTGTTAGTTGAAGGGTTTTTAGATGGTGAAAAAATTTATTTTATTGTTAATCATTGGCCGAGTCGATCTGGAGGGTTAATTAATAGTGAACCTAAAAGAATCGCCGCTGCTAGACTTAACAAAAAAATAATTGATTCAATCAAGTCTGTTGACTCATTTGCTAAGATTATTTCAATGGGTGATTTTAATGATGATCCTAATGATAAAAGTATTAAGGAAGAGCTTCAAACAAGTTGGAAAAAAAATAAAACAGCAAAGAATCAAATCTTCAATCCAATGGAATCACTATTTAAAAAAGGATATGGGACTTCAAAATACAGAGGAAATTGGAATATGCTTGATCAATTATTGATAACTGAATCTTTGATAAATAATGAATCTTTAAAATTTATCAAAGCTGGAATATTTAATAAAAAGTTTTTAATTAACCCTGAGGGGAATTATAAGGGATATCCATTTAGAAGTTTTTACAATGGATGGCTTGGTGGATATAGTGACCATTTCCCTGTTTTTTTAATGCTTGGTAAAAAAATAAATTAAGATCAAAGCTTAAATAATGAATCTAATTCACTTATAATTTGACCTAATTTATTTGTTTTTACTAGATCTAAACTTTGAATATTTAAGAATAAAATATTTTTTGACTTTGAAGCTTTTTTAATAGCTCTTAGAATTTTCTTTGGATTATCATTTACTGAAAAATTAACCTCAATAAGCTGTAAATTATTTGTTAAACTGGCTCTATTATTTTTTATTGCATGATGCCAACTTAAAACATATGGATTAAATTGTGAATTCGATCTAAATTTATGCCTTACCTGTTCACTGAGTAATTTTGGATTTGATTCAAAAAAATCAGAAAAATTACTCTTGACTAGAGCTCTTGGGTTATGAAAAGTGCGAAAATATTTATTTTGATATCCAATAATTTTAGCTGATTTTTCTTGTGCTTTTTTAAAACTCCATTTATTTCTTTTTGAAGGAAAAATAGCTTTATGTAATTTTTTATACCAGACTTTATTTGAAAAAGTTGTCCACTTTCCCCTTATTAAAGGCAAGCCATTTCTAAACCAATCATCAACAACTGTTGGTTTAACTAAAAACATATCATCATTAAAATAAATAAAATGTTCAGATAAGTCTTTAATATTATAAAGCAAGCACTCAATTGACAGTATGTTAAAAGAAGGTAAATTGTCATTGAAATTTCTAAATATTTCTTTATGATCTACAACCTCAATTCTATCTAAATATTTTTTTGACCATCCTTCTTTTTTTTTCAAGAAACTTGGAATTTGATTATCTGTAACAATAAATATTTTTCTAACAAATGATGCGTATTTTAAAATTGATTTCACTACAAAATTTAATTCTCCCACTTCATTAAATCTAGATGGGTGATTAGCTTCTTTTGTTTCTATTTCAAAAAGGTATTTATTTTTTTTTTCTAGAAATTTGAAATCATTTCCATCAACCCAAGTAATAACTGCATCAACAGGAAAATTATTTTTATTAAATTTTTTCATAAAAAAATAAACTTTTTTTCAATGGTAAAAGTTTCCCTAAAAAATCTAATGATTTCTAAAATAGAGATATCTTTTCTTGAAGCCAAAGGTTTTGAAATTTTTTATTGACATCATATCTCTCAGCTTGAAATTGAATATTGAATTTTCTGTCTCTTGGATCATTTCCAACGCCTGAAACATACATCCAATTTCCCCAGTTACTATGTACATCATAATCTATGAGCTTAGATTCAAAGTATCTTGCACCCCATCTCCAGTCAATAAATAATTCCTTTGAGAGATAACTCGCTACATTTTGCCTCCCCCTATTACTCATCCATCCTGTTTTTTTTAACTCTATCATATTCGCATTAACGAATGGTTCATCAGTTTCACCATCAATCCATTTTTGAAATAAATCGATATCCTTAATCCATTTATACTTTTTTTCTAAAATCCCACCAATTTTAAAAATTGAATTACCATAAATTTTTGAAATATATTTAAAGTAATCTCTCCAGATAAGCTCAAAAATCATCCAATAAGTTGATTGATTTTTTTCAATTTCTTTCTCATATTTTTTTATCTCACTATAAATAATTCTTGGACTAAGAGACCCGTTAGATAACCATGAAGAGAACTTAGAACTATAATCGATTCCAATCAGACCATTTCTAGTTTTTTTATAGAAACTTACTTTTTTAGATTCCCACAAATAGTGATTTAATCTTTTTAAACCTTCATCATATCCACCTTTAAAAGGAAAAGCAGACCTAGAATCTTCTGCATAATGTTCAAGACCTAAATCTTCAATCGATAGCAATGTAAAGTTTATATCTAACAAATTCGTTTGATCCATTGAATTAGGTTTGGGAAAAATTGATCTTACATTCAAATTTTTTTCACAATGTTTTCTAAAAACAGTAAAAATATTTGGGACTTTATTTAATTCAACATCCTCTGGATGATATAGAAATTGATCACTGTATTTAAAAATATCAATTTTTGTTTTTAAAGATTTTAAACATTGTTCTTCTTTAATTTCTTCATCAGTCCATTCATCTTGAAGATATATTCTATTTATATTATATTCATCGACTATCGACTTAATTATGTCCTTTGGATTACAAATCTTTATTATAAGTGAAATATTTAATTCACTTAATTTATTTTGAAGATTTTTAACAGAATCCATTAAGAATTTAGCTCTAAACGAATCTGTTTTAGGGAAACCTAATTCATCAGTTCTGTAATGATCTGGATTAAAAAAATAAACACCAATAACCCTATTTGAATTTTGAACTGCATGAGTTAAACCTGAGTGATCGTATATCCTCAAATCATTTCTAAACCAAACTAATGAATTAATTCTTTCTACATCTTTTACTACAATACTTGACATTATCCCAGTTTTTTTCCCACTTTTTTCGCCAAGTAAATGGAAGGTTACAAACCGGACAAATTTTAGTAGGTAAGTTATTTTTTTTCAAGATTTACGTCTTGCAATTTATATTTCTGATTCAATTCAAAAACTTTGCCAGCGTTATAGTTATCTTGTTTAACAATTTCAAGTTGATTGTTAAGCAATTTTATTTTAAAATCAATTTTTTCTTTCGATTCATTATATATTTTAATTGCCTTGTGGTCGGTTGAATTTGGTAAATTATCGATATGATCTAATAATACTTTTATATAATTAAGTACTGCTTTTATTTGATTAGGAATCCAACTTATTATAGGTGTACCACCAGTGGCTTTTGAATATTTTGTATTACTCATAATATATTTTTGAACAAACTGCCAATGCCCATTTCTAAACTTATAAATCTCTTCAACTATTGCTAAAAGATATATCAATCCCGTAGAATTTATTGATTCTATCAAATAATTGAATATTAAATTTCCATTATTCTTACTGGTATTTTTTTCTAAATCAATGAAAAAATCTTGAATACATTTAGGTCTATAAGTTCTTAAATCAAGTAAATATTTTGTTAACTCATTTTTTGGATAAAAATTAATAACACCAGTAAAAATATCTTGCATAGGAATTATATTGTCCTGAGCTCCAGTTTGACCTCTATATTGCATAGGTTTTTTAGATACTCCATCGTAAATTAATCCTTCTCCAAAAATCTCCTCATTACCCTTAATACCCATTATAAATATCCTAAAATCATTATAATGCTTCCATCTAGATGCAACCCACATTTCTTTTCTTCTTTCATTTACTTTTATCATGGATTTATAATTTTCCTCCAACCAAAAATTTATCTGTTGAGAATCTCCAATTTTCACTGCATTAATTGACTCCAATACTGATTCAACAAGTTTTGGTGAATACTGATTAATATCCACATGATTCATTATAAAACCTGCCTCATCTTTTTTGCCAGAAAACTTTACACATTGATCTAAGTTTGACCAGTTAAGATTATCTGAATTGTCCAATACCTTAAAATTACCAAGAGAATAAGCATAGTGATATTCTAACCAAGGGTATACATCAAGTTTTTTTGCTACTATGCTTAGAGGCTGAGAAATTTGAGATGGTAATATATTTCTTGCTTTACCATATTTTTTTGTTTTTACATATTCCTGATAAGAACTTTCAAGTGTATAGGCTGAAGCTAAAAAACAATACCCACGAAATAAAGCCTGGACTACAAAAACATCATTTTCTTCTTTAACTATTTCTTTATAATTCTCTAATTCTCTTACCTCTTTTTCAATTTTATTCGGTATAGCAAGAAAACCTTCTGACCCATTCTCAAGCTCTACTGGCATGTTATCTAAAATATATTGAAGTTTATTATACCTATTAGGAAGAGAAGCTAAAGGATTCTTAACGGGAAGAAAACCATTAGCTGCCCCTATATTAAAAAACCCATCTGTGTATTTATTTTTCAAAAGAATATATTTCGTAATTTTTGAATTTATCTAAATATAGTGATAAGTAAATTAAATAATTCCAATCTAAGAATAGCTTTTGATTTTCTAAAAAAAGACCCTGTTATGTCTTTTTTTATCTCACGATTTGGACACGAAATTGATGTTAACGAAAGAAATAATTCAAATTATGCTATTGCTATTTGCAATTTAATAATCGAACAACAAATTAGCTTCAAAGCTGCAATTACAATTAAAAAAAAATTTCATGATCTAATATCAAATAAATCAAATAAGCAAATACTTAAATTAAAAAATAGTACAATTCAGAAAGTAGGAGTTTCATTCAAAAAAGTTGAATACATGAAAAATGTAATATCATTTTTTGTTGAAAATAATTTAGATCTAGAAAATTTAGATCAAAATGAGATTGAAAAAAAATTGATTAAAATTAAAGGTATTGGAAAGTGGACAATTGAAATGTTTTTGATGTTTGTGGTATTAAAACCAGATATTTTTTCCTTTGGAGATTTAGCTTTAATTAATAGTATAAAAAAAAATTACGGAATAAATGATGAAAATGAGATTACTAAATTGACACATAATTGGTCTCCGTTTAGAACAGTTGCATCATTGCTTTTATGGTTTTCTATCGAAAAGAATATATACTATGATTCAAATATTAAATCATAAAAACTTTTATCTACCCTAAAGTAATATCCATTTTCTTCATGTAAGCTTCCATCAGGCTTACCATTGATAGTATGAAACTTATTTATGTGATTTTTAAATTCTTCAATATTGTAGATTTTGTATTCTCTACCATCTAAATCTTTAATAATCATTTCTTAAATTTTTTATTAGAGTTATAAATAAATAAAGGTAATGGTAAACATACACTTAATGAATATACAATTGTTGTTGTTAGTTCATCAAAAAGAATATAACTAATAATAGTTGCTAAGGAAGAATATAATGCTAACTGAAAAAAGAATTTTTTAAAATAAACTAGATACTCCTCTAATTTGAAATTTTCTTTTTCAGATTTTGACATTGTATTATATCCTGATAAAAGAAGATCAGCATTATTCTTGTTTACAAATTGAGTTATAAGAATTAGAAAAATATTAGTTCCAATCAAAATTACAACTAGTAGCATGGACCAAATTTACATATATTTGATCTGTTGAAAAAAGTTTTTAAAATTCTTACAATTATAACAGCTATATTTTTATTTATAGCATTTGGCTTATCTCATTTTAAAATTGAATCTACTTTGTTTGGAGTCTTTTGGGAATTGCTAATACTACCTGCTTTTTTTCTTCAGATTTCATTGACATTCATCTTGAGCTTTTTATTAATTAAAGGTGAAAATAAATTGAACTCTTACACAATTTTTAACTTTATAACTACTATTTTACTTATATGTAGTTTCGTATTTTTTTAACTATGAAAAAAGGATTTATCAATATAATTAGAATTGGTCTAAGATTACATTCTGTGTTTCATTTTATTGAGTTTATTTCTGCAATATATGAACATGCTTATATTACTGCATCTATCGCATTAACTGCAACTTTAGTAGAAATTATAGCAAGCTTTTTGATACCTAAAGAGCATGTGCATATCAAACCATTCATTTCTGATGTGCATGAAGATTGCGACAAGTAAAATTAATGCTTAAAATAGCCCACAGTAAAGTATATAGCCATCCACTTCCTGAAAATCATAGATTTCCTATGGAAAAATATGATTTAATTCCAATAAGGCTTTTAAGAGAAGGTACATTTTCAAAAGAAAATTTTTTCGAGCCTCAAATTCTTGATAATGAAATAATTTCAATAACTCACTGTCAAGATTATTTAAAAAAGCTAGATAATCTAAGGTTAACAAAAAAGGAATCGCGACCTATTGGATTTCCAATTAATAAAGAATTAATTATTAGAGAAAAAACGATTGCAAAAGGCACTGTTGATTGTGCTCTTTTTTCTATTAAACATGGTATTTCAATGAATATTGCAGGAGGAACTCATCATGCATTTAAAGATAGAGGGGAAGGGTTTTGTTTACTGAACGACCAAGCGATAGCAGCAAATTTTTTGTTAGCTAACAAATTAGTTAATAAAATAATGATAATTGATTTAGATGTTCACCAAGGTAATGGAACAGCATCACTATTTAAAAATAATGATCATGTTTTTACACTTTCTTTTCATGGGAAAAAAAACTTTCCATTTAAAAAAGAATTTAGCGACCTAGATGTTGAATTTGATGATAATACTGATGATGAAGAATATCTTACAAAATTATATAGATTAATTCCAAAGTTATTGAATGATGTAAATCCAGATTTTATATTTTATTTGTCGGGTGTAGATGTGCTACATACTGATAAACTAGGTAGGCTTAGTTTAAGTATCGAAGGATGTAAAATGAGAGATGATTATATTATTAGTATGTGTAAGAAAAATGGAATTCCGTTACAAATTAGTATGGGTGGAGGTTATTCTGAGAATATTGAAGTAATAACAGAAGCTCATTGTAATACATTTAGATTAGCAAAACAATATTTTAATTAATGAACAAGCCAACCCCAAAAAAAATTGAAAAAAAATTATCTATCCATAATGATGTGAGAATTGACAACTATTATTGGCTTAATAAAAGAGACAATAAAGAAGTTATAGATCATCTTAATGCTGAGAATTTATATTCTAAAGAAATTTTAAAAAATATAAATGATTTAAAAGATCATTTGTTTGAAGAAATGAAGTCTAGAATTAGAGAAGATGATTCTTCAGTTCCATATTTCTACAATGATTATTGGTACATTAAAAAATTTCAAAAAGGAAAAGAGTATCCTATATATACCAGAAAATTTAAGAAGCTCACAAATAAAGAGGAGATAATATTAGATATAAACTTATTAGCCAAAGATCATGAATACTTTAGTATTGGTTCATTAAATATTAGTCCTGACAATAAAATTTTAGCGTATTCCTTTGATTTAAAGTCAAGAAGATTGTACACTATAAACTTTATCAATTTAGAAGAGAACAAAAGTTTAGAGAATGAAATTTCTAACACTTCAGGATCCATTACTTGGGCTAAAGACAATAAGACTATTTTCTATGTAAAAAAAGACCCGAAAACATTAAGGTTAAATAAAATTTACAAACACAATCTAGATTCTAGCAGCAAAGATATTTTAGTTTTTGAAGAAAAGGATGAAGAATTTAGTTGTGTCATTGGAATGACAAAATCTGAAAAGTACATAGTAATAAATTCACATAGTACTTTAACAACGGAATGTAGGTTTATTGACTCGTCAAGGCCTGAAAGTGATTTTAAAATTTTTAATCCTAGAGAAAAGAATCATGAATATAGCATTGAACATTATAATGATCATTTTTATATAATTACCAATAAGAATGCTAAAAATTTTAAAATAATGAAATGCTCAATTTTAAATACAAAATTTAATAATTGGGAAGCATTTATTGAGCACAGGCATGATTTTTTAATAGAAGATTTAGAAATTTTTAATGATTACTATGTAATTGCAGAAAGGAATATGGGATTGTTGAAATTGAATGTAAATAGTTGGGATAATAATGAAAGTTATACTATTCCATTTGATACTGAAACTTATACTGCTTATATGGGTATCAACTTGGATTTTAACTCTCATAAACTTAGATATCATTTTTCATCTCTTAATACTCCGAGCTCCGTAATTGAATATGATTTCATTTCAAAAAAGAATAATATTCTAAAAGTTCAAGAAGTTGTTGATGATAGTTTTAATTCTGAAAACTATATTACAGAAAGAGTTTGGGCAAAATCTCATGACAATGTAGAAATTCCGATTTCTATTGTAAGACACAAGAATACTATAAAAAGCTCTAAAACTCCATTATTATTATATGCCTATGGTTCATATGGCCATACTGTTGACCCCTATTTTTCATCTGTAAGATTGAGTCTTCTAGATAGAGGGTTCATTTTTGCAATTGCTCACATTAGAGGAGGTGAATATTTAGGTAGAGAATGGTATGAGAATGGAAAACTATTAAAGAAAAAAAACACATTCTTTGATTTTATTGAATGTGGAAAATTCTTGATTAATAACAATTACACTTCCAAAAAACATTTATATGCAATAGGTGGATCTGCTGGTGGATTATTGATGGGTGTAATTGTAAACTTGGAACCCACTTTATTTAAGGGAGTCATAGCAGCTGTTCCTTTTGTTGATGTAGTAACAACCATGCTTGATGATTCAATTCCGTTAACAACTTTAGAATACAACGAATGGGGAAATCCTAACGAAAAAGATTACTACAGCTACATGAAATCTTATTCTCCATATGATAATATTTCAGAAAAAAATTATCCATACATATTAGCAACTAGTGGATATCATGATTCTCAAGTTCAGTATTGGGAACCTGCAAAATGGGTTGCTAAATTGAGAGATTTTAATAAATCTGAAAATCCAATTTTACTACACACTAACATGGATGCTGGACACGGAGGAGCTTCTGGAAGATTCAAAATCTTAAAAGAAGTTGCAATGGAATATGCTTTTTTAATTGGTATTGAAAAAAAATTACTCTAAATATTTTAAATATGTTTTTTTAACTTGTATTCATGATCAATAAAATTTTTACAACGGCATTACTTATTATTTTGTTTTCATGTAATACTGAATCTAAAAAACCTAGAATTGGAATAACTGGAATTGCTATAGAATCAAGTTCTTTTTCTCCAGCAAGGACATATGAAAAAGATTTTAATATTAAATATGGAAGTGAAATATTTACTAGTTACAATTTTTTTGATCAATCATATATTGATAAGGTAGATTGGTTCCCTACAATGAGAGCAAGAGCTTTACCCGGTGGTGTTGTAACCAAGGAATCGTACGAATCAATGGTACTTCAAATTATTGAATTAACAAAACAAACATTGCCTCTTGACGGATTATTTTTTGACATTCATGGAGCTATGAATGTTGAAGGAATGGATGATCCTGAAGGTGATTTTATTGGTAGAATTAGAGCTGTTGTTGGCCCAAAAACTATTATTTCAACATCAATGGATTTACATGGAAATGTTTCGAGAAAATTAGCAGAAGAATCTGATCTTATCACTTGCTACAGAATGGCTCCTCATGAAGATGCAATGGAATCCAAACAAAGAGCACTTGATAATCTTGTTGACAGATTAATTACAGGAAAAGGGAAACCAAAGTTTAAGGCATGGATTCCAGTACCTATTTTATTACCTGGTGAACAAACAAGCTCAAGAGTTGAGCCTGGAAGAAGTTTATATGCTAAAATTGATCCTTTAACAAAAAGCAATGGTGTAATTGATGCTGCTATCTGGGTAGGTTATGCTTGGGGTGATGCACCTAGAAACCATGCTGTCGTGATGGCTTATGGTGATAATAAAAAACAAGTAAAAGAAGCTGCGGAAACGCTTGCTAATCATTTTTGGGAAGTGAGGAACAAATTTGATTTTGTTGCTCCTACCACCACATTGGATGATGCTTACAATAAAGCATTTAATTATCTTGATATAAGAGAAAATTCAAAACCATTTATAATTTCAGATATGGGAGATAATCCTACAGCTGGTGGTGCAGGAGATGTAACTTGGACCCTTAATGAAATTTTAAACAATACACGTTTTCAAAAAAATGGACCTGAATTGATTTACGCTTCAATACCAGGGCCTGATTTAGTAAAAAAAGCATTAGAAGCAGGTATTGGCAATATAGCTGAAGGTTATGTTGGCGGATTAGTAGATAACAGGTACTCCCCGCCCATTAAATTAAAGGGTACTGTTCACTCAATCTTAAGAGGTGATTATAATGCTGAAGTTGAAGTTGTTATTAAGATTAATAACAATTATATCATAGTTACTTATAAAAGAAAGCCATATCATTATATTTCAGATTTTACAAATCTTAATTTAAAGCCAGATTCAACTGATATTTTGGTAGTTAAAATTGGTTACTTAGTGCCAGAATTATATGATATTCGAGGAGATTGGGTAATGGCATTAACACCCGGAGGAGTAGATCAAGATTTATTTAGATTGGATTATAAAAAAATTAAACGACCAATGTTTCCTCTTGATAGAGACATGGCAGATCCAGATCTGAGTGCTAGAATTTTAGATTAGAATAGGTTTTGAATATTTGCTGAGAAAATTTTTACAGCAATCGCCATTAACACAACTCCAAAAACTTTTCTTAATACATTTAGCCCAGAGTTTCCTAATTTTCTCTCAAGAAATCCAGAACTCTTTAATACAGCATAAACAACTATCATATTAATTATAATAGCAACAATTATGTTTGCTAAATTAAATTCCGATCTCAAAGTAAGAATTGTAGTTAATGTTCCAGCACCAGCAATTAAGGGAAATGCTATTGGTACAATTGATGCGGTATCCGGTGAATCTTCCCTAAAAAGTCTTACTCCTAAAATTAGTTCAAGTGAAATAAAAAATATTATAAAGGATCCAGCGACTGCAAATGAATTTATATCAATCCCGATTAGAGTTAGAATTTGTTCTCCTAAAAAAAGAAAAGCAATCATAATAATACCTGCTACAATTGTTGCTTTTTCAGATTGAATATGACCCAAAGATTTCCTTAATGAAATTATGATAGGTATACTTCCAACAATATCAATGACTGCAAAAAGAATCATCCCAACTGTAAAAATCTCTTTTAAATCAAACATCCGGCAAATTTATATTCTTTTTTATATTTAAAAAGTATTATGAAAATAAAACTTAAAAATATCTCAGGCTATCATTCTAAAGTGATTAATGAACATGGAAATTCAATTAAGATTGATAATAAATCCATAGAAAATCCACAAGGGGTATCACCAATGGAACTTTTATTAATGGGGATTGCTGGTTGTAGCAGTATTGATATTATTTCAATACTAAAAAAACAAAAACAACATTATACAGACTTAACTATTGAAGTTGAAGGTCAGAGAGAAAAAGTTGAACAAGCCAACTTATTCAAAAAAATTCATGCTAAAGTAAAATTTATAGGAAATGTAGATCCAAAAAAAGCATATAAAGCCTGTGAACTTTCCTTTACAAAATATTGCTCTGTATCCAAAATGTTGGAAGGAAAAGCAGAAATATCTTTTTCTACTTATATAAACGGAATTAAGTGTGATATTATTTGAAAGAATTATAAACCGAAATCTCAGAAATAATTGGAGAAGCTTTTGAATCAGTAAATTTAATTTTAATAGCGTTAACAATATTTTGATTTAATTTTACTAACCTTCTATTTCCAATTGTAGTCCCCTCAAAAACTTTTTTCCAGTCATTTTTTGATAAGACTTCTATTTCAAAAGATTTAATTCTTTGTCCATAATCTATCTTTTCTGAAATTTCTATTACATCAAATGTTGTAGCAGAATCAAAATCAATTATAATTTCATTTTGAAATGTATGTTTTGGTGAAACCCAAAATGTATCTGACTTTCCATCAAATATATTTTGAACATCAAATCCTTTTCTTGTGCTCAGTGCAGAATATTTTTGGTTTTTTGATAGATCTTCTTTAAAAGTATTCTCAATATAATCATGTAGAAGTCTTAGATTTTGTTCATCCTTTTCATGAATAAGGCCTCTAGTGTCTACAGGTATATTTAGTAACAAAGCAGAATTCAAACCAACTGAATTATAATAGATATCGATCAACTTTTCAACACTTTTAACCTGATTATCTTGCTCAGGGTGATAATACCACCCAGGTCTAATTGAAACATCTGTTTCTGTTGGAATCCAATGAGTTCCATTTTCTTGCCCTGCTGAGAACTTGTTGAAGTTCAACATTCCGGGGTATAAAGTGTCTTTTAGAATAGGAGACCAAGTAGTTTGATTAGCATAACCTTTTTCATTACCTACCCACCTTATGTCTGGACCAGCATCACTAAAAATCACAGCATTTGGTTGTAGGTCTCTAACTATCTTAACTGTATTTTCCCAATCATAATAAGTTTTTTTATCAACTTTCCTGGTTTCATTAGCCCCACCATAATATCCATCCCCACCATTTGCTCCATCAAACCAAACTTCAAATATTTCTCCATAATTGGTTAAAAGTTCTTTTAATTGATTTCTGAAATAAGTAATGTAATTATCATTACCATAATCAGGATGATTCCTGTCCCAAGGGGAGAGATAAACTCCAAATTTTAAACCATATTTCTTACATGATTCAGATAAATCCTTTAATATATCTGCCTCACCATTTCTCCATGAAGTTGATTTTACTGAATGATCTGTAAATTCACTTGGCCATAAACAAAAACCATCGTGATGTTTAGCTGTTATTATAATACCCTTCATTCCAACTTCACTAATTATTTTTGCCCATTGATCAGTGTTAAGTTCTGTAGGATTGAACTGATTAGGTTTTTCATCTCCATACCCCCACTCCTTATTAGTGAATGTATTCATGTTAAAATGAATAAATGCATAATAATCAAGCTTTTGCCATTCAAGTTGTCTTTCTGATGGAATAGGATATACTTTTTCAATGTTATTCTCAGAACAAGATATAATTAACAGGTAAAAAAAGATTACTATGTGTTTTATTTTCATTTTTATTATTAACCTATGATAATTAATATTATTTACATCAAGTTATGAATTTAAGTGAAATTGATTAAAAAGAATTTTTTCCGGTTATTTTGGTAAATTAATTTAAGGAGAGAAAATTTCTTGGGTATTTTGTAGAGCAACTAAAGATTCACTATGTTATAAACATTAGTTTCTCGATAAAAAATTAAAAATGTTAAAAAAATTATACAATAAAATTTTAAGAAATTGATATTCAATTAATTAAAAGATTAAATTTAACTAACAATTAATCTTAAAATATGGAAAAATTTATCAATCAACTATTGGATTTACCTAAAATGGTAAATGACAAACTCCCAAAAAATTGTTTCAATGAAATGATGGACAATTCCGAGGGGTCTATGAAAAAATGGACAGGCACTACTTTCAAAGTAGGCGCTTTGATTTTACTTGTTGTTACATTAATTTCTATCATAACTAGCGGACTTGATTCTTTTCAGACTGCAGATGGTTTAGGTAAGGTATCAGCAATTGTATGTCTTCTTGTGTTAGTTTATGCAGCATTTCCAATTGCTCAAGTTGTAAGATCTGCTGGAGATTCACTCGCTGGATCTAAAAGTAATACAGTAGATTTTATTTTTAAAGATTTTATAGTGGCAAATATAAAGGCTTTAGGTCACATCACAGCTTTAGTAGCTCTTTTTGGTGCAATTTGCTCAACTGTTGGGTGGGTATTAAACTCCGATGGAATGTCAATAAGTGTTGATCTTTATGGGGGTTTTGCTTATGCATATGCTCTTCCAATAGATGCAACTGCTACATTCATGGAAATGGTTAAATTAGATTTTGTTGGGGGATTCATCAACGATTTTTTTGAGTGGAACTTAGCAGGGTCTGATGCTTCAGGTTACAGTATTGAAGGTGCTGTTGCTGTAGGTTGGGAATATGTTCAAGTAATTTTGATTTTAGCAAAATTATATTTTGCACTTGCACTTTATCATTTCTTCTATGGTATATTATCTTCATTATTTAAATGGCTTCAAAGCCCATATCTACCATTTAAAAACTCATAGGATTTTTTAAGATTAAAAAAAATTGGTTTTAAAACCTCACATTAAATTGTGAGGTTTTTTTATTTTTAGATACAATGAATCTAAAAAAGATAAAAGAAAAAGAAATTTTTCCAGGTTACTTTGGAAAATTAATTCATGGTGAGAAAATTACTTGGGCATTTTGGAGAGTACTTAAAGGTTCCGAAGTTGCTGAACACAGCCATCATCATGAGCAAATGATGCATGTAGTTGAAGGAGAATTTGAATTTACTCTAGATGGTAATAAAATGGTATGTAAAGCTGGTGATGTTATACACATACCTTCAAATAAATTACATTCCGGGATTGCTTTAACTGACTGTAAATTAATGGATATTTTTAGCCCAGCAAGAGAAGAGTATAAATAATGTTCGAAAACAAATCTCAAAAAGAAATTCTTGAAATCTTAGAACCGATTATGGACAACTGTCTGGATGGGTCTAACGAAGGTAATTATGAAAAACATGTTAAACATTTTACACCCAGATTAAGAACCATAGTAACACCAGAAAATTTAAAATCTCAGCTAGAATATAGACCTCACGGATTTTTTACAACAAGAGAATTTACATTATTAGTACGAAGAGAAAAATCTATTGGAATAGTATGGAAACAATTTATTTCAAAAACTGATGATGAATTTGTGAACCATGCTATTTTTGTAGAAAGAGATGGTGAAATTTTGATTGATCACTGTCTAATTTGCTAAGCTTAAAATGAAAATTGATTTAAAAGGAAAAAAAGCATTAGTTGGAGGAAGTTCCAAAGGATTAGGTTTAGCTGTTGCAAAACAATTGGCTATTTCAGGAGCTCAAGTCACTCTTATGGCTAGAGACGAAACTAAGCTTATGACTATAGTTAATGACTTGAACAACACCACTAGTATAAACCATAACTACCTAATTGTTGATTTCAATGATTTTAATTCATATAAAGAAATAATTAATGATTTTTTTTCAAAAAATAAAATTGATATTCTTGTTAATAACACACAAGGTCCACCTGCAGGTGATGTATTGAATGTAGACATAGATGCTTATCAAAATGCTTTTGATCTTATTTTTAAAAATGTAGTATACACGACTATGTTAGCTATAAAAAACATGCATAAAAATAAGTGGGGAAGAATTATTAATATTGCATCTATTTCAGTAAAAGAACCTTTGAGTTATTTAGCTCTGTCCAATACTTTGAGATCATCTGTTATAGCTTGGGCAAAAACTTTAGCAAGTGATGTTGCAAAGGATCATATTACAGTCAATAATATTTTAACTGGATATTTTGATACTGAAAGAATACAACAATTAAATTCAGAAAAATCTAAAAAACTAAATATATCTGAAGATAAAGTGCTAGAAGCTATGAAAGCTCAAGTGCCAATGAAAAGAATAGGTAATCCTGAAGAATTTGGATATTTGGCTTCCTTTTTGAGCTCAGATAAATCATCATATATTACTGGAGCAAATATTCCAATTGATGGAGGTTTATTAAAATCAATTTAAATGATTAAAACACAATCTTTAAGATTTAGTTATGATAGGAAAAAATATTTTAAATTTCCAGATATCAATTTAGATTCTGGTGAAAACCTTCTGATTATTGGAAACTCTGGAATTGGAAAAACTACACTTCTTCACATATTAGCTGGAATTTTGAAACCTGAATCTGGATTAATTAACATTTCGGGTACAGATATCTCAAATTTTTCTGATACTGAATTAGATAAATTCAGAGGAGATAATATTGGAATCGTTTTTCAAAAACCACATTTTATTTCTTCTTTAACAATAAATGAGAACTTAAAATTAGCTCAGTATTTAAGTCCTATTAAAACAAGTAGAGATGCTAAAAAGATTTTAGAGAGCTTAAATATAAAAGACAAACTTTATAAAAAACCTAATCAGCTTAGTGAGGGTGAAAAACAAAGAGCATCTGTAGCCCTAGCACTAATTAATTCCCCAAGTTTGATTTTGGCAGATGAACCTACTTCCAGCTTAGATGATTCTAACTGTGAAAAAGTAATTAAGCTTTTAAAAAAACAAGCAAAAGATCATAAGGCACAATTAATTGTAATCACTCACGATGTTCGATTAAAAAAGCATTTCAAAAAAAATCTTAACCTATGAATATATTTAAGTTAAGTATTAAGAATTTATTTTACAGACCTCTGAGTTCTCTTTTGAGTTTGTTACTACTTGCCCTTGGAGTTAGTATGATTTCTTTGTTAGTTTTAATCAATTCAGTTGTTCAAGATCAGATGAACAATAACTTAAAAGGAATTGACATGGTTGTTGGCGCAAAAGGAAGTCCGTTACAACTTATTCTTTCAAGTGTCTATCATGTTGATTCCCCCACTGGAAACATTTCACTAAAAGAGGCTAGAAGTATAGAAAAAAATCCAATGGTTGGTAATAGTGTTCCTTTGCTTTACGGAGATAATTATGAAGGATTTAGGATAGTTGGGACTAATGAAAAGTTTATAGAATTATACAATTTATCAATCGAAAACGGTTTCTTTTGGGATAATGAATTTGAAGTTGTGATTGGTAAAAAAATTGCAACAAAATTAAAACTTAATGTTGGGGATAAATTTTTCACATCTCATGGATTGAGGCAAACTGGTGAAGCACATAGTGATACTCCATTTACAGTTGTAGGGATTACTAATTTTTCAAATTCAGTTGCTGATCAACTAATACTAACATCGGCTGAAAGTGTTTGGGGGGTTCATGGTGATTACTCTCATGATAATGATGAACATAACCAGGATGATGATAATAAGGAAATCACTGCTATGCTTATCAAGTTTAATAGCCCAATGAATATTATTCAATTCCCAAGATACATTAACGAAAACACAAACTTACAATCAGCAGTTCCCTCATATGAGATCTCTAGATTATTTAAATTATTTGGATTTGGAATTGAAACAATTAATCTACTTGCTTACCTAATTATTATAGTTTCTGGAATTAGTATTTTTATTACTCTTTTTAATTCAATGAAAGAAAGAAAATATGATATGGCATTGATAAGAACATTGGGAGGCTCTAGATTACAACTGTCTTCTATGTTGGTTTATGAAGCTTTAGCTTTAACAGTTTCTGGTTTTATGCTTGGAATTAGTTTAAGTAGATTGGGATTAGTATTTATATCAAGCTTAATGGAGTCTAGTTTTAATTATTCATTAAATTCGTACACAATATTAAACGACGAACTTTGGCTTTTAGCTATCTCAATTTTAATTGGACTTATAGCTTGTTTGATTCCTAGTATTCAAGTTTATAAAATGGATATATCAAAAATACTTTCAAATGAATAAAATAATTATAGTATTTATTTTCTTTTTTAGTTTATCAACTTTTGGACAAATTGAAACTAATTGGTTAGAGCTTAGAGATGTTCATTATAAATCTGAGTATAATGAAGAATATGATAGTTATTTTCAAATACCTTTTTTTGGAAAAAAGATTGAAGAACTTGCAAATAAAGAAGTAAAAATCACAGGATATATGCTCACTCTTGCCCCTGATGCTGGTGTATATGTATTATCCCAAAATCCTTATGCAGATTGCTTTTTCTGTGGTTATGGTGGTCCTGAAACGGCTATTGAATTAGTTTTAAAACCTGGCCATGATGAATTCCTAATGGATGAGTTGGTTACAGTTACGGGAACGTTTAAATTAAATTATGATGACATCATGAACGGTGTTTATAAAATAGTTGACGCTGTTGCAATAAAAGAGTAGCTCATTAATCTTTTTAATCTTTTTTTGGTCTAAAAATTGCCAAGTAAATAACATGAAATATATATATACATTATTTTTAATCACTTTCAGTTCAATTAGTTTTGCTCAAGAAAATAAAGTCAAAGCTTATTTAGATTGTGATAGGTGTGACGAAAATTTTATAAAACAAGAGACTTCATTTTTAGAATATGTTAGAGATCAAGATTTAGCTGATCTTGAAATCTTAATTAGAGATATTTGGAATCCTAGTGGAGGAAGGTCTTACGAGATAGAAATAGATGGCAATAAAGAATTCAAAGATTTAGTTTCAAGTACAACAGTATCTGGATATTCATCAGACACATCAAGTTCTCTTAGAGACAAATTAGTTAATAAATTAAAACTAGCTTTGGTTCCCTTTCTAGATAAAGCGGAATATGATTTGAATGTAAAAGTTGACACAAACTTTGATGATGTTAAAACAATTGATGATAAGTGGAATTATTGGGTGTTTGAATTATCTGGATCTTATAACGCAGATAAAGAGGAAAGCAGAAAAACTAATCGTTATGAAATACAGTTTGAAATTGATAAAGTCACTGAAGATTGGAGAATTGGAATCGATCTTGAAAGAAATGAAACAAATAGAGAATTCTACAGTGATGATGAGATATATTTAAGTAATAGAAAAACTACGAGCCTAAGAGGAAGAGTTGTTAGAAGTATTTCAGATCATTTTTCAACTGGTGTTTTTTTTGGAGCGTATCAAAACACTTTTGAAAACATTGATTTTCATAGATATATTTCCCCAGCTATTGAATATAGTTTTTTTCCATATCAAGATGTATTAAGTAAAGAAATTACTCTTGCTTATAGAATTGGAACTGGTAAAAGAGACTACATAGAAAAAACAATTTATGGTTTTGAAAAACAATCGCTAACATCTCAAACCTTAAGTCTAAATGTTAGATTTAGACAAAAGTGGGGTAATATTAGCTCATACCTGAATGGTACTCAATTTTTTAATGATGGTACAAAAAAACGATTTTCTTTTAGAAGTGATTTAGATATTAGAGTTTTTGAAGGGTTAGCATTAAGACTTTCTGGAGATATCGAATTAATTAGAGAACAATATAGTTTAGCAGCTGGTAACACGTCAGTTGAAGATTTATTACTTCAACAAAGGCGAATTGCATCTGATTATACAACAGCTTTTTCAATTGGATTAAGCTATACTTTTGGATCAATCTACAATAGTATAATCAACACTAGATTATGATTTTTAGAAAACTGATTCTATTATTTTTTATTCAAATTTCTTTTGCTCAAGAAATTGATAAAAATTTAATTAAAGATTCAGTTGAAAGTGAAATTAATGAGATTGAGCCTGGACTAATTTTAAACTTATTCTCTGAAAAAAATAATCTAAATTTTTCTTATGCCTATGGAATAAATGATTTAGCTGTAGCTAACTTTCTTGAAAATGATTCACAGTTCAGAATAGCTAGTGTCACTAAAACTTTTGTTGCAGCAACTATTTTAAGGTTGTGGGAGGAGAAGAGATTAGAACTCGATGATCCAATCTCTTTTTATATTGAAAGAAAAATATACGACTATCTTATTGACGGAGGCTATAACCCTGAAATTATAACAGTCAGAAATTTATTAAATCATTCGTCTGGTTTATTCGATCACACAACACATCCCAATTTTTTTAAAAAATTATTTGAAAATCCTTCATTTGAGTGGACAAGAGAAGCTCAAATCAAAGCGTGTGTTGATTGGGGTAAGCCTGTTGGTTTACCTGGTCAACAAATGAAGTATTCTGATACAGGGTATGTAATACTGGGAGGTATAATAGAAAAATTATATGGAAAAAATCTTGATAAATCTATAAGTGAATTATTAAATTTTAAAGAATTAAATATAACTGACACATGGTTTGAAGATGGAAGAAATGACAAGAGAATTCATCAATATTTTAGAAATGGAACTGATGCTTACAATTTTGATAAGTCCATGGATTATTTTGGAGGCGGTGGGTTGATTTCTACTGCTAGTGATATTTCTAAATTTTTCTATCTATTGTTTAATAATAAAGTGTTTAAATCCCCTCAAACACTTGATGAAATGCTAAAAAAATACTCATACTCCACTCCATCTCAAATGGACTACTCATTAGGAATTTGGGAAATTAATATTGATGGGATCAAACTTTATACACACAGTGGTTTTTGGGGGACTCAAGTTGTTTACAGTCCGAAGCATAATTTGAGTATCAGTGCTAACTACAGTAAAGGTTGGAGGGGAGGAATGAATGCTCCAATCATAAAAAAAGTTCTTAAATTGATAAAATGAAAAAATTCCTATTACAGATTTCTATTGCATTGATACTATTTTCTTGTGACAATAATGTTGACATGGATAAAGAGGTTTATGAAAATGCAAAAAAACATTTATCTCAAAATTTGAATAAATATTTAAAAAATACCGTTTCTTCTCAGTCATGGGGGAATGACTATTTAACATATAGAATTAAAAATGATACTATTTTTAAAACATATAAAATAGATCTTGAAACTCTTGAAGTGAATGAAACTGATGAAAATCAAAGTAGAAGAAATAGAGGGAATTGGAATGAATACTTATCGCCTGACGGAAATTATGGAGCCTATGTAAATAATCATAATTTATGGATTAGAAATACTAAAACTGGTGATAAAATTCAGTTAACATATGATGGTTTTGAGGATTATGGTTATGCTACAAATAACGCTGGGTGGATAAAAAATGATCGACCAGTTTTAAAATGGTCCCCAGACTCTAGAACTATAGCAACTTTTAGACAAGATGCACGAGGATTGGGCGAAATGTATTTGGCTACAACTAACGTCGGACATCCAACGCTTGAGAGATGGAAGTACACCCTCCCTGGAGATGACAAAATTTTTGAAATTGAAAGAATTTTTATTGACATAAAAACTAAAAAAATAACTCCACTTAATTTTAAAAGAGATTTTCAAAGATCTACAACAACAGACCACATTGCTGATAGGGATGGGACATTACTAGATGCTAATTTTTCAGAAAATGGAAGAAAACTGGCATTTATTTCTTCAACTCGAGATCACAAAGAAGCACATCTTCATGTTGCTGATGTAAGAACTGGAAAAGTTACACCAATATATAAAGAAGTTACTCAGACATATTATGAATCTGGTGTTAGCGGAGAGAATTGGAGAGTATTTTTTGACACCAATGAATTTCTATGGTATTCTGAAAAAGATGATTGGGGGCATTTGTATCTTCATGATTTGAGGACGGGAAAACTTATAAATCAGATTACAAGTGGTCAATGGTTGGTTAGAGATGTTTTGCATGTTGATAAAAACAAACGAGAAATTTATTTTACTGGAGGAGGTAGAGAGGTTGGAAATCCATATCACATTTACCTTTATAAAGTGAATTTTGATGGATCTGACCTAAAACTTTTAACGCCTGAAAGAGGAACCCATTCAATAAACCCATCACCGAATTGGGATTTCTTTACAACTACTTATTCGACTACAACTAATCCTCCAATTACTATACTAAAAGATAATGAAGGTAATACATTAAAAATTCTTGCTGAAAGTGATATAACTGAGCTTAAAGAAAATAATTGGCAAGAACCAGTTGAATTCAATGTAAAAGCAAGAGATGGAGAAACTGATATTTATGGATTAATGTATTTACCTAGTTTTTATTCTAACAGTGGTAAATATCCAGTTTTAAATTACATTTATCCTGGTCCTCAAGCTGGAAGCGTCAGAAATTATGGTTTTTCAGTTGCTAGAAGAGATTTTCAAGCAATGGCTGAATTAGGTTTTGTAGTTGTAGCTGTTGATGCAATGGGAACACCTGGAAGATCTAAGTCGTTTCATGATGCTTACTATGGTAATATGGGTGATAATGGTATTCCAGATAATATTAAGGCGATTCAAGATCTTGCTAAACAATATACAGGAATGAATATTGAGAAGGTTGGAATTTGGGGACATTCTGGTGGAGGTTTTGCTTCTACAAGAGCTATTTTGGAGTATCCAGATTTTTATGATGTTGCCGTTTCAAGTGCTGGTAATCATGATAATAGAAATTATGAAGCTGACTGGGGCGAAAAGTGGCAAGGGCTATTAGAAAATATTACAGTTGAAGATGATGAGAGATCTAATGATTTCAACTTCAATAAAACCAATTATGATAATCAAGCTAATCAATTATTGGCTGGTAATTTAAAAGGAAAATTACTCTTAGCTCACGGTAATATGGATAATAATGTACCGCCATATAATACGCTATTAGTGGTTGATGAATTAATAAAATCTAATAAAGATTTTGATCTAATTATATTTCCGAATAAAAGACATGGTTTCGGTGATCAAAATAATTATTTTATAAGAAGGAAATGGGATTACTTTGTAAAACATCTATTAGATCTAAATCCGCCGGAAAATTTTAGTTTAGACTAGTAGTATTTTTTTTTAGATTTTCTTTTCTTTTTTTGATCTCTGTGAGAAAAAGATGATTCATCTTTTTGCCCTCTTTTATTTGTGATTGATACTTGAATTTTCTTTCCATTAAAATCAAGACTCTTAATTCCTTCAATAATTAAATCTTTATGATAAATTTTCGAGTTAAAAAAAGATATTGATTGCTGTACATCAACATTATAAATATCTCCCGGATAAAGTGAATAAATTTCAGATAAGAAATCTTTTAAATTTTGCCAATTATAATAATCCTTTATGCCTAAATTAATTTTGTATCGGACATCTTTTTCATTATTTTTTTTTGAATTCTTTTCAATATTTAGCTCAGGTGATACAATTTTCTTTTCAAACTTTAGAGATAGAATTTTTAGTAATAATTCACTTTTAGAAAATTCACCTAATATATTTTTTGATGAAGAAAAATATGTTTCTAGTTCAGAATTGATTTTAGCATCTTTTATTTTTTTCAAATAATTAGTTATTTGACTATTAATTATAGTTTTTGAATCTGGAAGTTCACTATTTTCTATCTTGATTTTAAGTTTGTTTTCTATTCTTTTAATTTTTTCTTTATCTGAATTTGAAATAAAAGCTATTGATAATCCAGTATTTGATGCTCGACCAGTTCTTCCACTTCTATGATTGTAGATTTCAACTTCATCTGGAATTTTATAATGAATGATATGAGTAATATTATCAACATCAATTCCTCGTGATGCTACGTCAGTTGCAACTAAAATCTTGATCTGTTTATTCCTAAAAGATTTCATAACTAAATCTCTCTGGTTTTGACTTAAATCACCATGTAATGCTCCAGAGTTATAGCCATCTTCAATTAAATTTTCACATATTTTTTGTGTTTCCAGTCTGGTTCTACAAAAGATAATAGCATATATTTCAGGAGAAGAATCAATAAATAATTTCAACACATTATATCTGTTCCTGCTATTAACAAAAAAGCTTTTATGCTTTACGTTCGAGGAGCTTGAATTTTTCTCACCAACAGTTATTCTGTATGGATTTTTCATGAATTTTTCAGCTATTTTCGAAACTTCATTTGGCATTGTTGCAGAGAACAGCCAAGTTTTTTTTGAATCTGGAGTATTACTTAAAATTTGCTTAATGTCTTTATAAAAACCCATATTTAGCATTTCATCAGCCTCATCTAAAACACAAAATTTAATTTTTGAAATATTTACGTACTTTCTTTTTAGCATGTCAAGAATTCTCCCTGGTGTTGCAACTATTATCTCTGCTCCTCGCCTTATTGATTTAGATTGTTCTTGAATACTACTTCCACCATAAACTGGAACTATATTTAATTTTAAATTAATTGAGTATTTCTTTAATTCTGAAGTTATCTGCAAACATAACTCTCTTGTAGGAGCAATTATTAATGCTTGCGTGATTTTAGAATTGATATTTAAATGGTGAAGAATTGGCAAACCAAATGCTGCAGTTTTTCCAGTGCCTGTCTGAGCTAATGATACAATATCTTGTGGCTTATCAATTAATAATGGAATTGATTTTTGTTGAACCTCTGTAGGTTTTTTAAAGCCTAATTTTTTAATTGCAGATACGATAGGCTCATTTAATCCCATCGAAGAAAAGTCATTCATGTGCGGCAAATGTAACCTAATAAAGTAATATTAATGCAAAATGAAAGGAAAGGTTTATTTATTTAAAAATTTTCTAACAGTTTTAGATGAAATAAACCAGAGAAGAAAACCACTCATAACAGTTATTAAACCAAGTAATGAAAAAGCTCTAATTAATTTATTATTGAAATCATCTCTAGTTTCATAATCCATAGTATGGGTCATCCATAAAAAATCAAACCATCTCCAATCACGATGTCTTACTGTCTGAAACTTGCCATCAATTATTGACACATAAGTTTTTAACTTTTCTACTCCTTCATATGAAATCACAAAAGCAGGCAAGGGCTTGCCCCTATACTCATGATGATTCCCAACATCATAAATTTTGTCAACAGAACTAATTTTATATTTATCTAAAATGTTTTTATTTGAAATTTTTATTGCCTCTTCAAATGAAATAGAATCCTTTATATTTCCGTCATATGCATTAAATAATATACTGTCATTTATAAAATAATATGGCAAATCTGCAATTTCTCTTAACTCAAAAGTTTTTATAGGATCTTTGAATTCAAGATCATTGATGTCAATCAAATTTGTAAAACTGACCTGTTCCTCTACTTTTTTAAAATGATCGCCATGGATTTCATCCAAGTCTGTCCATGAAAAATACAATCCACTAATTGTCCAAAATAAAAATTGAAGACCTAAAAAAAGCCCAAGATATCTATGAGCTTTTCTAATTTTCTTAGATGTATTTACTTTAACAATACTCAATTTTCACTAATGTTTACCAGAATGTCGATACCTGCAGCAATTTGGTAATTTATCATAAGTCTCTAATAATGCTTTATATTCCCCATTGTCATGTCCTACTTCAGCAATTTTACTTTTAATTTCATCAATAGTTACTTTTTTAGTATTGTAAATTATAGAGAAGTTACTTGATTTAGAGTCCCAATTCACATATTTGACTCCATTTAATTTTAATGTTGCGGTCTCAATTCTGTTTTTACACATGTTACAATTACCATCTACCAAAAAGGATTCTTTAACTGATTTCCCTTTAGATTGACCAAAAGTAAAAAGTGGTATAAGCAATAATAGAAATATAATTTTTTTCATTTTTATCTAATTTAATATTTTAAACCTAAGTCCAGCATAATACATTGAACCAAATATTGGGCCGTGAATAATTGAAGCATCAAAATCACTACTAAATGGATTAGAAGCCATTATAATTGGATCTTTTTGTTTGTAATTATTTAAATTTTCACCCCCCAAGTAAACCTCAAATTTTGAGCTAAAAATCCTTGTTATTTGAGAATTTATTGAAAAATGGGGTTGTGTATATATATTATTATCTCTTGGATTTCTCATGAGTCTTTGTTTACCAAGCCTATTATATGTAAAGTTGAATTTCCAAAACTTTTCTCCAACTCTATTTGACTCAACTCCATAATTAAAAAATATTATATTTTTTGGTTGAATAGGTTTTTCCTTTAATCCGTCCTTATAAAAATTCTCAACATCATACATTTTATATGCTGCTGTTATATTCCAATTATTTTTTGAAAAAAGAACCTCAAACTGTGAACTATTAGATTTTGATTTTCCATAATCTGAATTGTAAAAATCTATTTTCCCAAAATTTTCATAATCAACAATAACTTTATTACTAAATTGAGTCGAATAGTAATCAAAAATTAAATTTCCTTGTCCTCCAAAAAGATTAAATTTTTGATCTAAGCTAAAACCATAATTTGAAGCCTTTTCTGGATTTAAACCATATAATTTTTCTGAAAGAAATTTATTCTCAATTGATCTATTGGTTAAAAATATTATTTGATTTTCAGAGAAAATATTTGCTAATTTTCTTCCTTGTCCATAAGCACCCTTAAGAGATAAATTATCATTTATATTATATCTAAAATGCATTCTAGGAGTAAAAAATGAACCCATATTATTGTGAGTATCATACCTGAGCCCAAGAACAAAATTTAAATTATTTAAATTATCATAACTATATTCAAAAAAACTTCCAATTGATTTATCAGACCTAAAAATATCATAAATAAGAACTAACTCATCATATTGATCAAAAGAATAGTTTAAACCAATTTTAATTTTATTTTTTGTATTAGAAATTATTGTATTATATAATAAATTTAAAAACAAGCTTTCTTGTTTAATATTATATATACTATTACCATACACTGAATTCTGATCATGAACATTTAAGGCTAATTGAAAACCGACTGTTTGATAAGGTATATTTGGATTAACATAGCCTAATTTAAAAGATGTATCAAATCTTTTCGTTTTAATTCTTCCACCCCATTTTGAATCATCAGTTAATGAAGATTTTTCACCTATTTTCTTTAAATCATCTAAAATTCTGAGATTAAAAAAACTTACTATACCTTTCTCGGAATTTGTATACTGCCATCTGTTTAAAAAGTTGATTTGGTTTTGAATTGGTTTATCAATGAAATTATCTTTATTCTTATCATTAATCTGATCTCTTTTATTATAGTGAGCAAAAAATGAAGTATTAATCTTATTACTGACAACTGACTTTAATTGTGTATTAAGTTCATATCTGCCATCAGCACTATTAAACATATTTATATATAGCGGAATGTCCGTTAGAGGTTTTCTCAGTTCAGTGTTGATTTGACCAACTATACTCTCATATCCATTAATAACACTACCCATTCCCTTTGTTACTTGAATACTTTCTATCCATGTTCCAGGTGTGAATCCTAATCCAAAGCTTTGTGAAGCTCCTCTAACCATAGGAACATTTTCTTCAGTAATTAGGATATATGGACTCTTCAAGCCGAGCATCTCTATCTGCTTAGTTCCTGTAATTGCATCTGAATGATTAACATCGATAGAGGGATTTGTTTCAAAACTTTCAGAAAGATTACAACACGCTGCATTCAATAATTCCTGTTCAGAAATTTTTACAACATTTTGAGGTAAAATATAGCTTCTCTGAACAGCATTTCTTCTTTTAGTAACTGTAACATCGTCCAATTCGTTCTCATTATCATAAACTAATACAACATTATAAAATTTGTCATTTTCAATTTGAATAATTTGGGTTTTAAAGCCTATATAGCTTATTACTAAACTATTAGTTGATTCAATTTTTTGAATTTCAAACTCACCGTTATCATTAGAAATTGTTCCTGATTGAGTTCCCTGCCAATATATACTTGATCCTCCAATTGGATAACTTATCCCTGAATCTTCAAAGACAACTTTACCTTTTATTTTATCCTGAGATATAACAAAAGTTGAATTAACTATTAATAAAAATAAATAAAGTATATTTTTCATCTGTGAGTGCAAATTTACTTATTTTAGATTTAATGAATTACTTAGAAATTGTAGGTTGGATAGCAACATTTGTAGTTATAGGATCATTTTTGATTAATGACATGTTGAAACTTAGATCTGTGAACCTTGTTGGAGCAACTTTATGGCTTATTTATGGTATAATTGCTGGTTCATTTTCAATTATGTTTTTAAATATTGTTGTAATGTGTATTCAAGTTTTTAAAATTAGACAACTTATAAAAATTAATAATGAACATTAATGTTTTAAATAATTTTGAAGATGAATTAGTTGATGAAATTAATTCAATCGGAATTAAAAAAACCTTTGAATCTGGTGACATCATCATTGATCTTGATGAAAACATTAAATATATCCCTATTGTTGTTTCAGGAACAATAAAAATCATGAAAGAAGACAATAACGGAAGTGAGTTATTACTTTATTACCTTCGACCAGGAGATTCATGTTCAGTTTCAATGAATTGTTGCTTGACTAGTAAAAAAAGTGAAATCCGTGCAATTGCCGAAAGTGATACTGAGATTATTCTTTTCCCAAATATTAAAATGGAAGAATGGCTCTCAAAATATCAATCATGGAGAACTTTTGTTTTAGATAGCTATAATAATAGAATAGATGAATTATTCGAAACAATTAATCACATTGCTTTTGAAAAACTTGATGAAAGGTTAATATCATACCTAGAGAAGAAATCAGATTTAAATAGTTCAAAGATTTTATCAATTAAACATCAACAAATAGCTGATGATCTAAATACATCAAGAGTAGTCATCTCTAGACTACTTAAAAAATTAGAAAATAAAAACTATTTAAAAATTCACCGAAAGTCAATAGAAATTATTTAGTATTGTAACATAAGTTACTTATGGTTAGTAAATTAAATCATTAATTTGCTAAAATGATTCTAATAATAAAGCTAGGCGTACTCGAAATTCTTGGATTTCTATCAGCTTTTTTGGTAGGTATATCTTTAGGTTTGCTAGGAAGCGGAGGTTCTGTTCTTGCAATGCCAATTTTAACTTATTTATTTAAGTTTAATGAAAAAGTTGCAACAGCATACTCATTATTTGTAGTTGGAGCTAGTGCTTTATTAGCTAGTTATAGATATGGATTAAAAAAACTTATTAATTACAGGGTTGCTCTTTTTTTTGGTATTCCCTCAATAATAAGTGTTATAATAGTTAGGTATTATTTGATGCCTATAATTCCAGAGATAGTACTAACCATTAAAGATTTTGATATTAGTAGAAGAATGCTAATTCTAGGTTTATTTGGCATTCTAATGATTATTGCAGGATATCAAATGTTGAAAAAAAAGAAGCATATTAAAAAAAGAATCAAAAAAAACTTCAACTATCCTCTTACCTTATTAGAGGGTTTTGCAGTTGGCGGTCTAACTGGATTAGTTGGAGCTGGTGGTGGATTTCTGATTGTCCCATCTCTAGTAATATTATCAGATCTAAAACTAAAAATTGCTGTTGGAACTTCTCTTCTGATTATTTCAGTGAAATCCCTTTTAGGTTTTTTTATTGGTGATGTAATGAAGATTAATGTTGATTGGGAATTTTTGGGAGCTTTTTCAGCAATTGCATTTATTGGAATTTTAATTGGAATCACATTAAGTCAACATATAAAAACAAACTTATTGAAAAAAGGGTTTGGTTTATTTATAGCTGGAATGGGAATAATAATTTTAATTTTTGAATTTATTTTATGATTATAGAACAAATCTATACAGGCTGTCTTTCACAAGGAGCTTATTATATTGAAAGTAATGGAGAAGCTGCAATAATAGATCCTTTAAGAGAAGTTGATCAATATATATTGAAGGCAAAAAAAAATAATGCAAGTATTAAATATATTTTTGAAACACACTTTCACGCAGATTTTGTAAGTGGTCATTTGACATTGTCAAAAAAAACAAATGCTCCAATAATTTATGGACCAAATGCAAGTACTTCATTTGAATCAATTAATGCTAAAGATGGCCAAATATTTAATTTGGGTGAGATTTCGATACAAGTATTACACACCCCAGGCCACACTATGGAAAGTTCTTGCTATCTTCTACTTGATAAAAACAAGAATCAGATTGCACTTTTTTCTGGTGATACTGTATTTATGGGTGATGTTGGTAGACCAGATCTTGCACAGAAATCTGATCTTTCAAAAGAAGATTTAGCTGGTCATCTTTATGAAAGTATTCATAATAAAATTTTAAAATTAGATGACGCTGTAATTATTTATCCAGCACATGGAGCAGGGTCTGCTTGTGGAAAGAACATGATGAAAATTACTTACGATTCACTTAAAAATCAGAAAAAATTAAATTATGCTCTTAATTATAAATTAACTAAGTCAGAATTTATTAAAAAAGTCTTAGATGGTTTACAAAAGCCACCTCAATATTTTCCAGAAAATGTGAAGTTGAACAAAGAAGGATATGAAGATATTGACAAGATCTTATCAACATCTAGTAAATTACTTAACGCTAATGAATTTGAAGAAATTGCAAATGAAAATGGAGCCTTAGTTCTAGATGTTAGAACTAAAGAAGAGTATGAAAATTCTCACATTCCAAGATCAATATTTATTGGATTAGATGGTGGTTTTGCACCGTGGGTTGGTGAATTGATAATTGATGTTAAAACTCCAATACTATTGGTATGTAATGAATATCAAATTGAGGAGGCAGTAACTAGATTGTCTAGAGTTGGATTTGATAATACTCTAGGATACATAACAATTAAGAAATGGAAAGAAAATGGAGGGGAAATAGACTCAATAAATTCTATTTCTGCAGTTGAAACTGTAAAAAAGTTAGAAAATAAATCATCAATGTTAATTGATGTTAGAAAAGATAACGAATATAAATCGCAGCATGTAGTTGATGCGCATAACTATCAATTAAGCTCAATAAACAATTATTTGTCAAAATTTGACGAAAAAAATGATTATTACATTCACTGTCAAAGTGGATATAGAAGCATGATTGCTTGTTCAATACTTAAAAGTAGAGGAATACATAACATCACTAATGTTATCGGAGGATTTAAAAATCTTGGATTAACTACATTGAATTTGTCTAACAAAATATGTCCATCAAAATTATGAACAATATAATATATGAGCCATGGCCTTGGTATGTTTCAGGCCCTCTGATTTCAATAGTCATGTTTGCATTAATAATAGGAGGAAAAACATTTGGAGTTTCTTCTAACTTAAGAACAATATGTACAGCATGTGGAGCAGATAAAATAAATAGTTTTTTTGATTTCAATTGGAAGGATCAAACTTGGAACTTACTTTTCATTTTTGGAGCTCTAATTGGTGGATATCTTGCAGCTAATTATTTAACGTTAGACCAATCTGTTGAAATTTCAGAAAACACAATTGATAAACTAAGTTCACTGGGAATAAAAAGTCATTCTAAAAGTTACTTACCTACAGAAATATTTGATTTATTAAACTCAAATAACACGTTATTTTCTATTCTATTACTTTCAATCGGTGGATTTTTGGTTGGTTTTGGAACTAGATATGCAGGAGGTTGTACATCAGGACATGCAATTACTGGTTTAAGTCAATTACAAATTGGATCACTCATTGCTGTTATTGGATTTTTTATTGGTGGTCTAATTATTATTCATTTTGTATATCCTTTAATATTCTAGATTATGAAAAAGTTATATTTTTTATTTTGGGGAGTAGTATTTGGGATTGTCATGTATAAATCTGAAGCAGCATCATGGTTTAGAATTTACGAGATGTTTCAATTTGATTCGTTTCATATGTATGGGATAATAGGATCTGCAGTTGTTTTTGGTGTCCTTGGAACTCTAATTCTTAAAAAATTAAAAGTTAAATCAATAGATAGTAGAGAATTGAGTTTTAAAGACAAAGATTTTCTTCCAAAAAAATACTTATTTGGGGGGATAATATTTGGTTTAGGATGGGGATTGACTGGAGCTTGTCCAGGACCTATGTTTACTTTACTAGGTGCCGGATTCTATTCAATTTCAATAGTAATATTTTTTGCAATTTTAGGCACTTTATTTTATGGTATAATTAAAGAAAAATTACCTCACTAAAATGAACAAAAAGTTATTTAGTATTGTACATAATAAGTGTCCTAGATGTCATTGTGGAGATTTCTTTATTGAAAAAAATCCTTATAAAAACCTTTTTTTTAAAGGGGGAAAAGCTAATGAGAAGTGTTCTAAATGTAATTTTAAATTTGAATTAGAACCAGGTTTTTTTTGGGGCTCAATGTATATTAATTATGCTATAAGTGTATTCACTGGATTAGCCACTTTTTTTATTTTATATTTTTTTACTGAAATCTCTTCACTCACGGGGAGATTGATTTTAATTTCATTAATTTTGATTTTTAGTATGCCAATAACATATTATTTTGGAAGATTAATTTGGCTTAACATTTTTGTTCATTATAATTCAAAATTTTGCAATGAAAATAACAACTAAAACAATTGAGGAAAATCTTAATGATTTTTATGAATTAGAAAGACTATATAGGATTAATAAAAAGGATTTTAAAAAATCTATTGACTATCTATATCATAATTCTAAGAATACTACTGTGAAAATCTGGTTTGAAAGACTTAATCATAGATCAGAAAGAACTTTTACAATTAATAAAAAAGAGGTTTTAATTGTTATTCTACTGGGTCTATTTTCTGGTTTAATTTCTAAAATACCAGATATTTTTAAACTTGAATGGTATACATTTAATCCTGAAGGATTTAAAATAAATGATGTTACTGAGGAAACATTTTACAGCAGAAATATATCTTTTATTATTTTCCCCGCTTTATGTTTTTATTATTTTCTAAGAGACAAATTCAGTATAAAATATCTCATATTATATACTCTAATTTTGATAATTTCTTGTGTATTTATTAACTCATTTCCATTTGATGAAAATTCCGATGTTTTTGACTTAATATTATTACATATGCCCCTCTTATCTTGGATAATATTTGGCTTATCTTACCTAGGTGATGATTTAAATGATCCATTTAAAAGATTAAATTTTTTAAGAATTAATGGTGATTTCATCATTGTTGGTGGAGTGATTTTTTTATCTGGATTACTATTTTCAGGAATTACCATCAGTTTATTTGAAATAATAGGAATTGATATTGCAGAAAATTATTTTGATTATTTTGGCATTTGGGCATTATCTTCCCTTCCAGTTGTTACAGTTTTTGTTGTTACCAAGATCCCCAATTTAGTTGAAAAAGTTTCATCACTAATTGCAAATATTTTTACCCCACTAGTAGTTTTAATGTTAATACTTTATCTACCTTCAATGTTATTCTCGGAATTTGATCCTTTTAAAGATAGAGACTCATTGATGACAATGAATATTTTAAATATATCTGTCATGGCCTTAGTAGTTTTCTCATTGAGTAGTTTTAAAGACTTCGTTTCAAACTTTAAAATTAATTCTGTATTTGCATTATCAGTTTTGACTATTATTGTAAACCTAGTATGCTTAGTAGCTATTGTAGGAAGGTTATTTGAAATGGGTTTTACACCAAACAGGGTAACAGTTTTAGGAGCAAATCTGCTGATTCTGATTAATCTATTTTATGTCTTTTTTAGCCTTATTAAAGGAAAATCAAATGAAGAAAAAGTATTAAATGTTCAGCATTCAATTGGAAAGTACTTGCCTATTTATGGAATTTGGTTCGCTATTGTAATATTTATTTTACCTCAAATGTTTAGTTGATTTTTTCAACTTCAAGAAAGAAAGGAAGCAAATTTCTATTTCCATTTCTTAAAAAAGGAATCAAAGAATATCTTCCTTCATCAACTTTTATATTTTTTAATTCTATAAAATTTTCTTTATCAAAACTTAAAACAGATTTTGAGTAAACTTGCTGATTCAGTTCAAGTATAAATTTTGAGTTTTTATTTAATTGAACATCATTAAATTTTGCCTTAATGTTATAAAGACCTTTATTAAAATATGTTTCCCATTTGCCAAAAACATCATTATTTGACCAAATTCCTCTTTGACCACTTGCATCATTTCTATTCAATATACTTGGGTTTTCTTGTTCAAATCCAATGTGAATTAAAGGTTGATTTTTAATATTAGTTGAATTAATTAATTCATCATGTATTTCATTTAAATCAGATTTTAATTCATTAGCTAATTCTATATTAGCGTCAACTAAATTATTGGATTCTTTATAATCTTTTTCTAGGTTGAACAACTCAAATTCATTAAGTGAAGAGCCATATGATGTATTGCCAACTAATTTAAATCCGTTTTTAATTAATGAAATATTATTATACAGTTCTGGAGATTTTCTTGTCCAATATGAAAAGAATGATCTATTGTTTTTTTCTTCACTGCTACTAAACATGTCATACCCATCAATTATCCTATCATTAGGAATTTCATAATTACAAAGTCTTGCTAAAGTTGGTAGTAAATCAATATGAGCACTCAAAGAATTGATTTGTTTTCTTGAATCTTTCAACTTGGGATATTTGAAATAAAAAGGGACTTTTATTCCTCCATTATATACTGTTCCTTTTAAGCCTCTCAAATTGGCATTATACCTTAATTGTTGTGGACCATTATCAGTCATGAAAATTATGATTGTATCCTCTTCAATTCCCAGTTCTGTTATTTTATCTAAAACTTTTCCAACATTGTAATCAATATTTGAAATCATTGCATATATTTTTTTTGCATCTTCAATATCTTTTTTTGTCATTGGATTTTTTCCTTCTTCATATATTTCAGTAATGTCTGAAGCTCGATATTCTTTTAGAAATTGATCTGGTACTTGTAGTGGTGTATGAGGAGCATTAAATGACAAATAACAGAAAAAACTAGATTTACTATTCTGTTCAATAAAATTAATTGCCTCATCAGTAAAAACGTCTGAACAATATCCTTCATATTTAGTTTTTTCATTATTCTTCCAAAGAATAGGATCAAAATAGCTTTTATCTTTTTGATAATAATTAGTAATATCACCAACCTGGCCAATACCTCCTGAAAGGTGAATTACAGATTCATCAAATCCTTGGTCAGATGGGCGAGAAGGGTAATTGTCACCTAAATGCCATTTTCCAAAAATTCCTGTTTTATAATTCTTTTCTTGAAGTAATTCAGCTATAGTTATTTCATCACTTGACATAATTGCGCCCCCATTATATGTATCCCTAACACCTGTTCTAAGAGAGTATCTGCCTGTCATTAAACTAGATCTAGTTGGTGCGCAAACTGGAGATACATAAAAGTTGTTAAAAACAACACTTTCAAATGATAATTTATCGATATTGGGTGTTTTTAAAATTGAGTTTTTATTAATACCAAGATCACCATATCCTTGATCATCTGTAATTATTAAAATAACATTTGGAGTTTTTATAAAATTTTGTTCTTTACATGAAATAAATAATATGAATAATAATGATAAAAGATAATTTTTATTCATCAATAGAAATTCTTGTAGGAGTGTCTTCTCCTGAAATCAATGAAGATGTTCCAGTTGCAATGGCTTTAATAGTTTCAGTTATCGTATACATGTCCAAAGTTGAAACCTCATCAGTAACTTTATGATAATCTAAGTCTTTGTCCATAGGGCTTGTAGAAAAAGTGTGAGCTGGAATACCTAATCTAGCTAAGGCTGCATTATCAGATCTATAAAAAAGCCTATAGTCTATGAAAGGATCAGGATATAATTTATATTCAGATCCTTCGAGATTCTTCTGAACTATTTTACCAAAATCTGATCTGTCAAATCCAGTTAACCATGCTGTTTTTTCTCCAAAAGGAGACTCCTTGCCAATCATTTCAATGTTAATCCCAGCTATAATAGATTCAGGGTTAATTTTTTCTCCAAAATATCTCGAGCCAATCAATCCCATTTCCTCAGCAGTAAAAAGAACAAATAGAATACTTCTTGAATTAGAATCAAGTTCTTTATAATGCTTGGCTAGTGATAATACAGCAGTGGTTCCAGATGCATTATCGTTTGCTCCGTTAAAAATATTATCCCCTTCTATATCCTCATTTATTCCGATGTGATCATAATGCGCAGAAATAACAATATATTCATTTGGTTTTTCCTTTCCCTCTAATAATCCTATAACATTGAAAAGATTTAATCCTCTAGACTCAAAGTTTTGTCTGTAATCTTCTGAATTAAATGTTTTTAGGCCAATTCGTTCAAACTCCTTTTCTATATACTGTGCAGCAAGTTCTATGCCTCGGGTTCCAGTTTTTCTTCCTTCTAACTCATCACTTGATAAGTAAGAAATATGCTTACTGACAAGATCTTCATTTATAACTTGAGATTGCAAGTTGAAGCACGTTAAAAGAATACTTACAAAAAAAAGGATTCTCATTATCTCGACTGTGGAATTTGATTATTTATATGGTTCATATCAACAGAACTTTCAGTATTACCTAAAAGGTGCTTTGTAAAATAATCTGCTCTCAACCAAAAATTATATTCAGTCATATTACCAAAGCCATGTCTTTGTGTTGGTAATAACATAAAATCAAATCTTTTATTTGCTTTAATAAGTTCGTTTGCCATTCTAATAGTTGCCCCAGGGTGAACATTATTATCAATATCTCCAGTGACTAAAAATAATTTACCTTTTAAATTTTTAGCTAAAGACGGGTTTTTATCAATATCGATTATCCACTCAACTTCACCTTCTTTATTTTCTTTTTCTTTAACTCCATAGTGAGTTTCTGCCCACCAACTATTATACATTGTATTGTCATGATTTCCTGCCTGTGAAAATGCAACTTTAAAAAAATCAGGATATACTAAAATTGCTGCTGTTGACATAAAGCCTCCTCCTGAATGACCATATATACCTACTTTATTAATATCAATAAAACTATGTCTGTTAGCAAGTTGTTCAGCAACATATTTTTTATCAGCTAAACCATAATCTCTAGCATTTCCATAACCGTAGTTATGATACCATTTTGATCTATCAGGATGTCCGCCTCTATTACCTAGAGTAATTACAATGAAACCTAACTGAGCCATTCTATCAAGTCGGTCCATTCTCTGAGAAAATGATTTATTGACAGATTCTGTTTGAGGTCCTGGATATACATATTCTAATAATGGATACTTTTTATTTTCATCAAAATCAAAAGGCTTATAAATTACACCATAAATATCCGTGATACCATCATCGGCTTTTGCTTTAAAAGGCTCTGGAAACTGATAACCAGCTTCAAACAAACTACTTAAGTCAGCTGTTTCTAAATTCATAACTAACGATCCATCATAACTTCTTAATTCAGACTTTGGAGTTGTATTTACTCTAGAATAATTATTAACAAAATATTTGTGATCGTCAGATGGGCTAGTTGAGGTATTAAAATTACCAGGATTCAATACTCTTGGTGATCCACCTAATAACGAAACTTTATATGTATGCTCATAATAAGGATCTATACTAGTATCTACCCCGTGAGCTGTAAAATACATTGTATTAGTTTTTTCATCAATATAATTAATGTTATCACTATGAAAAGATCCTTTAGTTATTCTATTGAGTAAATTACCATTGATATCGTATCTGTAGTAATGCCCCCAACCATCTCTTTCTGACCAATGAATCATTTGAGTTTCATTATTTATTAAATAAACTGGCTTTGTTTCATAAAAATATGTGTTTGTCTTATCCTCAATCAAAACTTGAACCTCACCACTGTTTATATCAGCAACACAAATTTTTAGAGATTGTCTATCTCTTGATATTGTATGAAAATAAATTTTACCTTTTTCTGAAAGTAATAATGTTGGTCTAAAATCGTCTCTGAATGAAGATGGTTTTCTAGGCTTACTGAAAATTGAAATATATTGTTGTTCTTCAGGATCTAATTTTACTTTATTTATTTCCTTACTTGGAATGTCAAAAATCAATATCTCTCTTTTGTAATATTCTTTTTCACCTGGCATATGATACTTATAAGTTTCTAGAGTAGGTCTCTTTTTTGCTACTGAATTAATTACCCAAAGATCTTTAATATGTCTGCTATCTGTTCTTTGGTAAATAAATTTCTTTGAATCAAATGACCAATAACCTCTAATTGGAAATCTATCGTCTTTTCTTTTTTCTATTTCTTCATTGTCCAGACCTCTTCCATAACCACCATATTCGTAATCTTTTTCCCCATCCTTAGTCCATTGATTTTCGACTATAGTAGAATCTTTTTCGTCTTTAACTGCTTTTAAAAAGTTTTCTTTATCCATCCAGTACAGGTTAAACTTTCGGGAAAAAAAGACTATACTACTGTCTGGAGCAATATTAGCCCACTTTTTCCAATCTTCTTCAGGTGCTTTTTCATTACTTAAAACTTTTAAACCATTGGATCCCAAAGTGTATTCAAAATGATAAACTTTTTTTTCTTTTTTACCTTTCTTTTCCTTTGATTCGACTTCTTCATTCGAGGTTACTCTAAACTGAATAGCAGTTTCATTTTTTACGAAATTGAAGTTAAACCTTGGAAGATGTTTTGCATCATATGGGTCATTAGTGATTTCAGTTAACCAAGCAGCCATTTTATCATTGTCAAATAACTCTTTTCTAGTTCTTCGGTCAGCATCCACTATGTAGTATTTTGAACCGTCAGTTGTTTTATATTGATACCAAAATTTATTTCCCAATTTTAACCAATTTGGATTAACTGAAGTTGAGTGAACCATCTTAGCAATATTTTTTGGAGAAAACTTTGCTGCTAAATCATAATTTGGTTTTACCTCATTTTGAGATGTACCAACTGTAAATGATAATAATAATGTTAATAGTAATAATTTTTTCATAATATTTATAATTCTTTTGAAAGTCTAACAAAAACTTCTTGTTGTTCTTTATTTAATCCGTCGGCTGTAAAGATAGAAATACCGACTGCTCCATTTTCTTTTGAAATTCTAATTGCTTTTTCAAGATCAACAGGATCTCTTAATGCAGGTGAATATAAGCCTGATATTAGTGGAAAATCAACGTCAGACACTCCTTGTTTTGTGGCAAACCCTATCCAATTAATATTTTCTCTGTAAAAACTTTGATACAACATAGGGTAAACTTGATCTAAATTCCAATCATTCCATGCTTGTCTAACCATTTGTCTAGACATTTCTGGAAAGGGGAAAACTGCAGCTGTTACTTTTTTATTTTTACTATGAGCGATATCAATGATTTCATTAACTAAAGATGTTACTGCATTGAGTCTAAATTGCCTCCATTCAGTTGACAACTCAGGATAATCATAATCTAGAGGGTCTTTTTCAAAAATTTCTTTAAATTTTTTACGTGCTATCGGATGATATCCATAATCATATTCAGGAAGTTCTTTATCTTGAATAATTCCATATTTAGGCTGTAAATCAGCACCTAAAATTACGTCAGGGAATCTAACATAATCTAAATGAACAGACTCAAGACCCTCAATTTCCATTAGTCTTTTAGCATTGTTTTTAATATGATTTCTAGCATCTGGGTGAAAAGGACTTAGCCATTGATAATAATTAACATAAGCCCTGTATTCTAACGAATTCTGTCCATTACGATTAACTGCATACCAGTCAGGATTTTTCTTTGCAATAGTATCGCCAGGTCTATTTAATGTCCACATCCAACCATGAACCTTAATATTGCTTTTTTTTGCTAAAGGAACAATCTGCTTAATTACATCTGGATTCCCACCAACTAATATTTCAGAGATTCCTAATGAATCATAGTAACTTAACTTCTTTATCCAATTCTTCTCATTGAATTCACCACCAGAATTAGTCCAGGTTGAAAATGTAAATTTTTCATCAGGAATTGAATTATTACAGGATATAAATAAAATCGAAAAAAATAATACTGTAATGATTCTAATCATAGATCATTTCTTTTGATTAATCCTGATTGATCGATAGAGTATTTAAGTACACCCATTTTAAAGTTAGTTGAGATAGTAAATCCATCTTTAGTTTTGAGAAAATTACTAAAAATTGTTTTACCATTTATTTTTTCTGAATCAAATTCAACATAGGTCCCTTCCTCTTCATTATTTAGATATTTTAAGTATCCAAACTTTACTTCTCTAAATATAGCATATAGTGTATGTTCAAGCTCTAAATCACTTTTTAAACTATGGCTGTCTATTGTATTTTCAATAAAAATTAAGTAGCCCCAATTTTCTGGTATATGCATATTTATTTTACCTTGAGGAGACCATACCCAATTATATTCTGGCAAATATTTACCGTTTTCTTTTTTTCTTGAATATTTTCCATTAGTAAGATCAAAATCCCAATTAACTCTAGAGAAATTTATTCTCCAGACATCACCAACTGAAACTCTCATTTTCTTTTTGCTAAGTTTAGCAATTTCCTCTAAAGGTATAGCCATTTCTACAGTCCAAAAATTATCAATATCATTTGAATCATTTAAAGTTCCATCAATATGGACAGCAGATTTTAACCCATATATATTCCATGATGAATCCGCTTTTCCTCCTAATCTATATGGCTTATTCAAAAACAAATCCCATTCAGTCCCTAACGCGTTAATTTGAATTTCACCGTAATTAAAAACATCATCATTTGGATTTATAAAAACCTCAAAGTCATTGTTATAAAAAATTACTTCATCTCTTTGTGTAATATCCCCCCAAATATGATCCTCAAATAGTTTAGCATAAACATAGAGATGTTTTTCATCCCATAACATTTTTACATTTGTCTTTTGAGATGGTATTTTGTTTCCCTCGATATCAATAAAATCATCACTTAAGTGTGCCTCTTGCCATGATTTCTCATTCGCAATCCCATCAATTACAATTTTTGAATTTGTTTTTTTAACATTATAAATTTTAGGAATAATGACCTTATTATTTATTTGAAGATCAATTCTTGAATTATTTGAGCAAGCACAAATAAAAAAACATAATATGAAATAGATTTTTTTCAATTTTTAAAAAAGTATGGATAATAAATTAGTACTATAGCAATTAGGGAGGCAATGACTGCGAAGGAAACTGCCCCAGCAGAAATATCTTTAATAAACCCTATTTTTTTGTTATAATCTGGATTTATAAAATCACAGATTTTTTCGATTCCAGTATTTAACGCTTCGATGGAAATTATAAATCCAAAAATCATAATTTGTTTTATCCAATCATTAACATCCAGCTCAACATAAAATCCCAAAAAAACAAAAAATGAAAAAATCAACAAATGTGATAGAATTGAAGTTTCAGTTATTATAAGAAGAAACATGCCTTTTATTGCAGTTAAAACCCTTATGAATCTAGTGGAAATGAAGCTTAACATTAAAGTTTTTTTATCTTAATATTTCGAAAAGAAACAGGATGCCCTTCAGACTGTAAAGAAATATACCCTTCAGTTAATGGCATTCCAATTTTATCCAGAAAATTTTCAGGGACTTTATCTCCTCCAACTCTTAAATTAGTATAAGTCAAAACTTTTTCACCCTCTACAAAATGATGAATCAATGAATCAGAATAAACTATAACCTCCACATTTACCCAATCATCTTCATGAAATGTTTTTGATGAAGAATTAATACAATGATATTGCGCTAGTGAACCATCAATATCGACATCAGTGCCAGGACTACACATATTGGCAGTGCTTCTTTCTCCTTCACCTAATCCGCCTAATAATTGAGCTTCAGAACTTACAGGAAATTCTTGATCGATAAGCATAGTATGTGGATCCTGGCAATGCAACATAATACCACTATTTTTTATTGACCAACCAGGCGCGCCTTTTAAATGAGATCCTGAAAATTTATAATCTAGGGACAAATGATAGTTTTTAAACTTTTCTTTGACATAAAAAATGTGTCCAAATTTTTTATCAAATTCATCATATTCTTCATATGAAACTTTAATAGCACTATTATGAACTTTAAAAGTATTCTTAAAGTTTTCTCCTATTTTATGTTCTCTTATTTTTATCTCCCAACCATCAAGAGTTTCTCCATTAAATAAATATTTCCACTCTGGCTCATTGTTACAAGAAATAAATAAGTAGAAAGATATAAAGTAAGCTAATCTCATGTTGTTTAAGTTAAAAATATCATAAAAATTGATTCATCACAAATGCATAAATAAAATCTTACGATTTTGTAAAAAAAAAGCCACTAAGAAGTGGCTTTTTCAATTAAAAAAGCAGTATTACTTTTTCATTTTTTTAACCATTACTTTAACTTCCTTCCCATTGGCTTCTACAATTGAGTCAATATCAATTTCAATATCTCCATCTTCAGAACTCCAACTAAAAGAATCCGTTCCATGCATTTTTTTCATAAAAATTTTATGATTGTCCATGTCTCCCATCATTGGGCAATGGTGTTTACTAGAATTACTTCCAACTAAATATCCTATCGATCCAAAAATAACAGCGATTAGTGTAATTGAGAACCAGTTTTCATTAAGTGATTTCATAATATATATGTGTTAGTTTGTACACTACAAATATAATTTTTTATCTTTTTGTTTAAAAAAATCTATGAAATTAAGATGGTTTATTTATTTAATCTTTTTAAGTTTTTTTAATATTGGATTAAGTCAAGTAAATGAAATAATTGAATTTGAAAGTGCTAATCCTTTTTCTATGAGTGATGTAATTAGCAGGTTAGAAGATCAAGAAAAAATAAAGGTTTATGGAAAACTTACTTTGCCTTCAGAAAACAATATTGAAAAGCTTCCTTTAATAATTGGTGTTGCAGGAAGTTTAGGGTGGAGGGATCATCATTATGATTATTTAAAAATGTTTCAAGAAGAAGGTTACGCAACTTTTGAATTAAATAGTTTCAAAAGCAGAAATATAACTTCTACTGTCGGCTCACAAGTTGAAGTTACTGCATCAGCAATGATTTTAGATGCATATAGAGCCTTGGAAGAGCTTTCCAAACATCCAAGAATTGACAAAAATAGAGTTTCAATAATTGGTTGGAGTTTAGGCGGAGCGGTTTCCTTGTTTTCAGGTTGGCTTCCCCTTAAAAATGCAATAACTAAAAACGTAAGTTTTGCATCTCATCTAGCATTTTATCCTCCATGTTTTATTGATCCTGAAAATACTGATTTCACACAATCTCCAATTCATATACTAATTGGAGAGCTTGATGATTGGACTCCAGCTGATCCATGTGATATGTTTGTAAATAAATTATCTAAAAAAGCAAATATTGACCTGACCGTATATAAAGATTCTCATCACGGATTTGATAGTGAGGAGCCAATTGTTTTTAATGAGAAAGGATATAGTTTTAAGGATTGTTTGTTTAGATTGGATAAGGATGGAGATGTACTCATGAATTTTTTATCACTTCCTATGTCTTCACCGTTAATGCAAAAATTTGGTTTTCTATTTTGTGTTGAAAGGGGTGTAAATATTGGTGGCAACCCAGAAGCGAGAAAAAAATCATTTGA
>JAYOKR010000010.1:0-38358 GCA_038119895.1 Flavobacteriaceae bacterium
CCACAAGATGAGATTTCTTTTAAGGGTCGTAGAAGACGACTACGTTGATAGGTCACAGGTGTAAAGGCAGTAATGTCATAGCCGAGTGATACTAATTACCCGTAGGTCTATCGTAAGCCTTTTCTTAATTGTATTACTTATTATTTTCAATATGTTAACATATTTGGATTTTACAATCCCTTCCTTTTTGGAAGTAAAATTTGGGTGGTTATAGCATTGGTGCACACCTCTTACCATTTCGAACAGAGAAGTTAAGACCAATAGCGCAGATGGTACTGCCATCTTGGTGGAAGAGTATGTCACTGCCCTCCTCGAATCCCAGTCGTTTACGGCTGGGATTTTTTTATGACCATAATTAATCTTTCTGAATCTGGATTGAATTTTTCTAAGTTGTAATTTCCATAAACTTCTATAATTTCTAGAGGCAAGTTTTTTAAGTAACCTTTAAAGTCTTTTAATTTTAAACACATAACACTTTCCTTAAATGAATATTCATTTTTGTTGTAAGTAAAATCAATTTTTTTATACAGTACATTATTTTTAATAAACCTTTTAAGATTAAAAGTGATGTTATCTATTTTTTTTATTTCTTCTCTTACTAAATTTTTTTTTACATATAATATGTTAAGAAAATCTAAGACTAATAATCCATTTATATTTAATGATTTTGATATTTGCTGAAAAACTTTTGAGTTATAATCGTGATCTATGTATCCAAAACTTGTATATAAATTAAAAATAACATCAAAGGATTCGTTATATGACTTGTCCATTTCTGTTTTATAGAATTTTAAATATTTTGTATTATTTTTTTTTGCTTCTAGTATATTATTTTCTGAACTATCAAAACCAGTCACTATCATTCCTTTTTTATAGAGAAATATTGAATGCCTTCCTTTTCCACAAGCTAGATCTAGAACTTTAGAGTTTTGTTTAATTTTTAATTTATCAATTAAATTTTCAATAAATAATTCGGCTTCTTTATTATCTCTGTTTTTATATAGTATATGATAAAATTTAGTATCAAACCAATTCATTACTTTTTGATAATTGGTATTTGATAAATTATTGAGTATGTTATTCCTGTTCCAAAATTATTGTTCTCAGTTACTTTGTTAAATCCAGGAATGAAAAGATTTGTAAAATTTTCTGGTATGTCCTGTTTTAACATCCTGTATAGTCTTAAGCTCAATCCCATAAATAAATTATTCTTTATTTCGGAATTAAAGCCTACTACAAATTCTATCCAACTTGATTTTAGATTGTTGAACTCTCTGTATTCTAGTATTCTCTGATCATTCCAGAATCTATCTTTATTGTAAATAGAGTAATCAATTAATTCGTTGTTAAATAAACTTTGTGAATATCTTATTCCAACATAAATCTCGTTATTTAACCCAGGTAAGTTATTATATAAGTTATAGTTAAATCCTGTTTTTATGTATGAGCCGGAAAATTTTGAATTTATATTTTCTGTTTCTATTGTTTTTTGATCATTTCCTAATTCAGCTACAATAAATAACCTCTCTTTGATTTTTATATCACCATAAAGTGAAAAGCCATTATATTCCTCTGTCAACATTCTTATTTGTTTGGACAAATCAATTCCAACTCTAATACCGTATTTGTTTTTTACATAAATCGTATCAGTCTCATACTGAGATGACATATTTAATAAAAAAAACAAGAATAATATGTTAATGATGAATTTCAATATGTTTAGCACTTTCAGAATTAATATTTTGATTATTTATTTTGAATGATTTTATCCAATTATTTTGATCACTTTCAATAATTAAATTATTTAAATCAAAATTCATTATAAAACCACAACCAACAGATATATAAATAGGGTTTCTGTTATAGTAAATAAAAATATTGTCAGAGTTTAAATCTGAATTTGATGAATTTATTATAAAAGTAAATTTTGAAGTATCTCTTGTGTGGTCTAATGGAATTGAAATAGAGTCTGTTTCTCCAAAAAAAAGAGTTTCCTCAGAATTATCTGATGAAATTTGAAGGTTTTTTACGTTTTTTGGTTGCTTATTATCTCGATCATAAAATCTAATTATCATTTTAGGCGTATCCTCATAAGAATCTAAACAAACATCATCAGGTTCACACGAAAATGAAATTATAATAAATAGAACAATTAATCTATTAAAATTCACTTTGTTAAAAATACAATTTCATTTTAAGATTTAATATTTTTTAATTTACTTTAGTTGAATTAAACAATTACTATTATCAAATGAAAAAGATCCTTCTAATAATAATCTCTATTTTTTTCTTTTTTCCAATTCATTCACAAAACAAAAAAACAAATACATATGATTTGAATTCATCTCAATTATCAGGTTTAAAATTTAGATCTATTGGTCCAGCATTTATGTCTGGAAGAATTGCAGATATTGCAATAAATCCTGAAAATGAGAATGAATGGTATGTTGCTGTAGGCTCAGGAGGTGTTTGGAAAACAACTAATTCGGGTACAACATGGACGCCTATTGCTGATAATCAGTCATTTTATTCTACTGGTTGTATAACTATTGACCCACATAATACATCTAGAATTTGGTTAGGAACTGGTGAAAATGTTGGGGGGAGACATGTCGGTATAGGTGATGGAATCTATTTGAGTCAAAATGGAGGTCAAACTTGGAAAAACATGGGACTTAGAAAGTCTGAACATATTTCAAAAATTATTGTGAGTCCTAATGATCCAAATACTGTATTTGTTGCATCACAAGGTCCTTTATGGTCACCTGGTGGAGATAGAGGATTGTTTAAAACAACTGATGGAGGAAAAAATTGGAAAAATGTTTTAGATATTAATGAGTGGACCGGAGTTACCGATTTGGTAATTGATCATGAGAATTCAAATATTTTATATGCTGCTACATGGCAAAAACACAGAAATGTTGCAGCTCATATGGGAGGTGGACCAGGAACATCATTATATAAATCAACTGATAATGGTGAAACTTGGTTTAAAATTAATACAGGTCTACCAAATTCAAATCTTGGTAAGATAGGGTTAGCTATATCACCATTTGATAGCTCAATACTATATGCTGCTGTAGAAACTGACCGTAGAAAAGGTGGTGTATATAAAACAACAAATTCGGGAGGTAGTTGGAAAAAAATGTCTGATACAGTTTCTGGTGCTACAGGTCCTCACTATTACCAAGAGCTCGTTGCATCACCACACTATTTTGATAAGATTTATTTGATGGATGTAAGAGTTCAGGTTTCTGATAATGGTGGAAAGGATTTTTACAGAATGACTGAGACTGAAAAGCATTCTGATAATCATTCTTTAACATTTAAGAAAAGTGATCCAAATTACCTATTAATTGGTACTGATGGAGGTATATATGAATCTTTTGATAATACAAAATCTTGGAAGTATGTATCCAATTTACCTCTGACTCAATTTTATAAAGTTGCAGTTGATGATGCCTTACCTTTTTATAATGTTTTTGGTGGTACTCAAGACAACAATACTCAAGGTGGTCCAAGTAGAACCCTTAAACGTTCAGGTATTATGAATTCAGATTGGTTTGTTTTATTAGGAGGAGATGGACATCAACCCGCTACTGAGCCAGGAAACCCGAATGTAGTTTATGCTCAATCTCAACAAGGTGAAATTCATAGAATTGATAGAACAAATGGTGAGGCTACATACATTAAGCCTCAAAATGATGTTGGAGAGGATTATGAGAGATTTAATTGGGATTCACCGATATTAGTCAGTCCTCATGATCCAAAAACAATATTCTTTGCATCTCAAAGAGTTTGGAAATCTAACAACAGAGGAGATGATTGGACTCCTATATCAAATGATTTAACTCTAAATCAAGAAAGACTGTCATTGCCAATTATGGGTAAACTTCAAAGTTGGGATAATCCATGGGATGTTTACGCAATGTCAACCTATAACACAATTACTTCGCTTTCTCAATCACCTGTTAATGAAAATATTATTTATGCTGGTACTGACGATGGAATTATTCAATATACCAGAGATGGTGGATTAAATTGGAATAGAGTTAATGTGGAAAAACTTCCAGATGTTCCAAAGGGTTCTTTTGTAAATGATGTTAAAACAGATTATTTTAATGAGGATATTGCTTATGCTGTTTTAGATAACCATAAATTTGGTGATTTTAAACCTTATGTTTACAAGACTCTTGATGGTGGTAAGAGTTGGTCTAAAATTACCAATGGCATTCCTGATAATCATATTGTATGGAGATTAGTACAGGATCATGTTGATAAGAATTTACTATTCCTGGGAACGGAGTATGGGGTATTTGTTTCGATAAATGGCGGTTCAAATTGGATGAAGTTTTCAAGCGGAATTCCTACAATTTCAATTAGAGACCTTGCAATTCAAAAAAGAGAAAATGATCTTATAGCTGCAACTTTTGGAAGAGGATTTTATATTATGGATGATTATTCTTCACTTAGATTTTTATCTCCTCAATCGCTAAAAAGTAATCTAGTTTTTTCACCACGAAAGGCATTACAGTATACGCCTGAAAGATCTGGATCATCCTCACAAGGTAGTAATACTTTTTATGCTGAAAATCCTGATTATGGTGCCTTATTGACTTTTTATATTTATGATGATCTTCAGACCAAGAAACAAAAGAGAAGAAAGAAAGAAAAAGAATTAGAGAAATCAGATTCTAACATTCCATTTCCAGGTTGGGAAAATCTTGATGAAGAACTTAAGGAAGAGAAACCAAAAGTATTGATTGATATTTATAATTCTGAAAATGTTTTTATGGATAGATTAGTTGCACCTTATAAAAAAGGATTTAATAGAATAGCATGGAATTTAACTAAAAGATTAAATAATCACCTTAGCTCAGGATCTTCGCGAGGATATGTTCCAAGTCTTAGAGTAAGTCCAGGAAAATATTCATTTAATGTTTTTATTGATTTTAACGGAGAGGTTAGTAAAATTGGAAGTAAATATTTTAATGTTGAGAGAATTAGGTCAGGTGATTTGGTTAACCCTAATTCAAATAATATAGATGAGTTTTTGGTTGATCTTGAGAACACATTCAAAGAATTAACACTTATCAATCATAAATTTTCAAAAGCAAAGAATAATATGAACGTAATTAATTCAATGATTCTTAAATCTTCGAATTATGAATCTTTTAGATCTATTTCAAAGGGTATTTCAGATGCAATTTTTGATCTTGAAGTATATGTTTCAGGAAATAAATCTAAAAAAGACGTTATGGAAAAAGATTTTCAAACAATTAGTGAAAGACTACAGGTCGCTTCAAGAGGTATTGATAATTCTTATGGTCCTACAACTATGCATATTAAAAGTTTAGAAAAAGGAAAGTTAATGCTTCAAAATTTGGCAACTGAGTTAGATAAAATTGAAAAAAACATATCTAAACTTAGAAATCAATTAGAATCTAATTTGGAAGTTTTAATTTTAGACTGATAATAATCGTCAATTAACAAACTAACAACCATGTTGTATGATCTTATTCCGTACACTTGGTTGTTTTTTTTTAAAAAAATATCATATAATTTTTTAAAATATGGTTCAATAGGATTTTTATATTTTAAATTAAATTTTCTTTTTTCTTCTATGTTTTCTAGAACACCTTTATGGATTTCACTTATTTTGACTCTTAAGTAATCACTTTCTAAATATTGAAGTTCTGAAATGATATATTGTAAGGCTAATAGGCTACCTGAGTATTTTATAAAATTATTCTTGTTAGAAATTGTTGATTTTATTGCATAGTAGTTTGCTTCACTTTCACTTGAATAACCTATTTGATGTGCAATTTCGTGAGAAATTGTTGTTGGCAATGAAATTATGGGAATATTGTAGTTAATATTAGATTCTAATGTAATTGGATTAATATATCCAGTAAATCCGAGATATGAAATAATTTCAGAGAAATATGATTTATTTATTTTAAAATCTTTGAATTGTGTATTGAGAGTAAAATAATTCGTACATATTTCACTTATTTCATTAAAAGTTAAATCAGTTTTTACAGTTTTGCTTTTTGACTTTGTTATTTGTAAATGATATTGGTTCGTTTTTTTTATGTAGTAATCTAAAGTTTCCTTTAAATCAGAAGTATTATAATCAAATTCTGTTTCTTTACTGTTGATTGGGTACTGATAATTAAAACCCCAACTCCAATAAAATGAAATATATATCACCATAACAAAAAGAGTTAACCTTAATATATAATCCCTTCTTCTAAGTTTGTTTCTTATTAGTAAAAAATAAAAAAATATGAATAATAATATTAGGTATAACAAATCGCCAAAATTGATAGATGATATTTGGGTTAATTTAGATAATAAGTTATACCATAACCTATATGAAATTCGATATATTGGATTAAAATCACCAACATAGATATTAACTAAAAAAAAAGTAAGTATGAATAAAAAGATTACTTTAATTACAAATAATCTTCTTAAAACTTTATACATTATTGTTGACTTACTATTTCAACCTCAAAAATTAAATTTGATTTTGCAGGTATACCTCTTGATTCTGTTTCTCCGTAGGCAAGGTAGTAAGGTAGAAAAAGTGTTGCTTTATCACCAACGTATAAAAGTTTTAATCCTTCTTTAAATCCACTAATCATCATATCCTTAGGCCCCACTCTTGCTTCAATTGGATTGTACCCTCCAGCGCTCTTTCTTTGAGCGTTAATTTGATTATATTTTTCAGCAACTTTTAAGATTGATGTATCAAGAAGGGTTCCATCTTCAAAATAGACTGCGTAGTGTGTTAAAATTGTTTTTTGCTCATCAACTTTTTCTCCACTTCCTTTTTTGTTTATGAAATATTTTAAGCCTGTTTCGGTTTCTTTGGAATCCATTTTTAGTTTAGCATGGGTTTTGGAAACATCATCTTTGAGTTTTTTGAATTTTTTTTCTTCATCCTTTTTTCTTTGCTCTTCTTCTTTAAAGTGATTTGAAAATATTTTGGATGCATTGAATTTTTCAGCTCCTTTACCATTTCTTTCTATAGAAATATTTAGTATTGAGTCACCTTGTTCAATGGTGTCAACTATATCTTGACCTGAAACAACTTTTCCAAAAACAGTATGAAGCCCATCTAACCAAGGTGTTTCCTTATGAGTGATGAAAAATTGACTTCCGTTTGTTCCTGGTCCAGCATTAGCCATAGATAATATTCCTGCAGAATCATGTTTTAATTCTTCCACAATTTCATCTTTAAAAGAATATCCTGGTGAACCTGATCCAGTTCCAGTCGGATCACCACCTTGAATCATAAAATCGGAAATAACTCTATGGAAGGTTATTCCATTATAGTATTTCTTGTTTTTATATTCATTAGAAACTTCATTGTTTGATCCTTCGCTTAATGATATAAAATTTGCAACTGTAACTGGTGTTTGTTCAAAATATAGTTCAGTTTTAATTGTTCCCTTGTTTGTGTCTATCAATGCGAACATTGTTGAGTTATCTTTTTTTTGTGACATATTACATGAAATGTTAAGTGTTAATATTGTTAATAGTAAAAATTTAATTCTCATAATTTTAAACTTGAAATTTTTTAATTTTTTCTTTGAATAATTCTATTGCTTCTTCAATAGAACCAATAAATTTTCCACCTGCTGCATTAATATGACCTCCTCCCTCAAAATATTGTTCAGCAAATTTATTACATGGGAAATCTGTTTTTGATCTAAAAGATATTTTTATTAAATCCTCTTGATCAATATCTTCAATAAATATTGCAGTAAAATTAATGTTGGATAAAGTTAATCCGTAATTAACTATTCCTTCGGAATCACCCTTCTGATAATTTGAGTCTAATAAATTTTTTTTAGTAAGATGCATAAAGGAGGTATTATCATTTTTAAGCACTTCTAAATTACTTAAAGCTTTGCCTAGAATTAAGAGCTTGCTTTTGTTCGAATTATTATAGACGTTGTTATAAATCTCAGATTGATCAATTTTCTTTGTTAGTAGATATGAAATAATGTCATATGTCTGACTTGTGACTCCGTTATATTGGAAGCACCCAGTGTCTGTCATCATTCCAAGATAAAGACATGATGCAATTTTTTTATCAATAAGTGATTTGTTTCCAAATCCATCAATTAAATTATATACTAATTCGCAAGTAGAGCTTATACTGGGTTCAGAAAATTGAATTTTAGCATAGTTCTCAGGATTTTGATGATGGTCAATCATTACAAAGTTTTTTTCTAAATCTAAATGATTAAAAATTTCACCACATCTATTAAGTGAGTTAAAGTCTAAAGTAAATATTAAGTCAGATTCTTTGATTTTTTTGATTGCACCATCAGAATTCTCTTCAAAAATTAACAACTCATCAATTCCTGGTGCCCAATTTAAAAATGATGGGTGATTATTGGGTGTAATTGTAGTTGCTTTAATATTTATTTTATTTAAAAAGTGAAAAAGAGCTAGAGAGCTGCCTATTGCATCGCCATCTGGATTGCTATGAGTAATAATAATGATATTTTTAGCTTCTTTTAATAGCCTACTTAATTCTTTTATTTTTTTCTGCATATTGATTGGCTAAGATAATCATTACTTTAAGAAGATTTTACTCATTAATGATTTCATTTTACTAAATTTATAATCAAATTTTAAGCCATTGAAGTTTAATTTATTTAAGATTAGAAAAAACAAAAAATTCAACTATTCTCCTCGTTACTCTAAATCTGAGAATCAGTCCAATACATATGATATTGACTCAATGTATGTTAAGGGTAGAAGCAGAAGTGTTTACGATAAGTCTAATAATTGGAAAGAGGCTCGAATTCATGCTCGTAACAGGTCTAATTCATCTTTATCTAAAAACGTAATTTTTATTGTCCTTATTCTAACTTTAATTTTTCTTTATATTATAGATTTTGATCTTTCAATTTTTTTAAATGCCTAGCATAAAACTTTTAGATAACGATGTTGTAAATAAAATTGCAGCAGGTGAGGTTGTACAAAGACCAGCCTCTGTTTTAAAAGAATTGGTTGAAAACTCCATTGATGCAGGATCAACAAAAATTGATATTAATATTCTTGATTCAGGAAAAACGCTTATCGAGGTTAGTGATGATGGAAAAGGAATGTCAAAAGATGATTTAGAAATGTGTTATTTAAAACACACCACATCTAAAATATCTAATCAAGAAGATCTATTTAAGTTAACCACTAAAGGTTTTAGGGGAGAAGCTATTTCAAGTATTTGCTCAGTTTCAAAATTTAAGATATCATCTTCTGATTTTGATAATTTAAGAAATGTGCTATCAATTGAAAATGGAAATATTATAAATTCATACGAAGAATCGGGCCTGAAAGGAACAGCTGTTTCGGTAAGTAATCTTTTTTATAATGTTCCTGCAAGAAGAAAGTTTTTAAAAAGTGACAATGTTGAATTAAGACACTTGGTCAATGAGTTTATTAGAATTTCAATTCCTCATTATGATGTGTCCTTTTCTTTTAAACACAATGGAAATTTACTTTATCTTCTAAATCCATCAAATTTAAAGGAAAGAATTGTAAGAATTTTTGGTAATAATATAAATAACAAGCTGGTTGAAATAAGTGAATCTACTGAGATTGGTAAAATTTCTGGTTTTATTTTTAAATCTGAATTTTTAAATAAGTCAAGAAAAAACCAATTTTTATTTGTCAATAATAGATATATAAAGAGTTCTTATCTAAATCATTCAATTTCAAAAGCTTATGAAGGGTTGGTAAAGCCAGAATATAACCCCGGATATTTTATTTTTTTTGAAATACCTGAAGATTCTATCGATATTAATGTACATCCAACAAAGACTGAAGTTAAGTTTGAAAATGAGAGTTCTCTTTATGCTATTCTTAATTCATCCGTAAGACATAGTCTTGGAAAGTTTAATATCATTCCTAATATAGATTTTTCAAACGATATCAATTTATCTAATTTGACTTATGAATCTAATATAAAACCTCCAAATATTTCATTTTCCTCTGATTTTAATCCGTTTACTGATATAGAGGTAAATATTGATGATGAAAATTATAAAAATGTAGATAAATTATTTAATTCTAATCTTAACAATATTTCTGAGAATAGTAATTTTAATAATGTACATGATTATTTTTCTGTTTCAGATAAATACATCGTTACCAAAACAAAATCAAATCTTATTTTAATTAATATTAAGAGAGCTAGACATAGAGTTCTTTATGAGCGTTTTTTAACTGAAATTTCTTCTGAACATAATAATTCTCAAAAGTTAATGTTTCCTATTGTTTTAAATTTTGACAAAGAAGAATTAGCAATTTTAAATGAAATTAAAATACAGCTTTCTCATATTGGATTCAATTTCCTAACATTTGGAGAAGAAAAAATTGAGATTAACGGAATAAATCCTTTATTTGAAACTGAAAAGATAAACTTACTTTTTAATGAGTTTATTGAAAATAAAATATTAGAGGTTCCTTCATCTTCATCAAGTATTAATGATCATCTAGCGATACTAATGGCTAAATCAAAATCCTTGAAAAGCAAAGTAATATTAAATTACTCTGAACAGGAAGAGTTAGTTAATCAATTGTTTGCCTGTAAGAAACCAGGACTATGTCCTGATGGAAAATTAACTTTCTACACATTAACTAATGATATTATAGAAAAATTTTTTAAATGAGATCAATACCTAAAATTATAATTCACTTAATTACTATTAATGTTATTTTTTTTGTTGGAACACAGTTTTCATATGACTTAAGTTATGATTTACTTTCATTACATTATTTTAAGAATGATAAATTTATTGTTCATCAGGTTTTTTCTCACATGTTTATGCACGGTAGTATTGGCCATTTATTTTTTAACATGTTTGCTTTGTGGATGTTCGGTTCACCTCTTATTCAGATGTGGGGTAATAACAAATTTTTATTTTTTTATTTTTCTTCTGGTATAGGAGCTGCAATAATTCAATCATTAGCGTATTATTTTAATGTAAATTCCGTGACCAATGATTTATTAGCGAATGGATTGACTGCTGATGATATACAAAATTTATTAATATCCGGCTCTTATAACACTGGAATAATTGAGTTTGTTTCTGAAAAAAGATTAAGTTCAATATATTATGATTTTAATTCAGTTATGGTTGGTGCATCTGGAGCGATTTACGGTATTGTGGTTGCATTTGCATTTTTGTTTCCAAATTCTAAGTTGATGTTATTAATTCCGCCAATCCCAATCAAAGCAAAATATCTTGTTCCATTACTAATATTGGGTGATGTGTTTTTTGGCTTTACCTCTGCCTCAATTGGAAATATTGCTCATTTTGCTCACATCGGAGGTGCAATCACTGGTTTTTTAATGATGTGGTATTGGAAAAGAAATCAATTCAATAGAAATAGATGGAATTAAAAGATAAGTTGAAATATAGTTTTTCTGTTATGGGGCAATTACAAAAGCTAATAGTGATAAATATTATTTTTTTTATACTTCCTTTACTTTTGAATACTTTTTTGTGGCTATTTGAGCTAAAAGATATAAGTATACTAGATTACTTTGTGATCGAAGCAGATTTAATGTCCCTGATCTTTAAACCCTGGTCTTTGATTACTTATGGTTTTTTGCATGGAAGTTTCAGTCATTTATTCTGGAATATGATAATGTTATTCTATTTTGGAAATATTCTTGTTAATTATTTTGGTGATAAACGTCTTTTGAATGTTTTTTTTAATGGAATATTGTTTGGAGGAATTATTTATATAGCTAGTTATAATTTATTTCCTGTTTTTACAGGCGTTTCTTCAAAAATGATAGGTTCTTCAGCTGGAGTAATGTCTATTCTTTTATACATTACTACATATAACCCAAATCATACAATAAGATTTTTCTTTATTAATATAAAGTTACTTTACATTGCTATTTTTCTATTACTTATGGATATTATTCAAATACCAGTAGAGAATTCAGGAGGTCACATTGCGCATCTGGGTGGAGCGCTAACTGGTTTTCTGTTGTTCAGATCATTTAAAGGGATAGATTTTATAGATATTTACACTAAACTAACTACTCAAAAAAATTATAAGAAAATCTACAGAAAAAAAACATATTCAAGCTCCGATTTTGATCAAAAAAAAATAGACTCTATACTGGATAAAATTTCTGAATCTGGATATGAATCTTTAACAAAAGATGAAAAAAATTATCTATTTAAGGCTAGTAACAAAAAGAAATAATATTTAAATTATTAATTTAAATAATTATAGAGAAAATAATGGAAATCAATTACTTATATTATAAAAAAAACTAAAAAAACAATCACCATATTTTCTCATTTCGTATAAATTATTATGATTCAGAAAATCATTATGACTTGAATGCTCAAGTATAAATAATCCATCATTTTTCAAAAGTTTTTTATTAAATATAATATTGATGATATTGAGATATTCTGACTTTGAAAAATTATAGGGTGGGTCAGAAAAAATAATGTCGAATCTTTGATTTGTTTTTTTTAGATAGATAATTACATCTGATTTTACTACGTTAATATCAAGTTTTAAATCAGTTGATTCTTTCTTTAAAAATTTAATAGTATTTATATTATTATCAACCGATGTAACATTTGCGCCTCTCGATTCAAATTCATAACTCATATTTCCAGTTCCAGCGAATAAATCCAGAACTTTTAAGTTTTCAAAGTCAAAACTATTATTTAGAATATTAAAAATTCCTTCTTTTGACTTTCCAGTTGTTGGTCTAACTTTTATCGTTCTTGGGACGTTTATAAACTGACCTCCTCTATATCCTGAAATAATTTTCATTAATTAAATATATAATCACAATTTTTAACATTAGAGCTAAACATTACATTAACTTCTTTAACAAATTCCTTTGTGAAATCTTGCAATCCCAAGAATGTATGATTAAATATGAAATTTAATTTTGATTTTTCAGGTTTAATTTTATGAGATTTTAGTGACTGTAGTACAAAATATAATATATCTTCTTTAGTTTCATAGTTAAAATGATTAATCATCTTTAATGAAGAATTCTGGAATATTATAACTTTAAAGCATTTATTGTTAATAATGCAAAATATCTTGTTTTTTTCTTCGTTAATCCTACTGGATAGTTTTCTCAAAAGAATAGAATTATAATGGAAATAATTAATTTGATTAAAAGAATCAATCAATATATTGTTTACGTTAATATATGGAAGGTATACGTTTCTGATTTCTAATTCACTTATTAAATCACTTTCGATATAGTCATTGGTTTGGATTTCAAAAATATTCTCTAAATATTTTTTATTAAAATTTTCATCATATAATGAGTTTGGAACTATCGAAAACAAATTATGATCATAATAAACATTTATTTCATTAATTGATAAATGATTTAAGCCATTAATTCTTATATTTTCTCCAATAAAGTCACCTATAAGTTCAGTTTTTAGTTCTAAATCATAGCTAAGCTTTTTAAAAAAGGACTTTGAAGTATTTGGGTGGTCTATGAAATGGAAGGTGGAGTAGTTATCACCGACAATAATGTTAAGTTTTGAAAGATTATTATTTTCTAACGACATCAAACGTAGTTGGCCAATTCCCATTAGTGCTAACATCCTCTAAAGAACCTAATACTAACGCAGGACCATTAACTCCATCAACAGAAACAGTTTCCTTTTCTTGCATTAACAAGTCTTTATTCTGATCAAAAAGGATTACGTCTTTTGATACTTTGACTTCAAATACAGGAACATTATATCCGTTTTTATCAATTATATCTGCTTTAATAGAAAATTTCTCATCTATTCCGTCAATAGGAACTAAGGCTAAATCTTTATATCTGTTATCATTTTTGAATAACGAATCCTTAACAGAAACAAATCCTAAAGTATCTACTACTACAACTTCTCTCAACATATCTATCCTGTAAACTCTATCGTATTGCATGTAGCTCGAATCTCTTTTTTCGATAATTGTAAACTGACCAGTTTCAATAAAATTTACTAGAGAATCAAAATTATCAGAGTAAATTCCGTTAACACTCTTATATGCAACTTGCGCGTTTCGTATATCTTTTAATCTTTCAATTACCTTTTGATATCGTTCGTTTTTTACTTTATTGAACTCAATAGGAGCATCAATTGAATTGTAAATTTGAACAACCAGGACGATTGATAAGAAGTATAAAACATATGTAATTATTTTTCTGTTCTTTTCTGTTAGTTTCATTTCAGGTTTATTTACTAGTGAGACAAATCTACAATTTTTTTTAAATTATGAAAATACTTAAAACCTCTATAAATTATTCTTTTATTTTTTAGCTAATTTTATCATGTGAGATCAATTGCATTAATTCCAGCTAGATTAGAATCAACTAGATTAAGTAGAAAACTTTTAAGAGAGTTAAATGGTATTCCTTTAATTGTCAGAACAGCTCAAAATATTATAGATTTTAAAATATTTGATGAAGTACATGTAATAACAGATTCAATTGATATAAAAAATATTTTAGATAAATATTCAATTAGTAATTTTTTGAGTTTAAAAGATCATCAAACTGGAACAGATCGAGTAGCGGAGTATGCTAACAATTTTGATTGTGATATAATAATAAATGTTCAAGGAGATGAACCTTTTATTCAAAAACAGAATCTTCAAATCATACTAAGTGAATTTGAGAATGATCATAATAAGATAATTGACGTAATATCACTTAAAAAAAGGATCGATAAGCAAATTGATGTTGATAATCACAACAATGTAAAAGTTGTTACTGACGCTAATGACTTTGCTAATTTTTTCTCTAGATCACCTATTCCTCATAATAGATCTAATTCTTTTAATCAATATTACAAACACATTGGAATTTATGCCTTTAGAAAAAAAGCTTTAATGGAATTTCCTAAAATGTTTGTTTCTGAAATTGAGAAAGCTGAAAAAATAGAAGCACTAAGATTTATTTACAACGATAAAAAAATTAAATTATTGGAAATTCACAATAATATTATTTCAATAGATACTGAAGAAGATTTTATAGAGGCTGAAAAGTTTATTTATGATTAAATTTATTTTTTGTAAGGTTTTGGGCTGGAAAATAATTGGTGAAACTAATCCAGTTAAAAAATGTGTTATGATTATTGCTCCACATACACATTGGCTCGATTTTTTTGTAGCTCTTCCAGTTAGAAGAATTCTTAATCTTAAAATTAACTTTATAGGAAAAAAAGAGCTTTTCTTTTTCCCTTTGAATTATATTCTTATATATCTTGGAGGTTCACCTGTAAATAGAAATAGTAAATCAAAAACAGTTGATTTAATAGCTGAAAAGTTTCAAAATAAAGATTTATTTAGGTTAGCGCTATCTCCAGAGGGAACTAGAAAAAAAGTTAATGAATGGAAAACTGGATTTTATTACATAGCAAAAAAAGCAAACGTTCCTATAGTGTCAGTTTCCATGGATGCAAAAAAGAAGGAAGTAGTTTTCTCAAAACCTTTTTATCCAACAAATGATATTAATAGAGATTTTGAATTTTTAAAAAAATTTTATGATGGGGTAGTGGGTATAGTTGCTAAAAATTCTTAGCTACAATTGTGGTGAATTTTTTGCACATCATCATCTTCATCACACATTTCCAGAAAGCTTTCAAATTCCCCTTTTTTTTCTTGATCTAAATCAATCGTGTTTTTCGGTAATTTCTCAATTTCAGAGCTTTTAATTTCAATATTTTTTTCTTCAAGTATAGTTTGAATTTCGCCAAATGATTCAAATTTTGCGTAAATGATAATTTCATTTTCTTCATCATCAATTACCAGTTCTTCAAGACCATAATCTATTAGTTCAAGTTCTAATTCTTCATATTCTTCAAACATAACTATTCTAAATACACATAATTTATCAAATAAGTATTCAACGGATCCATTTGTTCCTAAGTTCCCATTAGTTTTATTAAAATAACTTCTAATATTGGCAACAGTTCTATTGTTATTATCAGTCGTACAATCTACAATAACTGCAATACCATGTGGACCATAACCTTCAAGAACAATTTCTTTATAGTTTTCAGTATTTTTTTCAGATGCATTTTTAATAGCTCTTTGAATATTATCCTTTGGCATATTTGCAGTCTTTGCATTTTGCATTACAGCCCTTAGCTTTGAGTTAGTTTCAGGGTTGGGGCCTCCTTCTTTAACTGCAATAACAATGTCTTTTCCTATTCTTGTGAAAGTTTTGGCCATACTTGACCATCTTTTTATCTTTCTAGCTTTTCTAAATTCAAAGGCTCTTCCCATTATATTGGTAATTTTTGTATTAACCCTTTTAAACGTTTGTCTCTTTGCTCAATAAAAATCTCGTTTGATTTAAAATTCTTAAAGTCAATTAAAGCCATTCCAACTCCAATCTTATTAGTTGGTGAAAATGTTCCAGATGTAACCTTTCCAATTAAGTTGTTTTCATTATCAAATACATTATATTCTTTTCTTGGAATTCCTCTATCTATCATTTTAAATCCAACCAGCTTCTTTTTTGAGTTTTCAATGGACTTTTCAAGACTTTTTTTTCCAACAAAATCTTTACTCATATCTGTTATCCACATAAGGTTAGCTTCGTGGGGCGTTATATCATCGTTTATTTCATTTCCATACAAACAATAACCCATTTCTATTCTTAAGGTGTCTCGTGCTCCAAGTCCAACTGGACATAAGTCATATTTTTTACCATGATTTAGAAGTAAATCCCATATTTCAACAATAATATTATTATCTAAATAGATCTCGTAACCAGGAGATCCAGTGTAGCCAGTATTTGATATTACAACCTTATGTTTTTTATATTCAATAGTTTTGAAGTTAAATTTTTTAATTGATGTAAAATCTTGATTAAAAATATCATTTATAAGATGTAGGGATTTTGGTCCTTGAACAGAGATCAAGCCAATATTATCCGATTCATTGATTATTGAGCAATCATATTTGTTAATATACCTTTTTAGCCAATTCCAATCTTTCTCAATGTTTGAAGCATTTACAACAAGCATATACTCATTTTTATCACATCTGTAGACTATTAAATCATCAATGATGCCACCATTTTCATTTGTAAAGCAATTGTATTGAGCCTTATTAATTTCAATTTTCTCAATATTATTAGAACATACATGGTTTAAGAATTGTAATGCTTCTTTTCCAGAAACAAAAAATTCACCCATGTGAGAAACATCAAAGATTCCAACATTATTTCTTACATTGATGTGTTCATCAGAAATTCCAGAGTATTGAATAGGCATGTTAAAACCACCAAAGTCAACCATTTTAGCATTCAATTCTATGTGCTTTTCAAATAGTGATGTTTTTTTCATAAAAATTTATGCAAATTAAAATCAATTTTTTTACTTTACAATATGATGTTCCTTAACAGATTTTTTTTAATCATTATTGTAATGATGATTACAAATTTAACTTATTCTCAGCACACTTCAATTGAACAGTATCTTAATGGTAGGGTATCAGGTTTAAGAGTTAGCTCATTGTCAGGGACTCCGGGAACTATGAGTCAAATGAGAATTAGGGGAGAAGGTTCATATTCTCTGAGTAATGAACCTTTGATTGTTATTGATGGTATACCTTTTTTTAATGCTGAAGTTAAAGAGGACCCTAGATCAAGTGGTCTAAATTTGCTTTCAATGATTAATCCCTCGGATATTGAATCTGTTACTGTTTTAAAGGACGCTGCATCTACTGCTCAGTATGGTATGAGAGGGACTAATGGAGTTATTGTTATTACAACTAAAAATGGCTCAAGAAGTAAAACATTAAAAGATCTTCTAATAGAATTAATTGAAAAAGATTATGAAAAATAAATTTTTATTTGGAATCCTTGTTTTATTGATGTTGTTACACAACAAATCAATTTCTCAAGAATATAAATTTACAAAACAAGATACCTTGAGAGGTAGTATAACATCGGAAAGGGCATGGTGGGATTTAACATATTATCACCTTGATATCGCAGTTGATCTTGAAAATAAATTTATTAAAGGTTCAAATACAATTGAATATAAAGTGCTTGAGCCTAATCAAAAACTTCAAGTAGATTTACAATCTCCATTGAAAATAACTAAAGTTGAACAAAATGGAAAAGAATTAACCTTCTCCTCTGATGGAAGCGCTCATTTCATAAATTTGATAGATAAGCAAAGAAAAGGTAAAATAAATTCAGTTAAGGTTTATTATGAAGGTAATCCAAAAGAAGCAGTTAGGGCTCCTTGGGATGGTGGTTTGTCCTGGTCAAGGGACTCTAATGGGAAACACTTTGCAGCTACTAGTTGCCAGGGCATTGGAGCAAGTATTTGGTGGCCAAATAAAGACCATATGTACGATGAAGTTGATAGTATGCTTATAAGTGTAAATGTTCCAAAAGGTTTAATGAACATTTCAAATGGTAGATTAACCAAAATTGAGGAGTTCCAAGACACTAATACTTACCATTGGTACGTATCAAATCCAATTAATAATTATGGTGTAAATATAAATATAGGAGACTATGTCGAATTTTCTGAAATATATGAAGGGGAAAAAGGGAAATTAGATATGATTTACTATGTTTTAAGAGACAATGTAGAGAGAGCAAAAACTCAATTTAAAGATGCTGTGAAAATGATGGATGCTTTTGAATATTGGTTTGGTCCATATCCTTTTTATGAAGATAGTTTTAAAATAGTCGAAGTTCCTTATCTCGGGATGGAACATCAAAGCTCAATTACTTATGGAAATAAGTATATGAAAGGATATTTAGGTAGAGATTTATCAAGAACTGGTTGGGGTCTTAAATTTGATTACATAATCATACATGAGGCAGGGCATGAGTGGTTTGCTAATAACATAACATACAAAGACATTGCAGATATGTGGATTCATGAGTCTTTCACAACTTATTCTGAAAATCTTTTTCTAGATTATCATTATGGAAAAGAAGCATCTTCTGAGTATGTTATTGGGACAAGAGCTGGTATTAGTAATTCAGCCCCAATGATTGGTCCATATGGTGTAAATCAGAGAGGAAGCGATATATACAATAAAGGAGCTAATGTTTTACATACAATAAGACAAATTGCAAATTCAGATGAAAAATGGAGAATGATTCTTAGAGGATTAAACAAAGACTTTTATCATCAAACAGTTGAAACTAAACAAATTGAAAATTACATTTCTGAGAAAATGGGGTATGATTTATCAACCTTTTTTGATCAATATCTTAGAACAACAAAGATTCCTGTTTTTGAATATAAATTGAGTGATGGTTTACTGCAATATAAGTGGACTAATGTAGTTGATGGTTTTAAGATGCCAATAGAAATATATGTTGGTGATGAAAAAATTAAATTAAATCCAACTCAAAAAATCAAGTCAATTAATGTAAAATCTGAAGAAATTAGATTAGACAAGAATTATTATGTAAATATAAATAAGCTTTAGCTTATTGAGATTGTTTTATAAATTCAGTAAAATCACCATAGCTCTTTTTTAAACCTATTTTATGGGTTTCTACTTCATATATTTGCTGTAATGGATCATCAATTTTAACATCTACAATCTTGGTTATTGAGTCTCTGAATTTTACGGGATGTGCAGTCTCGAAAAATATTCCTATTTCATTTTTTGAATTGTATCTTCTAAGTCCAACTAATCCAACTGCACCATGAGGATCAAGAACATATTTTGAATCATAATATATTTTTTTTATTTCATTTTTTGTTTCATCCTCATTTACTTTTTCAGCTCGTATTTTATTTTTTAATGTTTGAAAATTATTATCAAAAATATGTTCAATCCTAGGAAAATTATTTGGATCAGAAACATCCATAGCATTAGAAATCGTTTTAATTGTTTTTCTTGGTGAATACGTTCCTGTTTTAAGATATCTAGGAATTGTGTCATTTATATTTGTTGCAGCAATAAAATTATTAACATTTAACCCCATTTTCATGGCAATTAGTCCAGCACAGATATTTCCAAAATTTCCACTAGGAACTGAAATATTTATTTTATGATTGATATTTATTTTTGAGAGTTCTTTGAGAAGTATAAAGTAATATATTGATTGCGGAAGCCATCTTCCAATATTAATTGAGTTAGCTGAAGATATATTAATTTGATTTCTGAGGTTTTTGTCTTTAAATGCTCTTTTTACTAATGATTGACAATCATCAAAATTTCCGTCAATTTCAATTGGAAAAATATTATCTCCTCTACAAGTAATTTGTCTTTCTTGGTAATCACTTATCTTGTTTTTTGGAAATAGAACATAAACATTAATATTTTTTTTATCATGAAAACTATTTGCTACTGCTGCACCAGTATCTCCAGATGTAGCAACTAATATATTTAATTTTTTTTCTGTGGAGTAGTATTCAAGGGAGTTAGCTAAAAAATTAGCACCGACATCCTTAAATGCTAGAGTAGGGCCATGAAATAATTCAAATGAATAAATATTTTTTTCAACTTCAATAAGTTTAAAATCAAAATTTATTGTTTTTTTTATAATATCGAATAGGTCGGAAGAATTCATAGAATTGTCTACAAAATTCTTCATGATTTCATAACCTATTTCATAATTGCTATAATTTGAAATATTATTTAAAAAATCTACATTTAGTTTATCAATTCTTTCTGGAAAATATAAACCACCATCACTAGCCAGACTATTAAATATTGCTTCTTTAAAATTTGATTTTTCTTGTATATTCTTTAAACTGAAAAACATTATAAAATCTTTATACCTTCTTTGTTGATATTAGATATAAAGCTTTTAAAATTTATATCCATTTTATTAAGTTGATACTGCAAATTTTCAAGGACAGTATTTGCACTTTTAATCCCTTTACATAATGAAAACATCGAAGGACCAGATCCTGATATTCCAAATCCTAGTGCATTATTTATTAATGCAATTTTCTTAAGGTTTTTGAATTCAGGAATTAACTCTGATCTGTATGGCTCAATGATGACGTCTTTAATTGATCTTTTTAACAGTTCATAATCTTCTTCATATAACGAACTTATAAATGCTCCGAGATTTGCGGATTGTTCAATCATTTTTGATATATGAATATTTCTATCAATTATGGATCTTGAATCTGAGGTTTTTAATTCAATTTGAGGATGTATAATTGTAACATATAAATCACTTGGGATCGGTAATTTCACAATATCCAATTCTTTATGATTTCTGACTAAGGTAATTCCTCCATATATTAATGGAGAAATATTGTCAGCATGATATGATTTACTGCAAATATATTCGCCCTCTAAAGCAAATTTCACAAGTTCCTTTTTTGAAAAAGGTTTGCCTAAAAGTTCATTTATTGCAAATACACTTCCAGATGCACTTGCTGCACTACTTCCAATTCCACTTCCAGGTTTTATTTTTTTTATAATTTCAATCTCAAATCCATAATCAATGTTTTTATATTGATTAATAAGAGCTAATGCTGAAACACCTGCGGCATTTTCATTAGTTTTTAAGCTTAAATTATATCCGGAAATAGATTTTATACTTATACCTTTTTTTGAAACTTTCTTTACTCTCATGGTGTCGCCTATAGAATCTAGGCAAAGCCCAAGTATATCAAATCCACAAGAAATATTAGCAACGGAACCTGGACAAAAAACTTCTATAGCATTCATCTATTAGCTATTCTGATTATATCAGCGAAAATGCCTGCAGCAGTAACTTCTGCTCCCGCCCCAGCTCCTTTTACTATAAGAGGTTGTTTAGAATATCGACTAGTATAAAAAAGAACAATATTGTCACTTCCTTCCAAATTATAAAATGGATGATTTTTATCCACGCTTTTTAGTGAAACTTTAGCTTTTCCATTTGTCATTTCTGCAACATATTTTATCCTTTCATTTTTGTTAATAGCTTCATCAAGCAAGTTATTGAAGTGATTCTTTTCTTTGATTAAAGACTGAATAAAGTTTTCATATCCTTTTGTTTCTAGACATGACATGGGAAGGAACTGCTCGTTTATAATATCATTAAACTCAATATCAAGTCCACTTTCTCTAGATAGAATCAATATTTTTCTTGCTACATCTGTTCCAGATAGATCAATTTTCGGGTCAGGCTCAGTAAAACCTAAATTTTTGGCATCTTCAACAATTTCATGAAATGTATCTTTCTTTTTAAAATTATTAAAAACATAATTTAAACTTCCAGAAAGAACGGCCTGAATTGATATAATTTCATCACCAGAAGCAATTAAATTTTTTAAAGTATCAATTATTGGTAAGCTCGCTCCAACATTAGTTTCAAACAAAAAAGGTGCGTTATAATTTTTTGAGAGAAATTTTAATTCTTTATAATTCTCTAACTTATCTGCACAAGCGATTTTATTACATGTAACAACTGAAATGCTTTTTTTTAAATAATTTTTGTAGAATTTAGAAATAGTATCAGAAGCAGTATTATCAATAAAAATACTATTTCTAAGATTTAAATCTTTAATTTTTTTAAGAAATAAATTAGGATCTGCACTAGAACCTTTTTCAAGAAGTTTAAACCATTTATTAAGATTTATTCCATTTTTATTTATAATCATCTTTTTGGAATTAGAAATTCCACAAACATTAATTTTTATGTTTAAATTATTTAATAAATATTTTTCTTGATTTATCAATTGGTTAATTAGCTCAGATCCAACATTTCCTACTCCTGTGATGAAAACATTAACTTCCTTAATATTCTTTTCAAAGAATGTTTCATGTAATGAGTTTAAAGCTTTTTTAATATTCTTTTTATTAATTACTGCACTAATATTTCTTTCAGATGCACCTTGAGATATAGCCTTAACATTAATGTTATTGTAACCAAGTGTATTGAACATTTTACCACTTATTCCTTGATGATTTTTCATTTTATCTCCAACAAGGGCAATAATACATAAATTCTTCTCTAAAACAATTGGATCAATTACTTTGTTTAGAATCTCACTTTCAAATTCATCATTTATGATTAAGCTCGCTTTTTTTTCATCATATGATTTAATTCCAATACATATTGAATGTTCAGAGGATGCCTGAGTAATCATTACTATATTTATATTCCCTCTTGATAAACATTCAAATAATCTTTTCGAGTATCCCGGTATACCGATCATTCCACTTCCTTCAAGTGTTATTAATGAAATATCTTCTATATGCGAAATTCCTTTAATTGCTGAAAACTTGTTGTTTGATTTTAAACCAATAAAAGAACCTTCATCTTTAGGTTTGAATGTATTCTTAATATTTATTGGAATTTTTTTTAAAATTAAAGGTTGTATAGTAGGTGGATATATCACTTTGGCACCAAAATAAGATAATTCCATTGCTTCCTCATATGAAAGTTTTTGAATTGGCTTAGCTTGTTTAACGATTTTAGGGTTAGCAGTATACATGCCGCTTACGTCTGTCCAAATATCTAATTTCTTTCCTGAAAGTAAGCTACATATTATGCTTGCAGTAAAATCAGAACCGCCTCGTCCTAAAGTAGTTGCATTGTTTTCTGAATCTGAAGCGATAAAACCTGGTATAATAATCAGTTTTGCTGAGGAATTCTTCAAGTTTTGATTAAGCTTCTCTTTAGTTTTTTTAAAATCAACTATAATGTTATTCGTTGTAAATTTCTTTATGAATATAATTTTTCTTGAATCAAAATAATCACTTTTCAAATTATGATATTTTGTAATTTGATTAAAAATGTTAGAGGATAATATTTCACCAAAAGTCGATATTTTTTTTTCAATAGCATCACTCAACTCACCAACCCCAAATATTCCATTTAAAATTGATTCTAAATCAAGTAATATCTGTTGAACTTTAGTTAGAATTTTTACTTGAAAATTAATATCAACTGAAGATCTTATAATATCATAATGGAAAGATTCAATTTTTTTAAACTCTTGTAAATATTCTGTATTTTTCTCTGATGCTAATTTTCCGCAGTAAAGAATATTATCTGTTGTTTTACCAAAAGCTGAAAGCACTACTATTGTTCTACCATCGTAGCTTTTAACAATATTAATTACTTTCTGTATGTTTTTTGCGTTTGAGATAGATGAGCCTCCAAACTTAATAATATTCACTCTGCTTAATTATAAGCGGGTAAATATATTTAATAATTACTTAAGTGGAAATTTATTGATGACTAAACGATAAAAATTAAGGAATCTTCAGCTTTGTTATGAGAAACATTGATAATATCTCCCTTTTTTATTTCATTCTTTACGATTCTTTTAGCAATTTCATCCTCTAAGTATTTTTGTATTGCTCTCTTAACAGGTCTTGCTCCAAAATCTTTATCATACCCTCTTTTTGCTAAAAAATTAATTGCTTTTGAATCAAGTTTTACACTATAGTTAATTTCAGATAATCTAGTGATAAACTTATTAATTTCAATTTTAACAATTTTAATAATTTGCTCTTGATCAAGCTGATTAAATACAACGATTTCATCGATTCTGTTAAGAAATTCAGGAGAGAATTTTTTACCTAAACTTTTCTTTAGTATTTCAGTAGTTAACTTCTTTTTTTCTTTTTTTCTGAATTCAGTATCAAATCCAACACCAGTTCCGAAATCTTTTAAACTCCTAGTACCTATGTTTGATGTCATAATTATTACTGTATTTTTGAAATCAATTTTTCTACCAACACTATCTGTTAAATATCCGTCATCTAATACTTGCAACATCATATTAAATACATCTGGATGAGCCTTTTCAATTTCATCAAGAAGAATAATAGAGTAGGGTTTTCTTCTTACTCTTTCACTGAGTTGACCACCCTCTTCATATCCTACATAGCCTGGAGGAGCGCCTATTAATCTACTTACTGAAAACTTTTCCATGTATTCACTCATGTCAATTCTAATTAATGAATCTTTGTTACTGAAAATTTCTTGACCTAAACTTTTAGCTAACTGTGTTTTACCTACACCAGTTTGACCAAGAAAAATAAAAGACCCTATTGGTTTATTTGGATCTTTAAGTCCGGTTTGATTTCTTTGAATTGCATTAACAACCACTTCAATTGCTTCATCCTGACCGATAATTTGTTTTTGAAGGTTTTTTAATAGATCAAAATTTAATTTATTTTTCTTATTGTCAATTTTATTAAGAGGGACACCAGATATCAATGAGACAACTTCAATAATACTATCTTCTGTTACAGTTTGTTTATTCTTTTTTAGTTCTTCTTCCCATTCAATTTGTTGAGCAAATAGTTCTTTTTCAATCTTTTTTTCATCATCTCTGAGTCTCGCTGCTTCTTCATATTTTTGATTTTTTACAACAGAATTTTTTCTTTCTTTTACTTTTTCAAGTTTATTTTCTAATTCAATAATACTTTTTGGAACATCCATGTTCGTTATATGAATTCTAGACCCAGCTTCATCAAGAGCGTCGATTGCTTTATCTGGAAGATTTCTGTCATTAATGTATCTGTCTGTCAATTTAACACAGGCTTCAATAGCTTTGTCAGTGTACTTTACATTGTGATGATCTTCATACTTGTGCTTTATATTCTGAAGGATTTCAATAGTTTCATTAATTGTTGTAGGCTCCACTATTATTTTTTGAAATCTTCGTTCTAGAGCCCCGTCCTTTTCGATGTATTTTCTGTATTCATCTATTGTTGTCGCGCCAATGCATTGAATTTCTCCTCTTGCAAGGGCAGGTTTAAACATATTAGAAGCATCTAAACTTCCCATAGCTCCACCAGCACCTACAATTGTATGTATTTCATCAATAAATAATATAATGTCAGGATTTTTTTCGAGTTCGTTCATGACAGCTTTCATTCTTTCTTCAAACTGACCTCTATATTTAGTCCCTGCAACAACACTTGCTAAATCTAAGGAAACAACTCTTTTATTATATAAGATTCTTGAAACTTTTCTTTCAATTATTCTAATCGCTAGACCTTCTGCTATGGCTGATTTTCCAACACCTGGTTCACCAATCAATAGAGGATTATTCTTCTTTCTTCTGCTCAAAATTTGAGAAACTCTTTCAATTTCTTTTAATCTTCCTACAATCGGATCAAGTTTACCCTCATTAGCATATGCTGTTAAATCTCTTCCAAAATTATCTAAAACCGGAGTTTTTGATTTTTTTGACTTATTAGAATTTTGTGTTATTGTGTATGGGTTTTGTTCAACAGATTCTTCGTTAGACTCAGTATCTTCGTCATCATATGTGCTTGAAGATGAAATGTCTTCATATGATTCAGAAATCTCAGATATAAGATCTTTGAATTCATCTTTTACTATTTCATAATTAAGATTTAATTTTTCAAGTAATTTTGTTGTAGGATCATTTTCATTTCTCAAAATACAAAGAAGTAAATGAGCTGTATTAATTGAATTTCCCTGAAATAATTTAGCTTCTAGAAAAGTAGTTTTTAAAGCTCTTTCGGCTTGTCTTGTTAGATGTAAATTTTTTCTAAGATTTTCCTCATAATTCATTATTGGATTAGGTGGGCTTAAAATTTCAATCTTCTTTCTCAAAAAATCAAGATCTATAGCTAAAGATTTCAAGATTTTAATTGCTTTCCCACCTCCATCTCTCAAAATTCCCAATAAAAGGTGTTCAGTTCCAATAAAATCATGGCCTAACCTTATAGCTTCTTCTTTACTGTAAGTTATTACGTCTTTTACTCTCGAGGAAAAATTATCATCCATTTTATAAAATTAATAATTAAAAATAAATATAAATTGTTACAAAAAAAATTTAACATAAATGTTAATAAGTTTACTAAAATCCATAATTATTTACAGAAAAAAATTACTGTCTAATAATTATATTTACTCGATAAACAATAAACTATGTCCAACGGAGAAAAATTAATACCGATTAACATTGAGGATGCTATGAAATCAGCCTACATTGATTATTCAATGTCTGTTATTGTTTCTAGGGCCCTTCCAGACGTAAGAGATGGTCTAAAACCAGTTCATAGAAGAGTTTTATATGGAATGAGTGAATTGGGTTTAAGATCTAATAGTAAACATAAAAAATCTGCTTTTATTGTTGGTGAAGTTTTAGGTAAGTATCATCCACACGGTGACAGCTCAGTTTATGACACAATGGTTAGAATGGCTCAAGAGTGGAGTTTGAGATATATGTTAGTTGATGGTCAAGGAAATTTCGGTTCAATCGATGGAGATAGTCCTGCCGCTATGAGATATACTGAAGCTAGATTGAAAAAAATCTCTGAGGAAATGGTTGAAGATCTTGAAAAAGATACAGTAGATTTTCAACTTAATTACGATGATTCACTTAAAGAACCAACTGTATTACCTACAAAAATTCCAAGCCTATTAGTCAATGGTGCTTCTGGAATCGCAGTAGGAATGGCAACTAACATGCCTCCTCATAACCTTTCTGAAGTAATTGATGGTACGGTAGCATACATTGATAATAACAATATTGAAATTGATGAATTAATCACTCATATTAAGGCTCCTGATTTTCCAACTGGAGGTGTAATTTACGGTTATAATGGTGTAAAGGAAGCCTTCCATACTGGAAGAGGAAGAGTAGTTATTAGAGCCACTGCAAACTTTGAAGAAGTTAATGGTAGGGAATGTATTGTTGTTACTGAAATACCTTATCAAGTTAATAAGGCTGATATGATTCAAAAGACTGCTCAACTTGTTAATGATAAAAAGATTGAGGGTATTTCAAACATTAGAGATGAATCTGATAGAAAGGGGATGAGAATTGTTTATGTACTCAAGAGAGATGCTGTTCCAAATATTGTATTAAATACCCTTTTTAAATACACAGCACTTCAATCTTCATTTAGTGTAAATAATATTGCTTTAGTCAAAGGAAGGCCTAAACTTTTAAATTTAAAAGAAATGATATCTCACTTTGTAGATCATAGGCATGATGTTGTTGTTAGAAGAACAAGATTTGATTTAAATAAGGCTGAGGAACGTGCTCATATATTAAAAGGATTAATAATTGCCTCTGATAATATTGACAAAGTAATTGAGATAATTAAAGCTTCACCAAATGCAGAGGACGCTAAGTCAAATTTAATAAAGGAATTTAATTTAACTGATATTCAATCTAAAGCAATAGTTGAAATGAGGTTAAGACAATTAACCGGTTTAGAGCAAGACAAACTTAGAAATGAACATGCCGAACTTTTAAAATTAATTAATGATTTAAAAGATATCCTTGAAAATAAAGAACGTAGAATGTCAATCATTAAAGAAGAACTGCTTGAGGTTAAAGAAAAACATGGTGATGAAAGAAGATCTATAATAGAATTATCAGGTGGAGAATTAAGTATTGAGGATATGATTCCTGATGAAAAAGTTGTTATTACAATATCTCATGCTGGTTATATTAAAAGAACACCACTTGCAGAATACAAAACGCAAAATAGAGGAGGAGTTGGTCAAAAAGGTTCTACAACCAGAAGTGAAGATTTTCTTGAATATTTATTCGTTGGTACTAATCATCAGTATATGTTGTTTTTTACCCAAAAGGGTAGATGTTTTTGGATGCGAGTTTATGAGATTCCTGAAGGAAGTAAAGTTTCTAAAGGTAGAGCAATACAAAACCTTGTAAATATTGAACCTGATGATAAGGTAAAAGCATTTATTTGTACACAAGATTTAAAAGATGAAGAATATATTAATAATCATTTTGTTATCATGTGTACTAAGCTTGGTCAAGTTAAAAAAACATCTCTCGAACAATACTCCAGACCAAGATCAAATGGTATAAATGCAATAACTATTAAGGAAAATGATGAACTTTTAGAAGCAAAATTAACTACTGGAAATTCACAAGTACTTATTGCGGTTAAATCTGGAAAATGTATAAGATTTGAAGAAAGTAAGACTAGACCGATGGGTAGAAATGCATCAGGAGTTAGAGGAATTAGATTAAAAGATTCTAATGATGAAGTAATTGGAATGATTTCAGTAAATGATATGGATAGTGATATTTTGGTTGTTTCTGAAAATGGATATGGAAAGAGATCCAGTCTTGAGGATTATAGAATTACCAATAGGGGTGGAAAAGGAGTAAAAACTATATCTATTACTCAAAAAACAGGCAGTTTGGTTTCCATTAAAAACGTTTCTGATGGAGATGATTTGATGATTATCAATAAATCTGGAATAGCAATAAGAATGGAAGTTAATGATTTAAGAGTTATGGGTAGAGCAACACAAGGTGTTAAATTAATTAATATCAAAGAAAATGATTCTATTGCAGCTGTAGCTAAAGTTGTCTTAGATGATGAGGAGGTGCAAGATTTAGAAGATATTGAAGTCGTAGATGATAATCAAATAAACTAAAATTATATTATGAAAAAACTAGCAATTTTATTTATGTTAATTATTTGTTCTAATTCCTTCTCTCAAAAAAAGGAATTAAGACAGATAAGTAAACTAATTTCAGAATCCTTTTTTAATGAGGCTGAAAGTGATCTTGAAGCAATTAGTTCTCTCGTTGAAGTTAGTGATGATAAAACTAAAGCACAGTATTACTTTTATTTAACAAAAGTATCAAATGAGTTGGGAAAATTTAGTGATGCTATTACAGCATATGATAAGCTAAAATCAATCAATGATTCAGATTATTCCACGGTTATTAAAACTGAATTTGATTTTTTGTACAGTCAAATTGAAACTTCAATTATAAACTCAGCTGTTGAAGATAATAGGAATTCTAATTATTCAGAAGCGTCAGACAAGTTAATCATGGCTTACAGAATGAATAAAGAAAAAAACAAAGATTATCTCTATTACGCAGCGGGAAGTGCTGTAAATTCAAAAGAATATGATAATGCACTCGAATATTATATTGAACTTAAAGAAAATAATTACACTGGTGTTATTGACGAATATTTTATTACTAATAATGAAACTGGTCAGGAGGAAAAAGTTTCTGAAACAGAATTTGATTTATTAAAGAGTTCGAAAGACTATTCAAACCCAAGAGTTGGTCAAACTGAGTCTAGATACCCCGAGATTGTTAAAAATATTGCACTTATATATGTTCAGCAAGGGAAAAATGATGTTGCTATTGAAGCGATCAAAGAAGCAAGATCAATACAGCCTGAGGATACAAGCTTAATACTTAATGAGGCTGATTTATATATAAGAATTAGTAATAATTCAGATGATGAGAGTGAAAGAGATTTATATAGAAAAAAATTCAAGGAGTTAATGGAGTTAGCAATCACTAAAGATCCTGAAAATGGAATTCTATATTATAATCTTGGAGTTATTTCATCTGAACAAGGTGAAAATAACTCAGCTTTAGAATATTACAAAAAAGCTATTGAATTCATACCAGATTATGTTGATGCATATCTAAATCTGGTTTCTGTAATTTTAGATGGTGAACAAGCTATAGTTGATGAAATGAATAATTTAGGAACTTCAAAAAAAGACAATATACGATATGATGAGCTGAAAGTTGAAAGAGAGAATTTATATAAACAATGTATTCCATATCTTGAAAAACTTGTTGAAGTTTCTCCAACAAATGTTGAAGCTTTGAATACTTTAAAAAATATCTACGGAGTTCTAGGTGAAAATGATAAATTCAAAGATGTAAGCGCAAAGATTGACGAAATTCAAGGTTAAATTAGCCTTTTGATTCCCTGGAGTTTATGAGTAAATTCCAGGGAGTCTGAATTTATGATTCCTTTTTCATTTAATATATCTATTCTCACTCTGTTAAAGGCATGTAAAATTTTTCTTGATCCTAAGTATATTCCGACGTGAGTTATATTATCCTTTGAATCTCCAAAAAAGCATAGATCGTCTTTTTCCGCTTTATCAATCTTCTTAATTTCAGTTCCTAATTTATACTGGTCTTTTGCATCTCTATCAATAAATTTGTTTTTAGTTCTGAAATAGATTTGTGACAGTCCTGAACAATCAATTCCAAATTTTGTTTTGCCACCCCACATGTATGGACTATTTAAAAAAATATTCAAATCTGAAGAATTACTTTCTGTTTCAATTCTTTTAAGATTCAAATAATCAGCAGAACTTACTTGACAACCAATTGGAATTATCATTTTTGAGCCATCTGGAGTGATGAGATTGGATTCAGTTTTGTTAATTATAACGTTAGAATTAAGTGATTTGAAATCTTTTTCTGAAATAAAAATTAAACTGTTTTTTTCAATCCATCCATCATAATTATCTAAAAACGAAGTAATTTTTACCCACTTTTTATTATTCTCTTTTACCTTAAAAGTTTCACCAAGAAATAGTTGATTAATCATCTCACTTTTACTATCGTTTTTTGACCTTACAGCTACTACACTTTCTTTAATAACTCCATGTTTCATGTTCTTAAATTATGAAATTGATATTAATAATATTAGTAATTTTGAAAAATGATTATTGAACAAATATATACAGGATGCTTATTCCAAGCATCATATTATATTGAAAGTAAGGGTGAGTCTGCTATTATCGACCCTATTAGAGAAGTTGATTTATATATAAAGAAAGCACGAAATAACAATTCTAAAATTAAGTATGTATTTGAAACACATTTTCATGCTGATTTTGTTAGTGGACATTTAACATTATCGAAAAAAACAAACTCAAAAATTATTTTTGGACCTAATGCAAAACCAAATTATGAATGTGTTATAGCTAATGATTATGATGAATTTACTATAGGCGATCTTACTATAAAGGTTCTACATACACCTGGACATACACTTGAGAGTGTAACATATCTTTTAAAGGATTCTGAGGATAAAGATTACTGTATTTTCACTGGGGATACTTTGTTCTTAGGCGATGTTGGTAGACCAGATTTAGCTCAAGTTAATGCTGAGATTAACCCTGAACTGCAAGCAGGAATGTTATTTGATTCAATACAAAATAAAATATCAGTTTTAGATGACGATGTAATTGTCTATCCAGCTCACGGTGCAGGTTCAGCTTGTGGGAAGAATATGATGAAAATTACTTTTGATACTCTTGGTAATCAAAAAAAAATAAATTACGCACTAAATGGATCATGCAATAGAGAGGAGTTTATTGATATTTTAACAAAAGATTTACCTGCTGCACCTGAATATTTTCCGTCAAATGTATCATTAAATATTAATGGCTATAGTGATATAGATAAAATTCTTTTAACTAACTCAAATTCAATAGCTCCTTCAGATTTCAAAAAAATTATTGAAAGTGATGAAGTCATAATTCTAGACACAAGATCCCCAGAAAAATTTAGTAATAGTCATATTCCAAATTCCATCTACATTGGAATAGATGGTAGTTTTGCTCCATGGGTGGGAGAAATTTTAAAGAATATTAAAATTAAAATTTTAATTGTAGTTGATGATGAAAGACAAAATGAAGTATTCACAAGATTATCAAGAGTAGGTTTTGATAATTATATAGGTTATTTATCTGGTGGCATTAAAAGTTGGATTGAAAATGGTTATGAAACACAAAGTGTAGAGAATATTTCACCTGATGAATTTGTTAATATAATGAATGAAATTAAGATTTTGGATGTTAGAAATGAAGGAGAAATAAATTCTTCATCGTTAGATAATTCTATAAAAATTCCATTAAAAACTTTAGAAAATAATTTAAATAAACTTAATCAAAACAATAAATATTATATCCATTGTGCAGGTGGTTACAGAAGTATGATAGCTGCATCACTGATGAAGAAAAATGGATTTAATAATTTAGTTAATGTAAGTAAAGGTTATTCAGGAATAAAAAAATGTTTAATAAGTATTTAAAATTCTTAATTCCTATGTTAATGCTACAAAATTTTATCTCTTGTAGTCAAATCACCTATAGTCAAGTTGATTATAACTTTTTTTTAAATTTTGAATCAAATAAAATTTTGATTGATGTTAGAAGTGATGAGGAAATTTCAATAAAAAGTGTTGATGATTTCATCCAGATAGATTTCTATAAAGACGATTTTTACGAAAATTTATTAAATCTTGATAAAGAGGAAAATATATTTCTTATATGCAGGTCGGGAAGAAGAAGTGGATTAGCTGCGCAGTTTCTTGTAGAAAATGGCTATTCAAAAATTTATAATATAAAAGGAGGGATTAATTCAATTAACGATTAAATTTTATCACCATAAACTACCAGGGTTCCTTCCCAGTTTTTTTCCTTACAAACTTGTTTGTAATTAATATTTTTAAATCCTGATCTTTTAAAAAAACTTAACCACTCCCCAATTGAATGAAGTTTCATGATGTTTACTTTAGTTTTTTCTTGCCAGTCATGGCATGAAATATTTTCAAAATAATAATCAATTCCCATGATAAATCTTCCATTTTTTAATAACCAATTGTCATGTATTTTTTTTATTAATGCTTGTGGATTTTCAAAGTAATATAAGACTTCCATTGAAAACACAACATTAACCTTGTTTTTAGGATTCCAACTGAACAAATCAGCATTGCAGTATGTTCCAAGATTATCAAGAGATCTTGCTTTTTTTATCATTTTTTTGGAACCATCCACTCCAACTCCATTGATGCACTTTGTGTTTTCTAATAAATATCTAACTAACCATCCATTTCCGCATCCTGCATCTACAAATGAATATGCATTACTTACATTATAGAGTTTTATCATTTCCATTACAGGCATGTAATGGTTTTTTTCCATTCCTTCATCTTTTCCAATATCAACCCATTCAGAAAAAACTTCTATTGGGGTTTTCATACTTTTTTTCTTGTACTAATTACGTAAAGAGAGTAAGTAAACATTAGAACAATGATCTCCCAGAATAGAATATAGTATGGCCATTCACCAATTATTAATGGATTATTTACCTCTGGTGGATATGCTATATACATGTAATTAGAGTCAATTTGAAAGTTTAGAGGCATTATAATAGCCACAAGTATATTTAAATAAAGTAGCATTTTAAGCCATGAATATTTTCTTAACTTATAATTTAGATGTTGAAACATATAGATTGGTAATAAAATGATTCCCGCATGAGTTACGTGATACTCAATATATCTGTATAGTGAATCATCATAATAATTAATCTGAGGAGTTAAAAAAGCTTGAATAGCACCAATGATACCAGCATAAAAAAGAAACTCAAAGAGAGTTTTATTTTTTGGAATAAATAAAATAGTACAAGCTATTAAATTAGAAATACTACATAATTGCAGAGGTAAGTTTTCACTAATATTCCAATTACCATTTAATATAAGTCTACCATGATTTGTTAATGTTATAAAAATTAACACAAATGATATAATCTTAGCATAAGTTAATCTGTTCTTTATACTTACAAATTTGCCAAGAAAAAGATATAAGAATATAAAAATTGTAGTGACAATGATATTTCTTATCCATTCTTCTGAAAGAAATTCTATAACATATTCTTGTGTTTCCATAAATAAATTAAAATTTTAGATAATCAAAAAATTCAAGAAATAAATTAGATAGATCTTTATTATCACTAGGTGATATTTTATTCTTTTTTATGTAGCTATTAATTTCTTTTGAAATGGTTTTTTGAAACATAGACAATAAAAAGTTCTTTCTTCTTTCAATTTTTTTCATTTTATTATCAACATATAAAAGAAGTGAATTATTTCTTCGATAGGTTGGTTCAGGTTTTTCTTGTATTCCAGCAGTATAACTAGGTTCATATAATTCTAAAAACGTATCTGCGATAAGTGAAAAATTATCATTTTCAGATATAAGCTCATAAAATTTTCCCTTTAAAGAAATAAAGTTTTTTTCTGTAAAACTTACTTTACTTACTTTATTTGATAATAGTTTTAGTGTTTTGTTGTTTTCTGTATCAATATCAAAAGTTTGCTCTAAAAGGTTATAATTGGTTTTAACATTTATCGGTTTTTCACCGTCAAATAAAAAAACCAAAGCGTTTTGTGGTTCTTTAAAATAATATCTATTCCCCGAATAATTAATGACTTTTTTGGAATATTCAGCAGTAATTTGGTTTTGTATTATGTTAAAATTTGAATCAATATCAAAATTTGTAGTATTGAAGTTTTGACCATACAACCCAAGGAAAAATAATAGAGCGAAGATTTTTTTCATTTCATAAATGTACTAATTGTTGTTAAATATATTAGAAAATTTCTGCAATCATACACCTAACACTTCCACCTGAGTATTTTTCAATATTTGGAATGGATCCAATTACAAAATCACCAATACAATTAATTTGATTGATTTGTGATGATGAAAGCGAATTGTAAGCAGTCTCACTAATAACAAACTTGATTACATTATCTTTTGATTTTAATACAATTATGTTTCCAGCAAAATCTTTAACTTGATTTTCAGAAATCTCAATAATTCTGTTTCTCTCTTTAAGTTTTTGTTTAACTAAATTTCTTTCCTGCAAACTGTCTATTGAATCGAGACAAATTACTGAAGCACCAGCACCTAAACTCATCATTACATTTGTGTGGTAAATTAATTTTCTTTCATTATTGTGTGTGTGATATGCTTTGAAAGAAATTGGATTGTAATTAAAATCTGAACAAAATTTTATAAACAATTTTTTTGAAGATCTTTCTGAGATAGAACAATATGCAATTCTATTAGTTCTGTCTAACACAAAACTTCCTGTTCCTTCCAAGAAGATGTCTGAATCAGCATATTTTGTATAATCATAAATTTTATAATCACCATTACTATTAATTTTTTTAATTAAATCATAATTAACTTCAGATCTTCTGTTTTTAGCAAACATCGGAAAAATTCCAATTTTATTTTGATCCAATACAATCCAATTGTTTGGAAAAATTTCATCTGGATTGTTCAGAGTTTTAGAACCTTCAATTACTTCAACCTCAATTTTGTGTTCTTCTAATTTTCTTACAAATTGACTAAATTCTTTTCTTGCGATCTTATTTAATACACTATTTGAAATTAAAAGACTTTTTTCTTGAAAAAAATTATTAACTATAGTTTCTTCATTGGATCTGAAATTATTTGGTTTAACCATTAAAATTTTACTGGTTAATATCATCACAATCTTATTAATGGTAATGTTGAGCATCTAAACAACCCACCTTGCTTACCAACTTCATTTAATTTTACTTTTACAACTTTTATGTTCCTTTCTTCAAGCCAAGTATTTAACTTATTGAATTTATAATCAGAAATAACAATCTTTTCTGAAATAGAAAAAAAATTACAAAGCATTCCACTCATTTCTTTTGATGTTATATTTAAAACATTATCAACACCATACTCTTTAACAAGTGAGTTGTAGTCGCTAGAATTATAAAAACCATCTTTACATATTACAGCATATTTATTTCCAACAGGTTGAAAACAACAATCTAAATGTAAAGCATTCTTTTCAGGATCTATTGAGGACTTTTTTAATTTCAATGGAACAATATCTTTTTTTGGAAAAAAACTTTTAAAAAAAACAATTGCATTGAAATTTGTTCTTGCTGTAATTTGTTGTTCATAATCTGATTCATCATAATAACCAATATACAATTTATCTTTTCCTACAATAATATCTCCTCCTTCTACATGAATATCTTCTTCAAGCCTGATGATCTTTTCTTTATCAATCATATTTATGATAGATTTTAAACCTTTAATTTCATTCTGACGATGAGGAAGTATATTTGAGATAAAAAAGAAATCATCAATAACAAAACCTATATCTCTAGCAAATATTTGATTACAATCCTTAACAGAATCGAGTTCAATTACATCAACATTATTTTCTCTAAGAGCTTTCTTGTAAGAATCAAGTTCTTCTATTAAATCTTTTTTTTTAGGGTATGTGTTGTTATTTAAATGAAATTTTGATGTTGGATCATATAGATCAGAAATATCGGGTTTTATAAAATTATTAGCTTGACCAACTATCACTTTGGAAAGTTGTGATACTTCATCAACAATATTTAATGATAGTTTAGAATTCACTTAAGCTTAGATCAATAATTTTTAAAGCTTTTTTTATTTGTCTCTTATTTATTACTAGGGGGGGGGCAAATCTAATTTTATTTCCCTGGGTTGGCTTTGCTAATAAACCATTGTCTTTCATACTAAGGCATATTTTCCAAGGGATTTTTGATTTAATATCACAATCTAAAATTATTGCATTTAATAATCCTTTCCCTCGAATCCCTTTAATTATTTTTCTTCTGGATTTTATTTCTTGCAAACCATCTCTAAAAATTTTACCGAGATTTTCTGCATTTTCTGAAAGCTTATATTCTAAAGTATACTTGATTGAAGCTTTTGCAACTACACCTGCAAGAGGATTTCCACCAAAAGTAGACCCATGTGATCCAACTTGCATAACACTCATAATTTCTTTTGATGTTAATACACCTGAAACAGGATAAAAACCAGCAGATAATGCTTTTCCAAGTATAACTATATCTGGAACAATATCTTCATGCCAGCTAGCAAGTAGCTTTCCAGTTCTTCCAATACCTGTTTGAATTTCATCTGCAATGAATAATACATTATATTTTTCACATAACTTCTTTGCTTTAGATAGATAACCATCATCTGGAACAACTACACCTCCTTCACCTTGAATTGGTTCAACTAAAAAACCTGCAATATTCTTATCTTTTATAAGAACATCTTCAAGTTGTTTGATGTTGTTATAATCTATTATTTCAAATCCTGGTGTTAGTGGACCAAAATTTTCTTTACTTCCTTTACTAGATGAAAATGATATAATTGTTGTTGTTCTGCCATGAAAATTACCCTTACATGTAATTATTTTAGCAAAATCTTTTTTAATTCCTTTTACTTCATGCCCCCATTTTCTACATATTTTAATTGCACTTTCAACAGCTTCAGCTCCAGAGTTCATTGGAAGCATTTTATCATAACCAAAAGTTTTAGTTATATATTCTAGTGAGTCTCCAAGTTCACTGTTGTAAAAAGCCCTTGAAGTAAGAGTTAATCTTCTTGCTTGTCTAGTAAATGACCTTAAAATTTTTCTATTACAATGCCCTTGATTAACTGCAGAGTAAGAGGATAAAAAATCTAAATACTTCTTGCAGTGAACGTCCCAAACATACACGCCTTTTCCTTTTTTTAATACAACAGGAAGAGGATTGTATGTATTAGAACAAAATGTTTCTTCTTTTTTAATTAGTTGTTTTTCTTTATGTGAAAGCATACTCAAATTTAACTATTAATTACTAGCTAATAAAAACCCCTGTAAATCAATGACTTACAAGGGCTTTTGCGGAGAAAGAGGGATTCGAACCCCCGGAGGTGTGACCCTCAACGGTTTTCAAGACCGCCGCATTCGACCACTCTGCCAT
>JAYOKR010000011.1:0-3344 GCA_038119895.1 Flavobacteriaceae bacterium
GAAGAAAATATTAACAGATATAGGGAACAGCTTGATAGAATGGGTTTTTCTTTTGATTGGTCAAGAGAACTAAGAACATCAGAAAAAAATTATTATAAGTGGACGCAATGGATGTTTACACTATTATTTGACAGTTGGTACGATAAAAAATTAAAAAAAGCCAGATCTATTCAAGATTTAAAAGAAGGTTTTTCAGAAAAAGGAAGTGATTATGTGATTGATTATGATAGAGAATTTACCAATAATGAATGGGTTGATTTTAACGATCATGAAAAAGAAGATATTCTTCAAGAGTTTAGAATAGCATATATTTCAGAAACAGATGTAAACTGGTGTCCCAAGTTAGGAACTGTTCTAGCTAATGATGAAGTAATTGATGGATTATCTCAGAGAGGAGGATATGAAGTTGTTAGAAAAAAAATGAGACAATGGAGTATAAGAATTTCTGAGTATTCGGAAAGATTGTTAAGTGGATTAGAAATTATTGACTGGCCAGATCCATTAAAAGAAATGCAAAGAAATTGGATAGGAAAATCTAAAGGAGCAATGATTAAATTTTCAGTTGAAAATTCTGAAGATTCTATTGAGGTTTTTTCTACTCGTCCAGATACTATTTTTGGTGCAACTTTCATAACTCTTGCACCAGAACACGACTTAGTTTCGAAAATAACAACTTCAAACCAAGAAAATGATGTAAACAACTACATTGAAATTTCAAGTAAAAAAAGTGAAAGAGACAGAATATCTAATATTAAAACAATTTCTGGTTGTTTCACTGGAAGTTATGCAATACACCCATTTACTGGGAATAAGATGCCAATATGGATTTCTGATTATGTAATTGCTACATACGGAACGGGGGCAGTTATGGCAGTTCCTTGTGGTGATCAAAGAGATTTCTTATTTGCTAAACATTTTGATCTTCCTGTCAAAAATATTTTTAAAGATATAAGCATAGAAGATTCTGCTTATGAGTCAAAAGAAAACTTCCTGATTGATAATTCAGAGTTTTTAAATAATTTAAATTTCAATGAAGCTTTTGAGCTTTCTTGTGAAAAATTAAATGAAATTGCCAGTGGTAATAAAACTATTAATTTCAAGTTAAGGGATGCGGTTTTTAGCAGACAGAGGTTTTGGGGTGAACCTATACCAATATATTATGTAAATGATTTACCTAAGGCTATAGAAATTGAATCTCTTCCACTTGAGCTTCCATATGTAAAAAATTATTTACCAACTGAAAATGGTGATCCGCCTTTAGGAAATGCAGATAAATGGGCTTGGGATGTGAAAAATAAAAAAGTAGTTTCAAATAAACTTATTGATAATAAAACAATATTCAGGTTAGAACTTAATACAATGCCAGGCTGGGCCGGAAGTTCATGGTATTTTAATAGATATATGGATGCCAACAATGAGGAAAGTTTTGCTTCTAAAGAATCTTTAGAGTATTGGAGAGAAGTTGATATTTATCTGGGGGGAAGTGAGCATGCTACAGGCCACTTGCTCTACTCTAGATTTTGGCAGATGTTTTTATTTGACTTAGGTTTAGTGCCAACAGAAATATATGCTAAGAAACTAATCAATCAAGGTATGATTTTGGGTGATTCTGCATTAGTTAACAGAAAAATTGAAACTGGTGAATATATTTCTGCAGAACTTGCTGAAAATCATAGAGTACAAAAATTAAATGTAGACGTATCAATTGTAAATAGTAATAATGAATTAAATATTGATCAATTTAAAGCTTGGCAACCAGAGTTTAAAAATGCTGAGTTTATTATGAATAAAGTATTTAAAGTTGACAGAGAAGTCCAAAAAATGTCTAAATCAAAGTTCAATGTTGTTAATCCAGATGATATTTGTGATAATTATGGAGCTGACACATTAAGATTATATGAAATGTTTTTAGGACCTATTGAACAATCTAAGCCTTGGAATACTAATGGTATTTCTGGTGTATATAATTTTTTGAATAAAGTATGGAGATTGTTTTTCAATGATAATGAATTGGTCATTAGTGAATCTGAGCCAGATAAAGAATCCCTAAAGGCACTTCATGGAACAATAAAAAAAATCAATGAGGATATTGAATCTTTTTCTTTCAATACATGTGTTAGTGCTTTAATGATTTTAGTTAATAAGCTTAATGAAACAAAATGTCATTCAAGAACAGTTTTAGAAGATTTAATTGTTCTGCTATCACCCTTTGCTCCTCATATTTCTGAGGAATTATGGAATGTTATAGGTCATGATAATTCGATTGCCGATGAGGAATATCCAGTTCATAATCCTAAATATTTAATTGAAACTGAAAAAAAATATCCTGTTTCTGTTAATGGAAAACTTAAGTATCAAATTGTATTGCCATTAGGAATTAGTCAAGAAGAAGTTGAAAATATTCTAAAGAATAATCAATCAGTTATTGAGATAATTAATGATCGTGAAATAAAAAAAATAATTTTTGTTCCAAATAAGATTATCAATATCGTCTGTTAATTATTAACTATGTGAGCAGATATTCTTTCGCTAACACCTTTGTTTCCTAAGCTTTTTCTTAAGCTTTTGTATTCCTCCTTAATTCTTTCCCCTTTCTGACCAAGTAATAAGTTTATTTCATTTTTGATATTCGTGAGATTTACATCAGATTGAATAAATTCATTTATTACTTTTTTATCAAAAATTAAATTCACTAATGAAATAAACTTGATTTTTATTAGAATTTTTGCTAAGAAAATATTAATAGGATTTGTTACATAGCAAACCATTTGAGGTATATTTAATAATGCAGTTTCAAGTGTTGCTGTTCCACTAGTAACGATAGCAAGTTTTGAAGATTTTAATAGTGAATAAGTGTTGTCATATATAATTTCAATCTTTGAATTAGACCTAGAGATAATATTATTATAAATTTCACTGTCAATATGTTTTACACCAGCAACAACAAATTGAAATTCTGGGAAGAATTGACACACATCAATGACTCTGTAAAGTATTTTTTCTATTTCTTGTTTTCTACTGCCTGGCAAAATTGAAATAATAGGTTTTTTATTGAAAGAAATTAATTGTGGTTCAAAATTTTCTATATCATCAATTAGAGGATGACCAAAATAATTTGAGTTAATATTGTGTTTTTTCTTAAAATAATTTTTTTCAAATGGGAGAACTACATAAAATTCATCAATGTATTTTTTAATGATTTCTGCTCTTTTCTCTTTCCAAGCCCAAACTTGAGGACTTATGTAATAATAATTCCTAAAACCTCTTTTTTTAGACCATTTGCACATTCTTAAATTGAAACCTGGATAATCAATATAAATTATTTTATCAGGGTTGAAGTTTAA
>JAYOKR010000011.1:3444-35685 GCA_038119895.1 Flavobacteriaceae bacterium
TTAAATTGAAACCTGGATAATCAATATAAATTATTTTATCAGGGTTGAAGTTTAATATATCTTTCTTGCATTTTTTAAAATTTTTTAAAATTTTAAAAATGTTAAGAATAACTTCAATAAACCCCATGAAAGCTAATTCATTGTAGTGAGTTAAAAGTTTACCTCCTGCTTTTTCCATTAAATCACCACCCCAAAATGCAATTTTAGCTTTTGGATCAGATTTTAGAATACCTTTAATTAATTTTGATCCATGTAAATCACCTGAGGGCTCACCAGAAATAATAAAGTATTTCATTTACAAATTCCAGCTTTGGATTTTATTTATTGATTCATAGTCTGTTAGATCATGCTTTACTGGAACAATAGAAATATACCCATTTAAAAGAGCAAATTCATCTGAATCCTCTGATTGATCTTTATTTACAAATTCACCTGTTAGCCAATAATATTCTTTCCCTTGAGGGTTTTTTCTTTTATCAAATTTTTCAATCCAATACGTATCAGCTTGTTTACAAATTTTTATGCCTTTAATCTTATCATGACTAAGTTTTGGAAAATTTACATTTAAAGTTATCCCTTTTGGAAGTCCTTCCTGAAGAGTATTTAACGTAATATTTTTTATATATTCCTTTATATGTGAGAATTCTGCATCCCAATTATAGTCTAAAAGGGAAAAACCTATGGCTGGAACACCCTCAATGCTGGCTTCTATTGCCGCGCTCATTGTTCCAGAATATATAACATTTATTGATGAGTTTGAACCATGATTAACACCAGAAACACATAAATCAGGTTTTCTTTGAAGAATCTCATTGATACCTAATTTAACACAATCTGCTGGAGTTCCGGAGCACGAATATTCTATCTGAGGACCACTATCTATAGTTATTTTATTACACTCCAAAGTTGAATTTATTGTGATAGCATGTCCCATGCCAGATTGGGGACTATCAGGTGCTATGACTACTACGTCTCCAATTTCGTTCATAACTGAAATCAGTGCTCTGATTCCTGGAGCAGTTATTCCATCATCATTTGTTACAAGAATTAAAGGTTTTTTTGACATTCGTGGTCTAATTTTTGAACAAAAGTAAGTAAATCCTTAAAGAAAGAAGTAAAACTAATTTAAGTAAACATTATTTCTGTAATATTTATTTACATTTATAAATTATATGAAGCTGAGATCTAACTACTTATTTGTAATCTTTCCTCTTTTACTTATTGGTTTTGCATTAACCAACAAAAAGTTTTCAGATCCTAATAAAGATAGATTGCTAATGGAAGTTGTAAAGTATGTTGTTGAAAAGGGGCACTATAAAAAAATTTCCATTGATGATAATTTATCTAAAAATTTATATTATGCCTTTATTAAGCAATTGGATAATCAAAAAAGATTCTTTTTAAAGTCAGATATAAGAGAATTTGAAAGATATAAATACTTGCTAGATGATCAAATTAAAGAATACGATCTAACGTTCTTTAATCTTGTTTACCAACGATCAAAGATTAGAATTGAAGAAGCAAAATCTTATTACAATGAGATAGTTAATAACAAATTCAATTTTAATTTGAATGAAAATATAGATTTAGATTTTGAAAAAAAGGAATATGCAAAATCAAAGTCAGAAATTAAAAATAGATGGAGAAAACAATTAAAATTTTCAACTCTTGATATCGCTTCTTTAAAATTAGGAGATACTTTAAGTGTAATTAATGATAGAATTTATAATGAATCTATAGCTATAGTTAAGAAAAATACTGAGGATTATTTTGAATTTATTACAGATCTTGACAGAGATGATTGGTATTCTAATTATATAAATGCCTTTCTAACACAACTCGACCCTCATACTTATTATTTTCAACCTGAGGATAAAGAAAGATTTGATGTAAATATTTCAGGAAAATTTACAGGAATTGGAGCTAGATTAACCAAAACCGAAGGAAATATCAAAGTTGTTGAAATCATTATTGGTGGTCCTGTATGGAAAGATAAATTATTAGATGTTGGTGATATTATAATCAAAGTTGCCCAAGAGAATGAAGAACCAGTTGATATCATTGGGATGAAAATTGATGATGCAATAAAGCTAATAAAAGGTCCTGAGAAATCTATCGTTTCACTTACTGTAAAAAAACTTGATGGTTCGATTAAGAAAGTTCAAATTACAAGGGCTCTGGTTGAATTAGAGGAATTGTATGCAAAATCTACTTTAATTGAAGAAGATGATATTAAGTATGGATACATTTCACTTCCGAAGTTTTATGTCGATTTTTCTAATTATAAAAACAGGAATTCTGCTGAGGATGTTAAGAACGAAATTATCAAATTAAAGAACAATGGTATTGAAGGTCTTATCTTAGATTTGAGAAATAATGGAGGAGGGTCATTACAGTCTGTTGTAGACATGACTGGTTTGTTTATTGAAAAAGGTCCAATAGTTCAGGTAAAATCGATAGGAAACAAAAAACAAGTTTTATATGATAGAAATTCTGAAATTGTTTGGGATGGACCTTTAGTAGTTCTCATTAATGAGATGTCAGCGTCTGCTTCAGAAATTCTTGCTGCAGCGCTTCAAGATTATGAGAGAGCTGTGATATTAGGAAGTAAAAAAACATTTGGCAAAGGTACAGTTCAAAATGTAATTGATTTAAATAAATTCATTTCAAACTCAGATTTTGATTTAGGTGCTTTAAAAATTACAACTGATAAGTTTTATAGAATTAATGGAGAATCTGTTCAATTGGAAGGAGTTAAAAGTGATGTAATTGTTCCTGATAGCTACATGCACATATTTAATGGTGAAAAAGATGAAGAAAATCCACTAGAATGGGATAAAATAGATCCAGCAATGTATAATCCATGGATCAATAAAGGTAGTTTAGAATTTATTTCATCAAATGCTCAAAGAAGAGTTAATGATAATAATTATTTAAAATTAATTAGCAAAAGAGCCGATTGGATTGAAAAACAGCAGAAAAATAAAACAATTCCATTAAAATTCTTGACTTACCAAAATTATCTTGACCAGAATAAAAATATAACAAAGGAATTTGAATCTTTGTCTAAATATTCAAATGATCTAAATTTTAAATTGCTCAAGTCTGAAAAAGATTATATTATGTCAAATAAAGAACTTTTAAGTAACAGAAATCGTTGGCATAAAAACCTTACTAAAGATATTTATATAAGTGAAGGAGTAAATATTTTGAAACAAATAAGTTTAATTAACAGTAATTCTGAATCAATAGTGAGCAATAAATAAAGTCAATAGATGTGAAAAAAAACATTCCTTTAAGACTTTCATTTCTGTATATAGGTTTTTGTTTTTTTGCAGCATTGTTTACTTACTTTTTAATTCCTGATAAAACTACTCATGCTAACTCTATGAATCTGATAATTCAGTCTGAAAAGCCTGGATTTAGAACAAAAATTATAAAAGTTCCAGTAAAAAATTACAATAAGAGTTTTTTTGATTTTTTCATAGGTTTTGAAAAAATCTATAACGAATATCCTATCTCAGATCTAAATACTGTTGGTGATCAGCTAAATTTAAAATTGGTAACTAATGATGATGAGTCAGTTGAAAAACTAATTGATTTAAATGTTTTTGAGTCTTCAGATTTAAATTATATCCTTGATAATTATGTTGAGGAAAGGATATTTTTATTTGGTACTGATATTTATGGAAGAGATTTGTTTAGTAGAGTTATGTTAGGGACGAGAGTTTCATTATCTATTGGTTTAATGGCGGTATTGATTTCAACTGTTCTAGGAGTTTTTTTTGGAGTTCTTGGTGGATATTTTGGAGGATATTTAGATAAGGTTGTTGTTTGGATAATAAATGTTTTTTGGTCTATACCTACATTGCTTTTAGTAATTGCAATTTCTATTTCATTAGGTAAAGGATTTTGGCAAGTATATATTGCGATTGGATGCTCTATATGGGTAGAAGTAGCTAGAATAGTAAGAGGAAAAATTATGACTGAGAAAGTTAAAGATTATATTATTGCAGTGAAAGTTTTAGGATTAAGTAACTTTAGAATTATTATTTATCATATTTTGCCCAATATAATTGGGCCGATTTTCATTATTTCTGCAACTAATTTTGCATCATCTATTCTGCTTGAGAGTGGGTTAAGTTTTCTTGGGATTGGCACTCAACCTCCAATGCCAAGTTGGGGTTATATGATTAAAGAGAATTATCAATATATACTTCTTGGTAATGCTTATTTGGCTTTAATTCCTGGTATTTTTCTAATGCTTTTAGTTACTAGTTTTATGTATATTTCTAATTATTATTCTGAAGAAATAAAAATTTAATTACCATTTCTCTTTTTTATATGAGTCAAATTTAATGTAACCTGCAAATAATAAAATAGAAGCAACCATACTCGATCCTCCATAGCTAATAAACGGAAGTGGTATTCCAACAGTTGGAAAAACACCTATAACCATGCTAACATTAATAGAAAATTGAAAGAAAAAAATTGATGCAACTGAGTAGATAAATATTTTATTAAAAATATTTCGATGTTTATTAGCTCTATTAATCATTCTCATAATAAGTAAGGTGTAAATTAATATTATAGAGAAAGTGCCTATAAATCCCCATTCTTCTCCAATGGTTGCAAATATGTAATCACTATGTTGTTCAGGCACAAAATTTCCTTTAGTTTGACTTCCATTTAAAAAACCTTCGCCAGATAATCCACCTGATTTAAAAGCTAATTGAGATTGATTAGTGTTATATCCTATACCTCTATTATCTTCAGTAATTCCAAGAACAACTTCAAATCTATCCCTATGTCTTTGTTCAAAAATATTATTGTAAATGATATCAACAAAAATTATGAATATAATTGATGAAATAGACAGAAATAATAATCTTCCAATTCTTATTTTTCTGTACAAAAAAATTAAACCTAATAAAGCAGTTAAAATTGTAATAACTAAAATAATGTCATTCCTCTTAAATAGTATTGTTATAAAAAAAAGTAATACAGATATAATAAATACATTCATATATATACTAGGAAGGCCAACTATATATAAAACAAAGAAAAAACTAAAATAAATCAATGCAGTTCCTGGGTCGGGTTGTAGAATAATCAGTGAAATAGGAATAAAAACAATTATGAAACTATAAAATTGAACTTTAGTTCTTTTTAAGTCAGAGTGTATATTACTTAAGAATTTAGCTAAAACTAGTCCAGTTACTGGTTTCATAAATTCTGATGGTTGAAAACTAAATCCAAAAAAACTAAACCATGAACTTGCACCCTTTATTTCATTTCCTAAAAATAAAACAAGTATTAAAGTAATAGTCATAAATAAGTAAATTAAACTTGAGTATTTTTGAAATAATTTACCATTTAAAAAAAGAATTGTCCAAAAGAGTGTTGCGCTAAATAAAATAAAAAGTAATTGTTTGCCAAAGGGATTACTTAGAGAAAACATTTCAGAATCTGAAACATAAGTTGTAGAGTAAATATTTATTAGTCCAGAAATTATTAGAATTGAAACTAATACAATTGAAAGTAGATCAAATTTATAAAGAATAAAATTTCTACTCATTAATATTAAAATTTTTGTATTTATATGGCTTCATGTACTCATCAGTTAGATCACCATTTTTTATATAACTTTCTAGCCATTTACGACTAACAGATCCTTTTAAATATTTTTCAATCATTAGGCTTGATATTGGTGCTGCCCATCTAGTTCCCCAATATCCGTTTTCAATAAACACGCATATAGCAATTTCTGGATTATCAGCAGGAGCAAAACCAATAAATATTGAATGGTCAGTCAGTTGTTTTCTTACGCCATCAATTTTAATAAAGTTTTCAGATGTTCCTGTTTTTCCAGCAATCAGAATATTTTTAATTTTTGAATTAGTAGCAGTCCCTTTTTCGACAACATCAATCATTCCTTTGATAATAGGTACATAATGTTTTTCATCAATTAATGTTTTTTTAACTTCTTTAAATTTACTTTCTATAGAATCATTTTCAATTTCTTTTACAAAATGAGGGGATATGTACCAACCTTTATTTGCAATAGTTGCGGCCAAGTTAGCCATTTGAATTGGAGTCGATAAAATTTCACCTTGACCTATAGAATTAGAAATTGTAGTTGAAGCTTTCCATGATTTATTGTACCACCTATCGTAATATCCTGATGATGGTATAAATCCAGGCCTTCCGGTTGGATGATCATATCCTAAATAATTACCCATTCCAAAAGAATTTACATATTCTTTCCATTTGTCAAGACCTATTTTAGATGATGTCTGATTATCAACGGTTTCCTTGTAAACCTTAGCAAAGTATGTATTACAAGAGTTATAAATTGCAGTGTTTAAATCATTATAGGTTCCTTCATCACAATGACATTTCATGAATGAATTTTTTGCATAGAAATGACCATAATCACATCTAATTGTAGTTTTTTCATCAATAATATTTTCCTGTAAACCAATGAGTGCATTAATTAACTTAAAAGTGGATCCAGGAGGATACTGACCTTGCAAACCTCTTTCAAATAATGGTTTTCCTATAGAATCTAACTTTAATGTATTGTAGTTAGTAGATCGATCTCGTCCAACAAGAGTACTAGGATCATAAATTGGAGAGTTAACTAGAGCAAGTATTTCACCTGTTTTCGGCTCAATAGCAATTATACTTCCATATTTATTTTTTAAAAGTGAATCGCCATATTTCTGAAGATCAATGTCAAGAGTTAGTTTTATGTTTTTTGCAGGCACATAACTAGAGTCATAAATCCCATTATTATAACTTCCAATTATCCTATTAAATTTATCTTTTTGAAGATATCTAACTCCTTTTTTTCCTCTAAGTTTTACTTCGTATGTTTTTTCAAGTCCTTGTCTTCCAATCATTTCTCCTGCTTTGTAGTAAGGATTAGATTCTACTTCATAGCCATTAACTTCACTTGTGTAACCTAAAATATTCGATGCTGTCTTATAATTATATTTTCTTTTAGAATTTTTTTGAATAAAAAAACCACCATATTTCCATAATTTTTCTTGTATTGAAGCGAACTCATTTTTTGTTATTCCAGACATGAATACTGAAGGTTTAACATTCGAAAAAATCCTGGATTTATTGAATTTAGTGTTAAATGTTTGAATTGGAATCTTTAAAAGTTTTGAAACTTCGGTACTGTCATTTAGGTCTACATCTCTAGGAATAATCATTAGGTCATAGTATGGTTCATTAGAAACAATAAGTTTATCATTTCTATCATATATATAACCTCTTTCAGGAAATTCATATACCTTTTGAATTGATGCTCTATCAAGTATATCAGAAGAACTACTTTTAATTATTTGCAAGTCAAATAATTTCACAACCAGTAATCCAGAGATTAATAAAACGACAATTTGAAAAATTTTATCTCGCATTTTTTCTAAAAAATGTTAAGATAATTATAAAGGAAAATAGGATTGATATAATTGAGCTAATTAAAGTTTTATTTATAATGGATTTGATATTTTCAAATGAAAAAATGTCGATAAAATTTATAATAAACTGATGAGAAATAAACATAATAAATAAATAACCAAATTTTTGAAAAAAACTTGTTTTATCAATATACTCAAAAGTTTTTCTGACTTGATTAACATCAAAGTTTCCAAAAATAAATTTTACAACATAAGGTTTAATTAAAATAGAAATTAGTAATGAAAAAGTTATTATTCCCAATGAATTTGAAAAAACATCCAATACAAAACCAAATAGAAAGGTTATAATGTAGGTAAGAGATTTATTATAATTTAACGGGAATATTAATATGAAAATTAGATAAATGTTAACATTGTTTCCAAAAATTAGAAAATTATTAAATATTAAAATTTGTCCTAATGATAAAAATAGAAATCTAAAAAATAATAATTGATTGATATTACTCATCCTTTCCTAAGCTTTTTAATTCGACTACTGATTTGTTTTTAATGACAAAAACATTTCTAATAGCTCCAAAATCCTCAAATAATCTAACTGTAATATCATAGTAATTTGTCGATTCAGGAATAGAATAATCATCAACTACTCCTATCAAAATATTTTTAGGAAAAATATAAGACATTCCTCCACTCACAATGGTATCTCCCTTAGAGATATTTGCGCTTCTAGGAATATCGGTTAGTTTAACTTTTTCATGACTTATGCCATCCCAAAATAAAGAACCAAAATGATTTGTTTTTTTAATCATTGCATTGATTTTGATTTCTGAATTTAAAAGAGATATACCTGAAGAAAACTTATCTGAAGTTTTACTAATTATTCCAATAATTCCAAATTTTGTAATAATTCCATCATCAATTTCAACACCATTATTATCTCCTACATTTAGTTTAATAAAATTTTTGTCAAATCTAATTGAGTTTGATATAATACCTGCTGGAATTAATTCAAAATTATCTTCTTTAATACTATCTAATGATAAATAATTTGAGTTAATAGATTCATTAAGTAAATACATGTTCTCACGAACTAACCTTTTGTTTTCCTCCTTGAGATTCAAATAACTTGAAATGTTATTTTTTTTAACAATAAAACTATTTGTTATTTCAGAAAAATATAGATTAAATACTGAATTTTGATAATAATTTCTAGATAAAATCTGGATTAATGCAATAGTAATTAAGAATAAATAAATAATACTGCTTGTATTCTTTATTAAATAATCAATAAATTTTCGCATTAATCTATGTAACTAAAACACTTTTGTAACGATCAATATTTTTTAATGTTATTCCAGTACCTCTAACTACAGCACGTAATGGATCTTCTGCTATAAAAACTGGAAGATCTGTCTTCTTAGAAATTCTTTTATCCAATCCTCTCAACATTGAACCGCCTCCTGCCAGGTATATTCCCGTGTTATAAATGTCTGCAGCTAATTCAGGTGGAGTTTGCGATAATGTTTCCATTACTGATTCTTCAATTCTTATAATAGATTTGTCAAGAGCTTTAGAAATTTCTCTATAACCAATAGAGATTTCTTTCGGCTTTCCTGAAAGTAAGTCTCTACCTTGAACTTGCATGTCGTCAGGTGGATTATCTAATTCATCTAAAGCAGAGCCAATATTAATTTTTATATTTTCAGCAGATCTATCACCGATAGCTAAGTTGTGCTGAGTTCTCATATAATAAACAATATCTTCGGTGAATACATCACCAGCAATTTTAACACTCTTATCACAAACAATACCCGCCATGGCAATTACCGCAATTTCTGTAGTACCACCACCAATGTCAATGATCATATTACCTTTAGGTTGCATGATATCAACACCAATACCAATTGCAGCAGCCATTGGTTCGTGAATTAAGTAAACTTCTTTTCCATTTACTCTTTCAGCAGATTCTTTTACTGCTCTCATTTCTACTTCAGTTATTCCTGAGGGAATACATATAACCATTTTTAGAGAAGGTGAATAAAATCTTTTATTAAGGTTTGGAACACTTTTTATTAGTTGACCTATCATTTGCTCTGAGGCATTAAAATCTGCAATCACCCCATCTTTAAGCGGTCTGATTGTTTTTATATTTTCATGTGTTTTCCCGTGCATAAGTTTTGCCTCATGACCTACGGCAATAATTTTTCCACTTTTCTGATCCATTGCAACAATTGAAGGGCTATCAACAACTACTTTATCATTATGAATAATAAGTGTATTTGCTGTTCCTAAATCTATAGCAATTGACTCTGTCCAGAAATCGAAAAAACTCATTTTTTTTTGGTTACAGTAAAGTTACTAAATTAATGTTTAAAGTGTCTATTTCCAGTAAAAACCATAGAAATTTTATTTTCATTACATTTTTCGATTGAAAGATGATCTTTAATTGAACCTCCAGGTTGAATTACAGATTTAATTCCTGATTTTGATGCAATTTCAATGCAATCTGGAAATGGAAAAAATGCATCACTGGCCATAACACTTTTATCTAAATCAAAATCAAATTTTTTAGCCTTATCTATTGCCTGATTTAATGCATCAACTCTTGATGTTTGTCCAGTACCAGAAGCTAAAAGTTGTTTGTTTCTTGCAAGTACAATGGTATTTGATTTTGTATGCTTAGAAATTTTTGATGCAAATATTAGATCTTCAATTTCAAATTCAGAAGGTATTTTCTCAGTCATACATTTTAAATTATCTCTATTATCAGTAATTGAATCACTGTCTTGAATTAGAAATCCATTTAAACATGATCTAGTATTTTGTGAAGGAAGAATAATATTGTTTATCCTTAATATAATTCTATTTTTTTTGCTTTTAAGAATACTTAATGCTTTTTCTGAGTAGCTGGGAGCTAAAATTACTTCACAAAAAAGTTTGTCAATAGATAGAGCAGCTTTCTCATTAATTTCAGAATTAGTTATTAATATTCCTCCAAATGCAGAAACAGGATCGCCCTCTAGTGCAGCATTATATGCTTCTAGTATATTATCTCTGACTGCAACTCCGCAAGCATTATTGTGTTTTAGAATGGCAAAAGCACATTTTTCTTTCCAAAACTCCCTGATGAGGTTGTAGGCTGAATCTATATCTAGGAGGTTGTTGTATGAAAGCTCTTTTCCGTGAATTTTTTCGAAAACGGATTCTAAATTCCCTTTGAAAAATCCTTTTTGGTGTGGATTTTCACCATATCTCAATTGCTTCGTTTCAGAAATTGAGCTACTAACTAAGTATTCATTGATCAAAGAATCATAATTACTTGAAATTTTAAATGCATGAGAAGCATAATTTTGTTTTTTTTCAATGCTAAAATTTCCTTGACTGTCAACCAAGTCGATCAAAAAGTCATCATATTGATCAATGCTAGAAACACAAACTACATCTTTATAATTTTTTGCAGCTGCTCTGATTAATGATATACCACCAATATCAATTTTTTCTATTATATCCTCATGTGAGCTGGAGTTTAGTACCGTTTCTTCAAATGGGTATAAATCCACTATTACATAATCAATACTTGGAATATCATAGTTTTTTTGTTCAATTATATCTGATTCATTTTCTCTTCTGTACAATATTCCTCCAAAAATACTTGGATGTAATGTTTTAACTCTGCCACCAAAAATTGAGGGATACGAAGTTAAATTCTCAACTTTTAACACATCAAAATTTAATGATGTTAAATATTTTTCAGTTCCACCTGTTGAAATAATGCGAATATTGAGTTCTTTAAATTTTTGGGCGATTTTTTCTATCCCCTCTTTATTAAAAACAGAAATAAGTGCAGATTTTTGGGTTTTGTTTGACAAAATAATTTTTTTTAAAATTAAAATAATAATAAAAAAAAAAGCTGCAGTAATGCAGCTTTTTTATCCTAATTTATTGACAATTACATCATTCCTGGCATTCCGCCTCCTCCCATTGGAGCTGCAGCAGGTGTATCTTCTTTAATGTCAACAAGTGCACATTCTGTAGTTAAGATCATTCCTGCAACTGAAGCAGCATTTTCTAATGCAACTCTAGTAACTTTCTTTGGATCAATTATACCAGCATCAAACAAATCAACATATTGCTCAGATTTGGCATCATATCCAAAACCATCTTTACCCTCAATAATTTTTGCTACAACAACTGATCCTTCTCCACCAGCATTAGCAACGATAGTTCTAACTGGAGCTTCTAAGGCTCTAAAAATAATCTGAATACCTGTTAGCTCGTCATCGTTAGTAGCTTTAATTTTATCTAGAACATTTCTTGCTCTAATTAAAGCAACACCACCACCAGCTACAATTCCTTCTTCAACAGCAGCTCTGGTTGCATGTAATGCATCATCAACTCTATCTTTTTTCTCTTTCATTTCAACTTCAGATGCAGCTCCAACATATAGAACAGCAACACCTCCAGCTAATTTTGCTAACCTTTCTTGTAGTTTTTCTTTATCGTAATCAGATGTAGTAGTTTCAATTTGAGTTTTAATTTGATTTACTCTGTCTTGAATAGCCTTTTTATCACCAGCACCATTTACAATTGTAGTATTGTCTTTATCAATTGTAACTCTTTCTGCTGATCCAAGCATATCAATTGTTGTATTTTCAATATTAAAACCTCTTTCTTCAGAAATTACAGTCCCACCAGTTAAAATCGCAATATCTTCAAGCATTGCTTTTCTTCTGTCACCAAAACCTGGAGCTTTTACAGCAGCAATTTTTAAAGCACCTCTGAGTTTATTCACTACTAGAGTAGCTAAAGCTTCACCGTCAACATCTTCAGCTATTACAAGTAGAGGTTTTCCGCTTTGGGCTACTGGTTCCAGTACAGGAAGAAGATCCTTCATTGCAGATATTTTTTTGTCGTAAAGTAAAATGTATGGATTCTCTAAATCAGACTCCATTTTTTCACTATTCGTGACAAAATATGGAGATAAATAACCTCTATCAAACTGCATACCTTCTACAACATCAACGTATGTATCAGTTCCTTTAGCTTCCTCTACTGTAATAACACCTTCTTTTCCAACCTTTTCAAATGCTTCAGTAATTAGGTCACCAATAACGTTATCATTATTCGCTGAAATTGAAGCTATCTGTTGAATTTTTTCAGATGAGTTTCCAACCGTTTTAGCAGATTTATTTAGATTTTCGACAACAGCTGAGACAGCTTTATCTAAACCTCTTTTTAAGTCCATAGGATTTGCTCCAGCTGTTACATTTTTTAAACCCTCGTTTACTATAGATTGAGCAAGAATTGTTGCAGTTGTTGTTCCGTCACCAGCTAAATCGTTGGTTTTTGATGCAACCTCTTTTACCATTTGCGCACCCATATTTTCAAGAGAATCTTCTAACTCGATTTCTTTAGCAACTGTTACTCCATCCTTAGTAACTTGAGGACCACCGAATGATTTTCCAATAATAACATTTCTACCTTTAGGACCCAATGTAACTTTGACTGCATTAGCAAGAGCATCTACTCCTCTTTTTAAGCCTTCTCTAGCTTGAATATCAAATTGTATTTTTTTAGCCATTTTAATTAAATTTAAATTATACTATTGCGAGAATATCACTTTCTCTCATTATTAAATAGTCATTACCGTCTAACTTTAGTTCTGTGCCTGAATATTTTCCATAAAGTACGGTTTGCCCAACTTTGACCGTTATTGGGTTATCTTTTGTACCTGCACCAATTGCAACAACATTACCTTTTTGTGGTTTTTCTTTGGCAGTATCAGGAATTATAATTCCTGATGCTGTTTTAGTTTCTGCTTCAAGAGGTTCTACTAAAACTCTATCCGCAAGAGGTTTAATATTTAATTTACTCATAATTTTATTTAATTTATTAAATGAATAATTTCATCAATCATGCCAAATACTTCTAAATTAAAATGAAGTATCAAATCATGACATCATGACATTATTTTATTCAGATTCTGTATTTGGAGAACTATCTTCTGTCACTTCTTCAATTTCAAAATTATCACCACTTAGTAATTCTGATTCAGTCTGAGTTTCACCAGAATTTAAAGTAATATTTGAAAATAGAATTAGCAGCAAGATCGCGGTAGCTAAAAACCACGTGCTTTTATCTAAGAAATCTCCAGTTTGCTTAACTCCACCAAGTTGTTGTGAGTCTCCACCGCCAAAACTAGATGATAATCCACCTCCTTTTGGATTTTGTACCATAATTACTAGGATAAGCAAGAATGACAAGAATATGATTGAAAATAATATAATTGTAAACAAACTATTCATTTTTTAATCTTTTTTTTAAATGTTTAATTTGGTTTGCAAATAAACTGATTTTTTCTGGATATTTCAAACTTAATATCTTATAAGCTTTCATAGCTTCGTTGTATTTTTCTTGCTTGATATAAACTTTTGCTAAAGTTTCTGTCATATAATCTTCTCTAGTTATTTTCTTTTGTGATCTTGAACTCACTTTTAAATTAGAAAGATTTAATTCTTGCCAACGATTTTCTGAATTTAAAATATCCTGATTTTTTATAGATTTTGTTTTTAAAATCCAATCTAAAAAAGAATTTTCATCTGAAGAATTAATAAGCTCTATGTCTTCAAATACTTCTTTAATTTCATTATTTGATCTTTCTTTTTCAATTGTTTTTTTTAAAAATTTTCTATCAATAAATTGAATTGAAAACTCATTAAGTTTTTTATAGTATTCTATTACATCATTATTTTTTAGAATTAATAGCATGAGAAGTTTTGATGGCAAGAAATATGAAAAATCTTTAGATATCTTTTCAATTTCCTTGTAATCTTTCATTGTTAAATTACTTGATTTTGATAAGGAATTTATGATATAATTTTTGTCAAATTTTACCATTTTGCTAAAGATGCGTTAAATATATCTTGTGTTAGTCTTTCAAAAATAATTTCATGAGCTTCAGATTTTACTGAAATAAGTTGTTGTTCAGCAGGATAATCAAAATAAAATGAAAATCTTCTTTGAAAATTATCGTCTTCCTTTAAAAAATTTGTAAAATTTACATTCACACTTATACTTAGTCTGTTTTGTGCAGCATTTAAGTTTGATGTAGCAGTCATTGGACTAACTCTATATTCAATAATTTCTCCCTCATATAATAAGTCTCCATTAGTTTGAACAAGCTGAAGATTTGTTTGATTTTCAAGAATACTTTGTAATGCTATTGTAAAATCTCTGTCCAAACCGGGCTCAAAAATAGACCCTACATTATTCCCAGAATTGTTTTCGAACAAATTAACTTGAAAAGTTTCTGTTCCTTCGGGGATTGATGCTCCAGTAAAGGAATAATTTCCACAAGATGACAAATTTAAAATCAAAAACAGGTAAAAAAATCTTTTAAAGCTTAATATCATATTGTTTGATTTTTCTATATAAAGTACGTTCAGAAATTCCTAATTCTTTTGCTGCTGATTTTCTTTTGCCATTATTTCTTTCTAATGACTTTATTATTAATTCTATCTCCTTATCCTGAATAGATAGAGTTTCCTCCTCAAAAATTTCTTCAGCGTATTCAAAATTATCATTTTGAGTTTGCTCTTCACTTTTTTCATTGATGGTGACTAAGGTTCGATTTTCAAAATTATCATTTATCTTTTCTGAAATATCATTCAATTCAGAGAATTTATAGTCAGGATCATTATTTTGAATTTTATTAATTACTTTTTTTACTTCATTCAAATCCTTTTTCATATCAAAAAGTATTTTGTATAATATTTCTCTTTCAGAAGAAAAATCACTACTATCATTGTTTTCTTCAATTAAAGCAGGTAGATTGCTGACTGGATTAGGTAAATAACTTCCCAAAAGGGTAGCATTTATTGCTCTTTCTTGCTCTAGAACTGATAGTTGTTCTGTGACATTTTTCAATTGTCTAATATTGCCATTCCATCTGTAATTCTTTAATAATATTTGTGCCTCATCGTCTAATCTTACAGTTGGCATATTATATTTTTTTCCAAAATCAGAAGCAAATTTTCTAAAAAGCAGGACTATATCATTTTTTCTTCTTCTTAAAGGTGGAATGTTAATCTCTACTGTACTTAATCTATAGTATAAATCCTCTCTGAATTTATTTTTTTTAATAGCTGAATCCATATTCACATTTGTTGCAGCAACTATTCTGACATTAGTTTTTTGAACTAATGAAGAACCAACTTTTATAAATTCCCCATTTTCTAAAACTCGTAATAGCCTGACTTGTGTTGTCATTGGTAATTCGCCAACCTCATCCAAAAAAATTGTCCCTCCATCTGCAACTTCAAAATATCCAGATCTTGTGGAAGTAGCACCCGTAAATGCACCTTTTTCGTGTCCAAATAACTCAGAGTCAATTGTGCCCTCGGGAATTGCTCCACAATTCACAGCAATAAATTTATGGTGTTTTCTGTGCGAAAGTTGATGAATTATTTTTGGAAATATTTCTTTTCCTACACCACTTTCACCAGTAATTAAAACTGAAATATCAGTTGGAGATACTCTCAGGGCTTTTTCTATAGATCTATCGAGCATTGGATCAGTTCCAATAATCTCAAATCTTTGTTTAATATTTTGAACTTCTTGATTCATATTAGATAGCTTTCCCAATTAATGTAGTTGCTGTATTCGATTCAATAAAAATTTCTACAAACTCTCCAGGATTAAGATTTTTCTTTGGAAAAACAACCATTATGTTTTGTTCATTTCTTCCAGCCCAATGATCATTTGATTTTCTTGATTCATTTTCTATTAAAACTTCAGTAGTGGTACCAACATATTTTGATAAATTTTCTAAACTATGCTTTTGTTGAAGATTTATGATTTCAGAAAGTCTGTTTTGTTTTGTCCGCTCATCAATATTATCATCGAGTTTTCTAGAAGCAAGAGTTCCTGGTCTTTCTGAATATTTGAACATGAAACCAAAATCATATTTCACTTTTTCCATAAGACTTAATGTGAGTTTATGATCTTGAGTTGTTTCATTTGGAAAACCAGTAATCATATCATGTGAAAAACCACAACCAGGTAAAATTTCTTTAATCTTAGAAATAAGCTCTAAATATTCATCTCTTGTATGCTGTCTATTCATCGCTTTTAGTATTGCGTCACTTCCTGATTGAACTGGCAAATGGATATGATTACAAATATTTTTATGCTTCTTCATAGTAAAAATAACCTCGTCATGAAAATCTTGAGGATTTGATGTTGTAAATCTGATTCTCATTTTAGGAAATTCACTTGCAACTAAATCTAAAAGTTTTGAAAAGTTTATAGCCGTCTTTTTTTGAATTTCAGATGCATTTTTAAAATCTTTTTTCAAACCGCCACCATACCATAAATAGCTGTCAACATTTTGACCTAATAGGGTTATTTCTTTAAACCCTTTATTTTCTAAATCTAAAATTTCTTTTAAAATACTCTTTGGATCTCTACTTCTTTCTCTTCCTCTAGTAAAAGGGACTACACAAAATGTACACATATTATCACATCCTCTTGTAATTGAAACAAAAGCTGATATTCCATTTGTATTAAATCTTTGCGGATTAATGTCCCCATAAGTTTCATCTTTAGAAAGCAATACATTAACAGCATCATTTCCGGAATTAACTTCTTCTAAAAGATTAGGTAAATCTCTGTATGCATCAGGACCAACTACTAAATCTACTATATTTTCTTCAATTAAAAATTTTTCTTTAAGTCTTTCAGCCATACATCCTAATACCCCAATTTTAAGTTTACGATTTTTCTTCTTTAAATGATCAATACTTGATAGTTTCTTTCTAATAGTTTGCTCAGCTTTATCTCTTATAGAGCATGTATTGAGTAGAATTAGGTCAGAATTCTCAATTGTATTAGTATTTGAATATCCAATACTTTCTAAAATTGATGCAACAACCTCAGAGTCAGCAAAGTTCATTTGACACCCATATGAAATCAGGTGAAATTTCTTGTTTTGAATAGTTTTTTCAACTGAAATAGCTTCTTTAGATTCAGTAATCATTTATCTATTTTACTGATGCAAATATATAAAAACATGACAATTTGTCTTGTTTTAATCAATCCATTCTGCTAAAAAAATGTTAGTATCTCTCGTACCACCGTTATTTCTGTTTGATGAAAATAATAAGTGTTTACCATCATTTGAGAAAACTGGGAAAGAATCAAACATTTCACCATAGGTAATTTGTTTAAGATTTCTTCCATCTATGTCAATCGAATAAATATTAAAAGGAAATCCAATGTCGGAGTTATAATTAGACGAGAATAATATTTTATCTCCACTTGGATGAAAGAAGGGGGCCCAGTTGGCATTTCCCAAAAATGTTAATTGTTTTAGGTTTGATCCATCCGAATCACAAATAAATAATTCCATATTAGTTGGTTGAACCAATCCTTGCGAGAGCAATTCTTTATAGATATTCTCTTCTTCCTCTCCGTTAGGTCTTGATGCTCTAAAAACTATTTTTCTTCCATCAGGTGAGAAGAATGCTCCACCATCATATCCAAGATCAAAAGTTATTTGTTTAACATTAGAACCATCAATGTTCATTGTGTAAAGTTCTAAATCACCTGACCTGTCGCTGGTAAAAACTATTTTATCTCCTAGTGGTGATACTGTAGCTTCTGCATCATATCCAGGACTATCAGTTAATTTTCTTAAAATATTACCATCAAAGTCAGCTTCATAAATATCGTAAGAGTCATAGATTGGCCAAACATAATTACCATCAACTCTTAATGGTGTTTCAGGACATGATTCTTGAGCTTCATGTGTAGAGGCGAATATAATATTATTATTAGGTAAAAAGTATGAGCACGTAGTTCTACCTTTTCCAGTACTTACCATTTTTGGTATTTCAGTTTCATATGATTGATCAAAATTTCCAAAGAACATCTGATCGCACTCCAATCCCCATTTTGAGTTATTAGATTGAAATACAATTTTTTTGTCATCAAAACTCCAATAGGCTTCAGCATTATCACCACCAAATGTTAGTTGTTTTAAAGATTTAAAATTTTTCTCTTGAGGTTTAATTAAATCAGAGTTTTGTTTGGCACAGGAGTTGAGCAATAGTAAGATAAGTAAAAAAAATCTTTTCATTTAATAGTTTTATTTTTGCGCAAATTTAAATCAAAAAATATGAAATTATTTATCAAGTTTATTATTTTAACATTCTTCCTTTCATGTTCAGAAAACTATATTTATAATAATAAAATCGAATATGATGTTAAAAACTTATCTGACGACAAGTATGAGGGGAGGGAAGCTGGTAAAAATGGTGAAAAGGAGGCGGCTAAATACATTGAATCTAGATTTAAAGAAATTGGCTTACTTCCAAAAGGTAATGAAGAATATATCCAACCTTTTAATTTTAAGAACAGTTCTAGCCCCCACAGCAGAGCAACAATTGCTGAGGATAAATCTGAGGGTTTAATTTCTTCAAATGTTATCGGCTTTATAGATAATAACTCAGAAACAACTGTTGTTTTTGGGGCTCATTACGATCATCTTGGTTTTGGAAATTCAAGTTCATTGAGTAGTGAAAAAGAAATTCACAATGGTGCTGATGATAATGCTAGTGGTGTAGCTATAATCTTAGATTTAGCATCTAAACTAATTAAAAGGAATGCTTCGAATAATTATTTATTTATTGCATTTGGTGCTGAAGAGTTAGGCCTTTTAGGATCTAATTATTTCAATAAGTACCCCACTGTAGATTTAGAATCTATTAACTATATGCTCAATTTTGATATGGTTGGTCGATTGAATGATGAAAATAACTTGGCAGTTTATGGAACCGGAACATCACCAATTTTTAAACAAACTATTTTATCGAATAATATAGAATTTAAAATAACAGAGCATGAATCCGGACAAGGTCCATCTGATCATACATCTTTTTATTTGAGTGATATTCCAGTGTTACACTTTTTTACAGGTCAACATTCTGAATACCATAAACCGACTGATGACTATGAGTTAATTAATTTTGAAGGTCTTGAAAAAATATCAAATTATATTATTGAATTGGTTGATGATTTAGATGATAATGGAAAGTTAAACTTTAAAAAGACAAAGGATGAAAACTCTAGGATGTCTCCAAAATTTAGTGTTACACTTGGTGTAATGCCTGATTACTTATTTGATGGAAAAGGAATGAAAATTGATGGAGTTTCATCAGATAAACCTGCAGAAAAAGGTGGAATTTTGAAAGGTGATATTGTGATTAAGATTGGCAAATATAATATTGAAAATATGATGTCGTACATGGAAACTTTATCAAAATTTGAAAAGGGCGATAAGGTTGAAGTTTTAGTCTTAAGAGATTCTAAAATTGAAAAAATAAAAATTGAGTTTTAAAAAATCATATACTTTTGTAAACTTAAAATTAGCATATGCCTAAAAATTTAGTAATCGTAGAGTCTCCAGCAAAAGCCAAAACAATTGAAAAATTTTTAGGTGAGGATTTTAAGGTAGTTTCAAGTAATGGTCATATTTCAGATTTACCCTCTAGTGAATTAGGAATTGATATTGAAAACAATTTTCAACCTAAATATCAAGTTTCTAAAGAAAAAAAGGAAATAGTCAAAAAACTAAAAAATGAATCTAAGAAAGTGGATGTTGTTTGGTTGGCAAGTGATGAAGACAGAGAAGGTGAAGCTATTGCTTGGCATTTAAAAGAAGCATTAAATTTAGATGATTCAACAACTAAAAGAATTGTCTTCAGAGAAATTACTAAGGATGCAGTTTTGAATGCTATTTCAAATCCTAGAAAAATAAATCAATCTTTAGTTGATGCTCAACAGGCTAGAAGAATATTGGACAGACTAGTTGGATATAAAATATCTCCAATTTTATGGAGAAAAGTTAAGGGAGGATTATCAGCAGGAAGAGTACAGTCTGTTGCATTGAGACTCATTGCCGAGAGAGAAAAAGAAATAAATGATTTTATCCCTAAAGAGTTTTACAAAACATTTGGAATATTTACTACACCACAAGGTGAATCTTTCAGAGCTAAATATTTGGAAAATATTTATGAAGATTCAGAATTAAATCCTTTTGTTGAAGGATTTTTGACTGCAAATTTCAAAATCATTTCCGTAACAAAGAGTCCTGGAGTTAAAAAACCAACAGCTCCATTTACTACATCAACTTTACAGCAAGAAGCATCTAGAAAACTAGGGTTTTCTGTTTCTAGAACAATGTCGGCAGCTCAAAAGTTGTATGAAAAAGGATTTATTACTTACATGAGAACTGATAGTGTTAATATTTCTGATCAAGCTCACAAAGAAATTAAATCTACCATAGAAAATGAATTTGGAAAGCAATATTATCTTAAAAGAAATTATAAGAGCAAATCTAAGAATGCGCAGGAAGCTCATGAAGCTGTCAGACCAACAAATTTTTCAAATCAAAATCCGATTTTAGATGCTGATCAAACCAATTTATACAAGCTCATATGGAATAGAACTATAGCCTCTCAGATGTCTGATGCAAAAATTGATAAAACAGTCGTTAAGATTGAAAGCTCAAACCACGCGAATGTATTTCAATCGGAAGGGGAGGTAGTTAAATTTGATGGTTTTTTAAAGTTATATATTGAGTCTAAAGACAATGAAGAAGAAAATGACAAAGAATTATTACCAAACTTGTCTATTGGCCAAGATGTTATTAAAGATTCAATAACTGTAACTCAATCTTTTACAAATTATCCTTACAGATTTACTGAGGCAACTTTAGTTAAGAAACTCGAAGAGTTAGGTATTGGAAGACCATCTACGTATGCACCTACAATTTCAACTATTATCAGTAGAAAATATGTTTCAAAAGGTAATTCTGAAGGTAAAAAAAGAAATATTAAAAAAATTGTGATTTCTGATGAAATTCAGAATATAAAAATTAGTGAAAAATATGGATCAACAAAAGGTAGACTATTACCAAGTGAGGTTGGAATATTAGTTAATGAATTTGTTTCTAACAATTTTAAAGATATTGTTGACTATAATTTTACTGCTTCCGTTGAAAATGATTTTGACCTTATTGCAAATGGAAATAAAGATTGGCAGAAAATTATTGATTTGTTTTATGCTCCGTTTATAGAGAAAGTCAATGATGTTAAAAAAAATGCAAAAAGAGAAACTGGAGAAAGAGTCCTTGGAAATGATCCTAAAACTGGCAGACAACTTAGTGTAAAACTTGGAAAATACGGCCCAATTGCACAAATTGGAAAAGTTGATGATGAAGAAAAACCAATTTTTGCAAGCTTATTGCCTAATCAAAAGATATCAAAAATAAGTTTTGATGAGGCTCTCAAATTATTTAAATTACCCTTATACCTTGGAAATTTTGAAGACCAAAAGATTGAGGTAAATATTGGAAGATATGGCCCATATGTGAAATTTGATAAAAAATTTATATCAATCTCTGATGAAAAATCTCCCTTTGAAATTGATTTTGATTATGCTGTAAATCTAATTCTTGAAAAAAGAAAAAGTGATAAACCAATTATTGAATATAAAGGTCATGGTGTTTCAAAAGGTAAAGGTAGATTTGGACCATTTATAAAATGGAATGGTACATTTATAAATGTTAATAAAAATTACGATTTTGATAATCTATCTGAATCTGATTGTATTAAACTTATTGAAGAAAAAATTAAAAAAGATAAAGAAAAGATTATTACCTTTTTTGAAGAAAAAAATATTACAATTGAAAAAGGTAGATGGGGTAGGTTTTATGTAATAAAAGGTAAGAATAAGGTTCAGCTTCCTAAAGAAACAGATCCTAAGACAATCGATTTAAAAAAAGCAGAACAACTACTAAAAAAGTAATCATAATTGATTCGAGAGTATTTTTATTTCCCCAGCGAAAATTTCATCAAGTTTTGTGAAGGATTGAGTGATTCTTCATTTGGAAAAAAAATTCATATCAATAATATTGATGTTTCAGATTTAGAAGAAATATCTTCTTATAATTTGGCAATTTTTTATTTAGGAAATGTTAAAGAAGTTGAAAATCTTAGAAAAAAAATATTTTCTCTTGAGTTTGGAAATTGGAATTTAAAATTGATAGATTTAGGCGCTTTTAATCAAGGTCATAGTGAATCTGATAGTCTATTTGGAATTCAAGAGGTAATACGAAAGCTTACAAATTTAGGTGTCTACACATTGATGATTGGTGGTTCGCAATCCGATATAGATATTTACTGTAAGTCGTTTAAATCGAACGATTATTTAGATGTTGTCTCAATTGATAAATTTTTAGGAATTGGTGAAAGTATTGAGAAAAATGAATCCTCAAATTATTTATCTAGAATTATACTTGATGAAAATATTAAACTATCAACATTTAGTAATGTTGGTTATTTAAAACATTTAAATAATACTAAAAAAACCAGCCTTGTTGATAAATTCAATTTTGAAACATTAAGTTTAGGTCAATTAAAATATGATATAAATGAAATTGAGCCAATTACCAGGAATTCAGAAATTATAAATTTTTCTATTGAAGCCTTAAAATCTAATGTCATTAATTATAAACTAACATCACCTAATGGCATTAATTCATATGAAGCTTGCGTGATCTCTAAATTTATAGGTCAGAGTATTGATTGTAAAATTGCTACAATCAATAATATAGTTCAATCAATAGAATGTTATTCAATTGTTTCAGAAATGATATGGTATATTATTGACGGTTTTGATTCTAGATATGATGATAATTTTGAAAATCTTGACGAGTTTAAGATTTATCATACAGAAATTGATGGACACAATCTAAAATTTTTAAAAAGTCATATTTCAAAAAGATGGTGGGTTGAGTATGTTGATGATAGAATTATAAGTGTAAAAAATCAATTAATACCATGTTCTGAAAATGATTTTAAATTAAGTCAGATGGGTATTATCTCAGACAGAATTCTAAAAAGAATGAAGAATAAGTTTGTTTGATTTAAACCAAAACTATATTTTTAGGTCCAATTTTTGCAAATATGTAAGTATACAAATGAAAAGATTCGTTTTAGTTTTTTTAATTTTTTTATTAGCATCTTGTTCTAAAAGTGATCGAGGTGATTTAATTGGAGTTAAGACAAATAAGTTTTTTCCTAATAAACCTCAGGGTATGGTTCTCATCCCATCAGGATCATACACTATGGGTCCCTCAAATCCAAATGCAGCACTAGATCAAAATCCAACACTTAAAACTGTTTCAGTAAAAGCATTTTATATGGATGAAACTGAAATCACTAACAGTGAATACAGGCAGTTTGTTAATTGGGTAAGAGATTCTGTTGTTAGGCATGAACTTGCAAAGGCAGCATATTTTAAAATTGGAGAAGATATTAATGAGGATGACCCCCTTTGGGAGTTTATGCCTCTTTATAACAGAGTTGATGATGGAGAAGAAAAATCTGCATATCAATTATATCTTGAAGAAAACGGATTGGGTATTTTAGATATTGAAAAAAAGTCAACTTACATGCTTAATTGGAAGAATAAAATTGCTTGGGACAGAAGTGATTATTTAGACGCTAATTACGCTGCAGTTCTTGAAGGTGGTATTGGTCCTGATTTACTCGAAGATTATGAAGGCTTCTTTATTCCTGCAGATAGTACTCCTAATGGATTAAGGGCTTTTAAAACAAAACGCATTAAGTACGCTTTTAGAGAATTTGATATAGAGAAAAATAAATGGAGTGAATATCAATCTTTAGAAATTTATCCTGATACAACTGTATGGTACAAAGATTTTGAATATAGTTATAACGAGCCAATGCATAACGACTATTTCTGGCACGATGCATATGCTGATTACCCTGTAGTAGGTGTCTCATGGGAACAAGCTAAGGCTTTTGCTCATTGGAGAACCTTTTATAAAAATCAACACAATAGAAAACAAAGAAGGAATATACAATTAGATAGCAGATATCGTTTACCAACTGAAGCTGAATGGGAGTATGCTGCAAGAGGAGGTATTGAAAGAGCTGAGTATCCTTGGGGAGGACCTTATACATACGATGAAAAAGGTTGTTTCTTAGCTAATTTTAAACCAGAAAGAGGCGATTATGCTGCTGATCAGATTCTATATACTGCTGAGGCAGAATCATACTGGCCAAATGATTATGGATTATACAATATGTCAGGAAATGTTGCAGAGTGGACTGATTCAAATTATGAAAAAGCAGCCAACGATTTTGTTGCTGGTCTAAATCCCAATGTTGAAGGATCAGAAAATAACAACAAAAAAGTAGTCAGAGGAGGATCTTGGAAAGATGTTGCTCATTTTCTCAAAGTATCAACAAGAGACTACGAATATCAAAATAAGAAAAGATCGTACATTGGATTCAGAACTGTTCAGAGTTATCTAGGAGAAGATGTAGGTTTTCAAGAAAATCCAAATAAAATATTTTAAAAATAATTATGAAAAAACAATTATTACCAGATAACGTATTTGAATTATTATTCGGTGTAGGCGCAGGTGTAGTTATCATAGGTGCACTACTAAAAATTATAAATGGTTCATTAATATTCTCAGCCAATACTTGGCTCATCGTTGGTTTAAGTGTTGAAGCAGGGATATTTGCTCTTTCAGGAATACAAGGCTTTATATTAGGGAAAAAAGATAAAGAAGATGATCCTGTTAGTACAATTGCAGTTGAGACAGCTGCATTACAAAAAGCAGTAGATGGAACAGTGAAGGGTCTTATTGAATTAAATTCAAATATTTCAAATGCTTCCAAAGTAACAGCATCTATTAAGGTTCCTGCTGACATGGAAAAAAATACAAATGATTTCAATAAAGGTTTATCCTCAGCAACAACAAACATTCAAGAAGTTGCTAAAGTTCTTCATAATTTAAAAGAAACTGTCGACGCGTTTGAGACTATAAATATGCCTGAAGGACTAGGCGATGAGTTCCAAAAAATGAAAAATACTGTTAAAGAATTAAACGCTAAGTATGAAGCCATGCTTGGTGCAATGAACAAATAGTATTATGGCTGGATCTTCGGGAAAACAAACTAGAAGTCAAAAGCTTCGTCAGAACATGATAAACATGATGTACCTCGTGTTTATTGCCATGCTTGCTCTTCAAATCAGCAAGGAGGTTTTAGCAACTTTAGGTCTGATGAGTGAGGACATGGAAAAATCTACCGCTGAGCTTGAAACATCTATTGATAGTGCTTACAATATTATTGAACAAAACAGTAATCAGGATTATTATAAAATTCCATCTGAAGAATTACCTAAATTAAAAGGTATTACAGATGACTATTTCAATTTCATTCAAAATTTGAAAGATTCGTTAATTGGATTGGATGAAAATAATTACATGATAGAGATAGACTATCTTGATGAAGACGGAAATAAAAAAGTTAGTGAGAGAAGAGATTATCAGGTGATGGATAAAAGTAATTATCTTGATGAAGTTTTCTTCATTAATGATGGTGTTACATCTAAAGGTGAAGAATTCATTGAATATTTTAAAAACTTTCCAGCTAAGGTAAAGTCATTATTAGATTCAATAGAATCTAGAGACTCGAGAACTGTTCAATCTAATTACAATTTTTCTTCAGCTCTTTCTAATTTATCGTTACGATTTAATTATCCAGAGGATGATCAAGTTGTTAATAGAGATGGAATAAAAGAAGATTGGTTATATTATAACTATGAAAAATTTCCACTTGTGGCATCATTATCAAAGTTTACAAAAATTCAATCTGATATAAGATCTGTTGAATATGAAATTTTAAATTCACTCGTAAATAAAACTAAGGATCGTCAGTTGAGTTTTGATTCAAAAAGCACATTGCTTGAAACAGATAAACAAGCTTACTACACTAACAGCACAGTAGATGCAAAAGTAGTTGTTGGAAACACTGATTCAAGCTTTAAGCCTGATAGAGTTGATTTAAAGGTTGATAACATTCAACTAAAAGAAACAGAGTGGGAAGTTGTAGATGGAAAGATTAAATTAAATAAACGATTTTCATCTCCAGGAATTAAAAAAATCTTTGGTTACTTATTTTTTGATAATAATGGAAGTACTGACAGTCTTCTAGTAGATACTGAATTTTATGTTATACCAAAACCCAATGAAGCAATTGTTTCTCCATTGAATATGCAGGTATTTTACATTGGACTAAGAAATGAAATTAAAGTAGCATTTCCTGGAATAGCTGATTTAACATCTATAAGGGTAAATGGAAGAAATGGTAGTATTATTAAATCTGGTAGTAGATACTTTGCAGCACCAAACGCTGGAGTTAATAGTATGGATGTTGTAGTTTCTGGTAGAGCTAATGAAGAAAACTTAACAAGTGTTCTAAACTTTAGGGTTGAAGATGCTCCACCAGGAAGAGGATCAATTTTTGAAAGAGTTGGAGGACAGGATATTAATTATGTCAATTCAAGTAAAGTTTCAAAAGATGCACTTATTTATGGCACTGTTAGAGGAGAGAAACCTCCAGGTTTCTTATATGATTATGATATAAATGTAGAGGCATTTCAAATTACAGTTGGAAATTTACCTACTAGAACTGTACAAGGAAATAAGATTGAAAATAGTAATGAGGCAGTAAGAGATATTAGAGGATCCTCAAGGGGATCAAGTGTAACTGTTACGGTACTAAAGGCTACTAAAATTGATGGAGATTTAAAATCTCCTACGAATGTTGAGCCATTTGTTTTAACTTTGGAGTAATATGAGGCTAATTGTTTCTATAGTATTTTTAGTTTTTTTCTCTTTTGAGATTAATTCTCAATCGAATCTTTTAAATGCTAAAAATCCTTCACAAATAGGTGTTAGTAGTTCTATTGAAAGCATTAATCCGTCATTTTTAGAGTACCCTGAAATTGATGAGAAAGATATTTTATGGTCAAAAGTTGTATACGAATATATTGACCTAAACGAAAAACTAAATTTTCCTTTATTATTTCCTGTTAATGATGAGCAATATACTGATACAAGAAAATCTCTTTGGAAGGTAATCAGAGAGAATATTGAAAATGGAAATATTAAAGAAGTTTTTGATGTCAGAAATGATAATTTTTTAGAAAAAAATAGAATTACAGGTACTGAAAAAATTAAAGATTTCTACGGAAGTAAATATACTCCAGGCGATTCAAGACCTCAAACATTTGCTTCATCAGAGGATATTACAGCATACAGAATAAAAGGTGTATGGTATTTTGATAAATTACACTCCGAATTAAAGTACAGATTGTTAGGAATCCAACCTTACGGAAGAAATCTGAAAGAAGATGGTTTAGAACAAGGTTATTTTTGGATTTGGTATCCATCCATTAGAGAAATTCTTGCTGAACACCTGGTTTTCAATGATAAAAATAATAACAACAGAATCTCATTTGATGACCTTTTAGTTAACAGAAGATTTAGCTCATTCATTTATAAGTATGATAATGTATATGGTGACAGAGAAATCACAGATTATATTGTAAAAAGACCTAATGAATCAAACCAACAGCATCAAATTAGAATTATTCTCGAATCTGAAAGAATAAAAAAAGAAATCCTAGATTTTGAGTTAGATATGTGGGGTTATTAAATTCTTGCCTCATGAAGAAAACAATACTCTACTTATTTTTTTTTCTACAAATAACAAATTTGAATTTTTCATTTTCTCAATGTAAAGAGGAAATTATCAATTACGAAAATGGAATTTATAATGGGTGTGTAAACTATGAAGGAGAGAAACACGGTAATGGAATTCTTAGATTAAACTTAAGTACACAAACCCAAATTCAAAATGGGAAATTTACTAACGATAATTTCATAAGTGGTGTCTTAACTGTTAATTTCAATTCAGGCGATTCAAAGATTGTTAATTATATTGATTATCAATCGGATATTATGGAATCTGAAATTTATAAATGGTCCAACGGAGATAAACTTCAAACATTTTATGAAAATGGAATAAAAGTTAGAGAGGTAAATACCTATGGTCCTGGTGATAGCGAAGGTTTAATAGTTAAAAAGTTTTTTTCAAATAATGATTTTGTTACTATTAGGAACACTGATAATAACAGAGTAGAGGAAGATATAGTAGGAGACAAAGATTATACTGATATTAAATTAATTGAAAGAGATAATCAATTTAGAATTAACATTGGATTTCCAACTAAAGATGGAGATGTCATGAATGTACCTATTCAATTTGACTCGGGTGCTACGTCATTTTTTATTGGTTACAGATTGTATCAAGATTTATTATTAAAGTGTGAAATAGAAGACATGAATGTAGAGGGGATTTCAGGTGGCGTAGGCTCAGAATTTAAAACAAAGTATATTAAAATAAATAAACTCTTGTTGGGAGATTTTATTGTAAAAAATGTAATTGCTGTGGTACCACTAAGGGAAGATATAAATGACCTTTTAATTGGAGTTGGTTTCTTAAAAAAATTCAATGAAGTTTTATGGTCTCTTAATTCAAATTTGATGAGGTTCTATAAATAATGTTTATAAGAATGAAAAAATTTATAATATTCTTAATGTTATTTCTTCTTAATAAATCATTTTCACAAGATCCTATTTTCACCCAATTCTATAATGTTCCCGAATACTTAAATCCTTCATTTACTGGTGGAGGAGAAGGTTCTCAAATTGGTATCATCAACAGATCTCAGTGGTTTGGGTTAAATTATGGATTGAACTCTCAGTTTTTTTATTTTGATGGTTATCTTGAAAATATAAATAGTGGATTAGGCATAAGTTTATTGAATCATCATGAAAGTGTAACAAGATATAATTTCACGCAAGTGAATCTAAACTACTCTTTTCATGTTCAGTTATCAGACGGTTGGTTTTTTTACCCCAGTATTAGTGCTGGATTTGGTATTAAAGACTATGCATTTGACAATCTTCTTTTAGAAGATCAAATTTTAATTAGTCAAGGTATTATTAATATTAATACTGATGATCCGTTTTTGTTTAATGAAAGTGTTTCTTTTTTTGATACTTCTGCAGGTCTTTTAATTTTCAATGAAAATTTTTGGTTTGGAGGAACAATGAAACATATGACAAGCCCAAATATTTCATTTGAATCTGAAGGGGGACAAGTTAAATTAGATAAATTTTATAGCATACATGGTGGATATAAATGGCCGCTGAGTACAAGATATGTCAGAGACGATTTTAATTTATATTTCAATATGAATTATATGAGACAATCTCAATTTGATAGACTAGATATTGGCACCATGATTGAATTTAATGCAATATCTATAGGTGCTACTGGAGCAATTATGCCAACAAATATTTCAGGAAGTTCTCATAAATTAACTTCAATTAATTTATTGGCAAATATTGATTACAGGAGATTTCGATTTGGCTATTCTTATGATTTAAATATTTCAAGTTTACAGAACACTAAAGGTGTTTTTGAAATATCAATTTCATATATGTTTGATTCAATTTTTGGTAAGGGGGGACCAATCCCTTGTGGTTGTAAATAAATATGAAACTAAACTTAAAAATATTTTTTGTAGTCATCCTTACATTATTTAATAATATTTTACTTTCACAAACATATGAATCATCAACTCAAAACCGTAGTTGGAATTCAAGTTCAGAGTTAAGTACAGTTTTTTTAAAAAAGCAAGGTGTTAACTTGACAATAACACCCAATTTAAAAATGTTACAATTTATTGATAATAATAATGTAACATATGGTTTCAATGGAACTAATGGAATTCCTACAAATTGGGATTATGAAATTATAACAGATAATATCCCAACAAACACCAGCGTATCAAATGATAAAAAAAATATAACCTTTACAGGTGAGCCCGATGTTAATTTAGATATTTATCTTAAAGTTATTGATTCTTCATCGGGAAATGTTATACCAAATCTTTCTAATGTTCAATTAAGGCTTTATGTAAGAGGAAATCTCACAGTTGTTACTGCTGATTGGAATGCTTGTGTTCAAGCTTACGTACTCTCTATAAATGAACAAACTAGAGATGGCAACAAGTTGTGTTCACCTTACAGAATTATTGTATATAATGATACTGATAGTGGTGTTGATACAAGTTCAGTTATTTATGATTCTGATAATGATGATAATCATGATCCAAATAGTAATAGATTTACTTTAAATCTAGATGTTGGTAACTATGCAGCAATAATTACTAATAGCTGTGGGGAAAGAGTAAATGGTGATAGTGGGTATTACAAATTTTCGATAACAGATGCATATACTTTTGGAGCTTCTGTAATTTTTAGCGGATTTGAGTGTGTAACAGATAATATTGGAAAAGCTGTAATTAAAGTAGAGGGTGCAGCTAAGCCTATCTCATGGACTTTAACTGATTCAAATGGAGCTGAATTTGCGAGCGAAGGTGATGTTGCAAAATATGAGCTTGCTAATTATAATGATGAGTTTAATACACAAAATTTTACAATTACCTTACCTAATTTACCTGCTGATACTTATACCTTTACATTTACTGATGGTAATACATGTACAGAAACAGAAGAGGTAAAAGTAATTAAGCCAGAACAAATTGATGCTAAATTGTTAGTTAATAGTGCTTCAACTATTGGAGGTGGTACAGGAGTTGGTAATAATAATTCTGTTTCAGGATCTAATTTAAATACTATTGTTGATAATAATGCTAATGATATTTCTAAGCTTGATTTAGATTGTTATGGTGATTCAGATGGTGTTATTACAATAATTGGTAATGGTGGATGGACTGAACCCTGGAATGGAAATCATATTAATACTAATGGATGGGGAGATCCGTATATTTTTACATTGACTAAAGATAATTCTTCATTTTCACCTGGAGATGTAGTAAGATATTTTGAAGATGGATCTCAAACAGGATATAAAACTAGTTTTACTGGACTTTCTGCAGGAATATATACCCTAACAATTAAAGAAAATATTGCAACGAATCCTTACGATACTAACACAATATACTTTTGTACAAAAGTATTTGAACAAACTATTGAAATCACTGAACCAGATGAGTTGATAGCTTCAGGTACTATTGCCAATATTGATTGTAATGGAAATGACAATGGATCAATTGATTTAAGTGTTTCTGGAGGTACTGCTAATTATACATATGCTTGGACTAAGACGGGGGATAACTCATATAGTGCAACTACTCAGGATTTAAGCGATTTATCACCTGGAACGTATAACGTGACTGTAACTGATGCTAATGATTGTACAGATACTGCAAGCTTCACAATTACTGAACCCGATGAATTATTAATTACTGACGCTGGTTTATCAACAGAAATTGCTTGTTTTGGAGACAATGGTCAAATTAGAGTTGATATAACTCAAGAGTCAGTGGCAAATTATACTTATGCATTATATCAGGGAGATAGTGTTGTTCAGACTATCACTAATAATAATTTGAATCATACTTTCAGCGCACCAGCTGGAACATATAAGGTAAGAGTGACTGATGCTAATGGTTGTTTTAAAGAAACGAGTAATATTACTTTAACTCAACCTAATGCTGAATTAAGTGCTTCTGCTTCAATAACTAACGTAAGTTGTAATGCAGGAAATGATGGTTCTATTGACATTACTGTATCCGGAGGTACTATAGGATATTCATATTCTTGGACTGGTCCTAATTCATTTACTTCAAATCAATTAAGTATTAATAATTTATCTTCTGGAATTTATACTTTAACTGTAACAGATGCAAATGACTGTAGTTTAAGTAGACAAGTTGAAATCACTGAACCAGATGAGTTGATAGCTTCAGGTACTATTGCCAATATTGA
>JAYOKR010000012.1:0-34529 GCA_038119895.1 Flavobacteriaceae bacterium
CCCCCGACCCCTTGGGTGTAAACCAAGTGCTCTGAACCAACTGAGCTAAGCGCCCAAAAGAGCGACAAATATAATACAAATTTGTTAAGATATTTAAGTTAAAATTTCAGAAATTAAGTATACGCTTCCAATGATAAAAACAACATCATTTTTTGAGGAATCTTTAATTGCTTGATCTAGAGCATTCTTAGACTTATTAAATGATTTGAAATTTAATTTATTTTGACTTGCTTTCACTAAAATTTTATTCATGTTCATTGCCCTTTCACAATTTAAATCACAGAAATAATAAATATAATTTTTTGGGAAAAGATCAATTATTTTTATTTGGTCAATCTTATCGAGTGTTCCAAATATTATTCTAATTTGACTTTTATAATCTTTGATTTGACTTAATATTTCTTTAATACCGTCAAAGTTGTGAGCCACGTCAATGATAACGTTAGGATTATGTGATATTAAATCCCACCTACCATAAAATCTTGTATTTTTTTTAACATTTTTCAGTCCCTTTTTAACTAATTGATCATCGATTTTAATATTCTTTAAAAGCGAAACAGCTTTGAGGGCCACACTAATATTTTTTCTTTGATACATCCCTTTAAGATCTGAGACGTAATCCAATTCATTTAACGGACTAGCTAAATGCAATTTTGTTAGTCTATCATCACATGTTTTTTTAAAAAACTCTATTAATTTTTTTCTTTGTTCTCCAATAACTACTGGAATACCTGGTTTAATTATTCCAGCCTTTTCTCCGGCGATACTTAAAAGAGTTTTTCCAAGAAATTTTTTGTGATCAAAACCAATATTAGTTATGCAAGAGACAATTGGATTACAAATATTTGTAGCGTCTAGCCTACCACCTAGCCCAACTTCTAGAATAACATAATCGGTTTTATTTTTCAAAAAATAACAAACGCTCATCGAAAATAATATTTCAAAAAATGATACTTTATTTTCCGTAAAATACTTTATATGTTTTCTTATAAATTCTGAAAAGAAATCTTTAGAAATATAAACATCGTTAATTTTTATTCTTTCTCTAACATCCAATATATGTGGAGAGCTAAAAACACCAATATTTTTACCATGTTCTTGTAGAATTGAAGATATTATATTTGAAGTTGACCCTTTCCCATTAGTTCCCCCCACATGAATAATTTTAAGATGTTGTTCTGGATTGTTTAAATGTTTAAAAAGGCTTAATACATTTTCAAGGCTTAGTTTATAGCCACTATAATTTCTGTTAAATGAAAGTGGGACTTCATTCAACCAAGCAAGTGCTTCGTTGTAATTCACTAATAATTATAGATAAAACTCAAATAAATAATAAACAGCAAATCCAGATAAAAAACCAATAAAAGCCAACCATGAGATTTTCTTTAGATACCACATAAAATCTATTTTTTCCATACCCATAGCAACCACACCTGCAGCTGAACCAATGATTATCATACTTCCACCAGTACCGGCAGAATATGCAATTCCATGCCATAAAGGATCATCAATTCCTTGACCAAACATTCCCATAGATGCTGCAACTAACGGTACATTATCAATTGCCGCACTAATAAATCCTAATATAACAACCACATAATTCAAATTAGGGAACAATTCTACTAGATATTCTCCTAAATTATACACCATACCTAAAGATTCCAATCCTCCAACTGCCATTAGAATTCCAAGAAAAAACAAGATACTAGGTAACTCAATTTTGGTTAATGCGTGATGAATAGGACTGGAATTAGCTAAAATAGAGTCTTTAGAGGAAGCATTTGAAATATCAAAAATTGATTTACTATAATACTCTGCGAAAGATGCAACTATTCCAAGAGAAAGCATCATTCCTACGTATGGAGGAAGGTGGGTTAAAGTTTTAAATATTGGAACAAAAATAATTGACAATAAACCAATAATTAACATTTTTTGTCCATGTTTACTGAAATTTTGATTTTCACCTATATTTTCAATTTTTCCTTTAAATACTTTTAATTTTGATGCAATAAATACTGGAACTAACATACATACTAAAGAAGGTATAATTAAATACTCGATTAGTTTAACGGTCGTAACTTTTTTACCAATCCAAAGCATGGTAGTTGTAATGTCACCTATGGGTGACCATGCTCCACCCGCATTAGCTGAAATAATTATTAAACCAGCCATCCATAATCTTAATTCTTTTTCCTTAATTAATTTTTGTAAAATGGTAATTAAAACAATTGTTGCAGTTAAATTGTCAATAATTGCAGATAAGAAAAATGCTAAAAAACTTATTATCCATAAAATAGATGTCTTCTTTTTAGTTTTTATAATTTTTTTTATGACAGAAAATCCATCGAAATAATCAATAATTTCAACGATTGTCATAGCACCTAAAAGAAAAACAAGTATTTCTGCTGTTTTTCCAAGATGATGTAATAAAACCTCATCTATGTGAGAAAGATCTAATTCTCTAGAGATAGTATTAATATCAAAGACTTCTAAATGAAAAAGGGAAATTATTGCCCATATAACTGCCATCATTACGAGTGCAGGAACTAGCTTGTCAATCTTTATGGTGTGTTCCATTGCAATTAATAAATAACCTAAAACAAAAACTGCAATAATAATAACTTCAATCATATCTTAAAATTTTAAATAATAAGACGAAAATATGTATAATTTGTAAAATTATATGGCATTTATTGAAAGATTAATATTTATTTAAAATATTGGCATTAATTGTATGGTAATTGTAAATTTTGATAGTTGAATGTTTACTTTTAATAATTCCTAAATTAACTTTTCATGATTAAAGAACAAGGCCTATACAGTCCATCAAATGAACATGAAAATTGTGGTGCTGGATTTATTTGTAGTTTAACTGGTAAAAAAACAAATAAGATCATTCATGATGCCCTTAATATTCTAGTTAGATTAGAACATAGGGGAGCAGTAAGTTCAGATGGAAGAACAGGTGATGGAGCAGGAATATTGATAGAAATTCCTCATGATTACTTTTCCAGTGAATGTAAATTTGATTTACCTAGTCCTGGAAAATATGCTGTTGGTATGGTTTTTTTACCACCAAAGATAAATCAACTTAATTTTTGTATCCAATCATTTGAAAATGAAATAAAAAGACAAGGGTTAAAAGTTTTAGGATGGCGTAGTGTTCCAATAAATTCAAAAGTTGTAGGTGAAATAGCCTCTAAATCACAACCGGTTATCAAGCAAGTTTTTATTAGTAGTGAGGATGATAACGCTGAGGAAAAAGAACTAAATACCAAGATTTATGTTGCAAGAAAAATTAGTGAAAACAGTATCTATCAGTCAGAGCTATCTCAAAAAAATTATTACTATTTCTCAAGTTTGCATACAAGAACTTTAATTTACAAAGGGTTATTGATGCCGGAAGATATTGAAAGATTTTATACCGATTTAAGCAACCCTAAATTAGTTACTAGACTCGCTTTGGTTCATCAGCGTTTTTCTACAAATACATTTCCTACTTGGGATCTAGCCCAACCGTTTAGATACATGTGTCACAACGGAGAAATCAATACTTTGAAGGGAAACATTAGCAGAATGACAGCCCGTGAAGAGTTAATTAATTGTGAATTCATTGAAAAAAGTGATATTGAAAAATTATTTCCCATAATTATCGAGGGTAAATCAGATTCAGCATCGATGGATATGGTTGTTGAGCTTTTAATTATGACTGGAAGATCACTTCCTGAAATTATGATGATGCTCGTTCCTGAAGCATGGGAGAAACATAACTCGATGTCTGCTAATAAGAAATCATTTTACGAATTCAACAGCTGCATAATGGAACCATGGGATGGGCCCGCATCAATTCCTTTCACAGATGGAAATTATATTGGTGCGCTATTAGATAGAAATGGACTCAGGCCATCTAGATACTCTGTAACTAAAGATGGTTATGTAATTATGTCATCTGAAACAGGAGTTGTTAATGTTAATCCAAAAAATATTGAAAGCCATGGACGTCTTGAGCCTGGAAAAATGTTTTTAGTTGACATGAATCAAGGAAGAATAATTAAGGATGAAGAAGTTAAGTCCGAAGTAACCTCAAAATACCCTTATGAAAAGTGGGTTAAAGAAAATATCCTGCCACTTTCAAAAATTCCTTACACTGGAAATAAAACACCAGCAGAAAAAATTGATTTTGAGACAAGGTTAAGAATTTTTGGATATACTCAAGAAGATTTTAAAACAATAATACTACCAATGTGCGTAAACGCTAAAGAAGCAATTGGATCAATGGGTTCTGATACACCCCTCGCTGTTTTGTCAAGTAAACCCCAATTACTATATAACTATTTCAAACAACTTTTTGCTCAAGTAACGAATCCTCCTTTAGATGGTATAAGAGAAGAAATTGTAACTGATACAAGTCTCGCTGTAGGAAGTGATTTTAATATTTTTAATATTAATGAGAAGCATACAAAAAAATTAAAAATTAATAATCCAATAATATCTAATGAAGATCTAGATAAAATTAAATTCGTCAAACACAATGATTTTAAATCATATACTATTCCAGTATTATATGACTTAAAGAAAGGTCACAATGGTATTGAACAATCCCTTGAAAAAATAGTTTCTGAGATTGAGAAAAAAGTTGACAATGATTATAATATTATCATTCTTACTGATAGAAATGTTTCAAAGAAGAAAGCTCCTATACCAATGCTTTTAGCCTGCTCTACGGTACATCACTACTTAATTAAAAAGAAAAAAAGGTCAAAATTTGGAATTATAATTGAATCAGCAGAACCGAGAGAACCACACCATTTTTCAATGTTATTTGGTTATGGAGCAAGTGCTATCAACCCTTATCTAGTTAATGAAATAATTTCATATCACCACAATAAAGGCATCATTAGTGGAATTTCAAGAAATGATGCAATCGCCAATTACAATAAAGCAATTGCAAAGGGTATTTTAAAAGTGATGAATAAAATTGGTATTTCTACACTGCATTCATACAGAGGATCGCAAATTTTTGAAGCACTTGGATTAAGAAAAAAATTCGTTGATAAATATTTTAATAATACACCTTCAAGAATTGAGGGAATAGGATTATACGTACTAGAAAAAGAAATTTCAGAAAGAATAAATACTGCATTCAATTCAGAAATAGATATTAATCAACTTGAAATAGGTGGAGAGTATAGATGGAGAAGAAATGGTGAAAAACATATGCTAAATCCCTTTACAATTTCAAAATTGCAACAAGCTGTAAGATCTGAAAAATACGAAACATACAAAGTTTATTCCGATCAAATTAATAAACAAAATGAACAATTGATGACTATTAGAGGTTTATTCAAATTTATTGAATTAGACCCTATAAATATTGATGAAGTTGAACCATGGACAGAAATTGTAAAAAGATTTAAAACTGGAGCTATGTCTTATGGGTCAATTAGCAAAGAAGCTCATGAAAATCTAGCCATTGCAATGAATAGAATTGGTGGAAAAAGTAATTCTGGCGAAGGAGGTGAAGATTCAGAAAGATTCAAAAAAGACAAAAACGGTGATTCAAGAAATAGCTCAATTAAACAAGTTGCATCAGGAAGATTTGGAGTCAGTTCATATTATTTGACAAATGCCAACGAAATTCAAATTAAAATGGCTCAAGGTGCAAAACCTGGTGAGGGCGGTCAATTACCCGGACCAAAAGTTAATCCATTGATTGCCAAGGTTAGAAACTCAACACCATATGTTGGATTAATTTCACCTCCACCCCATCATGATATTTATTCAATTGAAGATTTAGCCCAACTAATATATGATTTAAAAAATGCGAACAGAAGTGCTAGAATCAATGTTAAACTTGTTTCAAAGGTTGGGGTTGGAACCATCGCCGCTGGAGTGGCAAAGGCAAAAGCAGATGTAATTCTCATATCAGGTTTTGATGGAGGAACTGGAGCATCACCCTTAACATCTTTAAAACATGCTGGACTTCCATGGGAATTAGGAATTGCTGAAGCTCAGCAAACACTTGTACTTAATGATTTAAGAGGAAGAGTAGTTATTGAATGTGATGGTCAAATGAAAACAGGACGAGATGTTGCAATAGCTTGCCTTCTTGGAGCTGAAGAATTTGGATTTTCGACAGCCCCATTAGTTGCATCTGGATGTATAATGATGCGGGCTTGTCATTTAAATACATGTCCTGTTGGTATTGCTACTCAGGATCCTGAACTAAGAAAAAACTTTAATGGCAAACCAGAACATGTAATTAATTTTATGTATTTCGTAGCCCAAGAACTAAGAGAAATTATGGCCACTCTTGGATTTAGAACTATTGATGAAATGGTTGGTCAAAGTCAAAAGCTTAGTATGAAGGATGCTGTATCTCATTACAAATTCAAAGGAATTGATCTGTCAAAAATTCTCTACAAGCCTAATGTAAATCAATCTGTATCAATTAGAAAAACTATAGATCAAGATCATAATTTAGAAAATGTATTAGATTTTAAAATTTATGAAAAAGCTAAACTGTCAATTGAGAAAAAAATCAAAATGAACTTAGATTTTAATATAAAAAATACTGACAGGACAGTTGGTGCAATCATAAGTAATGAAATTTCCAAAATTCATGGAGAAAAAGGACTACCTAAAGATACACTAACTTTAAACTTCAAAGGATCAGCTGGTCAGAGCTTTGGAGCTTTCTCGGCAAGAGGGCTAAAGCTTGTCGTTGAAGGTAACACAAACGATTATTTTGGTAAAGGTCTCTCGGGTGCCACTATAGCTGTAAAGGTACCCAAAGGATCAACGTTTGAATCAAATAAAAATATTATAACTGGAAACGTTACATTGTACGGTGCAACAAGTGGTGAAGCATATATTAACGGAATTGCAGGTGAAAGATTTTGTGTAAGAAACTCTGGAGCTTCCGCTGTTGTTGAGGGAGTTGGAGATCATGGGTGTGAATACATGACAGGAGGAGTTGCACTTGTGTTAGGTAAAATTGGAAGAAATTTTGCCGCTGGTATGAGTGGAGGAATTGCTTATATTCTAAATGAAGATTTAAATAAAAATCATTTTAATTATGAGATGATAGAACTAGAAACACCAGACAAACAAGATGTTGATTTAATTAAATCCTTGATTGAAAAGCATTTTTCTAATACATCTAGTCAGATTGCTGAAAAAATTATCAAAAATTGGAAAATTTATAAAGATAGATTTATCAAAGTAATGCCAACTGAATATAAGTTAGCTTTAGAAAAATTAGCCAAAGAAAAAATTAACCAAATTATTAACTAATGGGTAAATTAAAAGGTTTTATTGAATATGATAGAACAGATGAAAAATACTTATCTGTAACAGAAAGATTAAAAAACTATAAAGAATTTACTATAAGACCCGATCAATCAGAAATGGAAAAGCAAGGTGGTAGATGTATGGACTGTGGAGTTCCGTTTTGCCACTCAGGATGTCCACTTGGAAATTTAATTCCAGATTTTAATGATGCTGTTTACAGAAAAGAATGGAAACTGGCACTTGATATTCTTCATTCAACCAATAACTTTCCTGAATTTACTGGGAGATTATGTCCTGCTCCGTGTGAGGCTGCCTGTGTATTAGGATTAATTAATCCTCCAGTTTCAATTGAAATGATTGAAAAATATATTGTTGAGAGAGGTTTTGAAGAAGATTGGATAAAAGCAAAAATTCCTTCCAAGAGAACGAATAAAAAAATTGCTGTAGTTGGATCTGGACCTGCTGGATTAGCAGCTGCTCAACAATTAAATAGTGTAGGTCATACAGTTGAAGTTTTTGAAAGGGATGAAAAAATTGGTGGACTATTAAGATTTGGGATTCCAGATTTTAAACTTGAAAAATCAATAATTGATAGAAGACTTAAAATTTTAGAAGAAGAAGGTATAATTTTTCATACCTGTAAAGAAGTTGGAACTGACATTCCTGTTTCTGAATTAGAAAAAGAATTTGATATTATTTTATTGACTGGCGGAGCTACTATCAGAAGAAAATTGCCAATCAAGGGGCACGATTTAAAAGGTGTAGTTCAAGCAATGGACTTCCTAAAACATCAAAATGAAGTTGTAGACTTGAAGATTGATCAAGAAAAAAAATATTCTGCAACATCAAAAAATGTAATCGTTATCGGAGGAGGAGATACGGGGTCTGACTGTATAGGAACATCAAACAGACACAAGGCAAAATCTGTGACTAACTTTGAAATTTTAGAAAAACCATCAACTGAAAGAACTGAAGAAAACCCATGGCCCTATTGGCCTTTTACACTTAAGACTAGTTCATCACATGAGGAAGGTATTGAAAGAAAATGGTCAATTATGACAAAAGAATTCATTGGTGATAAAAACAAAAATTTAACTGGAATTAAGACTGTAGCTGTTGATTGGAAAAATGATGGTGATAGCAGAAAGTTAATTGAAATCGAAGATTCTGAAAAAGTTTGGCCATGTGAATTGGCATTGTTAGCCCTAGGTTTTACAGGTCCTGAGCAAGATTTATTTTCAAGTTTAAATATTGATCTAGATCAAACAATGAAGCCAGTCACTGAAAATTATAAAACAACAAATCCAAAGGTTTATGCAGCAGGAGATTTAAGAAGAGGCCAGTCATTAATTGTATGGGCAATATCGGAGGGAAGAGAAGCTGCCTACCATATTGACAAGCAGTTGATGGGTAATACAAATCTTCCATCAAAAATAGATGGAGATTTACCATCAGTTAAATAAATTCCAATTTAATCCAAATCTAAAACTAGTATCCCTGTATGGGTTAGTTGGTGTTGACAAATACTTGTTTCCAGTTAAACTAGAGTTAATATGTTCAAAAATGAAGAACAATCTGGTTTGTCTAATTTTCGCGTTAAGAAAAAAATCAATAATTGGATATCCTCCTATTTTGGTTTCATTTTGTATATGAAAAGTTGAAATAAGGGGATTATACTCACTAGAATAAAATTTTGAAAAGTATTTTGCAGTAAATCCTGTTTGAATATCTAAGACATTTCTGAAAATTTTTTCTTCAATATAAATTGATGATCTGGCTATTAAATCCGGTAAATTCAATATTTCTTCATCTTGATCTACCTTCTGAACTAGTAAAGTATTATCCAAATTAAATTTTCCAAAACTAAAATCCTTATTGACTTTGATCTTTGATATTTTAATTTCATTTGATGATACTTTTAAATTAGGGACATAGTCATAATCAATATCTTTTCTTGTATCTAAATAAAAATAATTTGATATGGATGATAATGTCAATTCAAAAAGATCAAGAAAACTATTTGAAAAAATCATTTTAAGGGAATTGTTATTTATCAACTTATTTTGAGTATTCCAACCAACTAAGTCATAAGAACTTTTATAATAGTCATAAATGATACCTGGGTGTGTTTCAACTGATGATAACTGAACAAACAAATTGTTGATATTTTTAAATTTTAAAGAGAATAAATATTTATTTCCGACCCGATCACCATTCATTTTTTTATCAATACTTGCAGAAAGATTTAACGATTTAGTATTATGAGCTAATTCGGCAAATATCAAATTTGAATTGTTCTTAATTTTTGAATCTGTGGAATTAATTTCAAAAAATTCATAATTGAATCTTTTTAAACCAAATTTTATATTGTCAAGCAATAAAGATTTGGAATTAAGAAAAAATCTAACGCTTGAAGTTCTAAATTTAAAACTATCGTTTATTGAATTAGAGCTTGTACTTGGACCATAATAATCAGGATTTATAATAGCTTGACTGTATGAATTATTTACAGTATTATAATGAAAGTCAAAACCTAAATTAAATTTATTCTTACCTGATAAATTCAAGTGATTTTCAGAATAGAAATCTCTTTTAAAAAATAGATTTTTTGCATCATCAAATTTTACATTTAATTTTGATTTCTCATTGTATAATGGGTCTCCAGATTCAAAATTTTCTAAAGCAGTTTCAGTCAAACCACCATTTTCTTTTTTTTCTAATTTTTGAGAAAGGTAAAATGTTCTTGAACTAAATTTTTCAGAATTATAATTATATGTAAATCTAAAATGTTTTGATCCTGATAATGAATTTTGATATTTCCCCAATGAGCGTAATGCTTTGAACTCCAATGAAAAATTTAATTTTCTATTAATATTTGTTGTGAATAAAGCATTTGTAAGTTGTCCCTGAGAAAAAACTGTTTTAAATAAAAGTTCTGTTACTGGGTAAGCAACTTCATAAAATTGAACCTCACTTTTATTAGTTAATAAAATATTGTTTGCATTGTAACCAAATGACAGTAAATTATTTTTTGAAGGATTGTACGTTAATTGATTATAAATTTGTCCAACATTATTAAGTTTTAGTAATTCAAAATCATCTTTTCTTATATAATTGAACTTATAAAATTTTTTTATTGTCAGTGAAGTATCGATATAAGAAGTGTCGTTTTCTATTGTAAACCTTTTTAATTTATTTATATCAAACTTAAATTTATCTATTGATAAGGAATCGCCAATATCAGAAATTGTTTTATTTAAAAAACCACCTCCAGTTTGTGAATACACAAATGAAAAAGAGAGAAATGCAAGCAGAATAAGAATTTTTCTCAAAACTTTTGATTTAAACAATTAATATATTTAACAACAAATTTAAGCAATGATGCATGATAAAAAGTTATTATAAAAAAAAATTGATATGTGGAATTGATGAAGCTGGAAGAGGAGCATTAGCTGGACCAGTAACCATATCAGCAGTGATTTTACCAAAATTATATCATAACGAAAAGATTAGAGACTCTAAAAGACTATCTAAAAAAAAGAGATTAGAATTGTTTAATGAAATAGTAAATGTTGCTATTGACTTCTCTATTGTAAATATTGATGTTCAAACAATTGATGAAATAAATATATTAGAATCAACTTTTTTAGGGATGAATCAATGCATTAATGAATTAAAAATCATTCCTGAAATTTATTTAATTGATGGAAATAGATTCAAATCTGAGAAAAATATAAATTATAAATGTGTTATAGGAGGCGATAATATTTATCAATCCATTGCAGCCGCATCAATACTAGCGAAAGTTAGCAGAGATGTGAAAATGAAAAATCTAAACCATTTTTATCCAAAATTCAGCTTTAATGAACATAAGGGCTATGGTACAAAAAAGCATATTCAGGAAATAAATAAATATGGATTATCACCTGTTCATAGATTATCTTTTAAATTAAAAGAAAAACAGTTGTCTCTTAAAATATGAGTTTATAATTTTACTTTGAATGAAAAAAATCATTTTACTTATTTTATTATGTTTTTCATGTCAAAATAATAATGAAGATTTTAATTCAAATATAATTCCAGATAATCCACTTTACTTTATTTCTATTGATTCGTACGATGATTTAAATTATAATGAATTAAATCTTATTGATGATATTTTAGATATCGATGTTAGTGATAATATTTTACTTGATTCATCAAGTGAAATAAGTTATAGTTTCCATAAAATTGGTAAAGACAACTTTGGGAAATTAATTACTTTCAATAATTCCGAAAAGATTTATTCAAATAAATCAAATGACTCATCCTTATATGAAAACAAGAAAATCTATAATTTAAAACTTGATGAGATTGAATTTTATTATTTAAAGAAAAATAATAAGCATGTTTTTTCTGATAATATTATTTTAATAGAAAATTATATTAGAAATGCTAGTTATAAAAGTAATTCTGAGTCAAAAAACTTTTACAGTCTTCTAAAATCTAAATCTCAAAATCTTTCTCTACTTGTATCTGAAAACTTTAAAAATCTAGATTTTAAGGATATTTCAATTAATATCGAAGAAATTTCAGACTGGGTGAATTTTGAATTTGATATATCAAATAATGAAATTGCAATAATTGGAACATCAATTTTTGATAGCAAATCGAATAGAAGTATTAATCTTTTAAGGAACAATAAGCCTAAAAAATCTAATATTATCAAAATGATTCCACAAAGAATTCAGTCCATAAAATCAATAAGTTTTGATTTTAATAATTTTCAAAATAATCTTAGAAACAATTTTAATAATACTCAATATAATCTAGAACTTGATTCTTTTTACAGCAATGTTAATGAACTAATATTCTATAATTTGAATGGAGAATCAGTTCTTTTAATAAACAAAATCGATGAAGAACTTCCATTTGATCTTAAATCTAAGAAAGAGAAGGTTTACAGGGATTTTGAAATATTTAAGTTAGATGAACAAATAAGAGAACTTAGTAATGTAAAAGAATTTGATTTCATAAAAGATCTTAAATATTATTCAGTTATTGAATCCAATCTTATTTTATCAAGTAATGTAAGTCCAATTGAAGAAATAATCTTTGAATATAAAAGTGGAAATACGCTTATAAATGATGAAAAATTTATTGAATTTAATAAGAGTATGCCAACTAAGAATTCGTCATATGAACTTTTTAAATCAAATAACTCAAATGAAAAAATGCCATATTGGTTTAAGACAGTCAATGTTAAAGATTCGATTAATTATGTAACATTTTTTTCAAAAACTTTAAGTAAAAATTCACAAAAAAAAATACAGTTAATTTTTAATAAATCATTTGACAGTAAAATATTAACCATACCTCATCTTGTTAATAATTACACAACTGGAAATAATAATATAATTTTTCAAGATGAAAATCTAGAAATTAAATTATTGGACCCTTATGGAAATATGCTTTGGTCAAAAAAATTAGACAACAGGATTATAAGTGAAATATTTCAGGTAGATACATATAAAAATAAAAGATTACAATTTTTATTTGCTACAACAGATGAAATTATATTAATGGATATAAAAGGAAATATTGTTTATTCTTTAAAATTTAGAGAAAATGATACCGTGAAGTTTTTATCAAAATTTGATTATGATAATAATAAAAACTACAGGTATTTAATTGTTACTGAAAATGAAACTAGAATGATAGATTCTGGATTTAAAACTGTTAATGGATTTAAAGCAAAACACGATAAGAATATTTCTGAACCATATAAACATATTAGAGTCTCAAATAGAGATTATATTGTTGGAAAAAATTCAAATGGCAAAGTATCTATTTTGAATAGAAGAGGTGCGGAAAGAATTAAATTACCTAAAGATATAACTTTTAGCAGTCATTTATATCAATATGAAAATGGAATGGTTGGACTACTTTCCTCTAACGAACTCGTTAAAATTGATCTTTCAGGAAATTTCTCAAGAGATCCCAATTCAAATAATGAAAATCAAATCAATGCTAATAAAAAAACTATTGTTTTATCTAATGACAATACAATAAAAATTAATGGTCTTTCTCTTGACTTACCTTTTGCAAATTACGATAACTTATCAATTTTCAAAACATTGGAAAAGTCATACTACTCTATTATTGATCAAGAAAATAATAAAGTTTACTTATTTGATGATTCTGGGTTAGTTGATGGATTTCCGTTATTTGGTAGCTCAAGTATTGATCTTAACGAATTTGGCAATAAAAAATTAATAACATTTCTAGGAGATAGCTCAGAATTACTTCTTTACTCAATCAACTAAAATTGAATTAAATATCTTCAAAAAATTTTTTGTAAATATTTGTGCAACACTTTCTAATGAGATTGATTTTTGAATCTCATTTTTTATTGATGTTACATTTCTGTTATCTAAACCACATGGTACAATTCCATTAAAAAATTCAAGATTACAATTAACATTCAAGGCTAAGCCATGCATTGTTACCCATCGACTAACTTTCACACCCATAGCACAAATTTTTCTCTCCGATCTTTTGTCTACGTCTAACCAAACACCTGTTTTACTTGGATTATTTGATGAATGAATATTTAAATCTTTCAAAGTATTTATTACAACTAATTCTAAAAATCTTAAATATTTATGTATGTCTGTAAAATAATTTTCTAAATCTAAAATAGGATAAATGACCAGCTGGCCTGGTCCATGATAAGTTATATCACCACCTCTTGAGGTTTCATGAAACTGAATATTTTTTGATTTTAATTCACTTAAACTGTACAATAAATTTTCACTCTTTCCACTTTTCCCTAATGTATATACATGATCATGTTCAACAATCATTAAATAGTTTGGAGTAAGTTTATTTAAATTATTTTTTCTATTTAAAAGTTTAATATCAATGATTTCTTTTTGAAGTTTTTTCTGTAAATCAACACACTTCGAATAATCAATTTTACCTAAACTTAAAATTTTTACTTGATTGTTTTTTTTATACTCCATTTATTATATGTAAAATTAAAAAATTGATAAGTATTGTAAATGTTATATCGCTATATTTGAAAAACATATGGCAAATCTTTCAGAACAAGAGGTTATTAGAAGAGAGAAACTTGAGAAGATTAGAGAATTAGGTATCAATCCTTATCCAGCCGATTTGTATCCAGTATCTCATTTATCTGACCAAATAAAATCTAATTATATTGAAAATGAAAAGGTTGTAATTGCTGGAAGATTAATGTCTAGAAGAATTCAAGGAAAAGCCAGCTTTGCTGAATTATTGGATAGTAAAGGAAAAATTCAAGTATATTTTAACAGGGATGAAATATGTCCAGGAGAAGACAAAATTAAATATAACGAGCTTTACAAGAAACTCTTAGATATTGGAGATATAATAGGTATTGAAGGTGAATTATTTACAACCCAAGTGGGAGAAAAAACAGTTTTGGTAAAAGATTTTAAGCTGCTTTCAAAATCAATTAGACCATTGCCTTTACCAAAAACTGATTCTGAGGGAAAAATATATGATGAGTTTAACGATCCTGAGCAGAGGTTCAGAATGAGGTACGTTGATTTGATAGTGAATCAACATGTAAAGCAAACATTTATTAAGAGGAGTAAGATTGTTTCTTCAATAAGAAAATTTTTACTTGACTTAAATTATTTAGAGGTTGAAACCCCAATTTTACAACCTATACCCGGAGGTGCAGCTGCAAAACCATTTATCACTCATCATAATGCGCTTAATATTCCTCTTTATTTGAGAATTGCAAATGAACTTTATTTAAAGAGATTAATTGTTGGTGGATTCGATGGGGTTTTTGAATTTGCAAAAGATTTTCGTAATGAAGGTATGGATAGAACTCATAATCCTGAATTTACTAATCTTGAATTTTATGTAGCATATAAAGATTATAATTGGATGATGAATACTACAGAAAAATTACTTGAAAAAGTTGCTGTAGATTTATTCGGTGATACTAAAGTTAAATATGTTGATAATACAATTGAATTTAAAGGTCCATACAAGAAAATAAGCATATTGGATTCAATAAAAGAAAATACAGGATTTGACTTGAGTAATTCAAGTGAGGAAGAAACATTCAAAATTGCTAAAGGACTTGGGGTTGAAGTTGATGAAACTATGGGAAAGGGAAAACTTATTGATGAAATTTTTGGTGATAAATGTGAATCCAATTATATACAACCAACATTCATCATTGATTACCCTAAAGAAATGAGCCCTTTGACCAAAGAACATAGAACTAATCCTGAGTTGACTGAAAGGTTTGAACTTTTAATTAATGGAAGTGAAATAGCAAATTCTTATTCTGAATTAAACGATCCAATAGATCAACTGAACAGATTCGAAGATCAATTGAAACTTTCTGAAAAAGGTGATGAAGAAGCAATGTTTATAGATCATGATTTTGTAAAATCTCTTGAATATGGTATGCCACCAACCTCAGGAATTGGAATTGGAATTGATAGACTAGTTATGCTGCTAACTAATAATAGATCAATTCAAGAAGTATTATTTTTCCCCCAAATGAAACCCCTAAAAAAACAACCTGAACTTGGAGAAGATGCAAAATCTGTTTTTAACATTTTAAAAGAATTTGAAAAAATTGATTTATCAATTTTAAAAGAAAAATCTCAACTAAGTAATAAAAAATGGGATAAATCTATAAAAGAACTTACCTCTAAATCAATTGTTAAGGTCGTTAAGGATTCAAAGGGAAAACTAGAAGTTTTTCTTAATTAAGATATTTATTTGATTGTTTTTTTTACATTTATTAAAATACAACTATTTACTATTATGAAAAAATATTCAATATTTAAAACAAGCATCACTGTGATGACTTTATTAATGTGTTTTTCAAGTTTTTCACAAAAAAAAGATGAACCTAAAAAGGACACAAAGAAAGAAAAAACCTATTCTGATATAATTACAGACAAAGCCGTTACTGATTATGGCCTTTTCGATGTTCACAAAATTGATGATAAATATTACTATGAAATAAACGACAGTTTGTTGGGTAGAGATATGCTAATGGTTACAAGAATTGTACAAATGGCCACTGAACTTCCATTAAACCGTCACAAAATGAGTGAACAAGTTTTAAAATGGGAAAAATTTGATAATAATATTTTACTGAAAGAAGCATCTTATTCAAAGTTTGCTAATGACTCATTACCAATTAGTATAGCTGTGTCAAACTCTAATTTTGAACCTATTATTGCAAGCTTTAAAATTGATGTAAAAAACAAGGATAAAAATTCATATGTTATTGATGTAACTAGCCTATTTACTAGCGATGTAAAAATGTTTGGTTTTCCCCAGTCAACAAGAAAAACATATCAAATTTCAAGCTTAGATTCTAAGTTATCATTTATAGAGTCTATTAGAAGCTTTCCATTAAATATTGAAACTAAACACATAAAAACTTATAAATCCTCACAATCTAGAAATGGGCAAATTTCAATGGTTTTAAATAATTCTATGGTTCTTTTACCAAAAGAACCAATGAAAAGAAGATATTTTGATGAAAGAGTTGGATGGTTTACCAGTTCACAAACTGATTATGGGATTGATAATCAAGAAGCTGAAACCGTAAGGTATCTTGATAGGTGGAGATTAGAGGTCAAAGATGAGGATATTGAAAAATTTAAAAGTGGTGAATTAGTTGAACCAAAAAAACCGATTGTTTATTACCTTGATCCTGCTACACCAAAAAAATGGAGAAAGTATTTAAAAGATGGTATTGAAGATTGGAATGTTGCTTTTGAAGCTGCTGGTTTTAAAAACGCAGTCATTGTAAAATACCCACCTACAAAGGAAGAAGATCCAGATTGGAGTCCTGAGGATGTAAGATATTCAACTGTGAGATATTTAGCATCTCCATCACTCAATGCAAATGGCCCACATGTTAGTGATCCAAGATCTGGAGAAATTATAGAATCAGATATCAATTGGTATCATAATGTTATGAAGCTTTTAAGAAATTGGTATTTTGTTCAAACTGCAGCCTTAAATCCTGAAGCTAGAGGAGTTGAATTTAAGAATGAAGTAATGGGAGAACTTATTAGATTTGTTTCGTCTCATGAGTTTGGCCACACTATTGGACTTCCTCATAACATGGGTAGTAGTAGTGCATATCCAGTAGATTCTTTGAGATCTGCAACTTTTACAAAAAAATATGGAACTGCACCTTCAATAATGGATTATGCAAGATTTAATTATGTTGCTCAGCCTGGTGATGAAGGTGTTGCATTAATGCCTTCAGACTGGGACACTCCAAATGTTGGTATATATGATATATATGCTGTCAAGTGGGGTTACAAACCAATTTTGGATGTTTCTCAAGAGGAAGAAAAATCTATCCTTCAAGGTTGGATTACTGAAAAAGCAGATGATTTAAAATATCGTTTTGGAAGCGCAGGAATTGATCCAAGTTCACAAACCGAAGATTTAGGAGATAATGCAGTTAAAGCAAGTGAGTACGGGATTGCTAACCTAAAAAGGATTATGCCTAAACTTATTGAATGGACAACAGAGGATGGTGAAACATATGATGAACTTGAGTATATGTATAACCAAGTACTTGGACAATTCAGAAGGTATATGGGTCATGTTGCTAATAACATCGGAGGTGTTTATCAATATTATAAGACAGCTGATCAAGATGGTGCTGTTTATTCTCATGTAAGTAAAGATCACCAAAAGGCATGTGTCAATTTTCTAAATAACCATTTATTTAATACTCCTTATTGGATGATTGAAAAAGATATTTTAAACAAAATTGAGTTTGCTGGAATGACAAACAGAATTAGAACAGTTCAATCTAGTTATTTAAATAACATTTTAGATTTTGGGAAAATGGCAAGAATGATAGAAAATGAAGCCTTAAATGGAAATAATGCATACACTCTTGAAAATTTCATGAATGATGTTCAAAATGGTATATGGTCAGAACTAAGAAGTGGAAAGAAAATTGATGTTTACAGAAGAAACCTACAAAGAACTTACATTCAGAGATTGGGTTATATTATGGCAAATGAACAACCCAGAAGACAAGGCTCCTCATGGGGAAATTATACAACTCCAGTTACTGTTGAAGTTTCTGATATAAGATCTGTAACGATGGGTACTTTATTAGATTTAAGAAAAGAACTTTCTAAATCTATCAAGAAATATTCTGATGAAAACACTAAAAATCATATTAACTACTGTATTGGATTAATAAATAAAGCTTTAAATCCTAAATCATCTTAGATTTTCAGTTTTTGACCTATAGTAATATTATTTGATTTTAAATTATTTTTTTTAATCAACTCATCAATTGACACTTTATACTTTTGCGAAATAGAGTATAAAGTGTCTCCTTTTTTTACAACATATTGATTTATTTCTGCATTATTGTTTTTTTTCTTAACCTCCTTTAATGGCTTTTTTGATCCATCAAACTTCCACAAGTCATATTTTTCAATAATATCAATTAGTTTTTCGGGATATCTGGTGTCAGTTGCATATCCAGCTTTTTTTAATCCGTGCGACCATTTAACATAATTTTTTTGTGAATAACTAAATAAAAAAGAATATCTACCTCTTGTAGTTAGAAACTCAGAGTGATCTATGTAGCTTTGTAGTGGGTTTTTATATTTTCTAAAACATTCATTTTTTTCATCGTCATCATGAAAAATTTTTTTTCCTCTCCAATCTTGATGACATTTGATCCCAAAATGATTATTTGCTTCAATCGCTAAGGTACTAGCTCCTGCACCTGATTCTAAAAGTCCTTGCGCCAAAGTTATGCTTGCAGGTATTTTATATTTTTTCATTTGACTTACAGCCAAATCAGAATAGGTTTTTATATACCACTTTTTTCTTTCCTCTGAGGATAGATTATTTAGGAATCTTTTAAGTTGTTCTGTTTTTGTTGATTTATTTTTAACTATTGACTTTTTTACATTATACCTAGCTAAGTTGCATGAAGAATTAATAAATAATAATATAAAGATTAAAACAAGGTTTGATTTATGATTCATTAATGACATAAAATTATTGATTAGTTTGTAATAATTAATTTTTTAGTAGGCATAATTATTGTAACTTAAATGATATGAAGAAAATTCTAATCCTTTTTGTATTTATTTTCTTGTCATGCTCTTCAGTGAGAGTCGTTACAGATTATGATTCATCGGTAAATTTTGATAGCTATAATTCATATGCTTTTTCTAAAAAAGAAATCGATAAACTTGAAATCTCAGATATTGATAAAAAAAGAATTTTATCTTCTATTGAGCAAAGCATGAACATAAAAGGTTATAATTTTTCTAATAGTCCTGATTTAATTATGAATATTTCAACTAAATCTAGAGAGGACATATATGTCAATAGGTTTAATGATAATTACTTTTATGGTTGGGGTCCCTACTCATATTCGCAATCATACAGACCATCAAGTAGAGTTGTTGGTTTATTATATATTGATGTAATAGATAGTAAAAATGGAAATCTCATATGGCAAGGTAATGGGTCAGGCTCCTTATACTCGAGCAAGTATTCAAGAGATGAGTTAATAAGTAACTTTGTAAATAAGGTGCTTGAATCTTTCCCAGCTAAATCATAAATATTTTTTACAAATATTTTTCAATTCATCAGAATCAATATTAAGCTTTCCTGATCCGGATGCAAAATTTAGTTGACCTCCTCCTCCTCCATCAATTCTGTTACATATTTCTTTAATTATCACAGAAGCGTCTAATCCGTTTAAAGAATTAAGATTTTTAGACATATTACACACCAAAGAAGTTTTATTATTAGATCTACATTTTAATAAAATAAATGCATCTTCAATATTTCTAATCAGAGAAAAACTAAGTGATTTTAAGTTATCAGAATCAAAATCATTAATTTCTGAGACTAAAAGATTTACTCCTCCATGATTTTCAACTTTTTTCATTAAATCATCAGTTAGGGAACTAACTATCTTTGATTGATAATTTTTAATATTTTTTTCAAGCTTTTTATTACTCTGATTTAAGGACAAAACACTCTCATAAATCTTGGAATTTGTGGAAACAAGCTCACCTATTCTATTTAATTCTGTACTCTGATCTGATAATAACTTTAATGCATTTTTCCCAGTAAGAGCTTCAATTCTTCTAATTCCAGATGCAACTGAACTTTCAGAAATGATCTTAAATAATCTTATCGATGATGTGTTCTTCACATGAGTTCCTCCACATAATTCATAGGAGTCTCCAAACTTAACTGTTCTTACAACATCTCCATATTTTTCTCCAAATAAGGCAATTACACCATTTTTTAAAGCAATGTTATATTTTTCAGTTCTATTTTCTTCTAGGTTCAACGATTGATCTATTATATCATTTACAAAATCTTCAATCTTAACAATTTCATCCTTTTCAATTTTTTTAAAGTGAGAAAAATCAAATCTTAAGCCACTATCTGAAACCATTGATCCTCGCTGTTCAACATGCTCACCAAGTACTTCTCGAAGCGCTTGATGTAGTAAGTGAGTAGCTGAATGATTTGATGAAGTTTGTTTTCTTTTATTATTATCAACAACTAGTTTAATCTTAGAACTTGATATATTTTCAAAAGAACATTCATGAACAATCTCGTCATTTTCTTTTCTGGTATTGAATACTTCGATTTTTTTATTGTTATCAATTATAATTTCACCTGAATCTCCAATTTGTCCACCACCTTCAGGATAAAAAGGTGTGCTAGATGACACAATTTCTAATTTTTTTATGTTTTTATTTTCAACAGTCCTAAATTTTATTATTTCAGAACTTAAACTTAGATTATCATACCCTTCAAATGTGCTTGATTTAGTATCACCAAATACAGTCCAATCAGATATTTGATTTACTGATGAACTTCTTGATCTTTTTCTCTGTTCTTCTAAAAATAAATTGAAATCTGACTGATTAAATGTTTTATTATGTTCATTAAGTATCAGTTCTGTTAGATCAGCAGGAAATCCATAGGTGTCAAATAATTCAAAAACATCTTTAGCATCAATTTTCTTTGCATTGCTCTGTTTAATGATGTCATTTAATCTATTAATACCTTGTGATAAAGTCCTTAAAAATGACTTTTCTTCCTGTTCAATTATAGACTGAATATGAGATTTTTGCTTATTAATTTCATTAAAAGAGTCTTTAAACTGATTTGATAAAACATTTACTAATTTAAAAATAAATGGTTTCTCGATATTTAAAAAAGTGTAAGCATATCTTATTGCTCTTCTTAAAATTCTTCTAACTACATAACCTGCACCTGTATTAGAAGGAATTTGACCATCTGCAATACAAAAAGAAACTGCTCTTAGGTGGTCGGCAACAACCCTTATGGCAATATCTGATTTTTCATCAGATCCGTAAGAAATTCCAGATAATTTTTCAATTTCAGCTATAATTGGTTTAAAAATATCAGTATCGTAGTTAGATTCTTTATTTTGAATTACTCTAGCTAATCTTTCAAAGCCCATTCCAGTATCTATATGTTTCTCTGGCAAGGGTTCTAAACTTCCATCTGATTTTCTATTATACTGTATGAAAACTAGATTCCAAAGTTCTATGACTTGTGGATGATCTTTATTTACTAAGTCAATTGCACTTACTTTTAGTTTTTCCTCTTTAGACCTAAGGTCTACGTGAATTTCTGAGCAAGGTCCACAAGGTCCAGTATCACCCATTTCCCAAAAGTTATCTTTTTTATTTCCTGAGATAATCCTAGATTCATCAATAATTTCTAACCAATATTTTTCAGCTTCAATATCTTTTTGTAAACCATCATCAGAAGAACCTTCAAATATTGTTACATAAAGATCATCAGGACTAATTTTGTATTCATTAGTTAAAATTTCCCAACTCCATTTAATAATTTCATTTTTAAAATAATCACCAAAACTCCAATTCCCAAGCATTTCAAACATGGTGTGATGGTAATGATCAATCCCTACCTCATCTAGATCATTATGTTTACCAGAGACTCTTAAGCATTTTTGAGAGTTTACTACTCTTTTTCCAAAATTAGATTCACTACCTAAAAAAATACTTTTGAACTGATTCATCCCAGCATTAGAAAACATTAACGAAGGATCATTTTTTGAAACAATCGGTGAAGATTCTACAAAATTGTGAGACTTATTTTTAAAAAAATCTATAAATATATTTCTAATCGTATTTGAATCCATTATTATCTGTAAACTTAAAATAGAATCTTTATATTTACAAAGAAAGAAATAAATATCGAGTACTCAATCAAAAGATTTTTTTTTATGAGTAAATCAAAATATTATTACGATAAAGAATCATTATCCTATAAAGAATTGAAGCTTTCTAAAAAAGCTAAGTTCATTAATATGTTAACTTTTATATTTTCTTCATTTTTCTTTGGAGCTATGATATTATTTGTTCTAATAAGCACACCTTATTTAAATACTCCTACTGAATTGACCCAAGAAAGAGAATTAAACAATTATAAAATTCAAATGGATGTATTGAATAACAGGCTTAAACAACTTGAGTCTGTGCTTGCAGATTTAGAATCGAGAGATAATAATATTTATAGAGTTTTATTTGAAGCTAACCCTATTGATTCAGACATTAGAAAGGCTGGATTTGGAGGTATAAATCGTTACTCTGATTTAGAAGGCTATGATAACTCTAAAATCATAATTGAAACTACTAAGAAAATTGACATCCTGACAAAACAGCTCGTTATTCAATCAAAGTCACTAGATGAAATAGAAAAACTCGCTCAGAATAAACAATTACTTCTTGCATCTATGCCTTCAATTCAACCAATTAAAAATAATGATTTAACAAGATTAGCATCTGGTTTTGGAATGAGAACCGATCCATTTGATAAATCTAGAAAAATGCATAGTGGTATGGATTTCTCAGCTCCTAGAGGAACACCAGTTTATGCAGCTAGTAACGGGATGGTAGCTAGGGCAGATAGCAGATCTTCTGGATATGGAAAACACATTAGAATAGAACATGGTTTTGGATACCTAACTCTTTATGGCCACTTAGAATCATATAATGTAAGAAGAGGCCAAAAAGTAAAAAAAGGGGATATAATAGGCTATGTAGGAAATAGTGGACGATCAAAAGGTTTTCACTTACATTATGAAGTGCATAAGGACGGAAAAAGAGTTAATCCTGTTAATTATTTTTACAGTAATCTCAGTCCTGAAGAATTTGATGAAATTTTAAGAATTTCAAGTCAAGAAAACCAATCACTAGATTAATGGAAATTAATCTTAAAGAAAAATTATTTTATAATATTGGTGAAATAGCCGAGGCATTTAATGTTAATCCATCGCTTATTAGATATTGGGAAAAAGAATTTGAAATTTTAAGTCCAAAAAAAACACTTAAAGGGACTAGAAAATACAATTCAGTTGATATCAAAAACTTAAAATTAATCTATAATCTTTTAAAAAATAGAGGATTTACTATTGAGGGTGCAAAAGAAAAAATAAAATCTGAGTCAAAGAAAATTGAAATCATTGAAAAGCTTGAAAGAATTAAGGCTCAATTGATTTCAATTGAAAAAGAGATTTAATTATTTTTTTCTAAAATATATTTTTATTGGTACACTAGTAAAACCATAAAGTGATCTCATTTTATTTTCAATAAATCTTTTATATGGATCCTTTATGTATTGAGGAAGATTTGTAAAAAATACAAATTGAGGATAATGTCCAGGTATTTGATTGATATATTTAATTTTTATTCTTTTACCCTTGACAGATGGTGGCGGCGTTGATTCTATAATTGGAAGTAAATCATTATTTAATTTACTTGTTTTAATTTTTTTAGATCTTGTTTTATAAGTATCAATTGATAATTCTAATGACTTAAAAATTCTTTGTTTGGTTAGACAAGAAATAAAAACAATATGAACATCAACAAATGGCTCAATTTCTTTTTTAATTTTTTCTTTAATTATTTTAGATGAATTAGTTTCCTTAGCAACTAAATCCCACTTATTTACAAGTATGATTATTCCTTTATTTCTTCTGTGAGCTAACCAAAAAATATTTTTTATTTGAGAGTCAAATCCTCTTGTAGCATCCATTATCAAAAGACAAACATCACAATTTTCAATTGATCTAATTGATCTAACTACGCTGTAAAATTCTAAATCTGAATCAATTTTAGATTTTTTTCTAATTCCAGCTGTATCAATGATTTTAAAATTAAAATCAAATTTATTGTATATAGTATCAATGCTATCCCTCGTTGTTCCAGGTTCATTTTTTACAATATTTCTCTCCTCTCCTATTAATGTATTTATATATGAAGATTTTCCAGCATTAGGACGTCCAACTACTGAAAATGACGGAAGGTCATCTAGAATCAAATTAGATATCTCTTCTAAATCTTCAACTAATTTATCTAGTAGATCACCAGTTCCACTGCCGTTAATTGCAGAAATTGCAAATAATGTATCAAAGCCTAGGTTGTAAAATTCTAACGAATCATTAATCAATTTGTTTTTATCAGCTTTATTTACTGCGACAATAACTGGCTTATCTGTCTTTCTAAGTAATTTAGCTATTTCCTTATCAGATGAATTATTAGATTCATTTATATCCACAACAAAAATTATTTTATCACATTCATCAAGGGCTAAAATCACCTGCTTATCTATTTCAGATTCATATTCGTCATCCCCTCCACTTACATAACCTCCGGTATCAATTATTGTAAAATTTTTCCCATTCCAGTCAGATGATGAATAATGCCTATCCCTTGTAACACCACTAGTAGGATCAACAATTGCAGAATTGCTTTTAGCCAGCCTATTGAACAAAGTTGACTTTCCAACATTTGGTCTACCTACTATTGCAACTATTGTATTCATTATAATTGGTGCAAATCTAATATTTTAGAGCAATATTAACCTAAGTCGTAACCAAAACGTTTAAGATGTTTATCCTCAGATTTCCAGTTTTTTAAAACCTTTACTTTTAAATCAATAAAAACTTTCTTTTGAAAGAACTGCTCAAGATCAGCACGAGCTTTAGTTCCAATTATTTTTAAATTACTGCCCTTATGGCCAATCAAAATTCCTTTTTGGGATGATCTTTCTACATATATCTGTGATTCGATTTTGATTATATTTGACGAAGGCTTGAAACTTGTAGTTTCAACTTCAACTGAATATGGGATTTCCTTGTCATAATGATTTAAAATCTTTTCTCTAATTATTTCATTAACAAAAAAACGTTCAGATTTATCAGTTATTTGATCTTTAGAGAAATATGGATTTCCTTCAGGGCTTAGTTCAATAATTTTATTCAATAAATTATCAAGATTGAAAGGATTAGTAATAGAAATTGGAAAAATAAATTCATTATTAAAGATAGAACCAAATTTCTCAACAATTTGATTTAAAATAATATTGTCGATTAAGTCAATCTTATTCAAAACTATTAAAATGGGGATTTTATGAGATTTTATCTTATCAATAAGATCATTATCAAAATAATCATCTTTACTTGAATCAATAACTAACAAAATAACATCTGCATCAGAATAAGAACTACTAACAAACTTCATCATAGATTTGTGAAGTTTATTTTTTGGAGTGATAATTCCAGGAAGATCAGAAAAAACAAGCTGATAATTATCATCATTAAGTATACTAAATATTCTATGACGAGTGGTTTGAGCCTTTGGAGAAATTATCGAAATTTTTCTACCCATAAAATAATTTACTAGTGAGGACTTACCAACATTAGGCTTTCCTATAATATTAATGAATGACGATTTATGAGTTGTTTTCACACAATACAATGAATTATGTAAAATTAAAACATATAATTATTAAGACTATGTAAAGTTTGAAAATTATATTTTTTTATAAGAGAAATAACTATACAACACTACAACATTTTAATCTTGTATAGGATAAATAATAAAATCTTATGAGGAAAATATAGTAATCAGGTTTTTATCAGCACTCAACAATATGTAAAGGTTTTTTAAAAAAAAAACTGGTTATAATGAATTAAATTTAGATGTTTTGTATACAACTATCATCTTTAACAATAAACACATATTATAATTAAAAAAAATAGACCTTTTATGGATAACAAAATCTTTTTTGGAGAAACTGAATCCTGCCTTAGGTACAAAGATGTAAGTGGTAAAGAAATTTCAATTAAAGGCGAAAACTTTTATAAAATTGAAAATCTTGATTCAATGAAGCCATTTTTTATGAGCATAGTAAGCCCATATAATCATTGGCTTTTTATTTCAAGTAACGGATCATTATCAGCTGGAAGAAAAAATTCAAATAATGCATTGTTCCCATACTACACGGATGATAAAATAACAGAGCTTCAGGATGTTACTGGTAACAAAACAATTATAAAAATTTCATATAAAGATAAACTTTCATTGTGGGAACCATTTTCTGTAAGAAACTACGGTCTTTATGATATTGATAGAAATTTATATAAAAATTTAAAAGGGAATAAAGTAATCTTTGAAGAAATTAATAATTCTCTTGGATTAGTTTATAAATACCAATGGTCTTCATGTGATGAATATGGATTTGTTAAAAAATCTAGTTTAACTAACAATAATGATAAATCAGTTCAGATTGAATTATTAGATGGAATACAAAATATTTTGCCTTGGGGAGTTGATGAATCTCTTCAAAATTCTACTAGTAATTTGGTTGACGCATACAAAAGGAATGAACTTGAAAAATTTTCTAAAATTGGAATTTATGCATTGAGCGCAATAATAGTTGATAAAGCTGAGCCAAGTGAAGCTCTTAAAGCGAATATTGCTTGGTCAACAGGATTTGATAAATGTAAAATTTTGATATCATCTCTTCAAATAGACAATTTCAGGAAGAATTTTGATATTTTTCAAGAGGAAGATATTAAAGCTGAAAAAGGTGCCTATTTTATAAATTCTGATTTTGAATTGAGCTCTAATCAAAAAAAGACATGGCATATTGCTTGTGATGTAAATAAATCCTCATCTGAAATAATAAAGCTAAAAAACACCCTCACAAATCAAAAAAATATTTCTGAAAAATTAGATAATTGTGTAGAAAAAGCATCAGATGATCTATTAAAATTAGTTGGATCATCAGATGGTTTGCAAACTTCAAATAGAAGATTAAGAAACATCCGTCATTTCTCAAATACTCTTTTCAATATTATGAGAGGAGGAATATTTGATGATAACTACAATATTGAGAAATCAGATTTTAGTGAGTATGTTAAGAGATCAAATAAAAAAGTCTATTCAAAAAAGAAGGATTTAATTAATAATCTTCCTGAAAATTTTGATATTAAAAAGCTAAGATTTTTATGCGAACATGATGATGATAAGAATTTTATAAGACTGTGTTACGAGTACTTGCCTTTGAAGTTTAGTAGAAGACATGGGGATCCAAGTAGGCCTTGGAACAAATTTTCTATCAATACGAGAAATGAAATTGATAACTCAAAAATTCTTGATTATCAGGGAAATTGGAGAGATATTTTTCAAAACTGGGAAGCTTTAGCCTACTCATATCCAGAATTCATTGAGGGAATGATTTGTAAATTTTTAAATTCAACAACTTTTGACGGATATAATCCGTACCGAGTTACCAAATATGGTTTTGATTGGGAAACTATTGAGCCTGATAATCCTTGGTCATATATTGGTTATTGGGGTGATCACCAAATAATTTATTTGCTTAAGTTCTTAGAATTTATTGAAGATTATTACCCTGGAAAAATTAAAAAATATTTAGATCATGATTTTTTTGTTTATGCAAATGTTCCTTATAAATTAAAAAGTCATGATGAAATTTTAAAAGACCCAAAAAATACTATTGATTTTGATCATGAAAGTGAAGAAAAAATTCTTAGAAGAAGAGAAAGATTCGGAATTGATGGAGCTTTACTAAGAGATGAAAACTATTTTATTATTAAAGTCAATTTTATAGAGAAAATCTTAGCAACAACTCTAGCTAAAATTTCAAACTTTGTCCCAGAAGCTGGTATATGGATGAACACTCAAAGACCTGAATGGAATGATGCAAATAATGCTTTAGTAGGAAATGGTGTTTCAATGGTCACTCTATACTACTTAAGGAGGTTCATTGAATATTTTAAAAATATAATTCATAAGTATAGTTTATCTGAGTATGATTTATCTTCAGAGTTGAAAAATTATTTTGATCAAGTCTATAATTCATTGAAGACTAATGAAAATCTAACAAATAGCTCTATCAATGATAGTGACAGAAAAACTATTTTAGATCTATTAGGAACAGCAGCCAGCTCTTACAGAAATTCAATATATAAAAATGGGTTTTCAGGTGAAAGAAGCTTAATAAACAAACAGGATTTACTTGATTTTACAGATATAACCTTAAAATTTTTAAATCACTCGATTAAAGCAAATAAAAGAGAGGACGGATTATATCATGCGTATAATTTAATTACAATTGATGACGATTCAGTAAAAATTTCTTATTTGCCTGAGATGCTTGAAGGTCAGGTTGCAATTTTGAGTTCAAAAGCATTAAACACGGAAGAAAATTTAGATGTATTAAATAATTTAAGAAAAAGTGAATTATTTAGACCTGATCAATACAGTTATTTATTATATCCAAATAAAAATCTTCCAGGATTTTTAGAAAAAAATAATATCCCAAAAGAAGATGTTTTAAAATCTAAATTATTAACAAATCTATTAAATGATAATAATAGACAAATTATCGTTCAAGATTGTGAAGGCGGATATCATTTCAATGGCTCATTTAATAATGTAAATTCATTAATTGATGCTTTAAAAAATCTTCCAGAAAAATATAGTGATACAATTAAAAAGGAAAGGGATTTTATTTATAATTTATTTGAAAAAGTTTTCGATCATAAATCTTTTACTGGAAGGTCTGGAACTTTTTATGGCTACGAAGGTCTTGGTTCAATTTACTGGCATATGGTTTCTAAACTACAATTGGCAGTTTATGAAGTAACAAACAAAGCTATTATTTCAAATAGTGATGATAAAGTCATTGGTCAACTATTTGATCATTACTTCGAAATTAATGAAGGTGTTGGAGTAAACAAGTCGCCTGATTTATATGGGGCTTTTCCAACCGACCCTTATTCACATACACCGTTTGGAAGGGGCGCACAACAGCCTGGAATGACCGGCCAAGTAAAGGAAGATATTATAAGCAGATTTGGTGAGCTAGGTGTTAGAGTGAAAGATGGTAAAATTTCATTTGATACAACAATTCTTAGAAAAGATGAATTCATAACTGACAAAAGTAATTTTAAATATGTGGATATTAATAACAATATCCAATATATAGAATTAGAAGAAAAATCGCTAGGATTTAGTATTTGCCAAGTTCCAGTAATTTATCATCTCTCAAATAAAGCTGAAACAATAATTTCATTTTCAAATGGAGAGAAAAATAAAATTAATGGTAATGAAATTGATCAAGTTAATAGTAAAAAAATATTTGAGAGAAAGAACGAAATAGAAAAGATTGATGTATTCATTATTAAATAAAATAATATGAAAAAAATTAAAGTTTTTATTGTCACAATAATTTCAATAACAACTTTAACATACAGTTTTAAAAACAATAGTAATAACATGAAAATAACTGCTAAAGAAATTCTAGGAAATAAAGATTACCCTGCAATTTCTTATGGTGGGTATAGAAAAATTTCAAGAGATTTACAACCTACTATTGATGAAATAAAGGAAGATCTTAAAATTCTTTCAGCTGTTGGATTTAGAGTTTTACGAACTTATAATGTTCATTTTGAACACGCATCAAATGTGCTTAAAGCAATCAAAGAACTCAAAAATGAGAATGAAAGTTTCGAGATGTATTTAATGTTGGGGATCTGGATTGATTGCAAAGATGCATGGACTGCAAACCCAAATCATTCTGAAGAAGATTTAAAGAAGAATACTTTAGAAATAAATGAGGCAGTTAGACTTGCTAATCAATATCCAGAAATAATTAAAATTTTAGCAGTTGGAAATGAAGCAATGGTGCATTGGGCATCATCATATTTTGTTGAACCAAAAGTGATATTAAAATGGGTAAAACACCTTCAAGAACTCAAGAAAAATGGAAAATTGGATAAAGGTTTATGGATTACAAGTTCTGATAACTTTGCTTCCTGGGGCGGTGGTGACAAGGCTTATCACAAAAAGGAACTCAACGAATTAATTAAGACTGTTGACTATGTTTCCGTTCACACATATCCTTTTCATGATACATACTACAATCCAAGTTTTTGGACAGGTATTCCAGTAAATGAATCAAGTTCTAATGATGAAAGAATTAAGGATGCTATGACTAGATCAAGCAATTATGCTATAAGCCAATTCGAATCAGTAAAAAATTACATTAAAAACTTAGGGGTTAATAAACCCATTCACATAGGAGAAACCGGTTGGGCATCAATTTCATCTGATAATTATGGTCAAAATGGAACTAGAGCTGCTGATGAATATAAACAATACCTGTACTATTCAAATATGATTGATTATGGTAAAAAAAATAATGTTTCAATCTTTTATTTTTCAGCTTTTGATGAACCATGGAAAGACTCCAATAACCCTAACGGATCAGAAAATCATTTTGGCTTATTCACAGTTGATGGAAAAGCCAAATATGCAATGTGGAAAAATTTAGACAAAGGCTTACTCAATGGGCTAGGTAGAAATGGTTTGGAAGTTTCAAAAACATATAGAGGAAAAAGAAAAAATATGATGATAGATGTATTAACACCTAATAAGAAAAATAAATGAAGAAATTGATTGTTTTTATGTCTCTAATTTTTGCTTTACTTACACAAAGTCTTGATGTAAATAAGGTTAAAATTGAGAACAACAAATTAAACGTTAATGGAATTGAATATTTTATAAAGGGGATTTGTTATGATCCTGTCCCCATTGGAAAAACAAATAGAAATTTTAATAGGATTGACAAAGATTTAATATTGATGCAAGAAGCTGGTATTAATACAATAAGAGTTTACTCTCCTATTGATAATCTCGATATTTTAAATAAAATTGACGAAGCAGGCATTAAAGTAATTACAAGTTTTGGTTATAATCAGAACGGATATTATGACATTTTAAATGGAACTTATATCGATTATATCAATAAATATAAAGATCATAACGCAATACTGCTTTGGGAGTTAGGTAATGAATATAATTATCATCCTGAATGGTTTAATATGAATATTGACAACTGGTATCTGGCAATGAACAATGCTGCAAAAAAAATTAAACAGATTGATAAAAATCATCCTGTATCAACAGCACATGGCGAAATTCCTAATAATAAAGCCAGGGAAATGGGATCGAATATAGATATATGGGGAATTAATGTTTACAGATGGGATGATCCAACTCCTTTAATTGGAGAGTGGGAAAAAGTAAGTGATCTGCCACTTTATTTTTCTGAAACTGGAAGTGATAGCTATATGACAAAAGATTATAATGAATTTAAAAAAGGAATAAATGAAGATGCTCAAGCAGCAGCCAATCATAAAATAATCAAAAATGTTTTCAAAATGAAAGATAGAATAACTGGACTTATAATTTTTCAGTTTGTTGATGGATTATGGAAAGCAGGTAATCCCGAAATACAAGATATTGGTGGTTGGGCACCTAATAGTATGGGAGTTCCTTATGATGGAAGCCCAAATGAAGAATTTTGGGGAATTGTGGATATAAATAGAAATAAAAAGAAAACATTTGAAGTAATCAAGAAGTTTTTCAATAATTAAGAATGAAATCAAAAGTTACCAACTTAGAAAAAATTGCTTTTGGATTTGGAATGTTAGCAAATCAAATGTTTCCTGCTGCCCTTGGTATTTTTATTATTGTGTTAATTCAAGACTTAGGATTTGCTGCAATAATGTGGGGTATATTACAATTTGCTCCACGACTATTTGATGCGATTACAGACCCTCTAATGGGGTTCATTTCTGATAATACTAAGTCAAAATGGGGACGTAGAAGGCAGTATGTATTTATAGGTGGAATATTAATGGGTATATCATACATTGCTATGTGGCAGATTTATGCAGAAAATGGTTTAACATACAACTTTATTTATTTTCTGCTTTGGTCACTAGTCTTTTATCTTGGTTTAACAATATTTAGTGTTCCATATGTTGCAATGGGCTATGAAATGAGTGAGGATTTTCATGAAAGAACTCAAATCATGGCAATTGCACAGTTTATTGGACAATGGGCTTGGGTAATTGCACCCTGGTTTTGGATTATTTTATATGATCCAGAAATTTACCCAAAAGGAGCGGATCAGGGCGTCAGAGAACTATCCATTTGGGTAGCAATTGCTTGTTCTTTATTTGCTATAGCTCCAGCAATTTTTATTAAAAGTAAATCAACAATAGGTAGAGAAGACTTGGTTCCAATAAATACAGCAAATATTGGAAATAGTATTAAAAATATTTTTATTACTGCTTTTGGAGCTTTTAAGATTAAGCCTTTCAGAAGAATAGCAATTGCTACTTTTTTAGTATTTAATTCTTTTCAAGTGATTGCACCATTTACTTTTTTGATTATAGTTCATTATCTATTTGGCAGTGATACAACAGCTGCAGGGTATTGGCCAGCACTTCATGGGTCAATTGGTGCGCTTATTACTTCATTTTTTGTTATTCCTCTCATCACTTTTATCTCTAGAAAAATTGGAAAAAAGAAAGCATTCATAGTGTCACAATTAGTTTCAGTTATAGGATATGTTTTATTTTGGTTTTTATTTATCCCAGGCAAACCCTACATGTTTTTATATGCTCTTCCATTCCATTCATTTGGTATAGGTAGTTTATTTACAATTATGATGTCAATGACAGCTGATATTTGTGACTTGGATGAGCTTGAAAACGGAAATAGAAGAGAAGGTGTTCTAGGTGCAGTATATTGGTGGATGGTAAAATTAGGATTTGGAGTTGCAGGTCTTCTAAGTGGATTAACTCTACAATTGGTCGGTTTTGATGCAGATAATGTGACTGAATTTGCAATTGATGGAATGAGGGTGTTTTATACAATTATCCCAATCATAGGAATTTTTATAGCGATCTACATAATGAAAGATTATGAGATTAATGAGAAAAGAGCTAATGAAATAAAGAAATTATTAAATAAAAAATAATATGTCGTATAGAGAAGAAAGATTAATGTCTCTTGCTGGATTAGATATTAATAAACTAAGTGTTAAAGAATTAAAAACTTATTGTAAAAAAATACTAAAAGGAAAGATTCATGGAATTTGTTTTAGTGTTTATGATGAAAATCAGAAACCAGGATCAAAAATTTCAGACAAGCAAATTTTAGAAAAATTAGAAATAATTAAACCTTATGTGAGTTGGATAAGAACTTTTTCTTGCTCTGATGAAAACTCTAGAATCCCTGTATTGGCTAAAGATTTAGGCTTTAAAACATTAGTTGGAGCTTGGTTAGGAAAAGATAAAGAGCAGAATGATTGTGAAGTTGAAAATTTAATCAAGTTGTGCAATGATGGATATGTTGATATTGCTGCTGTTGGAAATGAAGTAATGTACAGGAAAGACTTAAGTGAAGAGGAACTTATAAGTTATATAAATCATGCAAAAGAGGGAATTAACGCTGATGTTCCTGTTGGATATGTCGATGCTTATTATGAATTTTCAGAAAGACCAAATATAACTGAAGCATGTGAGGTTATTCTTACAAATTGTTATCCTTTTTGGGAAGGATGTGATATAGATTACTCACTGATATACATGAAACAAATGTATTACCATGCAAGAGATGTTGGTAATGGGAAAAGAGTAATTATAACTGAAACAGGTTGGCCAAGCAAAGGAACTAACTATGAGGGATCCTTTCCGTCTGAAAAGAATTTTTTAAAATATTTTTTGAATACTCAAAGATGGTCAAAGCAAGATAATATTGAAATATTCTACTTTTCATCATTTGATGAATCTTGGAAAATTGATAGCGAGGGTGATGTAGGAGCTTTTTGGGGTATTTGGGATGATAAGTTAATTTCAAAATTTATCTAGAAGATTTATTCTAAAGCACAGATTTAAAAAATTATTTTATATTTGCCATCCACATCGCGGGATAGAGCAGTAGGTAGCTCGTCGGGCTCATAACCCGAAGGTC
>JAYOKR010000013.1:0-26838 GCA_038119895.1 Flavobacteriaceae bacterium
GGATATTATGCATGCAAGTGGATGATTGTTTTTGTTAAAAAAAGTAAATTAATTTTTTTCTCAATATACTGCTTAATAGTTGGAATTCTTTCAATAGCTGTTTCTAATCTCTATGGATAAAATAAATTATTACTCTTTAATTGAAGAGGGTGTTATTTTACCAATTTATAAACCACTCATGTGGACATCATTCGATGTAGTAAAATTTGTAAGAAATTTACTAAAGAAAACATATAACTTAAAAAAAATCAAAGTTGGTCATGCAGGTACGCTAGATCCATTAGCTACTGGAATACTTGTGCTATGCTTAGGAAAAAAAACTAAAGAAATAAACAAGATTCAAGAAGAGAATAAAACTTATTTAGCAACAATAAAAGTTGGAGAATCAACACCGTCCTATGATAGAGAAACTGAAATTGATAATACATATCCTACTTCTCACATAAATGAAGAACTCATAACGAATTCAATAAAATCTTTTATTGGTAAATCTGAACAGACACCACCAGTTTATTCTGCATTAAAGATTGATGGAAAAAGATCCTATGAACTCGCAAGGAAAGGTGAAAAAATAATTCCAAAAAAAAGAGAAATTGAAATTTTTAAATTTAATTTATTGAATTTTAAAAATTTAGAAATTGACTGTGAAATAGAGTGTTCTAAAGGAACATACATCAGAAGTATCGCCAGTGATATGGGTAAAAAACTTGATTCTGGAGCGTATTTAAAATATTTAGAAAGATATTCAGTGGGGAAATATTCAATAAAAAATTGCTTGCAGATTGATGAAATAAAAGACTTATTAACCCTTCAATAAATCAAGAAAATTTTTTCTAGAAATATTTTCTCCTCCTAAACTTCTTAAATGTTCTGAAGGAACCTGACAATCAATAAACTTATATTGGTTTTTTTTAAGCTCTTTAACCAAATGGTATAAAGCAACTTTACTAGAGTTTGATGACTTTGAAAACATACTTTCACCACAAAAGATATCACCTAGATCAATTCCATAAAGGCCACCAACAATTTCATCATCATCCCAAACCTCTACTGAGATAACCTTACCAGTTTTGTGTAATTGTGTAAATGAATCTATTAGTCCCTTTGTAATCCATGTTCCATTTTGACCAATTCTTTTAATATTTGCACATGAATTTATGACAAATTCAAAGTCTTTATTGAACGTAACTTTATAGTTGGTTTTTCTCAAGAAAGCTTTAAAACTCTTTGATACTTTAAGTTTATCAAGAAATAAAATCATTCTAGGATCTGGGCTCCACCACGCTAAACTTTCATCAGACTCAAACCAAGGAAAAATTCCTTCTTTGTAAGCTTTAAGTATCCTATCAGGGTGTAAATCCCCTCCAAATGCTACAATACCAATTTCGTCAGCATCATTTGGAGAAGGAAACTCAAAACTTTCACCAAGTATCACAATAATTAAAATGGTAAATCATCTGGCTCATTAGTAGATGAGTCAGGTATATTTAAATCTTCCTTTGTTGGTAATGGAGGTAATTGAGATTCAAATTCATCTACAACTTTCTCGATTCTCCATCCTTGAATTGAATTAAAGTATTTTAATTCTCCTTGTTGGTTAGTCCATTCTCTCCCCCTTAAATTAATATCAATTTTCACGAAATCATCAGCTTGAAATGAATCCAACAAACTAGTCCTATCTTGGATAAATTCTATTAATATATTTTGAGGATATTGTTCTTGAGTAGTGATAACAACTTCTCTTTTAAGAAAGCCGTTAGATCCGTATTCTTTAGTTTCACCTATTAATTTAATTTTTCCAGAAATGTTCATTTTATATTACTATTAATTTTTAATGCTAAATTTTTAAAATCTTTTTTTTCTAATTGAATACTTTTTGAAAAATCCATATCAGACATTGAATTCAAAGGTATTAAATGAACATGAACATGTGGAACTTCAAGTCCTACAACTGAAAGAGCAACTCTTTTACAAGTAACACTTTTCTCAAGTCCATTTGCAACTTTTTTAGAGAAGTTCATAAGCTTATTATACTCAACATCATTTAAATCGAATAAATAATCAACTTCTCTTTTTAAAATACATAATGTATGACCAAATGAATTTGGGCTAATATCTAAAAAAGCAAGACAGTCTTCATCCTCGTAAACTTTATAACATGGAATGCTACCATCGACTATTTTAGAAAAAATTGATGCCAATTAATTATCTTGATATTGAAATAATTTCGAATTTAATAACTCCGTTAGGAACAGAAATTTCGGCTATATCACCCTTTGTCTTACCCAATAGGCCTTTTCCAATAGGTGAGTTTACAGAAAGTTTACCTTCTCTTAAATTTGCTTCACTTTCAGCAACTAACTGGTATTCAAGTTCCATATTATTCATCAAATTCTTGATTTTAACCTTAGATAAAACAAGTATTTTTGAAGAATCTAATTGAGATTCATCTATCAATCTTGCATTTGCTAGAGTTTCTTCAAGTTTAGAAATTTTCAACTCGAGAAGTCCTTGCGCTTCTTTAGCTGCATCATACTCAGCATTCTCGCTCAAATCACCTTTATCTCTAGCTTCTGCAATGGCTTTTGAAGCCAAAGGCCTCTCAACATCTTTAAGCTGATTAAGCTCATCTCTGAGGTTTTTTAAACCTTCTTTTGTGTAATATGAAAAACTCATAATATATAGAAAAAAAAAGTCCTTTTGAAGGACTAAACAAATATACAAATTTTATAAAAATCAGCATTTTTATTAATTTAAGATATGATTAAAAGAATAAGTTTAATCTTATTTATCTTTTTATTTAATTCTTGTGAAAAACAAGATGAAAATATAAATCCATTTATTCCAGATGTAAGTTTTGAAAAAACTATAAACCTCAGCCTACCAAATTATGACAACTTAAATTATAATGGAGGATCTTACTTCTTACAAAATATTGGAGTAAAAGGGGTTATCCTATTTAATTTAAATAATTCAATCTTAGCCTGGGAAGCTAGTTGTCCAAATGAAAAACCATCTAATTGCTCAACAATGGAAATTCAAGGACTACAAGCAGAATGTAAATGTAATTTTAATCTATACAGTTTAGCAAATGGTCAACCATTAAAAATAAACACAAGTAATTCTTATCCAATGGTAGCTTATTATACACAAAAAAGCGGCAACTCATTGAGAATATACAACTGAGTTACCGCTTATTAATAATACTAAACTAAAACTTAAAACTGATAGTTGATTCCTACTGAAATGTTTCTACCCATTTCATGAATTCCCATAGTCTTTAATCTTGACATGTGATCGAAATAAAGCTTATCTGTTAAGTTATTTATAGACCATCCTATTTTTAAATCATTTGATAAAAATTCAACATCATATGTGCCAGAAAGATTTAATCGAAAATAAGAGTCTGTTTTTGTTTCAAATTGAGCAACATTTTCCTTATTTCCTTTTAAAACTGCCTCTAATTCAAATGAACTATTATTAAATTCCAAATTAAAAGATTGTTTTAATGAAAGTGGAGCAATAAAAGGTAGAACGTCACTGTTTGATTTTTCACCTCTTAAAAACTCTACAGAAGTTTCATATGATAACCAATCTAAAGAAGATTGTCTGTTATAATACAACTCTCCACCAAAAATATTTGCATCATCTTGAACATAGTTATAAACAGGAAATTCGTCCATTTCTTCACCTGTAGGGTTTAAATAAATATAATCTTTAAGTGAATTAGCAAATAAATCAAATCCAAACTCAGAATTTGAACCAAATGTTAAAATTGAGAAATCTATTTGACTACTTTTTTCTTCATTTAAATTTTGATTACCAACATAGTATCTTGAAGTTCCATGATGAACTCCGTCTGCAAATAGTTCAGAAAGATTTGGAGCTCTATATCCTGAAGAAAAATTAAGCCTAAGTATACCTGAATTACCTAAATCAGTTTTTAAACCTAATGAAGTAGTTAAACTACTGTATGTTTCATCAAACTTACTTTTTTGAATTCTTCTATAATCTGTTCTCAAACCAATCATTAAATCCCATACTTTTCCATGGAAATGAGCAAGGCCAAATAAACCAAAATCATTTTTAGAAGCATCTGGTATTAGTTCTTCTTCACCATAATTTATATTGTCTTGAAACTGTAAAGATGATCCAAAAACAAATTCATTTTTTTCAGAGCTAGAAATTAAATATTTCAAATCTATGCTTGTGTTTTTTAATTCAGCAGCTAAGTGGGCACCTTCACCATCGTGATCATCATGATCATCATCAACATGATCGTCGTCATCTCCTTGATCATCATGGTCATCATGCTCTTCCTGATGTCCGCCAAATTCTTTTCTATCATTTATTGTGTGACCTACTGTGATTTCAAGCTCAGATTTATTATTAAAAATAAAAGTGTTTTTCCATGAAATTAAAGTGTTCTCAAGAGCTTGAAACTCTGGCTCCTCATCATCTCCATGCTCATCGAGATCATCATGCTTTTCTCCGTGAGGAATTCCAATATTAGTTTCATAATAATTTAATCTTAACTCCGAAATGAATTTTTCTAAGCTGTAGCCAAGTGCAGCTTTAAAGTCTGTGTTTTCAAAAAAAGTATTTTCAACTTCTCCCTCAGGTGTACTAAAGTTTCCATTATCCACATAACTTCCTTGAGCTATATAGTTGATTCCACCAACTGATCCTTTTAAACCAAGGTTATTGGTTAAACCGCTATAATTTGAATTATACAGGCTACCAAATTCAACTTGGGGGCTACCATCAACAAAACTATCAGGTGCAATATAGATAACACCTCCAATTGCATCACTACCATAAAGCACTGACATTGGGCCTTTGATAACTTCGATAGATTGAGTTCCAAAGGGGTTAATTTCAATGCCATGTTCATCACCCCATTGTCCATTCTCTAATCTTATATTTTGTGTATATGTTACAACTCTGTTTCCAGAAAGACCTCTAACAACAGGTTTTAAAATTCCAGGACCAGTATTAATTGCTGATAATCCAGGAATTTTATCAAATGATAAAACAGGGTTATTTGATAGATTGATATCATTCAATGAAAGTTTATTAACTCTCATGACGTTATTTTTAAGTGATTCTTTAAAGGGAGTTGATACTATAACTTCCTGAAGACTCACAGTTATAATTGTATCTTTTTCAACTTCTTGAGAAAAAGATTGATTTGTATTAAGTGTAAATAGTATAACAAGTATACTTAGTATATATTTTTTCATTTTTAATTAATTTGATTTTTAGTAATAAAGTTTGTTTGCTACACTACTGTAGGTGGACCTCTATTACTTTTAAAATCAAGATTAATTCCTATGAAATTTGAGTAGAATTGAGTTTCTACTTTATCTAAGTATGTATTAGTTTTTTGAATGACAGTACATTCTTGAGCGTAGTCAAACTCATTAATTAAAAAATCACATGTTAAGCAGTCATATTCATGTTCATGAAAATGTAATGAGGACTCATTACATACTTTATGATTACCATGAAGCACATGTGTTATACCATAAATTGATGGTAATAATACTATTAGATTAAGTGATAATGCAATTAATTTACTCACTAATCAAATATATGAATTTAGAATCTTAACTGAATACCTGCTAAAAAATTTCTTGTTGCTTGAGGATAGTACCCTGTTCCCTCGATAGTTGTGACTCTGTTAGGATCCGACCAGGTATCATCATATGTGTAGTAATAACCATTGGAAACATACTCAACATTAAATACATTATTGATTAATAATGAAAATGTAATAGAATCAAACACATAAGTATTATCGAATGCATGTGAGAAATTCAAATCATTAACAAAGTAACTATTTAATAAAGAAAATTCAGAATCAGTATTTGACATATATTGTTTACCAACATACTTTGATAGTAAAGATAAACTTGAGTTATCACTAATAGTATATATTAATGCATTGGAAGCCACAAAATATGGTGAAAAAGAAATATTTGTATTTCCAAAATCAACTAATTGTCCATTAAAATTTGATATATAAGATTTATTTTTATTTGAACTGAACGATAAGCTTGTTTGAAGATCAAATAAATTATTAACTGAGTAAAAAGATTCAATTTCTAGTCCTAATCGATGACTTGAACCGCTATTATTTCTAATAGGATTTCCAACATCGTCAAGTGCACCAGTCAAAACTAACTGATCATTGTAGATCATTAAATATGAATTAACATTCAATGTTATGTTTTCATTTCTGTATCTCCAACCAATTTCAAAATCATCAAGCTGTTCAGGCTTTACGTTATTATTGTTTTCATAATCGGTTCTGTTGGGTTCCCTATTCGCTCTTGAATAAGATGAATACAGAATTGAATTGGAATTTAATTTATAAGAAACTCCAAATTTTGGATTGAAAAAATTATGTTTTTTGTTTAGTAACATTTCAACTAAATCAGATGTAGTTCCACTAGTTGTATATTTTACATTTCGAAATTGTAGATCCCCAAATAATTCAAAATTATTGATCGAATAAACAACTTTAGTAAAAAAACTTAAGTCAGTTTTTTTACCATTTCCTTCATAATATTTATCTCTAATTTTTCCATCTGCACTTAAAGTTCTGGCCCATATCACTTCACCAAAATGATCTCCATCGTAATCACTAAAAGAACCATTGAAAATAAAATCTAGATTATCACTCTTGTAATTAGTTGAAAAATTCAATACATAGAAATCATTATCTAACCATCTTCTACGTATAATATCAGTTGTACCTAAAATATTTCCATTATAATCTAAATCAGAACCTACAATGCCGCTGTAACCGTCAACTGAATCATCTTCTCTGTACTGTTCAAAATAACCTCTTCCATCAGTATAATTTAGACTTAGATTGGTTGACCAATTATCATCAATAGTTTCATTCCAATGCAACTGAAAATGATCTTGCTTATAATTGTCAATTTCATTTTCATATGTGTAAGGATTCTGTCTCCTATTTTCTAAAAGTTGATCAGATGTCAACCCATACCATGATTGATAAGTTCGTTCGTGACCACCAAACGCAAGAGCTTTTATTAATGTAGATCCTTTGTAATATGTTCCTTGAAGGAAGTAAGATTTAAGATCAGAAAAGGCTCTATCAACATACCCGTCAGATTTTATTTTTGATAATCTACCGTTAAGTTCAAAATGATCATTGATTAGACCAGTACTAAATTTAACTGTATTTTTCTGAGTATTATAACTTCCGATTGAGCTTGAAATTTCAGTAAATGAGTTCTCACTAAAGCTATCTGTTAGAATATTAATACTAGCACCAAAAGCACCTGACCCATTTGTTGATGTACCAACTCCTCTCTGTAATTGTAAACTTTCAACCGATGAAGAAAAATCAGGTAAATTCACCCAGTACGTACCATGAGATTCTGCATCATTAAATGGAATTCCATTAATTGTAATGTTGGTAGATTGAGGACTAACTCCTCTTACTCTTATCCCTGTATATCCAACACCAGCACCTGCATCAGAAGTAGTTACAACAGAAGGGAGATATTTGAGTAAAATTGGTAAATCTTGACCTAAATTTCTTTTTTCATACTGTTCTCTTTTTACATTGGAAAATGTAATAGGTGATGAAAATTTCACCCTTAAAGCCTTAACAATGACTTCGTTCAAGTTTTGTGGAGTACCCTGAAGGGTATCCACAGTTTGTTTTTGTGAAAATGATAGATTTGATATAATAAATACCGTTAATAATAATTTCTTCATAAAATTTAATTAACGAGATTCTATAGTTGAGCAGCATTATCCCTTACAAAAATTACTTTGTCAGGTTCAATGGGTATAATCTCAGCCGTAGCACCCCAATTAGGTTACAATATTAATTATTTTATCAATAATTTCAATTGACTTTAACTTTCTTTCTAAAAAAGAACCGTTTATTAAATTATAGGTCTTATCGTATTTTTCTAATGTTTTTTTAAAATATTCAAAGATTTCTTTTCTCTCATTCGGCTTATCTCTTAAATCATCCTTAACCCATGGAATATCTACATCCATTAGAAGGTATAGATCGTATTTATTTTTTTTAGCATATTCATTAATGAGGGGATCACATTTATCGAAGTATATTTCAGAGTATATTTTAGTGGTTAGTAAATCTGTATCACAAATAAGAATTGAATTACATTTTTTTGAGGCTTCATTTTCTAATCTCATTTGACCTTTAGCTATGGGAATCAAATCATCATAGGAACATATTTCTTGATTTAAATCATATTTCTTTTGAAGATACTCTCTTGCATACTCTTCAACATAAATGGAATTATAATGATCAGATAATTCTTTTGCAAGAGTTGACTTACCTGTAGACTCAGGACCAAAAAGAACAACCTTTATGCAGTTTGAATTTGTTTGTTGTAAAGTTCTTTCCATTTAATGTATCCTGCAATAGCAATTACTGTAAATATAAAATATTGAATACTAGTAAATGCTAAACCTTTATGTAAATAAAGAGGGATTGAAATTATATTACCAACTATCCAAAAAATCCAACTTTCAACTTTTCTCTTTGCCATTAACCACATTGCTGCGAAAAATATTGCTGTTGTCAAGATATCGATATATGAAACAATAGTTTCCCATTTGTCAAAAAATGTATAAACTAAAGAAACAAAAACTGAAGATGAAATAAACAATAAAACAACTATTCTGATATCTTTATCAGAAACTTTTGAGATTGGAGATACAGTATTATTTGTTCCTTTAAGCCAAAAATACCAACCATAAATACTCATGATAAAATAGTAAGCATTTATAATCATATCACCCAATAATGACCACTTAAGTAGAAGGTATACAAAGATTGAAGTATTAATCATGCCTGTTGGAAATACTAGGATGTTATTATTTTTTGAAAACCAGACTGAAAGAAATCCAAAAAAAACTGCAATAATTTCTAAACTGATATCCGTATTTGAATATTGCGAATATTGATAAAATAATTGATCAAGAAAGTCCATCATCAATAAATACTTTAGAACAAATATATTCTTTGTTTATTTGAAATTTACATATAATATTGGTTATCGATCCGTCAATATCAACATGAGCATTTGCTAAATTATTTTTAATGTCAATTGTTGAGACAAAAATTTGATCTTTAAAATCAATTCCAGGATATTGACATAATTTATAAATCGCTTCTTTCAAAGTCCAAATCAAGGTTAAATCAGAAATATTTTCGAGACTAATATTGTTTATATCTGTTTGATTTAAAAACTTATGTTTAATATTTAGTATCTGTTTTCTATTTGTTTCTATGTCGACTCCACATGATTGATTTGACAAAAGCAGTGTGACATAATTTTTACAATGACTAATTGAAACAAATTTTCCAGATTTTAATATTGGTGCCCCAAATTCATTATAAGAAAGATCATTTGGATCTAATTTACATAACCTAAGAAGTAATCTTGAGCATAAAAACTCTAGTGCTTTTTTAGAATTCTTTCTTTTTTCAAAAATTTTCAACTCATAGTCTGTGAGATTAAGCTTTGATCGAAAGAAATTAATGTCCTCAGAACAATGCCATATTACATGAGTAAATAATGAATCGTTAGATGAATATGAAAGTGGCATTTAAGCCGAAATTAAAAAAAAAGTAGAGGTTTTAAGAAACTGGATCTACGGAAACGTAAGACTTATTGTCTTTTTTCTTGGTAAATCTTACAACTCCATCAATTTTAGCGTGAAGAGTGTGATCCTTACCTAAGTAAACATTATCACCTGCCTTGTGTTTTGTACCTCTTTGTCTAACTATAATATTACCAGCAATAACACTTTGACCTCCGAAGATTTTAACTCCAAGTCGTTTGGATTCTGATTCTCTACCGTTTTTAGAACTACCTACACCTTTTTTATGAGCCATTTCTTTTTACTTTTTAGTTGATTTAGCTGCTGATTTCTTCGCAGCAGGTTTTTTTGTATCCGCTTTTTTTGCAACTGGCTTTAAAGCCTCTGAGTTGACATCTGCTATTTTAGCGGCAGATTTTTCATTTACCTTTTCAATAAGAATTTCCGTTAAAGCCTGTCTGTGACCATTTTTAACTTTATATCCTTTTCTTCTTTTTTTCTTGAACACAATAACTTTATTGTCCTTAACATGTTGTAAAATCTTTGCTTGAATCGAAGCACCTTTAACAGTCGGAGTTCCAACAGTTACTTTAGAACCATTATCTAATAATAGAACATTATCAAAAGTGACTTTTGAACCTTCCTTACCTTCTAATCTGTGTACAAACAATTTTGAGTCTTTTTCGACTTTGAATTGCTTTCCTGAAATTTCAACTATTGCGTTCATAATTTTAAGCGTGTGCAAATATACAAGGAATACAATAATATCCCAATATTTTCTTTTTTTTTAGATCATTACATTTTGTTAACTATTTATTTTTGTAGGATTATTAACTTTGCAATCTAAAATTCTACTATGAAAAAAGTTTTTTTTACTCTGCTAGCATTAATTTCTTTAAATATAAATTCTCAGTCAATTGATTATGAATTGTATACACTAGACAATGGACTTGATGTTATTTTACATCAGGAAAATAGTGCTCCAGTTGTGACTGTAGCTGTAATGTATCATGTAGGAGCAAAAGATGAAGTTGATGGAAGAACTGGATTTGCACATTTTTTTGAACATTTGCTATTTAATGGCACTAAGAATATTGGTAAAGGAGAATGGGATAATATTTTAGAAGCAGTGGGAGCAAGAAATAATGCTAATACAAGCCATGATAGAACATATTATTATGAGGTATTGCCTTCAAATCACCTAGAGCTGGCACTGTGGATGGAAAGTGAAAGAATGTTACATCCAGTAATTGATCAAGTAGGTGTTGATACTCAAAATGAAGTTGTTAAGGAAGAAAAAAGACAAAGAATAGACAATGCAGCATATGGTGCTCTTTTTTATGGAACTGCTGTTGATCCCCATCTATACGAAAAACATCCCTATGGAAGATCAGTAATCGGAAGTATGGAAGATTTAGATGCAGCCACTTTGGAAGAATTTATTGCATTCAACAAAAAATGGAATAATCCAAATAATGCAACATTAGTAATTGCTGGTGATTTTCAAGTAGAAGAAACAAAAACTTTAGTTAAAAGTTATTTTAACGAAATTCCTAATTATAATAGTGTACCGGAAAGAATTAAAATTGATGAAAAGCCAATCACTGAAACCATTCAATTAACTGAATATGATGACAAAATACAAATACCTGTAAAGGCGTTGATATACAGAACTCCAGGATTCAAGGAAAGAGACACATATGTGCTTCAATATATTTCTTCTATTTTATCAGGTGGCAAAAGTGCAAGAATGACTAAAAGAATGGTTGATGATGAAAAACTTGCATTACAAGTATTTGCATTTAATCAGCCTCAAGAAGACTATGGAAAATATTCAATTGCAGCTTTTCCTATTGGAGAAACAACATTAGAAAAACTAAAAGAGGTAATGGATGAAGAAATTGAAAAATTAAAGACAGATCTTATCAGCGAAAGAGAATATGAAAAGGTAAAAAATCAATTTCAAATATCATTCATCCAAAGTAATACAAGTGTTGAAGGTATAGCTAGTTCACTTGCCACATATCATACATTGTACAACGACATATCTTTAATTAATAAGGAAATTGATATTTACAGAAGTATAACGAGAGAGGAAATAAGAGATGTTGCAAATAAATATTTAAATGTGAATCAGAGAATTGACATGAACTATCTTCCAAAAAAAAATAACGAATAATGAAAAAAATTAAATTTTACCTATCTCTTTTTCTCATACTTTTTATGGGAAATGAAATTTTTTCTCAAATAGACAGGTCAAAACAACCTGAATCTGGACCAACGCCAAAAATTGATCTTATTAAACCAAAAAGCTTTGAACTCAAAAACGGCTTAACTGTATTAGTTGTTGAAGACAACAAGCTGCCAACTTTTAGTTTAAGAATAACAATAGATAATCCACCTGTTCTAGAAGGTAAAAAGTCTGGTTTGAATAGTCTTTCAAATGCACTTTTTGGAGAAGGATCTAAGAATATAGAAAAAGACACCTTCAATGAAGAAGTTGACTATCTTGGAGCTTCAATTTCCATGGGAATGGGATTTGCATTTGCTAATGGACTAACAAAACACAAAGAAAGAATTTTTGAACTTATTTCAGATGCTGCTTTAAATCCAAATTTTGAAGAGGAAGAATTGAATAAGGAAAAAGAAAAGCTTATTACCGCAATAAAAGGTGATGAAAACAATCCTTCTTCAATAGCTCAAAGAGTTAGGGGTGTACTAGCTTACACTAAAAATCACCCCTATGGTGAGTTTCAAACTGAAGAATCTATCAATAATGTTTCAATTAAAGATATTGAGGATAATTATAATATGATGTTTAGACCTGATAACGCTTACATGGTAGTTTCAGGAGATGTCAAATTTGAAGAAATTAAAAAATTAGTTGACAAATATTTTTCTAAATGGAAAAAATCAAAAAAAGAATTAGAATCAGAAATTATTCAACCGATTGATGTTCAAAAAACTGAAATTAATTTAATTGACATGCCTGATGCAGTACAATCTGAATTATCAGTTATGAATATCACTGATCTTCAAAATAACAGTAAAGATCATCATGCAGCTTTAGTCACTAATTTTATTCTTGGAGGTAGTTTCAACAGTTATCTAAATTCAAATTTAAGAGAAGAAAATGGTTGGACATATGGTGCAGGAAGTTCCATCGCTAGAAATAAGTGGACAAAATCTACATTCAGAGCTTCAACATCTGTTAGAAATGTTGTTACTGATAGTGCAATAGTTGAAACTTTAAATGAAATTCATAGGATAAGAAATGAATATGTTAGTGATAAAATGCTTGATGCTGCTAAGGCAACTTACTTAGGAAATTTTATAATGTCAACAGAGGACAAATCTTTATTAGCTGATTTTGCTGTAAATATAAAAACACAAAACCTTCCTGAAGATTTTTATGAGACTTTTATTTCAAAAATAAATGAAGTGACAAAAGAAGATGTTATGAGAGTTGCTCAAAAATACTTAATGACTGATAACCTTAGAATTGTTGTTGTTGGTAAAGGATCAGAAATAGCTGAAACTCTTGAAAACATAAATTATAAAGGAGAACTCATTCCTGTAAGATATTTTAATAAAATGGGTGAGCAGATTGAAAAACCTGTTTTTAACAAGGAAATATCTTCTGACATAACTGCAGAAACTATCATTAATAAGTACATTGAAAAAATTGGTGGTATTGAAAAATTAAATTCAGTTTCTACTATATCACTTGAGGCAAGTGTTACCTTACCTGGAGCGCCATTTAAACCCAAAGCAATTATAAAAGAAAAGAGTCCTAATCTAACTTCAATGGAAATGTCAGTTGAAGGCATGGGTACTTTAATGAAACAAAAATTTGATGGAAATAATGGTTACATGGAACAAATGGGACAAAAAATACCTATGGAAAATGATCAACTTGAAAGCGAGAGAAGTCAAAAAGGATTGATTGATGAGCTTTACATGGATACCACTACAATGGAAATTGTAAGTTTAGGTCCAGTTGATGGTAAAGATGCTTATAAAATAAAAACTAAAGAAAATAGTTTTAAATATTATGATGCTGAATCTGGATTATTAATCATGACTGAAGAAAGCACCACCCAAGGTGGAAATACGATTACATCAATAACTAAATTTTCTGATTACAGAGAAGTTGATGGTATTTTATATGCATTTAAAAGAGAAATCAATGCTGGACCACAGAAAATTGAATTTGAAATAACTAGTGTCATTTTTAATGAAGAAATTTCTGATGATTTCTTTAAGTAGTTTTTTGATTCTTTCTGTTAACTAGGTAAACACCTAAAAGAATCACTGCTGTTGCTAGGTATTGTTGGAGAGTTAAATTCTCTCCGTCAATTACAGCCCAAAAAATTGCAACTATTGGCATTGTATATGTCACAGCAGATGCAAAAAGTGGTGATGCAATTTTAACAAAGAAATTGAAAAGCGTTTGAGCCAATGCGCTACTAAATAACGCTAGGATAAAAACAAATCCAATTGATTTTAAAACCTCATTATTTTCAAATGCTAAAGATGAAAAATCAGAAAATATTAATATAATTATAGCAGGAGGAAGAATTGATAAAAAAATTCCAGCTGTCACTGCGGCAGGAGGTATATCTGTAAGGTAAGTTTTAATTAAATTAACAGAAGTTCCGTAACCAACAGTAGATAAGATTATGAAAATTGCAAAGAAAATATTCGAATCACCTGTTAGAGAACCCTGATATAATAAAAGAAAGCTGCCAACGAGGCCAATTGCAAGACCAAGAATTTGCCTTCGAGTAAAAAATAAATTAAAAAAGAACAATCCAACAATAAGGGTAGAGATTGGAGTTAAAGTAGTGAGTATTGATGCAATACCACTATCTATTTGAGTTTGACCAAATCCAACAAGATAAACTGGGAAAAAAGTTCCAACATAAGCAGTTATAATTATCCATTTCCACTTTTCTCTTTTTATTTTAAGCAAAGATTTAAAGGAAAAACATAAAATAACCAGTGTGGTAAAAATTATTCTCAAACTACCCAAGTGAATTGGTGTAAGCTCTGATAATCCTTTTTTTATAAGTATAAAAGAGCTTCCCCAAATTATAGACAGGGTTGCTAATAAAAGCCATTTTTTAATATTATTACTCATCAATCCAAGTAAATGAATCTACGATTTTTTTAATATCATCGCCTATGTAATCTATATATGGAAGTAATGAATCATAGTTTGGTTTAGAATTAAAATATAGGCTACCAGTGAAAAATTTATTTTTATTATTTGTAATATAAAATTGAATATTTGATGGGGTATCACCTATAAATGTGTAAACTTTTGAAGAAATATTTTTGTCATTTGAATCATATATACTTTCTACAACCCTATCAGCAAATTTTGAATTTTCAAATAATTTTTCATTAAAAAACTCTTGAATATTTATATCCTTTAAATCTGATTCTACAGAGTTAATGAAGATTTTGGCTCTAAGATTCTTATAGATTAATTCATAAGAACAATTAGAAACTTCATTTACTTTTGACAAAGTATTAATTAAAAACTCATTTTTACAATTATCAGTAAATAGAGTAAACTCCTTATTTTCAAATGATGGAGCAAAATATGCTTTTTGCTTTGGAAGATATGTTTCATTACAAGATAAAAACAATAAGAAATATAATGGGATATATCTCATTGAGGAAACAATCTGATATCTATTCAATTAAAAAGGCAAATCATCTGGTTCGTCCTGACTTTGACTTTCAGGGGCCGGTTGACTTGGTTGAGTTGGAGGCACTTCGTGAGAACTCTCTGTCATAGATTCATTTCTGTTATTTAAGAAATTAAACTCATTCACATGAACTTCAGTAGAATACCTTTGTTGTCCATCCTCAGCTTGCCACTTTCTCGTTTTTAATTTGCCTTCAATATAAATTTTATCACCTTTTTTTAAATACTGATTGCATATTTCAGCTGCTTTATTCCTTACAACTACATTATGCCACTCAGTAGCTGTAACTTTTTCTCCAGTTTGTTTGTTTGTATAATTTTCATTTGTAGCAAGTGGAAATCTACCGATACATCCGCCGTCTTCAAAATGATGCATCTTGATGTCATCACCTAAATTTCCAATTAACATAACTTTATTTAAAGATCCGCTCATAGTATTCAAATATATGAAATCATTGTTACTGAATTTTAGAAATCATAGTAAAAATTGGTTTTGGAAATGGATAATTATTTAAGCTTGGTATGTCTATTCCAAACTTAAAAACCTCATCTACTTCAAATATCCAAAAATCAATACTTAAAACTTGATGCGTTAGTTTATGAGATGTCTGATATTTTTTTTTGAAACTTGATCTTTGATATTTATCTTCTAAATATGACTCAGCCTCTTTAATGGAAATTTTATTTTTTGTTTCAAGTAATTCGAATTCATACAAATTATTCCAAATATCTTTTTCTTTTCTTTTATGAATTTTAACTTTTGATGATTTATCAATTGCAACAAAATAATTAAAGAATCTTTGTGAAATAGTAATATTTTTTTTCTTCACTGGTAATTTATTCACAATATCTAACTTAAATGCTTCACAACTTTTAGAAAAAATACATTTATCACACTTATACTTTTTTGGTGAACATATCATAGATCCATAATCCATCAATGCTTGATTAAAATCTCCTGAGTTAAATTTTAGAATTTCTTTTTGAACCATTTTTTTGATGGTTTTTTTCATTATGGAGCTATTTTGCTGATAGTTCAAATTATATAATCGACTAAAAAGACGTACAACGTTACCATCAACAACCATTTTATACTCTCCAGAACAAATTGAACTAATTGCAGATGCAGTATAATCTCCAATACCTGGAAGATTTATTAGCTCATCATATTTAGATGGAAAATTTGAATTGTAATTACTGACCACAATTTTTGCACATTTATGCATATTCACAATTCTGCTATAATAACCAATACCTTGACAAACTTTCATTATTTCATCTAGAGTTGATTCTGCTAATTTTTTTACGTTGGGAAACTGATTTATAAAATTTAAATAGTAAGGAGTTCCTTGATCAATTCGTGTTTGTTGTAAAATAATTTCAGATACCCAAATATTATAAGGATCCTTGGTGGTTCTCCATGGTAAATCTCTACGATTAATTTTATACCATTCAATTAATTTCTTTGCGAAATTGTTTTTCATTAATTGAATGATAGATAATTAAAAAGATTCAACATAAGTTTTAGAATATAAATTTATATATTTGGCAACCGAATAATAAAATTATAATTAAAAATGACTAAAGCAGAAATAGTTAACAAAATATCTTCAAATCTTGGACTTGAAAAAAATGAGGTTCTTGCAACTGTTGAAACTTTTATGGAAGAGGTGAGAAATTCATTAAGTGAAGGTGAAAATGTTTATTTAAGAGGATTTGGAAGTTTTATTGTTAAAAGGAGAGCTGAAAAAACTGGAAGGAATATTTTAAAAAACACAACTATTAGAATTCCTGCTCATTCAGTACCCGCTTTTAAACCTGCTCAAGTATTCGTAGATAACGTAAAGAATAATAACAAGTAATATAATGCCTAGCGGAAAAAAAAGAAAAAGACATAAGGTTGCTACTCATAAGAGAAAGAAAAGAAGTAGAGCCAACAGACATAAAAAGAAATAAATTCTTTTAATCATTACGTTCATTGACATAGAACTCTGAAATTAATCAGAGATCACCGATTAAATAAAGTATAATTTAAAATAATTAATTGTGAATAAAGAAATAATTATTCGATCAATTAATTCAGCGGTCGATTTTGCTCTCTTACATGACGGAAAGCTTATTGAGTTACATAAAGAAAAAGATAATAGTAAGTTTAATGTAGGAGATATATTTATTGCCAAGATAAAAAAAACAATCACAGGTCTAAATGCAGCCTTTTTAAATGTTGGATATGAAAAAGATGCTTTCTTGCATTATCATGATTTAGGACCTAGAGTAAAGTCTCTTATAAAATTCACCAATTTAGTTCAAGAGGGAAAATTGAAAAATTTTTCATTAGCTAAGTTCAATTTGGAAAAAGAAATTGAAAAAAATGGAACTATTGAAAGTGTTATAAAACCAAATCAAACATTACTGGTTCAGATTATCAAAGAGCCTATTTCTACGAAAGGACCAAGAATAAGTTCTGAACTTTCTTTTGCAGGAAGGTTTCTTGTTTTAATCCCTTTTTCGAACAGAGTTTCTGTTTCTCAAAAAATTAGAAGCAATGAAGAAAAGAAAAGATTAAAAACTCTTATTGATGAGATAAAGCCTAAGGGATTTGGTGTAATTGTTAGAACTGTCGCCCAAGGCAAAAAAACTGCTGAATTAAAAACAGATTTACAAAACTTAAAAAAGCAATGGGTAAGTCTTTGTAAAAAGATAATTGGAGCAAAAACACCATCTTTAATGCTAAATGAATTAAACAGAACATCTTCTATTTTGAGAGACTTGTTTGATGATAGTTTTACTGGTGTTTATTCTAATAACAAAGATTTGTGTTATGAAGTAAAAGATTACATAAAACAAATTGCTCCAAATAAGAAATCAGTTGTTAAATATTATAAATCTGATACTCCAATTTTTGAACACTTTAAAATTGAACGTCAAATAAAAACTGCTTTTGGAAGAACAGTTTCAATGAGTAAAGGTGCATACCTTATTATTGAACATACAGAGGCACTTCATGTTATTGATGTGAATAGTGGAAATAGATCAAATAAAAGTAGTAACCAAGAGGAAACAGCGCTTGAAGTTAATTTAATTGCTGCTACTGAGATCGCGAGACAGTTACGACTTAGGGATATGGGCGGTATAATTGTCATTGATTTTATAGATATGACAGTTGCTGAAAATAGAAAAAAACTATTTAACCACTTCAAAACTGAAATGGAATCAGATAAAGCAAAACATAAAGTTTTACCACCTAGTAAAATAGGTTTAATTCAAATGACAAGGCAGAGAGTTCGTCCAGAAATGAATATTTCAACCAAGGAGGATAATCCAAACGGAATTGGAAAAATTGAAGCTCCAATAGTTGTCATTGATAAAATTGAAAATTCCTTTGAAAAAATTTTAAAAAATTCTTATGTATCTAAAAGTAAGCTTAAACTACATGTTCATCCTTTTGTAGCAGCTTATTTGAATAAAGGATGGATTTCAATTCAATTAAAGTGGTTTTTTAAGTATAACCACTGGATTAAAATCATTCCTAGAGATTCATACACCTATTTACATTACAGATTTTTTAATGCAAAAGGAAAAATTAATAATTACTAAAAAAGCGGCTATATGCCGCTTTTTTTTTACCTTTTTTTTAATGAAAAAAAATACCCTTTCATATGAAGAAATGAAATCTAAAGCACAGAGCTATTGCGCATACCAAGAAAGATGTCATATGGAAGTTGAAAATAAGCTCAAAACATATTCAACTTCACAAGAGGAGATAAATAATATCATCTACGAACTTATAAAAAACAATTACTTAAATGAAACTAGATTTGCTCAAGCTTTCGCAAGAGGAAAATTTAAATTTAAAAATTGGGGCAGGATTAGAATTAAGATGGAGCTAGAAAAGAGAAAAGTTTCAAAAAAAAATATTGATTTAGGTTTGAATGAAATAATTGAAGAAGATTATATCAAAAAACTTGATGAACTATTCCTAAAATGTTCTGATAAGTTCAAAAAGTATGATAAACAAAACATGAAAAAGAAAATCTTTGATTACTTAAATTATAGAGGTTGGGAATATGATAAAATATTTAATAAATTAAACGAATTATGAAAAAAATATTTCTAATAGCTCTACTGATTTCTTCTTGTACAAAAAATGCAGATTTAGTCGTAACTAATGCCAATATTTACACAGTAGATAATGAATTTAGCATGATGAAATCAATGGCTATTAAAGATGGAAAAATAGTTGAGTTAAGTAAACAAAATTTGGATAAATTCTACAATGCAAAAGAATTGCTAAATGCAGATGGAAAAACTATTTTGCCAGGGCTAATTGATTCGCATTGTCATTTCTATGGACTTGGAGAAGATCAACTGGTAGTTGATTTAAGAGAAACAAAATCATTTGAGGAAATTGTTGATAGACTAATCGTATATGATGAGAAAAATAATCCATCAATTCTTAGAGGAAGGGGTTGGGATCAAAATGATTGGGAAATGAAAGATTTTCCTGAAAATACATTATTAAATAAGTTTTTTAAGGACAAAATTGTTGTACTTGAAAGAGTTGATGGTCATGCATATATAGTGAATGATTATGCTTTGAAAAAAGCTGGAATTACTAATAAAACAAATCTTGAAGGTGGTACAGTGATTTTGAAATCAAATAAACCTAGTGGCGTTTTAATTGATAGTCCAATGGGATTGATTGATAGTATTCTTCCTGAAAAAAACTTATCTGAGAAAACTAATGCTCTACAAAATGCAGAAAAAATATGTTTTGAAAATGGTCTAACAAGTGTTTCAGATGCTGGTTTGGGTATAGGTACTATAAATTTAATTGATAGTTTACATCAGAATAATGAACTGAAAATTAATATATATGCAATGGTTAGTGTTTCAAAAAAGAACATTGATTATTACAGAAATAATGGAAAAATAAAAACTGACAGGTTAAATGTTCGTTCATTTAAAGTTTATGGTGATGGAGCATTAGGATCAAGAGGAGCAGCACTCAAAGAACCTTATTCCGATGATCCACATAATCACGGTAAACTTTCAACTAGCATAGAAGATGTTAAATATTTTGCAAAAAACATCAAAGAAATTGGATTTCAAATGAACACTCATGCTATTGGAGATTCAACAGCTTTTATATTATTAAATGAATACAATAAAGTTTTACATGATGTTTTAGATCCAAGATGGAGAATTGAACACTCTCAAGTAATTGATAGAAATGATTTTAATCTTTATAACGAAAAAGTTCTTCCCTCAATTCAACCAACACATGCAACAAGTGATATGTACTGGGCTGAAGATAGATTAGGAGAAAGAGTAAAGGGTGCTTATGCGTTTAAAGATTTATTACAATATTCAAAAAGAGTGGCATTAGGAACAGATTTCCCTGTAGAGAAAGTAAATCCTTTTCATACTTTTTACAGTTCAGTTGCGAGAAAAGATTTAAGTGGATATCCAGACTCAGGTTTTCAAATGGAAAATAGTTTATCGAGAGAGGAAACATTAAAAGGAATGACCATTTGGGGAGCTTATTTTAATTTTGAAGAAAATGAGAAGGGCAGTCTTGAGCCAGGGAAAATTGCTGATTTTATTCTAATTGATAGAGATATAATGAAAGTTGATATAGATCTTACACCTGAAACTAAAGTTCTTAAAACTTATGTTCACGGCGAGTTAGTTTACTCAAAATAACTAATAACACCTATTAAGAAATTTCTACCAGGCATTAGAACTAAATTAGTTTCATAATATTCCTCATTAAATATGTTATTCACATTAATGAAAAAGTAGCTATTTTTAGAAAGTTGGTATTTTAAATTGGAGTCATAAACAATATGAGAAACCTTATTTGATCTTTCACCAAATCTATTGATTAGGGTATGTGTAATTTTATTAGAATACTTAAGAGCTAGTCTGGTATTTAATTGATGTCTTAATGAATTAATAGCGTATCTAGAGTAATTCACTTCACTGACATATGATTTGTCAAAAAGATAGGTATACCCAAGTCTTAAACTATTGTGAAGACTAATTTTATATAAAAAATTAAAATCAAAACCATTTGTGTCCAAATTTCGGATATTCATTGCCTCCCATTTGTCCTGCTCTGATTGCTTAACATAATCAATTATATTACTTGATTTTCTCGAGAAGAATGAACTTGACACACCAATACTTTCATTTGAATATTTAATACCAATTTCATTGGTAATCGCATGCTCTGGATTTAGATTAGGATTTCCAATAGTATTTCTGTCACTATAGTATAAATCTGTGTATGTCGGTATTCTATATGTTTTTCCATAGTTAGCATACAGATTTATTTTTTCATTAACATCAAATCCTATGTCGATACCAGGGAAAAAGTGAGTTGACATATCAGAGAAATTAGAAATTGACAAACCTGGTGAAAAGCTTAGTTTATTATCCTTTGTTTTAAATGTATAATCAGCATATAGTGATATCGTAAATCTGTTATGATCTCCTAAATTATTACTTGAAATTGATGAGTTTGATAAATCAATACCAAAATTCAATCTACTTGAATCAAATAATTTAGAAAAGCTAAAATCTAAATAAATCTTATTTGTTTTATGTAAGTTTCTGTAAACAGATGGATTATTTCTGATATATATATACTCATCTTGACCTCTTCTCCAGTACAATTTGGGTCTAACAAGAAACTTTTCAGATCCAAGTAATGTTGAAACACCAAAAAAACTCGATTGAGTTTCCTCATATTGATCAATAGCTGATGGACTAGCATAAAATCCATTAGCACCAAATTTTTTCTCAGTAAAACCAGATGTTATGATAATTGGATTTTTTTGGGTTTTAATTTCTGATTTAAAAAAGAAAAAATCATTCGTGTAATCTGTATTGTATCTGTAACCATCAGATTTAGATCTTGAAAATGTTAATTGAGAATTAAATTTTTCTTTCAATGATAGTCTTGAGTTTATTAAAAAACCAAACTGTTTAAAAGATCCAAATGTTGGGTTACTTACTAAAATTTCAAACCGATTCTTATCAATTTTTGGAAGAGCTTTTGTTACAATATTAATGGCTCCATTGAATGCATTTTGACCAAATATTCTTGAAGCAGGACCTTTAATAATTTCAATTCTTTCAATCAATTGGATAGGAAGAAGTAGATTTAATGTATGATGACCTGTTTGAATATCATCCATCTTCATTCCATCGATCAATAATAATGTTTGATCAAAACCTCCACCTCTTATATATAAATCAGCTTGAGTACCAGGAACCCCTCTCCTTCTTATATCAATTCCAGTAACTTGCTGAAGTAAATCCACTACATTATTTACTCCACTTTCAATTATTGATTTTGAGTCGATGATCTCTACGGATCTATACTTTTTTGAGAATGGAATATCAATTTTGGACTCCGATACAATAACTTCCTCCAAGTCTACAGATTGGGAAAAAACTGAAAGAGAAATGAATAAAAGTGATATTTTTTTTAAAAAATTCAGAAAGGAATTATTTAATCAACTAAAATTATTAGCTTATTATCTCGCATTTCAACAACTCCAGATTCAATATCTAGAGAAGCTTTGCTTGAATCATTTAAATTTAAATTCTGAGAAAGTTCACTATTAAATTCACCTTTAAGTTCAATTGTGCCTTTTTTTAATGTAGATACAATTGGAGCGTGATTATCTAGAACTTGGAAAAAACCTTCTGTTCCAGGTAAAAATACACTGCTAACATCACCAGTGTAAATAGTTTTCTCAGGACTAACAATTTCAATAAACATAATTATTTTGCTTCAGCAATCATTTTTTCACCAGCCTCAATAGCCTCTTCAATGGTGCCTTTTAGGTTAAAAGCTGCTTCTGGTAGGTGATCAAGCTCACCATCCATGATCATGTTAAATCCTTTAATAGTGTCTTTAATATCCACAAGGACTCCAGGGATTCCTGTAAACTGTTCAGCAACATGGAAAGGTTGAGATAAAAATCTTTGAACTCTTCTAGCTCTAGCAACTGTTAATTTATCTTCTTCTGATAATTCTTCCATACCAAGAATTGCAATAATATCTTGAAGCTCTTTGTATTTCTGAAGCATTTCTTTTACTCTTTGAGCGCAATTGTAGTGCTCTTCACCTAATATTTCAGGTGTAAGAATTCTAGAGGTTGAATCTAATGGATCAACAGCTGGATAAATTCCTAGCTCAGCAATCTTTCTTGAAAGTACTGTTGTTGCATCTAAGTGAGCAAATGTAGTTGCTGGTGCTGGATCTGTTAAATCATCTGCAGGTACATAAACTGCCTGAACAGATGTAATAGATCCTTTTTTAGTAGAAGTAATTCTTTCTTGCATCGCACCCATCTCTGTTGCTAGTGTTGGCTGATAACCAACTGCTGATGGCATTCTTCCAAGTAAGGCAGATACCTCAGAACCAGCTTGAGTAAATCTAAATATATTATCAACGAAGAATAAAACATCCTTTCCTTGACCATCACCACTTCCATCTCTAAAGTATTCAGCCACTGTCAATCCTGAAAGGGCTACTCTTGCTCTTGCACCTGGCGGTTCATTCATTTGTCCAAAAACAAATGTTGCTTTTGATTCTTCTAATGCTTTTTTATCTACTTTACTTAAATCCCATCCACCTTCTTCCATTGATTTCATAAACTCATCACCATACTTGATAATTCCAGACTCAAGCATTTCTCTTAATAAGTCATTTCCTTCTCTTGTTCTTTCACCAACTCCAGCAAATACAGATAAACCACCATGACCTTTTGCAATGTTATTAATAAGTTCCTGAATAAGTACTGTTTTACCAACACCAGCACCTCCAAATAGACCAATCTTACCACCTTTAGCATAAGGCTCAATTAGATCAATTACTTTAATACCAGTAAATAAAACTTCAGTTGAGGTAGAAAGTTGATCAAAATCTGGAGCTTCTCTGTGGATTGGTAACCCTTGCTCTCCCGTTTTTGGCAAATCTTCCATACCGTCAATTGCATCACCAATAACATTAAATAATCTTCCGTAAATATCCTTACCAACTGGCATTTGAATTGGATTACCAGAAGCAAATACATCCTCTCCTCTTTTTAATCCGTCTGTAGAATCCATTGATATTGTTCTTACCATGTCTTCACCAACGTGAGATTGTACTTCAAGAACTAGTTTTGATCCATCTTTTTTAGAAACTTCCAAAGAATCATAAATCTTAGGTAATTCTGTAGTTGTTGTATCAAATGTTACATCAACAACAGGTCCAATAATTTGTGAAACTTTACCAACTGTATTTGACATTATATAGGTTTTTTTATTAGTGTGAATTTATGCATGCAAATATATATAGAATATTGAAAATTGTTTCCTAAATAAAACAAAAAAAGGCGTCTAAAAAGACGCCTTTATTAACATAGTATGTTGATATGTTTACGGATTTAATGTAAACTGAACATAGTATTGACTACCAATTAAACCTGAACCAGGCATCATTAAATAATCTTTACCAGATAAGTTAACAGCTCCAACTTTAAATTTCCCATTTAATTCAGGTGCATCAAAGCTTAACTGAGCATCAAAAACCCAGTTTGCTGGAATCATACCATCTAAGAAAGAAGATTCCCACATATATGAATTATGATATCTAGCATTTACATTAAAAGAAAATTTATCAGAAAGTTCAGTTGAACCTAATGAGAATTTTGTTCTTACTTTAGGAGTATTAAACCCTGTTTCAAAATCAGGATCAATATTTGTTCTGTCAATATCATTATAACTGAACGTTGTTCCAAAATCAAATTTACCTATTTTAGAATCAAGACCTACAGAAGCACCCATTGTAGTAACTTCTTCATCAGTGTTGTTATCAACGCTAAACACTCTAAAATCCCCTCTAGACATTGCAATTAAACCTGTTACATTATTAACTGACCCATACAATGGAGTTAGGACGTTTTTAGCAGCAATAAAGTTTTCATATTTACTCCAATGTGCTGACACATCTAAAGAAACTTTTTTACCATTGTATCTGTAACCTATTTCTCTTGATGAAACATATTGAGGTTCAACTGGATCTAATTGAGCAGCTGAGTAGTCTCCGTTTAAAAAGCCTAAAGTATACGAGTTATTCATTACCATATCTCCTGTAACAGTGTAAGGTGTCAATGAAGACTGACCTACTAGGTTCATTCTAAATCTATCAATTGAATCTGGAGATGACCCCATTAATACAGCAACACCTGCATCTAAACCAATGTACTGATCTTGAGATGATGGATTCTGAAATCCAGTTTGGTAAGAGAGTCTAACGTTATGTTGAGGTGATAAAAATACTAAAGCACCTAATCTAGGTGTAAATGATCCATCAAAATATTGACTCTTATCATATCTCATAGATCCTGTTAATTTAACAGCACCATCAAATAAACTTTTTTGCACTTGAGTATACACACCCACCTCATTGAATTTGATAGGTCCATCATAATCTGTAAACAATGAACCCCCTGATCTTAAAATGTAATCTCTGTATTGAGCACCAAGTGTAAGATCAAAAGCTGGTACTAAATCACCTAAATTATAATTAAACTCAAAGCTATTTGATTTTGAGTTATCTATAATCGCAGCACCACCATTAGCAATAGGAGTCGTTGTAGAATTGTAATACGCTTGTTTAAAGGCATCAGAACCTGGAACTAACATATTTTTGTCTGCAGCATTTCTTGAAGCAATGTGAGCAGGTATATCTCCACCAGACTTACCAAGAGCGCTCATCAATGTATTAAAGTCAGTAATTCCGTTGTATAGTATAGCACCAAGCATAGTATTTAATCCTTGAATTGGATTAGGATTTATTAAACCAAAGACTTCTCCAAAGTATGTGTTTAGATAAGTTCCAAACCATCCAGCAATTCCACCAGGTTGAGCGTTTGCAATTCTAGCTCCTAAAGCAGACATATCATGAGTATTACCTGAATCTTCGATTGTTGTATAAGCTCTAGCCGTTAATCTTGGTGAACGGTATTCTAATTTATGTTGTTGAAGGGCAAAGTTTTTTAACATATTTCTATTGGTTGCATGTAATACTGTATTACCTGAACCAAACTTTGACTGAAAAATTAATTCCTTATTACCATCAATTCTGTAGTGACCAGCTAAATCAACTTTAAAACTTGATGCTTTGTTGTCACCTAAATCAACTTCTTTGTATCCAGTACTATTTATTGTCTGTGTTCCGAAATAATTAGGAGCATAAGCACCTAAAATACCACTAATTTGAGCAGCTTGACCACCACTTAAAGTTCCATTTCCAACTAATGCAGGAAGAACTAATCCTCTAAAAATATTAGTCATATTAAAAGTTTGTCCAACTTCACCATACACATTAACTCCATTATAATTAGGCATGACAGAAGGATCAACCTCATCTACGGTTCCAGGCATAAATCTTCCTTGAGGATAATTAATATCACTATAGTCTGTTGCAG
>JAYOKR010000013.1:26938-31891 GCA_038119895.1 Flavobacteriaceae bacterium
GTTCCAGGCATAAATCTTCCTTGAGGATAATTAATATCACTATAGTCTGTTGCAGCCCAGTCTGTACCTTCTACATAACTAATAACTGCTTTTAAAGCAAATTTATTATCCCAATTGTGAGCAAATCTAGCACCTAAGTCATAGTACAAGTTATCACCAGCACTATCGTGTGATGTAACTCCACTTTTGATATAAGCATTAAATCCTGTAAAATCAAATGGACTTTTACTGTTCATAAGCATAATCCCTTTGAATGCGTTAGCACCATACAAGGCAGATGAAGCACCAGGTAGAATCTCAACGCTTTGAATATCAATCTCATTAATACCAACTAAGTTACCAGCTGAGAAATTTAAACCAGGAGCAGCATTATCCATTCCATCAACAAGCTGAACAAAACCTTCATTGTAAACAGTTGAGAAACCTCTTGTATTAACAGCTTGTAGTAATAGACCACCACTATTTACTTGTACTCCTTTTAAACCTTCTAAACTTGTATAGAAATCTTGTCCAGTTGACTGAGCAATATCCTTATAATCAAATCTTTCAACTGTAACAGGAGATTCAAATAATCTTTCAGGTGATCTTGATGCTGAAATTACAACCTCATCTAAAAGATTTTGAGATTCAGCTAAAGTAACTGTAAACGATAAATTTCCAGCAGTTACGTTAACTGTTGCAGTATCAAATCCTACACTTGAGATTTTAAGATCAAATGGTGGACTTGCATTCACAACAAGTGTGAAATTACCATCAAAGTCAGAAACCGCACCTGTTGTTGAATCAAAAACAACATTCGCACCTGGAACAGGGACATTATCTTCAGAGATAACAGTACCTGTAACGGTTGTTTGTGCGTAGATGAACGTTCCCAGAAGGACAGCCATCAAAGACAATAATTTTTTCATATTATAAAATTTAGTTTTTTTAAGTTTTATCTATAATGCCGTAAATATAAGAGATTTTTAGAAAACACTTCTTTTTTTACTCATATTACTAAAATAAACAGGCTAAAATTTAGGAATTATTAAAGTATGTAAAAAACAAGACCCAGCTTAAAAAGTTTAAAATCAGGAAAATCAGGGTTTGAAAAAAATGGTCTAAGAGATTTGTAAATCCCTAGATTCCAAGTATTAAATCCCACATTTAAGGTAACACCTAACTGGTCTTGATTTACAGGGGGAGATTTTTGAATATAATTTTTGGATGAATTTTCAAATTTAAATTTTGAGCTGAGAATTCTTGAGTATTTCAGCCCTGCATACAACCTCCAAAATCTATATTTATCAATTGTAGAGTTTCTTAACCTAATTTCAAATGGAAATTGAATTTCAGTATAATTATACTTGTTCTTCTGAATATCTTGAGTATTCTCATTGAAATAAAGAATATTTTCATCAAGTCTAAGATTATTATTTAGTGAATTAATTCCAAGACCTGATCCTAAACCTAGAGAAAACTTTCCAGATTTATTTAACGGAAAATCTCTTATAAAACCAAAGTTCAGACTCGAAGAAAATTTATTTTCTTTAAGCTCATCAACACCGTTTTTTATTGAATTATAATAAATACTAAAATAGAATTGATCTTCTCTATAAAAATCAGGATTTGAAACCTGTGAAAAAATAAAGTTTGCAAAAAAAAGAAAATAGATTAAATATAATTTTCTAAACATTCAAAATAATTAGAAAACTAATATACAAAAACAAGAGTTCCCTACTGGTTTTGAGAGTAATCTCCTATTCTAGTAGTGTAATTAATTTTTAAAGCATTTACTTTTCTTAACTCCTGCTTAATATCAGAAATCAGACCCATTTTGGTTTCACCATCAACTTTTAATGCAGTAGTAAGAACATTTTGAAGTTCTTCTCTTTTTGAAGCTCTTTCAGCTAATACATAAGCTCCTACATCACCAACAGTTGCAAACTTGTCATTTAACTGTATTCTTGGTTGATTCCCATACTTATCTTGATATCTTGCACTTGGCTTACCAGCATAGATATAAATAACTCTATCTTTCTTGTCAAGTTTTTGAATCTGATCCGCAGCAGGTAAAGTATTTTGAATCATTAAGGTATTGTCTCTTAATACAGTAGCAACCATAAAAAAGAACAATAACATGAAAACAATATCTGGAAGCGATGCTGTAGAAATCTTTGGAGTTTCTCCTTTATTATTTTTTCTAAACTTAGACATATCTAACTTGTTTTATTAGGTTCAGCTTCAGATAACTTCATCGGATAAAGAGCTTTAATTACATCTAACTTTTCCTTTAATTTTTCTTTTATTTCTGATGAAGTTCTTGGGTCAGAGTATTTTTTATCCGCTTCTACATAACTCATATTTTCTGAGGGATACAATCTGGAAAACTCTCTATTTCTTAGCTCATTATATGCAGCTACCAGCTCATTTTGAACTGAAATATAGACCTTGTAATCTGTCTCTCTATCATTTTTTAAAGAAATAATTGCTTTTTCAGGATTGTCAGAAGATCTTGTATCACCATTACCCTGGCAATAGTCACAAGCTTCTTCTCCAACACCACCTCCATTATCTAGAAATGCTACAGCTTCTTGTCTAACATCTCTTATATTCATTAATTCTTCTTCAACAAGAATTTGATTATACTTATTAACAACAACAGTAAAAATATTTTTCTCTTTAATAATTGGAGGATCTACTACCTCATCCATTGGTGGGAGTTTTCTATTAATACCAGAATCAGTTTCAATAGTTGTGGTAACTAAAAAGAATATCAATAAAAGGAAGGCGATATCCGCCATAGATCCTGCATTAACTTCTGGAGCTGATCTTCTTGCCATTTTAAATTATTTTTTTATGATTTTTCTAACTGAGTTAAATATCATAATTCCAACAGCAATCAGTGTTAAAAGGTAAAAAGTTCGAATACCAGTTTCTACCCATCTAGAACCTGCTGCAGAAAGTACTTTTCCATCTTGCATAGGAACTTCTACACCTTCAGACAATATAAATGCAACAATGATAACAGCAAGAAAGGATCCTATGGAAATTCCAGCTTTTTTGAGTTTATCTTTATCAGAAAATAAATTCATTAGAGAAAATACAACTGTTGAAAGAACTACAATACCAAGTACAAAGAAAGCAAGATAAATTATAGCGGATACAAAACCGTAATCACCCTGCATAGCACTCATTTCAATACTTTCATCACCTTGACTAATAATTAGAGTTAGAAAAACTAAACCTATAACCCCTAGAGATATCGCAAGAATATTTGTAATTTTTTGAATATTCATAGGATTAATTATTTTTTATGAGATACTAAAATGTCAATCAATGTTATTGATGCATCTTCCATATCATTTACAATACTATCAATTTTTGACACTATATAATTGTAAAAAATTTGAAGAATAATTGCTACAATCAGACCAAATACTGTTGTTAATAACGCTACTTTAATACCACCCGCAACAAGTGAAGGTTGCATATCACCAGCAGCTTGAATTTTATCAAATGCTTGAATCATACCAATTACTGTACCCATGAACCCTAACATTGGAGCAAGAGCAATAAAAAGAGAAATCCAAGAAACATTTTTTTCGAGTTGTCCCATTTGAACACCACCATAAGCTACAACAGCCTTTTCTGCGCTTTCAACTCCTTCGCCAGCTCTATCGAGACCTTGGTAAAATATTGAAGCAACAGGTCCTGGAGTATTTCTACACACTTCTTTAGCAGCATTAACTCCTCCGGATTTTAAAGCAGACTCTACGTCATCAATTAGTTTACTTGTATTTGTTGTTGCAAAATTTAGGTAGATAATTCTTTCGATTGCGATAGCTAATCCTAAAATCAAACAAGCCAATACAATACCCATAAATCCAGGTCCACCTTCAATAAACCTATTCTTTAATTCCTGCGTAAAACCAACTGATTGTTGTGGAGCAGGTGCAACTTCTGCCTCTTGTATTTCAGTTGCTTCAACAACTTCCATCTCTTCTTGATCTTGAAAACCATAAGAATTTTGAAATGAAAAAATTAAAAAAGAAGCAAGTAATGTAAGAGATAATATTTTTTTCATGTTTAATATTTTTTGAGTTTCTAAATGTATATAAATAAATTAAAAAAACAAATGATTTTTTTTTATTAAAAATTATAAGTTGCAGAGAGGAAGGGATTCGAACCCTCGATACGCTATTAACGCATACACGCTTTCCAAGCGTGCGCCTTAAGCCACTCGGCCACCTCTCTAGAAGGAACAAAATTATATTAATTATCTAAATTGAATAACTCTTCAGCGTTATTTGTAGTAATTGAAGCTATTTCATCATTTGCAACACCATATATTTCGCTTAGTTTATCAACGATATGAATTAAATACGAGGAATCATTACGCTTTCCTCTATATGGTGCTGGAGCCAAATAAGGTGAATCTGTTTCTAAAACAATATTTTTTAAATCAATCTTATTAAGAAATTTATCTAAGCCACCATTTTTAAATGTAACTACTCCACCAATCCCAAGCTTAAAATTTAGATCAATTATTTTTCTTGCTTCCTCTTCAGTTCCAGAAAAACAATGAAATACACCTTGAAGATTTTTATTTGAAAACTTCAATAATATTTGATAAATATGATCAAAAGCTTCTCTACAGTGAATAACAATGGGTAAATTATATTCTAATGCTAATTCAATTTGTTTTTCAAATACAAACTTTTGCTGATCCAAAAACTTTGTTTCCCAATACAAATCAATTCCAATTTCACCAACTGCAACACACTTATAATTTTCAAGATTTTTTACGACTAAATCAATTTCATTATCATTATTATTTGAAACATAGGCTGGATGAAGACCTGCCATAATATTAAAAATTGATCTGTCTTTATTATATGTATCTATCATTCTTTCATTATACTTAGAATGAATTGATGGAAAAATGAATTTTTTAATACCTATGTCTTTAGA
>JAYOKR010000014.1:0-31336 GCA_038119895.1 Flavobacteriaceae bacterium
CGTGTCTCAGTACCAGTGTGGGGGATCTCCCTCTCAGGACCCCTACCTATCGGAGTCTAGGTGAGCCGTTACCTCACCTACTAACTAATAGGACGCATGCTCATCTTTCACCGCCAAAGCTTTAATCATAAAATCATGCGATTAAATGATATTATAGGGGATTAATCCAAATTTCTCTGGGCTATACCCTAGTAAAAGGTAGATTGCATACGCGTTACGCACCCGTTCGCCACTCGTCTTTCGGTGCAAGCACCAAAAGTTACCGTTCGACTTGCATGTGTTAGGCTTGCCGCTAGCGTTCATCCTGAGCCAGGATCAAACTCTTCGTTGTAAAAAATTTTAAATTTATTTAACAACTTGAATTGTAAAAGGACTGTCTCGGAATGGTTTTGCTAATTCGTTGTTTAGATGATAAATCATCTATACGCTGTCAATTCTCAATACTTTCAATGAACTTAATCATTCTTCTCTGTTCAACAGAAAAGCGGTTGCAAATATACATTCCTTTCATATACTACCAAACATTATTTAAAAAAAAAATTAATTTTTTCTAACATATTTATTAACAAATTGAAAGACAGTGGTTTAAATTCAAAAATTATAACCCCTCTTTTGATAAAATATCCTCTATAAATAAATCTTCTTTAATTTTTTCTGGATTATATTGTGTTTTTAGTGAGATATCAAAAAAACTTGCAAGAGTATTATAGGTAAATGCTCTAAATCCATTTCTTAAATCCTTAACAAGATCAAAAGCTGTTGTTCCGGTTTCTCGATAAATTAATTTGACTAAAATTTGCCCTTCTGTTCTTGTCAATCTTTTTAGCTCAGCAGTTAATTCATCTTGCAAAAATTTTTCTAACATTCTAGTGTATTTTTTTCTTTTTCTTTTGGATTTAATTTCCTCCAATCTAGAATTTAGCTTAACTAATCTATCGGAAGCCATTTTAGCGTAGGGATAGACTTTTAATGCCTTCCTCTTTAGAGTATAATACATTACTAAATCTTCCTGAGACTCTAACTTTACAGGCTTGTAAATTGTTACCTCTTTAAGATTAATACTTTTAGAAAAAGTAGAATCACCCTCTATCTTATAATAGGTATCTGTTGAATCTTGTGCAAATAATAGAGGGACACAAAAAATGACTAGAAAAGTAAAAAAAAATTTCACGAGACAAATTTATAAATAATAGCTACCTATTTTAATGATTTGATTAATTTTGTGAAAACTAAATTTTATGCCTACAAAATCTATTTTAAATAAAAACTCATTAAAATTTTTAGAAAAATATTTAAATAACGCATCTCCGACAGGATATGAATGGGAAGGACAAAAAATATGGATGGATTATCTAAAACCATATGTTGATGAATTTATCACAGATACATATGGAACTGCTGTTGGAGTAATTAATTCTAATACTAATTTTAAAGTAGTAATTGAAGGTCATTCAGATGAAATCTCTTGGTATGTAAATTATATTACTGAAAACGGTTTAATTTATGTTATAAGAAATGGAGGAAGTGATCATCAAATAGCACCTTCCAAATGGGTAAATATTCATACAAAAAAAGGAATTGTTAAAGGGGTATTTGGTTGGCCAGCTATTCACACAAGAACACCTGGAAAAGAAGAAACACCTAAACTCGAAAACATATCAATAGATATTGGCGCTAAAAATAAAAAAGAAGTTGAAAAAATGGGAGTTCATGTTGGTTGTGTTATCACATATCCTGACCAGTTTCACGTCTTGAATAAAAATAAGTTTGTTTGTAGAGCAATTGATAATAGAGTTGGAGGTTTTATGATTGCTGAAGTTGCTAGGCTTTTGAAAGAAAATAATAAAACTCTTCCTTTTGGTCTATATATAACCAACTCCGTTCAGGAAGAGATTGGGTTGAGAGGAGCTCAAATGATCACAGAGACTATCAAACCCAACATAGCTATTGTTACTGATGTATGTCATGACACTTCTACTCCAATGATAGATAAAAAAGTTCAAGGTGATAATGTAATGGGTAAAGGACCAGTAATTTCATATGCTCCAGCTATTCAGAACAAGTTGAGGGAAAGAATAATCGAAACTGCAGAAAAGAAGAAAATTCCATTCCAAAGACATGCATCATCAAGAAGCACAGGAACTGATACAGATGCATTTGCATACAGTAATGGAGGAGTTGCTTCTGCACTCATTTCGCTGCCTCTAAGATATATGCACACTACCGTTGAAATGGTACAAAAAGAAGATATAGAAAACGTAATAAAGCTGATATACGAAACATTATTAACTATTGGACCAGACGACGATTTCAGTTACTTTAAATAACTATAAGCTATTTTTTAGTATTTGCTCAACGACTTCTGGATTGAGTAAAGTTGAGATATCTCCAAAGTTTTCTTTTTCTCCTAAGGCAATTTTTCTTAAAATTCTTCTCATAATTTTTCCACTTCTAGTTTTTGGAAGCCCCGGAACAATTTGAATTTTCTCTGGTTTTGCTATTGGACCAATAGTTTTTGAAATCAAATCATTAATTTCTTTAACTATATTTTTACTAATTGAGTCATCTTTTAAAATCACAAAAGCATATAATGCGTTTCCTTTTATGTCATGAGGATAACCTACTAGAGCACTCTCAACAACATTATCGTGCATGTTAATAGCATCTTCAATAGGTGCAGTACCAAGATTATGTCCAGAAACTATAACAACATCATCTACTCTTCCTGTTATTCTGTAATTTCCATCATCATCTCTGAATGCACCATCACCTGGAAAATAATACCCTGGATAAGCAGAGAAATAGACATTTTTATATCTTTCATGATCACCATAAATTGTTCTGGCGATTGAAGGCCATGGGAATTTGATTCCTAAAATTCCATTTTTGTTATTTTCATTAAACTCTTTTGAGTTTTCATCAAATAAAACAGGTTGAATACCCATCATTGGTTTTGTTGCAAAAGTGGGCTTGCCTTCTGTTACATTAGCTAGAGAGGTAATCATTATTCCACCAGTTTCAGTTTGCCACCAAGTATCAACAATTGGACATTTACCCTTGCCAACATTAACGTTATACCAATCCCAAGCTTCTTCATTTATAGGCTCACCTACTGTACCTAAAACTTTAAGCGAACTTAAATCATATTTATTAACTAATTCTAGCGGATGCTTAGCTAAAGCTCTAATAGCCGTCGGTGCAGTGTAGAACTGATTTACTTTATATTTTTCACAAATAGCCCAAAACCTACCAAAATCAGGATATGAAGGAACACCTTCGAACATTAAAGTAGTTGCCCCATTTAGCAATGGGCCATAAACTATGTAACTATGACCAGTAATCCATCCAATATCAGCTGTGCACCAATAAATATCTCCTTCATTGTAATTAAATACATTTTTAAATGAATATGATGAATAAACCATATATCCTCCACATGAATGAACCATGCCTTTAGGTTTTCCTGTTGATCCGGAGGTATATAATATAAATAATGGATCTTCAGAATCTAAAATTTCAGTTGGACAATTATCATTGACTTTGCTTAACTCATCATGCCACCATTTTTCATTTTTATTCAAAGTAATACTACTATTTATCCTGTTTAAAACAATTACTGATTCTACACAATCACAATCATTTAAAGCTTCATTTACAATAGATTTTAAATCAATTGTTTTATTTCCTCTAAAGCTCCCATCGGATGTTAAAACCATCTTACAAGAGGCATCATTAATTCTAGCAGCTAAAGCCGTAGATGAAAAACCAGCAAATACAACTGAATGAACAGCTCCAATTCTAGCACAAGCAAGTACAGCAATTGCCAATTCAGGAACCATTGGCAAATAAATACATACTCTGTCTCCTTTCGTTACGTTGTTGTTTTTTAAAACATTAGCAAATGAGCAAACTTTTGAATGGAGTTCTTTGTATGAAATGTACAACGTATCATCTTCAGGATTATTAGGTTCAAAAATTATTGCAGTTTTTTCTGGTGTGTTTTCAACATGCCTGTCAAGACAATTTTCTGTAATATTTAATTTTCCATCTACAAACCATTCAAATTTCGGTTTACTGAAATCATACTCAAGAACTTTAGACCATTTCTTTTTCCAAACAAATGAATCTGCTACATCAGACCAAAATTGCTCGGGGTTATCAACACTGTATTTATAAAGGTTATTGTATTCTTCAAGATTTGAAGGAATTAGTTGTTTATCAAAAATCATAATTAAATCTAAAAATTAATTTAAAGATTTTATAATTTCTTTGTTGATATTGTAGATAAATGATGGACCATTGTAAATAAATCCTGTATAAACTTGGATTAAACTCGCACCAGCATTGAGTTTTTCTAAAGCATCCTCAGGCCTCATTATTCCTCCAACACCTACAATTGGAACTTTCCCTTTTGAATGCTTATGAATTAAACGGATCACATCTGTGCTTCTTTTAGTTAGAGGAGATCCACTAATGCCTCCTTTTTCGTTTTTTAAGCTAGTTTTAGATTTTAGATTATCTCTTTTTATTGTTGTATTTGTACTTACAATTCCGTCAACCTCTAAATCCATAACTAAATCAACAATTGAAATAATATCACTGTCAGCTAAATCAGGAGATATCTTTAATAATATAGGTTTATTTATTCTCTTTTTATTTTCTTCAATTAAAGGAATCAGTATAGATTTAAGCCCCTCAATATTTTGAAGATCTCTTAGGCTGGGTGTGTTTGGTGAACTTACATTAACAGTAAAATAATCTACATGATCATAAAGTTTGTCAAAACATTCCATATAATCATCAACAGCTTTTTCATTTGGAGTATTTTTATTTTTACCAATATTTCCACCAATTATTACATTTATATTTTTTTTTAGTCTTTTGACAACTTTTTCAACTCCATCATTATTAAATCCTAATCTATTTATTAATGCATTATCATCAGTCAATCTAAAAATTCTCTTTTTCTGATTACCCTGCTGAGGTTTTGGTGTAACAGTACCAATTTCTATAAATCCAAAACCATGATCGCTCATCTGCTGGAAAATTTCAGCATTCTTATCAAAACCAGCAGCCAAGCCGACTGGGTTAGGAAATTTAATTCCAAAAACTTCTTTTTCTAATCTAGTGTCAGGTTTTCCTTTATAATAAAAATGGTATTTGAAATAACTAAAACGGAAAAAAGGTTTAAAGATTTTTAAGACTTTTACAACTAGAAGATGCACAGTCTCAGGGTCAATTTTAAAGAATATAGGCTTCCAAATAGAATTCCAACGTGCAGATGATCTGAGGTGATAATAATCGTATGTAAGAAATGTTAAGTTTTTATCTGCTTCTTTGATTTTTTTGAAGAAAGGCACTTCCTAATTCTTATTTAATTTTGAAGACATCTCTAAAGATATTGCTGTTTTATCAAATTTTATTTTTCCGGCCATAGTTTCAATTACACAAGTATTATTCGCGTCATTAACTTCAACAACCTTACCGTGCATACCGCTTTTAGTCACTACCCTATCGCCTCTTTTCAGTGCATTTATAAATTTTTTTTCTTTTTTTGCTCTTCTAGTTTGAGGAACTATAAGAATAAAATAAAAGGCCAAAAACATCATTATAAGAAGCGGCCATTGTCCCATTCCTTCCATATTATTTATTTAAAACAAAACCGTTAATTCTGATAAGCTTTCTTCCAGAATTAGTATTTGTTGTTAAAGTAACTGTTTTCATTTGTTTTCCAGGTTTATTTGATGTGTCAAATCTTACTTTAAGACTACTACTTTCCCCAGGTTTTATATTTTCATTTTGAGGATACTCAGGAACAGTACATCCGCAAGACGCAGATGCATTAAAAATTATTAAGTCTGAATTTCCAGTATTAGTAAAATTAAAATCAACTTCTACAACTTCACCATCAACAACTTCACCATAATCATAAGTGTCAAAATCAAAAGTAATTTCTGGTGCATTATCATCGTTAGAAGATCTTTCTTCAACTGCCTGTAAATTTTCAGATTTAACTTTTTTAGAAGGATCTGAATTACAAGATAATAGAAGAAATGAAACTGAGAATGCTATTACTAAAGCATATATAGAAAATCTGATATCTGTTTTTTTCATATTAAAAAATTTCATGATTTAAAATTATAAAATTTATTGTGAACCTCTTTCATTTTTTTCTAGTAGGTTTTTCTTAATTAAATCATTTAAAATGTTATTAACAACTCCATTAATAAATTTTCCGCTTTCAGGTGAAGAATAGTCCTTAGATATTTCCACATACTCATTCATACTAACTCTTACTGGAATTGATGGAAAATACATGAATTCACATATACACATTTTAATAATAATTAAATCAAGATTAGCTATTCTTTCATTCTCCCAATCAGGTGTGAACTTTTCAATCAAACTATTTAATTTATCATCATTATTTAAAACTATCTTAAAAAGTTCATTTGCATATTTCTTGTCTTCCTTATCACCATATATTTTGATTGGTATTTTATCAGAATTACTGAACGTAAAAGATTTAAGATAATTTAAAAACAGAGAATTAATGAGAGGAAAATCATCAACCCATCCTAACTCACTATCTTCAAAAAACTGATAGATCGAGTTATCATTAATTATGTAATTTTTAAATATTGAAATTATAAAAACTCTTTGCTCTTCTATCGAATTTTCTTCATTTGAGAATTCATTAAAAAATTTACTTTCAAATATTTTTTTAAATAAAAGCTCAATCAAGTGATGATTTTCGTCCCAGATTTTTACATCATATTTTGTTTTAATTTTTTCTAAAGTTTTAGATTTAGTTAAAAAAGATAAAAACTGATTATTTATTACTAATTCCCTTATAGGCTTAGAGTTACTATTGAAGTTTTTTTTGGAAACAATTTTTTCTTTTTCTTTAAACTCTATTTGTAAATCTCTGAATAAAAGAAGATAAGTGATAAAAAATAAATAAAACTTCAAGGATCTTTCTTCAAGAATTTTTAACAATTCTTTTGGCTTTGAGTTTGCAGCATATTGTGAGTATAGAATCTGCATAACTTTAATACGAAGATGACGTCTATTAATCATTTAAAGAACTTGGATGCAAATGTATTTATTTTTACAAGAAAAAGCATCTTAAAATGTATATTTGAAAACTTCAATGAAAGAGCTCAAATTTCTTAACAAGTTTTTTTTTAAATATCGAAACAGAATTGTAATAGGTGTTTTAATTACAATTATTGCAAGAATTTTTGCATTAGTGGCTCCAAATCTAATTGGTGACTCTATAACTTTGATTGAAAAGTATTTTTTACTCGAGGAAATTACAAGAGAAAATCTAGAAAAAAATCTTCTAAATAACATATTATTAATTGTAGGCTCAGCGTTAACAGCTGCAGTGTTTACCTTTATAATGAGACAAACCTTAATCAACATGTCAAGGTTTATAGAGTTTGATTTGAAAAACGTTATTTACTCTAAATACCAAGAATTAGATCAAACATTTTATAAATTAAACAGAACAGGAGATTTAATGAACAGAATTAGTGAAGACGTAAGCAAGGTTAGGATGTATGTAGGACCAGCTTTAATGTATACTATTAATACTGTTGCTTTATTTGTAATTATTATTTCTTACATGATTAGTGTTTCTCCTAGCTTGACATTGTATACGGTTATTCCACTCCCATTCTTGTCATATATGATTTTTAAACTAAGTAAACACATTAATACAAAAAGTAAAAGTGTACAAGAATCTCTTTCAAAACTTACAATATTTACTCAAGAATCTTTTAGTGGAATAAGTGTAATTAAATCTAATACTATCGAAGAAAAAGTTGTTAATCAAATGAGTGTATATTCAAATAACACTAAGCAAAAAAATATAGATTTAGCAAAATTTGAATCTTGGTTTTTTCCAATGATGATTCTTCTTATAGGAATAAGTAATCTAATTGTAATTTTCGTTGGTGGAAATAAGTACATAATTGGTGAAATTGAACTTGGAATTTTGGCTGAGTTTATAATCTATGTGAATATGTTGACCTGGCCAGTAGCAACAGTTGGATGGGTTACATCAATTGTTCAACAAGCTGAAGCATCTCAAAAAAGAATTAATGAATTTTTAAAACAGAAAACAAGAATTAAAAATCCAAATAAAAAACAATATAAAATATTAGGCAATATTAAGTTTGAATGTGTTAATTATGAGTACGAAGAAACTAATATTAAAGCAATTAAAAATTTAAGTTTTGAAATTAAAAAAGGTCAATCACTTGGAATTCTTGGTGGTGTTGGAACTGGAAAATCAACAATCGCAGAATTAATTGTTAGAAATTTTGACCCTTCAAGTGGCAAGATACTTATTGATGGGGAAAATTTAAAAAAACATAATCTTGATTTAATAAGAAAGAATATTGGATATGTTCCTCAATCAACTTTTTTATTTTCTGACACAATTTTGAATAACATAAAATTTGGAAATCCAGAATCTTCATTTGAAAAAATCATAAAGTATGCTAAAATTTCAAACGTTCATGATGATATTATTAAATTTGGAGAACAATACAATTCTGTTCTAGGTGAGAGAGGAATTAATATTTCTGGAGGTCAGAAGCAGCGTATTGCAATAGCAAGAGCGATGATAAAAGAACCTTCAATTTTAATTTTAGATGATAGCTTGTCTGCTGTTGATACAAAAACAGAGGATTCGATATTTAAAAATATTTTTAGCAAAAAATTATCTTCTACAAAGATTATTATAAGTCATAGGGTTTCAACTCTTAAATATTGTGATAATATAATTGTCTTAAAGGATGGTGAAATCATTCAAAATGGAAATCATAATAAATTAAAAAAAGAGAAAGGTTATTACAAAGAAATTTATTCGGAGCAGATGGAGGTTAAAAAAACTAAATAATTTTGCTAATTAATTTATTTTACTCATTTTTACTGATAATAACTGATACAAAAAATGGAAGAAAATAACTACAATGTTAACGAGGACATATTCTCAAAAGTCCTTAGAGCTGGAAGACGAACTTATTTTTTTGATGTAAGATCCACTAAAGCGGGAGACTATTATTTAACTATTTCTGAGAGTAAGAAATTTACAAATGAAGATGGTACTTTTTATTTTAAGAAACATAAAATATACCTATACAAAGAAGATTTTGAAAATTTCACTGAAATTCTTGGAGAAATGACAAAATATGTCATTAATGAAAAAGGTTCAGAAGTGATTAGTGAAATCCATGATAAAGATTTCAAAACAAAAAAAGATGCTGAGGAAGAAGAGGTAAAAGAAGACGAAAAAGAAAATTCTGATGCAGACAAATTCACTGATGTGAGTTTTGAAGATATCTAATTATTCTACATTACCTTAATTATAATTCAATTATGGCCAGAACACCATCAAATATGGTTGATTTAGGATCAATAGCTCCCTTGTTCAATCTTTTGAACACAGTTGATAATAAATTTATTTCATCCAATGATTGTTTTTCAAAAAGAGGCACTTTAATAATGTTTATTTGCAATCATTGCCCTTTTGTGATTCACGTAATTGATGAAATTGTAAAAATATCAAATCAATACACAAATGAGATTGATTTTGTTGCTATTTCAAGTAATGATATAATCAACTATCCAGATGATGCACCAGAATTGATGAAAAAATTAGCAATTGACAAATCTTTTAATTTTCCTTACTTGTACGACGAAAAGCAAGATGTTGCTAAAGCTTACGATGCAGCATGTACTCCTGATTTTTTTCTTTTCAATAATGAAAAAAAATTAATTTACAGAGGTCAATTGGATGATTCTAGGCCAGGAAATGAAAAAAGTGTAGATGGTAGAGATTTAAGAAATGCATTAGATTGCTTGATAAAAAATATAAAAAATGATTTTCCACAAAAACCTAGCATAGGTTGTAATATTAAATGGAAATAATTAAAAGGCTGTTTTACAATAATGGTAAAGCCTAAATATTTTTAGATCTTCTTCTTCATATTCATCCTCAAATTCATTAATGATTTCATTTATATTATCATCTTCAAGATTATTAAATGATTCTAGTAATTCTTCTTGTGATTCATCATCAAATAAATCATCGACAATGTATTTTAAATCTAATTTAGTTCCTGAATAAATGATTGTTTCTAAATCTTTCACAACTTGAATGTATTCAACTCGTTTTGCTTCGGCCATTTCATCTATTGATAATTTTTTATCAACAGACTGTATAAAAAACAATTTTAAAGATGAATTTATACCACTGCTCTTAATTACTATGTCAAAGCTTTTAGTTATATCATTTTCAATTATATGTTGTTCTATAAGGTTTACGAATTCATTTCCAAATTTTTTTGCTTTTACTTCTCCTACACCTGTTATTTTTGAAAGCTCTTCAATATTTGTTGGGTATTTAAATGTCATCTCATTTATAGAGCTATCTTTAAAAATAGCAAATGGCGGAATATTATTCTTTTTTGAAATTGTTTTTCTTAAACTAATTAATAGATTGAATAATTTATTATCAATAATACCAGAATCACTTACAGAATTCTTTATTGTAACATTAGATTTTTCATAATTATGATCTAAACTAAGTTTATAATGTTTTAGTGAATCAATTGACTTTTTAGCAATATCACTAATTTTTATAACGCCATATTCTTCAATTTTCTTACACAACAAACCATCAACAACCATTTTTCTTATAAGAGATTTCCAAAAAAATACATCATTTTTACCCAATCCAAAATTCTTATTTTCTTTGGCATTATGTGCTCTAAGAATTGGAGTTTCAACTCCTGCTAAATAGCTGGACAGTTCTTTTAGTTTATATTTTTCTTTAGTTGCTTTAATGATATTTATAACCTGTTTTAATTCATTAATTACATCAATTTGTTCTTTTGGATTTTTGGAATTATCATCCATTTTTGATCCCTCACCTTTAATTTCATCATATTCCTCCCCGAAATAATTTAAAATAAATTTTCTTCTAGATATAGAAGTTTCACAAAATGAAGCAACTTCTTCCAAGAGTGATAGTCCTTGCTCCTGTTCTGATATAGGTTTGCCTGAAAGAAATTTTTCTAATTTTTCAATATCACCATAATTATAAAACGCCAAACAATATCCTTCTCCGCCGTCTCTACCTGCCCTTCCAGTTTCTTGATAATAGGACTCTATACTTTTAGGTATATCGTAATGAATTACATATCTAATATCTGGCTTGTCAATTCCCATACCAAAAGCAATCGTTGCAACGATTACATCACAGTCATCCATCAAAAAAAACTCTTGATTTTTAGATCTTATTTTTTGATCAAGCCCTGCATGATACTTTAATGCCTTTATTCCATTAATTTGTAAGAGACTAGTTAAATCTTCAACTTTTTTTCTAGATAAACAATAAATAATACCAGACTTATGAGCATTACTCTTTATGAAGGATATAATTTGCTTATCAACAGATTCGTCCTTTTTACGAATTTCATAAAACAGATTTGGACGATTAAAAGATGATTTAAATTTTGAACAATTATTTAAATGAAGATTTTTAATAATGTCATCTTGAACTTTAGGAGTTGCTGTGGCAGTTAATGCAGTAATCTTCACCTTTTTATCAATTTTTTGAATATTAGAGAAAATGTTCCTGTATTCTGGTCTAAAATCATGACCCCACTCTGAAATACAATGAGCTTCATCAACAGCAACAAATGAGATTTTTTGCCTTTTAAATAAATTAATATTACTTTCTTTAGATAATGATTCAGGAGCAATATATAGAAGCTTGGTAGTGCCAGATTCTATTCCATACCTAACCTTCTCAAGTTCTGTACTATTTAAAGAGGAATTTAAGACGCATGCTATTAAATCTGATTCAAAAATACCTTTAAGAATATCAACTTGGTTTTTCATCAATGCTATTAATGGTGATATTATTATTGCCATTCCATCTAAATACAATGCTGACATTTGATAACACAAAGATTTACCTCCTCCGGTTGGCATTATCACTAAATTATTATTAGCGCTTACAATTGATTTTATAATTTGAAGTTGATTGTCTCTAAAAGAATTAAAACCAAAATATTTTTTAAGAAGTTGATTAAGTTCTAAATCAGTGTTCATATTTTGACAGTAATTAAGGTATATTTGTACCTTGGTCTATTAAATATAGCCAAAACATTTTTAGTATTTAATTAATAGGTATTTGAAAAAAATTGATTTAAATAAAATTTCAAAAGATGTTCTAGATAACTATACAAACTCTGTCAGTTATGTTGAAGAATGTATTGATGAAAATTTTGAAGTTATAATTGATTATATATCAAAGATTAAAGGTAGAGTCATTATTACTGGAATTGGCAAGAGCGCAATAATTGGAATGAAAATTTCAGCAACTTTAAATTCAACTGGAACACCATCTATTTTTATGCATGGTTCCGATGCATTACATGGAGATATTGGAGTAGCTACAAAAAACGATGTAATGATTTGTTTATCAAAAAGCGGATCAAATACAGAAACTGTAGATTTAGTAAAACAGATAAAAAAACTAGGAATCAAACTAATTGGTATTACATCTGACAAAAATTCATTTTTAGCCAAAAATGCAGATTATTCCATTGTAAATAAAATTGAGAGAGAGGCATGTCCGAACAATCTTGCACCTACAACTAGTACCAGTATGCAGTTACTGATTGGTGATTTAATAGCGATATGTCTAATGTCCATTAAAGAATTCAAATCTGAGGATTTTGCTCTATACCATCCCTCAGGATCGCTAGGAAAGAAACTAACTTTAAAAGTTAACGATATTATAAATAACAATTCTTCACCAAAAGTAGATATTAATTCAAGCATAAAAGACGCAATAAATGAGATTTCTTCCAAAATGTATGGTGCAACTGCTGTTTTAGATAAAAATGTTGTGGTTGGAATAATAACTGACGGTGATATAAGAAGAGTGCTTAATCAGAATCAAAACCCCATGAATCTCAAGGTTAGTGAAATAATGGTCAAAAATCCAAAATTTATTAGTGGAGAAATGCTTGGTTCAGAAGCTTTAAATCTAATGAATAAAAGTAAAATCACCCAACTTTTAGTGATTGATGATGGTCATTACAAGGGGATGATTCACATGCATGAACTTTTAAAAGCTGGTTTATGAGTAAGCTATTAAACGATCCTAACGAAATGTCATTCCTAGATCATCTTGAAGATTTAAGATGGCATATATTAAGATCATTTATAGCTATATTAATCTCTGGATCAATTGCATTTATTTTCAAGGATTTTATTTTTGATAAAATAATATTTGGACCTAAAAATGTTGATTTTTTCACTTATGAAATTTTATGTAAAATATCAAATTTTATAGGATTGAATGATGGTTTTTGTATAACCGAATTTCCATTCAGAATACAAAGTAGAACGATGGCTGGTCAATTTAGTGCTCACATATGGACATCAATTGCTTCAGGTTTTATTATTTCATTCCCGTTTGTTTTATATCAGTTTTGGAGTTTCATAAGTCCTGGTCTTTATCAGAATGAAAAAAAACATGCTAGAGGCTTTATTTTTATTTCAAGTATACTTTTCTTCATTGGTGTTTTATTTGGATACTATGTTATCTGTCCATTATCAATTAATTTTTTAGGAAATTATACAGTAAGTAATGAAATATTCAATGATTTTGATTTAAGTAGTTATATTGGATTGGTAAGAGCCTCAGTGCTAGCATCTGGTTTAATATTTGAACTTCCAATTATAATTTATTTTTTAACGAAAATCGGTTTAGTTACACCTGAAATTTTAGTAAAATATCGAAAATTTGCACTTGTCGGTGTTCTCATATTAGCTGCTGTAATTACACCTCCAGATGTTGCAAGTCAAATTATTGTTGCAATTCCAATTGTTATTTTATATCAAATAAGTATTTATATTTCAAGAATTGTTGTTAAAAGAAATAAGATATGAAACTTGAAGCTATCAAAATTGAAAAATCATACGGCTCCAGAAAAGTAGTTAATGGTGTTGATTTAGAATTAAATCAGGGGGAAATTGTTGGATTACTTGGCCCAAATGGAGCAGGAAAAACAACGTGTTTTTATACGATAGTTGGATTAATCAAGCCTGATAACGGCAAAATATTGATTAATAATATAGATATTTCAAAAGAAGCAATGTATAAAAGAGCTAAGATTGGAATTGGGTATTTAGCTCAAGAGGCTTCAGTTTTTAGAAAACTCACTGTAGAAGAGAATATAAAAGCAGTATTAGAGCTGACCGAAAAAAGCAAAGATCAACAAAATGAAGATCTTGAAAATTTAATTGATGAATTTAGTCTTCAAAAAGTAAGAAATAACAGAGGTGATCTATTATCAGGTGGAGAAAGAAGGAGAACTGAAATTGCGAGAGCATTAGCAACAGAACCAAATTTTTTATTGTTAGATGAACCATTTGCAGGTGTGGATCCAATTGCAGTTGAAGAAATTCAAAAAATTATAGCTCATTTAAAAACTAAAAACATTGGTGTTTTAATAACAGATCATAATGTTCAAGAAACCCTTGCAATTACAGATAGAACTTACTTAATGTTTGAAGGAAAAATCCTTAAAAGTGGTAAACCAGAAATCCTTGCCGAAGATGAGCTTGTAAGAAAAGTTTACCTAGGTCAAAATTTTATATTTAGAAAAAAAGTTTTGGATTAATTGAAGGATCTAGTTGAAATTTACAGAGGAAATTTAGCCGAGGCATTACACATTAAAGCATTTCTTAATGAAGAAGGAATAAATCCAATTATATATGATCAAATAAATTCGGCAAATATTGCTGGTTTCGGTATACCAAACTATATGTACTCACATATCGTTTATATACATAATGATCAGCTTGATGAATTTAATTTATTAAATAACAAAGAAAGTGATGATGAAATCAAGTAAGATAATATAATCATCGTTGGGACACTAAAAGCTGAAATATCAAACATTAAACTTAAACTAACAGCTATTAAGTTAGTAATCACTAATAATAGTAAAAAAACTTTCTTCTCATTAGAATTGATATTTTTTAATGAATAAAATTTAAGATTTGATATCATTAAAATTGAAATGAATAAAATAATAATCAAAAAGTACATTACTTCAATCTTACTAGTAATAAATGGTAATCCAATAAAAAACAAACCACTAGCAGGTGAAGGTAATCCAATAAAATCTTTTTGATATTCAGAAATATTGAATTTAGACAATCTTAGAATTGTGCAAATAAAAATTGTAAGTGAAATAAAACTTACAGTAAAAATTCCAGTTTTATTGTAAAGAAAATCAAACATAACTAGACTTGGAACTAATCCAAAAGTTATTGAATCAGAAAATGAATCTAACTGACCACCTATTTTAGACTCAGATTTTAAAGCTCTAGCTAAAAATCCATCAAAAAAATCTAATACAGAAGCCAATAACATAAATAAAACTATTAACTCATAGCTTGAAAAACCATCAATTATTTTAAAATCATTGAATAATACTAAAATTGATATACATCCTAGTAAAGCATTACATAATGTTAGAAAGTTTGGAATGAATTTGAATAATTTCAATTGATACTTTAAGTTTATAATCAAATACAAATTTAATTATTATTTGAACTTTCGTAATTCTCTTTTTATTTCTTTAATTGGCGGTCTTCTTTTAGGGCTTTCATGGCCAACTTATGGCTTGTTTTTTTTGTCTTTTATTGGACTTATCCCTTTCTTATACATTTCTCAAAAACATGTAAGTAACAAAAAATTTATAACATTTTTTGTTGGATTTCTATTATGGAATATAATCAGTACTTATTGGTTAATAAATGCCACAACCTTTGGTTTTTTGTTTGCTATTACATTAAATTCTGTAATGATGGCAACTGTATTTTATTTATACAGTATTCTTTTAAAAATCAACGGAAATAAATTAGGATATATTTTTTTAGTGTCCACATGGATATGTTTTGAAAAACTCCATCTTTATTGGGATTTTTCATGGCCATGGTTAAATCTTGGAAATGTATTTTCTGAAAATGTAAAAATTATTCAGTGGTATGAATATACTGGTGCATTTGGAGGAACATTATGGATTTTTATAATTAATATTTTGCTTTTTACATCTTACGAGAGATATCAGCAAAAAAGAAATTTTAATAAACCAATATTTTTTACTCTATTATTATTGATTTTACCTTCGACTATCTCATTAATTAAATATTACAACTTCAAAGAAAGTGGAAATAAAATCAATATTACTATTGTACAACCTAATATTGATCCTTATGAGGAAAAATATAAAATCAGAAATATTGATAACATCAATTATTTGAAATCCTTAATTACTGAAAACAAAATTCATAATTCTAAAATAATTTTACCTGAAACTTTTTTTTCTGAGGGAATACAATTAAATAGTTACAACTATAATCAATTCATTGAAACCTTAAATTCAATTATTAAACCAAATAACAATCATTTAATTACTGGATATGAACCATATGAAATAATTAATAATGAAAGTAATATTTCATCATTTTCAAATAAAATCAACAATAATAGATGGATAAACATTTTCAATAGTGCTTTGTTTTTAGATGGTAATAATTCAAATTTTTATCATAAATCAAAGTTAGTTGTTGGAGTTGAAAACCTTCCCTATAAAACTATTCTTGAACCAATCTTTGGAAATTTACTTCTTGACTTTGGAGGAACAGTTATGAGCCGAGGAATACAACAAAATAGAGAGTCATTTTATAATGATAATGATTCCTATATATCTCCGATAATTTGCTATGAATCAGTGTATGGAGAGTATGTAACTAAATACTTTAATAAAGGTTATGGTATTTTGGCAATTATTACAAATGATGCATGGTGGGGAAATAGTCAAGGACATAAACAACACATGTCGTATGCAAGATTAAGGGCAATAGAAAATAGGAAGAATATCATCAGATCAGCAAACACAGGACTATCTGGTATTATTAATTCTAGAGGTGACATAGTAATTAAAACTAACTATGATGAAGAAATAGTTTTAAATTCCATTGCATATGAAAACAATAATTTGACTTTTTATATAAAATATGGAGATTACATCTTCAGAATTTCTCTTATGTTATTTCTTATAATTTTTAGTTATTTCATATCCTCAAAAATCAGAGGTAAAAATTAAAAATATTTCAACAAACGTAAATTTAACATTTAAGATTTGTAAAATAATGTAGAAAAATTATTTTTGCAGAAAATTTAATACAATGTACTGGACTTTAGAACTAGCCTCTTACTTAAGTGATGCCCCATGGCCAGCCAATAAGGATGAGTTAATCGATTATGCAATCAGAACAGGATCTCCTCTTGAAGTAGTTGAGAATTTACAGGCAATTGAAGATGAAGAAGATGAAATTTATGAGTCAATTCAAGAAATATGGCCGGACTTCCCATCAGAAGAAGATTATCTTTGGAACGAAGAGGAATATTAATGATTAGATTTATTTAATTAAACAAACAAAGTCTCATTCTTGAGGCTTTTTTTTTTAAATTTGGCTTGTAGATTATATGAGTTTTTTAAATTCAGTACTTAAAGTTTTTGTTGGAGATAAATCAAAAAAAGATTTAAAAGAATTATATCCCATAATCTCTCAAATAAACGCTATTGAAAAAAATTTTACTAAGCTTAGTAATGATAAACTGAGAGATTACACTAAGAAGTTTAAAACACAGATACAATCTTTAAAAAACCCATCTCAACAAAAGATTGAAGAGATCAATACTAAGATTAATATTACCTCAAGCATTGAGGAAAAAGAAAATCTTTATGATGAGATTGATAAAATCGAATCTTCGTTTTTAGACGAGCTGGATAGATACTTGGCTGAAATCTTGCCTGAAGCTTATTGTGTTGTTAGAGAGACTGCAAAAAGATTTGCTACTAATGAAGAAATTTCTGTTACTGCCAATGAATATGATAAATTACTTTCATTGAATAAGGATTACGTAAGAATAAATGGAGAAAAAGCTAATTGGTCAAACAGCTGGGATGCTGCAGGAAAAATGATTAAGTGGGATATGATTCACTATGAAGTTCAATTGATCGGAGGAATTGTATTACACAAAGGGAAAATAGCTGAGATGCAAACTGGTGAAGGAAAAACTCTGGTTGCAACTCTACCAGTCTATCTTAATGCTCTTACCGGAAACGGAGTTCATTTGGTAACAGTTAATGATTATCTAGCCAAAAGAGACTGTGCTTGGATGTCTCCAATATTTCAATTTCATGGACTTACAGTAGATTGTATAGATCATTATAAACCTCACTCACTTGAAAGAAGAAATGCATACATTTCTGATATAACATATGGAACAAATAATGAATTTGGTTTTGATTATTTAAGAGATAATATGGCTCATAAATTAGAAGACAGGGTTCAAAGAAAACATTCATATGCTATTGTTGATGAGGTTGATTCTGTTTTAATTGATGATGCAAGAACTCCTTTAATAATTTCAGGGCCAGTTTCCAAAGGAGATAATCATGAGTTTAATCAATTAAAGCCTAAAATTTCTAGTCTAGTTCAATTACAAAAACAGCTAGTTACTCAAACATTAGCAGAAGCAAAAAACTACATTAAAGAAGGTGATAATGAAAAGGGAGGGTTTAAATTACTTCAAACATTTAGAGGTCTTCCAAAAAATAAAGCACTAATTAAATTTTTAAGTGAAGATGGAGTTAAACAAACCCTTCTTAAAACTGAAAACTTTTATATGCAAGATAATAATAGAGAAATGCATAAAATCGATGCTGATCTTTATTTTACAATTGACGAAAAAAACAATCAAATAGAACTCTCAGACAAAGGGATTGAACATCTTTCAAAAGATGTAAATGATGATAATTTCTTTATACTTCCCAATATTTCAACCCTTATTTCAGATATTGAAAATAAAGGTTTATCACCTGAAAACGAAGCTAAAGAAAAAGAAAAAGTTTTTAACGATTTCAGTATTAAAAGTGAAAGAATTCACACTCTTAATCAATTACTAAAAGCCTACACATTATTCGAAAAAGATATTGAATATGTTGTAATGGACAATAAAGTGAAAATTGTTGATGAGCAGACAGGTAGAATTATGGATGGAAGAAGATACTCAGACGGTCTTCACCAAGCTATTGAAGCTAAAGAAAATGTAAAAATTGAAGATGCTACACAAACTTTTGCAACAATAACACTTCAAAATTATTTTAGAATGTACAGAAAGCTTTCAGGAATGACTGGGACTGCTGTAACAGAACAAGGAGAATTTTGGGATATTTACAAGCTTGATGTGATTGAAATTCCTACAAACAAGCCAATTATCAGGAAAGACGAAAACGATTTAATTTATAAAACGAAAAGAGAGAAATATAATGCTGTAATAAATAATGTTGTCGAATTATCAAATAACGGAAGACCAGTATTGATTGGAACAACATCTGTTGAGATTTCTGAATTGCTTTCTAGAATGTTAACAATGAAAAAGATAAAACACAATGTGTTAAACGCCAAACTTCATAAGAAGGAAGCAGATATTGTTGCTGAAGCTGGAAATGCAGGAATTGTTACAATTGCCACGAATATGGCTGGTCGGGGAACAGATATTAAAATTAGTGATAAAATAAAAGATTCTGGTGGATTAGCTATAATTGGTACTGAACGTCACGATTCACGAAGAGTTGATCGTCAGTTAAGAGGTAGGGCTGGAAGACAAGGAGATCCTGGAAGTTCGCAATTCTACGTCTCACTTGAAGATAATCTAATGAGATTATTTGGATCTGATAGAGTATCAAAAATGATGGATAGAATGGGTCATAAAGAAGGTGAAGTCATACAACATGGCTTAATGACATCAACCATTGAAAGAGCTCAAAAAAAGGTGGAAGAAAATAATTTCGGTATTAGAAAAAGATTATTAGAATATGATGATGTAATGAATCTTCAAAGAGAGGTTATTTACAAAAAAAGAAAAAATGCCCTTGATGTAAATAGACTAAAAGTTGATGTTGCAAATATGATTTTTGAAACAGTTGAATCAATATATTACAATTCAAAAGAAAACAACGATTATAAAAGTTTTGAATTTAACTTAATTAGATATTTTTCAATCACATCACCTTTTAATGAGGAAGAATTTGAAAAAACTGATTCAAATCAAATAATTCAAAAAATATATGATATTATTTTAAAATTTTATGAGAAAAAGAATATTGAAAATTCTGAAAAAGTATTTCCAGTAGTAAAAAGCGTATATGAAAACCCTCAAAATAAATTTGAAAGAATTGTAGTTCCTTTTACTGATGGCAAAAAAACAATGAATATTGTTACAGATCTAAAAAAAGCTTACGAGTCTAATGGTAAAGAGCTTATTAATGATTTTGAAAAAAACATAAGTCTGGCGATTATTGATGATACATGGAAATCTCACTTAAGGAAAATGGATGAATTGAAACAATCAGTTCAATTAGCCGTTCATGAACAAAAAGACCCCCTATTAATCTACAAATTTGAAGCAAAAGAACTTTTCTTTAGTATGATAGATCAATTAAATAAAGATATTCTTACATTTCTGTTTAAAGGAGAATTACCTAGTAAAGACCCTAGTGATATAAGAGAGGATAGACGTACTAGAAGAAGAGAACAGTATAACACCTCAAAAGAAGAGGTTTTAAATAGTGATGAATTAGCTAACAGAAATAGACAAGTTGGAGCATCCGCTTCTAATTCTTCAAACGTTATAGAAACAGTTGTTAGGGAACAAAGAAAAATTGGTCGAAATGAAAAGGTTACTATCAAAAATGTGAGTACTGGTGAAACTAAAGAAATAAAGTTCAAAGCTGCTGAAAAATTAATTCAATCTGGTAGCTGGATTATAATATAAACCATTCCAAATGAAAGCTCTAATTATAGGCCCATTTCCTCCCTTGAGAGGTGGTATTTCCGACTTCAATAATGAGCTAGTTAATGAACTTGAAAAAAATTGCCGAATTGATATATTTGGATTTAAAATTAATTATCCAACATTTTTAAGATCAAAAAACAAACAAATACAAAAAAATAATATTTTTAAAAAACCAACAACCTATATAAACCCCTATAATCCTTTTGATTGGTTGAGAATTAAAAAACTGGTAAAAAAAAATAAATACAATTTTGTAATATCAACTTACTGGACTCCAATAACAGGGATATGTTATTATTTTATAAACAATTTTATAGGAAATAGCAGCAAGAAAATTGGTTTATTTCATAACCTAATTCCTCATGAAAAGTTTATGTTTTCTGAACTTATTTTGAAGAAATTTTTAAAAAATTTAGATAAAACAGTCACTTTATCGAAATACAATCATCATATTCTTGAGAAAAATTATAATTCAAAAAGCTTAGAGCTATATCACCCAATAAATAATGTAAAAACTGTAAGTAAGGAAGAATCTTTAAATTATTTGAAATTAGATAAAAAATATGAATATATTTTGTTTTTTGGTTTAGTTAGAAAATATAAGGGTTTAGACATCTTATTAAAGAGCATAAAGGATATAAAATCAGCAAAAAAAAATATCAAATTAATTATTGCAGGAGAATTTATTGAAAACATTAATAATTATAAAAAAATGATTAATTCATTAGGAATAAACAATGAAGTTATAATTAAAAATGAATTCATAAATAGTGATGAAATAAAATTTTACTTTGGTGCAAGTGAGCTAGTTGTTCAGCCATATAAAAAAGCTACTCAAAGTGGAGTTTCTTCTTTAGGAATAGCATATGGGAAAAAGATTGTAACAACAAATGTAGGTGGGTTAACTGAATATTTAAATGAAAAAAATAGTTTCATTTCAAAGACGGACTCTAAAAGTTTGACTAATAAAATAATTGATGCTTTAAATGATCAAACTAGTGAAAAAACTAAAAATATTAGAAAGCTTCAAGATGAATTATCATGGAATAATTTTTGTAAAAAACTATTAAAGCTTTAATGTAATGAGATATATAATTTATTCAATAATATTTTTAATTTCTTCCAATTCCAATTCTCAAGTAAAAAAAGAAGCCTACTTTGCATCTGGATGTTTCTGGTGTGTTGAGTCAATATTTGAAAGCCTGATTGGTGTGGAAGAGGTTGAGTCTGGATACTCTGGAGGCAAAACAAAAGATCCAACATACTATCAAGTATTAACAGGAAAAACTGGTCACGCAGAATCTGTTAGAATTGTGTACGATGAAACTAAAATATCATTTAAAAAATTAGTAGAAGTCTTTTTTGCATCACATGACCCAACTACATTAAATAGACAGGGTCCAGACATTGGATCACATTACAGGTCGGTAGCATTTTATCAAAATAAAAGTGAAAAAGAAATAATTCTTAAGGAAATAAGTAAACTTGAAGAAAACGATATTTATATCAAAATTGTAACTGAGGTTAAAAAATTTGATAAATTTTATATTGCCGAAGATTATCATCAAGACTATAAAGTAAATAACCCTAACAACCCGTATCTTTTAAAAGTATCAGTTCCTAGAATAAACGATTTTAAGAAAAAATTTCCTACAATCTTAAAATAATATTCTCAGATGAAATAAGGATTTTTCTGTAGAAGAAAAATGTTAGGATAAAGCCCAAAAGAGATCCAAAAACAATATCCAAAGGATAATGTACTCCTACATAAATCCTACTGTAAGCTATAATTGCAGCCCACATAAATAAAAGCTTGGATAATTTATTTTTAGAAGAGAAAAATAAATAAAAAAATGTTGCAACAACAAAGGAATTAGATGCGTGTGCAGAAAAAAATCCAAATAACCCTCCACAACTTTCTTTTACAATTCGGATTTGATCAACGATATCCAGATTATGACAAGGCCTCAATCTTTCAAAATTATTTTTAAAAAAATTTGACAGTTGATCACTAATTAAAATCAAAAAACCGATAGAAAAAATTCTAACTAGTAATAGTAAAAATATTTTCTTTTTTGATTCATTTATTTTTAATGATTTCTGAATTAATAGATATAGTAAGAGTATATATAACGGAATGTGAGAAAATTTATTTGTGATTATAAGCCAGAAATGATCATACTCAACACTCCCCAAAGAATTTAGATAAATAAATAAACTTTTATCTAATTCTAAAATTTGATCCATCTTATTCTATTCCGTATTTGTCGAACAAATAAACTAAAGCAGCAATTGCCCCAGAACCTAATTCAAGTTCTCTTTTATTTATAGCATCAAAAGTGTCAATCTCTGTATGATGATAATCAAAGTATCTTTGAGAATTAGGTCTCAAACCAGCTAAAACATTAGTATCGGTCCTCAAATTCTCTATATCTGCACCACTACCCCCTTTGATAAAAACATTAATAAAATATGGGGCAAAGAGTTTTTTCCATTCTAAAATTTTAAGAAATTTTTCATTATCAGTTGTAAATGAAAAACCAAGTGGCAAGAACCCACCAGCATCTGATTCTATAGCAAAAATATGATTTAGTTTTTCTCTATCTGATATTTCTTTATACTTAATAGAACCTCTTTTTCCATTTTCCTCATTCATATACAAAACAATTCTTATTGTTCTTTTTGGTTTATAATTAATATTATCGAAAATATTCATCAAATCCATAGAATGAACAATACCCGCACCGTCATCGTGACTGCCATCACCAGTATCCCAAGAATCTAAATGACCAGCAACTAAAATAATTTCATTAGGAAATGTTGTTCCTTTTTTTTCAGCTATAACATTATATGAGAGAACATCGCTCATTTGTTTACACTGTTGTCTAAAAAGAAATTTTAGTTTTGGTTTTATTTTTAATAAACTACTCAATTTTTCTGCTCCATTTGTGCTAATAGCAGCAGCTGGAATTTTTTTACTATCAGGTAAGTCACCATAAGTTAAACCACCTGTGTGAGGATGGTCATCCAATCTTAAGTTCATGGACCTTACAATAACACCGATAGCACCATATTTAGACGCTTCTAAAGCCCCAAGAGCTCTTTGATCAACAGCTCTACCATATGCTGTAAAAGTTTGAATAAATTCTGGATCCATTGGTCTGTTAAAAAAAACAATTTTTCCATCAATTTTTTCTTTCCCGAGTTCTTCTAATTCTTTTAAACTAAAAACTTCAATTACTTCAGCCTTTAACCCAACTGAGGGTGTTGCAACTGAGCCACCTAAAGCAGCAATAGGAACATTAAAAGTTATTCCAGGTTCAGTTTCAATCAGTGCAAATTCTTTTGGTCCTCTAACCCATCGAGGTACCATTACAGGCTGTAACCAAACTTTATCAAAGTTTAATTTTTCCAATTCGGCTTTACCCCATTCTACAGCTCTTTCTGCTTCTAATGAACCTGAAAGTCTTCCGCCAATCTGATTTGATAAATAATCTAGCCATGAATAAGCTTTACTTTTTGTCAATGATGTGTTGAAAATATCTTTAATTAATACATCATCTTGTGTATATAAAAATTGATTAAAAAAGATAAATATGAATAATAATTTTCTCATAATTTTTTTCCAGAATACTTTACTACTTCTTTTTCGGAAATCTGATCAGATTCAGAAAGTATAAATAGTCTTTCAACAATATTTCTGAGTTCTCTAACATTTCCATTCCAATCATATGATGTCATCTTTTTTATTCCACTTTCATCTATATATAGATGTCTGCCATCATATTGATCTGTTAGTTGATGAATAAAATATTCAATAAGTAAAGGTATATCAGGTTTTCTATCATTCAAGGGCGGAACATTCAACTCGATCACAGATATTCTGTGATATAGATCTTCTCTGAATTTATTAGACTTAATTAGTTCTGTAATATTTTTATTTGTTGCAGCAATAACTCTAGTATCTACATATATATCTTTATCACTTCCAACTTTCTGTATTTTATTTTCTTGAATTGCTCTTAAAACTTTGGACTGTGCAGACAGGCTCATATCACCAATCTCATCAAGAAAGATGGTTCCTTCATTTGCAGCTTCAAATCTACCTATTCTGTCTTTGTGAGCAGATGTAAAAGACCCTTTTATATGTCCAAATAGTTCGCTTTCAATCAATTCAGATGGGATTGCTGCACAATTAACTTCAATAAATGGACCATTTGATCTTAGACTACTAGAATGTATCTGTCTGGCTACTAACTCTTTACCAGATCCATTGGGGCCTAATATCAATACTTTAGCATTAGTTGGAGCTATTTTTTCAATCAACTGCTTTACATTTTTAATTTGTTTTGATTCTCCAATAATTTCGTATTTAGAATTAGTTTTTTTAGTTTTTTTTGAAGTATTCTTTGTTTTAGTTTTAACTAAGGCGCTTCTTACCGAGTTTAGTAAGTTATTTAAATCAGGTGGTTTTTCAATGTAATCATATGCACCCATCCTCATAGCTTTTACTGCAGTTTTTAGGTCTCCATGACCTGATATCATAATAACAGGAATTGATGGATCATATGAGGAAATAAACTCAAGTACTTCAACACCGTCTTTTTTTGGCATTTTAATATCACATAAAACTAAATCGTAATGTTGTGTTTTAATTTGGGAAATTGCCTTTTCACCATCAGGCACTTCATCTAATTTATACTTTGGATTTTCTTCGCTTAATACTTTTTTTAGAACTCTTCGGATTGCATCTTCATCTTCAACTATTAATATTTTTGACATAAGTTGAATATAGTAAATTATGAAAACATGTCCTTAACCTTCTCGAAGAAAGATTTGTCATTTTTATCAGGAGAGGGTTTAAAATGATCATTATTTTTATTTTCCTCAAAAAAGATTTTTTGATCTTTACTTAAGGTTTTTGGTGTCCAGACATTAACATGAACCAAAAGATCACCTATTCCATATCCATTTACTGATTTAAGTCCTTTTCCTCGGAGTCTTAATATTTTTCCAGATTGAATTCCAGCATCAAGCTTAATCCTGACTTTGCCGTTAACGGTGTTAATTTCCTTAGAAACACCCAAAACAGCTTCAGAAATACTTACGTAAAGATCTAAATGTAAATTATTACCCTCTCTTTTAAAGTCATTATCTTCAATCTCGCTTATCAAAATCAATAGATCACCTGGTACTCCATCAGTTATTGGTTCATTACCTTTTCCAGACACTCGAAGTTGCATACCGTCTTCCACACCAACTGGAATTTTTACATCAACAGTTTCTTCAACAGTAATTTGTCCATTAGAATCTGACCCTGATGGCCTATTAGTTACAATCTTTCCTGCTCCTAAGCAGTTACCACAAGTTGTAGTTGATTGCATTCTACCTAAAATAGTATTAGTAATCTGAGTAACTTGACCTGATCCACCACAATTTCTACAAGTAGAATATTCAAGTCCAGGAGCTTGTACTTTCCTTTTAACTTTAATTTTTTTATTTACTCCCTCGGCAATTTCATTGATAGTCAATGATACTTTAATTCTTAGATTTGTTCCTTTAGATCTTCTTGATGAAGAACCACCAAACCCGCCAAATCCATTAAATGTACCTCCAAATATATCTCCAAATTGACTAAAAATATCTTCCATGTTCATTCCGCCTGATCCAAAACCACCTCCTTGAAAAGCAGAATGTCCAAACTGGTCGTACTTTGCCCTTTTTTCTTTATTTCCCAAAACCTCATATGCCTCAGCAGCTTGCTTAAATTTTTCTTCAGCCTTAGGATCATCAGGGTTTTTATCAGGATGATATTTGATAGCTAATTTTCTGTAAGCTTTTTTTATGTCTGAATCAGATGCGTTTTTACTAACTCCTAGTATGTTATAAAAATCTTCCTTCATTTTAAATTGCTACTATTACTTTTGGATATCTAATCACTTTTTCACCAAGTTTATAACCTTTCTCGACTATATCAATTACAGTACCTTTATTTTCCTTTTTATCAGCTTTGATTTGAGTAATAGCTTCATGATTTTCGCTATCAAACTTATCACCAATTTTAACATCAATTTGTGTAAGACCTTTAGTTTTTAAAATATCATTAAATTTTGAATATATAAGTTCAAAACCTTTAAGGTTCTCAGCATCTTCACTTTTCTTCAATTCAGAAAGAGCTCGATCCATATCATCAGCAATTGGAAGTAGAGCTGTCATTAACTCTTGAGAAGCAGTCTTAAACAATTCTAATCTTTCTTTTGCAGTTCTTTTTCTATAATTCTCAAATTCAGCAAATAGTCTTAGAAATTTATCTTTTTCGTCGTTTACTTGTGAATTAAGTTCTGTAATTTGATCTTTGAGAGAAGGTTTCTTTTTTCTTTGTTTTTTTTCTGCCATAAATTAAAATATCCAAATTTATTGCCAATTTGAAATTAATGTCAAAATGTCATAATTTTTTTTAATGATTCAAATTTAAAAACAAAACCTTTATCTAATAGCTTTTTAGGAATAACTTTGGAATTGAACATAACAACTTCTTTAAAAAAATCTCCTATTCCTAATATTTTAAATGGAATAGAAGCGAAAAACGATGGAATTGAAATATTGATCAAATATATTTTTCTTAGTTTCTCAATTTTATTAGTTAATTCCATATTAGTTGAAAAACTAGGCGAAGTAGCATTATAAACTCCCCCAAGAGAATTTTTAACCAGGAAATAAAAAATTCTTACTAAATCATCGATATGTATCCATGAAATATTTTGCTTTCCTCTGTCAATTAATGGTCTAAACCTAAGGTTATTAAATAATATTTGTTTTTCTAAAAAACCACCATTAACACTAAGCACAATACCTATTCTAACTTTGGTTACAATAACATTTAATTCATTCAATTCACTGACTTTTTCTTCCCATTTCGTTACAACATTTGATAAAAAAGAATGACTTTTAATTTCCGAGTATTCATCTTGGATTTCATTACTATTATTGGCGTATATTCCGGTTGCCGAGGAGGAAATAAATTGTTTGACAGTATTTTTATTTTCTTTTAATAATTTAACAAGTGTCATTATTGAATTTAACCTTGATTGAAGTATTTCTTTTTTTGTTTTGTTATTCCAAAAAGAAAAAACATTTTTACCTGCTAAATTTATGATAACATCAACGTTATCTATACACTTGCTATCTATTTCTAATTTTGAGGGATCCCATATATAATATTTTATAAAATCAGTATCTGAATTTAAATTATTTTTTCTTGATAAAACATGAACAGAATGACCTCTATCAACAAGGTATTCTGTCAACCTTTTACCTATTAAACCAGTTCCTCCTGCAATTAAAAACTTCATTTTAGAATAATTAAAAATATTGATTCAAGTTAATTTGTACATTTGAATTGAACATCAAGAAAATGAAAATAATTAAAACTAAAATTTCAAAAATTTCAAATGTTGATTTTGAAACCTTAACCTTTGGTAAACAATTCACAGATCATATGTTTATTTGTGATTACAATAATAATAATTGGAACAATGCAAGAATTGTTCCTTATCAAAATATTGAAATTAGTCCATCTGCAAGAGTTTTTCATTATGGTCAAGCAATTTTTGAAGGAATGAAAGCTTATAAAAACAGTTCTGGTGAAATCTTTATGTTCAGACCCGATGAAAATTTTATAAGATTCAATAAGTCATCAAGAAGATTGGCGATTCCTGAGATAGATAAAGAAATTTTTTTTAATGGTTTAGTTGAATTACTCAAAATCGATTCAAACTGGATTAAAGAAGGATATGAAAACTCACTTTATATCAGACCCTTTGTAATTGCTTCTGAACCTACAATCAGCGCTAGTGAAGCGCTTGAATACAGTTTTATGATAATTTGCACTCCAGCTAAAGCTTATTACCAAAACCAAGAAATCTGGGTAAAAGTTGAGGAAAAATTTAGTAGGGCTGCAAAAGGTGGTGTTGGTTATGCTAAAGCTTCTGGAAACTATGCTGCACAGTTTTATCCAACAAAAATTGCTAGAGATGAAGGATATCAGCAAATAATATGGACTGATTCAAACCAACATAATTTAATTGAAGAAGCTGGTACTATGAATTTATTTTTTAGAATTAATAACACATTGATTACTTCACCTATAAGTGATAGCATTCTAGATGGAATAACTAGAAAAAGCATTATAGATATTGCAAAATCTATGAACATAGATGTTGATGAAAGACCCATTAGTGTTGATGAATTAGTTGATAGTCATAAAAATGGTACTTTAAAAGAAATATTCGGAACTGGAACTGCAGTTACAATCCTCCCAATTAATGGATTTGGTTTCAGAAAAAATAAATATAAACTTGAAAACAACGGAAGTTCATTTGCAAATAGTTTAAAGAAAGCTCTCCATAAGATTCAATTCGGTGAAACATCTAATTTTCCTAATTGGCCATTTAAAGTCAATTAAAAAATTTTTTAAAATTAGGTTTAAAATAATTAGGTCCTTTTAGAACTTTACCATCTTTTCTAAAAATTGGTTCACCATCGTCTCCGAGTTTACTCATATTACTTCTTTGAATTTCATCAAAAACATCTTCAATTATATCTTGCATTCCATGTTCGATAATTGTTCCACAAAGAATATACAACATATCACCTAAAGCATCAGCAACTTCAATAATATCATCATTATTAGCAGCCTCCAAATACTCCTCATTTTCTTCGCTCATCAAACTAAATCTTAATTTGTTTTTACTATTTCCAAGGTTTGCAAGTGGTGTTTCACTATATCCAAGTTTATAAGTATTGTGAAATTTCTTAACAGATTCAATTTGTTTTTTCATAATGATTTAATGATTTATCTTTATAAACTTAAAAATATGTTTAGTCAAGGTCAATTAATTTTTGCAATATTTTTTTTCATTTCGTTTATCTGCATAATAATCTACAGTTACAAAAAAGATATAAAATACCTCAAAGACACGTACAAAGGTGTGATATGGGTTTTAATTGGATTTATAGTTTTTTTCAGCTTATTAGTTTTTTTAAAGTCAATTGTAAATGGTTAAAAATTTAATTTTAGTATTTATTGGAGGAGGATTTGGAAGTATGCTAAGATTTTTAATATCAAAAATTAGCTATTCAAATTTTAACTTTCCAATAGGAACTCTATTTGTAAATCTTTTAGGCTCACTCCTAATAGGAATTATAATTGGTTATGGTTTAAGAAATAACAACTTAAATAACCCAGAATTTATATTTCTAACAACCGGATTCTGTGGTGGTTTTACAACCTTTTCTGCTTTTTCTGCTGAAAGTTTAGAAATGCTAAATAGTGGATCTTACAATTATTTTTTCATCTATTCTTCTCTAACAATTATAGCAGGTATTTTATTTGCTTTTCTTGGCTTTTCACTCACAAAATAATTTAACATACTGATTAACAGATTTTTACATATTAAAATTATTAATATCAATATTTCTATATAGATTTTTTAAAGATTCATAATTTTTATAAACTATTTTTTTTTGTATTCATAAATATGTGTATAAACACAAGCTACTATTAAAAATTGAATCCTTGTTTGAATAGTTTTGGGGCAATTAAAAATCATGTTATGAAAATTTATTTAAAAAATTCAATGTTAGTCATTTTCACTTTGTTAATGACTTTTAATGTTGAATCTGCAAAAGCACAAGACTTCGGAGCTGATGTTATTAGTGCATATGTTTGGAGAGGTACTCAATTTGGTGAAGGCCCTCATGTTCAACCTTGGATGGAGTTAGGATCTGGTGCACTTACAGGGGGTATTTGGGGAAGTTTTCCATTAACTGGAGGTGATGGAGGTCACGAGCTTGATTTATGGGCATCATACGACTTTGGTCCCCTTGCAATTATGGTTACTAACTATTCTTTCCCTAATTCAGATGGAACTTACTCAAGTGGCGGTGTATTTGATGGCGATTTAGAATTAAGTGGTTCAGCAAGTTTAGGACCAATTGATCTAACAGTTGGTTATTTTACTGGTTTAGAAGCTTTATACATTGAAGCAGGCTTCTCATTAGGCCCTGTAGGTGTAGGAATAGGTTTTGGTAGTGATGCTGCTGATGCTTTTTACGCAGGTGGACAAAGTGATCTTGTGAACCTTTCATTTAGTGGTGAAAAGGAAATTAAATTCACTGAAGAATACTCACTTCCTGTATTTGGATCATTTATTTATAATCCTGATGCAGAATCGGCATTTCTAGTATTTGGATTTAGTTTATAATTAAAATTTAACGTTTAAAAAAAAATCTTTATATGAAAAAAATAGAAGCAATTATTCGAAAATCTAAGTTTCGAGAAGTCAAAGAAGCACTTCACAA
>JAYOKR010000015.1:0-28645 GCA_038119895.1 Flavobacteriaceae bacterium
TTGATGATAAACTTTCAGCTAAAATAACTTTTGATGTAGGAAAAAATAGCTCTGGTAGTTCTTACACTGCTTTTCTAAAAACAGCTCAAATCGATTGGAAACTAGAAAAAAATGTAAAATTAAGTTTTGGAATGATTGGTAATAAACAATTTAAGTTTCAAGAAAAAATTTGGGGCTACAGATATGTTTATAAAACCTTTCAAGATGAAAATAAATTTGGCAGTAGTGCAGATATAGGTGTTAACGCAGAATTTAAACTTTATAACAATCTAACATTTAATGCTTTTATTTTAAATGGAGAAGGATATAAGAATCTTCAAGATGATGATGGTTATATGAAAATTGGAGGAAATTTAATTTATGTATTTAGTAATGGATTGTCAGCAAAATTATATTATGATTCTGAACCTGGTGATGAAAACTTTAACGTAACAAATGTTGGATACTTTATAGGATACTCAATAAATAAATCAAGGATTGGTATTGAATACAACAAGATAAATAATGCTGAATCATACAATAACCCTTCTCTTGATTCTAATCTATCAGGATACTCATTTTATGGGTCTCAAAAAGTAGGAGAAAAAGGTGAGATCTATGCTAGATATGATAATCTAGAATCAAATACCCTTATTGGGAATTCAGCACCATGGAATTTTGACAAGGATGGGAAATTATTAATTTTTGGATATCAAACTAAGGTTAGAGATGGTTTTAAACTAAGTTTCAATTATAGAAACTATAAATATTTCGATGAATCCAAGAACAATAAATCAATGTTCTTTATTAACGCAGAAATTAAAATTTAATTATGAATTTATTTAACATTAATTTAATATCTTATTCAGATATTTTAGCAACATTTACGGATAATATGGATTTATATCTAATAATGATTATCGCCTTGGCAATTTTAGCCATTGGAGATCTTATGGTAGGTGTGAGCAACGACGCTGTAAATTTTCTAAATTCAGCTTTAGGATCTAAAGCAATTTCAGTAAAAAAAATAATGATATTGGCCAGCTTAGGAGTATTAGTTGGGTCAGTATTTTCTAGCGGAATGATGGAGGTTGCAAGAAAAGGTATTTTCAATCCAGAAATGCTTTTCTTTTCTGAGATTATGATAATTTTTATGGCAGTTATGATTACTGACATATTGTTATTAGATTTCTTTAATACTTTAGGATTACCAACTTCTACCACTGTATCAATTGTATTTGAATTATTAGGTGCTGCAGTTGCAGTCGCATTAATCAAAATATCGGCAAATGCTGGTGATTTTAGTGAGCTTATTAATTATATAAATGTTTCAAAAGCCAGTCAAATAATACTTGGAATCCTTCTGTCGGTAGTTATAGCCTTTTCTATTGGAGCACTGGTTCAGTTTATTGCCAGAGCACTGCTTTCTTATAACTATGAAAAGAAATCTAAGTGGGTAGGTTCTATTTTTGGTGGAGTTGCCCTCTCCTCAATAACATATTTCATATTAATGAAGGGTATCAAAGGTACTTCTTATGCAAAAGAATCTTATGATATTATAGGTGGATCTACTATTTCTTCTTTTCTAGAATCAGAAGTTTTAATGATTTCTGGTGTTAGCTTTATATTACTTTCAATTATTTCATATTTTCTGATCTTTTCTTTTAAAGTAAATATTTATAAGTTAATAATTGGCGTTGGCACATTCTCTCTAGCCCTTGCATTTGCTGGAAATGACTTGGTTAATTTTATTGGTGTTCCAATTGCTGCTTGGCAATCTTATAATGCCTGGCTTGCATCTGGAATATCTGCTGATATGTTTTCTATGGAAGTTTTAGCAGATAAGGTGGCGACACCAAATCTTTTATTATTTATAGCAGGTATGGTGATGGTTGTTACTCTTTGGGTATCCTCAAAAGCAAAAAAAGTTACAAAAACAGAAATTGATTTAGCAAGACAAAGGGACACAAAAGAAAGGTTTGAGCCAAATTTTTTATCTAGAGGTTTGGTCAGATTAGCGATGAATTCATCCAAATTGACATCTGCATTAGTTCCATCAAAATTGAGACTAAAAATTAACTCTCAATTTAAAGTTCCAGTTTTACAAATGAGTTCTAAAAAAGCATTAGAACTTCCAGCTTTTGATATGATCAGAGCTTCTGTGAATATGATGGTTGCTGCAATTTTAATTTCAATTGCCACTTCATTTAAATTACCATTATCTACTACGTATGTAACGTTTATGGTTGCAATGGGGACATCTCTTTCCGATAGAGCATGGGGTTCTGATAGTGCGGTATACAGAGTTGCTGGTGTTTTAAATGTTATTGGAGGATGGTTCTTTACTGCGTTTATTGCATTTACAGCATCTGGGCTTGTAGCATTTCTTATTCATTTAGGAGGTCCAGCTGCTATTGCAATTTTAATTTTTGCAGCCATTTTAATTCTGGTAAGAAATTATATATCCCATAGAAAAGAATTGGAATTTGAAAAAAATTCTGAAGTTTTGACAAAAGCTGAAAGTAAGTCTGTTATTGGATTGATTGAAGAAAGTAGAGGAAATATTTCTAAAGCTTCTAAAAGGATCAAATCAATTTTTTCAACATCAATTGAGGGCTTAGCACATGGAAAACTTGATAATTTAAAAAAGAACAGAAAGTCTGTAGAAAAACTTTCTGGAGAAGTAGAAGATTTAAGAAATGATTTATTCTATTTCATTAAAAATTTAGAAGAAGATACAATCAAAGCAGCAAGTAACTTCTATATAAGTATTTTGACTCAACTTCAAGACATTACAGAATCATTAGAGTATATTTCTAAAATAACTTACAAGCATGTCAACAACAACCATAAATTGTTAACATATAATCAAATAAAAGAATTGTTAGAAATAAATTCTAAATGCAATTCTCTATTTGATGATATAAAAAATTCCTTTTCTTTAGCGAATTTTAAAGAATTAAAATCTATAATAAAAAGGAAAAATAAATTAATTGATTTTCTTAATGAAAAAATTGATATTCAAGTTTCTAGAACTAAGAATGAGGAATCAAGTCCAAAAAATACAACACTTTATTTTAGTTTATTAATTGAAACTAAGGAGATGATAAAAAATACTATAATCCTCTTGAAGTTGTATGATGATTCGTTAAAAAATAAATAATACAAGTTTTTGAAAGCCATTCTATTGAATGGCTTTTTTTAATTTTAATTAAAATTTTGTATTGAAATATTTAGTTGAATTTCTAGGGACGTTTTTATTATTGACAATTATCGGATTTTTTAATAACCCTTTAATAATTGGAATCGGTCTGAGTATCCTCATATATTTAGGTGCAAAATTTTCTGGGGCTCACTACAACCCTGCAGTAAGTATATCTTTTTATTTAAAAAAAACTATTTCATTCAGGACTTGTTTTAAGTATATTTTTTTTCAAGTACTTGGAGCAATTTCTTCAGCATCAATTCTATCAATTATTGGAAAAAATTTAATTATAAGTCCAAGTAAAGGGGAATCAATTTTTTTAATAATTGCTTCTGAGTTTTTCTTCACTTTTCTCATGATGTTTGTAATCTTAGTAGTTGCTATATATCCAAAATCTAAAGGAAATAATTACTATGGTCTAGCTATCGGATTAACGGTTTCCTTAGGAATCTATTTAGTTGGAAATATTTCAGGTGCAGTATTTAATCCTTCAGTATTTATAGGACCATCACTTATAGACTATTTGAACGGCGGCAATACAATAAACAATATTTATTTATACGTATTTTCAACTATATCAGGAAGTCTGTTTGCAGTGCTTATTTATAATCAATTTCTAGAAAAATCCTAGGACCCACACATTAAGCAATCATCATCTTGATTGCCTTTAGATTTTGCAATCATCTCTTTTAACTCATCTGGTGTTAATGGTTCTACAGGAATTTGAGCTGTTTCAGCAGGCGAAGGAACAGCAGCAATAGCCGAAGCAGCATCTACAATTTCTTTTACAGGCTCTTTTTTCTTAGTATTATCAAGGGTAAACTTAATTGCATCAACTGCAGATTTAGTTCTCAAATAATACATGCCAGTTTTTAATCCTGATTTCCAAGCATAGAAATGCATTGATGTCAATTTAGCCATTGTTGCACCTTCCATAAACAAGTTCAATGATTGAGATTGATCAATAAAATATCCTCTATGGCGTGCCATATCAATAATATCTTTCATACTCAATTCCCATACAGTTTTGTAAAGATCTTTGATGTCTTGTGGGATAAAATCAATATGTTGAATTGATCCATTTGCTTTCATTAATTCTTGTTTAAGCTCTTCATTCCATAATCCTAGCTTAACTAAATCTTCAAGCAGATGCTTGTTTACAACTATAAACTCTCCAGACAACACTCTTCTTGTATAAATATTTGATGTGTATGGCTCAAAACATTCATTATTTCCTAAGATCTGTGAAGTAGATGCAGTAGGCATTGGAGCAACTAAAAGTGAGTTTCTAACACCGTTCTTTTTTATATCTTGTCTGAGCTTAGCCCAATCCCATCTTCCACTTAAATCTTCGTCTTTAACTCCCCACATATTGTGTTGAAATTCTCCTTTAGAAATTGGCGAGCCTTTATATGATTTATATGTACCATCTCTTTGAGCTTCTTCCATTGATGCTGTTAAAGCAGCATAATAAATTGTTTCAAAAATATCTTGATTCAAAGCCTTTGCTTCATCCGACGTAAATGGCATTCTTAACTTAATAAAGGTATCTGCTAAACCTTGTACCCCTAATCCAATTGGCCTATGTCTAAAGTTAGAGTTTTCAGCTTCCTTAACAGGATAGTAGTTTCTGTCGATAACTTTATTAAGATTCTTCGTGACTCTTTTGGTTACATTAAATAATTCTTTGTGATCAAATGAATTATTCTTTACAAACATTGGAAGAGCAATTGAAGCTAGATTACAAACTGCTATTTCATCTTCAGAAGTATACTCTAAAATTTCAGTACACAAGTTTGATGATCTAATTGTTCCTAAATTTTTCTGATTAGACTTTCTATTACAAGCATCTTTATAAAGCATGTATGGTGTGCCTGTTTCAATTTGAGATTCTAATATTTTTTCCCAAAGCTCTCTGGCTTTAATTGTTTTTCTTCCTTTACCTTCTTTTTCGTAATTCAAATAAAGTTTTTCAAATTCTTCGCTATGAGAGTCATAAAGTCCAGGGCATTCATTTGGACACATTAGTGTCCAATCTTCATTGCTTTCAACTCTTTTCATAAATAAGTCAGGAATCCACATTGCATAGAATAGATCTCTTGCTCTCATTTCTTCTTTTCCATGATTCTTTTTTAAATCCAGAAAATCAAAAATATCAGAATGCCAAGGCTCTATATAAATTGCAAATGATCCCTTTCTTTTACCACCCCCTTGATCAACGTATCTTGCTGTATCATTGAAAACTCTAAGCATTGGAACAATACCATTTGATGTTCCATTTGTTCCAGAAATATATGAACCTGTTGATCTTACATTGTGAATAGATAAACCTATTCCTCCAGCTGATTGAGAGATTTTTGCTGTTTGTTTTAAGGTATCATATATGCCATCGATGCTGTCTTGTTTCATAGTCAAAAGGAAACATGAGGAAAGCTGAGGCTTAGGTGTTCCTGAATTAAATAATGTTGGTGTCGCGTGAGTAAAAAACTTTTTTGACATCAAATTATAGGTTTCAATAGCTGAATCTAAGTCATCATAATGAATACCAACAGAAACCCTCATTAGCATGTGTTGAGGTCTTTCAACAACAGCTCCATTTAATCTAAGTAAATAAGATCTTTCAAGTGTTTTAAATCCAAAGTAATCATAATTGAAGTCTCTATTGTAAATTATTGTTGAATCTAACTTCTCGGCATTTTTCTCTATTACTTTATAAACTTCATCGGAAAGTAGTGGAGCTTTTTTGCCAGTTCTTGGATTAACGTAATTATACAAATCTGCCATTGTTTCTGAGAATGACTTCTTTGTATTCTTATGGAGGTTGGAGACAGAAATTCTGGCAGCTAATGTTGCATAGTCAGGGTGTGAAGTTGTCATAGTTGCTGATACTTCAGCAGCAAGATTATCAAGTTCAGATGTGGTTACCCCATCATAAAGACCTTCAATAACACGCATTGAAACTCTGACAGAATCAACAAGAGGATTAAGACTATAACACAGCTTTTTGATTCTTGCTGTGATTTTATCAAACATTACTGGTTCCTTATGGCCGTCTCTTTTTATTACAAACATTGCTCTACTTTATTTTGGTTGTTGTTGTTATGTATTTTAAAAATCTTCGTCGAAGCTAATCTCTTCAGATCTTGTTTCATTGTTTAAAACTCCAGCTTTTTGGTACTCAGAAACTCTCTTTTCGAAGAAGTTAGTTTTACCCTGAAGCGAAATCATGTCCATAAAATCAAATGGATTTGTCACATTATAAATCTTTTCGCATTGTAACTCAACAAGGAGCCTGTCTGTGACAAATTCTAGATACTGTGTCATTAGTTTAGCATTCATTCCAATTAAACTTACTGGCAAAGACTCTGTTATAAATTCTTTTTCAATATCAAGGGCATTTGTTATAATCTCCTTGATTCTTTCTTTTGGTACTTTATTTACTAGGTGATTGTTGTGTAAGTGAACAGCAAAATCACAATGAACACCTTCGTCTCTTGAAATTAGTTCATTTGAGAATGTTAACCCAGGCATCAAACCTCTTTTCTTAAGCCAAAAAATTGAACAGAACGCTCCTGAAAAGAAAATTCCTTCAACTGCAGCGAATGCAATTAATCGTTCTGCAAATGAGTCAGACTCAATCCACTTTAATGCCCAATCTGCCTTTTTCTTGATTGCTGGAAAAACTTCAATTGCATTAAATAATTTATCTTTTTCCGTATCATCCTTTACGTATGTATCAATTAAAAGAGAATAAGTTTCAGAATGAATATTTTCCATCATTATTTGAAAACCGTAAAAGAATTTTGCTTCTGAGTACTGTACTTCATTTACAAAATTCTCTGCTAAATTTTCATTAACAATTCCATCCGATGCTGCAAAAAATGCTAAAATATGTTTGATGAAATATCTTTCATCATCATTAAGCTTTGTGCTCCAATCCGTTAAATCTTGATGTAAATCAATTTCTTCAGCAGTCCAAAAACTAGCTTCACATTTCTTGTACCACTCCCATAAATCATGATGTTTGATTGGGAAGATGACAAATCTATCTTTATTTTCTTTTAAAATTGGTTCAACCATATCAGTAATTAATTAGATTTTTTTTGCAAATGAATGCTCAACAAAGATTCTAAATTGTTGTCAGAAATAAAAGAATTACTTATTCACAAATGACCTTAGTTTTTAACAATTAACATTTTAAATGTTAAAATTTATTTTTTATTTTTTGAATAATTCACCGAACAATCTTTTTGTTTTTTAATAATTCACCGAACCATTTTTTTCCAAATTTCCTTATCAGTGCATCTTTCAAGAAATCAATAACATGAATGTTATTTTTATCTCCCTCAGAGCAAGCACTTTCACAAACTTCCCAATTATGAAAATTTAAGGCAGTATAGTTTTTTAGCTCTGATATTCTAACAGGATAAAGGTGGCACGAAATTGGTTTTTGAAAATCTAAAACCTTGTCGTTGTATGCTTTTTCAATGCCGCAAGTTACAATACCTTTTTCATCAATGTTTACATAGGCACATTCTCTTTCATTGACAAGTGGTGTATGCAAAACCCCTTCATTGTCTGTTGTTGAAACACCTTGATTTGAAATTATTTCAAACCCTTCTTTAGAAATGTATTTCTCTAATTTCTTAAAATTTTTCTTTAGAATTGTTTCTTCATTTTTTTCCAATGGAGCTCCCTCTTCACCCTTAACACAGCATGCCCCTTTACAAACAGAAGTATTACATTTAAATTTTTTATTTAAAATATCATCAGAAATTAATGTATTATCAATAATTATCATTTTCAATTATTAAATTTGCGTTTCTATAATGTTAAAAAAAATTGGCTTTTTACTATGCATAATTGTAATTGTTATTAATCTATTAAATTACAATTTCGATCTTGACTTTTCAGATAACGATAATAAAATTTCTTTGATAGGAGTGCTAGCTTCATTATGTGCTTTAGTGCTCATTATAATTTCAATGATTTCTGAAAAGATTAGCAAAAAAATTAAAGACTAATTTGTTCAACAATTACTCCAGCATTTTTTAAAAAATCAATTCCAGTTCTGTCCTTATACTCTTTTAAATAAACAAGTCTAATTATTCCAGCCTGATGAATAAGTTTACTACATTCTCGACAAGGCGACAAGGTAAGATAAAGGGTACTTCCTTTGCATGATTGAGTTGAAGAAGCCACTTTTAAAATAGCGTTGGCCTCTGCATGCAATACATACCATTTTGTGTAATTATCCTCATCTTCACAATGATTTTCAAATCCAGTTGGAGTTCCATTAAATCCGTCTGAAATGATCATTCTATCTTTGACTATCAAAGCTCCAACTTGTTTTCTTTTACAATGCGAAAGCTTCCCCCATTCAAGAGCCATTCTCAAATATGCTTTATCATATTTTTCTTGTTTTTTTTCTTTCATTAAATGTATAAGATAGTCGTTAAGATACAAACAATGACCGAGGATAATGCTATATAAATTCTATAATTTCTTTTTATAAATGAATTAAAGAAACTAATAAGCATAAGGAATATTAATACTGTAATAAGTTGTGCCAATTCAACTCCAATAGAAAATCCAATTAGACCTATATAATCAAATGAATCATTAAATGTTATCTGATTAAAATAATTTGCAAAACCAAAGCCGTGAATTATTCCAAAAAATGTTGAAATGAATAATGTGAAAAAATCAACTTTATTTAGATTTTTAGTAATGAAAATATTTGAGATTGCTGATACTATTATTGTGACTGGAATTAAAATTTCAATAAGCGTCATGTCTGGATTAAAAATCTTGAAAGCCGATAATATAATGGATGTTGAATGACCAACTGTAAAAAAAGTTATTATCCAAAACAACCTTTTAAAGTTTCTAAATGAAAATGGAATTGTTATTGAAATTATGAAAAGAAAATGATCATATGCATTAATATCAAGGATATGCATAAACCCCAATTTTAAATAAAATATTAATTGTTCCATAATTTAGATTCCTCTCTCTTTTTTTATTTTTTCGTAAGCATCTTGAATCTTAGCAAATTTTTCTTTTGCGGCTTTAATATAAGCATCTCCCATATGTTGTACTTTGTCAGGGTGATGTTTTTTTGCTAAATCTCTATATGCTTTTTTAAGATCTTCGTTTGAACAATTTTTTTCAATTTCTAATATTTTATAATGAGATTCAGATGATTTTACAAACATTGCTTTTATACTTTCAAAATCTCTACTAGAAATATTCATTAATCTTGAAAATTCTCCAAGCTTCTTTATTTCTAAATTTGAGATTGATCCATCTGATTTTGCGATATTAAATAACAAGTTTATTATTTGTAGTCTAGTTTCATATGTTGTTCTGAACTTATAAAAATTGCAAATTTTTTCAACTGAAATTCGCTTCTTATTAACCTCTGTATTAAATTGTTTAAATAATCTTTTAGCTCTCTCATGGCCATGAAGAGAAATAAAATAATTTCTCACAAATTGTAATTCTGATTCTGAAACTTTACCGTCTGATTTTATCAATATTGAAGCAAGTGATAGCAAATTAAGTTCAAATTCTTTTATCACTTTGGAATTAACTCTTTTAATACCGCCATTATCTATCATTGAGCCAACAAACATACCTATAATGAGTCCAGGAAAACGATAGATAAAAAATCCGATAACAGCTAAAATCCACTTATACATAAGGTTAAAAATACGAAGTGATTTTAATAGTTCTTTAGTATATTTGAAAAAAAAACTTATGTATCCAGATCACATTGTATTACCGATGAAACAAGAACTAACTAACAATGGTTTTACTGAACTAAAAAATGATGATAACATTAAAGATTTAATTCAAAATGACTCATCTCTAATTGTTGTTAATTCTGTTTGCGGTTGTGCTGCTGCGAATGCAAGACCTGGTGTTTTAAAATCATTAAAAAACAGTTCAATACCCAAAAATCTATATACTGTTTTTGCTGGTGTTGATACTGAAGCCACAAATGCTGCAAGAGAATTAATGTTTCCCTTCCCGCCGTCATCACCAAGTATAGCGCTTTTTAAAAATGGAGAATTGGTTCATATGTTAGAAAGACATCATATTGAAGGAAGAGATTCTGAAATCATTGCCGAAAATTTAACTCAGGCATACGATGAATATTGCTAGGTGGTTGGAACTGTAATTTTAAATATAGTTTTCCCAGCTTTTGAAGTGAAGCCAATTTTTCCATTGTAGCTATCAATTAATTTTTTTATTATACTAAGGCCAAGACCTGTTCCTTTATTTTTTGTTGTAAAGTTTGGTTCAAAAATCTTTTCTTTAATTGAAGTTGGTATTCCAGATCCATTATCACTAAATTTTAATTGTATATTACTATCAATCTTTTTTAATTCTATTTCAATATTTGGATTTTCTAATTCTGAAGTTGCTTGAATAGAATTTTTAACAAGATTTGTTACTATTCTAACAAGGTTTGATTTGTCAAAATTTCCTTGAATTTTTTCTTTTGGCTTAATAAATTTTATATCATGATCATTAAATATTTCCAAGCACAATTGAATCTCTTCAGCAAAGTCTATAAATTCATTTTTCTGATCAGGAAATTCAGCAAAACTTGAAAAGGCTGTTGCAATTGAACTTAGTACATCAATTTGTTGAACAAGAGTTTTACTAAAATCCTCAAGCTTAGAATTTATTTGTGGGTCATTTGGATCAAATTTTAGCTTAAAATTTTGAACACTTAACTTCATTGGAGTTAATGGATTTTTAATTTCATGTGCAACTTGCTTAGCCATTTCTCTCCAAGCTAATTCTCTTTGATTTTTTGCAAGTTCTTTAACATTGTTGTCAATCTGATCAACCATTTCATTGTAAGATTGTACAAGAGCATGCATTTCCCTACTATTTACATCAAGATCAATTTTTTTATTAGACTTATCAATTGTTAATCTTTTCATCATATATGCAATCTGAGACACAGGGCTCGTAATATAGCTTGATATGAAGTAGGAAATGATAATAGCTAAGACAAAAAGTAACAAATAGACTTGAATTATATTAAAAATAAAAGACCTAATTTCATAAGTATTTAGATTATCGTCATCAAAGTATGGAAGGTTTAATATCCAAATTGGATTATCATTGTTATCTAAAATGTAAGAATAGGATTGTCTTAAATTAAGCTCATCTGCTTTAATAATATCAACATACTTAAGCTTTTCAGAAGATTTAATTTTATTCAATACTGAACTATCAATTCTCTCAATACTTGGAAATTGGTAATTAGTTTCATCTTCATTTTCTCTGACATTAGAGATTACATGTAATATGCTTCCGTCAAGATCGTAGATATTGAAGGATATATTTTGAATCATTGCTATTTTACCCAATTCATTTTTAAAATCATTTTGAGTATTTTCTATTTGAGACTCTTCTAGCTCATAAGAAATGGCTTTTTGTAGCTGAGCTTCTTTCCTTTCTAGCCTTAGCTCATGATAATAATTTGAGCTCTCTAAAATTTGAAAGTTTGTTGATACGCCTATCAATAAAAAAGAAATAAAAACAAGAAGAATCATCACCAAAAAGATTCTAGTTCTTAAATAAAAGAAAGGTTTTTTCATAGATGTAATTAACTAAATTAATCAATAAGAATTAAATATTATATTTAAGAAAATTCGATATGAAAAAAATTAAGCTTATCTCAATTCCTCTGGGTGTAATAATTTTAGTTGTTTTTGCTATAATAGTAAGTTCCAGGTTTCAATATTTTGATGATTTTAAAAGCATGATTTCCTTGGTAATAAGGTCTCAAAATACAAAAGCATCAATTGATGATTACAAATTTTTTGATAATGTTGAAATTAAAAGGAGTGACTCTCTTTTTGAATGGCCAAAACATAATCTTTACAATCAAATTGGAAGTTCAAAAACTCTTGATTCACTTCATAAAAAAAATGAAACTGTTGCTTTCTTAATAATAAAAAATGATTCAATTATTAAAGAAGATTATTTTCTTGGATATGATGAAAATTCAATGACCAACTCTTTTTCAATGTCAAAAAGTATTATTTCTTTTTTGTTTTTAAAGAGTGTTGAACAAGGAACCATTCCAAGTTTAAATTCTAAGCTATCAGATTACTTTCCTGCTTTCAATGAAAGCAATGGAGGTAATGTAACTCTTAGTGATTTATCAACTATGTCTTCTGGTCTTGTATGGGAAGAAAACTATAAGGATTTAATGGGGATAACTGCACAAGCTTATGTTACAAAGGATCTCAATAAATTAATGATGGGCTCAAAATTTTCTGGAATGTCAGGAGATAAGTTCAAGTATTTGAGCGGAAATACTCAGTTACTAGCTATGGCAATTGAAAAAGCAAATAACTCAACAATTCCAGAGCTCACTTATAAATGGCTTTGGGATCCAATGGGGGCTAAAAATGATGCCCTTTGGATGATTGACAGCAAAGAAAAAAATATGACAAAAGCTTACTGCTGCTTAAGTTCCAATGCAAAAGATTTTGCAAAAGTTGGATTAGTTTATAAGAATTTCGGGAAAATTAATAAACAGAAAATAATAGACAGTTCATTTGTTTCAATGTCTATTAAACCAAGGTTTAATTCTAATCCAATTTATGGATACGGATTGTGGCTTGGCAAACAAAACAACATTGACTTTTTTTCATTACGAGGTCATCAAGGTCAGTACGTTATTGTCATTCCAAAAGAGGATGTAATTATAGTTAGATTAGGGAAGAGAAAAAGTAGAGGTAGCGATTTGAATAATCATCCAAGTGATTTTAATCTGTACATTACTGAATCATTAAATATTTTAAATAATATTTATAAAAATTGAAAAGAATGCTAGCTCCAATTTTAGATATTAAAAACTTAAGTGTTTTTTCAAATGAGAGCCCACTTTTACAAAATATTAGCTTCAGTCTAAAAAAATATTCAATTCTTGGAATTATTGGAGAATCTGGTAGTGGTAAATCTTTAACGGCACTTTCTATATTAAATATTTTAAAATATAAAGGCTTAAAGCAAATTGGAGATATTATATATAATGAGGACAATATAACAAGCTATGATTTAAATCAATTTAGAGATTTTCTTAAAAAGGATATTGGAATAATTTTTCAAGATCCCTCTAGCTATTTAAACCCCAGCATGAAGTGTGGTGATCAAATGTTAGAAGTTTTGAATCAAAAATCTTCAGAAGAATTTTTGAGTGAAATTCTTAAAAAAGTTAAATTTTCTAACCCGAAAGAAATACTTAATAGATATCCCCACGAACTTAGTGGAGGACAAAAACAAAGGATTATGATTGCAATGATGATTGCAAAAAACTCAAAAATCATAATTTGTGATGAGGCAACATCCTCGCTTGACGCACTTATTAAAAAAGAAATAATTGAGCTTCTTTTAGATCTAAAAAGAGAATTTGAATTAAGTATGATTTTTATTTCTCATAACTTGAAATTAATTCACAAAATATGTGATGAGGTTGTTTTTTTAAAGAATGGAAAATTAGTTGAAAAAGGAAATACATCCGATGTATTTAAGTCGCCAAAAAGTAACTATACTAAAAATCTAATTAAACTTAATTTTAAACCAATAGTTAAAAAATCTAAAAATGAACCTTCAAATATAAACCTTCTCAAAATTGAAAAACTAAATCTCGAGATTAACAATCTTAAAATTCTCAGTGAAATTAATTTCAATCTTAAAAGAAATGAGATCTTAGGCATTATTGGAGAATCCGGCTCTGGGAAAACATCTATAGCTAGATGTATTTTGAATATTTATAGAAATTATAGAGGTAATATTTATTTTAATAAAAACAATATTAAAGACTTTAATAGAACTGATCTTAGTAAAAAAATACAAGTCATTTTTCAAGACCCTTATGCTTCTCTTGACCCTTCCGTAAAAGTAATAAATCAAATTATTGAAGTACTTAAATTTCATAAAATAGCAGCTAATAACGATTTAAAAGAAAGAGCAACTTCAATTCTTGAAAGTGTAAATTTAAATTCGAAGCTTCATGATAAACTTCCGTCCGAGCTTTCTGGTGGCGAGAGGCAAAGAGTTGTTATTGCAAGGGCTATTTCAATATCTCCAAAAGTTTTGATTTGTGATGAATGTGTATCAGCTCTTGATAAAAATGTTCAAAAACTAATTCTTGAGCTTTTGCTTAAGATTAAAGAAAAAATGTCATTAAGTTTAATTTTTATTTCTCATGATATTTCCCTTATCCAATCAATTGCAGATAGAATTATTGTATTAAAAAATGGAGTAATATTAGATAATAGGGAAACAAGAAAGGTAATAAACAACCCTAAGAAATACACTCAAGAATTAATCTCAGCATCTTTCTAATGAATATATATCTTCTCTATGCTAATGATTTATTAAAAATAACATCAATAGCAATCCTATCGTACATAACATTAGTATCTCTATACAAGTTCATTAAGATAAAAGAATATTCGATTACAGATTTTAGGATGTCAGTGTTTGGTTTGATTTTTTTGTTTTTTAAAATTTCTGGCTACTTAGCTCTAGTTCTAATTGGAGAGAAAACTCTATCTACTGAATTTACATATACAGTGATTGCATTCATTTTAACAATGATTGGTTGGTACATGCACAATAAAGAAAGTGATATCAGAAAGAAACACTTTAGAATTTTCTTTTTTTATGAGATTAGTTTAATCTTAATTTTACTTTCATTTTAAAAAAAAACACCCTGGGGAGGGTGTTCTTAAACAAACTTTGAAAAACTAACATAATAAATTTAGTTTAAATTTGTTTTTCCAAATATTAAAGAATTGTTAAAGTGAATAAATTAAATGACATAGCTGTTATTGGAGGTGGAAGCTGGGGTACAGCACTAGTGAAAATTTTTCTTGAAAACACTGAAAAACTAAATTGGTTTATTCGCGATTCTGAGCTTGTTGAGAATATTCAACTTAAAAAAAGAAATACAAAATATTTAAGACATGTTCAGCTTGATATAAAAAAAATCACAATGTATTCAAAGATTGAAGAAATCATAGACAACTCAGATCTACTTATTATTGCAACTCCAAGTCCATTCATACACAAAACTTTTAAAGAGTATAAAAATAAATTAAAGGAAAAGTATATTATCTCTGCATCAAAAGGCGTAATTCCAATTTCGCAATTAGTTATTTCTGAACATTTCAATAAAGAATTCAATGTTCCTTATGAAAATATTGGAATTATCAGTGGGCCATGTCATGCTGAAGAAGTAGCCCAAGAAAAACTTTCATACTTAACTGTTGGAACAAACACAATGAATTTAGGGAAATTTGTTTCTGAAAAGCTATCAACAAATTATATTAAAACTTCTTTTTCTAATGATTTAATTGGAATTGAATATTCTGCAACTATTAAGAATGTTTATTCACTTCTTGTTGGTATTTGTCATGGATTAGGATATGGAGACAATTTTCTAAGTGTACTAATCAGTCATTGTGCTAAGGAGCTTAGACTTTTTATTACTACAATCAAAAAAAATAAAAATAGAGATCTTAATCATTCTGCATACTTTGGAGATTTATTAGTTACAACTTACTCAACTTTTAGTAGAAATAGAACATTTGGAAATATGTTAGGTAAAGGTTATTCTGTAAAATCCGCTATGTCTGAAATGTCTATGATTGTTGAAGGATATTATGCTGCTAAAAACGCTTATGAAATAGCAAAAAAGTTAAATATTGAATGTACATATATTAATGCGACTTATAGTATTCTTTATGAACTTGATAATCCAAAAAAAACAATAAAGGATCTGGCTGATAAGTTATATTGATTTGCTAAACTGATTTAAAAATCTAACATCATTTTCGTATAAGGTTCTTATATCATCAATTTGATATAAAAGCATAGTAATCCTTTCAAGACCAAGACCGAAAGCATATCCAGAAAATTCGTTTGGATTAATATTACAATTCTTTAAAACATTAGGATCAACCATTCCACATCCCAAAATTTCTAACCATCCAGTCCCTTTAGTTATTCTGTAATCAGTTTCTGTTTCTAATCCCCAGTAAATATCTAGCTCAGCACTAGGCTCAGTAAAAGGAAAATAAGAAGGTCTTAATCTTATTCTGTTTTTTCCAAATAGTTCTTTCGTGAAATAAAGTAAAGTTTGTTTAAGATCAACAAATGAAACATTTTTATCAATGTACAAGCCTTCAATTTGATGAAAAAAACAATGAGATCTTGAAGATATATCTTCATTTCTATAAACTCTTCCAGGAGATATTGTTCTGATTGGAGGTTTATTATTTTCCATATGTCTTATCTGAACAGATGACGTATGAGTTCTTAATAACCAATCAGGATCTTTACTGAGGTAAAATGTGTCCTGCATATCTCTTGCAGGATGATATTCTGGAAGATTTAGAGCTGTAAAGTTATGCCAATCATCTTCAATTTCTGGCCCTTCAGAAATATCAAAACCAATCTTTAAGAAAATATCAATTATTTTATTTTTTACAATTGAGATTGGATGTCTTGAACCTAATTTTAAAATGTTTGAGGGTTTAGTATAATCATCAATTATTGATTTTTCTTCCGATTTACTGAAATCTAATTTACCTTTTTCAAATATTTCTGTAGCTAATTTTTTTAAATCATTAATTTTCTGACCAGCTTCTTTTTTTTGTTCTTTTGGAACGTTTCTGAGTTCAGAAAAAAGAGATGGAATAATTCCTTTTTTTGAAAGAAATTTTAATCTAAAGTTTTCCAGAGAAATATTGTCTGTTATTTTAAAGTCAACAATATCATTTTTAATTTTTTCAATATCCATTGGTAAAATTATGGTGTAAAGTTAATTAATAAAACCTTTTTTTAAAAAATAGCTTATAATAGATTCTTTCATTAATATGGATTGTTCTCCAGGCTTCAATTTAGGTAGCTTTGAATTTAAACTATAATGAGGCCAACCATCTTCATCAACATATTCAAATTTATAATATCCGTATGGCTCTAAGAGTTTACAAATTGCAATATGCATTAAATTAACTTTTTCGTCCTTTTTAAATTTTTTATCAAATTGTCCAAGTTCTTGAATTCCAATTAAATAAATAACACCTTCTAAATCTATAATTTCACCTTCATTAAACCTTTTACTTAATTTATCAATTAAATTATCCCATCTTTTTATTTTTTTTTGATCCTTATTCATTTTATTTTTATCAGACATTACAAACTTAAAGTTTCATATTGAATTATTTTGATATAATAATTTTTTCCGTTTTAGCAATCGCATTTGTAAGAGGATTTTTAAAAGGGTTTTTTAATGAATTAGCTTCTTTTTTAGGTTTTTTTACGGGACTAATGGGTGCTAGTTATTTTTCGGAAAGATGCTCAAAAATTATATTATTTTTTGTAGAAATTGATATAAGAATAGTCAATATTTTAAGCTTTTTTATTTTATTTATTTCAATAACTATAATTTTCAGCTTAATCGGAAAGTCATTGACTAAATTAGTAAAACTTGCTTCATTAGGATTGTTTAATAGGATGTTTGGAGGAATTTTCAGGTCTTTGAAATTTATTATAATCCTTTCAATATTAGTTTTATTAATTAATTATTTGGATACTCTTTTTTCAGTAAAAGTATTTTATTTTCTAAATCTAGAAACTTCAGTAAGTTTTAATTTATTAGAGAAGTTAAGTGAAACCCTCTTGTTTCTGTTTGAAAATGAAATGATGTTTATTTAAGAGATTGAAAGGAAGATTTTAAGATCCAACCTTTACTACCATTAGAGAGCTCTACTAAGCTCCATTCGTTAACATCCTCAATTATATTGACTTTAGTTCCTTTATTCAACTCAAAAATCTGCTCTGATCTTTCATTTGGCTCAGTTTTAAAAGCAATTCTATTTTCAAAAACTATAGCAGGATTATAATTATCTGAAATTGATTTTGAATTAAATGAAATAGCTAATGCTATAGAAAAGAGAATAAAAAAGCTAATAGAAAACAAGAAGTATCTTCTTTTAGTAGTGGGTTTTTGATTAAACATATACAGAATAAAAAACACTACGGAAATTAATTCAATGAATAAAGCAACATAAAACCATTGCTGGTATTTAAAAAAAGTGGATATGTTAGATGTAAGATTTGCTATTTGATTAACAGGAACCATTTCAATCCTATCAATAGTCATGTTGTTTGCAAAGGAAAGATTGTTTATTGATTCTAAATTCTTAGGATCTAATAGTAATGATTTTTCAAAGTAAAAAATAGAATTTGCTATGTCATTTAGCTTATAATAGGAGTTCCCTAAATTATAATACAATTCTGATGATTCATAGCCTGATTTGATAATAGATGAATACTTTTCAATGGCTTGCTCATAATTACCATTATTATAAAATGAGTTCCCTTCATCAAACAAAGTTGTTAGGTTTTGGTTTAAAATTATTAAAGAAAAAAACAAAAATTTATACATATTATCTCTTATCAAAATTAGAAATCACTTTAACTGCCTTTTCATAATCCTGGTCCATACCTTCAGGCGTAGTTGGAGTATATCTTGCAAGCTCACAATTATTAATTATATCAATAAAATCTTCAATTATACTTTCTGAAATTTTATCTTTCTCCAAAATACCCTTCAGCCTATCTTTTGAAAAATCCTCTCTTTCAATTAAATATTTAGACTTAATAAAATTAAATAACGCATTTTCCAATGATGCATAAAAAGAATCTTTATTGTTTATATCAATCTTTGCATTATTTAAGTATTGTCTAGCAAGAAGATCAGCATCTCTAGATTTAATAATATTTTCAGAAACTTTCTTTCTTCGTAGATTGAAATAAATTACTGCAAGTACTAAAATTATTATAGGGATTAGAAATAACACAAATAATATTCTTTTAGAATCAATTATATTCTTTCTGTCAATTTGAAAAAAATCAGAATTTAATTTTATAAAATTAAATTGATCACTACTAGTTATCGAGTTGCTTACAGGATTACTAGCTTGGGCATTAGACTCAGACAGTCTTACGGGTCCGTCTAAAACGTCTACAATACTTTCATTTGAAAAAAGTGTTACGTATTGCTCCGTTTGAGGATTAAAAAATGAAAACTCAACTGGTGGAATGGGATACTTACCTTGATATTGTGGTACAATTGTATAAACATTGGAAATTTCTCCATTCATGCCGCTAAGACTAGTATTAATTTTTTCCTTAAACTCAGGTGCATATTTTTCGAGAGAAGAAGGTACTATGATTTCAGGAAGTGAAAACAGCTTTAAATTCCCATTACCATTGACCTTAAATTCTAGTTGAAATGATTCTGTAGCCTTCAATTGAGATTTAGACGAATTTAATGAAATATCAAAATTACCAACAGCGCCATTAAAGCTCTTAGGTTTCCCATTTTCTGGGAAATTTTTAACCTTGATAATCCTTTTACTAGAGGCAACCTTTTTAGATGTTTGAGTATAAATTGTATTCCCAAAAAAATCTCTACGATTAGTAGGTACATCAATTGTAACATCAAGGGTCAATGGCAAAAGCTCTAAATCTCCTGCTTTTTGTGGAAATAATAATGCTTTTTTCCAAGTAACATAATTGTATCTCTGGCCTTTAAATGAAGTGCTTTTAATTTCTAATCTCGGTATCTTAATGTTTTGTGACCAAAAGTTTTTGAATTCAGGATTATCAATTTCACCCAGATTGGTGACATTGATTTTTGGATTGAATAATAATTTAAATTCAACTGAAATTGGTTCATTTAAATATGGATTTGATTTTGAGACTTCAATACTTAGTTCAATTTCATCATCAACAACTGAAGAGGGGCTTCCTGGCGACAAAGAAGATTCAACAGCTTCAGTAACTTGAACTTCAACAGGTAATGTTTTATAAATATCTCCATCAATTTCAATTGAAGCTTGACCTATAGTGTAATTCCCTTTTTTTTCGGGTGTTAAAAAATAAGAATAGGTTTTTGAAAAAGTTCTAACACCATTTATCCAGCTATTACTTACTGATTGATTTGGGCCACCCACAACTCTAAATCCATTAAAAGAAGGAGGGCTAAAGTTGTCTCCATCTTTATTCATTTTGAAATCGACTCTTAAATTTTCGTTTACTCCAAGTTTAGTCTTGCTTACTTCAGTCTCAAATTTAACTTGGGAAAAGCTAAAATTTAGAAAAAACAAAAATGATATGTATACAAATGGTCTCATTTTTTACCAGTCCTTCTTATTTGATTTTGGATTACCTTTAAGCTTTTTCTTATTCACTTTGTCCTGAACTTTTTTCTCTTCCTTATTCATTGCTTCTAGTAAATTTTTTAACTGCTGAGGAGAAATTTGATTTTTCTTCGGTTCCTGCGGGTTCTTATCCCCATCCTTATTTTTTTGATCCTTATCTTTTTTATCATTTTCTCCTTCATTTTCTTTTTGATCCTGGTTATTATCTTTTTGATCCTTCTGATCTTTCTGGTCCTTCTGATCTTTATTCTTATCCTTATTTTGATTCTGCTTTTTTAATAACTCTTTTGCTAAAACATAATTATATCTTGTTTCTTCATCATCAGGGTTGTTCAACAAAGCACTTCTAAATGCATTTACAGCATTTTGATAATCTTCTTTTTGCATGTATGTATTTCCAAGATTGTGAAACCCTTTGTGCTTATTTTCCTTTGATGCGTCAATCTTTAGAGCCTTTTTATACATAAGCTCAGCGTCCACGCTTAATTTATTTTTATAAAGTGAATTGCCTAAGTTGTATGGTGCATTATAATTGAATGAATCAATTGCCTTAGCTTTTCTGAATTTATATTCAGCAAGCTCTAAATCTTTTTTTTCGAATTCAATATTACCATCAAATACAAGATTATTTGATTTTTTCTCAATATTATTTTGAGAACTCATAAGCCCAAAAGAAAGAAGGGCAAATAATAACTTATACTTTTTCATTTTCATTAAACAAATTTAACTTATCTAACCAATATGTTTTTCTTTCAAAAACTAAAACATCAAGAATAATCAAAAATAGCCCCACAAATAAAAACCACTGAAATTGGTCTTTGAAGGATACAAATTGTTTTGATTCAAACTCTTGTTTATCCATTTCCTTCAACTCATCTACAATACTGTTTACAACTAAACTTGTATTGTCTCCTTTAAAATAAATTCCACCAGTTTGTGTAGCCATATCTTTTAAGATATTTTCATTAAGCTTAGTAATTACAACTTCTCCTTTATCATCTTTTTTATATGATTTAACAATGTTATTTTCTTTAATTGGAATTGGAGCTCCATTAGGTGAACCAACTCCAATACTTATAATTGTAATTCCAGATTCTTTAGCAATATCACTTAAATTATTATTTTGAATTTCATGATCCTCTCCATCTGAAATAACACATAAAACTCTGTTTGTTTGATTTTCATCATTAAAATAATTTTTAGAAAGATTAATAGCTTCCGCTATTGAAGTTCCCTGCGATGATAACATGTCTGTGTTTAAACTTTCCAAAAACATTCTAGCAGATGAAAAATCAGTTGTAATTGGTAAAACAGGAATTGCAGTAGATGCATATGCAATTATTCCAACTCGGTCTGATCCAAGATTATTGAATAACTCTGAAACAATTCTTTTAGATTTAATAATTCTATTCGGGGCTATATCTTCAGCCAGCATACTCTTTGAGACATCAATTGCAAATACAATATCAACACCCTCTCTTTTTACAGTCTTGAGTTCTGTACCAATTTTTGGGTTTACTAATGATATTACTAGCATCAGTAAGGCGATGGAAATTAATATAAACTTGAGTAATGGTTTTGATTTTGAAATTTCTGGACTTAGAAATTTAATTGTATTTGTATCAAAATATTTACTAATAGATATTTTTTGCCATCTTCTAAATATCAAAAAAACTAATAAAAGAATTGGGATAACCAACCCTAAATAAATAAATGATATTTGGTCTAATTGATACATTAAATTACACTTCTAAAAATTATATATTTTAATAAGAGTTCAAGAGAAATAAGAGCAAATGCAAGTAATACAAATGGTCTATACTTTTCATCGATATCTGAATATTTAATTTCTTCGACTTCTGTTTTTTCTAACTTATTTATCTCTTCATAAATTTCTTCTAACTTTCTATTGTCTGTAGCTCTAAAATATTTTCCACCCGTCTTGCTTGCAACTTCATTTAATAAGTCCTCATCAATTTCTACTTTAGTAATTCCAAATCTAAAAGACCCATTTGGATTTAAAGCAACCGGAGCTCTCGCATTACCATTTGTGCCTAAACCAATTGTGTAGGTTTTAATTCCATATGTAGAAGCTAAATCTGCAGCTGTTGAAGGATCTATAAATCCAGAATTATTAACTCCATCAGTCAAAAGAATTATCACTTTACTTTTAGCTTTACTATCCTTTAATCTATTTACGGATGTAGCTAATCCCATTCCAATAGCAGTTCCATCATCAATTATTCCATCAAATGAAATTTCAGTCAGAGAATTAATTACAACTTCTTTGTCAGATGTGACTGGTGTTTTAGTATAGCTCTCTCCTGCATAAATAACTAAACCAATCCTGTCATTTATTCTATCATTAATAAACTCAGATGCAACAGATTTTAACGCTTCTAGTCTGTTAGGCTTTAAGTCCTGAGCCAACATGCTTGAAGAAATATCTACAGCAATAACAATATCAATACCACTACTTGTTTTTGTTCTACTTGAATTACTAATTTCTTGTGGTCTAGAAAGCGCAATGATTACTAAAGCTATAGATATAATTCTCAATATATTCAATAATGGATATAGCTTAGACTTGAAAGACTTGGTTTTAAAATTATCAAATGATGATATTTTTAGGTTACTAACTTTCTTGAACCTAAAGTAATACATAAAAATTATGATTACTGGGATTAATAGTAATAACCAAAGAAATTCAGGATTTTTAAAAACTATATTATCCATTTACAAAGTCAATTGAATTTTCTATTCTTCTAACAATTTCATCCAAATTTTTATCTCCTTCTTCAAAAATGAATTGAATAGTTATTGTGCTTTTATCAGTAGCAAAAAATATTGTACTATAATTTAACCTATCGCCGGTATCATTGGAATTAAATGATCCAAAAACTTTAACTCCTTTTTTATCACTTGAGGTTGAAAATTCTTCTTCTTTTGTAATAATATTTGAATATCCCAAAGTTCTGAATTCATCTAACATAATATTCACTAGATCAGAATTTTCAACAAAATTATCAACCGAAAGTTCAAGAACTAAATCATTGTTTTCAGAAATATAGTTCAATGAATAATTCAAAGAGTCTTTAGATCTTATTAGGGCATCAGGAGATTCTAATGATAAATTAAATTGAGTGTAAGTACTACTTACCCAATCACTTTTTAATATTTTTTTGTTCTTATTAAAAATAAAAATGGAACTAAGTTTTTCTGGAATGATAATGAAAGCCGAAATAAAAAGTGAACTTACAGTAATAATTGTAGTAATTATATAAAACTTTTTTCGTCTACTATTTTTAATAAATTCGATTTTTCTTTCCCGTTGCTTTCTTTCTTCAAGTTCTTTCTCAATATCATTGGGTATTGCTTTTTTGGTTTCAACCAAAACAGATTCTAATAGCTTTTTATCATCAATTATTAACTTTTTATCAGGATTATATTTAGCAAATTTTGCTAAATCTGCATTAGATAGAACACTAGCAAAATTATCAATTGTTTCTTGACTAATTTTAAGCTTTTTAGATTTCTTTAGTAGATTTAACTTATCGATCAATTGATTGGTTGTACTTTCAAAAGCGCTTATTTCTATGTCTTTTTCAAAATATAATTTAATAATATCAGTCATTTCAGTGTAATACTGTTTAACCTCTAATTGATTAGAAATATTTTGTTCATCAAGTTTCTTTAAAGAATTTACTGCAATTTCAAAAGGAGTTTTATACTCCTCAATTAAAACTTCAGCAACAATTAGTTTTTTATACAGGAAGTAAATTATAGCACTTGAAAGGAGAATACAAATAAGAGCATAAACATAAGTTAGTAATGGTTTTTTTTGCTCTTTAGTTTGGTTAATTGCTTTTATATCAAAAAACTTCTTAGAAACAGTATCTACTTTAATAGTAAGAACATCCAAGGGGATAGAATCAGAGTAAAATATTTTACTACCAACTCTTATCCCTTGCGGTTTAATAAAATATGATCCTTCATCAAATAAAGTAAGTTTGAATTTTTTTGAAATTGATTTATTTCTTTGAAAAGCTATCGTATCTAGGGGGAATTGTTCAGCGATTACAACAGGTGAAAAATTAAATTCTTCTGGAAATACAATATTGCTTAAATCTGAAGATTCAATCTTAATTTCTAGATTTACTTGCTCACCAACTTTAATAGTTGTTGTGTCAATTTTAGTGGTAATTTTCGTTGAAGCATCTTGTGCAAAAAGAAAATTAAATGCAAAAAAAATCTGAATTAATATTGATAGCGATAATTTACCCACGATTTTTAAAATATCCTAACAGTAATTTAACATAGCTTTGGTCTGTTCTGCAATTGATTGTTCCAGAACCATTTCTTTTGAAAGTAGTTTCAAATTCATCTTTCATTTTAAGAGAATTTATTTTAAAATTCTTTCTAACATCTTTTGAACCAGTATCAATAAATTCAACTTTATCTGTTTCTTGATCAATCATTGGAATCAATCCAAGATTTGGCATTTCTTCTTCAAATTTGTCAAATATCCTTATTCCAGTTAAATCATGTTTTTTACTAGCAATTGAAAGAGACTTTTGATAATCTTTAGAAATAAAATCAGATAATAAAAATACTATTGATTTTTTTGATGTTACGTTTGAAAAAAATTCTAATGCAGTTGAAATATCTGTTTGTTTACTCTTTGGTTTGAATTCAATCAACTCTCTTATAATCCTCAATATGTGAGTTCTGCCTTTTGCAGGAGGTATATATAGCTCAACATTATCGGTAAAAAGTATTAACCCTACTTTATCGTTATTTTGAATTGCTGAAAAAGCAAGAGTAGCAGAAATTTCAGTCGCTATATTTTTTTTTAGATCATTATCTGTTCCAAAAAACTTTGAACCACTTATATCAACCATTAACATTAATGTTAATTCTCTTTCTTCTTCAAATACTTTGACAAATGGGGCGTTATATCTTGCTGTTACATTCCAGTCAATACTTCTAACATCATCACCAAACTCATAACCTCTCACTTCACTAAAAGTCATTCCTCTCCCCTTAAAGGTACTATGATACTCTCCTCCAAAAATATTGTTTGAAAGCCTCTTAGTCTTTATCTCAACTTTTCGAACTTTTTTTAATAATTCTTTAGTTTCCACTTAAATTTTTTAAGGAACATCAACAGAGTTTACAATTTTTGAGATAACATCTTGAGCTGTAATATTCTCAGCTTCGGCTTCATAAGTAAGTCCAATTCTATGCCTTAGAACATCATAAATTACTTCACGAACATCATCAGGGATAACATATCCTCTTCTATTAATAAAAGCATTACATTTTGCAGCTTTTGCCAAGTTTATACTCCCTCTAGGTGATGAACCAAATCCAATAATTGGTTTTAAATCACTAAGACCATTGTCTTCAGGGAATCTTGTAGCAAATATTAATTTTAGAATGTATTTTTCAATTTTATCATCCATGTAAACTTCTTTCACAGCTTCTTGAGCAGAAAGAATTTCTTTTGTAGAAACAACAGCTTTAACTTTATCAAAAGATTCATTAATATTTGATCTTATAATTTGTTGTTCGTCATCAAATTCAGGATAACTAATAACACATTTTAACATAAATCTATCCATTTGAGCTTCTGGTAATGGATATGTACCTTCTTGTTCAATTGGGTTCTGAGTTGCCATAACAAGAAAAGGCAATTGAAGCTTGAATGTTTTGTCTCCAATTGTTACTTGTTTTTCTTGCATAGATTCAAGTAACGCAGATTGAACTTTAGCAGGTGCTCTATTTATTTCATCTGCCAAAACAAAATTTGCGAAAATTGGCCCTTTTTTGATAGAAAAATCATTCTCTTTCATGTTATAAATCATTGTTCCGATAACATCTGCAGGTAACAAGTCAGGTGTAAACTGGATTCTGCTAAAGGAACCCTTTACAGCTTGACTTAACGTGTTAATCGCTAAAGTTTTAGCTAATCCAGGCACTCCTTCTAATAAAATATGCCCTTTACCTAACAGTCCAATTAATAATCTATTGATCATATACTTTTGACCAACAATGACTTTATTGACTTCAAGATTTAATAAATCAATAAATGCACTTTCCTTTTGAATTTTTTCATTTAGTGCTTTAATATCTACATTACTTTTTTCCATAATAAAATATTTGGGGTGACAATACTATTAAAAATAATAGTTATATAGTGTTAAATATAGGTTAAAAAAAGGGTGATTTAAGAATAAATACCTCGAGAAATAATAAAATTTTCAATGTTCTCACTCACCATATTTTTAATTGAATGTCCAGATTTTACCTTTTCTCTGATATTTGAAGAAGAAATTCTTACCATTGGAGCATCGCTTATTATCACATTCTTATGCGACATTAATTCAGCTTTTTTGTTCAATTCATTGAACCTTGGGTAAACGTAAATTTTATTTTTAAGAATAAACTCATAATTCTTCCAGGTGTGAAGAGTGAGCAAGTTGTCTTCTCCCATTATAATTGAAAAATTCTTCTTACCATACTTAATATAAATTTCATGAAGGGTGTCTGATGTATAATTAGGCTTTTTAAGTTTTAACTCAATATCACAGCATTTATAGTTTTTATTTTTACAACAGAATTCCTCTATCATTTCTAATCTGATATTCTCATCACTTACTCCTTTTTCAACTTTATCTGGATTAATTGGGGTTACAACGAACCATATCTCATCAAAATAATTTTTTAGAAAAAATTCTGCAATAGCTTCATGTCCAACATGTATAGGATCGAAAGTCCCAAAAAATAATCCTATTCTATTCATTAATTAAAAAATCGCTCACAATCTTAGACAAATTATTTTTTGCTTTGTTTAAATCATCATTTATTATAACAGTATCAAAAGAGTCTTTTTTATTCATTTCTTCTTTAGCCTTACTAATTCTTAGATTGATTTCTTCTTTGTTGTTTTTTGCTCTAGAAATTAATCTGTTTTCTAGTTCCTCAATACTTGGTGGAGAAATAAAAACAGAAAGGGATTTATCACTAAAATAGTTTTTTAAGCTTTGCGCACCTACAACATCAACGTCAAATATTATGTTGTTGTTTTCAATCAAAGAATTGACTTCAGATTTAGGAGTTCCATAAAAAGTATCTTCATATACTTGTTCATATTCAATAAATTCATGATTATCAATTTTATTTTTAAACTCATTAAGGCTTAAAAAATGATAATCTTTACCATCAATTTCCCCTTCTCTTTTTTTTCTTGTTGTTGATGAGACCGAAAATTTTAAATTAAATAATTCATTAGAAAGCAGATGTTTGGCTAAAGTGGTTTTACCACTTCCTGAGGGGGCACATAATATAATTGCTTTACCTTTCATTAAAGTATATTATATGATTGTTCCTTTAATTTTTCAAGCAATGTTTTCATTTCAACTACATTAGATTGAATACTTGAATTATTAGCTTTTGATCCAATTGTATTAATTTCTCTACCAATTTCTTGACAAATAAAACCTAATTTTTTCCCTTTTTCAACTTCATCATTATTTAATACATCAGTAAAGAATTTTAAATGGCTATTCAGTCTAACTAGCTCTTCATTTATGTCTAACTTTTCTAAGTAGTAGAATAATTCTTGCTCAAGCCTTCCATAATCAAGCTCAATGTTCAGGTTATCTATTTTTGACTTTAAATCCTCTTCTACTTGAGTTCTATGATCTTTACTAATTCTCTCTACATTAACTTTAAACGAGTCGAGTTTAGCCAAGTTATCTAATAAGTCATTTTTGGTATTTATCCCTTCAATTTCTCTGAACTTTATGACCTGATCTATAACTTTATTGACACATTCAAAAATTCTTGTCTTTAAATTATCTTCAATTATATTTTCTTCTTTTTTGATTGAATTGGGAAGAGAAAGAACATTTTTTAATAATTGAGATTCATCAAAGTCTGAAACTTCTTTTAATTCACTAATGTATTTACTGATTACCTCTTTGTTAAATTTTACGCTTTCATTGGCTATATCACTAAATTTTATTCTTAAATCAACTTTACCTCTTATTAAATTATCCTTTAATAATTTATTTAATTCTAATTCGTATCCTGAAATAACATTTGGTAATAAAACTTTTGAGTCTAAGTACTTACTGTTCAAAGTTTTAATTTCGATCTCAATTTCTAATTCATCGATTTT
>JAYOKR010000016.1:0-19360 GCA_038119895.1 Flavobacteriaceae bacterium
TACTTACTAAAGCAAGCTGTTCATCTAATTTTTCCTCACCGTGAAGTTCAAAAAGTTTTTTAGCTGTTGCTAGATTTTTTTCATAGTTAGGGTTACTATCACACGAAATAAAAAGTATCCCTACAAATAATAAAATTAATTTTTTCATAATTTGATTAGTTATTTATTAAATCGCAATTTATCTAAAAAAAAACTGATAAGATAGAATTTGAGATTTATTATTAAAAAATTAATGATTTAATAAAAAATCATAATAATCATTAAAGATTAATGGCAACTTTTATTGAATTTTTTAAGTCTCCAATAATTATAAGGTAAAGGGACTACAAAACCAGCTAATAGCATAATTGGTATAGCCCACCAAGTTAACATAGCACCTCCAGTTAATAAAATATCAGTAATGTTCATAGCTAATTCCATTGCAACCATACTTATTAAACTCATTCCAATAGCAACTTTAAAGGCTTCTTTGAAAGTCATTTGTTTAGCAAGAATAATTGTTTCGAGAATGATACTTGTAATAAGTCCATTAACAATTGCTAAAGCCATAACGGCTGAAACAGTCCACGAGTGTTCAATGTTTTGAAATAAAAATATTGTTCCAAAATCACCAATAGAGCAACCTATTAAACACCACAAAGTATTCTTCGAAGCTCTTTTCCAAGTATGCTTACATTTCCAATTCAAAAATTTAGATTTTGAACAAATTTAATCTAATTTTTTTTCAATATATATTATCGAAATACAAGAAATTAGCATTGCAAGTGAAGGTGCAGTTGGCATTATTGGATCTGAAATACTAAAGTGAAAATACACAGCAGCTGTCATAAATAAAGCCATTCCTGCAGCAGCTGGTACAATAAGTTTTTTAAACTTTAAGCCTAGTAAAAGCATTAAAGCTAATATTACCTTAAAAACACCTACTATGACCATTGTTGTTTGACTCAGACCATATGCTTGAAATTCTTCAATCATATTTTTTGCATCACCAGCTCTATAAATTGTTTCTAAATCAAGCCTGTAAGTCCAGGCACTTAAGACAGTGATAGCTACTATGACGATTAATATTCTTAATAATGATTTCATTCTTATTTACCGTTTTGAATTGGATCAGAATCAGGCATTAACTTATTTAAGATAGTGTAGACAGGACAAAATTTTGTAATTGGGCTAATAACTTGTAATGCGCCTACTGCTACTACAATCCATAGAAAATTGATATCAGATGTTATATAAGCTAAACCCACGCCAGAAAGATAAAGCAATCCAACGATAGCATCGTGAGCTCTTACTTTAGAAATATTTTGAGATTTCATATAATTAATTTTTAATTGTTGTTAGTTCAATTTAAAAATTATTTTTTAATTCTCTTAGAAAATCTATTTATGATTATATTATTAATAATCTTGTTTTTCTCTTTATTAAATAATGTATAAATCATTGCGTCACCAATTTTGCTGGTAGTTGTAATAAATGGCAATAGTTTCATTAAAGGAAAAAATGGCCACATCAGAATATAAAAGAAGTTGTATAATGTAGTTCTAGATTTAATCCCTTTTTCTGGGATAATCAATCCTGCTCTAAACATGTATGCATCTTTAAAACCTTTATTTAAAATATAATTCTCTGCCTTACCTTTAACTCTTGCCCACTCAATAGGGCTTTTTTCTTTAGAATCAGTTCCTTCTCCAGTAACATAATTAAAAACAGCTTTTTTATTTCCCTGATAAACCAAATCAGCAAGAATTTTAGTCATTTCATATGTGACTTTATAATAAAGCTTTGAAGGAGTCCCAACAGCAGACATGCCCATACAATGAAAGCATCCATCAAAACCATCTAATTCTTTTTTATATTTTTTTAACTCTAAAAAATCTTCACAAAGCAATTCTTTAACTTTATTATAATCAATATTTAATGATGTTCTATTGATTAACAATATCTCTTTAATTCTATCATCTTCCATACACTGAAATAAAACTCCTTTACCAACCATCCCAGTACTTCCAGTTATAATAACTCTCATATTTTTCTTAAATTAATGCGACAATTTAAATCAAAAAAAATGAAAAAACTATTATTACTATTGGTTGTAATTTTCATGTCATGTGAACAGCCAGTTAAAGAAACACAAACTAAATTAGATTTTCCATATGAGCCTACATATCTTGCTGATAATTGGAAAATAGGCAGTCAAGAGTCTGTTTTACTAGTTCAAAATTTACACAAAGCAATTGTAAGTGGTGACATTGACACTGCATACTCATATATGTCTGAAGATGTTACTGTTTGGCATGGGGATGGTTCTACTACTACTAATCTTCAAGAATTTAAAGATTTGTATGATGAATCATTGAGAGCTGGAATATTTAGTAACTATAGCGTTACTGTTAATATTCCTGTAATTTCTGAAAGTGGTGAAGAATGGGTTTTACTTTGGGATAGAACTGATGCTGGAGAAGATACTTTTGACTATATGGAAGCATTTAGAGTTCAGGACGGAAAAATAGTTGCAATGAATCAATTCTCAAAACCAGTAATTGATACTGATGATGACGGTGACAACGATTAAATAAAATTTAAAAGCCCTTTTCGAAGGGCTTTTTTAATACTTTAAATTTGAAACGTATCCAACTACTCTATCAACCCAAAGCGCATACATTTTACCACTTGGATGTAATCCGTCGCTTGCAATTAAACTTGAATCATAAAGAGCTTGTCTAGAAATATCCGTTATATTGAAAAATTTTATTCCTCTTGATTCTGATTCACTTTTTACTATTGAATTGAATTGATTTATTTGATTAGAGACTTGAGTCCTGTTAAATGCTGATCCAAATGGAGTTGCTCCCCAATCAGGAATTGACAAAACAAAAAGTCTGTCTTTATTACCATTTAATAACTCAATAGATTTATCTATTATCTTAATAATATCATCTTTAAATTCTTGCTGACTCTTACCTTGAAATTGATTGTTGACACCAATTAAAATTGATATCAATCCAAAAGGAGGTTCTAAATTTGAATTGTTCATCTTAGCTAATAATTGCGAAGATGTATCGCCTGTCTTAGCAATAAATTCAACACTATTAATTTTTGAGGTTGTTTTATTTAATTCTTTTAACAACTGAACAGGCCAACGATCATCATAATTAACTCCTTCTCCAATTGTATAACTATCACCTAAGGCTAAATAAGTTCCAGCATTTTTACCGGTAATGTTTTGAGCAAATACAGCTTCAATTGATTTATCACTATCTATTGTGATTTGAATTGGATTACTGTTTGAATTAATGTCTCCTTTCCACTCTTTAAATGTCCAATCTATTTCAGGTATTGCATTTAGCTCAAGAACAGTTCCACTAGAGTAAGGTCTAGATCCACCTGACTGAATAGTAGATTGAGATACGGAGCCTGATCCAGTAACAAACAATTTAAAATCATATTCGATCTTTTGAAAATTAGCAGTTAAATAAATATCCTTTACCATTAACAGATTTAAAGGATTATTATTTGATAAATAGTCGCCAGACCAATTATTAAACTCAAACTCTGGGTTTGAATAAGCAATTAATGATATTTCTTCGTCAAATTGATATTCTCCGTATGATTGAGAAACCATTCCGCCATTAACAGGCTTTACATCAACAATCAATTTTTGAACAGTTGCTTCTTCACTGCATGCTAACGGAAATAATAAAAGAAAAAGAAATTTTTTCACCTTAATTATTGAACAAGTTTGATGCCATTGATTTTTAACATAATTTTATAAAATGAAATATTTTTTAATTCTGTTTTTTATTTCTTTTTCTGTCTTTGCTCAAAGTGAATCTTCTTACTATGGTGAAAAAATATCTTCATTGGATTTACAACAACTTTCTAATGTTGATTTTAATAAAGAATCAGTTCAAACAAAATTAGAAGGGGAAATTATATCTACTTGTCCAAAGAAAGGTTGTTGGATTGAAATGAAAATAGATGATAAAGATGTTTTTGTAAAATTCAAAGACTATGGGTTTTTTGTTCCAAAATCAGGAATGGAAGGTAAAAAAGCTATTATTCAAGGTTTAGCATCTATTGATACAGTCAGTGTAAAAGATTTGAAACACTATGCTGAAGACGCAGGAAAAAGCAAAAGTGAAATAGAAAAAATCACATCTCCAGAAATTAAAATTTCTTTCTTAGCAGAAGGGGTTATCATAAAAGATTATTAGCCGACATTTTGTAGGTAAAATTTTTTTTGTAAATTAAACTTTCCTTAAAATTTATGAGACTAACCAAAAGAGACATAGCGCTTACTAGGATTCATGTCCCCAGTCCTGTCCATTCAATATATTTTAGAGGGAAAAGATATACTTATGCTCAGTATCTTAAAATCAGAAATCAATCCGAAGAGCAATCACTGAAATAGAGTTCTTATTTATATTTGTAAATATGAAAACAAAACTTTTCATTGCTATATTATTTCTATTTGGTTGTAATACTCAAAGGATTGATAAAAATTCCTTTAATAACAAAGACGGTTTTTCAATTCAAAAATTAGACAAGGAAGATTTGAATTTTTCAAGAGAAGAAAATTTTAACAAAACTTTGGCTGGAAAAGTTTCTGGACTACAAATTTTAGATTCATCAAGCTCAACATTTGAGTTAAATGAAATAATGATTAGGGGTGAAAGAAATATTCTCTATTTAGTTGACGGCATAAAAATGCAACCAAACGAAATTAATACTTCAATAATTCAATCTGTAAAAGTAATTAAAGGACCTTCTGCTGCTTCATTATATGGTAATGAAGCTGTTAATGGAGTAATCTTAATATCAACAAGAAGATAATTATTGACTATTCATGCTGAATGCTCTTCCTGAATGTTCAATTCTAAAAGTTTCTATGTAGCCCCTATCTTGAAGAGTAATGTAGGCTGTTTTACCATCAGGTCCTCCAAATGCTATGTTTGAAGGCTTCTTCCCTTTCAGTTGAATTTCATTTATGATTTTCCCATCAGGACTGAATACTATTACTGTCCCTTTTCCATGTCTAGTAACATAAAGATTTCCTTTGATGTCACACCTCATTCCATCTAATCCAAAGTCATCAAATTTGTAAAATAATTTTTTGTTTGAAATATTCATATTAGAATCTAAATCATATACCCAAATATTTCTTTGGACACTTTCATTTACATACAATTTGTCCTCAGCTGGACTAATTTCAATACCATTAGTAGTCCCCATATTTTTTTCTAATACAATAATTTTATTTCCTTTAATCTTCAATAAATTTCCAGTTGAATTTTTCCAATTTGGATCACTTGCAAATAAGATATTGTTTTTACTTATGGCAACATCATTAGGTTGATTAATTAATGAATCGTGAGCAACAACATTAATTTCTTTCGTCTTAATGTTAATACTTAAAATATTATGTTTAGCATAATCTGCAAGGTACATTAGATCATTACTATCAAATCTAATCCCATTAGCGACACTGCCATTTGGGAGACTATCAATAAATAATGAAAATGTGTTTTCAGCATCTATAATTCCTATGGTTCCATTTTTTATTGGATTTACAAAATACAAATTGCCGTCTAAATCTACAGCTGGTCCTTCAAGTCCCCTTGTAAATTCACCTACATACACTAAATCCTTAGCATTATATAAACCACTTTCTTTAATACAAGAACTTAGGATTAAAGAAATTGCAAAAAGTAATATTTTATTGTGCATATAATACAATTTAAATTAAAAAATTTATTTTTAATAGTAATGAAACAACTAACTAAAAACACATTCTTGTGTTTTATGGTTCTTTTGTCCTGCGCTTTTTTTAGTAGCTGCGAAAGAAATCAAACAGGACATAAGCTTTTTTTGCCTGAAGGTTTTAGCTATGAAATATATGTTGATAGCATTGGTGAAAAAATAAGGCACATGGCAGTTAGTGAAAATGGTGTTTTATATGGAAAATTTAGAAGACAAAGTAAGAATGGGGTGCTTGTTGGAATTAAAGATATAGACGCTGATGGCAAATATGATTCATTGCTAAAATTTGGAAATTATCACATACCACAAAAAGGAAGTTATTCGACTGGAGCTAGAATATATAATGGATATCTTTATTACTCAAATCACTTGAACGTATATAGAATAAAGCTTGAAAATGACAAGATTGTTCCAAGTTATGAGCCAGAAAGAATAGTGATTGATGATCATGAACATGGTTCGCATGAACATATTGCAAAACCCATAGCTTTTGATAATAAAGGAAATATCTATGTGCCATTTGGCTCTCCAAACAACGCATGTCAAAATCCAAAAAGAACTCCTCAAATTCCAGGGCAAAACCCTTGCCCAGATTTAATAAAACATGCTGGAGTTTGGAAGTTTGATGCAAATAAATCAAGTCAAACTCAACAAGATGGAGAATTATATGCTACTGGACTTAGAAGTATTGTAGCCATGGATTGGAATTCATATGATAATTCATTATATGCTGTGGTTCATGGAAGAGACGATTTATCAAGATTATGGCCAAACCATTTCAACACTTGGGAAAGTGCAATTTTGCCCTCCGAAGAATTTGTTAAAATAGAAAAAGGAGATAATTATGGATGGCCTTTTTGTTACTATGATCAAATAAAAAACAAAAAAGTCTTGGCTCCAGAGTATGGGGGGGATGGAGAAATAATAGGGATATGTAATGATTTTAATGATCCTTTAATTGGATTCCCAGGTCATTGGGCACCCAATGATCTAGTGTTTTACGATGGGGAACACTTTCCTGAAAGATATAAAAATGGAGCTTTTATAGCTTTTCATGGATCAACCAACAGGATTCCGTATCCTCAATCAGGCTATTTCGTTGCCTTTGTCCCTTTTATTAATGGAAAATTTGGTGAATTTGAAGTTTTTGCTGATGGTTTTGCAGGTGTAGATCCTATAATTAATACTCGTGATGCTATGTTTAGACCAATGGGGATAGCATTTTCAAATGATGGCTCTATGTTTATCAGCGACAGTAGACAAGGTAGAATTTGGAAAATCAAATATGACCTAGATAAAAATGATTTTAATTTAAAACAGTTAAACAAAATGGAAAAAAGGAAATCATTAAGTCATATCAGAACACCTGATAAAATTAAAGACAGGATTGAATTGGAGTCAAATGAGCTAGGTCAAAATCTTTACAATAAACATTGTGTTTCATGTCATCAAATTGACGGTCAAGGAGCATCAGGAAGATTCCCTAGCCTGAGTAGTGACTGGGTAAATGGTGATAAGAAAGAACTCATTAAAATCATTTTACAAGGAATTGAAGGGGATATTGAAGTAAATGGTGAAATCTATAATGGGATTATGCCGCAATACAGCTTCTTAACGGACGATCAAATTGCAGATCTTCTTACTTACATAAGAAAAAGTTTTGGGAATAACTCATCTTCAATTTCAATGGATGAAGTTGAAATGATTAGAAAATCAATTTTAAATTTAAACTAATGAAAAAAGCTATTTATTTATATTTTCTTTTTATAATAACATTAAGCACGTCTTGTGCTCAAGATTATGACTTAATAATCAAAAATGGTAGAATCATTGATGTAAAAAATAATATTGACCAAATCGGTGATATTGGAATTAAAGATGGGATTATCAAATCTGTTGGTTCAATAATTCCTGAGAATTTTGGAGATTTAGTTGTTGATGCACAAAATCTTATTGTTACACCTGGTTTGATTGACATTCATAGTCATAATTTTCATGGTACTGTGCCTAACAGATATTTAAGTAATAGTTTTTCTGCCTTACCTCCTGATGGATTTTCTTTTCGATCTGGAATTACCACAATAGTCGATGTGGGTGGTGCTGGTTGGAGAAATTTTGAAGTTTTTAAAAATCAAGTAATTGATAAATCTAATACAAGAGTTTTATCATTTATAAATATCGTTGGGAATGGTATGCAAGGGGGTGCATTTGAACAAGATCTATCTGACATGGATGCAAATTTGACTGCAGAAATGATTAACAACTTTCCTGATTTAATTGTAGGAATTAAACTAGCCCATTTCAATGGTTTTAACTGGGAACCAGTAGATGAAGTTACTAAAGCTGGTCGTTTATCTGAAAGACCTGTTATGATTGACTTTGGTGGTAGTAAACCAGAGATGAATTTAGATTCTCTTCTTAATTACAAATTAAGAAAAGGTGACATATTTACTCACGTTTATGCAAATGTTAACGGTAGGACAGCTGTAGTAAAGGATAATGTATTAAACGAATATGTAAAATCAGCCCAAAAAAAAGGGATTTTATTTGATGTTGGACATGGTGGAGGTAGTTTTGATTTTTCTCAAGCTATTCCAGCAATTAATCAAGGTTTAAAACCTAATACAATTAGTACAGACCTTCATACTGGAAGCATGAATGGGGGGATGAAAGACTTATTGAACGTAATGTCTAAATTTTTAAACATAGGACTTAATATTAATGAAGTTATAGCAGCCACAACTTGGGATGCCGCAAAAGCAATTAAAAGAAATGAATTAGGTAATTTAAGTATTGGTTCTGTCGCTGATATTACAATTTTAAATTTAAGAAAAGGTGATTTTGGCTTTATTGATACTAAAAACAAAAAAATGAAAGGGACTAAAAAACTTGAATGTGAATTAACGATAAAAGATGGTAACATTGTTTATGACTTGAATGGTTTGGCTAGTTTAAAATGGGACGAATAACTATGAAAAATTTATCAAAAATATTATCAATTATTACTGGAATCTCATTTGTTTTAATAATAATCTCATTTTTTACAAATGATTTTATTAGTACTGGCCCCACGCTAATATTATTTCTCATTTTACTATCAATTATTCTCAACACGACTAAAAAATATAAAGGGTTTTCTTTTACGATATTAATTTTTGCAGCAGTTAGTATTTCAATGTATTATCCAAAATACTTTGTAGAATTAAATGGTTTTGAAATGAAAAAGCTAATTGTTCCCCTACTCCAAATTATAATGTTTGGAATGGGTACTGCTATGAGTTTCAAGGACTTTTACGGAGTAATTAAAATGCCAAAAGGAGTATTTATTGGCTTGGTATGCCAATTCTCCATAATGCCTATTTTAGGTTTTGCCTTAGCATCTATTTTTAATTTTCCCGCTGAAATTGCTGCAGGCGTAATATTAATTGGTTCTTCACCGAGTGGACTTGCCTCAAATGTTATGGCCTATTTAGCAAAAGCAAATGTAGCATTATCAGTGACTCTAACAGCCTTTGCTACTTTACTTGCTCCAATCATGACTCCATTTTTAATGAAATACCTTGCTGGATCATTTGTTCCAATAGATTTCGTTGGAATGATGATTTCAATACTTAAAATTGTCATTCTCCCTGTTTTTTTAGGCCTTGTATTTAATTATTTCTTTCACGGAAAAGCGAAATGGCTAGATAAATCCATGCCCATAATTTCTATGGCAGGAATTGCAATAATTATTATGATTATCACAGCAGCTGGAAGAGACTCATTGCTTACAATTGGAGGATTTTTGATTCTTGCTGCAATTATTCATAACTTATTGGGATATCTACTTGGTTATTGGGGATGTAGATTGTTTAAAATGAAAGAACAAGACTGCAGAACAATTGCATTTGAGGTAGGAATGCAAAACGGCGGATTAGCTACAGGCATTGCACTAGAGATGGGTAAAATTTCTACAGTTGGATTGGCCCCCGCAATATTTGGTCCATGGATGAATATTTCAGGGTCTTCCTTAGCTACTTGGTGGAGAGATAAATCAATAAAAAAATAATAATGAAAAAAATATTAAAATTAATTCCAGGTCTTTTTTTATTAGCAAGCTTATCATTTACTTACTCACAAAATTTATCAAAAAAGCAAATGCTAGAACTTACTTCTAATTGGGAAGGAGAAAGGTTTATTGATGGAAGGCCAAAAGTTTCAGAATCTATTCTTGAAAGAATGAAAGCGGTTTCAATTGAAGAAGCTTGGGTTGTTTTAAAAAATGAAGGATACCTAAATCAGTTTGAAGGGAATTGGCAGCCCCTTCATGATAACTCTCCTTTTGTAGGCAGAGCCTTAACTGTGCAGTACATGCCGAACAGGCCAGATATTTCAGATCAAATTAAAAAAACTGGTCTAGAGAATGGAGAAGTAGGAAATACTAATTCTTGGCCTATTGACAGATTAGTAAAATATGACGTTTATGTTGCTGATGGTTTTGGAAAGATTGTAGATGGAACCTTAATTGGAGATAATCTAGGTAATGCTATATATGCAAAATCAAAAACTGGAGTAGTTTTTAATGCTTCGAGCCGAGACATGGAAGGTCTTTCCCAAATTGAAGGATTTAATGCTTTTGTTAAGGGATGGGATCCGTCTTTTCTAAAAGAAGTAATGCTCTTAAGCATAAATTATCCTATCAGAATTGGTGCTTCCAGTGTTATGCCTGGTGATGTAGTACTTGCTAAAAAAACTGGAGTGATTTTTATTCCTGCACATCTAGCAGAAAAAGTTGTAACCACTTCAGAAGTTGTCAGGCTTCGTGATTTATTTGGAATAACTCGGCTTAAAGAAGGAGTCTACACGCCTGGTCAGATAGACAACAAATGGTCGGATGAAATAGAAAAAGATTTTTCAAAATGGCTGGAAGATCATATGAACGAACTCCCAGTACCTAAAGAACAAATTCAAGAGTTACTTAAAAAAAGAACTTGGTAAACATTAAAATAAATTAATATGGAAAACAATAGAAGATCAATTTTAAAGAAATTTACAATCGGATTGGCAGGTTTATTTGGAGTTTCAAACTTATCTGCTGCTGAAAAAAAATCAAAAATAAATACAGGCAAAACTGTTTATGATCAACAACATCCTTTATTCTCAAGCGCTGTAAAGCATGGAAATACACTATACATTGCTGGTAAAGGAGCTCATTTTGAGGGAGACATTAAAGCTCATACCGATCATGTACTTAAAGAAATCGAAAAAGAGCTTTTAAAAAATGGTTCTTCAATGGAAAAGGTTTTAAAAGTAAATGTATACTTAGCAGACTTGGCAGATTATAAAGCAATGAATGAGGTATATAGAGGAAGATTTGGAAAAAATCCTCCTGTAAGGACAACTGTAGCTACTTATGGAGGAGTTCCCGGAAATTCATTAGTTGAAATAGATTGCATTGCTGCATTAGATTAAATTATTAATTATGAATTCAAGAAGAAAAGCACTAAAATCTTTAATCACATTGCCTCTTGCTGGCGGAATAGTATCTAGCAATGAATTATTAGCTAATGAAAATCAAATAGTAATTGATAGTTTAAAAAAAGATTATTTTAAAGAGCTAGGAATTCGAACATTCATTAATGCTGCAGGTACTTATACTTCTATGACAGGCTCACTAATGCCTAAAGAAGTTATCGATGCTATAAGCTATGGTTCTTTAGAATATGTAAATCTAGATGAGCTACAAGACAAAGTTGGTGAAAGAATTGCACAGCTTTTAAATTGTGAATATGCTACAGTTTCTTCTGGATGTTTTGGCGCAATGAGTATCGCTATGGCTGGAGTGATGAGCGGAAAAGATCCAAAAAAAATTAAACAACTTCCTGATGTTAATGGATTAAAACATGAAGTCATTCTTCAAGAATCACACAGCATTGGTTATTCTCAAGCTCTTACAAATGTTGGAGCTAAACTTGTTAAAGTAAAAACTTCCGAAGATCTTGAAAAAGCTATAAATGAAAAAACTGCTATGCTTTGGTTTTTGAATGCTAATACTGACAATGGGGAAATTAAATGGGAAGAATTTATAAGCTTAGGTAAAAAACATAACATCCCGACATTTATTGATTGCGCTGCAGATGTCCCTCCTGTCGAAAATTTATTTAAGTTCACTAGAATGGGCTTTGATATGGTAGCTTTTTCGGGGGGGAAAGGATTACGAGGGCCTCAAAGTGCTGGATTATTACTTGGTAGAAGAAATTATATTGAGGCCGCTAGACTTCATACCCCGCCTCGAGGAGAAACCATCGGCCGAGGCATGAAGGTTAATAAAGAGGAAGTGTTAGGAATGTTGGCAGCGTTAGAACTTTATTTAGCTAGAGATCATAAAGCAGAGTGGGAAATGTGGGAAAAGCAAATCAATTTAATTAGTGATTCTGCAAAATCAATTGATGGTGTTCAAACTATTATTCACGTGCCTCCACATGCTAATCATGTGCCTAGCCTTAAAATTAGTTGGGATGAAAATAAAGTTAAAATCAGTCCTAATGAAGTAAGAGAAAAATTAAGAAATGGCACTCCTTCAATTGAGACTGTTGGAAATAAAAATGAAATTGGAATTACAACTTGGATGATGGTCCCTGGCCAAGAAAAAATCGTTGCTAAAAAAATTCAAAAAATATTGAAAACTTATAAAGCTTAAATAAAATGAAAAAAATATACTTATTAATTATACTTATATGCTTTTACGGTTGTAACACTCAAACAAAATCTCATAATTCGAATGATCCTGAATTAAAACTTAAAGAATTGGGGATCACATTGTCTACACCCTCAAGCCCAGTTGCTAACTATGTGAATACAGTTCTCACTGGTAATTTATTATACATTTCTGGTAAAGGTCCATTACAAGATAATGGAGAATACATTAAAGGTAAAGTTGGAGAAAATTTAACAATTGAAGAAGGTTACAATGCCGCTAGAGTTACTGCAATTAATTTAATCTCAACACTTAAAGCTTCATTAGGTGATTTAAGTAGAGTCAAAAGAATAATTAGGGTTACTGGTATGGTTAATTCTGCTTCAGATTTTACAGAGCATCCGAGTGTTGTAAATGGATGTTCTGATTTGTTGGTAGAAGTTTTTGGAGAAAGGGGGAAGCATACAAGAGCTGCTGTAGGGATGAACTCTCTTCCTTCAAATATTGCAGTTGAAATCGATATGATCGTTGAGGTTGAGCTCTAAATATTATTTAATGAAATCTTAGCCCTTTGCGATATTTCTTTCCAATTTCTAGATGATATAATTTTCTTTGGAGCTATCCAACTTCCTGCAACTGCTTTGACAAAACTCTTATTCAAATATGAATTCATGTTTAATTCATTAATCCCTCCAGATGGAATAAATGACAAATTGTTGTCCAAAGCTTTTTTATTTAATACCTCTAATTTTTTAATTCCACCTGAGGATTCGGCAGGAAAAAACTTTAATAAATTATAACCATATCTTTTAGCCAATTTGATTTCTTTCAAATTACTAACACCAGGTATAAAGAATATTTTTTTTTGAATACATTCTTCTAATATTTTTGGATTGCAATCTGGAGCAAAACAAAATTTTGAAGAAAGATTACTTGCAAAATCAACATCTTCTTTAGATGTTACGGTCCCAAGCCCTAAATTAATTTTTGGAAAATTTTTCTTTATTATTTCTGCAGCTTTTTTTGAATTAGGGGTTCTTAGAGCAACTTCAATATTTATTATTCCAGAATCAACTAAGCATGAAGCAAGATCATATGCATCTTTGTGATTTTGTATTTCAACTAAAACAATAATTTTTGATATAAATAATTCAGAATAATTCATTTAAAAGAATTTAGTATTTCTGATTCAGTTGATAAATTATGGTCTCCTTCAATAGAGTGAGTGTTTGCAAAAGTCTTAGAAGAAAAATCTGCAATTTTTTGCATTTCCCAATTATTTAAATATCCATGAACAACAGCTGCTAAAAAAGAATCTCCTCCTCCAATACAATCCTTTATTTCAATTGAAACCTGTTCTCCTTCATAAAATTGATTATCATGAAAAATAAGTGATCCAAACAAATTATTATCTTCTCCTATACTATTTCTAATATTAAATGATATAAGCTCAAATTTTGAAAATGTATTTAAAAACTGAATAGCTCTTTTAGATTCTATAATAACGTCATCTATTGTTTTTGTTTCATTAAGATCAAATCCAAAAATATCCCTAGCAGTTCCGCAGTTAGCAAATAAAAAGTCGATGCTATCTAAAATCTCTTTGTTGAAATGGGTAGCTCTTTCTGCCGTCCATAATTTTGATCTATAATTTACATCATAAGCAATTTTAATTTTTCTATCTTTTGCTAATCTAATTAATCTCAATATATTCTTTTGACATACACTGGAAAGCGCGGGTGATATACCAGAAATAATTAAAACTTCTTTATTTTTCAAAGCCTTACTAATTATTTTCTCATCTAATTCAAACTTTGAAAAACCAGAATTTTTCCTTTCATATTTAATGATTAAATTTTTTTTTGAGTTTAAATTTTTAGCAAAATATTTTCCTATTTTTTTGTGATCTGAGTAAATATTTTTTACACACAAATTATTTTTTTTCAAATAATTCAAAATTTCCTCTCCATCACTATTATTGGATAATGTTGAGAGAAAGCTACATTCATGCCCCCAAGTTGATAAGCTCAATACTGAATTCAATTCAGCTCCTCCGATATGTTTAGAATATTCTTGATTAAATTTTGTGAAATCAGTTGAAAATCTCATTAAAATTTCCCCATAACCTAAAATTTTTGACATTATTCTAAAATTAATATTATCAAGTTAATGATTTATTTTAGTGAGAATTATAAATCTGTTTTTGAATCAGTGAAGATTGTTCCCAATTAAAATTATTTCAGTTTGTCTACCGTTAACATATCTAAATCCTTTTTGCTCAAACATTCCAGCTTCCTCTAACATTATTCTTACTTCTTTATTCCATTCTTTGATAAATGTTCTATTATTAAGTTCAATAGCGTAAGTAGTGTCATAATTCATTTCAAAATCTCCTGTGAATGGAACCCCTGATTGAGAATCCCACATCCCTAAAGTTGTTCCAGCAGAATGACCAAAAGTTCCTAATGGATGAGTATATATTTGAGGTTTTAATCCTTCAATTTTTGCTTGTTCTAAAGATTCTTTTAGAATCTGATTTCCTGTTTTTTTATAGCCAAAATTATTAGTAAAAATATCTTGTAATCTATTTGCTTCTTTTAAGGCATTTGACAAATATTCAGGTGCTTTATTTTCATTTGGTTTTAAAACATAAGCAATTTGTTGACAGTCTGTATTAAGGGTTAAATAATTAATTCCAAAATCACAATGAACTAAATCTCCAGGTTGAATGATATCAAATTTGGATTTACCATCAAAAGCATATAGGTCACTTTTGGAATTTCTTTGAACATCAACAGTAGGGTGAAACCATGTTTTTAGATTTAAGGATAAAACCTTTTCACGCATCCACCAAACCACATCATCAGTTGTTGTTATGCCAGGTGTAATTACCTTAGTTGAAAAAGCTTCATTAATGATGTTGTGAGTAATTTCAACCAATTGATCATAAATGATTTTTTCTTTTTCTGTTCGAGTTTCAATCCATCTAATTCCAAGCTTCTCAGCTGAAACAACTTTGTCCTTTATGGCTTTGGGGGCATTGTTAAAGAAAATATCAAAATCTGTTTTTGAAATACCATCTACTAATGCGAAATGCTCTGAGAAGTTTAATCCAATTTTTTTTGGATTTTTACTTTTGATATAATCATAAAGTGCTTTTAATTGATCCGGTTCTTTGTCTTTATCCCAAATTGAAGGGATATTTTCTCCAAAATTATAACGTGTTATAGCAGCTTTTTCAACTTCTCCTTTTTTGTTCTTATAAAAAACCAAAATAGTTCTTCTTCTTGCATTTAGCCAAGTAGGAGGTAATAGAGTTTTTATTATTGGATCTTCGTTATATTCTCTTGTAATTAATACCCACATATCAATTCCTGTTTCTTCCATCAAATCTGGAAGTAGATTTTCTAATCTGTCTTTTTGTAAATCTTTAATTATCTCTGCTCTACTTTTTAAATCTAAAATGTTTTGTGAGAATGAGAGTTGAGACAAAATTAGAATGATTAATAATGTTTTTTTCATTACAGAGAAATTTACTATTAAAAAGTTAAGCATTTATTTTTCTTCAGGTTTAATTTGAATAGTTAAATAGTGTTTTTTTTATTTACATTTATATATGGTCAAAAAAATAAATTTCTCTATAATCTTTTTTTTTCTGTTTGTTTCTACACATTCTCAAGATCAAGTCAATTCTGGACCTATGGTTGGATACTCAACCATGCAAGAGGTTTTACTTTGGGTACAAACTGTTGACAAAGCAAAGGTTCGTTTTGAATATTATGAAATTGATAATCCAAAAATCAGATATAAAACTGATCAAATAGAAACAATTAAGGGGAAAGGGTTTGTTGCTAAGTTAATTGCAGATCAAGTTAAGCCTGGAAAAAAATATAACTATGATTTATTCATTAACGATAAACAGATTAAACGTGATTATGAGATGGAATTTCAGACTCAAGAACTGTGGAAATGGAGAACTGATCCCCCTAATGTGAGCTTTGCAATTGGGAGCTGTTTTTATGCTAATGAACCTGAGTTTGACAGACCAGGCAAGCCCTATGGGAGTAATTTTGAAATATTTAATTCAATTCATAATAAAAATCCTGATTTCATGCTTTGGCTAGGAGACAATACGTATTTGAGAGAGTCTGACTGGAATTCAAGAACTGGTTTTATCAACCGATATTCACATACAAGAGCTCTACCTGAATTACAACCACTTCTTGCGTCAACTCATCACTATGCAACTTGGGATGATCATGATTATGGTCCAAATAATTCTGATGGAAGCTTTTGGTTAAAAGAAACTGCATCAGAAATTTTCAAACTTTTTTGGGGTAATCCAAATTATGATATCACAAGGAATGGCGGAATAACAGGGTTTTTTCAATGGGGTGACTTAGACTTTTTTCTTTTAGACAATAGATATCATAGAACATCAAACAATAATTTCACTGAACCCCGTCAAATGCTTGGAAGAGATCAAATTGATTGGTTGATTAATGCTTTATCCTTCAGCCAAGCTCCATTTAAATTTATTGTAATTGGAGGTCAAGTATTGAGTACTGGAGCAGTGTATGAGAACTATTCTACTTTTCCTGAAGAAAGAAAATATCTTTTAAGTAAAATTAGAGAAGCAAAGATTGAAGGTGTTGTTTTTCTTGATGGTGATAGGCATCATACTATATTAAGTAAAATGCAGGAAAATGAAAATGTTTATCCAATGTATGACTTAACTTGTTCTCCCTTAACTTCAGGGACTAATAACGATGATGAATCATACAATACTTACGGAATAAAAGAAACTCTTGTTAGTGTACATAATTTCGGAATTCTTAATATAAATGGACCAGCTAAAGATCGTGAACTTATAATAGAAATCTTTAATAAAGATGGTCAAAAACTTTGGACAAAGACTATAAAAGCTAATGATTTAAAATATAAATTGGATTAAATCATTTAGTTGCTAAATATATAGTTGAAGCACCAAAAAGCTTAGGCTTTATTTCAACATTATTAAACCCAGATTTTATTAAGATTTTTGCAAAATCATTTCCACTTGGAAAATTCTTAGCTGACTTTTCTAGATATGAGTAAGCTTTAGGGTTTTTTGAAAAAACATTGGAAATTAAGCTTATAAATACTTTAGTATATATATTGAAAATAAATCTAATAAAAGGATTTGAAGGAACAGAAGTTTCTAAAATGATTAGTTTTCCTTTTGGAGATAAAACTCTGAAACTTTCTTTTAGTCCCTTTTCCAGATTTTCAAAATTTCTTACACCATATCCAATAGAAATAATATCAAATGAACTATTATCAAATTCTAAATTTTCAGCATCTCCTTTTTTTAGAACAACTCTTTTTACTAAATCCTTGTTTCGAATTTTTTTTCTTCCTACATCCAACATTTTAGAAGAAATATCTATCCCTATTATTTTAGAATTCTCAATTTCAGAAAATTTAATTGCAATATCCGCTGTCCCAGTTGCAATATCCAAAATGGTTTTCGGATTTTGTTCTCTAGCAATTTTTATAATGTCATTTTTCCATTTAGCGTGACCTCTAAAAGTTATAATATTATTTAAAAAATCATACTCGTTTGATATTGAATCAAACATTGAATTAATCTTATTTTTACTTAATTTCATTTATGAATTGTAAACTTAACTAAATAAGCATGAAAAAGTTACTAGCAATTATTTTAATATGTTCTGTTCAAATCAATTTATCCCAAACCTCCAATAAAGCAACTGCTCAAATAATTGGATCATCCAATAATGAAAATTTTAAGGATATTTTAATTAAAACAACAGCGGAGTGTAAATGTGAAGATTATAATTTTGAAACAGGGCTACAATTAGAAAGATTAACATTCAATAATGTTCAGATCAATAACTCAGAATACTACAAACTAAAAGAAGATGTAAAGGCGGTCGTTTTGAACAAAATAATTGAAATGCAAGATAATCCTAATAGGATTTTTGCAAATGTAAAGATGGAAGTAGAGTTAGAAAAAAATGGTAAAATCAAAAAGAAAACTGTCTCAGTTAAAGCTGATGAGAATATTGCTAATTTAAATTTTATTTATTTCAATCCATTTTTTCACTTTAATGATAAAGTTAAATCTTTCAAGTTTGTAATTGATAACAAAACCAACTTTAGAGCTAACTATGAAGTTTTGATTCCTGTATTATCAAAAAAAATGGATTTTATTGTCAACAGAAAAATTCAGTCTAAATTTGGAAGTGTTGAATACGATTTTAAATTATAAACTTTTAACCTGATTTTGAAAACAAAATAACCCTCAATAATTGAGGGTTTTTTATTTCATTGGATTCTTTAAACTACCCCATTCTTTTTAGTTTGGCTGTCGCTGTAAAAGCAACACCATCAGGACCAACAACAGTATACTTATAATCCATTTCAGTTCCATCTTCACTTAGCGAAATAGACCAAGTATCAACATACATTTCTTCCCCTTGTTTTAATCCACTTTTAGAAGTGTCTGTTTTGAAACTAAAAACTCCATTCTTATAAGAAACTAAATCTAAGATTGGCTTGTTTTGTAAACCACAATAGTGCGTTGCCAAAAGTTTATCACCATGATTATTAAAAATTGTTAGCATTTCGATTCCACCAGTGTTGCTTTCTTCTAGTAAAGCACTCCCATTTGAAGTTATGCTATATTCTAAGTTTAGCATGTCAGAAGAACCATCAGTTCTTTCTAACATCCCCATCCACTTTCCTTCAAGTTTTTTGAGATTATCGAAATCATTTGAGTTGATATTTGCATTCATTGTTAATGCGAATACCATTGTTAAAAAAAATATTAAATTTTTCATTTTATATAGTTTTGATTAGTTATGTTTTATTCTTCCTGGCTCCACTTCCTAACTCCATATACCTTTCCGCCAGAGATAG
>JAYOKR010000016.1:19460-26003 GCA_038119895.1 Flavobacteriaceae bacterium
TTTTATTCTTCCTGGCTCCACTTCCTAACTCCATATACCTTTCCGCCAGAGATAGTGTGTCTTTCAGTGAACCTGTACTTTTCTATACTCCCGTCCTTTCCGTATCTAGTTTCAGTAAATGGAAAAATCACAACGGTAAGATCTTCGTTATAAGATGGAACTAATGGAATAACATCATATATTTCTCTAGTAATAGAATCATATGGCTCATGCATAGATTTTATAAGTTCAATCGCAGACTGAATGTCAAATTCTAATCTATCTAAACCTTTTTCAGGATAGAAGAATAAAGTATCATTAAAATTTTCTTCAGTAAAAAATGAGTAATCTTTAACAGTAAAAGCTTTTGAAAAATTTAATGCAAGGGTAGCATCATCCATACTTCCAAAAGAGTAAACACTACCCTTATTATTTCCCATTAAGATTTCTCCACCAGTTGAGTTAATTTCTTTTACTTCATTTTCACAACTTGTTAAAATGAATGTAAAGGTTAAGATTGAAATTATTTTTTTCATGATTTTAATTGTTGTTGTTCTTTTAAAGTTAGTAAAAAAATAAAATTGCTTTTAGTCTTTAACAATAACATAACATTAAAATTCTAGTGTAGGTTCTTTAAATTAAATTTAAATTTCTAATGTTTTTGCAGTCTGATGTAATATTAAAAGAGCTCTTGGGACATGAAAACATCCTTTCCATTTTCCTCCTTTAAGATCTAGCAAAACTTTACCATCTCTTTCTAAATATCCATACCATTCTCCACCATTTTCATGATCTCTAAAATGATTCCAAGTATATTCATGAATTTTATTAAACCAATCGAATGAGGTTTTACATCCAGTTAACTTGTAAGCCTTTAAAAAACAAATCATAGCTTCCAAATGTACCCACCAAAGTTTTTGATTCCATTCCAACTGTTGAGGAGGACTTCCATTAGAATCTAAAAAATAAAAAATACCTCTGTGGAGTTTGTCCCAACCATGATCAATTATGTTTAATGCAATATTAACTGCTTTATCAATCCATAATTTATTTTCAAATTCTACTCCTAAATCCATGATAAACCACATTGCCTCTAACCCATGACCTGGATTTATTAATCTTCCATCAAAAGAGTTAGAGTAAGTGCCATTTATGAATACATTTTCTCTGATAATTTTTTTCTTTTCATCATAAAAATCTTTAAAGATTTCATTAACACAGTCTTCTGCTATTTTTTTTCTTTCTTTTTGATCAACTAATTCTCCGAGTTCACTGTATAGGTTGCATAAAATCATTGGAAGAGCAAAATTTTTCAAATCTCTTGTGCCTGAAATTGATTTATTCCATTTTGATTTTGGATTCAATGATCTGTCATTAATTTTCTGTAAAGTTTTTAATGCAATGGTTTTATATTCTTGATTTTTTGTAATGGTATATAGTTTTCCAAAAGCCATACAACAAAAGGTGTATGAAAATATATTGTAAGGTGAGATTAGTGGTTTGCCTTGTTTATTTAAAGAAAAATACCAATCATAAGACCCATCATGACCATGTTTTTTCAAAAAGTTTGCTCCATGAATTGCTGTAGACAACCATTCCTCACGTGGAGATATTTTATCATACAGGGTTGAAAACATCCAAACTTGTCTTGCCTGTAACCAAATAAATTTATCCGTATCATAAACATAATTATTCCTGTCTATGCAAGTAAAAAATCCTCCATTTTCTTTATCAATACTGTATTTTTCCCAAAAGGGAATTACTTGATCTGTTAGTTCATTAAGATACAGCTCATGAAGTTTCATATTAGCTTTTTAAATAATCCATATATCTATTATATAAATGTCCTGCTTGCAAATAAGAAGATTGAGGACTCATAAAATGAGAAAATTCAAATGTAATTGCTTCTTGAATTCCTGACTAAATAACTTATTAAATAAAGTTTTTTTTAAAAAAATCTCATAAAACAAGAGCTTTTTAAAACTTTTGCTTAAAAGATTTTATTCAGATTTAAAAGGCACTTCAAATCTTATTTTATCCCAGCCAAAATATATTTTAGAGATGCCATTGTCTTCTCCAAAAGTAATTGAAAATGCTTCAAGTTTTTCATTAGATTTTGTGATAGGCACATCAACTCTTAACAAATCATTTTCTTCTCTGTATGCATAAGAGCCCCAAACGTTAATTATAGAGTTTAATATGAATGTAACTGATTCTTTATTTGGTATAGTAAAAATAGTATATGTGCCGACATCTAATCTTTTACCATCAATATTAATTGGCTTAAAAAGTCTTAGTTCAGTTGATTCATTTGCTCCTGTTCTCCAAATTTTTCCCTTAGGGACGATATCTTCAAAAGACCTTCCTTTTAATTGAGGTCTGCTATATGTAATAACTGCTGTTTTTGTTGAAGCTGACATTCCAGAAGGATAAATTACTCTATCCATTGGGCTCTTGTCTAAGTCACTAAAACTTTGAGAAAACGAGATACTTACAAAAAGAAGTAAAGAAGTAAAAAATAAATTTTTCATAATTAAATTTTTTTATCAAATGAGGTCAATTTTAATGCCAAAAAAAATTTATTAAACCTTTTGGCTATTTAAATGTCTAGATATTAATAATCGATTTTTCATTTATACAGTTTTTAATAAGTGGCTCCCGCAAATTGCGGGAGTTTTTTTTTGAGCTATTTAGTACTAAATATCCAATCAATAGATATTGACCTAAAAATATTTGAGGTGTAATTATCCGCTTCATAAAATATTCCAACATTGCCATTACTAAGTTGTGTCATAGATGAATAAGCAGCTTCACCTTCATAAATGACCTTAGGGCTTGACCAATTCATTCCTTCATCTTCGCTATATCTAATTACTATTTCTTTTCTTTCCTTTTGATTATTTATGTTAGTTAAAAGCAATAAATTTTTTTGGTTGTATTTATAATTTAAAATACTTCCATTACATCCAGGATCAATAATATTTTCTTCTTTTCTTGATATCCATGATTTTCCATTATCACTACTAATATGAGAATATCTGTAACCTAAATTATTTACTCTAGAATTAACCATCCATCTTCCATCACTTAACTCAATAATTTTTGATTCATCTCCGGGTGATGTAGGTGTTTCTGTGATAAACCAAGTATTACCATTATCATTACTTCCAAAAACGTGTGTCCCTTTTTGAAGATTTACTAAACAATGAAGCAATGTTCCATCTTGAGTCTGAATTCCTCTACCTGATGTAATAAACTTGAAGTCTTTTTCCCAACCAATTTTTGAAATTTGATTAGTGATGTCTACGCTTTCTGACCATGATTTGCCATTATCTACTGATTTTTTATATCTCAAATAATAAATATCTTTTTCATTGTCTAAATCCATGTAATTATAGAACATGAAAATTGTGTTGGTTTTTTCATCTAAAATCATTGAAGGATCAGATGCCGATTGGCCTAAAGGATAGTCAACTATAGTTTCAATATCTGTCCAACTTTTTCCATTATCAAAACTTTTTCTCATCACTATATTAATATCTCTACTCCATTTTAAATCTCCGCAGGACGGAACTCTTTCATCAATCATAGCAATCAAATCGCCGTTTACAGCTGTTATTATTGATGGTATTCTGTAACAAGATACATCAGGATCATTCTCAGCATTAAACAAATCAATTATATCTGATTTTTGTGTTTCACAACTAATAAAAACTATAGAAATTAGTAATATTATTTTTTTCATTTTTTAAATATTGAAAACAAGAAATTCTGAGTTGTATTAAAAGGAGTTTTATGGTCAGTCTTAAAAGATTCAACCAATTTAAATTCTGGCTTAAATACTTCACTTATAGACTCTGCAGAATATTTAGAGACCTCTAATCCACTGCATTTTTCTGGTCCATTTTCTGAAAAAGTTCCTAAGATTAAATACCCTCCTTTCACAATATTTTTAATGGCAACTTGTTTATACTTAATAACATCTTTTTTAGAAATTAAAAAATGGAAGACTGCCCTGTCGTGCCATATTGAAAAATTTTTTTTCGTTTTGAAATCTAAAACATTATCTACATGCCATTGTACTAAATCTTGTTTTTTCCCAAGAGAAATTTTGGATTTAAAACATGCTTCTTTAGAAATATCTAAATAAGTTAAATCATCATATTCTTGTTCTATTAAATTTTTTAAAATTTTACTTCTTCCACTTCCTATATCAATAATGGAAATCGATTTGTCAGTTGAATACTTATTGATAAGGTCCATTGAGGTTTTAGGATATTCTTGATACCAACTGACATCATTTTCATTTTTTGAAGAATATATATGATCCCAATGTAATACTTTGTTAAGTTTCATCTTAAACCCTTGTTAATTTTACAGGATAAGTTTTGTTTGAATTCCATTGTGGAACGTAAATATTCCAATCCTTATCTACACAAACATCATGGGGGTTAAAGAAAGTTTTATTGTCATACATTGGTGGAACTAATGCATCTTCTGTATACAGTGGTTTATTTCCACCTGGCAATGAAATAATTTTATTGTTTTTATCTAGGATTGCTATCATTCCATCATATTTTCCCCAATCCTTAGTAATAATGACTGCAAATAACAAGTATTCATCTTTTATAACTGGTCTACACACATAACATCCGGGGAGATTGATAGTTTCGATCCATTCACCATCCATCGTAAATCTTTTGAATTGATTACTTGTTCTGGATGTGATTAATAGTGTTTGATTGTCTGAATTCCTTGTGTCGATTGTAATACCATGACAACAATCAAACATGCTGTCCTTAGATCCATGACCACCAAAATGTCTAATATAATTTCCTTTACTATCGTATTGAATTACAAAATCAAGACCATATCCGTCACAAACATATATATCTCCATTTTCAGCGATAACTGTCTCAGTAGGTTTAAACTGATTTGAGTTCTTATAATTAGAAATCTCTAAGGGAAATGTTTTTTCAAAAATAATTTTTCCATTGAGAGTGGACTTACAAAACTTATTATTATCAGGGTCTGTTATGTATAAAAACTCCTCTCCACCTTCATCAGAAATGGTTAGCCCATGTGCACCATTATATCCTATACTCCAACTATTTAAAATTTTACCAGATCTATCGTAAATCAAAATATTATTCTTCAGATGAGTAGTTGTCATTATAATTCTATTTTTACTATCCATTACCATTTCATGACAGTGGTCAACTGGATATTTTAAAGGGTCTTGATTCCCCCATTCTTTATCTACTTTAAATTTAAAATCTCCATGACCAATGATTTCATTTTCAAAACCATAACATGAAGTGAATAAAAAAGCAGAACTAAAAAGAGAAGTATTTATTAAAAATTTTCTTCTAGAATTAAACGAATGCATAATTTTATATTTCAATAACAATCTAATGAATTTTTTTGATAAACACTTTTTTGGTTATCTGCCTGACATGGCAAAAAAAATTGTTAGGGGAGTATGTATAATTATACTTATCTATTTAATTTTTCAGCTTGCACTTACCTTTTTAATCGTTCTTTTTGTTTTTGGAATAACATCAAGATTACTATCTAGATTTTTCAATTGATTGATTAATTAAAAACTCTGTTTCTTTTTTCATCTCGGGAATTGGAACATGAAAAAAAGTATGATAATTAGGATGAAGAACTAAAAGGTTCATTGAGCTTATTTTCTTTCCATAATACTCTTCTAATATAAATTTGTAAAGATTCTGTTGTAGTGCATATTTATTAAAGCTATTATCAGCAATATGTGAAAGTTGATCAAAACCATATTTAAAATCACTTTGAATTAATAGCCCAGCAGCATTCACAATTTTTGTGCTTCTTTTCCAGTCAAATAAAAACAACTCGCCATTTTCTTTTTCATAAACCATATCAATAGTTCCTGCTAGAGTTAGCTCATCATTATAAACTCTCCACTCTGTTCTGTATGGTTTTAATTTTGGGTATTTAGATATAAATTCTTTAAAATAGTTAAACTCGGGTGGAACTGATCCTGTTTCTTCTTTATTGTAAAACTTTTCAATTAGGTCATGCAAGACTAGTCCTTTTTCAGATGAGTCTTTTCTTTTGATTTCCCATTGATTTAACAATACTTTTTGCTCAAAAACAACATCAGATTCTGTATATAATTCTCCTCTATTTTCTAATTCTTCTATTGCTTTGATTCTCGACCAATGATTTGAATCAAATTCTGGAAAATGAATTTTTATAATCTCACTTACTGAAAATTTAATTTTTTTCCCTTCAACAAAATAAGAATGGTCATTTTCCATAAACTGGATTTTATCATCTTTTGGATGAATATTTTTTCTAAAATGTTTAGGGATATGATTCAATATGCTTCAAATAATTTTTAAATTTAACCTTAATATTGAAAGCTCTAAAATTTTTATTCCCCGTTTTATTTTTTCTTTTTATTTATTGTGGAGATGATAGGGATTGTGGAGAAATAGTTCAGAAATTTACTCAAGATGGAAAATACTATTTCGCTATGATTGCTTTTGGAGGATCCTCTTCATCAGATGATCCCTCTGG
>JAYOKR010000017.1:0-22796 GCA_038119895.1 Flavobacteriaceae bacterium
GCTCCCCCTCTTGGGCTCGAACCAAGGACCCTCTGATTAACAGTCAGATGCTCTAACCAACTGAGCTAAGGAGGAATTTAAGTGAGGGCAAATATAATTATAATTTACTTTAATTATAAAGGAATAATTATTTTTTAAGAAAATGCTCTTAACACATCCATCCCATTTGCATAAACAAATAAGCTTATCAATAAAATGAAGCCTGCAAGAGTAGCATATTCTAAAAATTTGTCACTAGGTTTTCTTCCAGAAACCATTTCATAAATAAGAAACATTACATGACCTCCATCCAAAGCTGGAATTGGAAGTAAATTCATAAAAGCTAGTATGATGGAAAGAAAAGCTGTAGTTTTCCAAAAAGCTTGCCAGTCCCATTTAGCAGGAAATATTTTTCCAATAGTTCCAAAACCTCCAAGCTGAGAAGCCCCTTCTTTAGTGAAAACATATTTCATAGAAATTACGTAATCTGATAAGGTTTTTATTCCATAATCAAATCCAGCAGGAATACTTTGCGCTAACGAATAATTAATTTGAGTTGTATTAACAGAGTTTGCTGTAACAAGGGTTAAACCAACTATTTTATCTTCATTATCAAAAGGAACGACTCTATTAATAATTTCAGAACCTCTTTTTAATTCCAAATCAAGATAGTCAACATTGATTTCTTTTGCTTTATCAAATTCATCATAGCTTAAAACTCTTTTTCCATTTACTGTTAATAGCACATCACCCCTCAAAAGACCACTAGATGCTGCACTTGAACCATCAGCAATTGAATCAACTAAAATATCAGGATAAGGCAGAAATGATGGGGCAGAATTTTTGATTAACTCTAAACCAATAGTTTCAGGAATACTTATTTTTCTTACTGCATCATCTGCTCCAATAACTTCAACTTCATGTAATCCCCCAGTTAAAAGAATTGTATTTATATCCCATTGATCCTCAATTTCATTTCCATCGGTAGTTAAAATTTTATCTCCATCTCTAAATCCAATTTCTTTCATTGTATCAGAAACTTTAAACCCGTATGTAAGATCATCTTTAGTAACAACATCTTTACCCCAAACAGAAAGAATCATCATGTATATTAAGAAACCGAGAACAAAATTTACAATTACTCCACCAAGCATTATGATTAGCCTTTGCCAAGCTGGTTTACTTCTAAATTCCCAATCTTGGGGTTCATTTTTTAGACTTTCTGTATCAAAACTTTCATCCAGCATTCCAGAAATCTTTACATATCCACCTAATGGAAGTGCTCCAATTCCATACTCAGTATCCCCTATTTTCTTTTTAAATATTGAAAATGGCCAATCAAAAAATAAATAAAACTTTTCAACTCTAGTACCAAACAATCTAGCTGGGATAAAGTGACCTAACTCATGAAGTATAACAAGAATTGATAAACTTAGGATTAGTTGTAAAGCCTTAATTAAAAATACTTCCATAAATAAAATTGAATGGCAAATTTAGTCTTTTTAGAATGATAAAAAAACTCTTAAACAATTGAGAATGGCATACAATTAGATTAATTTTGTTTACATGAAAAAAAGTGAATTTTGGAGCAGATATAAATACCTAGTTTTTTTCATAATTATTTTTTCAATTTCAGGTGTTTCAATTTTTAAATATGTATTAACCCCTGAAAAAAAACTTCCTGTATATAATCCCTCTATGGTAAATACAGAACTAGTTTCTGAGGATATTCAATACAAGAAAAAGTATCATAAAATTTCAAATTTTGAGATGACCAATCAAAATAATGAATTAGTGACTGAAAAAAATTATAATAATAGAATTTATATCGCTGATTTCTTCTTTACAACCTGTCCTAGTATTTGCCCAATCATGACTGGCAACATGGTTTTTTTACAGAACGAACTAGAAGGAGAAGATATAATGTTTGCTTCTTTTTCTGTAACACCTGAAATTGATTCAGTCGAGGTTTTAAAAAAATATGCTCTTGAAAAAGGAGTTGATGATTCTAGATGGAATTTAATGACTGGTAACAAAGAAGAAATTTATTCTCTAGCTAGAAAATCTTTTTTAGTTGCTAAAGAAAATCCAAATGCTGGTTCACACGATATGATTCACACTGAAAATTTTGTTCTAGTTGATAAAGAAAAAAGAATTAGAGGCTACTATGATGGTACTCTAATTGAAGAAATGAATAGACTTCTAGATGATATTCAAATTTTACAAAAAAGTTACATCGAACCATAATACTGATTAAAAAAAATTACATTTGCTTTTTATAATCATTCTAAATAAGATTTGACACTTTTAGATTTGAATAAAGGAGAAAAAGCAATTATTAGTGACATTGAAACTGATAAGCTTCCACTTAAACTTATTGAAATGGGTTGTTTACCTGGCAATGAAATTGAATTAATTCAACTTGCCCCTTTTAATGATCCTATGTACTTAAGTGTCAATGGCTGCAGACTATCCATAAGGAGAGATACAGCTCAATATATTTCAATTTGCAAATAATAGGATGAGTAAAAGTATAAACGTTGCTTTAATAGGGAACCCAAATACTGGTAAATCATCTGTATTTAATGATCTCACAGGTTTGAATCAAAAAGTTGGTAATTACCCTGGGATTACAGTTGAAAAAAAAGAAGGAATATGCAATCTTGAAAGAGGTTTCAAAGCTCACATTCTTGATCTTCCAGGCACTTACAGTTTAAATGCTTCTTCATTAGATGAAAGTATAGTTATAGAACTTTTATTAAATAAAAACGACAAAGATTTTCCAGATGTTGTAGCTGTAGTTTCAGATGTTGAAAATCTCAAAAGAAATCTTTTACTCTTCACACAAATCAAAGACTTAGGATTACCATGTATTCTTATTATAAATATGTCTGATTTGATGAAAAGAAAGGGAATTTCTATTGATGTTGAAATCCTTGAAAAACATCTAAATTCAAAAGTTGTTTTATACAGTTCAAGAAATAAAAATGGAATTAAAGATTTAAAGGAGTCTCTTATAAATTATAGATCTATTTCTATAGAGCCTTGTCTTAGTTTTAACAAAATTGATGAAGGCTATTTTCTGAATTTAAGTAAAATATTTCCGAATCAAAATATTTATAAACTATGGCTTGTTATAACACAAGATGTAAACTTTGGTAATGTTAAAAGAAATGATTTTAAACTCACTAAAGATTTAAAGACTAAGTCATCTAGTGAATTAAAAAGGCTTCAACAAAAGGAAACTATAAAAAGATATCAATTTATAAATTCTGTGTTGAATCTTTCTTATAAGGTAGATAAAGAAAAAGCAACAGATCTTGGGTCTAAACTAGACAGAATACTTATTCATAGATTCTGGGGATATGCAATTTTCTTTACCATATTACTTGGAATTTTTCAAGCTATTTTTGATTGGTCAAGTATACCCATGGATTTCATAGATGAGAGTTTTAGTAAAATTGGCTCAATAATTAAAGAAACTTTGCCTGCAGGATTATTTACTGATCTTTTGAGCGAAGGTATTATTCCAGGAATTGGAGGTATATTGATCTTTATTCCACAAATAGCATTCTTATTCCTATTTATCTCAATTTTTGAAGAAACTGGATATATGAGTAGGGTTGTTTTTCTAATGGATAGAACAATGAGAAAATTTGGCCTAAGTGGAAAAAGTATTGTGCCTTTAGCATCAGGTGCTGCTTGTGCGATACCTGCAATAATGGCAACAAGAAATATTGAGAATTGGAAACAAAGATTAATAACTATCCTAGTTGTTCCTTTTGTGACTTGCTCTGCTAGATTACCCGTATACCTAATAATGATCTCTTTAGTAATTCCTGATGACAGAATATTTGGAATTAATGTTCAAGGACTAACATTAATGGGATTGTATTTGATAGGATTTGCAGCTGCTTTACTTTCTGCTTTCATACTAAGCAAGACCTTAAAAATTTATTCAAAATCTTTTTTTGTTGTTGAAATGCCAAACTATAAAGTTCCTTCAATTAGAAATGTTGTATTTACAATCTTTGAAAAAACAAAAACATTTGTTGTTGAGGCTGGTAAAGTAATTCTTGCAATTTCAATTATTTTATGGGCACTCGCATCATTTGGATACGGTGAAAAATATTCAAATCCTGAAAAATATATTGTTGAGGCTAACTATCAAAATACTCACGATTTTGAAAAAGAAATCTTATCGTTTAAACTTGAAAATTCTTTTTTAGGGAATATAGGTAAAGCCATTGAACCTGTAATTCAACCTATCGGCTATGATTGGAAGATTGGTATTGCTGTATTGAGTTCTTTTGCTGCAAGAGAAGTTTTTGTTGGTACATTGTCTACCATATACAGTGTTGATGGGGATTCAGAGGAAACCATTAAATCGAGAATGTTAAATGAAAAGGATGAAAATGGGAATTCTGTTTTTAATTTAGCATCAGGAATATCATTGATGCTGTTTTATGCTTTTGCTTTGCAATGTATGAGTACTTTAGCTATAGTTAAAAAAGAAACAAACAGCTGGAAATGGCCATCATTTCAATTCATTATTATGGGTGCCATAGCATATTTAGTATCTTTAATAGCTTATCAAACGCTTATCTAATATGATTCAAACTATACTTACTGTAATTGCGATCTATTTTAGTTTGATTTTTTTATACAGGAAATTTTTTGTTTCAAAAAAGACTGGATGCTCAAATAATGACTGTAAGTGTTAGTTTAGCTTAAAGCAACATCAAGAGACATCATCACAATAAAGCCTCCAATTAATCCCATAGTCGCTAAATCGATATTACCTCCTCTTTGACTTTCAGGAATAACTTCCTCAACAACAATAAAAATCATTGCCCCCGCTGCAAACGAAAGAGCATACGGTAATACCGGCCAAACAAGCATAACTAAAGCTGCACCAATTACAGCAAATATCGGTTCAACTATCCCAGAAAGTTGTCCCCACATCCATGATTTTCTTCTCGAAAATCCGGCTCTTTTAAGAGGCATAGATACTGCAAACCCTTCAGGAAAATTTTGAATTCCAATTCCAATTCCCAAGGCTATAGCAGCTCCAAGAGTGTAAACATTTGCGAATTCAGGAATAATTAAAGCACCAAATGCTACTCCTACTGCTAATCCTTCAGGAATGTTGTGGATAGCAATTGCAAGAACTAATAATGAAGTTTTTTTAAGATCAGATTTTGGTCCTTCAGCTTCACTTATTGTTCCAAAAATGTGAAGGTGAGGAATTAATTTATCTAAAACAAACATAAATAATGCTCCTAAGAAAAAGCCAATTGCTGGAGGCAAGAACGCTGGAAGGCTAGATTGTCCTAATTCATTTTGAACCTCAACCGCATTAATAGCTGGTGCAATTAATGACCAAAAACTAGCTGCGATCATTACACCACCTGTGAAACCAAGTGCTGTATCTAAAATTTTTCTATTTGATGATTTAAAGAAAAAAACTAATCCTGCTCCGATTGCTGTCAATATCCAAGTAAATAGACCGGCATATAATGCTTGTATGACCGGACTCTCTTGTGATTTAAAAAATTCTAATAAATCCATATAAAATGTTCACTAGTGCAAAACTAATAAAATTAATAGAATTTTAGTTTTTTCTTTCCAGCAGAAAGTTTGTTAAGCGTATTAAGTCCTTTTTTAAATTAGATTCGACTTTTATTTTATTAATTGATTGTATGGCAAGATCAGAATAATATTTAACCAGATCTTTGGTACTTACATCTGCTTTTGTTTTAAGAAAAATAGATTTAGCTTTTTCAACTTTACCTTTAACTTCTTTGGAATTATATATATGATCTAAAACATCCAGTTGTTCAGAATTAGAGTTTCTTTTACACATATGATAAAGTATAGTTTTTTTATTCTCTATCACATCTCCACCAACTCTCTTTCCAATTTTCTCCTGATTTCCAAACAGATCTAAATAGTCATCATTAATTTGAAAAGCTAATCCAATATTTATTCCACAATCGTAAAGTGCTTCAGAATCTTCAGAGCTTACATTATTAATAATTCCTCCCATCTTTAGCGAGGAAGCTAGTAAAACAGCTGTTTTATACTTTATCATTTTTAAATAATTTTGATAATCAATATCATTTTTTTGTTCAAAATCAAGATCCAATTGTTGACCCTCACAAATCAAAAGTGCAGTTTCATTAAATAACTTCAAAAGTTCTTTTTGTATTTCAGAATCATATTTTTCTAGTAATGAGTAAGATAATATCAACATAGAATCACCAGACAAGATTGCTTGATTTAAATCCCATTTTATATGAACAGTGTCCTTGCCTCGACGAATCGTTGAAGAATCCATTATGTCATCATGCACAAGTGTGAAATTATGAAAGACTTCATTCGCTAAAGCAGCATGAATAGCAAAATGATCATCATTATTGAATAGCTTATTGGAAATTAATGTTGCAATGGGTCTGATTCTTTTTGACGGAAGATTAAGAAAATACTTTATTGGATCATAAATACTTGATTCTCCCAAGCTGTCAACCAATGAGCTTAAATGTTTATTGACATAATCATAATATTGATTAAAAATCATTAGTGCTAAAATACACTATCTAGTAATTAATTAATGTAAAATTATTTAAGAAACTTTGGAAACTTTTTTGGTTTTTTTAGTTTCCTTAACTATATTTGCACCCTTTAATTTTAATGGAAGAAAAAATTTTACAGATTGCTCAAAAGCTTTTTTTGACATATGGCTTTAAAACAGTTACTATGGATGATATAGCAACAGATCTTTCTATTTCTAAAAAAACAATCTATAATTTTTTTCCAAATAAAAATAAATTAGTTGAGGTTGTTGCAAATAACTTCCATAATCAAATTACTGAAGGTATCACTAAAGTAAAAGAAACCTCTAAAAATCCAATTGATGAAATATTTGAAATAAAAAAACAAGTAATGAATCACTTGAAGGATCAAAAAGGAAATTCAATTTATCAACTCGAAAGATTCTATCCTGAGATATTTGACAAGCTTAAAAAGAAGGGGCTTGCATTTATGATTAAATCTTTAGGTGAAACATTATCTAATGGTATAGAGTTTGGTTTGATTCGAGAAAATATAGATGTGGATTTTGTTTCGAGAATATATTATAACAGCATTTTAGGATTAATGGATCCAGAAATTTATCCACCTAAAAACTATTCTCTGGATAAAACAATGTTCGAATACAGAGAATACTTCTTAAGATCTGTTGTTACGAAAAAGGGACTAATAAAACTTGATGAAATTTTAAATTCATGATAAAAAAAATAGTACTAATAATTTACCTACTAAGCAGTTCACTAATATCTGCTCAAAAAGAGTACAACTTTTCACTAGAGGAGGCTGTGGACTATGCTCTTTTAAACAACAGAGCTTCAGTGAATGCAAAAAAAGACCTAGCTATTGCACAAAAAGAAAAATGGGAAACCATTTCTACAGGATTACCTCAAATTAATTCTTACTTCGACTTTAATAATAGACTTAAAGATCCTATTTCATTAATTCCTGCTGAGTTTTTTGGTGGAGAAAAAGGCGAATTTGCTGAAGTAAGTTTTGGAACTAAACAAAGTGTTTCAGGAGAACTTATTTTAAATCAATTACTTTTTGACGGGTCCTATATTGTTGGTCTACAATCAATCAAACTGTTTTTGGATATTGCTGATCAAGCAAAAGTTAAAACTGATATTGAAGTCAGAAGACAAGTTGCCAAAGCTTATGGAAATGTTCTTATTAGTCAAGAAAGAGTCAAAATTTTAGAAAATAATTATACTAACATAATCAAAACTCTTGATGAAACTAAAGCGATTTATGAAAATGGATTAATCGAATCTGAGAGTGTAGATCAGCTTACAATAACATCATCTTCAATTAAGAACTCGTTAGATTATGCAATCAAATTTGAAAACCTATCTGAAAGAATCTTAAAACTTCTTCTTGGAATCGAACTTGATGATAAAATTATTTTAAATGATGACATCGAATCAATTATTGTAAAAAGTGTTGATCCAGAGCTAGTGAGCACAGATTTTAATGTTGAGGAAAATATCGATTACAAAATTGCTCTCAATGCAAAAAAAGGAAGTGAAACACTACTTAGGCTTGAAAAAGTAAAGGCTCTTCCAAGGATAAGTGCTTTCCTATCTGGTGCTTATAACGGATACAATGAATCCTTTAAAATTACTGATCCTAAACAAAACTGGTATGGTTCTTCTCAACTTGGTCTTAATATGTCATTTCCTGTTTTTAGCTCATTTCAAAGAAGAGCTTCAACTCAAAAAGCGAAGATTGAAATCGAAAAATCTGAAAATATACTTGATGAAACTAAAAAGAACTTAAATCTTGAAGTTGAAAAAACTAGATCAGATTATAATTATGCTATAAATAATTTTAATTCATTAAAGCAGAATGTAATGCTTGCTGAAAGTATTGAAAAGAAAAATGAAATAAAATTTAAAGAAGGTATAGCATCAAGTTTTGAACTAAGACAAGCTCAAAATCAACTTTACTCTATTCAAAATGAATATTTAGAAGCAACACAAAAACTTATTGAAAATAAAATTAACCTTGAAATTCTCTTAAACAAATGATAAAGAAAAAAATACTTGCAACATTTATTATTTTAATTATTAATGGATGTGATAAAGATCATAAAAAAACAATTCAAGAGCTGATTGATGAAGGTAACTTAATTGAATTACAAGACAGAAGATCAAATTTAATTATCGAGAAAGGTGAAATCAATAACGAACTAAAGAAAATCACCGAGGCAGTATCAATGTTAGATACTATTCAAAGCTCTGTTTTGGTTAACGAGTTAAAAATCAAAAGCGGACCAATTAATCACTATTCACAATTTCAAGGATCAATTAAGACAGATCAGAATATGATTTTATATCCTGAATTTAGTGGGAGAATTAACAATATTTTAGTTAGTGAAGGTCAATCTGTTAAAAAAGGACAACCGTTGGCAAAAATTGATGATGGTGGACTTGTAAATGAATATCAATTGGTTAAAAGTCAAGCTGCTCTATCAAAAACATTATTTGAGAGACAATCAAAATTATGGAGTGAAAATATTGGATCAGAAATTCAATATTTAGAATCTAAAACAAATTATGAAATACAACAAAACAGATTAGAAAGTATTTCTGAATCACTCAAAAAAACTACAATAACTGCTCCTTTTGATGGGACAATAGATGAAATTTTTATAGAAGAAGGAATGTTAGTATCACCTCCAATGGTTGCTGGTCAAGGAAGTGCCTTTAGAATAATTAATCTTAATAAATTATATGTAGAAGCTGTTATACCTGAAAAATATTTAGGGAAAATCAAAAAAGGTACTGATGCTTTAGTTGATATTGAAATTTTAAATTCTTCATTTCGTTCAACAATTAGGCATTCTGTTACTTCAATAGATCCAAACACAAGAACATTTAGGATAGAAATTTCTGTACCTAAAAATTTAATCGGTTTAGTTCCTAACATGAATGTTATTGTTAACATTTTGGACTATAAAAATGAGGATGCTATTCTGGTTCCTGAATCAATTGTTTCGGAAGACTCTGAAAATAATAATTTTCTTTTCTTAATAGTTAATGGAAAAGCTCAAAAAACAATTGTTAAAATTGGATATTCTCAAGATGGATTAATTGAGATAACGGATGGATTAAATATTGGAGATGCAGTAGTTAATGAAGGAAGTAGAATTGTTAAAAATGGTCAAAACGTAAAAATTTATGGCGCCAATGAGTAAAGTTGATATAGAATTTAAACCTTCAGTATGGGCTATAAGAAAATCAAACATAATTTATTTTTTAATGTTTATTTTCTTGGTCTTCGGAATTAATGCTTACAATAATTTACCTAGAGAGGATTTTCCTGAAATTGTATCAACTAAAGTATTTATAAGTACAGTTAATCCTGGTAATACTGCAGAAGATATTGAAAGATTTATAACAGATCCTTTAGAAGAAGCTGTTAAAGGAATTAGCAACTTAGTTGATATTAAATCTACTTCTCTTGAAGATTATTCAATTATAGAACTTGAATTCGATGAAGAAATTGAAATTGAATTAGCTAAACAAAAAGTAAGAGATGAATTAGATTCTGTGATTTCAGGTGAGGATTGGCCTACTTTTAACAATGTAAAGGTAGAGCCTGATATTTTTAATCTGAGTATGGCTGAAGAAATGCCAATTCTAAATATCAATTTAGAAGGAGATTACAGAACAGAAAAATTAAAAAAGTACGCTGAAATACTACAAGATAAAATAGAAAAGCTAGATGAAATAAAAGAAGTTGATATTCTAGGCGCTCAAGATGAAGAAGTTGAAGTTGCGGTTGATATTAAAAAAATGACAGCAGCTAAAATTAGTTTTAATGATGTTATCAGTTCAATCGCTGGTGGAAATAGAACGATTGCTGCAGGTAATATTATTTCTGACGGACAAAGAAGAACTTTAAGAATTATTGGTGAAATTTCTGATCCCAATGAATTGAAAAGCTTTGTGGTTAAAAATCAATATGGTCCAGTTTACCTTGGCGATATTGCAGAGATTAATTTTAAGGAAACAGAGAAAAAAAGCTATGCAAGAGAATTTGGCAAAAATTTAGTTTCTCTCGCTGTTAAAAAAAGATCAGGTAAAAATCTAATTAACGCAGCCAACACCATACACAAAATCGTTAAAGATGTTCAAAAGGTAGAATTCCCAAGTGACTTAGAGGTTGCCATTACGAATGATATGTCTAACAGAATTATTAGTCAGGTTGATGATCTTGTAAACAATATCTTGTTTGGAATATTCTTAGTTACAACTGTTTTGATGTTCTTCCTTGGTTTTAGAAATGCTCTTTTTGTTGGATTTGCAATTCCGATGTCCATGTTTATGTCATTAATGATTATTTCTGCATTAGGATACAGTCTTAACACCATGATTTTATTTGCTCTTGTAATGGGGCTAGGCATGCTTGTAGATAATGGGATTGTAGTAATTGAAAACGTGTATAGGCTTATGGAAAAAGAAGGGATGTCAAGAATTGAAGCAGCCAAATTAGGAATTAGCGAAATAGCTTATCCAATAATTGTTTCAACTGCTACTACAGTGTTAGCGTTTGTTCCACTTGGTTTATGGCCAGGCACAATTGGTCAATTCATGATCTATCTTCCAATAACTCTTTCTATAGTTTTAGGTTCATCATTGTTTGTTGCTATTTTCTTTAACTCAATGCTCGTTTCAAAATTTATGAGTATCGATGAGAAAAACCTATCTAAGAAAGACTTGATTAAACTGACCTATGTTTTATCGGGAATTGGACTTTTAATGATTTTATTCGGTGGTGCAACAAGAGGCTTTGGGTCACTTTTTATAGCAATTAACCTTTTCTTTTGGCTATACTCTTATTATTTAAAATCCTTAGCATTAAGGTTTAGAACAATATTTTTAGAAACACTTGAACAAAATTACGAGAAGTTTTTAAGATTTGCCTTAAGAGGGTGGAATTCAGTTATATTTTTATTCGGAACTATTGCATTACTATTTTTGACAATGATTTTAGTTGGAATTGCTGGTCCAAAAGTTGAGTTCTTTCCTGATAATGAACCTAATCAAATTATTGTTTACGCAGAATATCCACAAGGAACAGACATTGAAAAAACTAATTCAATTACAAAAAAAATTGAAAAAGAAGTCATTGATGTAATTAACAACTCCAAATTTTTTATTGATTCTCAAAATTTCATGATTGAATCTATGCTTAGTCAAGTTGGTGATGGTGCTGGAAATCAAGAGAACGATTTTGGATCACAAGCGGATATGCCTCACAAATCTAAAATTACAGTAACTCTAAGAGAATTTAAATATAGAAATGGATACTCAAGTGAAGACCTTAGAGGAGAAGTGCAAAAAAAATTGAATGGGAAATATCCAGGTTTGTCACTTTCAGTTGAAAAAGATCAAAATGGCCCTCCTTCAGGCTATCCAGTCAATATCGAAATAACCGGTAAAGATTATATAGATTTAATTAGAACAGCTGAAGAAATGAGAATTTTTATTAATGATCAGCAAATCGCAGGAATAGAAGAATTAAAAATTGATGTAAATAGGAATAAACCTTCTTTGAAAATTAATGTTGACAGAAAAAAAGCTGGAGAATTAGGTATAAATCCAACTCAAATAGGACTTACTTTAAGACGATCATTATTTGGAGAAAAGGCTGGGATTTTCAAAAAAGACGGGGAGGATTATGATATAAATGTTCGGTTTAAAGAAGAAGATAGATATGATAAATCTTTGTTGCTAAATCAAAATGTAATCTTTAAAGACATGTCCAATGGACAATTGAAAGAGGTACCTATAGCTTCAATGATTGAAACTGAAAATATTGAAACATATAGTGCAATTAAACATAGAAATTTGACTCGTGTTGTTACTCTATACTCTTCAATTCTTGCGGGCTATAATGCAAAAGAAATTGTAGATCAAATTAAATTTCAATTAGATGGGTTTGATGCTCCAGAGAATGTAAATTTTAAATTTACTGGTGAAATCGAAAAACAAGATGAAAATCAAGATTTCTTAAACTTTGCTTTGTTGATGGCTTTAATGCTTATCCTATTATTACTTGTTTTTCAGTTCAATTCAATTGTGAAACCTTTAATCATTTTACTTTCAATATTCTTAAGCTTTATTGGAGTGTTTTTAGGACTTATTATGTTTAATATGACGTTTGTTATCATAATGACCATGCTTGGAATCATTTCATTAGCTGGTATTGTAGTAAATAATAGTGTAGTACTTATTGATTATACTCAGCTTTTATTAGACAGAAAAAAAGAAGAGCAAAATGTTGAAAAAGACAACATGTTATCTAAAGATCAAGTATTTGAGGCTATAGTTAGTGGAGGAAAAGCAAGATTAAGACCTGTAATTTTAACTGCAATCACAACAATACTTGGATTGATTCCTCTTGCTATCGGACTAAATATAGATTTAATGAATTTATTTATTAATGGGAATCCCAACATATATGTAGGTGGAGACAACGTGATATTTTGGGGTCCTCTTGCATGGACAGTCATTTTTGGATTATCATTTGCAACATTCTTAACTCTTGTTATAGTTCCTGTCACTTTCTATTTAAGTAAAAGAGTATCTTTAAAAATAAAAGAGTTTAAATTTAGCTAATTGGCAATTATATTTTAAAAAGTATTTTTGTAAGATATTTATAAAGATGTATCGAACTCATAACTGCGGTCAACTTAGAAAATCGAATATTAATTCCAATGTAAAGCTTTCGGGATGGGTTCAAAGAATTAGGGATAAAGGATTCTTAGTTTGGATAGACCTAAGGGATAGATATGGGATTACTCAATTGTTTATTGATTCAGAAAAAACTTCTTCAGAAGTAATAAAAACTGTTAAATCTCTAGGTAGAGAGTATGTAATCTCTGTTTCAGGAAAAGTAGCTGAAAGAGAATCCAAAAACGATAAAATTGCAACTGGTGAGATAGAAGTTTTAGTTAATTCTATTTCAATCTTAAATAAGGCTGAAACCCCTCCGTTTACAATTGAAGATGAAACGGATGGAGGAGATGATCTAAGAATGAAATTTAGATATTTAGATTTGAGAAGAAATGTTCTAAAAGACAAGCTAATTTTTAGAAACAATTTAAATTTTGAAGTAAGAAAATATTTAAAAGATCAAGGATTCATTGATATAGAAACACCATATTTAATTAAATCCACTCCTGAGGGAGCAAGAGATTTTGTTGTTCCATCAAGAATAAATAAGAACGAGTTTTATGCTCTTCCACAATCTCCTCAAACGTTCAAACAACTACTCATGATAAGTGGTTTTGACAAATATGTTCAAATCGTAAAATGTTTTAGAGATGAAGATTTAAGAGCTGACAGACAACCTGAATTCACACAAATAGATTGCGAAATGTCTTTTGTTAATCAAGAAGATGTTCTAAATACATTCGAAGGAATGGTTAAGCATCTTTTTAAGACTTTTTTAAATTATAATTTGAATGATTTTACCAGAATTCCATTTAATGTAGCTATGGAGAAATATGGTTCTGACAAACCCGATACAAGATTCGGTATGGAGTTCTTCAATATTAGTGAAGCCGCTAAGGGTAATGGGTTTAAAATATTTGATGATAGTGAAGCAATCTATGGATTCAAGATTCCAAATGGATCTGAATTTTCAAGAAAAATTATTGATTCATATACTGACTGGGTAAAAAGACCTCAAATTGGAGCTCTTGGTCTAATTTGGGTAAAACATAATGAAGATGGAACTGTAAAATCTTCTATTGATAAATTTTTCAGTGAAGAAGAGCTTAAAAAATTAACCAAATCTAATCCTGGAGATCTGAGTTTTATAATTTCAGGGAAAAAAAATAAAGCTTTAAATCAGTTAGGTTCACTGAGAGTTGAGGTTGCGAACAGATTAGGATTGAGAAAAAACAACGAATTTGAAGCTTTATGGGTTACAGATTTTGCATTATTTGAATGGGATGATGAAACAGAAAGATTTCATTCAATGCATCATCCATTCACATCTCCAGTTGATGGAATAATTAATGATAATCCTGGAGACACATTAGCCAATGCATATGACCTAGTTATTAATGGAAATGAGATTGGTGGAGGATCAATTAGAATTCATGATGAAAAACTTCAAGAACAAGTTTTTTCTATTCTTGGTTTTTCTAAAGAAGAAGCAAGAAATCAGTTTGGATTTTTAATGAATGCCTTTAAATATGGAGCCCCACCTCATGGGGGTATTGCTTTTGGATTTGATAGACTTGTTGCTGTTATGAATAATGATGAATCAATTAGAGACTATATTGCTTTTCCAAAAAATAATAGCGGAAAAGATGTTATGATTGATAGTCCTTCTTCAATTGATAAAAGTCAACTTGACGAGTTGAATATTAAATTGAAATAGTTTGATATTTAGATCCATTCTATATATAATTTTCTTTTTAGATCTCATCTTACTTTTTTACGGACTATATATAAATAATAATGGAGCAGAAAATGGTGAGAAAACAATAGGTATTAGCGTATTAATCTTCTGTTTTTTATTTATGCCTCTATTTTTATACTACAGATATAGAAACAAGAAACTCGATGATTATCTATATAAAGATTAATGAGCTTTTTCTTTTCTTTTTTTTATAAAAAAAGCATCAACAATTAATTTACATTCCTTTGAAAGAACGCCAGATTTAACCTTAGTTTTTGGATGAAGATTAGTTCCTAAAACTTTGTAACCTCTGTGGTTATCACTCGCACCATAAACCAATCTATCTAATTGTGTCCAGTAAATCGCTCCTGCACACATTTGACAAGGCTCTAATGTAACATAAAGAGTACACTCACTTAGATATTTATTTCCTAAATGATTGGCTGCAGATGTAATTGCTTGCATTTCGGCATGAGCAGTTACATCATTTAACATTTGAGTTAGGTTGTGTGATCTTGCTATAATTTTATCATTAGAAACAATGATTGCTCCCACAGGAATTTCATCTTTTTCAAAAGCATATTTCGCTTCAGATAAAGCTTTTTGCATATAAAAAATATCTTTTTCGTCTTGAGTCATTAATTGAGTTTTTTATACCATTCTAAAGCTAATCCATCAGTTAAACTTGCTATAAAACAACTCACATCAAGTAAACTTGAATACAGATCTGTTTCAACATTTAGGTATTCTTTGGGAATACATTCTAATGCAAGCTCATCAAATGCACTTACTTTACTGTCTTTCCAATTTATAACAGAGTTAGTAAATGTTTTCAGTAAAAAATTAAGAACCTTGTAACCTGTCAATTCTTTCTCAATTACCTCTTTTGATTTGTAGACTTTATCAACACTAATTTTAATTATTCCTTCCATTTGTGCTTTATACTTTGACTTACTCATCAAAGAATCTTTAAAGTTTCCTTTCAAAATTTCTTCTTCATTTTCAATAAAAATTTGAACGGCTTCATTAATCAAAGTATTAATTGCAAGAGCTCTTAAGTATGCGATTCTTTGACCTTTCAAGCTCATGTTATTATATTTCTTTTTATCAATTGAATTACTAACCAATTTGACTAAATATTCTAAAGCAAATTCTTCTGGAATCCAATCTAAATTAATTCCATCTTCAAAATCAATTAAAGTATAACATATATCATCTGCAGCTTCAACCAAAAAAGTCAAAGGGTGCCTGTTATAATTATTCTCACCTATTTTTATTCCTAATTCTGATGCCACTTCATCAAAAAAATCAGACTGATTTGAAAAGAACCCATACTTTTTGTCCTTTATATGATCAGTTGGTCTATGTGGTAAAGATTTTTTTGGATACTTAGTGAAAGCTCCAAGTGTTGAATAACTTAATCTTAAGCCACCTTCAGAGCCTGTTTTGCTTTCAGTTAAAATTTTGAATCCATTTGCATTTCCTTCAAAATTGCAAAGATCATTATACTGTAAATCGGTTAGTTGAGATTTGTATTTTATGCCATCTCCAATTTTAAAAAAATCGCCAATTGCAGATTCGCCACTATGACCAAATGGGGGGTTTCCAATATCGTGTGATAAACAAGCGGCTGCTACAATACTTCCAAAATCATTGATTTGAAATTTATAGATCTCTTTGAGATAAGGATACTTGTCTAAAATATGTTTCCCAACAACTCTGCCTAAGCTTCTACCAACCACAGATACTTCTAAACTATGTGTTAATCTAGTGTGAACAAAACTGGTTTTTGAAAAAGGGACTACTTGAGTTTTATCTTGCAGTGATCTGAAAAATGAAGAAAAAATTATTCTATCATAATCTACATCAAAACCCACTCTAGTATTGTCTTGTTCAGATCTTAAACGTTTTAAACTATCGCCTTGTCTTTTTAAGGATAGTAGATTTTCCCATTTCATTAATGCAATTTAATATTTTTTATAGGGAAAAGTCTTTTTGAAAATAAATACTAGAGTTTAATCTTCATTAATCTAGCACTAGAACTACTTTTTTCATCCTCTGATGTAATCCAAAAAGTATTAGAGTCAATTATTTTTATCGCCTCCACTTGAGTTTTACCTATTGGAATTTCATACATGTCAATTTTGTAATCTTCTTTAATTTCAAGATCAAAATCTTCAATTTTGAGAATATAATATTCATTGAATATAAGAGTTCCAGTTAAAGCAAGAAGTTTAGTTTCTGGATCATAATCTCCTCCAGTTATTATTAACTGAGTGTTCAAGCTTCCAATTTTTTTTGCTTCGTATTTACCAGCAATTTTTGGTAGAGCATATATCTCTGTGATTTTTTTAAGCTTATTTTTTGTTAGAATAATCAAATAGTCATCTATTGTAATTAAAGCCTCAGCATCGTATTGTGATTGAAGATATCCCGTTGTAAAGTCTACTTGTTCGGGATAAATAAATTCAATTAATTCAGCTTTATTCGATGAGGGATCAATTGGAGTTTTTACAATTGATAAATTTTTACGGTTATCAAAATTATTGCCCATATTAGCAACATAAATGAATTGATCATCTTTAGTAATATCTTCCCAATCATTATTTTTTACCCCCTCTAAAGTTCTTTCAAAAACTATTTTGCCTTTTTTATTTAGATAATATAATTTAGGGTCACCTCCCGAGTCATTATGAGTGATAAATTGGTCATTTACAATTTCTAAACCTGATGTCTCATCAATTTTTTTTGATAGACTGATGTCTTTTGTAAGTTTTTGTGAATATGTTGAAAACATCAAAAAAAGAGCAATTAAAATAAGTGGTTTTTTCATTTACTGTTGATTATTTATAATTATATAAAATTAAAGTAATATTCTAATAACATTCATTATTGACATTTGTCACAAATATTTAAATAATGAAAAATACATTAAAATTTACTTTTTTTATGTTGACTTTTATTTTTACTTCTTGTGAAAGTGATGACAACAATGATGAAACTATCAAAGTTAACGTGCCACCAATCGCAGTTGACTTAAGTATGGCAATGAATTTAGCTGATGGTGATACAACAACAATTACATTAGCTGCAACTGATTCTGATGGAGATGCCTTAACCTATTCTATTGTATCTCAATCCTCACTAGGAAATGTGACAATTGAAGGGAATAAGGCTGTTTTTAAAGCTAAGGAAAATGCCGATGGTAACACCTCTTTTACTTATAAGGCAAATGATGGAAAGTCTGACAGTAACATTGCTACAGTTTCAGCATCGATAACTGGTAATTTTGTTTTAAGCGGAGAAATATCATCTAAAAAAACACTAACTGCTGATAAAATATGGACAATCTCAGGAAGAGTTTTTGTTGTTGAAGGTGGTGAATTAGTAATTCCAGCTGGTACTATTCTAAAAGCTAAAGGAGGAACTGAAACAAATGCATCTTTTTTATGTATTGCAAGAGGTGGTAAGATTGATGCTCAAGGAACTGCAGATAAACCTATTGTTATGACTTCCGAAGCTGATGATATTCAGCCAGGTCAAGCATTTGGATCGAACTTAGGTGTTGATCAAAGAGGTCTTTGGGGAGGTCTACTAATATTAGGGAAAGCCCCCAGTTCATTTAAAGGTGATGTCTCTGAATACCAAATAGAAGGTATTCCTGCTGATGATACAAGAGGATTATACGGAGGTGATAATGCCGCTGATAACTCGGGAATCATAAAATATATTTCGATTAGACACGGTGGAGCTCTTATTGGTCAAGATAACGAGATCAATGGATTAACTTTGGGTGGTGTTGGTACTGAAACTGTAATTGATAATATTGAAGTTATAGGTAATGTTGATGATGGGATAGAGTTTTTTGGGGGGACAGTTAATGCAACAAACTTATTAGTTTGGGGGCAAGGTGATGATGGCCTTGATATAGATCAGGCTTATTCAGGAACTGTAGATAATGCTACTGTTATAGCTGAAGCTGTTTCAGATCATGGGTTAGAAATTGATGGTCCTGAAGGTTCTGCAAAAGGAAAATTTACTTTAAAAAATATCACTTTAATCGGTTCAGATTCTGCTAGTGATGGAGAATATGCTGATTTTAGAAAAGGTGCTACTGGAACTATTAATGGACTTTTAGCGTATGGTTTTCAAGCTGAAAAAGATTTTGAACTTGATGCTGAAGCTGACGAAGACACATTCTTAGCTGGAGATTTAGTTTTCCAAAACTTTGAAATTGTGATTCCTGTTGGTGATTCATTAGTAGGAGGTCAAATTTTTGATGCTAAAGCCAATCATGATGATACTTTGAAAACAACATATGAAGAAGCTAAAAGTGTATTTGGCGAAACTTTTGCTTCTGCTGTTGTTGATTCGTCATCTGCTTCTGTTGGTGCTGATATGTCTAAATTTGCTTGGACAATGGCAAAAAATAAAGGTAAATTCTGATTTATTAAATCTGATTTAGTTGTTTGAAAGCCCTGCTTTATAAAAAGTGGGGTTTTTTATTAACGTTAAGTTAACAACTATAAAATATTAGCTTAACTCAAATAAAATTATCATGGTTCATCTTTGTAAAAAGATTACGACTAATGAATAAATTAAATACAATCTTATACTCATTTATCATACTTTTAACATCTATAATACAGGCTCAAACTCAAATAATTAGAGGAACAATAATTGATTCTGATTTTCAAGATCCTATACCATTTGCAAATATTCTAGTTAAAGAAACGGGAACTGGAACTACAAGTGACTTTGATGGTAACTTCGAAATTATTTTAGAGGAAGGAATATATACCTTACAAGTTAGTTATTTAGGTTATAAAACTATTGAAATTTCTAATGTTGAAATAAGGGGGATTGAACCTGCAATTATTAATATAACTATGGAAGTTATGACAGAAGGACTAGATGAAGTTATAGTAAGTGTAAGTGCTAAACAAAATACAGAATCATCAGTATTATCGTTTCAAAAAAGGTCAGCTAGCTTAGTTGATGGTTTATCGTCACAAAGAATTAAAAATAATGGAGCCTCAGATATAGCATCTGCTGTAAAGTCAATACCTGGCGTATCAGTTCAAGAAGGAAAGTATGTTTTTGTAAGAGGTTTAGGTGATAGATATACAAAATCTATTTTGAATGGAATAGATATTCCCGGTTTAGATCCTGATAGAAATACCGTGCAAATGGATTTATTTCCTACTGGCATTCTTGATAATATAATAATAGCTAAATCTTCAACTGCTGAAAATCCAGCTGATTTTACTGGTGGAATTATTAATGTGCAAACGAAAGAGTTTCCATCAAATAAAGAATTAAATATTTCTATTGGAACATCATTTAACCCAAGTATGCATTATAGAGATAATTTTATTGGATATAAAGGCGGCAAAACAGATTTTTTAGGGTTTGATGATGGAACTAGAAAGTTACCGGTTGATCCAACTAAAAATTATAATTTTTCGGAAATATTTAATAACCCCATTCAAACTCAAATTACAAAGAAATACTCAAAAGAAATGGGTGGGATTAGAAAATCAAATCTAGGAGATTACAGTTTTTCAATTTCTGGTGGAAATCAAAAAAATATCGGTAATAATGGAAATAAACTTGGCTGGTATGGATCAATATCATACAAGAATGAAAATGAATACTATGAAAATGCTCAAAATAATGAATACTTAAGAAATGAAAACAAGTCAGTATTTAATTTGGATCCAAGTGTAATTCAAACTGGAGATATTGGAAAAGAAATTGCAACAATTAGTGGTTTAGGAGGAATCTCATTTAAATCTAAAAATTCCAAATACAAAATAAATATTCTTCACATACAAAATGGTGAATCAACAGCTGGAGTATTTGATAATGAAAGGTCTGATACAGATTTTAATTCTTACTTAAAACATGTTCTTCAATATACTGAAAGATCAATTACCAACATATTACTTTCAGGTACTACTTTGTTAAATGATGGTAATTTAAAAATCGACTGGAAAATATCTCCAACAAAATCATCAATTCAAGATAAAGATGATAGAACAACATCCTTTAAAATTACTGATGAGGGGAAATTTGTGGTTAATTTGAACACAAAGCCTAGAAGAATTTGGAGAGATCTTAATGAAATTAATTATGTTGCAAAAATTGATTTTACTAGTAAGTTAAAATTATTCAATAATGACGGGTTAATAAAGTATGGAGTTTATGGTTCGTACAAAGAAAGAGAGTTTGATATTTTCAGGACTCAAATTAATGTACCTACTAATATGGGAACTTTAGAAAATGGAAATCCTAATAATTTACTTAAAGAGGCTAACATATGGACCGTTAATAATAAAAATGGAAATTCTATAGATCTGCTCTTCAATTTAATATCACGTGGTAAAAGCTACATGGCTAATCAAAATAATTTAGCAGGATATCTCTCTTTTGAATTTAAATTTGATTCGAAATTTAGATCAATTATTGGATTAAGGAGTGAAAAATATTTTACTCATTATACAGGACAAGATAGCTCTGGAGACAGAGAATTTAAAGGAGAAAGGGTTAGTAATACTTTTGATATTTTTCCATCTTCAAATTTCATTTTGGCTATTACTGAGAATTCAAATCTTAGATTTTCATATTCAAAAACAACTGCTCGACCTTCATTTAAAGAAGCTTCTATTGCACAAATTTTTGATCCATTATCGAATATCACATATATAGGAAATATTGATCTTAAACCTACTTACATCGATAATTTTGATTTAAGATTTGAAAATTTTAGTGTAGATAACCAAATGTTTGCAGTTAGTGCTTTCTTCAAAAAATTCAAAGACCCTATAGAATTAAGCTATTTTGAATCAGCTAGAGAAAATTTTCAGCCAAGAAACTTAGGTGATGCAACAGTATACGGTATTGAACTTGAGATTAGAAAAAAAATTAATGAAAAAATTAGTTTCAATATGAATACTTCTTTCATTGAATCTAAGCAAAAATATGGTTCGAGTGAGGAAAGATTAAGAACCCTTGGATTAAGAAATGGAGAAAAACTTACTGGAAGTAGACAACTTCAAGGGCAATCGCCTTATCTAATTAATTCTGGAATTTTATATAAAAATGAATCCGGTCATATTGCTGGATTATACTACAATGTTCAAGGAAAAACTTTGGAAGTTGTTGGAAATGGAATTAGTCCAGATATTTATAGTAAACCATTTAATTCCTTAAACTTCACGCTTTCAAAAACTTTAAGTCAAAGATATCCAGGGTCAATTAGTTTTAAAATTGAAAATTTACTAAATAATAAAACTCTTAGTGTAACAGAATCATTCAAGAGTGCTGAAAAGATTTATTCATATAGAAATAAAGGACTAAAGTTTTCTGTGAACTATAATTTTAAGATTTGATAATATTGGTTTAACATCATAAAAACAAATCATTAATAATTTAGAATAAAATGAGATTAGTTTAGTCGTTGATCTTTTTTTTAAGCCACCTTGTTTGAGGTGGCTTTTTTCTTAACGTTAAGTTAACATTTAAACAATTTTATTAAGTGATATTTGTCATGACTAAACTAAACTCATGAAAAACATAATAATATTTTCTTTTGTTTTTTTAACACTAAATTCATTTAGCCAAGATGATGCTAAAGGAAAAGTTTTTTCAACAATATTTTGGAATTTCAACTCTGATTTTACAAAAAATGCTTCAAAGAAAAATGCATTTGAAATCAAAAGAGTCTATCTGGGTTATAATTATAATCTTGATGATAAACTTTCAGCTAAAATAACTTTTGATGTAGGAAAAAATAGCTCTGG
>JAYOKR010000018.1:0-20563 GCA_038119895.1 Flavobacteriaceae bacterium
TGACTGATGCTAATGGTTGTTTTAAAGAAACGAGTAATATTACTTTAACTCAACCAGATTCTGGATTGACTATAGTTGATGAAACAGTAAATAATATTGATTGTAATGGTAATGATAATGGATCCATTTCAATTACAACAACTGGTGGAACAGCAAATTATGTTTTTCAGTGGATAAAAATTGGTGATGGAAATTATTCAGCAACAAGTGAAGATATAAGTAATCTTTCCCCTGGTGTTTATGCTGTAACAATAACAGATGCTAATGGATGTACAATAAGTAAATCTTTTTCAGTAACAGAGCCTGATGCATTGGCATCTTCGGCTTCTGTTACCAATATTGATTGTAATGGAAATGATAATGGATCAATTGATTTAAGTGTTGCTGGAGGTACTGCTAATTATACATATGCTTGGACTAAGACGGGGGATAACTCATATAGTGCAACTACTCAGGATTTAAGCGATTTATCACCTGGAACATATAATGTTACCATCACAGATGCTAATGATTGTACAGCAACTGATAGTTTTACAATTACAGAGCCTACCGAGCTTTCATTGACCTCCTTGGTTCCAAAAACTAATGGTTTTGAGGTTAGTTGTTTTGGTGGTGCCGATGGGCAAATTGATATTAATATCTCTGGTGGAACAGGGGTTTATACCTACACTTGGATAACCAGCGATGGATCCGGTCTAAGTGCTGGAGAGCAAGATCAAACAGGACTATCAGCAGGTACATATAGTGTTACTGTTACAGATCAGAACAATTGTTCTGTTTCTCAATCTTTCACATTGACTTCTCCAACCGAAATTGCAATTACTGCTACAAAAAAAGATTTTAACGGATTTAATGTTTCATGTAATGGATCTTTAGATGGAGAAATTGATATTTCTGTCTCAGGTGGTTATCTAGGAACAAATTCAGCATATAGTTACTCATGGACTACAACTAATGGCTCCGGATTAAGTCTAAATACTGAAGATCAAACTGGATTGAAAGCAGGAATTTATACCGTTACTATAACTGATGATAATGGATGTACAAAATCTAAGGATATTGAAATTGTACAACCTGATTCTTTAGCAATTACTGAAATTATTTCAGACTATAACGGTTTTCAAATTAGTGAAGCTGGTAAAAATGATGGTTCAATTGATATTACAGTTTCTGGAGGGACTTCAGACTATACTTACGAATGGACTACTCAAAATGGAAGTGGATTATCAATAAATTCTGAGGACCAAAGTAGTTTAACTGCTGGAGTTTACAACGTATTAATCACTGATAGTAATAATTGTCAAATTTCTAAAACATATGCCCTAACCCAACCGAATGAACTTTTAATTGCTATAGATCACGATGCAAACGGTAATAGTATTCTATGTTATGGAGACACAACAGCATCAATAAAGGTTGATGTTAAGCAAGAGTCTGTTCCTCCTTATGATTATTCCATTAACGGAACAACTTATCTTAATCAAGTGTATTCAGAAACTTTCTCAGATATTTCATCTACAACATACACATTTACAAATTTACCTGCTGGAAATTATTCCTTTACAGTTACTGATGCAAATGGTATTTCAAAATCTACCACATCTAAAGAAATTTTTGGACCTAATAATCCTATAACTTTAACAAGTGATATTTCATCTTATGGAAATTTCAATATTAGTTGTCCAGGTGCTAAGGATGCAACAATAAATTTGAATGTAGTTGGTGGAGGTGGTGTATCTAACCAAGCCTCATATTTTTATACTTGGACTACCAGCGATGGATCAGGATTAAATCCAAGTGAAGAAGATCAATCTGGTCTTGGTCCTGGAACATATACCGTTGTTATAAAAGATATTAATGACTGTTCTGTAACAGAAACATTTACTATTAAAGAAGCACCGCCACTTACATATAATTTGGACTCAATAAAAAATATTACCTGTTTTGGAGACAATGATGGTGAAATAAATATTACTGTTGGTGGTGGAACAGGAAATTACACTTATGATTGGTCAACTCAAAATGGAAGTGGAATTGTTCAAGGTCAAGAAGATCAAAGTGGTTTAGGGCCTGGAGTTTATAAATTAATTTTAAGAGATGGTTGTAATACTTTTGAATTTATTCACACTATAAGTACGCCTCAAGTTTTAGAAATTAGTTTAGATGAAAAAGTAAATATACTTTGCCATGATGATAGTACAGGAAAAATAAATATTTCCGTTAATGGAGGTACAGCTCCTTTTAATTATGTTTGGAAAGATAATTTTGGAAATGTTTATGACAGGAATGTAGGAAATGTATTTGAAAATGGAGATTTATCTAATATTCCTGCTGGAATTTATGACTTAACTGTAACAGATGCTAATGATTGTACTGCTACTTTCACAACTGAATTAACTCAACCTGAGGATTTAGTTATAGATATTCAAAAAACAGACTTGAATTGTTATAATGCAAATGACGGTTCAATAACTATAACTCCATCTGGTGGCGTTGCACCATATTCTTATAGTTGGAGTGATTTTGGAAATGGTAATTTGAGAAATGATCTTTCAGCTGGTTCCTATTCTGTAACAATCACTGATTCTAATGGATGTGAAGAAGTTAGAGAAATAGAAATTGATAATGCAGAACTATTTGATGTTAGTCCAATTGTTACACCAGTAACTTGTTTTGGTGCAGATGATGGATCAATAGAAATGAATTTTGAAGGTGGTGTAGCTCCAATTTCTTTTGCTTGGTCAGATGATTCGTCAGCTGGTCAAAACAGATATAATTTGTCTCCTGGAATTTATTCAGTTCTAATAAAAGACGCTTCAGGATGTGAAATCCAAAGAGACTTTACTATTATCGAACCTCAAGAAATTTCTATTACAGGAGTTTTGAATGATGCAACTGATTGTGAAAATCCTGCCAGTGGAAGTATAGTTTTACAAGTGTCAGGAGGAAATCCACCATTCACATTCGATTGGTCTAATGGTGATACAAGTGAAGATATTTCTGGATTAATTGCAAATAATTACTTGGTCAAGGTTACAGATTCAAAAGGTTGTACTTCGGAAAAAGAATTTACAATTAATCGCCAAGATGATTTAGAAATCAATCTTGAAACAAATTTCTATGCCATATGTGAAACAAAGGAAGTATATCAAAAAAATATAATTTCAGTTTCAGGTGGAGTAGCACCATATAAAATAGAATGGTCAAATGGATTAGTTAGTGGTGATGATAATGAGATTATGGATACAAAAATTGAGGGCTCATACCAAGTTATAGTAACAGATTTTCTGGGATGTACAGAGTCTATTGTGTTCCAAGTAGAAACTCCTGTAATTGGTTCAGCCGACTTTGAATACAACTCATTCTATTTAACAAATTTCAATGCATTGTCAGTTAACGACCCAATTACATTTACAAATCTTTCAACTGAAAATTATTTTCAAGTATTTTGGGATTTTGGTGATGGTAATACATCAAGTGATTTAAATGCTATTCATACTTATACAAAAAGGGGGGTATATGAAGTTTCTTTAACAGTTGAATTTATATTAGGTTGTTCTTACACTGAAACTAAAACTATATATGTCGGAGATCAATACGAAATTGTAATACCTAACGCTTTCACTCCAAACAATGACGGATATAATGATACTTTTAGACCTGTATATTACGGTTTTACATATATCATTCTACAAGTTTTTGACAGTTGGGGTAATTTAATTTACACAGAAGAATCTAACTCTAACGAACTAACAGGTTGGGATGGTAAAATTAAAGGAAGAGATGCTGAAAATGGTAATTATTTTTATCAAGTAAGTGGGGTTTCTTTTACTGAGGATTTATATACAAAAAATGGTTCTTTTACTTTATTGAAGTAATTTTTATAAATTGGCTTATTAAAACTAACCAATTATGAAAAATTACTTAATATTATTAATTACATTCCTTTTTATAGGATGTGCACCAACAGGGACTGTAATCACATTTGATGATGAAAAATCTAATGCGATTAGGGCTCATTATCAAAATTATGAAGCAAATAATGTTAAAGGGTTACAAGCTCTTTGGTCATCTGAACTTGAGTTATATGCTAATAGTACTGAAGCTATTGGTGTAGCTGAAATTTCTGATTTTGTAAATGCTCATCATGAAAACTTTAATGACATTAAATTAACATGGGGTGAAGAGGATGATGGAATTGATGTTTGGGTAGAAACAGCATCTTATGATAACGGTTTCACCGTAACACAAACATGGTTTAATTGGGTTGCAACTGGAAAAAATTCAGGAGACTCTTATAATGTTCCTTTCCACATCACTTTTGTTTGGGATGAGAATGGTAAGATTGCTCAAGAATATCATTTCGGAGTTGATCAATTAGAAAAAGAAATGGCTGCTGCCTCAGATTCTGAAGAATAACAGAAATTTATTTTTAAATATAAGGGGCTTTATGCCCCTTTTTTTATGAGATTAAGTGCAGAACCTTCTCTGTACCATTCGATTTGTTGTGAGTTGTAAGTATGATTAGTTTTAATAATGTCAGAACTTCCATCAGAGTGAAGTAGTTCAATTGTGATTTGATTACCAGGGCTAAAGTTATCCAAATCAACAAAATTAAAAGTATCATCCTCTTGTATTAAATCATAATCAGATTCATTATCAAATGTCAATGCTAACATACCTTGTTTTTTAAGGTTAGTTTCATGAATTCTGGCAAATGATTTAACTAAAACAACTTTTACTCCAAGATGACGTGGTTCCATCGCTGCATGCTCTCTTGAAGATCCTTCTCCATAATTATGATCACCAACTACTATTGTTGATATATTATTCTTTTTATATTCTCTTTGAATATCAGGAACACCACCATATTCACCACTAATTTGATTCTTGACAAAGTTTGTTTTTTGGTTGAAAGCGTTTACTGCTCCAATTAAGCAGTTGTTAGAAATATTATCAAGGTGACCTCTATATCTCAACCATGGACCTGCCATTGAGATATGATCTGTTGTACATTTTCCAAAGGCTTTTATCAGTAGTTTAGCACCTGTAATGTTTTTACCGTCCCAAGGTAAAAAAGGTTCTAGTTTCTCTAATCTTTTTGAATTTGGATCAATAATTACTTCTACACCAGATCCATCTTCATCAGGTTCAATATAACCTTTGTCATCTACGTCAAATCCTTTAGGTGGTAAATCCCAACCAGTTGGCTCATCAAGTTTAACTTCTTCACCATTATTGTTAACTAACGTGTCAGTCTGAGGGTTAAAACCTAAATCACCTGAGATTGCTATTGCAGCAACCATTTCTGGTGATGCAACAAAGGCATGAGTGTTTGGATTACCGTCAGCTCTTTTAGCAAAGTTTCTATTGAAAGAATGAATAATAGAGTTTTTTTCTTGTCTATCAGCACCTGCTCTGTCCCATTGTCCTATACAAGGTCCACATGCATTTGTAAATACTTTTGCATCAAGTTTTTCAAATATATCAAGGAAACCATCTCTTTCAGCAGTATATCTGACCTGTTCTGATCCAGGATTTATTCCAAAAAAAGCTTTTGTTGATAATTTTTTGTTAAGCGCTTGATCTGCAATTGATGAAGCTCTTGATAGATCTTCATATGATGAATTAGTACATGATCCTATAAGTCCCCATTCTATTTTTCTTGGCCAGTCATTCTTCTCTAGTGTCTCAGCCATTTTACTCACAGGAGTTGCAATGTCTGGTGAAAATGGACCATTAATATGTGGTTCAAGTTCAGAAAGATTTATTTCTATTACTTGATCAAAATATTTTTCTGGATTAGCATAAACTTCTGGATCACCAGTTAAATAATCTTTAATTTTGTTTGCCTCATCTGCCACCTCATCTCTTCCTGTTGCTCTAAGGTATTTTTCCATTGATTCATCGTATCCAAAGGTTGATGTCGTTGCACCAACTTCAGCACCCATATTGCAAATTGTCCCTTTACCAGTACAAGATAAATTTTGAGCACCTGGCCCAAAATATTCAATTATTGCACCTGTTCCTCCTTTAACAGTTAATATTCCTGCAACTTTTAATATAACATCTTTAGCAGCAGTCCATCCTGAAAGTTTTCCAGTTAGTTTAACTCCGATTAGTTTCGGAAATTTAAGTTCCCAGGGCATTCCTGCCATCACATCTACCGCATCAGCTCCTCCAACACCTATTGCTACCATTCCTAATCCTCCTGCATTAACAGTATGTGAGTCGGTTCCAATCATCATTCCTCCAGGGAATGCATAGTTTTCTAAAACAACTTGATGAATTATTCCTGCACCAGGCTTCCAAAACCCAATTCCATACTTGTTAGAAACTGACTCTAAAAAATTAAAAACCTCATTACTTGAATTTATAGCTTCTTGTAAGTCTGGACCAGCACCAATTTTTGCTTGAATTAAGTGATCACAATGAACAGTTGTTGGAACTGAAACTTTATTTTTACCTGCTTGCATAAATTGAAGTAAAGCCATTTGTGCAGTAGCATCTTGACATGCGATTCTGTCAGGTGCAAAATCAACATAATCATTTCCTCTTTCAAAGGAATTCTCCAGATTATTCCACAAATGTGAGTATAATATTTTTTCAGAAAGTGTTAAAGGATGATTACATATTTTTTTTGCAATATCAACTTTATCCTTCATTGAAGAATAAACTTTTTTAATCATTTCAATATCAAAAACCATAAGTTGTTATTTTAAGTAAAAATACTAAATACCTGTATTATAACATTAAAAATTAAGTAAAGATATTTCTCCATAAATATGATTAATTTTGTAGACAACAGCAGCAGTGAATAATAAAGTTTTATTCTTATCATTTATAGTTTCATTAGGTGGATTTCTTTTTGGATTTGATGCAGGTATTATTTCTGGTGTAATGAATTTTGTGGGTCCTGAATTTGAGTTAAATGAAGTTCAAACAGGTTGGGTGGTAAGCTCTCCCTCTTTTGCAGCAATGATTGCCATGCTTATTGCAGGAAAATTAAGTGATAATATTGGAAGGAAAAAAATCCTTATTGGAATAGCCTTTTTGTATTCTTTGTCTGCAATTACATCAGCACTGTCTTATTCTTATGAGACTTTATATATATCAAGAATGATTGGTGGTATAGCTTTTGGAACAGCATTAGTTCTTGCTCCAATATACATTTCTGAAATATCAACTGCTAAAATAAGAGGAAGATTAGTTTCTATACAACAGTTAAATATTGTATTAGGTTTTTTTGCAGCTTTTTTAAGTAATTACTTTTTTAATGAATTCAATACTAAAATTGAGTTTTTAAATGATTTAAATGTTTGGAGATATATGCTTGGTATTGAATTTATTCCAGCTTTAGTCTATTTTATTGCATTATTCTTTGTTCCTGAAAGCCCAAGATGGTTAGTGACTAAGGGACTAAATGAACAATCTTCAGATACTTTAGAAAAAATCTACGGAAATGATATAGCAAAAAAAGAACTCAATGAGATTGAAAAATCAATTGATGATAAATCAATTGACAAAAAAATACCATTAAGTATATTATTAAAACCCTCTTTAAGATTTGTTATGATTGTTGGTCTAGCTCTGGGTATAGTTCAACAAATTACAGGAATTAATGCGATTTACTTTTATGCTACATCAATATTCAAACAAACTGGCATAGGAACAGATGCAGCTTTTTTATCAGGTGTTTTTCTAAGTTTAACAACTGTTTTGTTCACAATAATTGCAATCAGAATAATTGATAAGGTTGGAAGAAGACCATTGCTTATTACTGGTATGATAGGTATTTCATTAAGCTTATTAATATGCTCTTATGGATTTGGTAAAGCAGAGTATCAATTAAAATCTTCCGATGCTATTAAGCTGAATATATTAGAATTATCAAATCCTAATAACGTAGTTGATAAAATCTTTTTGGATGATGTAAGTTTTAAAAATGATATTAGAAACTTAATTGGAACAAATGAATTTTCTAAAAGAGAAGGTGAAATATTAGAATTATCAATAAAAATTAATTCAATTCTAGTTTTACTTGGGATTATTGGATTTATCGCCTGTTTTGCATTTTCACTTGGACCAGTGATGTGGGTTATGCTTTCTGAGTTATTTCCAAATATGTACAGAGGTTTAGCTATTGGAGTAATAGGCTTTGTTAATTCTTTTACGAGTTGGTTTATTCAACAAGTTTTTCCATGGGAATTATCAAACCTTGGCGCTTCAATTACTTTTTTAATTTATGGTCTTATTGCAGTAATAGGATTACTTATCTTTATCAAAATTTTGCCCGAAACTAAAGGAAAATCACTTGAACAAATTGAATTTGAATTTATAAAAAAATAATATGAATAATACTACAAAAATACTTTTGCTTTTTATAATATTAGTTGCAGGCGGATTACTATTAGAATCAAATTATGAAACCAATGAGGTTAAAACTTGGGAGGTTGATTTTTTTGATGATTTTGAATATTTCAATGATGAAAATTGGCAAGATCAAAGAATTTGGGTTAATGACGAAAAACAATGTTATTTTCCAGGTGGTGAATTAAATACCAGAGAAGTAAGTGAAGGTAATTTAAAATTAAGAGTAATCAACATTGGAGAAGATTATGAATGTGATAATTATGATAAGTTTGGAAATCTACATCCTAAAACACAATACGTTGCTGGGAGAATAGCTTCAAAAAACAGAAAAGAATTTATTAAAGGTAAATGGACTGCAAGATTGAGAGTAATTGGTGGTAGTAAGAAAAGTATGTTCCCTGCTTGGTGGATTTTAGGAGCTAGAAATAATGAATCACCTGTACAAGAAGCTGATGAAGATATTTGTTGGCCAAGTGTAGGATCAGGTGAGATCGATATTTTTGAGCATCATGGGGATTATACTAAAAATCATTTTACCACAGGTGCAATTAAAGATTTAGGAGATTGTACTGGAGATTGGTGGAGCTACAGAAAAGGCTTTGATGTTACACTTGATGAATTTCATACTTACTCAGTTGAGTGGGAGGGGAGTGATTTAGTTTACAGACTTGATGATTTGGAGGTATATAGAAATGAAAATCTTGGTGATAATTATCCTGAGCCGATGTTTGCCATATTAAATTTCGCTAAGATTACTGATAACCCTATGGAGGGTGAGTGGGTGATGGAAGTTGATTGGGTCAAGCACGAGTACAGACTATGATTTAATCTTTTTAAAAGATTCTATCATTTCTTGAAGTTTTTCAGTGTTTGATTCAGCTAAATTGTTTTTTTGAGAAGGATCGTCTTTTAAGTTGTATAATTGATAGTCAACTGAATTCCCAAGTTCAATATTTACATTATAATGAATTGCAGGACCATTGTGTGGAGGAATCATAACCCAGTCTCCACTTCTATAAGCTGTTCTTCTAGAAGCCTCTATAACTAGATCATCTCTACCGAAACCTTCGTTTTTAAAAAATACATCAGATAAATCAACTCCGTCAGTTGATCTGATTTCAGATCCTATCAAAGATGAAATGGAATTAAGATAATCTATTTGACTTACCATCTCATTTGATATTTGAGGTTTAATTTTATTTTTCCAGTAAGTAATAAATGGGACTTTAGTCCCTGCTTCGAATAAGCTGTATTTTCCTCCTCTGAGTACTCCAAATGGAGTATGATTTCCGATTTTTTCAACTGCATCATCATAATAACCATCATTTAAAACTGGTCCGTTATCACTTGATATAATTATCAATGTATTTTCTAATAAATTATTTTTTTCCAAATGATTATATATTTCACCAATACACCAATCTGCTTCTTTTATAACATCACCTCTAGGGCCCATTCCAGACGAACCTACAAATCTTGGATGTGGTGTTCTAGGAACATGCGGTTGTTGTAAAGTATAAAACAAAAAGAATGGTTCATCTTTAACTTTATCTATATATTGTTTTGCTTTATTTAAAAATTCATCTGCCATGTCAATATCACTCCAAAGTGCAGACTTGCCTCCTTTCATATATCCAATACGAGAAATTCCATTTACAATAGAATTAAAGTGACCATGATGCCATTTGGTTGTAAGAAGTTCTGGATTATCTTTTCCTGTTGGTTCACCGTCAAAGTTTTCTTTAAAGCTTACCTCTAGTGGATCATCCATACTAAGGTTTACCACATTCCCATTTTCAATGTAGACTGTTGGAACTCTATCTTGTGTGTCTGCCATAATATAGCTGTAGTCAAATCCTACTTCATTTGGACCAGGTTTTATTTTTTTATTATAGTTAATGATTGTATCACCCAAACCTAAATGCCATTTTCCTACAATTCCAGTTTGATATCCTTCAGATTTTAGCATTTTTGGTAATGTCATTTCAGATGGATTAATAATTAAGTTTCCACCAGTAATTATCTTAGCCTTTTCATTTCTCCATGGGTATGTCCCGGTTAATAAAGCATATCTACTTGGACTACAAGTTGCTGAACTTGCATATCCATTTGTAAATCGAATTCCGTTGTTAGCTATTTTATCAATGTTTGGAGTCTGTAAAGTTCCAGATTCATAAGAAGATACATCGCCATAGCCAAGGTCATCAGCGTAAATAATTAAAATATTAGGTTTTTCAATAGTTGTGTCACAGGAAAAAACTATAAAAACAAATAAAATGAGTGATCTTATGTTCACAATAATAAATTAAATTAGTTAAATCTAACATCACTAACTTAATGAAAAAATTATTCTTTTTCCTAGTTATATTATTGGGGTGCGAAACAAAAAATGATTCACTTCCAAATGTAATTCTTGTACTTGTTGATGATCTAGGATATAATGACGTAGGTTTCAATGGTTCAAATGACATAAGAACTCCGAATATTGATATACTTTCCAATAATGGAGTAACCTTTACTAATGGATATGTCTCTTACCCTGTTTGTTCACCAAGTAGAGCAGGAATTATTACTGGTAGATACCAAGATAAATTTGGTTACGGATTAAATATTTTATATACTCCAAAAGATCCTAAAATGGGTCTTCCACTTTCAGAATACACCCTAGCTGATTTATTCAAATCTAAAAACTACATAACATCTGCAATAGGCAAATGGCATCTCGGAGCTCACGAGTCATTAAGACCGTTAAATAGAGGTTTTGATGAATTTTTTGGTTTTTTAACAGGTGGTCATAGATACTTTCCTGAGGAATGGACATTAGAGGATGAAACTAAGGTTAAAAGTCAAGGTGATGCTTACAGAACAAAACTATTAAGAAGTAACCAACGTGTTGATGAAAATGAATATTTGACTGATGCATTATCACGTGAAGCCATTGATTTTATAGACAGAAATAATGATAATCCTTTTTTTCTTTATCTGGCATATAATGCCCCACATGGTCCATTACAGGCTACAAAGAAATATTTAGATAGGTATGATCATATCGAAGATATAAGAAGAAAAACTTATGCAGCAATGGTTAGTTCTGTTGATGATGGAGTAGGTGGTATTATAGACAAGTTAAAACAACACAACATTTTAGATAATACTATTATTTATTTTTTATCAGATAATGGAGGGTCTAAATTTAACTCATCGAACAATTATCCCTTAAAAGGGTTTAAGGGAGAGTTATATGAAGGAGGATTAAAAGTTCCTTTTGTTATGCACTGGCCAGCGAAAATAAATCCAAATACTGTTTTTGAAAAACCTGTTATTTCCTTAGATATCTTTGCAACTATTAAATCTGTGATTAATCCTAGTCTTGAATTAAAAAATCCATTACATGGAAAAAACTTAATGCCATATATAAATGGAAATAATAATGATGCTCCACATGAGTATTTGTTTTGGAGAAATAATGGCCATCAACCTCCTCAAGATGACGGAACTAGACCAAGATATATTACATGGGCTTTAAGGACATTGGACCACAAATTATTAATTAGACGCAATGACTCAATGTTTTTTGATTTAGAAAATGATATTTCTGAATCCATAAATATTAAAGATTCCCTTTTAGAAAATTTTAATTTTTTAAACTCAAAAATTAAAGAATGGAATGAATCAAATCTAAATCCTATTTTTTTAGGTCTTAGAGATAACAAACTCTATAATGAATTAAATCCTGATAGATTTAAAAATTAGAAATTTTTTAATCCATATTTTGAAATATAAATAAAACAAAATAGCGGGAGTATAAATGAAAGATTTATTTCAGAAATACCTAAAATTTTAATATCATTAACACCATACCCTCCTAAATCTATTATTATAGCTTGAAGTTTTGGCATTAATGCACCTCCAACAATTGCCATGATTAGTCCTGCTGACCCCAACTTAATTTCTTCTTGTTTCAAATTACTGAGAGAAATACCATAAATTGTTGGAAAATTTATAGACATAAAGAAAGAAATTCCAACAAGAGAATATAGTCCAAATTTTCCTTCAATTGATATTGTCATGATAGAACATATTATTGCAAATAGTCCAAAAAGCATTAAAAGTTTCCCATCCTTAAAATGTTTTAATAAATATGTTCCCAAAGCTCGTCCAAAGAAAAAAAGAATAAATGCTGCCATTTGATAATAGCCTGCAGTAACATTGTCAATATTAATTGCCTCAGAGTATTGATATATGTAAGTCCAGCACATAATTTGGGCACCAACGCAACAAGCTTGTGCAAAAACTCCATTTCTATAATTTTTATTTTTAATTAATTTTTGGAAGATTAATACTGATTTTTCAGAATCACTTTCATCCTTTATATTCGGCATTTTAGTCAAGCTAAACAATATAAATACAACTATAATTATAAAACCAAGGATTACGTAAGGATCTCTTATTACAAGTAGATCAGTAGTTTTAATCAGGTTTTTAGAAACTTCATCTAGAATACTAAAATCAGTAATTTCATCTGATTTAAGTTTTTTCAAAACATATTGTTGAGCTATAACTAAACCTAATATTAAACCTAATGGATTAAAAGATTGTGCAAAATTTAATCTTTGAGTGGCAGTTTCTTTTGGACCTAATTCAAGAATGTATGGATTAGCAGCAGTTTCTAGAAATGCTAAACCAAATGTTAAAATATATAAACCAATACAAAAAAACCAAAACTCTTGAGAAATAGCTGCAGGATAAAACAATAATGCACCAATTGCATATAGTGCAAGTCCAGTAAGAATACCAATTTTATATGAATATTTCCTAATCAATAGTGAAGCAGGTAGCGCCATACAAAAATATCCACCATAAAATGCCATCTGAACCCAAGCAGCTTCTGTATTGGATAATTCTAAAACTTTTTTAAATGCTTGAACCATTGGGTCAGTTACAGCATTTGCAAAACCCCATAACGCAAATAATGATGTCAATAAAATAAATGGAAAAATTAATTTTTTGGGGATAATAGGTGTCTTTCTCTTCATCATTTTATTCTCTTTAATTGTAAATCTGATATATCACCACAACTAAGTTGATCCATTATCTGACTTAATTGCTTTTTAAGCATAGTGATAGTGTGTGTGCCACCATTCTTACCTAATGCAGAAACTCCGTACATAAATGTTCTTCCAAGAAAACAAAAATCTGCTCCACATGACATTACTCTAGCAATATCTGCTCCACCTCTAATTCCACTATCCATCATAATTTTTATTTTGTTCTTATATTTTGGAATTATTGAATTCATAGAGTCAATAGTAGCTTGTCCAACATCAACTTGCCTGCCTCCATGATTTGAAACAATAATTCCATCAAGCCCAATATTGTAGGCTTTTTCTACATCATGAATTGATTCAATACCTTTTATTACAAGCTTTCCTTTCCAATTGTCACGAATCTTTTTGGTTTTTTCTTCATTTAATCTACCAGAAAAAGTTGTATTCATAAATTTGGCTAACTGATTTAAATTTAAATTCTTTGGCATATATGGTTTTAAAATTTCAAAATTTGGTTGACCATTCTTTAAAGTTTGCATTAACCACTGAGGTCTTTTTATTGCTTCCATAATATTTTTAATACTCATTTTTGGAGGCATAGATAATCCGTTTCTTATATCTCTAGGTCTATATCCAAAAGAAGGAACATCTGCAAGTATTACTAATACAGGACAACCTGCATTTTCAACTCTTTTGAGAATATCTAGAGTTACTTCTTCTTCAGCAGGATGGTATAATTGAAACCAAGCATTTCCTTCAGTAATTTCAGAAATTGTTTCAATACTAGATGTTGTAACTGTACTTAAAATAAATGGAATATTATTATCAAATGCAGCTTTTGCTAAAATTTCGGGAGATTTAGGCCACATTAGACCTTGCAATCCAATTGGAGAAATTCCGAAAGGAGCATCGTAATTTTTTCCAAAAAGCTCAGTTTTTAGATTTGTGGTTTTAAAATTAATTAAATACTCAGGTTTAAGTTCAATTTTTCTTATTCTATCAGTATTTTTTTTAATATTGACATCTTCATTGCAGCCTCCATCTAAATATTCAAATGCAAATTTTGGAATTCTTTTTTTTGCCAGTTCACGTAAATCTTCTACCGAGGGATATCTATTGTCCATAAAATTATTTTTTATTTAAATCAAAAATTTTAGTCATTAAAACCCATTTAGAGCCTTTTTTAGAATGAGGTAAAGCTTGTTGATAATTCCACATCAATTCTTCCCACTTTTGAACTTTAGAATTTTCTAAATCCATTTTTAATTTTTTTTCAAAAGAGAATGTTTTATCAACTTCAATTATCATAAAAAGTCTATTGCCAGTATTATAAATTTCTGCATTTAAAATTCCTGAGTCTTTTAAACTTTTACTTATTTCAGGCCATATATTTTTGTGATAATTTTTATACTCATTTATCTTATCTACATCATCTTTAAGATCCAATGCTAGACAATATTTTTTCATTTATAGATTATTTAAAGCTCTGTCAAGATGGGTATAACCACCATCGACATTAATAAGTTGACCTGTAGTGTGGCTTGAACGTTCTGAAAGTAAAAAAACCACTGTATTAGCAATTTCTTCTACAGTTGTCATTCTTTTTTGTAGTGGGATATTGTTTTCTATCGATTTTAGCTTTTTTTCTGGATTTTCAAATTGATTTATCCATTTTTTGTATAATGGGGTTAGACATTCAGCAACTATAACAGAATTTACTCTGATCGAGTATGGTAATAATTCAACAGCCCATTCTCTTGTAAGAGAATTTCTTCCTCCGTTAGCAGCAGCATATCCAGATGTTTTTCCTTGCCCAGTTATTGATACTTTTGATCCAATATTAACAATAGAGCCTTTGTTTTTTTTTAATTCAGGAAGGACAAGTTGAGCCATTAGATAATAATGTCCGAGATTATTTTTGATAGAAGAAAGAAAATCTTTATAGCTACCGTTTTCCAGTCCTATTCCATCATTTACACCTGCGTTGTTTACTAAACCATCAATTCTTCCAAATTCTTTAATAATTTTATTTACAGCTTTTTCACACTCATCTGGTTTACTAAGTTCTGCAAAAGCATATCCAATTTCATTTCCCTTTTTTTTATAATTCGACACTTCTTTTAAAATATCTTTTTTGTTTCTTCCAATAATTACTGGAATCGCTCCTTCATTAACTAAAACATTAACAATACCTGCACCTATACCCTTTGAACCTCCGGTTACTATTATTACTTTTTTGTTTAATAGTAATTCCATACTACAAATTATAAATTTTAATAGCATTATTCCCCATGATATTGTCTATTATTTTTTTTGAACAATTCTCAAGATAATTATGAATTATTTTTATTGTTTGATCATATGAAGCTGCAACCAAACATACTGGCCAATCTGAGCCAAACATAATTCTTTCAGAACCAAAGTAATTAAAAATAACATCTAAAAATGGTGTAAAATCATTGTTATTGAATTTAAAGTTTTGAGTTTCAGTAACCATTCCTGAAATTTTACAACTAACATTATGATTTTCAGATAATAGTTTAATACCATATTTCCATTCATCTGAAATTGGTTGTGAAATATTTGGCTTTGCCATGTGGTCTAAAATAAATGTTTGATCTGGAAACTTTTTTACTAGTTCTACAGCATTTATGATTTGATTTGGATAAATAAGTAAATCAAATGTTAAATTATATTTTTTTAGTTTGCTAATTCCATGTTGAACATCTTTTCTGAGTAAATAATTTTTTTTTTCTGCTTGAACTATATGTCTAAGTCCTTTAAAAGAAGGGTTTATTGAAAAATGTTCTAGGCGATTATCAATTTTGTCAGAAGTTAAATCAATCCAGCCAACTACACCTTTAATAAAAGAATTTGAACATGCACAATCAATTAAAAATTGTGTTTCAAGTTCAGATTGGTCAGCTTGAACTGCAATGCATCCATCAACACCATTTTCATCAAGAATTGGTTCTAAATCTTTGGGTAAAAAATTTTTTCTAATTATTGACATTGAATCATCAATCCATGAATCCTTAATTGGGTTATAATTCCAAAAATGTTGATGACTATCAATTACCATATTTTTTACAAATCTGTCTAGACACTCCTAACTTTTCAATTCCTAATTCCATAACATCACCTTCTTTCAAATATTTAGCAGGATTAAGACCAAGTCCTACACCAAAAGGGGTTCCAGTTGAAATTATATCGCCTGGAAGTAAAGACATATATTGACTTATATAACTAACTACATATTCTACATTAAATATAAAATCTGAAGTATTACTATTTTGCATTGTTTCTCCATTAAGTTTTAGCCATAATCTAAGATCATTAGGGTTCTCTATTTCATCACGAGTAGCCAAAAATGGACCTAAAGGAGCAAAGCTGTCACAACTCTTACCTTTTACCCATTGACCTGATCTTTCTAACTGAAATTCTCTTTCACTAACATCATTATGAAGCATATATCCAGCTACATAATCTAAAGCATTATCTTTACTTATATAGTTTGCTTTTTTTTCTATAACTATTGCTAATTCAACTTCCCAATCGGTTTTTGAACTATTCTTAGGAATGATTACAGGGTCATAAGGACCAACTATTGCTGAACTTGCTTTAAAGAAAAGAACCGGCTCCTCTGGAATATCCATTCCGCTTTCTGCAGCATGTTGTGCATAATTGAGTCCAACGCAAACTATCTTGGAGGGCCTGGCGATAGGTGGACCAATTCTTACACTCTCAGCAATAATTGGACAACCATCTTTATTTTTTTTTAACCAATTTTGCAGTTTTAATATTCCATCATTCGCAAAAAAATCTTCATTGTAATCTTCTATATAAGATGAAACATCTAATCTTAAGCTATTATCCAGAAGAATGCCTGGTTTTTCTTTGTTTATTTCTCCAAATCTGATAAGTTTCATAGTTAATTATTTTGAGCTAAGTTTTATAAATCCCCCATCAATATTGTAATTTGAGCCTGTTATAAAACTAGATTCATTAGAGCATAAAAACAACGCTAAATCAGCAATTTCAGTTGGTTTTCCCATCCTTCCAATTGGCTGTGTTTTCGAAAGATTTTCAAATATTTTTTTTTCTTTTCCTGGATAATTTTTTTTTATAAATCCATCTACAAAAGGAGTATGAACACGAGCAGGAGAAATACAGTTACACCTGATATTATAATTCAAATAATCTTTTGCAATAGAATAAGTCATACTAAGTACAGCACCTTTAGACATTGAATATGCAAATCTGTCATTAATTCCAACTATTGATGCTATAGATCCTATATTAAGTATTACTCCACCTTTATTTTTTTTCATGGATGGTATACATGCCTTTGTACAATTGTAAACACCTTTAATATTAATATTATAAATTTTATCTAATTCATCTTCACTACAATTTTCAATATTTCCAACATGAGCTATTCCAGCATTGTTGATTAAAATATTAATATGAGTTTTTCTATTAATATTTTGTACAATATTTTCTACTTCACTAAAATTAGATACATCACATTTATGTATTGAAGCTTCAAATCCTTTCTTTTTAATTTCATCAACAGTTTTTTTACCGCTGCTAAAATCTGTATCAATAATATTGACATAAGCTCCTTTTTCAGCAAATGTTTTTGCAATTGCTTTTCCAATTCCACTACCTCCACCACTTATTAAAGCAACTTTATTTTCTAAAGAAAATTTAATATTCATAGATTGTATTTATAAAGAAATTCCTCTTTTCCAAGGTATAAAATCATTTTGATTTAATCTTCTGGCTTTTACTTCTTTTTCTCCACTAGCAATGCAAACTATGAAATTCAATAACTCTTTTGCGCATTCATCAATGCTTTTTTTACCCTCTATAATTGATCCAGTATCAAAATCTATAAGATCATTCATTTTATTATATAAATGTGTGTTAGATGAAATTTTTAAAACTGGCACAGCTGGATTTCCAGTTGGTGTGCCTAAACCTGTTGTAAATAAAATAATATTTGCGCCTGATCCAGCCAGTCCAGTTGTTGATTCAACATCATTTCCAGGGGTACATAACAGATTTAATCCACTAATTTTAATTTGTTCAGTATAGTCTAAAACATCTACAATTGGAGATGTGCCTCCTTTTTTTGCTGCACCAGCTGACTTAATTGCATCTGTAATTAATCCATCCTTTATGTTTCCTGGAGATGGGTTTGCGTAAAAGCCAGAACCAACCTCAGCTGCTTTTGAATTATAGTTTGTCATTAATTCAGTGAATTTTGTAGCTATTTGAAGATTCTGACATCTATTTATTAACTCTTGCTCAACTCCGTTTAGTTCAGGGAATTCAGAAAGAATCGCTGATCCTCCTAAACCTACGATTATATCAGAAACTAATCCTAATGTTGGATTTGCAGAAATTCCAGAAAAACCATCAGACCCTCCACATTCTAGTCCAATTGTAAGTTTACTTAAAGGAGCAGGAGATCTTTTAATTTTATTAATTTTAATTAATCCAACAAATGTTTTTTTAATTGCTTCAGCAATATATTTAGATTCAGATTTACTTTTTTGTTGCTCCAAAAAATAGACTGGTTTGTTAGAATTAGGAGAAATTTTATTAAGTGCTTTTTTCATTAGGCTTATCTGTGCATGTTGACATCCTAAACTTAAAATTGTTGCTCCTCCAACGTTTGGATTATTTATATAGCCTGCTAGTAAATTACAAAGTGTTATAGAATCATATTTTGTTCCCCCACAACCACCATCATGCGTTAAAAAATATATACCATCAACATTTGGAAATATAGGATTTCTTTTTTTCTTCAAACTACCGTGATTAAGTTGAGTATTTAGAATATCTTCTTCCGAACATCCATTTCTATATTTATTTATTAATTCACTTAAATCATAATCTTCATCTTCGAATCTTGAATATCCTAAGGATTGTATTATATTTTTTTTAATTTTTTCAATATTTCTGTTTTGACAAAAAACTAATGGAATTATCAGCCAATTATTTTCTGTACCTACTTTTCCACCCTCACGATGATATCCAAAAAATGATATTTTTGAGAATTTATCAATACTTGGTGGAATCCATTTTTTTTTGAATTCTTTTTTTGAAATTTTATAATCTTCAGTTTCATGGATAATATTTAAAGTACTAATTAGCTCTCCAATCTTTATTCTTTTTTTTGCTTTACCAACAATAACCCCATACATATATATTGGATCACCTACTTTTAAGTTTTTTATAGAAAATTTATGTTTTGCCTTTATATTATTTTTAAGTTTTAAGGAAGGATTTAGATTGATAATTTCATCCTTTTTTAAATCCCTTAGAGCAACTATAATATTGTCATTTTCGTGTATTTTAAGTACTCTTTTATTCACTTAATTGTTAAAATAAAAAAAAGTAAATTATAAAAGTATAAATGTTTAATTTAAATTATTTTTGATATATGTACTGTTGTTGAGTTCACATGAAAAATTTATTAATTTTCACTTTATCGATAATACTTATTCTATCATGTTCTAGTGTTTCACCGGAACCCAAACTTGGAAAGTACAGAGCTGAAATGATAACCATGGATGGTTCAATTCTTCCATTTAACTTTGAATTTCTAGAAAAATCAGAACAACTTATAATGAAAGTTGAAAATGGTGAGGAAACTCTTATTTATGATGAAATTAGAATAGAATCAGATTCAATTAAAATCTTCATGCCCCCATTTGATGCAGTAATTATAGTTAAAGCAGAGGGACAGTATTTAAATGGAAGATATTTAAAGGAAGAATCTGGAATAGAAACATCATTTAAAGCTTTTTTAAGTAATCAGCCTAAATTTAATTCTAGCACTGATGCAAATATTGATATAAGTGGAAAATTTAAAACTGAATTTAGACCTGAAAAACCCTATCCAAGTCTAGGATTATTTACACAAAACGGAAATCTTATCTCTGGTACATTTAAAAAGAATTCTGGTGATACTAGGTATCTTTCAGGTATAGTTTCAGGTGATTCAATTTATATGTCAACTTTTGATGGGGCACATCCTTATTTAATTAAAGCGGTCAAGATAGGGGATACGATCAAAGGTAATTTGTATTATCAAAGTAATTCAATAACTAAATTTTGGATGGTAAGTG
>JAYOKR010000019.1:0-16705 GCA_038119895.1 Flavobacteriaceae bacterium
AGACTGAGCATCTTTGTTGTTTAGCCCTAAAAACTTAAGCGTTTTTATATCATTTTCTTTTTCAATGACCAGCATGACAACAGAGCTGATAATATTAAAGGCAGAAATTACAATTATCATAATCATAATTAATGTTACAGCCAGTCTTTCACTTTGAATCATTTTGTAAAGAGTTTCGTTAATCTCATCGTGTGATTGAACTTTAAAACCTACAAAATGATTTTTTAATTCTTGCTTTAAGTCATTGGTGCTCCTAGAATTAGAAAAATATATTTCAGAGTATGCGTTATTGCTTAAACCAAATAGATTTTGAACAACCGAGAGATCTGCAAGAAGAACATTTTCTTCACTATCATTTCTGGAAGTAAATACGCCATCTGAAAAAAGGACAACACTATTTTTAAATGGCCTAAATAAAACATCGGGATAAACGTTATTTATTGAATAAACAGTATACGCTCCTGCAGCATTGAATAAATTTAAATCTAGCTTTTCTGTTAATGAATAGCTGGTATAGCTATTAAACTCATTTAAGCCCTTGTAACTGCCTGCGCCAAGTAAATTAGAAAAATCAATAACGTTGTTAAAGTTTTTATCAACTCCTATTATTTCGGCATAATTAATTTCTCTATTATTTTCAATTAACACATTCCCTTTTAAAACCTTTGTGACATTATTTTCATATTTTGATAAAAAATCATGATCACTATCATCAAGAATAATTAGCTGATCGTCTTCTTGAGAAACTTTAATTTCTGGATCAAAGGACTTAGAAAACTCTAGACTGTAATTTTCAAGACCCGACAAAACAGAAAGTATCACGGTGAATGAAAAATATGAAACACTTAAGACAATTATTGAAAATAAAGAGATGATAGAAACTATATTAAACCTTGTTTTTGAAAACAAATATTTGAATGCAAGAAAATTAGTAGACTTCAACTTTTTATTTGATTGGGTTATCTCCTTTTTTTAAGGCCTTGTCAATTTCGTCGATGTAATCAAGGGAATCATCAATGTAAAATTCAAAATTAGGAATAATACGGAGCTGGTTTTTAGCAAGAGAAGAAAACTTTTTTTTGATCTCTAATCCCTTTTGTTGTAAAAAGGAAATTGACTTTGAAGCCATATTTGATGGAAATACGCTTACATAAACTTTTGCGTGTGAGAGGTCAATTGAAACGTTTACTTTCGTAACGCTTATCAAAAGATTTTGCCTGGTGTGCTCCCTAAATAAAGATTGAATAATGTTTGACAAGTCTTTTTTCAGCAAAGAACTAACCTTTCTTTGGCGTTGAGTTTCCATTTAAGTTTTTTAAATCTTTGAAATTCTTAGGGTGTTGACCTGGCCTTTATCATAAATAGGCATTGCAGCAAGGTTAATCACATAATCACCCTTTTTAATGTATTTATGCTCTAAAGCTAACGAATTTACCTCTTCAACAGTTTTGTCAGTGCTTTCAAAATTGTTGTAATAAATCCCTTTTACTCCCCACAGCAAATTCATCTGAGTTAAAATCTTTTTATTTGATGTAAAAACAATTACTAGAGAACTAGGCCTCCAAGATGAAATTTGCCATCCAGTATAGCCGCTATTTGTTAAAGTGCAAATAGCCGATGCGCCTATTTCGTTCGCAATTGTTGCTGCATTTTTACAAATTGATTTAGTAATCAGCCTGTCAGACTTTATCTCAATTAAATCAATTGGAATTTTAATTAACGGAGAATCTTCAACACCATGAATAATATCTCCTATTTTTTTCACGACCTCGCAAGGATATTTTCCCATAGAAGTTTCGCCAGATAACATTATTGCATCAGCACCATCCATTACTGAGTTGGCAACATCATTTACCTCAGCTCTTGAGGGGGTTAAGCTATCAATCATTGATTCCATCATTTGTGTAGCTATAACGACAGGGATGCCATGTTTTTTACATTTAGAAACAATTTTCTTTTGATTTAAAGGAACTTCCTCAGAAGGAATTTCAATTCCAAGATCTCCTCTTGCAACCATAATCCCATTAGAGGCTTTTATAATGCTGTCAATTTTTTCTATTGCTTCAGGCTTTTCAATTTTTGAAATAATAGGGATATGGTAATCGCATTGAGATTCAATTAGTTCTCTTAATTGTATAATATCTTTTTCTGATCTTACAAAAGAAAGAGCAATCCAATCAAATGACTTTTTTACCGCAAATTTTGCATCATCAATATCCTTTTCGGTTAAAGCAGGTTGAGAAATTTTAGTGTTCGGTAAGTTAACGCCTTTTCGCGCTTTTAATAAACCTCCTTGAACAACCTTTATATTAACAGTGTCTTTATTATTAGTAAATACAACTTTAAATATTAATTTTCCATCATCAACCAATATGTTCTCACCGGGCTTAACATCTTTAGCAAAAGAGGGATAGGTTATAAATATCTTATCAACACCATTGCTCTGTGTAAGATCTGAGCAAATTGATAAAGACTGATTCTTCTTTAAATCAATATCATTATCTAGATTACCAATTCTAATTTTAGGCCCCTGAAGATCACCAAGTAGAGTTACATTTGAATCTAGCTCTTTCCTTAAATCATTTACATCGTCAACAATTCTTCCTACTTCTTCATGAGTGGCGTGGGAAAAATTAACCCTTAAAACATCTACACCAGATTTTATGAGCTTTTTAATCATTTCTTTACTTGAAGAGGCGGGCCCAAGAGTTGCAATGATTTTAGTTTTCTTAAATTTCATTACTCAAAAATAAGGTTATATTTTGACTTTTCGTTCTTGATTTCCGTCTTATAGCAGGAAAGAATGCCTGAACACTTTTTCAAATTATTTATAAGCCAAGGAATATCAAATTCTCCTTGCTCAATTTTTAAAAAATACTCAGTTTTAGGAAATTCGCTGAGAATAAAATTCAATTGCGACAAATCTTTAAAGAGCAAGCCCTGTAAAGCATGATTGTCTTCTGATGCTGATTTGTTTGAAAACAAAAACATTTTAGAATCATATTTTAAAGATTCATACTTATAAATTGAATGATAAGCTTTTTTGTTTTTATATGAAACGTCTTCTATTCTTTTGAGAGAAACTTTTAGGCTTTTATTTATTTCAAAAGCAACTTTAAATATTTCGCTGTTGCTGTGAATAGCAATCAAATGACAAGTGTCGTCTAAAGGAAAATGGTTTAATTTTAATTTCCCCATTTTGTACTATTTTCAGGCGTGTTTCTTTAAAGCAATACAAGCATTATGCCCTCCAAAACCAAAAGTGTTGCTTAAAGCATAATTAACTTCTCTGTTTTGAGGTTTATTAAACGTAAAGTTCAGTTTGGGGTCAATTTCTGGATCGTCAGTAAAATGATTGATAGTTGGCGGGACTACACCATTTTTTATTGACAAAATACATGAAATTGCTTCTATCGCACCAGCAGCACCTAATAAATGACCTGTCATCGATTTAGTCGAGTTTATATTTATATTGTATGAGTGCTCTCCAAAAACTTCTTGTATGGCTTTTGCCTCAGCCTTATCGCCAAGAGGCGTTGATGTCCCATGCATGTTAATTGCATCTACATCTCCGGGGCCAATACTAGCATCATTTAAACAGTTTTTCATAACAGCAATTGCCCCATTTCCATCAGGATGAGGAGCTGTCATGTGATATGCATCAGCGGAAAGCCCAGCACCTATTACTTCAGCATATATTGTTGCCCCCCTTGCGACCGCATGATTATATTCTTCTAAAATTAAACAACCGCCCCCTTCTCCTAGCACAAAGCCGTCTCTATCAAGATCAAATGGTCTTGATGCAGTCTTAGGGTCGTCATTTCTTTTTGAAAGAGCTTGAACAGCGTTGAAACCACCGATTCCAGCAATGGTAACTCCTGCCTCAGATCCGCCACAAACAATCACTTCCGAATAACCCAATCTAATGTAGTTCAATGAGTCAATTAAAGCATTAGCAGATGAAGCACAAGCTGAAACTGTTGCAAAGTTAGGCCCTGTAAAACCATGTCTAATGGAAATCATGCCTGGTGCAATATCAGGAATTAGTTTTGGAATGAAAAAAGGATTGAATCTTGGTGTTCCATCTCCATTTGTATATGTAATCATTTCATTTTGGATTGTTTCAAATCCGCCAATTCCAGAGCCCCAAATGACACCAACCCTTTCTTTGTTAACCTTGTCCTCTATAATTCCAGAATCCTTGATAGCCTCATCAGAACAGACAATTGCATATTGAGCAAACCTATCCATTTTTCTGGCTTCTTTTCTATCAAAATAGTCTAGCACATCAAAATTTTTTAACTCACAAGCAAATTGAGTTTTAAATTTAGAGGTGTCAAAATAAGTAATAAAGTCCGCCCCGCTCTTACCGGCAATAAGACCCTCCCAGTATGAACGAATGTCATTGCCAATTGGAGTCACAGCTCCAAGACCAGTGACAACAACTCGTTTTAAACTCATAAAATTTACTTTGCGCTTTCTATGTATTGAACAGCTTGTCCAACAGTCTCGATTTTTTCAGCTTGATCGTCTGGAATCTGAATATCAAACTCTCTTTCGAATTCCATGATAAGTTCAACCGTGTCTAAAGAGTCCGCTCCTAAATCATTAGTAAAACTAGCGGTTGGAACAACTTCATTTTCGTCAACACCTAACTTGTCAACGATGATGGCCTGAACTCTTGAAGAAATATCTGACATAATAATTGATTTATTGTTGTGGTAAAAATATAAAACTTTGTATTATAAACTTATATTTTTAACTTAATTTTATGACACCCCTTATAACAGATATAATTAATGAAAAAAATTGTTGTTTTTGCCTCTGGAGGAGGGTCTAGTGTTGAGAACCTTTATTTGTATTTTAGTAAAAACCCAAACGTTAAAGTCTTAAAATTATATTGTAATAATCCGAAGGCTGGTGTCCTCAAAAGAGATGGAATAAATGGTTTAGAAAAACTAATATTCAACAATGATGAACTTAAATCAGACAAGGTTTTAAATGATTTACAAAAGGTCTCTCCCGACTTGATTGTGTTGGCAGGGTTTTTAAAAAAAATCCCTGAAAAAATAACGGATTTTTTTAGAAATAAAATTGTTAATATTCACCCCTCGCTGCTCCCAAAATATGGAGGAAAGGGCATGTACGGCATCAATGTTCATAAAGCCGTATTAGAAAACAACGAACAGTATTCAGGATTTACTATTCATCTTGTAAACAAAAACTATGATGAGGGGGACATTATATTCCAAAAAAAGATTAAAACAAATACCAAGAGTCCAATAGATTTAGCAAAAAAAATTCTAGTCGAGGAACATAAATTTTATCCACAAATAATCGAAAATATTTTACGTGAATCCTGATATTATAATATACACTGATGGTTCTTCAAGAGGAAATCCGGGCCCCGGGGGGTATGGGATTGTTATGCAAAAATTTGGCACAGACTATTTAAAGGAATTTTCTGAAGGCTTTAAAAAAACCACAAATAACAGAATGGAACTGTTGGCAGTTATTGTTGCCCTCGAAAAAATCAAAAAAGAAAAACAACATGTCCACATTTATACCGATTCAAAGTATGTAAGCGAATCAGTAGAGAAAAAATGGGTTGAAAATTGGGAAAAAAAACAATTTAAGAACAAAAAAAATCCTGATTTGTGGACCCGTTTTCTAAAAGTGTATAGAAAACACAAAGTCCGTTTTTTTTGGGTAAAAGGACACAGTGATAACCCTACAAATGAAAGATGTGATTTTTTAGCTGTTCAAGCAAGCCAAAACAAAGATTTAAAAACTGATGATTATTACGAAAAAAATTAAATATGAAAAAAGTACTTATAACTGGAACTGTCGCGTTTGACGACATTGAAACCCCCTCGGGAAGCTCAGGAAAAATAATTGGGGGAGCGGGAACTTACATTGGCATCGCAGCCAGTGTATTAACAAATAATTTAGCAATTGTTTCAATAGTCGGAGAAGATTTTCCTGAAGAAGAAATAAAATTTCTTAACAACAGAGGAATTAATACAGAGATGATTGAAAAAGTGATTGGGGGGAAGACTTTTTATTGGAAAGGAAAGTATCATGAAAATATGATAAATAGAGACACAATTACAACCGAGCTTAACGTTTTAGAAAAATTTAAACCTGTATTAAACCCGGAGTTTTCATCATCTGAAATAGTTCTTTTAGGAAATTTACATCCTGCTGTTCAAAATGATGTTATTAATCAGTCAACAAATCCAAATAGATTTATAATTATGGATACAATGAACTTTTGGATGGACAATGCCTTTAGTGAGCTTTTATCAGTAATAAAAAAAGTTAATTTAATCATAATTAATGATGAAGAAGCCCAGCAGCTTACGAGTGAAAAAAACATTTTTAATGCAGGCGAAAAAATCTTAAAAATGGGCCCTCAAAAAGTAATTATAAAAAAAGGAGAACACGGGTCAATTTATTTGGATCCACAAAACAAATACATGCTTCCGGCTTTTCCTGTTACAAACCTTATTGATCCAACAGGCGCAGGAGATTCCTTTGCGGGTGGAATAGCAGGATTTTTGGCGACTAAAAATGAAATACGCTTCAAAGAAATTAAAGAGGCTATGTTATATGGAACTTTAACTGCCTCTTTTTGTGTTGAAGATTTTGGAATAGAAGGTTTAAGAAAATTAGATAGGCAAACATTAAGCAAAAGGCTTGAAATTTTCAAATCTTATTTGACATAACTTTCACAACTATTTCGTTATTTTGTTTTTTAAACAATGAGCGACCACTTAAATCACGAATGCGGATTAGCCTTAATTAGGTTGCTCAAACCCCTGGAATATTATAAAAAAAAGTACGGCACATCAACCTTTGGTTTAAACAAGCTGTATTTAATGTTAGAAAAACAACATAATAGAGGTCAAGATGGCGCAGGGTTTGCCAGCATTAAACTAGACTCCAAACCTGGAGAAAGGTTTATGCATCGAGAGAGGTCAGCGAACCCAAATCCAATTAAAGAGATTTTTGAACTGTCTAACAACCGAATTCAATCGGAAATAAGCAACAATCCACATCTTAAAGGGAATTTAGAACTACAAAAAAAAGAGATTCCGCATGTTTCAGAGCTTTTTCTTGGACATGTTAGATATGGCACTTTTGGAAAAAACAGTAAAGATGCGGTTCATCCCTTCTTAAGGCAAAACAATTGGATGAATAGAAACCTAATTGTTGCAGGTAACTTTAATATGACCAATAATAAAGAACTTTTTGATGATTTAGTTTCCTTGGGCCAACATCCAAAAGAAATGTCGGATACTGTTACTGTTATGGAAAATATTGGACACTTTTTAGACGAAGCAGTAATAAAAATTTATAAAAAACTAAAAAAAGAAGGAGTGTCTAAGCTAGATGCTTCTAAAATCATTGGCCAGCAATTAGATGTTTCTAAAGTTTTAAAAAAAGCTACAAAAAACTGGGATGGAGGGTATGTAATAGGCGGAATGGTTGGACATGGTGATGCATTTGTTGTTAGGGATCCTTCAGGAATTAGACCCGCTTACTTTTATAATGATGATGAAGTTGCTGTTATAGCTTCGGAACGGCCCGTAATTCAAACTGTATTTAACACAGCTTTTGAAGACATTAATGAAATTGATCCAGGAAATTGTGTTATCATAAAAAAAGACGGAGAAATCATTCAAAAAAACATTACTAAACCTGAAGAAAAAAAGTCATGTTCTTTTGAAAGAATTTATTTTTCACGAGGAAGTGATGCAGAAATATATAACGAAAGAAAAACCCTTGGAGCCTTAGTTTTTCCTCAAATTTTACAAGCCATAAATTATGATCTAAAGAACACGGTGTTTTCTTACATCCCTAACACAGCAGAGGTTTCATTTTTTGGAATGGTTCATAAAGCCCAAGATTATTTAAATAACTATGCAGAAGAAAAAATTTTAAATCTCGGAAGCAATATTTCTAAAGAAAAACTCAGAAAACTTCTTTCATTAAGACCTAGGATTGAAAAAGTTGCTATTAAAGATGCTAAATTAAGAACATTTATAACTGATGATTCAAGTAGAGATGAATTAGTAAAACACGTTTATGATATTACATATGGTTCTTTAAAAAAAACGGATAGCTTAGTAATTATTGACGACAGTATAGTTAGGGGAACTACACTTCAAAAAAGTATTATTAAAATGCTCGACAGGCTTTCTCCAAAAAAAATTATAATTGTTTCTAGCGCTCCACAAATTAGGTTTCCAGATTGTTACGGAATAGATATGGCTAAGATGACAGATTTAATAGCGTTTAGAGCCGCTGTTTCATTGTTAGAGCAAAATGGGAAAAAAGACAAATTAGAAGAAATATATAAGACTTGTATTTCTGAAAACCAAAAAGAAGCTTCCAAGATCAAAAACATTGTAAAAAAAGTCTATTCAGATTTTTCTGACGAACAATTGAGTCTTAAAATATCACAAATGCTTAAAGAAAAGGACATTAATGCTGAGGTTGAGGTAATATATCAAACCATTAATAATTTACACAAGGCGTGTCCTAACAACTTAGGCGATTGGTATTTTTCTGGAGACTATCCAACAAAAGGCGGAAACAAGGTTGTTAACCAAGCTTTTATAAATTACTTTGAAGGTTCTAACGAAAGAGCTTATTAAATACAGCTATTGTATTTTTGTTCAACTTTTGCCCAATCAATTACATTAAAAAAACCATTAATATAGTCAGGTCTTCTGTTTTGATAGTTAAGGTAATATGCATGCTCCCATACATCAAGTCCTAAAATTGGAGAACCTCCACAGCCTATTCCATTCATTAATGGGTTGTCTTGGTTTGCAGTTGAGCAAATTTCAAGAGAGCCATCAGAATGAGCACACAGCCAAGCCCATCCGGAACCAAATCTTGTAGCTGCAGCTTTTGAAAAATTTGCCTTAAAGTCATCAAAACTAACAAAAGCTTTTTCAATTGCAGAAAGAAGATTTCCAGAAGGAGACCCCCCTCCATTAGGGCTCATTATTTCCCAAAACAAACAATGATTATAATAGCCTCCGCCATTATTTCTAACAGCAGAGTTTGAGAGATCAAGACTAGACAATATATGTTCAATACTTTTTCCTTCTAAATCTGTCCCCTCAATAGCAGCATTTAGATTAGAAGTATACCCGGCATGGTGTTTCCCATGATGAATTTGCATTGTTTTAGCGTCAATGTGAGGCTCTAATGAATCAAAGCCATAGTTAAGTTCTGGTAATTGGAAACTCATAGTATTTGTTATAAATTGTTGTATAAAATTACATAAATCATTTTATATCGCGTGATAGAACCAAACATAAAAATAATTAATGCCAGCGCTGGTTCAGGAAAAACATTTTCTTTAGTTAAAGACATTGTTCTTAAACTATTAATAAATGATCATAACACTTATAAAAACATTCTAGCTCTTACGTTTACAAATAATGCAGCTAATGAAATGAAAAAAAGAGTTCTTGAAGAATTGTGTTTAATATCTAACGAAATTGACCTATCTAAAACATATGGGTTGATTGCTTCGAAAATTAAGCTTACAAAGACGGAGGTTTCTAACAAAGCAAAATTCATACTAAACAGAATACTTCATAATTACAGCTTTTTTCAAATAAGCACCATTGACAAATTCAATCATAGAATTATTAGATCGTTTTCTCAGGAACTAGCATTATCAAGTGACTTTAACTTAATTATTGATCATGAGGATTTTATAGAGGACTTTATATATGATTTTTTGGATAATATTGGCTCAGAAAAGCTTTTTGTCTCATTGTTGACAGACTTTTCTATAGGTAAAGCCGAAAGAAATAATTCATGGGATATTACAAATGATTTAAAAGACCTCATGAAGTATACGCTAAACGAGTCATTTAACGAAGATTTAGGCAAGATTGAAAAATTAAATGAAAAAGGATTTAAAAAAACTAAAAACTTCTACTCAGACACAAACAAGAGGCTAAAAAATGAAATACTTAGTTTTTCTAAAGGTTTACAGAATAAGTATTCAGATTTAATTGATCAACAAGTTTTTACAAATAATACTTTCACAAGCTTTTTAAATAAAATTCAACAAGACAAAATTGAAACAATAGATTTAGAATCTATAAACAAAAAAATAGAGACCAAAACGCTAATAAAAAAGAAATTTGAAATTGAAAAAAACAGATTTGAAGAACAAATTCTTTTTGATTTAAAGGAAATTATAAAAAAAATAAACCAGTTTTCAGTTTTTACTAATGCCTCAAACAACCATATTCAAAATGTATTAATAAACGAGCTCAAGACTTTTTCAAAGCGCTTTCAAGAGAAAAATAATATCCTCTTAATTTCTGAATTTAATTCACTTATCTCTGAAAACGTGAGCAATCAGCCAGCGCCATATATTTATGAAAAGCTAGGCACTAGATTTAAAAATTATTATATAGACGAGTTTCAAGACACCTCTAATCTTCAATGGAACAATATAATTCCTTTAGCATCACATTCATTACTAAATTTTGAAGAAAACCAGTCGCCCGGCCAGCTGTTTTTAGTTGGGGACCCTAAACAATCAGTTTATAGATGGAGAGGAGCAGATCCAGAAATTTTTACCTCAATTCTTGCTTCAGATCAAATGTTTAATCTTGAAATTGAACACAAAGATTTGGAAAAAAACTACAGAAGTGCAAAACACATTATTGAGTTTAATAATGCTTTTTTTGAACACATTTTAGCTTTTTTTAGCTCAACAAAACTTAAATCAAATTTCATTTCATTTAAACAAAAGCCTAATAATAATTTTACTGGGAAAATTGAGGTTTGTCTATTAGAAAAAAATAAAGAAACATATACAGAAAAAACATTAGAAAGAATTATAGAAATAATTAATAAAAAAGCAGAAACCTTCGATTTATCAGACATCTCAATTCTTTGCAGATCAAATTATGAATGTAATATAATTGCCGGCCACTTAATTGAAAATAACATTAATGTTAATTCTGATGAGATGTTATATCTTGATAAATCAACTGAAGCATGCTTTATTGTAGATCTTTTGAGATTAATTCATAATCCAAAAAATAAACACACTAAGCTCAAGGTTTTAAAATATTTAAGCAGATACCTTGAAGTCGATGCATCAAAATTTTTAGTTGATCATAAAGAGATATTGGTAGAAGAGTTATTTAAAAAATTTTTTAATCAAAAATTCGACAACCTAAAAACTTTATCAATCTATGGACAGGCAGAAGGCTTAATTGATTCAACGGTCTTTTTTGATGATTATTTGATTCAAGTTAGCGGCTTGTTAGACGCCATTATTGAGTATAATAATTCTTTTGATAAAAACACCAAATCATTTTTTGATTACTGGGAGAAGCACAAGTCAAAATCAAAAATACAATCTCCTCAGAACAGCAATGCTGTAAAAGTGATGACTATTCATAAATCAAAGGGACTAGAATTTGAAATTGTGATTCTGCCGTTTTTTGATTCGAGCCTAACATCTAGCAGAATGAAAACATGGATTAATATAAAAAACAATGAAGATGCAATAAGAGCAATGGTAGATTTCTCAAAAAAACTTCAATTCTTCAATGAAGAGACAGAAAAAAAATATAAATCGATAATTGAAAATCAGCTAATTGACAGCATTAATTTGATGTATGTCTCGCTGACCAGAGCAGTTAAAGAAAACTATATTATTTCAAAAGAAATATTGGAAGATGATCAAACTTCTTTTGCAACCCTTTTAAATAGTTTTATTGCAAAAAACAATGTAAATAAAGAAAACAATTCAATCATTATTGGCTCTGATGTGAAGCCTGACACCAAAATTGAAAACAAGAATATCTTAACATTGAAAAAGGATAGTAGAAATGAAAAAGTTATGATTGAAGACTTTCTATTTAATGACAAATATAAATCAACTACTACAGGAAGTCTTTTTCATTCAATTATGGCAGAAATCCACTTTGGATTTCAGGCAGAGAAGGTTCTAGATGATTTTTATTTGAGGGGGCTAATTAATGCTGAAGAAAAAAAATCTTTCACAGCATCAACTAATCAGATTATTAATGATCCATTATTACAAGATCTGTTTTCTTTAAATGTTGAAGTTTTAAATGAAAGAGAAGTTGTTCTGAATGATAAAAGCATTTTAAAACCTGACAGAGTAGTTTTTCATGATTCTGGACAGGTGTCCATTATTGATTATAAAACTGGCGAGGAAAAAAACAAGCACAAAATCCAACTAAAAGAATATGCCTCTAGCATGGGGGAATTAGGGTTAAAAGTTAAAAACCTTTTTTTAGTTTACACTTTGAATGGGCATAAAGTGGTCAAAATATAATCTTATCAGATTACCACCTCTCTTATAATTTTTCAAAAAAATGACATTATTTGTGCAAAATCATTAAGTTTGTGTTTGGATTAATCTGCAAAAACAATAAAATGAAAAATTTTGTAAAAATATTTTTTGTTCTTTCTCTTGTGATATTTACTACAAATTCATTTGCACAAGACAAGAACAATCCTTGGCAATTTAGTTTTGGTGTAAGTGCTTTAAACTTTAACGGAACAAATGAGTCTGGAGAGGGGCTATTTGATGAATATTTTAATATTCCAGAGCACTGGAATGTACAATCTTCAATAAGCACTGTTGGTTTAACAAGATATGCGGGTAACGGTTTTTCTGTTGGATTTAGAGCTTCATTAAATAACTTTAACAAGTTGTCAGATAGATTCGGGAAATACCCAGAAAACAGGGTTTCTCCGGCTGATATGACATCTTTTGATGTTCTTGTTACAAAAGATTTTAGAGAATATTCTTTTTACAATTTCGAGCCTTACGTTGAATTTGGAGCTGGACAATCAAGCGTTGGAAATCAACGAGATAATCACGTTAATTTAGGTGTAGGAGTTCATTATCCTATTACTGAGAAGGTCTCGTTAAAAATAAACACTGTATATAGAAAGAATTTTAAAAATGATGCTTTAGTTGATTATGCTTCTAAAATACACCCTCATTTTCAACATAGTGTAGGTCTTTCAATCAATTTTGGAGGAAAAGACAGTGATCAAGATGGAGTTTATGATCAACATGATGATTGTCCAAAAATACCAGGTCTTCCAGCATTTAATGGCTGTCCTGATTCAGACGGAGACGGAATTGAAGACTCTAAAGACGCTTGCCCTGAAATACCAGGGTTACTAGAGTTCAATGGATGTGCTGATTCAGACGGCGATGGTGTAGCTGATCCTAACGACAAATGTCCTTCTGTTGCAGGCCTTTCTAAGTTTGACGGATGCCCAGATTCAGATGGAGACGGTATTGAGGATTCTAAAGATGAATGTCCTAATGCAGCTGGTCCTGCAGGTTTTGGCGGATGCCCAGACACTGATGGTGACGGAGTTTCTGATCAAAATGATAAGTGTCCAGAAATAGCTGGTCCTGCTGATAATAACGGATGCCCAAACCCTACAGCTGAAGCTATTGAAAAATTGAATGCTCTTGGAGCTGTTGTTCAGTTTGAATTAAATAAATCTAACATCAAGTCTGAAGCAGTTGATTTATTGTTTTCTGTTTATGAAATCATGGCAACTTATGGAAACACAAACTTCTTGATTGAAGGCCATACAGACACTTCTGGACCAAAAGCATTTAACGACAAGCTGTCTCTAGACAGAGCTAATGAGGTCAAGTCACATTTAGTAGATAAAGGTGTTGATGCAAATAGACTTTCTACTGTAGGATATGGCGAAGATAAGCCGAAGGAGTCTAACAAAACAAGAAAAGGAAGAATAGCAAATAGAAGAGTGGAATTCAAAGTTGTTGAATAACACGCTTTTTTAGCTTAACAATTCATATAAAAGCGCCTCAATTGAGGCGCTTTTTTTATTTTAGTAACAGATGATTACTTTTTATTATAAAGTATTAAAAGAAATAATCTCAAAGGTAGATTTACAAAAAACATTTTTTATTATCCCTAATAAAAGATCAAAAGCTTTGTTAAAAAATGACATCATTAATTTGATAAATAAACCAACAATTATTCCGATAATATTAAGTATTGATGATTTTACAGAACAAGTGTCAGGGCTTAAGGAATCCTCAAGAACAAATCAAGTTTTTGATTTATTTGAGTCCTATTTAAAAATATCTGATCTAAACGATATTAAATCTTATTCAAAGTTTAGGTCTTGGGCAAACACATTAATAAATGATACTAATGACATTGAGATGTCTTTGTCGTCTACGGATGAGGTTTTTAATTATTTATATGAGCTTCAAAAGCTCAATATGATAAACGATGATGAAAAAAATATTGGATTATGGAAATTACTGCCAAAAATCATCAAAAGATTTAAATCATTGCAGCTAGAAGGAGGCACTGTAAACAAAGGTCAAGTACATTTGTTTGCAAAAGAAAATATCAGTGATTTTTCAAGTGCACATTCAGACTACTCTTTCATATTTGTTGGATTAAATTCTCTTTCTAAATCAGAGGAGTTTATTGTTAATTATCTTTTAGAAAACAATAGGGTTAAAGTATTTTGGGATTATGACCATGAATATTTAAACAATCCGTTTCATCAAGCAGGGCATTTTTTTAGAAAGTATAAAAAAACTTGGCCACATTATACTGGAAATTCATTCTTGCTGGGCGAAGATTTTTCTAAAGAAAGAAAAGAAATTTTAATTTATGAAGCTGCTAAGAATGTTGCTCAAGTAAAAACCGTTACCAGAATTTTAAGCGACATGTATTCAGAAGAAAATAAAAGCAAAACAGGGGTTGTTTTGCCCAGGAGTGAGCTTTTAATTCCGATGTTAAATTCTATCCCCTCTGTTGTAGACGATGTCAATGTTTCAATGACAATTCCATTATTGGGCCTTCCTTTTTCAGAGCTAAGTTTAAGAATAGTTAACATGTATGTAAACCTTAGAAAAAAAGGGTTTTTCTATAAAGATGTAGAAAATGTTTTATCAGATCAAAAACTTGCTACAGTTATGGATATTAAAAGCTCCATCATTACAGGTTTTTTAGAAAACATAACTGAAAAAAATCTAATTTATGTTTCGTTAGACAAATTCAATAATGAATTCAAAGGATCTAAAATTATTGATTTAGTATTTAGATCAACAAAAGAAAATATTTTTAAAAACATAGAAATTCTTTTCGAGACAATCAAGAATAAAGAAAACAATTCCTTAGCAATCGATCAATTTAATTCAATTAAACAAGTATTATTAATTATTGAAAACTTTTTACAAAAACAAAAGTTTAAAACAGAATACAAAGACTTAAGAGACTTCTATTTTGATATGCTTAAAAACCAATCCTTAAGTCTTGTTGGAGACATTAATTCTAAGGTTCAAATCATGGGCCTTCTAGAATCTAGAGGAGTAGACTTTGATAATGTAATTATTTGCTCAGTTAACGAAGGCGTTATACCAAAAGACAACTTTAATAGCACTTTTCTTCCATTTGATGTTAGAAAAAAATTTGACTTACCTACAATTGAAGATGCCGATGCTAGAACAGCATATGATTTTTATAGATTAACACATAGGTCCAATAAAGTTCATTTAATATATAATTCTAACCCTGATGGATTAGATTCTGGCGAAAAGAGCAGATATATATATCAACTAGAGCTTCAAAAAAGACCAAACTATAAGATCTCTAATATATCTTCATGTTTTCCATTGAACTTTGAAAAAACAAAACAAGAGGAGCACAGTAAGTCTCCAGAAGTAGTTAATAGACTCAATGAAATTTCAAAAAAAGGCTTCACCCCTTCATCTTTAAAGGATTATGTTGAAGACAAAATTCGATTTTACGACAAATACATTTTACAAATTAAAGATTCTGAATCTGTGATTGAGAGAGCAGAGCATAGAGGTGTGGGGAATATATTTCATAACACAATGGAAGCTTTGTATAAGAATCAGGAGAAAAAAACACTTACAATTAAATCTCTAAATCAAATTTTAAGCAAAGCAGAAGAAACCTTGACTCAAAAATTTATTCAAGAATATGGTAAAGATTACAATTATGGAAAAAACATTATTGCTTTTCAAACCATACTAAAAAATGTCAAAGAATTAATTAAAAATGATATTTCTAAAGTTGAGAAAGGGGTAAAGATTAAAGTTTTAATTATAGAGGAATTACTAACTGTTAATTTTAAAACAACCAATTCAAAAATTAAGTTTGCGTTAAAAGGCAAAATGGATAGAGTTCAAGAAGAAGATGGAGTGCTTCATGTCTTGGATTATAAAACAGGTAATGTTGAACCAAACAAACTTACTTTTACAGATAATGATGATATCATTCAAAGCAAAAAAACTAATATTATTCAGTTGGCTTGCTATAATCTGATCGTAAGTTCAATGCTAAATACAAGCAAGCCTTTTAAATCGGGAATTATATCTTTTAAGCATATTAATCAAGGTACTTTATGGATGAAAGAGAAAATTTCATTCAAAGAGACAAAAGATATTTTTAACGAGGACGATCTTAAAAATTTTGAAAATTTAGTCTATGAAATTGTTGAAGATATTTATGATGCCAATTCTACTTTCAAAAACGAATAATTAAATAAGAAATATTAAATTTGCCAAGATTTAAAAAATCAGGTCCTATAGCTCAGTTGGTTAGAGTAGATGACTCATAATCATTTGGTCCCTGGT
>JAYOKR010000020.1:0-11503 GCA_038119895.1 Flavobacteriaceae bacterium
ATTATATTTTATCAACAGAATATTTTCCTGACCCTGTAATCATAAAAGTTATAAATACAGCTAAAAATAATAATGATTTTTCCATTGTTAAAAATGGATCATCTGAGTGAACTATGAAAGCCGCAACAAACATTGTTGAAGCAGGGAAAAAACTGAATATTTTAGCTTTAAATCCAACTAAAATAAAAATAGGAGCTAAAAATTCTGAAAATACTGCAAGGAATAATGTAGGAGTCTCGCCAATTCCAATTGGATCAGAAAAATTAAAGTTTCCGTCTAAAACTTTATTAAGTTTTCCTAAACCGTGACCAAAAATCATTGAGCCACAAAAAACTATTCTTAATAAAAGTAAAGCTATTGAATTCATAATTTATTAAATAACAATTTTTATACCATTATATATTAAATAAGCAATTACAATAAATCTAAGGGAACGTCCAATAAACATCCAAATAAATACTCCCTTCATATTAACTCTAAAGAAACCTAAACTCAAAGTAAGAATATCTCCTAAAATTGGCATCCAGCTTAAAAAAGCTATAAAAGATCCGAATTTGTCTATTTTTTTTTTGAATGAATAGACTTTCTCTTTTTTAATTTTAAAATACTTCTCGATTTTTTTCCAGTCGCCTAAATATCCAACAAAATATGTTGTTATTCCTCCCAAAAAATTTCCTAGTGAAGCTACCAAAATAGTTAACCATAATTTAAATCCATTAAAAATTAAAACACCTAGTAAAATCTCTGGGCTCAATGGAATTAATGTAGCTGAAAGAAAACTTGAAATAAATAAGCCTAAATAACCTAACTCTTCGAGTCTGTCCATATATTTTTAAAGATTTTTTTTATGTTAAGGGTGTCATTATAATTTTTTTGTAGTTCTACAAAATCATTTCCTAAGCTTTGTATTTTTTGAAAATACTTTTCATCTCCTGCAAGATTATTAATCTCGAAAGGATCATCTTCTACATTGTACAACTCAATTCTTTGATTTTTGGGAAAAAACATCAATTTAAATCCGTCCTTTCTTATAATCCTTTGATAATTAAAATAGTTTCCAGGACAGCAGCCATAGGTTCCGTAAATACCATTATTGATTTGCTCTGAAGATTCATTTAATAATATTTCCTTAAAACTGTTAAAATCCATATCATTTGAAACTTCAATATTTGCTAGATCTAGACTAGTAGGCACAATGTCTTGTAAATATATATCTTGATTATACCAAGAACCCTTTTTAATATTTGGACCAGCAATTATCATTGGCACCCTAATACTATGGTCATATAAACTCTGTTTACCAACTAAACCATGTTGCCCAACGGCTAATCCGTGATCTGAAGTAAAAATGATATATGTATTATCTATTAAATCTCTTTTTTTCAAGTGATTTATAATTTTTCCTACTTGCTCATCCAAATGTGAAATTATAGCATAGTATTCTTGAATATGTTTTTTTATTGCAAATTCATTTCTAGGATAAGGAGCTAGTGACTCATCTCTGACACCAGGCATACTTCCAATTTCATTAAAATATGGGTGATTTTCCCTGTAATTCAGTGGTAATTTAATACTATCTAAAGGATAGAGGTCAAGAAATTTTTTTGGAGCCTGTCTTGGATCATGTGGGGCATTAAAAGCGAGATACATGAAAAATGGTGATTTTTTATTTACTGCATCATCAATTAAATCGTGGGCATCATCAGCTAGAACCTCACTCCAATGTTTTCCCCCTTGCCAATAACCACCATGAACAGAGTCGTCAGAATTCCAAGTTTTATCCAATTCATCAAGAGGTCTTCCATATCCAATTGGCATGTATTCTGAAAGATTTTCAACATTTCCAGACTCTTTTTGCCATTTTCTAATTCCTTCTGCGAACAGTCCTCTGTTATCATCAGGCATTCCTGGTCTGACGTTTATTATGCTATCAAATATTTTTTCAATAGGTAATTGAACATGCCATTTCCCTGTCATGTATGTGTTGTATCCATTCTGTTTAAAAAATCTAGGCCAAGTATTATTAATTAATTCTGATTTATCTTTTGATTCTTCAACTTCTCTTTTAGCGTTCCAAACAGACTTGCCTGATATTATCATTGATCTAGATGCAACACATATTGCTCCATGCCATGCTCCCATGTTGTATGTATGTGAAAAAACAGCTCCATTGTTTGCAAGATTATCTAAATGCGGAGTTTTAACTTCGTTATTGCCAATTAATCCAACTGTATCAAACCTTTGATCATCAGTATATATAAATACAAAATTTGGTTTCTTTTTAGTTGAATTACATCCTAAAACAAGTAGCACCATTAAAGCATAAAAAAAAGTTTTTCTAAGGTTTGATATCATAATTTTAACAATATAATCATAAATGATAATTCATTATATTAATATAAAGATTAATGAAGTTTTTAAAATACATAGGATTAATAATCTTGATTTTTTGCATTGGCTGTGAAAAAACAAAAAGACAAGATCCTAATGTTGTAATTATATTACTAGACGACTTAGGTTATGGAGATTTTCAAAGCTTCAATCCTAAAGGAAAGATTAATACATCAAACATCAATAATATATCTAATGATGGATTAATTTTAACCAATGCGCATGTAACATCCTCAGTTTGTACCCCCTCAAGATATAGCCTTTTAACAGGCAGATATAATTGGAGAAGTAAATTAAAAAATGGAGTTTTAACTGGTGTTTCTGGCCCCTTGATTGAAAAGGACAGGTCTACACTAGCTAATCTTTTTAAGAAAAATGATTATCAAACTGCTTTCATTGGGAAATGGCATCTTGGATGGAATTGGGGAAAAGTTGATAAAGTTGGAGATTTCGGTTCAGGCTGGAATAAAAATGATTTTAAAAATATAGACTTTAGTATTCCCATTGAAAATGGGCCAAATTCAAATGGATTTGATTATTCTTTTGGGTTTTCAGGTTCACTTGATATGGCTCCATATGTTTATGTTGAAAATTCATATCCAACTATGATCCCCACAAAAACAACTGTTGATCGAGGTGAGTACACATGGTGGAGAGAAGGACCAACTTCAGATGATTTTATTCACGAGAAAACAACACCTTTGTTATTTGAGAAATCATTAAAATTTATAAAGTCAAGGGATAAGAAAAAACCGTTTTTTTTGTACCTAGCTCTACCATCTCCCCACACTCCAATTTTACCCTCTAAACAATGGATTAATAAAAGTGAATTAAATCCTTATGCAGATTTTGTTTTACAAATTGACAGCTTAATAGGAAGATTAAATGCTTTATTAATTGATGAAAATATTGATAATAATACTATTCTATTAATAAGCAGTGATAATGGCTGTTCACCAGAAGCAAATTTTAAACTTTTAGGTGAAAAAGGCCATAATCCAAGTTATATTTTTCGCGGACATAAGGCAGATATTTTTGAAGGTGGAACAAGAGTTCCTTTAATTATTAAATGGCCAAAAAAAATTCAGAAAAAATCTATTTCAAATGAGCTTGTAAGTTTGGTAGATTTATATTCAACCTTTGCAGAAATTCTTGGAATTAATTTAGATGAAAATGAGGGCGAAGACAGTTTCTCTTTTCTTCCAATTTTTGAAAATTCAAATTCTTTAAGTTCTAGAAATTCACTTGTAACTTCATCTATTAATGGAACTTTTGCAATTCAAAAAAATGAGTTTAAACTTATTACTTCGTCAGATTCGGGGGGGTGGAGTCAGCCTGTACCAATTAATGAAAATGATAATATAGTGACTAATTTTCAGCTTTATAATTTAGAATTAGATCCTGGTGAAGAAAATAACTTGTATTCAAAAGATAACATCATTTCAAATGAATTAAAAGATGAATTAACAACAATAATTATAAATGGAAGAAGTACTGTGGGGAAAAAATTAAAAAATGAAAATATTGATAATTGGAAACAAATTAATTGGATAAATAAGTAAATTAGAACAACATGAAAGAAATCAGTAAACCATACCTAAAAAAGAAAATCAACCAATTAAATAAAAAAATTCATAGAGCTGAAGAACAGGAGGATGACAATAAAGTTTGGTGGAGAAAAATGAAACTAGAAAAGCTTAAAGAGAAATTAAAAAAGATGAAATGAGAAAAAAACTTTCATCCATAGAAATTTCTGAAAATTTAAAAACCTTAGATTTAAATTGGACAATTAAAAGTGATAAACTTATTAATAATTTCGAATTCAAGTCATTTGAATCTGCAATAGAATTTATAAATCTTGTTGCTAAAAAATGTGATGAACTAGATCATCATCCTACTTGGGAAAACACTTATAATAAAATCAGAATTGAATTAAATACTCATGATATAAATGGAATTTCAAGTTTAGATTTTGAACTTGCAAGCTACATGAATAAAACATTTAAAAAAATAAAAGATGGTAAATAATAAGATAAAATCATTCATTATTAGTCTATGTTTGTTTCCAATCATTGCATATTCTCAAATTCATGGAACACAACATGATCAATTAATTCTAAGAGGGGCCACACTTATTAATAGCACTGGTGCCCCACCAATAGGTCCTGTCGATATCGTAATTGAAAAAAATAAGATTACTAACGTACAAGTTGTTGGTTATCCTGGTATTGAAATAAATGAAAATAGACGACCTAAACTTTCAAAAAATGGAGTTGAAATTGATTGCGAAGGTTCGTATGTTTTGCCTGGTTTTGTTGATATGCATGGTCATATCGGTGGTAGAGCTCAAGGTGCTGATCCAGATTATGTTTTCAAGCTATGGATGGCTCATGGTATAACAACAATTCGACAACCAAGTGGAATGGGCACTGAAAGAATTTTAGATTTAAAAAAGAAGAGTTTAAAAAATGAAATTATTGCACCTAGAATTTTTGCCTACACAGGATTTAATTCAAGAGTTAAATCCCCTGAGGAAGCCAGAGAATGGGTAAGAGAAAATGCAAAAAAGGGAGCTGATGGAATTAAATTTTTTGGAGCTCCACCAGAAATTATGGAGGCTGCATTGGAAGAAAATAAAAAACTCGGGCTTGGATCTGCATGTCATCACGCACAATTAGATGTTGTAAAATGGAATGTGTTAAATTCTGCAAGAGCAGGACTTACAACAATGGAACATTGGTATGGATTGCCTGAAGCTTTGTTTGAAGATAGAGTGATTCAAAATTATCCCCCAGATTATAACTACAATAATGAACAAAATAGATTTGAGGAAGCTGGAAAGCTGTGGAAACAAGCTGCAAAACCATATTCAGAACATTGGAATAACGTTATGAATGAATTAATATCTCTAGACTTTACAATTGATCCTACATTTAATATTTATGAAGCTTCAAGAGATTTACATAGAGCTAGAAGAGCAGAGTGGCATGAAGATTACACTCTACCCAGTTTATGGAAATTTTATGCTCCAAGCAAAATTTCACATGGGTCATATTGGCATTACTGGGGCACTGAGCAAGAAGTAGCATGGAAGGAAAATTACTTGCTGTGGATGACATTTATTAATGAATATAAAAACAGAGGCGGAAGAGTTACTGCTGGTTCCGACAGTGGTTATATCTATCAACTTTATGGGTTTGCATATATTAGAGAATTAGAATTATTAAGAGAAGCTGGATTTCATCCTTTAGAAGTTATTCAATCAGCAACTTTGAACGGAGCTGAAGCATTGGGTATCAGTAGTTCTACTGGATCAATTGAAGTTGGGAAACTTGCAGATTTAATTGTAATAGATGAAAATCCATTGGAAAATTTAAAAGTTCTTTATGGAACAGGCGCTATTAAATTAAATGACAGTAATGAAGTAGTGAGGGTAGGTGGAGTTAAATACACTATTAAGGATGGAGTAGTTTATGATGCCAAAAAACTTTTAAAAGAAGTTAAAGATCAGGTTGATTTAGCCAAAAAAGAAGCTGGGTATAAAATAAAGCAACCTGGAGTAAATTGAAATATTTAATACTTTTTCTTGCTAGTATTTTTTCATTTTCACAAACCCACAAATTAGAGATTGAAATACCTAATGTAGATGAAGCAGGTATAGTGTATATAGCTATCTATGACAATGCTAAAGATTTTAATTCTGGAAATAATTCACCCGAACTAATGGCCTTCAATATAATCGAGCCTATTAAAAAAGGTTTGTACAATAAAACTATTGATTTAGAAAAAGGAACATATGGTGTAAAAGTTTTGATCGATACAAATGGAAATGCAGATATTGATTTAAATTTTTTTGGACTTCCTAAAGAACAGTTTGGATTTTCAAATAATGTATTAGGGCTTTTTGGAGTCCCAAAATTTGATAAAGCATCATTTAAACTTAATAATGACAAAAAAATTATTGTTAAATTAAGATAGATGAAAAAGTGGCTATTTTTATTTACATTGATACTTGTTTCTTGTAGCAGTGTTGACGATGATGATGTTGTTGATAATGATAATATCGACTTGTTCTCTAATGAGGCTCGAGTAATAGGATATTTCCCATACTATAGATTTTCTTTGAATGATAAAATTCAATATTGTAAAGTGACACACTTAAACATTGCATTTGCTAATCCAGAAAATGATGGCACAATTGTTCTACCAGGAAGCTCCGGGGATTTACTTAAAAATGTAATGGATACTGCCAGATCACAAAATTCAAAAATTAAAATTTATATCTCTCTAGCTGGGGGAGCTTTATCAGAGCAGGTTTCAAATACATGGAAAAATTTTCTTGCAAGCCCACAGGACAGACCGATTTTAATTGATAAAATAGTATCATATGTGCTAGATAATGGGTTTGATGGAGTAGATGTTGATCTAGAGTGGAGTCATGTTACTGCTGGTTACAGTGACTTTGTGATTGAACTTAGAGATGCACTTAAAGCACAATCGAAAGGTATAACTGCAGCTTATCCATCTGAAACCAAATATGATAATGTGAATGCAGAAGCTCTAAATGCATTAGACTTTATAAACATAATGTCTTATGATTATACTGGTCCTTGGAATGCATCTGCGCCAGGACAACATAGTTCATACAGCCACGCACAACGAGGTGTCAATTTTTGGAAAAACACTGTAGGAATTAATCCTTCCAAACTTACCTTAGGAGTTCCTTTTTACGGTTATGATTTTCAAAATTCAACAACTGTTAAATCGTTTACATATGGATCAATGGTTTCTTCTGATGTTTCTAACTCAGAAAAAGATAACGTCGGGAATAAGTACTATAATGGTAGACCGACTATTGCTAATAAAGTTAAATTAGCAGCTCAAAATTTGAGTGGAATCATGATTTGGGAGCTTGGGCAAGATTCATTCTCAGAATATTCTTTACTAGAAACTATACACAAAACATATACAGATCTTGGGGTTAAAACGACCGAGCTTTGTGGAAATTAATTTTTTATATAAATTCATCTAAATTAATTTTATGAAAAAAATCTTATACATTCTAACTGTTTTTTTGTTAAGTTCCTGTGCTATAAGTATTGGAAATGCAAAAAAATACTTGCCTGAGGTTAATAAATTTATTTCTGAAAAGAAAGTTTTAATTTTTGAGTTTGGTGAATTAGACTATATATCTGAAAATAACAAGTACGGAAGAGTAGTATATGAGATCCCAGAAATAACTCAAAATATATTACAAACTGGAACTATAATTGGATATGTGCAAAGACCTGCTAATGATGATAACCCTGAAAGATGGAGTCAACTACCACAGTTTAGTGCTGGACAAGATGATCCAACTTATGTTTATTTTTCATTTGGAGAGGGCGTAATTAGAATTTCACTTCAGTCAGAAACATCAATTCAAAGTGCAGCAGAATATTTTAAAGACAAGAAACTTAAGTTTATTATCACTAATTAGCCTCTATTTTTAAAAGGAACTATGGTTCCCTTTTCACAATAATCTTTAAGCCCTTTCAAAAGAAGAGCCCAACAATAAGAAGTTCTTCTGAAATGATGATTATTGTTTTTCCATCCTAAATGAGAAAATTTGAGTAATGTATTGTCCGTGTTGATTATTTCTAGTTTGAATTCTAAAATTGTGTCGTTCCAATCCTCATCACAATGTGTCATGAGAAATTGAATCTCCTTATTTTTTTCCACTTTAATTAATTTTGAAAACCAGTCATATTCCTCAGAGAAATAAAAATTGTATACATCATTCAAGTTTCCATCTCCTGAACTTTTTAAAGGCCACCAATTATTTAAGTGTTCTGGATTAACTATTTTGTCAAAAACAAGAGCACTAGAAGATTTAATAGTAACGTCGTGATAGATAGAATTCAACATAAATAATTATTTTTGGTTAAAATATAAAAAATGGATCAACTAGATTTTCTCAATATTGAATTTTTAGAAAATTCTTTTAAGGCTTATATAATATTTGGGTCTATCATTATTTTAGGACTTCTATTCAAATCTTTTGTAAGTTCTTATTTAAGAAAGATCATTTATAAAATAGTTGGAGATTCCTCTTACACGGATGGAAAATCTGAATTTGATAATTTACTAAAAAAACCTTTAAATTATTTTTTATTAATCATCATATTTTATACTTCTTTTAATTTTTTAAAAATACCTAGTTCTTGGGGATTATTAGAGGCTAATGAGTTTGGATTTAAGATGATAGTTTCTAAGGGGGGATCTTTCTTATTGTTGTACACTATTTTTTGGATAATCTTAAGAATTATTGGTTACGTGGAGCTAAGACTGAAACAAAAAGCAGAAAAAACTGAAAGTAAAATGGATGATCAAGTAATTCATTTTGCTTTTGAAATAGCTAAAGTTTTAGTTATAATCTTTGGCCTACTGATTATTCTAGCCAATGTATTTGATGTTGATGTAACCGCATTGGCTGCAGGTTTAGGTGTTGGTGGTGTAGCGATTGCCTTGGCCTCAAAAGAAAGTATTGAAAATCTCATAGGCTCTTTTACTATATTCTTTGATAAACCTTTTAAAGTTGGTGATGCAATAACATTAGGAGGTATAACAGGTATTGTTGAAACAGTAGGATTCAGAAGTACACGAGTTAGAACTTTTGATAAAAGCCTTGTAACTATTCCTAACAAAAATCTTGTTAATGCTGAGTTAGATAATCTTGGACTTCGTCCGGTTAGAAGAGTGAAATTCAATATTGGATTATTATATAGTACATCTATTGAGCAACTTAAAAGTATTGTAGATGATATTCAAAAGTTATTAGATGAGCATCCTGATACGAACCATGAAGGAAGAGTTAGGTTTCTTGAATTTGGAGATAGTTCTCTTAATATCATGGTTTTATACTTTACAAATGGTCCAGACTGGGAGGTAATGATTAATACTCAACAGGAAATTAATTTCAAAATAATTGAAATAGTTAAAAAGCATGGAAGTGATTTTGCATTTCCTACAAGATCATTATACTTTGAAAACCAACCTAAAGCATAGCAATTGAAAAAAGGGAGAAATTTATTCCTAATTGTTTCAATTTCTGGTATTTTAATTTTTAGTGCAGGATTATGTGTTTTTGGAGAATCCATCATTAGAAAATATAATAATGGTGATTGGTTTTTGATTGGAACCATATCTCTCATTTTAATTAATGCTGGAATTTGTCTTATGATTAATTCAAAAAGTTATCGTTAATTTTTTTCGTAGTTATCGTATAGATATAAAGGGAGTGCCAAAGAAAATCCTACCAAAAACATACTTATAACATACTTGGTTATATTGAGTTTGTCTTTAACAGCTTTATGAATTAAAAAAATCAAGAAAGTTGTTGCAGCTACTGTCAAATCCATAGAAATCATTGCGATAGGATGAGTTGAAAAAATATCAGCAAAGAAGCCTTCCATACTTCCATCATTAAGAATTAAAAAATTAATTAGATGATAATAAGGTAATACAATGCCAACTACGCACAAGAGTAAAAATATTTTTTTCATGATTTATATTTATCTTTAAAGTAAAACAACAACATGAAAAAAGCAATTTTACTACTATTTTTTGCGTTAACTCTTGGATGTAATAAATATCCAGCAATTACTGAAGAAATGGTTATTGAAAAAGTTCATGATCTTTTTAGGGCAATAGAATCAGAGAATGAAGACCGATCAAAATTTTTCGATGTAGTCACTGATGATTTTTTAATTTATGAAATTGGTCAGGAGATAAATAAGGAAGATTTTTTAGAATTTGTTAAATCTTTCAATGTAATTGAAGATGACTGGGAATTAAGTGATTTTAAAGTCAGTTTAGATTATAATTCAGCTCACGTATATTTTAAAAATAAAGGAAGATTTGTAGTTGACACACCTGATGGAAAAGCTTTGCTAAATTATAATTGGCTAGAAAGTGCTTATATGGTAAGAGACGGAGATGATTTAAAAATTAAATTTTACTTTTCTGACTCTATTGAACAAACATCTGAACCAATTGAGTAAACTTAAAGTACTTGTTGTTGGAGTTGGTAACATGGGTAGCGCTCATGCAAAAGCATATCATGAAATTGATGAATATGAGCTTGTTGGATTAGTTGCTAGATCTACAAAAAGACGTTCACCTTTAGCTAAGAAATTAGGTGGTATCCCAGAATTCGATGATTTTGATATTGCTTTATCTTCTTGTAAGCCAGATATAGTTTCTATAAATACTTATACAGAAAGCCATAAAGACTATGCCGTGAAAAGTTTAAATAGTGGAGCTCATATTTTTATTGAAAAGCCTCTATCTGAAAATCTTGATGATGCATATGAGATCATTAATCTGGCAAAAAAGAAGAATAAAAAAATTGTTGTAGGATATATATTAAGATATCATCCTGCGTGGAAAAAATTTATTGAGATATCTCAAACTTTAGGATCCCCATTAGTTATGAGAATGAATCTTAATCAACAGAGCTGTGGATCTCAGTGGGAAATACATAAAAATCTTATGAATTCAACAAGCCCTATTGTTGATTGTGGTGTTCACTATGTAGACATAATGTGTCAAATGACTAAATCCAAACCTAAATATGTTAATGCTGTAGGTGCTAGACTTTCTGATGAAATTGACAATTCAATGTATAATTATGGTCATCTACAAGTCGTTTTTGAAGATGGTTCAATTGGCTGGTATGAATCAGGCTGGGGACCAATGATTAGTGAAACAGCTTTTTTTGTAAAAGATGTTTTTGGTCCTAAAGGGTCTGTAAGCATTGTTGAACCTAAAAACAGTGATGATATAACAAGCTCTGACATTGATAGTCATACAAAAACTAACCAGCTACTTATACATTATCAAGATAGAAATTCAGTGGGAAATTTTTCTAAAAAAGATAAATACATAAGAACAAGTGATGAACCTAATCATGATCAACTTTGTAAGTTGGAACAAGAATTTTTACTTGAAGCGATAAAAAAAGACCTTGACTTAAGCCAAGGTCTTGAGGATGTTATCAATAGTATGAAAATTGTTTTAGCTGCAGACAAATCTGTCAGAACAGGTAAACAAATTTCAATTGATTCTATTC
>JAYOKR010000021.1:0-11348 GCA_038119895.1 Flavobacteriaceae bacterium
AATATTGATGGCAGCATAATTTCTACATCTGATATTACGGTTGGTTCAGGAAAAACAATTGATGTTTCTGCAGGGACTCTGACTTTGGCTGACGATCAAATTTCAGGAGATAAGGTTGAGGGAGGCACAATTGCATCAACTACGATTACTTCATTAACTACTGCTGGGATTACTGCTACAGGAAAGATAATTACACCCCCGGGGGACTACAGGCGATCAAACTATTAATGCAATCGCTGGGTCTGTTAATTTTGCTTCAGGAGCAACTTCTCTTACGGTTACTAATAATTTAGTTGATTCAAATTCAGTTGTAATTTTGACTAGAGGAACTGCAGTGGCGGCTAACAGAAACCTTAGTGTTGCGCCTACATCAGGCTCTTTTACAATCACAGTTGATGCTTCATTTGGCACAGAAACTAAAATATTCTTTTTAATTGTAAATTAAATACAGTTTTTATTCTATTAAAAAAGCCCATATTTCTATGAGCTTTTTTCTTTTTAATAATAATAATCCTACTCTGCAGGTAAAGCTGCTTTAGCTTGATTCCAGGCATTGAGTTTCCCATCAACTATGTGATACCACTCAACATATCTCGCATCTGCAGAAGTAAATTGAGCATTTACCCATTGACCGTTTTGATTCCATGCTTCAGGATCATCTGAGCCTGCTGGATATGCTGCAAAAGCATAATCAGTACTCCATCCCCATTCTGCACCACTTTCAACGGATTGCTGATATTCAGCGTCAATGTATGCAATAAAATCATCACCATTGGTGACAACAGTTCCATCAGCAAATGAGTAATTTCCACCATCTATTAAATAAGATTTTAGAGTTTCATAATCTCTTGCTGCCCATGCTGCATCAATAGCATTAAAAACATCAACAGTTTCTTGAGTTCCTAAATAAATAGATTGTCCTTCAAATGGACCAAATCCATTAGTTTCTTTTTCACACTCACAAGGAGCAGTTTGACATGCAGACAATAGAAATAAGCCTGCAATCGTATACACTAAATTTTTCATAAATATTGTTTTTTATAAAGTTATAGAACTTTAAATTTTAATGAAAATTTTTCTTTTGTACAGTTGATAAACTATAAAGTATATGACCAGAGTGTAGAATATTGCCCAATCAAATGAAACGAATTTAGCAGGAAGCCCTAAGCTAATTCCAGTGTCCATCCAAAACTTTTGAAATCCAACGCCATTAATTATAGGAATTTGAAATAATCTCCAAACCATTCCGTGAAGTACATAAGCAACTATTGCATTTGAACCAAATACAAGTCCAAATTTTATATTACCAGTATGTTTTTTCTCGTCAATAATCCACATCGACATAGCTAAAATAATCATTGCAAGACCTGAGCTATATAAAACATATGAACTAGTCCAAATGTGTTTATTTATTGGAAATATATAATCCCAGAAATATCCAATAATTATCGCAATGGATCCCCAATAAAATAATTTTATAATCTTGTCTTTTAAGGAATTGATATTGTTTAAAATTATACTCCCACACAACATGCCGCTAATTCCAGTAGCTATTGCTGGAAGGGTACTGTATAGTCCTTCAGGATCCCAAGTGCCCTGATACATTCTTCCAGGAACTAAGTAACTATCTATCCATGCTGCAAAGTTGATTCCGGGCTCCAATGTTCCGGCTAAATTCCCATTAAAAGGAACAAACATCATTGTAATCCAATAAATAATTAGAAGCCCAATTCCAGTTTTAAGTTGAGCTGAAAAACGACTGTTCACAAAAAGAACAGCACATATTAAATAAACGATAGAAATTCTTTGCAATACACCAGCTACTCTGAGATTATCAAAATCAAATTTTGGAAATAGGGCTAAAAAAATTCCAAGAAGAAAAATAATAACACTTCTTTTGAAAATTTTTAAGTATAAACTCGAAGATGCTTCTATTTTGGATAGAGAAAGAGAAATAGACACTCCTACAATGAAAAGAAAAAACGGAAAAACTAGGTCTGTTGGTGTAGCTCCATGCCACTCTGCATGCCTTAATGGAGCGTAAACATGAGACCAGCTGCCTGGATCATTTACTATAATCATTCCTGCTATAGTTAACCCCCTAAAAAAATCTAATGACAATAATCTTTTCATTATCCTATGCCTAAAAGATTTTTAATATCACTTTCTTCAGACTCTGATTTTTCAGGCTGAACTTTTGAACAATCCAGTTCAATGGTTATATTTTCTGGTTCTTCAAAATCTTCCTTTGAAATACCTAATTCTTCATCTTCATAACATTTTTTCATAAATAAACCCCATATAGGCAATGACATGGTAGCGCCTTGACCGTAAGCAATTTCCTCAAAATGGATTGACCTGTCTTCACCACCAACCCATACCCCTGTAACTAAGTTGGGAACCATTCCTATAAACCATCCGTCACTTTGATTTTGAGTAGTTCCAGTTTTACCAGCGATTGCATTGTCAAATTTATACGGATATCCAGTGACTACATTTTTATAAACATAATTTCTTTCGTCTTCCGGAATGTCATGCCTTAATCTGGCACCAGATCCAAATTTTGTAACTCCTTCAAGTAATTTCAAGGTTACATAAGAGGATTCCTCACTTAAAACATCCTTAGTTTCTGGTGTCGATTGAAATACAATTTTACCATTTCTGTCTTCAATTCTTGTAACCATGATAGGTTTTACATAAATTCCTTTATTTGCAAAAGCACCATAGGCACCCACCATTTCATATACACTTAAATCTGGTGTCCCTAACGCTATAGCTGGGACGTTAGGTATATTTGATGAAACACCTAAGTTTCTAGCTAAATCAGCTACAGGTCTTGGACCAACCCTATCAATAAGTTGTGCACTGATAGTATTCTTTGAGTTTGCCAGTGCATTACTTAGAGTTCTCATGCCTCCATAGTTGTTACTTGAATTTGTTGGGCACCATGGATCAGGATTACCATATTTAAATGGCTCAATACAATGAATAGCATCAGGGAGCATATCACAAGGAGATAGCTTGAGTTGATCAATTGCAGTAGCATACAAAAAAGGCTTAAATGTAGATCCTATCTGCCTTTTACTTTGCATTACATGGTCATATTGAAAATTCCTATAATTAATACCCCCAACCCATGCCATTACATGACCGTTTTTAGGATTCATTGACATCATACCAGCCTGTAAAAAATGCTTATAATATCTAATTGAATCAATGGGAGTCATCATAGTATCAATATCACCTTCCCATGAAAAAACACTCATTTCGGTTGGGACATTAAAAATTTCTTCAATTTCATCTGCAGACTTTCCAGAAAGTCTAGCCTTTCTCCATCTTTCAGATCGTCTCATAGTGTTTTTCATAATGCTCTCTTCTTCATCTTCATCCAAATCTCTAAATGGAGCAGTTGATAAAGTGTCGTTCTGAATAAAAAATTCTTTTTGTAGGTTTTTCATGTGCTCTGAAACTGATTCCTCAGCATACTTCTGCATTTTTGAATTGATAGTAGTATATATTTTTAATCCGTCTGAATACAAATTATATTTTGAACCATCACTTTTTAAATTATTATCGGTCCAATCTTTCATAAAACCTCTTAAATATGATCTAAAATATGTTGCTAGACCTTGTCTATGAGATTGAGGGGTATAATTTAATTCTAAAGGAATTTTTTGAAGAGAATCCTTTTCATTTTCACTAATATATTTATTTTTTGCCATTTGCATCAAAACTAAATCTCTTCTGTTTTTTGTTATTTCAGGCCTTCTTAAAGGATCATATAACGAAGAGTTTTGAAGCATTCCAATTAACATAGCTGATTCTTCAATTTTCAAATCGACAGGCTCTTTTGAAAAATAAATATTTGATGCAGATTTTATTCCATCCCCATAGTATCCAAAATCATAAATGTTTAGATACATAGTGATTATTTCTTCTTTTGTATATTGTTTTTCAAGTTCCACAGCTATAACCCATTCCTTAATTTTTTGACCAACAGCTTGAATGATATTCCTAGATCGAACACCAACAAATAATTGCCTAGCCAATTGCTGGGATATAGTACTTGCACCACCTCTTGTGTTTAAAAATACAATTGCTCTTAAAGTCGCTTTTAAATCTATACCCGGATGACTGTAGAATCTCTCATCTTCAGTTGCTATTAAAGCTTCAACAGTTTTGGCATTAATGTCTTCATATCTAATTGGAGTTCTATTGTCATTAAAATAATATTTTCCTAAAACCTCATTATCAGCTGAGATAATTTCTGATGCAAAATTGGTTTTTGGATTTTCAAGTTGACGGAAGTCGGGCATTTCACCAAACTTTCCTATGGAAGCTAAATAGAATAACCCATACATTGAGATAATCCCAGCCGAAAAAAGGAACCAAAATAATAGTATTTGAAATCTATATTTTTTCATTATTTAATTATTCAGCAAGCAAGCCAACACTTATTATTCCTTTTAGATTTTGAATAGCTGTTGAACTATTGCTAGGCCTAATGGCATGTATGAGCTCCACACTAACTGAATCTTGGCCAAAATTAATGTTATCCTTTAATATAAAAGAATAGTTTTTAACACTTAAACTGTTCGTTTTAAAAACATCAATGTCCTTGTCTTCAAAATTTATACTTAAAGTATCAATAAGCAGCTGCTTTTCAAATCTGATTTTTGAAATCAAATAAATGTTTGAGAAAGGATAAGCCTTATCATTTCTAATTAAAATTTTCAAATTGGATTTAGATTTTTTTGGTAAAAAATTAAATTTTAAAGATTCATTCTTTTCCCAGCCATCATTTACATTTTTAAATTCTAAATAATAGAAATCGCTTGAGCTACATCCAGCAATTATTGTAAAGCAAAAAGTAAATAAAACTTTAAACAAACAATCTCTCATAATCTTTTTCTTCTTTGAAAACCACGAACTGTTCGAGGTTACAAACGCTTTCTCCTTTTTCATTCATAGAAACCAGTTTTTTTACATTGTCAATATTTATTTCATACCAATCAATACTTTCATTTTTATAAGAAAACCACATTGATTTTTTAAAAATGTCTAATTTTTGACATAATGCAATCCCTCTATCTGTTTTAATTTTTGTTTTCGCGCTAGGAAAATCTACAAGAGCTTCTTGATACTGATCTAACTCAAAATTTAAGCAACATTTTAATTTGCCACATTGACCAGCGATTTTTTGAGGGTTTAATGATAGCTGTTGATATCTTGCAGCTGATGTTGTGACAACTCTGAAATCTGTTAGCCATGTAGAGCAACACAATTCTCTTCCACAAGATCCAATTCCGCCAAGACGTGAAGCTTCTTCTCTCAATCCGATCTGTTTCATCTCTACCTTGATATTAAATTCTCTAGCTAGTTCTATAATTAATTTTCTAAAATCAACCCTGTCTGATGCTGTATAATAAAATATTGCTTTTTTACCATCAGCTTGAAATTCTACGTCAGAAATTTTCATTGAAAGATTTAATTTCAAGGCTATTTCTCTAGACTTTATTTTAACCCCTTCCTCTTTGTCTCTATAATTTATCCATTTATCAATTTCTTCTTGATTGGGTTTTTTTAAAATCTTTAAAAATTCATACTCATTTATATCAATTTTTTTCTTTTTTAGTTGAACAGGAATAAGACCTCCTTTTAATGTGATGTGTCCAAGATCATAACCAATAGAACTTTCCACTACAACAGCATCACCAATACTTAAGGAATCAATTTCATTATTTACGTAATAATCTTTTCTTCCATTTTTAAATCGAACTTCAAAAATCTTTTGAGAACTTTCGTCAAGGGGTTCCAAATTAGTAAGCCAATCAAAAACATTTAATTTGTTGCAGCCATCTGTTCCGCAAACACCATTGTTTTTACAACCTTTTGGACTTCCAGATTTTGTATTGCAGCTTCCACAGCTCATTTAATAAAGCTATTAAATTTTATTGAGCGGCTTTTCTATAAACCTTCCTTTTTTGAAAATTTTATTGCTGTTTTTCTTTCCTCTTCTTAGTTCTTTTTGTTTTTCTATTGGCAGTGAATTAATTTCTGAACATTCTATACTACAACATCCATTATATTTCTTCGCACAACTTTCACATTGAATAAATAAGAGATGGCAAGCTTCATTATTACAATTAACATGTTCATCACATTTATCCCCACATTGATGACAATCAGATATGATATCACCAGAGATTCTTTCACTTCTACGGTTATCAAAAACAAAATTTTTGCCTAAAAACTTATTTTCAAGATTATGTTCCTTAATCTGTCTAGCATATTCAATAATGCCTCCATTCAGCTGATAAACATGCTTATATCCTTTATTTATCAAATAGGCACTTGCTTTTTCACATCTAATTCCTCCAGTACAATACATCAATATATTTTTATTGTTTTTAAAAGAATTATATTTTTTTTCAATTATAGGTAAAGACTCTCTAAAAGTATCCACATCAGGTAATCGAGCTCCTTTAAAATGGCCAATCTCACTTTCGTAATGATTCCTCATATCTATAGTTATCGTGTTTTTATCCTCAAGAAGTTTATTAAAATTATCAGCATCTACATGAACTCCATTATTACTTAAATCATATTCACCATCTTTTAAACCATCTGCAACAATTTTATCTCTCAGCTTTATTTTTAATTTTAAAAATGCTTCGTTATCATGTTCAATAGCAATATTAAGTCTAACGTTTTTCAAAAAAGAAATGCTATCAATGACTTCCTTAAATTCAGTCATAAATTTTGACGGTAGAGAAAGTTGTGCGTTAATACCCTCTTTTGCTATATAGATTCTTCCTAAAACATCAATTTTATTTAATTCAACAAATAAAAAATTTCTAAAAATTTCTGGATTTTTAATTAAATGATATTTGTAAAATGACAAGGTTAATCGTTTGTAACCAGCCCTTTTTATTAGCTCAGCCCTTTGTTTTTTACTTAGAGTGTTATAAAGCTGCATAAGACTATATATATATTGCAAATGTAAGCGATTTATATTAGTACTTTTTATAAATAAAATTGTATTTTTAATTATATCAATTTTTTTAATATTTCCATATGAGTTCAGATAAAGATTCAAAGTTAAAAGCACTTCAATTAACGCTTGATAGATTAGATAAAACGTACGGTAAAGGTACTGTAATGAAAATGGGGGATGCTGTTCAAGAAGACATAGAATTTATTTCATCTGGCTCCATTGGTTTAGATTACGCTTTAGGGATTGGCGGATATCCAAGAGGAAGAGTAATAGAAATATATGGACCTGAATCATCTGGAAAAACAACTCTAACTTTACATGCTATTGCGGAATGTCAAAAGGCTGGTGGCATTGCTGCTTTTATTGATGCTGAACATGCATTTGATAGATTCTATGCTCAAAATTTAGGAGTCAACATTGATGAATTAATAATTTCTCAACCAGATCATGGCGAACAAGCTCTAGAAATTGCAGACAATTTGATAAGATCCGGAGCAGTTGATATTATTGTAATTGATTCCGTAGCAGCACTGACACCCAAAAGCGAAATAGAAGGTGAAATGGGTGACTCAAAAATGGGGCTTCATGCAAGACTAATGTCTCAAGCTCTTAGAAAATTAACTTCAACAATAAGTAAAACAAAATGTACCGTTTTCTTTATAAATCAATTAAGAGAAAAAATTGGTGTAATGTTTGGAAATCCTGAAACAACAACAGGTGGAAATGCATTAAAATTTTATGCCTCTGTAAGACTTGATATCAGAAGGTCTACTCAGCTTAAAGACACATCTGGAAATGCAACGGGCAATAAAACAAGAGTCAAAGTTGTGAAGAATAAAGTTGCTCCACCATTTAAAGTCTGTGAATTTGATATCATTTACGGAGAAGGAATATGTAAGATTGGAGAAATATTGGATATTGGAACACAGGCTGGAATAGTAGATAAAAGTGGGTCTTGGTTTAGCTATGGAGATACAAAATTAGGTCAAGGAAGAGATGCAGTTAAAAGCTTGTTGAAAGACAATCCGGAGCTTTGTGATGAACTTGAAAGTAAAATTTCAGAAACACTTAATTCTACTGATTAATATCAGCTTTTAAATCATTATAAATTATATCGAAAACTTTTTGTTTAAGAGCAGGAACATCTTTTTTTGTCATTCCTTTAGTTTTAATGAAATTGTGAACATTTGCTCTTAATACACCGGGACTTCCTACAAAGCGATTGTATGCAAAAAAATAAGGGAATTTTTTTTCACAATCTAAAAATGTCATAGGAACAATTGGTATTTGAAATTCTACTGCAAGGCTAAAAGCCCCGTTCTTAAACTGATCAAGCATGATTGATGGCTCAGGAACTCCACCTTCAGGGAAAATACAAACTGATAATCCTTTATCTAATCTTTTTTTAGATTTTACATAAACTCTTTTTCTGCTTTCTGGGCTTGATCGATCTACAAGTATGGCAACTCTTCTATATAGATATCCAAAAATTGGAATTTTTTCAAGCTCTTTTTTACCAACAAAAACTACAGGATATTTTGCAATAGAAAGCATAAGCATAATGTCAATCATGCTCTTGTGGTTAGCAACTAACATATAGCTTTCTCCTTTGATTAAAGATTCTTTCATATTCACTTTTGGATAAAACCCCATACCATACATTATGATATTTGACCAAATATTTCTTGCAAACCAATAGAAATAAGGATAATAACTTTCCCTAATTGAAAGAATTAAAAAGAAGGGTAAGCAGATTACTATTCCAATAAATGACAAAATATAAAACCACACATTCCAAATTGAAATGAAAAGAATTTTAATGGGCTTAAACACATGCCAAAAATAAGTAATTGTATTTAATCTCATAAAACTATTACTTTTGTAGTACATGTCAAGAATACTTACTGGAATACAAAGTACAGGAACGCCACATTTAGGTAATATATTGGGGGCAATAATACCTGCAATTCAACAATCTAAAACTACCAATGACTCATATCTCTTTATTGCAGATTTGCATTCAATGACTCAAATTAAAGATGCACGATTATTAAAGCAAAACACATACGCAACTGCTGCAGCTTGGCTAGCTTTTGGTTTAGATTACAATAAAACAGTTTTTTATAAACAATCAGACGTGTCAATTACAACTGAGTTAGCGTGGATTCTTTCAACGTACTTTCCCTATCAAAGACTTACATTAGCACATTCTTTTAAAGACAAGTCCAATGATCTTAAAGATATTAATGTAGGGTTGTTTATATACCCTATGCTGATGGCTGCGGATATTTTACTTTATGACGCTAACTGTGTGCCAGTCGGGAAAGATCAGCTACAACACTTAGAAATCACGAGAGATGTTGCTATTAAATTTAACAATAAGCATGGAGAAACATTTGTAATTCCTGAAGCAAAAGTTAATGAATCAACTAAGTATGTTACTGGGACTAATGGAGAAAAAATGAGTAAGTCAAAAGGAAATATTATTGACATTTTTCTTCCCGAAAAGCAGTTAAAAAAGCAGATAATGTCAATCCAAACTGACAGTACTCCTTTAGAAGAGCCAAAGGAATTTCAAAACTGTAATGTTTTCAAAATATTTAAGTTAATTGCTGATGAGAAGCAAACAAATGAAATGAAAAATAAATATCGTAATGGAGGATATGGTTATGGTAACGCCAAGAATGATCTATTTAATTTAATTCTTGAAAAATATAAAGACAATAGATCAAAATTTGACTACTTAATGTCTAATAAAAAAGAAATTGATTTGATACTTAGCGAGGGTGCAAAAAAAGCAGAGATTATTGCCTCAAATGTGCTTAAAAGAGTGAAAACAAAACTCGGTTTTTAATTTATTTACTTCCCAAAAAATACGTACATTTATTAAATGCAACTAGTCAATGCAATTAGAGATTTAATTTACTCAAATGATTGTGTAACTATTCCAGGTTTTGGAAGTTTTATTGCAAATAAATTTCCATCAATTTATGATGAATCAGAGTCTAAATTTTATCCACCATCCAGAAGATTATCTTTTAACTCTAAAATTCAAAACAATGATGGATTAGTTGCTAATTATATTTCTGAAAAATCAAAGATTTCGTTTAAAAAATCACTTGAGTTAATTCACAATGATGTTGTTAAATGGAAAAGAAAAATTAATAATGAGCCACTAGCTCTTGATGGTATTGGTGAGTTTAGTTTAAACACAGAAAAAACACTTGTATTCAAGCCTGATTTTAATTACAATCATTTAGCGGATTCATATGGGTTAAAGCCTCTTTATATTCAAAAGGTAGAGAGTAATGTTCTAACATACAATGAAACTACACTTAATCGATATAATAAACTTTCTAAATTCGAATCTCGCAGCTCGACTCCTCAATTTTTAAAGACTGCGGCTGTTTTTGTTGCTATAATAGCGGGTACTTATTTTGCTGAAAACCGTTATAATGATTTTAGAATAAGTAAAGAAATGTCATTTCAAAATGAAGTTAGAGCAGAGTCAATCAAAAAAGCTGAAAAAGCTGTTTTTGATTTTGGGACACTCCCTTCAATTAATTTAAAAATTAATACTCCTGTAAGTTCAGGAAAATACCATATTATGGCTGGCTCTTTTAGGTTAGAGTCAAATGCAAATAAATTATTTGATTTACTTCTTTCTAAAGGTTATAATCCTACAAAACTTCCACTCAATGATAAGGGTTTAACTCCAATTTCATTTGATAATTTTTCAAATAGAAAAGATGCGGTTATTGCATTAAGAAAATTTCAAAAATCTGAAAATAAAGATGCTTGGATTTTTGAAAAAGAATAATATGAAATCAAAATTTCCTGAAGATTCTAAAACAATTCAAACGGATGTTGTTTTACCTGCTGATACTAATAGCTTAGACACATTATTTGGAGGTGAATTAATGGCTAGGATGGATAAAGTAGCTAGTATTGCAGCAATTAAACATTCTGAAAATGTTGTAGTTACTGCTTCAGTTAATAACATTTCATTTGGAGAGCCAGTATATAAAGGAAATATATTAACTATAGAAGCTAAAGTTTCAAGGGCTTTTAATACCTCAATGGAAGTTTTTATTGATGTTTATAAACAAGATAAAACCCATAGAGAAAAGAAAAAAGTTAATGAAGCAATTTTTACTTTTGTTGCCTTAAATAAATATGGGAAGCCGATAAGAGTTCCTGATATTATTCCTCAAACTGATTTAGAAAAAAAGAGATATGATGCTGCCCTTAGAAGAAGACAGTTAAGTTTAGTTTTAGCTGGAAAAATGAAACCAAAAGATGCCAGCGAACTCAAATCAATTTTTGACTAGGTGAGATTTAAATTTTTAAT
>JAYOKR010000022.1:0-10282 GCA_038119895.1 Flavobacteriaceae bacterium
GGAAAAATTTATTTCATGTGTTTATTTGAATCTCGAGAGGTTTTATACCTCTCGATGATTCATTAAATTTGCTTGAATATGATAAAAGATAGAAATAATTTACTTCATTCCTTTCTAAAAATGTCAAAGATTTTATTTGTTTTTTTACTGATATTCTCATGTTCGGGAGGTGGCGATTCAGGTGGTGGTAATAATGGTGGTGGTGGACCAAATCCACCCTCCAATATAATACCGACAAACTTGACATTCAATGTTCAAGTGGTTGGATCTGACTCCAATAATCCAAATGGTGATGGAAGCGGTGTTGTTAAATTTTCTGCAAATGCAACCAATGCTGTAAACTATAGCTTTAGATTTGGAACTGGTGACTCAAAATCATCATCTTCTGGAGCTGTAGAGTATACTTACACTGAGACAGGGACTAAAACTTATGATGTTAAGGTTTTAGCTTACTCAAGCACCAACGATTATATAAGTGCTGATAAAAAAGTTACTGTTAATGTAAAACCTCAGCCTGATCAAGATTTAGTAAATCTTCTTTCGGGAGGTTCAGAAAAAACTTGGAAAATTAATGCCGCTTTTGATGGTCATTTTTCTAACGGAGATGATGATGATAAGTATCCAGGATGGTGGGAAGCTTATGCTTTTTCTAAGAACAACAAAGGGTTCTATGATGATGAATATACTTTCAACTCTGATGGAACTTATACTCATAAAACAAATGGAGATGTTTATGGAAAAGCATCTTATTTAAAAGCTACTTTTGGTAGTACTGGTCAATCAGAAAATTCGGATAAAGAAATTGAGAATTACACTTTAGAAAATTATTCCACTAATTATCATACTAAAAAAGAGAATGATGAAAATATTTTAGAATTCTCAGATAAAGGTTTTGTAGGTTTTTTTGTTGGCAAGCACAATTACACCATTGAATGCTCTGACGAAACTAATATTTTACTCAGATCTGCCGATACTCAGGGTACTGCATGGTATGTATGGTTAACAAGCGAAGAAGTTTCTACTACTGCTTCTAAGGACAGATTTACTAAACTTATTTGGGAAGATAATTTTGATGGAAGTGGAAAAGTTGATGCTAATAAATGGCAATATGAAGTTAGAAATCAGTGGTATAATAATGAAAAACAAGCTACAACTAATAGGGAAGATAATGTAAAAGTTGAAAATGGTGTTCTTAAAATAACTGCAAAAAAAGAAAGTTATGGTGGCCAGGACTATACGTCTGGTAGAATCAGGACTTTTACTAAACTAGACTTCACTTATGGTAGAGTTGATATTAGAGCCAAAATGCCTAGTAAAGGTGGAACTTGGCCAGCATTATGGATGTTAGGATCAAATTATCAATCTATTGATTGGCCTGCATGTGGCGAAGCGGATATTTTAGAACATACTGGTAATAATTTAAATAGACTTCAAGCTACTGTACATCATCCTGATAATTATGGACAAGGGGATACAGCAACTACGAATGATTATAACGATGTAACTACAAATTTCCATGTTTATTCAGTTGTATGGACTAAACAAGCATTGACTTTTTACGTTGATGATAAGCCTTACCATGTTGTTGGTAATTCATGTGCACTACCTTTTAATTGGAATTTTTATATCATTCTTAATGTTGCCATGGGTGGTGATATGGGTGGTGAAATTGTTTCAGATTTTGACTTTGATACTATGGAAGTTGACTATGTAAAAGTTTATCAGGAATAAAATTCCCCTGATATTTTGATTAAATGTTATACATTTATTCAAATGAAAATAAGCAATAAGATTTTTTTTTTCTTAATCCTAATTCTTTCTGGATGTAATAATCAAACTATAGAGTCAGAAAATTCTGTATTTAAACCGAATAGTCCTTTATCAGAACTTATTGAAATAAATGAAGTGAATTTTTCTAGTATAGATTCAGTCTATTTAAAAAGATTTAATGTATGGAACTCATTTATTTCTGTAAATACAAAGTTAAGTCGATTAACACCTCAATCTAATGATCACAGGTCTATCTTTAATTCAATAAAACTTGATTTACAGGATATAAACCAAAACAATATACCTTATCCTTTTAATAAACCTGAGATTATAGGAAGACTACGAGTAGTAAAAACTTTTGTATATAAAGTAAACTCATATGAGCTTAATACTGTTAATTTGAAAAGTTATAAAGAAGATGTAGTTATGATAATAGAATCCTATAATGCTTTTGTTGAAAAACTTAATGAACTTGCTCAAGAAGCTGGTCCTTAGTTGTTATTATTTAATTTTTTAAGTTCCCTTTCAATTTCCTCATCTTCAATTTTTCTAAAAATTAACTCCGGTTTATTTATCAATTTTTTAGAATCAATAATATTTGAAGAAATATTTAATTCGGTCCATTTACTAGTTTTTAAGTTTAAAATGGATTTAAGCTTTTCTGATGCGAATGGCATAAATGGCTCACTTAGTATGGCCAACATTCCACAAATTTGAATTGAAATAAACATTATCTCTTCAACTTTTGTTTTTTGATCTTCAACTTTGATAAGTTTCCAAGGTTCAGTATCAGCTAGGAACTTGTTTCCAAGCCTAGCCAAATCTATAAGTGCATTAACTGAATCTCTGAATTTAAAATCATCTAATGATTTTGAAATTATTTCTGGATACTTATAAATTTCTTTTAAGATACTATAGTGCTCACTTTTCTCTTCAACTTGATTAGGCACAACACCTTCATAGTATTTGTGAGTTAATACCAAAGTTCTGTTTACAAAATTCCCAAATATTGCAACTAATTCACTGTTGTTTCTTAATTGAAAATCTTTCCATGTAAAATCATTGTCTTTTGATTCAGGTGCATTCACTGTGAGTGTATAGCGAAGACTGTCTTGCATATTTGGAAAATCTTCTAAATATTCATGTAACCAAATAGCCCAGTTTTTGGAAGTTGAAATTTTATTTCCTTCTAAATTCAAAAATTCATTGGCTGGAACATTTTCAGGAAGTATATATCCTCCGTGGGCTTCTAATATAATTGGAAAGATAATAGCATGGAAGACTATATTGTCTTTACCTATGAAATGAATAAGTTTAGTGTTTTTATCCTTCCAGTAAGGTTCCCAATCTTTATTATTATTTTTTGCCCACTCTTTTGTAGATGATATATAACCTATAGGGGCGTCAAACCAGACATATAAAACTTTTCCTTTTCCATCCTTATGAGGAACAGGAATACCCCATTCTAAATCTCTTGTGATTGCTCTTGATTCTAAACCTAAATCAATCCATGACTTGACTTGTCCGTAAACATTAGGTTTCCATTTTTTTTCTTTACCTTTTAAAATCCATTCCCTCAAAAAATTTTCATAATCACCTAAAGGTAAGTACCAATGTTTAGTTGATTTTAAAATAGGCGAAGCACCACTTAGCTTAGATTTTGGATTAATTAATTCAGTTGGACTAAGTGAACTTCCACAACTTTCGCATTGATCCCCATACGCCTCTTCATGTTCGCATTTTGGACAGGTACCCACAACAAACCGGTCAGCTAAAAATTGGTTTTCAACTGGATCATATAATTGTTCTGATGTTTTTAATTCTAATAAGTTTTTAGTTTCTAATTCCTTAAAAAAACTGGAGGCAGTTTCATGATGAATTTTAAGTGAAGTTCTAGAATAATTATCAAAAGAAATTCCAAAAGAGTCAAATGAGTTTTTGATTAGATTATGATACTTATCTATAATTTCTTTAATTGTCTTTCCCTCGGCTTTTGCTTTAATTGATATTGCAACACCATGCTCATCACTTCCACATATAAAAGCAACATCATTATCGGTTAATCTTTTGAACCTTGCAAAAATATCTGCCGGTATATAAGCGCCTGCAAGATGACCTATGTGTAGTGGTCCATTTGTATATGGTAACGCGGATGTTATGGTATATCTCTGCTTACTCTCCATTTAAATCTCAAAAATATGGAAATAATTGTCCATATTTATAATTATACCTTTAATATTAAAATGTTAAATTTGTAAGATATTGTGAAAATTAAAACAATTTAATTTGAAAACTATATCACAGGCAGTTTCAGAATATATTAAATCAAAACCCTTTTTAAGCTCAGCATTAAATGATGGTATAATTAATTTGACTTCACTTTCTCGTCAAATAAAACCGGAGGTTGAGGAAATTTTAAGAAAAAAAGTTAATAACGGCGCAATAGTCATGGCACTTAATCGTTTATCTATAAACTTTGAATTTCAGCATACGCATAAGATTGTTAAAGTTTTGAGGAATATTGGAGATATAACTGTTAGATCAAATCTGGTAGATTATAATTTTAAAGTCTCAGATACTCTATTAACTAATCAGTCATTATTACTTAAGGATCTTAATGATAATAAAAAAATATTTTACACTAGTTCAAGAGGAGTAGATGAGTGTAATATTGTTGTTAGTAATGATGTTACATCATTACTTGAGGAAAAATTATCGAATGAAATTTGCTTGAGTAGAACAGATAATTTGTGTTCAATTTCATTTAAACTTCCAGAGGAAAATGTTTCAATTCCTGGTATTTATTATTTTGTATTTCAAAAACTCTCTTGGGATGGAATTAATATTTCACAAATAATTTCAACTTCAAATGAGTTTACCATTTTAGTTACTGAATTTGAAGTAGATAAAGCTTTCTCAATAATCAATAAGCTGAAGTCTATTTAAATTTTTCAGTGCTTTACCTATTGTGTTTATATTTTCGAATACAACATATAGTGATTTGTTTTTAGCGTTATTTTTTTCTTTCATCTTACAACCATCAACAGTGTTTATTAATTGTAAAATACTTATGAATTCTTTGCTGTTAAAAAATTTATTATCAGATTGATCTGGGAAATAACAAAGCATTTTATTATTCTTTAGTGTTATTTTTCTAAAATTAAGAACCGAACCAATCCATTTAAGTTTAATACTTTCAATTAAATCTTCTGTTTCCTTCGGTGGAAAACCAAATCTGTCATAAAGTTGTTGTTTGAATATTTCTAGTTCACCTTCATTCCTTAGCTCTGAAAGTTTTTTGTAAAGAGTTAATCTTTCTGATGAACTTTGTATGTAGTTAGTTGGAAATAAAATTTCTAAATCAGTGTCAATTACAGTTTCAATTTTACTTGTAGATAAATTTTTCAGTTCATTTTTAAATAGAGACTTAAATTCTTTTTGTTTCAGTTCTTCAACAGCTTCATTTAATATTTTCTGGTAAGTCTCAAATCCAATATCGTTCATAAAACCACTTTGTTCTCCTCCTAATATTTCTCCAGCACCTCTAATTTCTAAATCTCTCATTGAAATATTAAATCCTGAGCCTAAGTCTGTATATTGACTGATTGTTTTTATCCTTTTCTTAGCATCGTTAGTTAAACTAGACATAGGTGGAGTAATAAAATAACAAAAAGCGTTTTTGTTACTTCTTCCTACTCTCCCCCTCATCTGATGTAAATCACTTAATCCAAAGTTGTGAGCATTGTTAATGAAAATCGTATTTGCATTTGGTACATCTAAACCATTTTCTATTATTGTAGTTGATAGTAGAATATCAAATTCATTGTTAATGAATTCAAGCATAATTTTTTCTAATTTTTTTCCTTCCATTTTTCCATGTCCAATTTTTATACTTGCATTTGGAACTAAATCCCTTAACCAATTTCCAAATTCTTCTATATTATTGACTCTGTTATGAACGAAAAAAATTTGACCTCCTCTTTGTAACTCAAGTTGAATTGCTTCTGAAATTATTGAATTTTCAAAGCGTATAACTTCACTTGATATTGGAACTCTATTTGGTGGAGGCGTATTAATTATGGACAAATCTCTTGCAGACATTAAGCTGTACTGAAGAGTTCTCGGAATTGGAGTAGCTGTTAGTGTTAATACATCTATATTTTCTTTTAATGATCTTATTTTTTCCTTAATATTTACACCAAATTTTTGTTCTTCATCAACAATTAGAAGTCCCAAATTTTTATAAGTTATTTTGTCATTCATTACTTGATGAGTTCCAACTACGATATCCAGTCTACCCTTTTTCAAGTCATCAATAATTTTGTTTCTTTCTTTTGTGGATTTAAATCTATTTAAATACTCAAATGACACTGGGAAGTCCTTTAATCTTTTACTTAATGTTTTATAGTGTTGAAAAGCTAAAATAGTAGTAGGCACTAATATTATTACTTGTTTACCATTATCAACTGCTTTAAATGCTGCCCTGATTGCGATTTCTGTTTTTCCAAATCCAACATCACCACAAATTAATCTGTCCATTGGATAAGGCGAATGCATATCATTTTTAACATCATTACTAGCTTTCAGTTGGTCTTCAGTTTCAACATACAAGAAACTAGCCTCTAGTTCTAGCTGAAGTGAACTATCAGGCTTATATATGTAACCATTTGATAATTTTCTTTTAGCATACGCTTTAATTAAATCAAAAGCAAGTTTTTTTACTTTTGATTTTGCTTTTGACTTTAGTTTATCCCATGCACCAGATCCAAGTTTATATATTCTAGGTTTTGTTCCGTCTTTACTGTTGAATTTTGATATTTTATGAAATAAATGAACACTTAAGTACAGAGTATCTCTTTCTCCATAATCTAATCTGATAACCTCCTGATTTTTTCCATTAACATCAATTTTTGACAACCCTTTAAAAACTCCAACTCCATGATCTATATGAGTGACATAGTCACCAATATTTAATTTATTGATCTCATCAATTTTTACTTTTTTAGATTTTGAAAATCGTTTTTGGAGCTTAAAACTATGAAACCTGTTAAAGATTTCATGATCTGTATACCTTAGTCTTTTTTCATCTTTATCAATAAATCCTTTATAAAGAGGTTTTATGATTTTTTTATACTCATATTTATTTTCAAATTTTTCTATAATTTGATCAAATCTTAAAGATTGTTCTATTGAATCAAAATAAATATTGATCTTAAATCCATCATTATAATACTTTACTAAGTTTTTATTTAATAAATCAAAATTTTTATTGAAAGAGGGTTGAGGTATTTTATTGAATTTGATGTCAGTATCAGAATCAGTATCGCATACATTAATTAAGTAATCTTTATTAGAAATTATATTATTGAATTCATTCAATCCAATATAATTGGAACTATCAAATTTGTGACAATCATCAATCATATTTCTAATCGTGTTTAATGATTTAGTAATGATTATTGTTTCGTTATTAAATAAGTTTAATAAACAATCATCTTTAACTGTTATTGATGAGGTTGGACTTGGTTTAATTTTAATTTCTTTTAATTCTTTAATTGAAAATTGAGTATTCACATCAAATTCTCTTATACTTTCAATATTGTTATCATCAAATTGAATTCTAATAGGATTTTCGTTAGAAAATGTAAAAACGTCTAAGATTCTTCCTCTTACAGCAAAATCTCCTGGACTTTGAACAAAATCACATTTATGGTAATCAATGTTAAAAAGTTTTTCATTTATTTCTGAAAAGTAATATTCCCCTTTACACTTAATTTTTAATGTATTTTCATTGTTGGAATTTAGTTTTGATACTTTCTCTGTAATTCCATTACTTGAGGAAACATAAATTCTATTATTTTCACTTTCAATGCTCTCACAAACCTTTTCTCTCTGCAATGCATTGTCTTTATTAATTGAATTTGATTTCAATTTATTGTAAGAGCTCGGAAAATATAAACATTCTTTATTATGAGTATGATCAACTAAATCTGAATACATGTACATCGCTTCTGATTCATCATCACAGATCAGCATTATAGATTTATTTGTCTTGTAGAATAAATCAATAATTAAAAGTGATAATGAAGATCCATGAAGTCCACTAATTTTGGTTGAGATTTTAGATTTAGACAATAGAGATTCGAGTTTCTGAAATTTCAGAGACCTATGGAAATTTGTTTTTAAAGGATTAGATTCCTTATTCATTTAAACAAATCAAAATAATTTGGCGCAAGATAGCTTTTACATATTGGATATTAAAGAAAATAGTTATAATCATAACAATTCTTAACAATTATATATAATTATGAAAAAACCTAATTCAAATACTATACAATAAATTAGTTTTGTTTTATTATGAGTATATTAATTAGAGATGCCGTTCAAAATGACATGAAGCAAGTTCTTGTTTTAATCAAAGAATTAGCAAAATTTGAAAAGGAACCAAATGCGGTCATTCTAAACGAGGAACAATTAGTTCATGATGGATTTTCTGAAAATCCAAAATTTAAATGTTTTGTAGCTGAATCTAATAATGAGATTATTGGTATGGCACTAGGCTATCCCAGATATTCCACTTGGAAAGGAATGACTATACATTTAGAAGACTTAATAGTTACAAAAAGCAGAAGAGGAAATGGAGTTGGAAGTCTTTTATTTTCAAAATTTATTAAATATGCTAATTCTCTTGGAGTTAAAAGAGTTGAGTGGGCAGTTCTAGATTGGAATGTAAATGCAATTGAGTTTTATAAAAAAAATGGCGCAAAAGTACTATCAGATTGGAGAGTAGCTCAGATGGATGAAGATTCAATTAAAAAGTTTTGTAATAATGAAAGTATTTAAGTTTGGGGGAGCCTCAGTAAAAAATCCTGAGGGAATCAAAAATTTATTAAGAATAGTAAATAAATTAAATGATGAAAGATTAATTATTGTTGTTTCTGCTATGGGCAAAACTACAAATGCTTTGGAAGCCATAATTGATTATTATTTTCAAAATAAAAGTAAACCAGATAGATTAATTCTAGAATTATATCAATATCATAAAGAAATACTGGATCAACTATTTGAAAAAAATCATGAAATATTTAATATAATAAAATCATATTTTGAACAAATATCTCATTTTTTTGTTACAAATAAATCACCTAATCATTCTTTTGTTTATGATCAAGTTGTTGCTTTTGGAGAGTTAATTTCAACATCAATTATTAATAGTTTTTTAAATAATAATAGTGTTGAATCTATTTGGCTTGATGCAAGAAATTGTATTAAAACCGATTCAAATTATAGAGGAGGGAACGTTATTTGGGATGAAACACAAAAAAATATTGTAAGCTCAACAAAAAATGGTAATGTAATAGTTACTCAAGGTTTTATCGGAAGTGATAAAAATAATTTTAATACGACTTTAGGTAGAGAAGGCTCTGATTATACTGCTGCAATTTTTGCTTATTCGCTTAATTGTGATTCATTAACTATTTGGAAAGATGTTCCTGGAGTTTTAAACGGTGATCCAAAGGTTTTTGATAACCCAAAATTATTAGACCAAATTTCTTACTCTGAAGCAATTGAATTGGCATTTTACGGCGCTTCTGTCATTCACCCAAAAACACTTCAACCTCTGCAGAAAAAAGAAATACCATTATATGTAAAATCATTCTATAATCCGGAAAGTAAAGGAACTAAAATCTCAAGAGGAGTTGATTTATCCCCAATGATACCTTGCTTTATTAATAAAGAGAAATTAATTTTAATCAAGCTGTCATCAATTGACTTTTCTTTTATTGTTGAAAATCATATCAGTGAGATTTTTAGATCTCTTCATGAATTTAAAATGAAAGTGGATGTTATACAGAATTCTGCCATTAGTTTTTCTGTTTGTGTATTTGATAAGTATAATAAGATTGATGAGTTTTCTAAAAAGATGGAAAAGAAATTTAAATTAGAGATAACCAAAGATGTTTCTCTATTCACTATAAGACATTTTAATGAGAACTCAATTAAAAAAATCTCTAATGGAAGGAAACTCTTGCTTGAGCAAAGGACTGAAAAAATCTCTCAGTTAATTTTCTCAAATTAAATTTAGAGATATAATTTTTTTTACAATTACTGAGCTTAATTTTAATTTGCTTTCTACTGTCCATCCAGCTACATGCGGGGTTAAGATTACTGAATCAGAATTTTTTAAAAACTCAAAAGACTCATCAGAACTTACATTCTCAAATGAACTTTCTTCAAAATCTAAAACATCTAAACATGCCCCAATAACTTTTCCAGATTTTATTCCAGAGACAAGATCCTTACTATTAACACATAATCCTCTAGCGGTATTAATCAGAATGAAATTCTTAGAACATGAATTTATAAACTCAGTGTTTATAATGTTATGAGAAGATTTATTGTAATCAGTGTGAATACTTATAATATCAGATTTTTGTTTAAGTGTTTTAATATCAACTAGCGTTGCATTAAATTCTGATGGTATACTTTGAATATCATGATATAAAACAGT
>JAYOKR010000023.1:0-9783 GCA_038119895.1 Flavobacteriaceae bacterium
TTGAAAGGGGTGTAAATATTGGTGGCAACCCAGAAGCGAGAAAAAAATCATTTGAATTTGCTAGTTCGTTTATGTCAAGAACACTAAATTAATGTGTAATATCTGTATATGAGAAAAAAAAACTTTTTAAAATATCTTCTTGATTTTATAGTAATTGTTCTTGGTATTACTGTTTCATTTTGGTTTAATCAATTATCTATAAAAAAAAGTAATGACCTTGAAAGGTTAAAGGTTTTAAATAGTATTGAAATGGAAATAAGTGAAATTGAAAATTATACTAAGGAAAGACTAAATTCTTGGAATGATGATATTGATTTATATTCAGAATTTCTTTCTGATAAATTAGATTTACAGTCCATAAAAAATATAACATCAAGTAAAAGTAGAATTGAATATAACCTAATATACTACAGAGATTTTGAACCTCCAATGAACAGGTATTATTCCATGATTAATTCTGGAAATATAAAATATATCGACTCTGAAAAACTTAAAGAAATTTTAACAAGGCTTCATAATCTAAATTATTCAAATTTGAAAACTACAGTTGAATATGAAAAATCATTAAAAGAGCAATTGATACAAATACTAACTAAAAATCACTCTAATATTTTATTGATTGGAGATGATAATAAAACATCTTTAGACAACTATTCAAGAGAATTATATAGTGCGATTAAAGCCGATAATGAGCTAAAAACTAATCTTATAATTCAAATGAAATATTTTAAAACAAGAGTAAGTCTTTTGAAATTATACAACTATACCTTGTCTGAACTTAAAGATGAATTATCAATTCAAATTGAGAAAAACTAATACTTTAATTAATAGCCTGATATTCATCAATGACTACTTCTCCCTCAGATTTCATAAGTTGATCTAACATAGACTTCATATCAAAAAAATCATGCTCTTTTGCAACTTTACCGTCTCTCATTGTTACTATTGTTGTTCCTGAAAGATCTAAATAATTTCCAGTTGGGGGAATTCCAAAAAAGTTCCCAGTATGTTTGCCTTTAAAGTTCCAATGCTTAACTAGTTTGTCACCTTGACCGAAAGCATCTTTGATTTTCCATTGAATTTCACTGAAACCATTAAGGTAATTTAAATAATGATTTTTCACATTTTCAATACCTACAATATCACCTTGATCTGTTACTACAACAACATCTTCTGTAAAGTTTTCAGAGTTAACAGTTGAGGTATCACCTGCAAGAAATCTATTCCAAATATCTTGATACAACTCTAGATCTTTTTCAAGCTGAGCCTGTGCATTAACAACTTCCTTGACATTTTTGTTGTTTGTAGAACAGCTTAAGATTAATGAAGTAAAGAGAATGGAGAAAAATTTTTTCATAATTATTTTTTATTTAAGTTATGAAAATAATACGTAAAATGATTCTCAAGATTTAGAATGAAATCTATTTACTGTAGCAATTTCTGAATGATAATACTTATACCAAGATTTTTTTCCTAGCTCTTTGGCTTTTTCATGAATTGGATTTCTTGCCCATGTATTGACAGAATCCATATCTTTCCAGTAACTTATAAATGATCCTCTTCCATCATGCTTAAAACTCTCATAGCCTAAATACCCAGGTGAATTCTTAGCCAGTTCTAAAGTTAAATCATCATATTCCTCATATCCATCAATATTATCAGATAAATAATAATGAAAAATTGATGCAATAAATGGTGGTTCTGGTTGAATATTATCTTTCCAATTTATCATATAACATTAATCTATTAAATATCTAAATTTCATTACGAAGCTTTTTTTAACTCTTGTTTTAATTCTCTCATGAACTTATGAAAATCGACGGTAATTGTGTGTCTTGAACTATTAATCTGTTTGATATGAGGATTATTTACCTCTCTTTCACATAATTTCTTAATATTTCTAGGTCTAGTCCAATCACCTGTTAAAGCTTTAGCAACTAATTTGCTCTGTTGTTCTGAACCTGGCCAAATACATCCAAGTGGTTGAAACATACCTATGAAATATAAATTTGATATTTCTGGATGAAACATTTTTAAATATAAATCAACAGGACCAGAACTATAATCAATCAGTTCATTTTTGAAAAATGGGTGGGACAAAATATACCCAGTACATGCTATTACAGAATCAAATTTTTCTGAAGATCCATCAACAAAGTGTACAGTATTACCCTCAAACATTTTTATTTCTGGCTTCGGTCTAACTTTCCCATGTCTAATTTTATAAAGAAGTTCACTATTTATTGTTGGATGTGTAGCTCCAAAATTATGACTAACCTCTTGCAATCCATAGTTTTTATTCGAACCAACAGCAATTTTTGCTAAAATCCCTGCTAGAAAATGTCTCAGTCTGACAGGCAAAAAAGTTAATCTGGAAGCAAAAACATCAGAAGGCACTCCCATTATAAACTTTGGGACAATTCTGTAGCCTCTTCTCCAACTTATAAAAGTTTCTGAACTTACTCTACTTGTTTCAACAGCAACATCACAAGCAGAATTTCCACCACCGATAACCAATACTTTTTTATTTGAATATGGAGCAGCCTTTTTAAACTTATGAGAATGAATAAATTCGCCAGAAAACTTGCCAGGATAATTCGGATACTTTGGATTCCAATGATGACCATTACATACAACTAAGTCTGTAAAAAGTTCTTTCTTCTGTTTGCCATTTTTTTCAGTAACGACTTCCCAAAGTTTATTTGAATTTAAATTACATGATTTAACAAGGGTGTTAAATTCAATAAACTTATATAAATCAAAATGTTTAGCATATGATTGAAAATAATTTCTTAACTCTTCGTGAGAAGGATAATCTGAAACATTATAGTCAAATGGAAAGTCTTCATACTGAGACAATGTTTTTGAACTTATTATGTGAGTTGTTTCAAAAACACTAGAATGGCTTTCATCTTCATTATAAATCCAATTACCCCCAACATCTGAATTATAATCATAAGCAACTATCTCAATATTCTTTTCAGCAATATTTTTAATAGCTGTTATTCCTGAGGGACCAGCACCAATAACGCATACTCTCTTAGAATTCATAAAATAAATATAACAAGACTTATGAACTTACAAAATGAATCCTTTGATTCTAAATTTGTGAAAAAACATAAAACATTTCTGATGCAATCTGGAGAGATCTTTCATCATATTTTTCTAATTCAAGTGAGGTATCATCGTAAGATTTAGGATCCTCATATCTTAAAGGAATTCTCTTCTCTGCATTTGGAATATGGGGACAATTTTCATCAGCATCAGAACATGTCATTATAGCTGCGAAGTAATCTGCTTTGTTAAAATCATCATCGAAAAGTTTTGAAAATGCAATTATAGGATTTTCATTTTCGGAATAACTTATTTCATATTTTGGGTTTATTGAATTTTCAAATAAAATAGAAAATCCACTTCTCACTAATGAATCTATTGCTCTTTCATTAAATGCAGTAACTTCAACTCCACCTGAATATGAATTCATTTCAATTCCATAATAAACCGAAGCTACTTTTGCCCAAACTTGTGATAATTGACTTCTTCTGGAGTTATGTGTACAGATAAAATTTAAATTAATTTCTTGATTATTCTCAATTTTACTTTTTATGTATTCGATAATTTCAGTAAGCCAAACTTTTCTTGTTGAGGGAATATTTTGCTTTAAGGCGAGTTTAATAAAATCTTGTACATAAAAAGACATATTCAAATTTATTGTTAATTAAGGAATCAAATTTATAATTTACATTAAATTTCTATTAATAATAAAATGATATTGAAGACAAAAAATACATTTATTTCTAAGTATAAATTGATAACAATCTTCATACTGGCAATACTTTACATTAACGTAGGAATTACTCACTTTACAAATCCAGATTTTTTTTTAGTGATTGTTCCAGATTATCTGCCTTATCACTTATCTATAGTATATGTTTCTGGCTTATTTGAAATCATTTTAGGATTTATGCTGCTATTCAAAAAAACAAGAAAATATGCTGGGATAGGACTAGTTTTTCTTTTGGTTTTAGTTTTTCCAGCTAACATTTTTCTATATCAATCTGCAGAAGCACAATCAGTTTACGAAATTTCAAAAGATAAAGCATTCATAAGAATGTTTTTTCAAGCTCCTTTGATACTTCTAGCATATTGGCATTCGCTTTCTAAAGAATATAAATACTTTGATATTTTTTGTGGAATTATTTTTATACCAACAATAATATATTTTATTAGTCTTTCTTAAAATTTAAAATCTTTAAATTTTTCCACAAATAATTAGTTGTTCTTTAAAGCTATTCTTGCAACAGACGTAAAACCTGTTACATATAAATAGCTTTCATCAGAATTGAAGGCACAATTAGTTAACATGTCATTAAATTTGATATTAGCTAATAACTTACCATCTTCAGAAAGAACTAATATTCCATTCGGACCTGTTGTGAAAATTTTTCCAGACGAATGAACTTTAAGGCCATCAAAATTTCCTGGATATTCTTTAGCTAATTCAGCTCCGTCAAAAAATAACTCTGAGTTATTATTGTTGTCCAAGTCAACTCTTAAGATTACTGGAGCCTCTGCTGTATTTGAACTATTAACATATAAGTATCTTTCATCGTTAGAAAGAGCTAGACCGTTAGGTAAATCAAGTTCATTAGATATCAACTCTATTCCATTTTCTGAGTTAAATTTATAAACGCCACTAAAATCTAACTCTTTGACAGATTCGTCAAAAGACCAATCACTTAAATTCATGAAACCATAAGTAGGGTCAGTAAAAAAGATATCTCCATTAGATGAAACAACCACATCATTTGGACTATTGAATCTGTTACCTTCATAATTATCTACAATAGTTTCAAAATTTGGATCTGTAGTTGGAGAATTCTGAATTTTTGATACTCTTCTGTCACCATGCTGAGCAATAATTAAATTTCCATCACTGTCAAATGCTAAGCCGTTAGCACCTGATAAACCTACATTAGGAATTACAGGAGCGTAATCAGTATATCCAGATGGAGATATGTAAACTTCATGTCCATCTTTTTCATTCCATTTATAAATTTTATTTGTTGGTACCTGAGTAAATAGCAAGGAAGATGAATTTTCATCCCACAAAGGACCCTCGGCTACATTTAATGAGTCAACTAGATATTCAATTTCAGCTGTTGTATCAATTATATTTAATATTGATTCATCAAAAATAACTATCGAATCATTTTTTTTGACTGAAGTTGTACATGCAAAAATTTGAATAAGAATAATTGTAGAAAGTAATTTTTTCATAATCGTTATTTTCTTAAAGTTAAAAAATAAAAGATTATTATAAATTTAGGTAATGAAATGTCTGAAGTGTAAACATACTTGGAAACGCACAAAGTGGAAAGAATATATATCATTTTTATCTAAATGTCCAAAATGTGGAACCAGATGGATTTTACGATACTAAACAAATTTATTTTAATATTAAAGTCAAATATTTAAAAAACTTATCTAATGAATACTAAACGTCGAAATTTCTTAAAAAAAGGTGCAAGTGTTCTGGGATCAACAATAATCTTTCCATATACTCAAGCTTTTTCAATAATTAATGATTCTCCAAATGAAACACTTCAAATTGGTGTAATTGGTACCGGTTCAAGAGGACAAGGCTTAATGAAAATTATTAATGAAATTAATAATATTAAAGTAGTTGCTATCTGTGATACATTAAGCTTTAGATTAAATGCTGCTTCTGAAATAGCACCAAAAGCAAAAAAATATAACGATCATAGAAATCTCTTATCAAATAAAGATCTTGACGCTGTAATTATTAGTACTCCACTTAATACTCATGCTTCAATTGCTGCAGATGCAATTGCTGCAGGTATTCATGTTTATTGTGAAAAAACTATGGTTAAGGGTGATAATGAAACTTTAGAACTATTTGAAACTTTAAAAAGTAATTCAAAGATTATTTTTCAAACAGGTCATCAATATCATAGCTCTCGTTTATACTCACATATCGTTGATTTAATTAATGCAGGTGAGATAGGAGTAGTAAGTGCTGTTCGTGCTCAATATAACAGAAACGGAGATTGGAGAAGACCTGTTCCTGAACCAAAATATGAGCGCCAAATTAATTGGAGAATGTATAGGGAATATTCATACGGATTAACAGCTGAATTAAGTTCTCATCAAATCGATTTTTGTAACTGGTTTATAGGTTCAAATCCACTTAAGGTTGTAGGTTTTGGAGATGTTAGTTATTGGAAAGATGGTCGTGAAACATATGACAATACTCATTTAATTTACTCTTATTCAAATGGCATAAAAGCTTCATTTACTTGTTTAACATCAAATGCAAAGGATAATTATAAAATAAACGTTTTAGGGGATAAGGGAAGTATTATTATTGATCACTACAACGCTTGGCAATATCCTGAGGGTAAATATGAAAAGAAAATAGGAGATGTAGATGGAGTAAGTGGAGCTACAGTTAGTTGGGTCGAAGGAAAAGGAATTCCAATTGATTACCAGCATATGGAACCAAGCAGACAGGCGTTAGAGGATTTTAGATTTAGTATTGTAAATAATAAAGAACCATTATCAAATTTTAAGAGTGGAGCTGAAGTTTCTTTTGCAGTTGATATGGGAATACGTGCAATGGATACAAACAAAGTGATTAAATGGGATCCAAAATATAATATATAACACAATTAAAAGATGATATACATTTAATTAATTATTAATTGAAGGTGTTGTAATTCAGTTAATATTTAATAATTTTATTTTTATAAAATCTTAAATATGTCAAGTAAGTTTTTTGGAAATAGTTTGCAAAAAAATTCACCAAATAAAAAAGGCGGCAAGAGCAGAATGTCAAATATTAATAATAAACAAAAATCTTCTGGAGTTCGAAAAGTAGGAAGAGGTAATTAATCATTTTTTAACACATATTTTTGTTTGCGTTTAGATTTCTGTTAAATAATACAGAAATGAATATACAGGAATAAGACATTATGTCTTGGTTTTCAATATATTACATGTCATTATGGCGTGCTTCTTGAAAGGGAATGTATTTTGATTAATGTGTATGAAAAACATACATGAAAACAGATCAATTTACTTACAAAACACAAGAGATTCTTCAAGAATCACAGCAAAATGCATTAGAAAAAAATCATCAAACTGTTGAAAACACTCATATATTAAAATCTATTATAGAAAATGATAAAAATATCTTTCCATATGTGTCTAATCAGCTGGAGATTGATGATAAATTAGTTAGTAAAACAATTGATAAAATGATTGAAGCTATACCAATTGTAAAAGGTGAATTTGTAGGGTTTTCACAAGACTCATCAAAGACACTGATGAAAGCGATAAGTCATTCTAAAAAAATGGGCGATAGCTATGTTTCAGTAGATCACTTGTTAATTTCATTAATTGATTCTAATAACGAATTGTCGAAAGTACTTACTGGATATGGATTTACTGTAGATAAAGTAAAAAAAGTATTAAGAAATATGAGAAACGGAGAAAAAGTTAACTCCTCTTCCTCAGATGCCAATTTTAACTCACTTGAAAAATACGCAGCAAACTTAGTTCGAAAAGCAAGTGAAGGTAATTTAGACCCTGTAATTGGAAGAGATGATGAAATTAGAAGGTTACTACAAATACTTTCAAGAAGATCTAAAAACAATCCAATTCTTGTAGGTGAACCAGGCACTGGAAAAACAGCAATTGCAGAGGGTTTAGCTAAAAGAATTGTAGAAGGCGATGTTCCAGAAAACTTAAAAGACAAATTAATTTTTGCTTTGGATATGGGTGCATTAATTGCTGGAGCAAAATACAAAGGTGAATTTGAGGAAAGATTGAAATCAGTAATAAAAGAAGTTGTAAAAAGTGATGGTAAAATAATTTTATTTATTGATGAAATACATACTCTTGTTGGTGCTGGAGGTGGTCAAGGAGCAATGGATGCTGCAAATATTTTAAAACCTGCACTGGCAAGAGGAGAACTTAGAGCAATTGGAGCCACTACCTTAGATGAATTTCAAAAATATTTTGAAAAAGATAAAGCTCTAGAAAGAAGATTTCAAAAGGTATTTGTAAATGAACCTAATATTGAGGACTCCATATCAATACTAAGAGGTATTAAGGAAAAATATGAAGCACATCATAAAGTACAAATATTAGACGAGGCATTAATTGGAGCTGTAAAATTATCTAGCAGATATATTTCTGATAGATTTCTTCCAGACAAAGCAATTGACCTTATGGATGAAGCAGCTTCTAAATTAAGGTTAGAAATAAATTCAAAACCTGAAGAGCTGGACAACTTAGACAGAAAAATAAGACAAATTGAAATTGAATTAGTTGCAATTCAACGAGAAAAAGACAATAAAAAAATAAAAGAATTAAAAGATCAATTATCAAAACTCAAAGAAGACAGAAACTCAATATATACAAAGTGGGAAAATGAAAAAAATGTAATTGATAAGGTTCAACAAACAAAAATAAATATAGATCAATTAAAATCTGATGCTGATAAATATGAAAGAGATGGAAACTATGCCAAAGTAGCTGAAATCAGATATGGAACTTTAAAGGATCTTCAAATGAAACTGAAAGAATATGAAGAGGAAATGACTCAGCAATTCAGTGAAAATTCATTATTGAATGAAGAAGTAACCTATGATCATATAGCAGAAGTTGTTTCAAAATGGACGGGGATTCCAGTTTCCAAAATGCTACAATCTGAAAAATCTAAGCTTCTTGAACTAGAGAAGGAAATATCAAAAAGAATGGTTGGTCAAATGGAAGCGGTTCAATCAGTCAGTGACTCAATCAGAAGAAGTAGATCTGGACTTCAGGATGAAAATAGACCAACTGGAAGTTTTTTATTTCTTGGAACAACTGGTGTTGGAAAAACAGAGCTCGCTAAATCATTAGCAGAAATCTTGTTTGATGATGAACAAAACATAGTTAGAATTGATATGAGTGAATATCAGGAACAGCACTCTGTAAGTAGATTAATTGGTGCACCTCCGGGATATGTTGGATATGACGAGGGCGGTCAATTAACAGAAGCTGTAAGAAGAAGACCTTATTCTGTTATTCTTCTAGATGAAATAGAAAAAGCTCACCCTGATACTTTCAATATTCTTCTTCAATTGCTCGATGAAGGTAGACTTACAGACAGTAAAGGTAGAACTGCAGATTTTAGAAATACTATTGTAATAATGACGAGCAATATAGGAAGTAGTGAAATTCAAAAATCATTTGAAGAAATTGAAGATTTTGATAAAGCAAAAAATGAAGCAAAAGAAAGATCAATGACTTTATTAAAAAAATCTTTAAAACCTGAATTTTTGAATAGAATAGATGACATTATCTTATTCTCACCCCTAACAAAAAAAGAAATCAGAAGGATTGTTGAACTTCAATTTAAAAAAGTTTCAAGTAAATTAAAAAATAATGACATCGATATATCCATAACTGAAGAAGCATTAAATGAACTTTCAGAATTAGGATTTGATCCAGAATACGGTGCAAGACCAGTTAAAAGAGTCGTACAAAAAAATATACTTAATAATTTAAGTAAAATGATTCTTTCTGGGGAGGTAGACTCAAAAAGTGAAATTATAGTTGATTATTTCGGAAATGAAATAATTATTAGAAACTAACTGATTAAGAAAAAACCCTGCTAATAACAGGGCTTTAAGAATATGTGATGTAGCGGTAAGCTTGCTCCCCCTCTTGGGCTCGAACCAAGGACCCTCTGATTAACAGTCAGATGCTCTA
>JAYOKR010000024.1:0-9157 GCA_038119895.1 Flavobacteriaceae bacterium
TAAAGTATTTCCGCCAGCTGTTACTGATCGTACAGTATCCGTATCCGTATCAGTTATAGTAGTAGATATAGCATTGTTCCCATCTATTACAATACCTGTACCAGCAGTATAAGTAGTATTAGTATCCTTAGAAGATATTACACCATTTGTAATGTCAATATTAGTTCCCGCTGTAAATGCAGCCTGTGCATTAGCGTCAGTATACTGAGTAATGGTTGATGATATAGCATTGTTTCCATCAATCGCAATACCTGTGCCTGCAGTATAAGTAGTATTTGCATCGTTAGAAGATATCACACCATCCGTAATATCTATGTTTGTCCCTGCAGTAAGTTTATCAGTTAAATCATTATATGATCCTGAACTTGCAACAATTGATAGCCCCAAAAGATTTCTTGCAGCGGCTGCATCTGCCGCTGTAATCACACCAACCATAGGGGCAGTTGATGAACCAGTTCCACCATTAGCAATTGGTAAAATGCCATCAACATCATCAGATAAATCTATTTTATTGACAGTTATCTCATTATTATTTATTGATAAATAGTCCTGCCCAGTAATTTTCAAGTTACTTCCCGATGAATTTGAATACAAAGCATATGGTACGCTTAAAAGTTGAGTAGTATCTTCTGCTATATAATTGAACCCGCCTTCTGGGTCAACTTCAACTTTTACAAAATATGAATCATTGCCCCAATCAATTTCTGATAAATCATCTGATCCAGATCCTTTTCCAATAATCATGGTTGCAAGTCCATTAATGTTGGTGGTAACAGTATGCTCTTCTTCAAAAACAATTGAACCTAGCTCAGAACCTTTCAAAACTGTGAATCTGAAACTTACTTCCTGATTTGAAACTAATGATCCGCTATTAGTTCTAACAACTGACTGATAAGTAAACTGAGATGGCGCTTGAGAAATTAAAAAGTTTGTTGTGGATATAATTAAAATCAACAAAATTTTATCGCAGAATTTCATGCCTATAAGTTAATTATTTTTTAAAACTTTAAAGCTTTTTATCAATCCACAAAAACCGTAAAATGCAAATATATAGGTGCCATTAGAGTAGTTTTCAACATCAACAGTTGTTGAGCTTTCTAGAGCCCGCTCATGAATTAACCTACCTGCAATATCATATATTATTAATTTTAAGTTTGGCTCGTCAATAGTTTTTATATATACCATTTGTGAAGATGGATTAGGATATACAGAAAGCTCAATTGATGCAAGACTTGAACAATCATATATGCTAAACGCATACTGGACGCCTTGAATAAAATCAAGGTTTAATGTAGATGAACTAGATTCAATTGTATTAATCTTAAGCTGACCAATACTATAGCTTAAATTAATTCCATTAGAATTAATGTTTCCCCCAGTGGTATTTATTGAGTTTTGTCCATATGATGAAATCAATGGAATAAGTAATATAATGTAATATAAAATTTTATTAAGCAAGTGAATAAGGTAATGAAGAATGATGTAATATGATTTTTAAAGCCCCTGCATCATCCTTGATGTAAGCAAATGTATACTCAACCTTTGTTTTATTTCCATTTAGGTTGGTAAAAAAATAATTCCCCATTGCAAGTGCCATTGATTCATAAATATTTATTGAATCATTTTGAAACTCAACTTGAGTCCAAGGATTAATCGCAAAACCTCCATCTTCATTAAAATCAGGATCAGCCCCTATAAAGTAAGAAAGTGCTCCCTGAATATCATTTCTAAATTGTTTATCAGCTGCTTTTGTAGGTTTAAATTGTACTGACCCATTTTCAAAGTTGTACATTTTATTAATAAAATCTAAAGTATACATTCTGCATTCTTTAAATGACTCTTTTAACTGACCTATCTTTACAATTCCAGATCCCCACTGGTTTTGGGCGCTTTCTACATCTTCTATTTTTATCATAATTAAAATTTAATTTCAAAATTACAATTTCTATTTATTTATATATTTAGATTTTTAAATGGAGAAAAAAAATATTTCAATCTCTAAAAAAGCAAGATATTTTCAACTAGGCAAAATTTCAGAGCAAACCAAAACTATATGGTTTGTTTTTCATGGTTATGGAATGTTAAGCAAATACTTTATAAAAAAATTTAAACCTCTTGAAAATAATCAAACTGTTATTGTCTCTCCTGAAGCATTAAGCAGATTTTACATTGGCGAAAATTATGATCGAGTTGGGGCGAGCTGGATGACAAAAGAAGATAAACTAGATGATATTGATGATAATATTAATTACTTAAATTCTCTTTTTACATCAATCACTAAAAATCTTGATATAAATAAAATAAATATTAATGTATTAGGGTTTTCACAAGGTGGAGCAACTGCATGTAGATGGATTTTGAATTCTAATATTAAAATAAATTCTCTGGGTTTGTGGGGAGCTGATATTCCAATTGATTGTTTAAACGAAAATAATAGAGAAAAATGGGAACAGTTTAAAACAACCCTTATTGTTGGTAAAAAAGATGAATTTATTTCAGAAGAAAATAAAAAGAAATTTGCTAAACTATTAAACTCTTATAATCTTAATTATGACATAATAGAATATGATGGGACTCATAAAATTATTGAAGAAGTATTAATTGATTATATTCAAAAAACATGAATAAACTACAGTTAGAATTTCAAGTATTAAATAATAAGCTTGAAAAACTGCTTAAAAGACTATCAAAATTTAGCAATGAGCAGCTAAATCAAAAGGTTATTGAGGGGAAATGGTCAATAAATGAAAATATTTATCATTTAATTCTAGCTGAAAAAGGAACAGAAAAATATATTAGAACTAAAACATCATATCCTGAAACTCTAGTGGGCGTTAACATACTTTCAAGAATAAAATCTTTTATCCTTGAATCCTTTTTAAAACTTGGTATTAGTTATAAAGGACCTGCGATAGTTACTGAAAATTTTCCAGATGATTTTGATTTCATAGAACTCAAAAAAGATTGGATTAATTCTAGAAAATCTTTTTTAGAATATACTCAAACCCTCAATGATGAAATTTTAAGTAAAGGTATTTTTAGACATGCTATCATAGGAAGAATGGATATTTATATGACGCTTCATTTTTTCAAATTTCATTTTGACCACCATAAAAAGATAATTCATAAATTAGAAAGTAAATTGTAATTTCTATGTTTGAATGGTATAAAAAAAATAGGGTCATAATATGGACAGTTGTAGGTTTGTACCTGCTGTTCCGATTTATAACCCTAAATTTTTAGTAACGTTTTATCTAGCGTCGGATCCGTCTCTGTTTGGTTTTCTAACTGATGGCCAATCCCTAACTCTTCCAGTTCTTGGATTTATAGGCATTACTCTTTTTTCTCTCGAAACCATCTCATCAGCTTCACTCGCTTTATAAGCTAGAATTGCAGTTAAAATAGCATTACTTCTAACATCATCAAATACAATTTTATCATAGGTGTCTAAATTTGTGTGCCAAGTGAAGTTACTATAATCCCAGCTCAAAGAACTTAAGCTAAATGCTGGTACTCCAGCAGCAACAAAAGAAGCATAATCAGAACCTCCACCTCCTGGAAGTCCTGGAAAATCGGTTTCAATGTTTCTAGTAATTTCTGTAGGAACAGCAGATAGCCAATCTGTCAAGAATTCATAAGAATATAAAAACCCTTGACCACTAATATCTACAACTCTTCCAGTTCCATTATCTTGATTAAAGACTGCTTGTGTGTTTTCTACTATTGTTGGATAGTCCTCAACAAAAGCTCTAGATCCGTTTAGTCCTTGCTCTTCACTTCCCCAATGTCCAACTAAAATAGTTCTCTTAGGGTTCGGATAGGCTTTCTTTAAAATTCTCATAGCTTCAAGCATAACTAAAGTCCCTGTTCCATTATCTGTAGTTCCTTGACCTCCGTCCCAAGAATCAAAATGAGCAGATAAAATCACATATTCTTCAGGTTTTTCAACTCCTTTAATTTGGGCAATTGTATTAAAGGTAGGAACTACGCCGTGCTCTTTTGAAGTTGCAATAATTTTTACAACTGGTTTTTTTCCATTTTTTGCTAATCTATAAAGCGAGCCATAGTCTTCAAGATTGACATCAACGTTTGGAATTTTTTCAGTTCTAGCACTAAATACTTTATTAGCTCCAGGGACTCTTGACCAGTAACTTGAAATTAATCCAACGGCACCTGCTTCTTCAAATGCTTTGTTAATATCTCTATATCCATAACCTGTATTTCTTAGGTTTGAAAACCACTTGCTACTAGCCTCCTCTCTATCTTTTTTCATTTTTTCAAAAGATTCTGGCAAAGCATACTCTTCCCAATTTGAATCAGGTCTTCCGGTTGCTTGATATTGGCTGACTAAAACAAATTTTCCTTTAATTGTTTTAAGCCACTCTTCAAACTCTTCTTTACTATTAATATCCGGAACAGTCACTGCCTCAGCCGTAACACCATTCTTTTTAGTTGAAGGACTCCAAGCTAACTGTCTACCAGCTAGAGTTCTTAATCTTGGCTCTAACATATCAATGTGCGTAATTCCTCTTTCCCAACCTCTCCATTTTCCATATTCATGGTTATATGCATCAATTCCCCAGGAAGCGTATTTAGCAACTGCCCAGTCATGAGCTTTTTGCATCTGAGGAGTTCCAACCAGTCTTGGTCCAACCACATCAAATAGTTCGTGAGCTAAATTTTCTAATTGTGAATTATTTGTGGCCTCATCAATAATTGATAAAACAATTGGATTATCAATTTTTACTGGCTCAGGCTGATTCCACCTCTGTGAATAAGAGAGAGATCCTATTAAAAGAGTAAATAAAATTATTTTTTTCATATTAATTTATTTTAGTATCTGTGATGTACATCATCCCAGTATTGTGATGTGGAATATAGTAATTAAAGTTATATTTAGTTAAAATGTTTTCGATAATTTTCTTCTGCAATATTGGAGATTTTCCAGTTATAAGTTCTAATTCTAGATCATTGCCAAATGAATTCATTAAAAGGTACTCTTCAACAATCATTAATGCCTTTTCATGACTCATTCCATGAAGATCTATTTTTTTCATTACAAGATTACTTTTTAAAATACAAATCAAAACTTATTGTAAGTAAATCTTTAATTTCAGCGAGCATGAATGAAGGAAGCTTTATTAAAAACTCTGTAGGTTTAACTTGAAATGTTCCCTTCAAAATTATTTCTTCATCAGTTTCGCTAATAGTTGAATTAACAATTATGTTTTTTTCCTCACCGTGAAATTCAAGTTTCCCATTTATAATTCCAACTTCATCATCCCTTTTAATATTATCTGAATAGTATTTTATCATTGGAAACTTTAAAGCCTCTAAAACCTCCAATGAGTGAGCGTCTCTATTAGAATTACCACTATCAAAATCAGCAATCTCAGCAGCAACTGCTATATTAGAAATTGTATCACCTTCAACAATAATAACACCTTTAACAGAATTATTTTGACCAGACCAAGCATGAAGAAAATGTTTTGCATCATAAGATATTTTTGACTTTTCTTGATCCAACATAAATGTCCCTTGAGAAAATGCAAACTGAACACACAATAAAAAAATTAATTTCTTCATAACTAAAATTTAAATACAATTACTGCGGTTGCATAACTCGCAAAAGCAGTATACGCCGCTGCTTTGTGAGCTTTTTTATTACTATCCGAAACCATATTTGTTATTACCATAGCTGAAAAATGTATGTTTGATAAAAACCTATGAGCTTTTATTGAGCTGAAGCCTTTTGTTTTTTTATTAACTAGTGGAGGTGGAGAAAAAAGAGACAAAGCTGCTCCAGTAAAATATCCAGCATTTACAACTTTAGACATATTTTTATGAGTCTTGTACAAAGAATTGTATCTATCTCCTGTAGCATTATATAATTCCCCTCCTATAAAACCTTGAGCAACCATTGCTCCGAGTGTAAAATACCCAAGTATTTGGTGAGTTTTAAGCATAGATCTTCTAAGCTTCAATTCTTTTTCTCTGTTCTCTAGGTTGAGGGGGGCTATTCCAGTTTTTCTTAAAATACCATTTTCACCCCAAAATATTTTTTGAGTAAAAATTATTCTTTCTGGCAAAAGTTCAGGCGTGGCATTTTCATCAGTAATAATTAAATCAAACAACTCCTTTTCTTGAGAATAATTCTCGGTAGATAAAAGCAGAAAAAAAACTATTACGATTTTAAAAATTACTTTGTACACTTTTAATAATTTACCCTTACAATAACCTCATTTCTTCTATTGTAGAATTTATATGGACTATCATATGAAAGGTAAAGAAATTCTCCTTTTTTCTCAACATCCATTTCCTTTAATTTTTTTTCCAAACTAGTAGTGTATTTTTTCCTTTTGGTTTCATTTGAGTATCCGCTATAGCTTATTGATGCGTAGACTCCTCCTTCATCAAGATAAAGCTCAACGTCTTTAGATAAGGGTTGAGTAATGTTGTCTTCATTGAAACTTGAAGGCATTACAAATTCCATCATCTCAATTCCTTTATCTTCTTTCATGTAGACTGGGGTGGTCATTTCAATTTTTTGATTATCCTCGTTATATCCAGAAATGTATCTAAATAATTTCCCAAAATTACTTCCAGTATTAGAAAAAGTTCTTGCTTTCATTACTGGATCATAATTTCTTATCTCAAAATTGTCTTCCTCAAATAAAGTTTTATAAGAATGGGTTTCGTATTTCTGTGATAAAATTGACATAGAAAAAAATAGTGCTATTAATGTTAACCTGTTCATGTATTTTTTTCAAATACAGAAACAATTATCATTCCAAGAAGTTAATCTAATTAATTAAGAATTTGAGTTTTTACTTGTTCAGGGGTCAAAGAAATAAGGTTTGATCTCGGCAGTCTTAATAATAGCTTTTCCCAGTTGTCATTTCTTTCAATCACATATTTAAAAATTTCTTTAGCCTCTATTAATCTTGAATTATTTAAAAGAGCAACTGCTTTCCAAAATTTCATTTCAAGATTGTCAGGAAATAATGCTTCAGCACTACCATATTCAACAAGTGCTTGCTCCATGTCTCCGTGTTCAATAGCTAAATCTCCTTTATTCATATGTTCATATGCTCTATGAACTTTTAACAATCTTTTAATTTCTTTCACAGGATTTTCACTATCATCTACCCTTAAATCAATTTTTTTATCTTGCCATTCATTATCTGTCTTTTCTGGGCCAACAACTAATAGCGCAGCTGATTGTTTCCCTCTTATATCTCCTCCAGATTCTTCAGCTGCTTCAAAAACTTTTATAATTCTTTCAGCAAGTGATAAGTCTGAATTTTCTTCAAAGGCTTTTTTCATGGCAGGAACTACCTTATCATTAAGCATCATATTGGCTTGAACTGAGAAGTTTTTGCCTATATATTGACCCGCGTCTACAATACATTTTTCACCTGTAAACGCTTTCACAGAACCATTAATGTCTAACATTGCTGCTTGTCTATAATCCCTTGACTCATCTTCAGAAATTAGCTTTGTTAATGCATCTTCAGCTGAAACACCTGACTCCATCAATTTTATTCCTTCAGGACCATATGCAGGATTTACAAAAGATTGAGTGGCTACAACTCCAACACCAGATTTCCCCCAACTAACTATTGTTCCAACAGAAAACCAATGGCTTTGAACTCCTACGGCCATTTCTCCAGTTTTTTCATCCATTGCTACAATTGAATAAGTGTGAGCAAGTTGTTTTTTTGTTTTTACTTGGCTAAAAACAAAAAGAGGTAATAAAAGAAATAAAAGTTTTTTCATTTTAATTTTTTTTAAAAAAAGCTACAATAAAGAGTATTAAGGCAATTGATAATGCAGAAAAACCAAAGACAAAAGATTTTAATTCTTGATAACCTAATAAACCCATGACTAAAAAAACCACACCTAATACAAATGGATTTTTCAAAATGAAGTTTTTCATATAATAAATATAACTATTTCCATAATTTAGATATCTTGATATTCCTTATTTTGGTACACGATGAGATTTAGTTTTTTATTCATTTTTCTATTTTTATTTGGCTGTAATAATGTTGAAATTTCAAAAAAAGAACATTCTCTTTATTGGCAAAAAAACTCGGCAGAATATGTTGCGCTTTCTTATCAAGCTTACAATATTGCTAAGCTTAGACTAGATGAAGAATTAAATTCTAATCTCAATAAAAGGCCAGCTATAGTAATTGACTTAGATGAAACAGTGCTTAACAATCTTCCATACAATGAAATGTTAATCGATTCTTCAGAAGTTTTTACTCAAGAATCATGGTCTAAATGGGTGAATAAAAAAATTGCGACTAAAGTTCCAGGGTCTCTAGAGTTTATCAATTATGCTAAATCTAAAAAAGTAAAAATTGTTTATTTATCTAATAGGAGAGTTGAGAATTACGAACCAACAAAAGAAAATTTAATAACTCTTGGTTATCCGTTTGATGATGATACTCTTATGCTGTTGAGAGATGAAACGAGTGACAAAACACCTCGAAGAAATACGCTTAAAGATTATGAAATCATTATGCTTTTAGGTGATAATTTAGCTGATTTTAATTCAGTCTTTTACAAAAAATCTAACAAAGAAAGAATACAAAGTGTAGATTCTCTTTCTAAATTGTTTGGAGATAAATTTATAGTTTTCCCTAACCTAATTTATGGTGATTGGGAAGATGGATTTGAATAGTATGAGAAATTTCATTTTAAGTGTTTTTTTATTAGCAAGTTTATATGCCAGCTCTCAAGAGTGCAGCTCTTTTTATCTAATTAGACATGCAGAAAAACTAAGAATTGACAAAACAGACAGAAATCCAAAACTTAATGACAAAGGTATTTTGAGAGCAGAAAAATGGAAGGACGTTTTGAAAAATATTGACCTTGATAAAGTCTATTCTACAAATTATAATAGAACTATTGAGACTGCTAAGCCAACTTCTACATCACAAAACATTGATATAACAATTTATTCCCCTGGGAGTATTGACTATAAAAACTTTAAAGAAATAAATAAGGGGAAGAAAGTTTTAATTGTTGGGCATAGTAATACTATACCAAATTTTGTTAACGGACTAATTGAAAAGGATGTTTATGATCAAATAGATGATCTAAATAATTCAAATTTATACTTAGTAAATATTTGTGGAGATATTAT
>JAYOKR010000025.1:0-6556 GCA_038119895.1 Flavobacteriaceae bacterium
TCTTCAGCAGCTAATTTTCTTTTTTCATTAGCCTCCTTTTCAAGTTCAAGAGCTTTCTTTTTCTTATCGAGTACTTCTTTTTCTAAAGTGGAAAGTTTCTTTTCTATTTTTGAATCTCTTTCTTTAATCCAAGCTTCAAATTTTTTATCAGCATCTTCTTCTGTAAATGCTCCTTTCTTAACTCCATTCAATAAGTGATTTTTTAACAATGCACCTTCCCTTGAAATAATGTTTCTAGCTGTTTCAGATGGTTGAGCGCCATTTTGAATCCAGTTTACTGTTGAGTCAATGTTTAATGTTACAAGAGGTGGATTAAAGTTAGGATTATAAATTCCTAATTTTTCTAAAAATTTACCGTCTCTTTTTGATCTTGAATCTGCGGCAACTATCCAATAGATTGGTTTGCCTTTTTTACCGTGTCTTTGTAGTCTTATTCTTACTGCCATATTATTAATTTTTGAGGTCCGAAACCACTGTTATTAATTGGCGCAAAAATAGTTTAATTTATCTAATAACCAAGTAAAATTAATTTTTTTTTACCGATGTAATTAGTAAAAAGATATGTATTTTTAATAGCTTATATGTATTTAATTTTTGATACAGAAACAACAGGTTTACCAAAAAAATGGAACGCCCCAATAACAGATTCGGACAACTGGCCACGGTGTGTGCAGCTAGCCTGGCAACTACATGATAATAATGGAAAAATTGTTTCTGATTCTAGTTGTTTGATCAAAGCTAATGATTTTGATATTCCCTTTGAATCTGAGAAAATACATGGAATATCTACTGAACTTAGTAAAGAAATCGGTCTTGAATTAGCAGATGTTTTGAAGTCTTTTTTAAATGACTTAAATCAAACTAAATATATAATAGGGCATAATTTAAAATTCGATATAAACATTATTAGAGCAGAACTTTATAGATTAGAATTAGAAGATACACTAAAAGATAAAGCTTTATTAGATACATGTACTGAAAAAACTGCAATTTTATGTAAAATTCCAGGTGGAAGATCTGGAAATTTTAAATTTCCAACATTAATTGAACTGTATCAAAACTTGTTTAGTGCTGATTTTCAAAATGCTCACAATGCATCTGCAGATGTTGAAGCAACAGCAAGATCTTTTTTTGAATTAGTTAGAATTAAAAACTTTAATAATGATGATTTTATTGATTTTAATGAACTTCATGATTCACTTAACTCAACTTATTCATCTAAAGTTGATTTGTATGGAGTAAAACACTTAAATCTAAAAGAGGAATCAAAAAAATTAAAAAATTATAATAACCAAGAAATTGAAATTAAAGGTGAAAGTGATGTAAACTCTAAAAAATTAGAATCTAATTTTTGTCATCTTCATAATAACTCACAATTTTCTGTTCTTCAATCAACCTCTAAAATTTCTGAAATTTTAAAAAAATCCTCCGACTATGGAATGAGAGCAGTTGCTTTGACAGACAAGGCAAATATGATGGGATGTTTTCATTTTTATAGGGCTGTTAAAAATTATAATAGTGATCCAAAAAATGTTGATCGTCATATCAAACCAATTATTGGTTGTGAATTAAATATTTGTGAGGATCACAAGGATAAATCAAGTAGGGATGATGGATACCAAGTTGTATTCCTTGTTAAAAATAAAATTGGATATCAAAATTTAATCAAGATGTGTTCAGTTGGTTATACGGATGGATTTTATTATGTCCCTAGGATTGATAAAGAAGTAGTTTTAAAGTTTAGTGAGGGACTTATTGTTCTCTCTGGAAATAAGTATGGAGAAATACCAAATAAAATATTAAATGTTGGTGAAAAACAAGCGATAGAAGCAGTAACATGGTGGAAGGATAATTTTAAAGAAGATTTTTATTTAGAACTAAACAGACATTCTGAAGAGCAAAATGAAATTGTAAATGCTCAACTTTTAAAATTTAGCAAGGAATTTAATATTAAAGTTGTTGCAACCAATAGCACTCTGTATTTAGACAAAGAAGATGCTAATGCGCATGATATTTTGTTGTGTGTTAAAGATGGAGAAAAACAATCCACCCCAATTGGAAAAGGTAGAAATTTTAGATATGGATTGGAAAATCAAGAGTATTATTTCAAATCTCCAGAGCAAATGGTTGAACTATTTTCAGATATTCCCCAATCAATTTTAAATATATCAGAAATCGTAGATAAAGTTGAAGAATTTGAATTACAAAGAGATGTTCTGCTACCAAAATTTGATATTCCAGAAGATTTCCAAACTGATTCAGATGATTTGGAGAATGATTATTTAAAACACCTAACGCTGGAGGGGGCCAAATTTCATTATGAAGAATTAAATAATGATTTACTTGAAAGAATAGATTTTGAGCTTCAAGTCATAAAAAATTCTGGATATCCAGGCTATTTTTTAATTGTCCAAGATTTGATAAATGCTGCTAGAAAGATGGGTGTTTCTGTTGGGCCTGGTAGAGGATCTGTTGCTGGGTCTGTAGTTGCATATTGCTTAAGTATAACTAAGGTTGATCCAATTAAATACGACCTCCTCTTTGAGAGATTTCTAAACCCTGATAGAGTAAGTATGCCAGATATTGATATTGATTTTGATGATGAAGGAAGGGGCAAGGTTATAGATTATGTTATTGAAAAGTATGGTTCAAAACAAGTTGCTCAAATAATTACCTACGGAAAAATGGCTGCCAAATCAGCTCTAAGAGATACTGCAAGAGTTTTAGATTTATCCCTTTCTGATGCAGATTTTTTAGCTAAGCTAGTTCCTACCACGGTAAAGCTAAATGAGATTTTTAACACTGATGAAAAAAAACTTAGTTCAGAACTTAGATCTGATGATTATTCAAATGCAATGGAGCTCAAAAAACTATCTAATGGTGATGATTTACAAGCAGAAACAATAAATCAGGCCAGAGTATTAGAAGGTAGTTTAAGAAATGTTGGAGTTCATGCATGTGGAGTAATTATTACACCTGATGATATTACCAATTTTGTTCCAATTGCAACAGCTAAAGATTCTACCTTATATGTCACCCAATACGATAACTCAGTAGTAGAAAATGCAGGACTTTTGAAAATGGATTTTCTCGGACTTAAGACTTTAACTTTGATTAAAGACACGATAAAGTTGATAAAATATATTCACGGAAAAGATATTGACATAGAAAATATCTCCTTAGATGATAAAAAAACCTATGAGTTGTTTCAAAAAGGTCAAACAGTTGGAATTTTTCAGTACGAAAGTTTAGGTATGCAAAAATATCTCCGTGATTTAAAACCTACAGTTTTTGAAGACCTCATCGCAATGAATGCTTTGTATAGACCAGGGCCACTTGAATACATTCCTTCTTTTGTTAGAAGAAAAAATGGGTTAGAAAATATTACATATGATATTGCCGAAATGGAGGAGTATCTAAAAGAAACCTATGGGATTACAGTGTATCAGGAGCAAGTAATGCAGCTTTCACAAAAGCTTGCTAATTTTTCAAAAGGTGATGCAGATCTTTTGAGAAAAGCTATGGGAAAAAAAATATTCTCTTTGCTTGAAAAACTCAAACCAAAATTTTTTGAAGGAGGAAACTCTAACGGTTTTAGTCATGAGGTTTTGGAAAAAGTATGGAAAGATTGGGAAGCATTTGCATCATATGCTTTTAATAAATCTCATTCAACATGTTATGCCTATATCGCTTACCAAACTGCTTATCTAAAAGCCCATTATCCAGCTGAATATATGGCTGCTGTTCTTTCCAACAATATGAACGATATAAAACAAGTAAGTTTTTTCATGGAAGAATGTAAACAAATGGGGATTGAAGTACTTGGGCCTGACATTAATGAATCGTTCTATAAATTTACAGTAAATGATAAGGGTGCAATCCGCTTTGGAATGGGTGCAGTAAAGGGTGTGGGTAGAAGTGCAGTAGAAGCTATTATTAATTCTCGTCAAGAAAAGAGATATGGTTCAATTTTTGATTTTTCAAAAAGAGTTGATTTAAGGTCTGCTAACAAGAAAGCTTTTGATAGTTTAGTTTTAGCTGGAGCATTTGATTCAATGAATTCCAAAACCCATAGAGCACAATATTTTTATGAGTCAGAAGATGGGCTGTCATTTATTGAAAAGGCAATTCGTTTTGGATCAAAATTTCAAGAACGTCAAAATTCCTCACAGGTAAGCCTTTTTGGTGATGCACTTGAAGTTAGAATTAATGAACCTGATTTTCCTGAATGTAATCCTTGGTCTAAATTAGATGAACTTAAAAAAGAAAAAGAGGTAGTTGGTATTTATATTTCAGGCCATCCATTAGATGATTTTAAAGATACCCTATCTTACCTTTCTAATATTAGATTATCTGATTTAAGAGATTTAAGAATGTTTATTGACAAAGAATTAAGAATCGGTGGAATAATTGGAGAAGTACAACACAAAATCTCTAAGAATGGTAAAGGATGGGCAACATTTGTAATTGAGGATTATCAAGAATCTTATGAAATGAGAATCTTTGGTGAAGAATATTTAAAGTTTAAGCATTACCTCCAAGAAAATAATTTTGTTTACATTAAAATGTATGTAAAAGAAGGTTGGAAAAATAATGAAACTGGAAGAGTTGGAGACCCAAGATTACAGTTTTTAAATTTCAATCAACTTCAAGATAGTTTATCAGCAACTGCAAAGAGACTTTCAGTAAAGCTAGAATTGGATTTAATTGAGGAAGATCACATTAAGTTTTTTAAACAGATTTTTAAAAAACACAAAGGTGACCAAGAACTTATTCTTAATATTTATGGAAAAGAAGATGGGCTAAAAGTTAATTTAAATTCTAATAATTATAAGATAAAAATTGATGAACAATTACTTAGAAGTCTGAAAGAAAAAAAATTAGAATATAGATTAAATTAGTTTATTAATAATTCCTATTTTTGGCAAAAATTTTTTAATTATGGCACTACAAATAACTGATGCAAATTTCGAAGAAACAGTTCTGAAATCTGACAAGCCAGTCTTAGTTGATTTTTGGGCAGAATGGTGTGGTCCGTGTAGAATGTTGGGTCCAATCATTGAAGAATTAAGTTCTGATTATGATGGTAAGGCAATTATTGGAAAAGTTGATGTTGATAGTAATCAACAATTTGCAGCTCAGTATGGAGTTAGAAATATTCCTACTGTTTTAATTTTTAAAGATGGAGAGTTAGTAAATAGACAAGTAGGCGTTTCTCAGAAAAATGTTTATTCAGATTATATTGACGCTCTTTTATAAATAATCAATTAGTGTATATTTGCACTTCTAATTATAGGTCTGGTAGTTCAGCTGGTTAGAATACATGCCTGTCACGCATGGGGTCGCGGGTTCGAGTCCCGTCCAGACCGCTTAAATTTGACCTCTTCATTTTGAAGAGGTTTTTTTTCGTAACTTTTTTATATAAAAAAGATTTTCTACTTATTATTTGTTCTGATTCTGACTTCATGTATGAAGTATCCGGAAGAAACAAGGACATTTCATAAAAGAGCAAACTAAAATATTTATTTGTTTTTTTAATTCTTTAATTTAAAATTAGCAACAACAATTCCATGATCTGATGGGTATTTGAATTGTTTATCATTGATATTGATGTACTCATCAAAGAATTGCATGTAGGTCCTTGAGCTTGTAGATTTTAACTTTTTTCCTTTGAAAAAAATGTAATCAATTCTATGAGAGTCGTCTCTTTCTTTATGATCCCAAGTGATACCAGGATGCTTTAGTGGATTAGGGTTTTCGTGTCTATACGAATCTGTAAATCCCAAATCTTCAAAAACTTTTGTTGAATACCATGGAACAACTAGATTGTTATGAATATTCTTTGTTTTTTTACTCCAGTCTAGATGTGAAGGACTATTCATATCACCACCCACGATTATAGGTATGGAATCACTTTCATTAGCATATTTTTTAAAATAAGGCAATACCTTTTGAATCATATTATATCGATGTTCAGTCTTTTCCCATTCTAATAATTCTTCTACAGTTTTTCCCATTTGTTCTGGTTTATTGTTCCAAGGCTGATAGTGAAACCAGTTCGAAAAAAATCTAACCTTCTTGTTATTAATAATAATTTCAATTCCCCCTAAAAAGAAAGGATATTCAGTGTCAATTCTATCACCAAATGGAAACTTTGAGTATATCGAAAGATTAACTGATTTATCGTCAACAGCAGTTCCTTCTTTAGCTACTAAATGAAAATTGTATCCATTTTTTTTGGCTATATAAGGCCCTGATCCATAAGTTTCAACCATTAAAACAACATCTGGGTTAATTTCCTTAATAATATCTGAAACAATATCAACTCCGTTTTCAATTTGATTTCCAGACCTCAAAATATTCCATGCCATCACTTTGAATTCTGTTTTTTGAGAAAAAACTTTAAAGTGAAATGATAATAATAATATTAAAAATATAAGAGTAAATCTCATGTTATTAAATTCAAATTTTAGTAATGTAAATAAAATAACTACATTTGCTTTGTTGTGTAACCTTGGTATTTTACCAAGGGGTTTGTAGAAACCAATGAGAAGCT
>JAYOKR010000026.1:0-5801 GCA_038119895.1 Flavobacteriaceae bacterium
GTACTTCGGGTGGGAATCGAACCCACACTTTGTTGCCAAAACTGGATTTTGAATCCAGCGCGTCTACCAGTTCCGCCACCGAAGCAGGTCTGCAAAAGTATAAAATCTTTTTTTTGGAATAAAATGTGTCAAATAATTGTTAAATTTGGACCCCTTTAAAAATGAAAAATTCTAGTACAATAGTAAAAATCTTTTCTTGTACAGAGAGTATAGTTCTTGCTGAAAAAATTGCAAAAGCATATGGTACTGAGCTAGGAAAGGTAAATTTTTCTCATTATAGCGACGGTGAGTACCAACCATCATTTGAGGAATCTGTTAGAGGAGCACGACTTTTTTTGATAGGATCAACTCAGCCATCTTCCGACAATCTAATGGAGCTTCTTTTAATGATTGATGCTGCAAAAAGAGCCTCTGCAAGACACATCACTGCAGTTATGCCATATTTTGGTTGGGCAAGACAAGACAGAAAAGATAAACCTAGAGTGCCAATTGGAGCTAAACTCATTGCTAACTTATTAGAGGCAGCTGGAGCTACAAGAATTATTACAATGGATCTTCATGCTGATCAAATCCAAGGATTTTTTGAAAAACCTGTTGACCATCTATACGCATCAACTATTTTTATTCCTTACATAGAATCATTAAAATTAGAAGAGTTAACAATTGCATCTCCTGATATGGGAGGGTCTAAAAGAGCTTATGCCTACTCAAGATTCTTAGATAGTAATGTTGTAGTTTGCTATAAACAAAGAAAAAAAGCCAATGTAGTTTCACACATGGAATTAATAGGTGAAGTTGAAGGGAAAAATGTAGTAATTGTTGATGATATGGTAGATACAGCTGGAACATTGACCAAAGCTGCTGATTTAATGGTTGAAAGGGGTGCAAAATCAGTAAGAGCTATATGTACACATGCTCTTTTGTCAGGAAATGCTTATGAGAGAATTGAAAAATCAAAACTTACTGAACTTATTGTTACAGATACTATACCTGAAAAGAAAAAATCAAATAAAATTAAAATATTGACTTGTGCGAACCTCTTTGCTGATGTGATGCACAGTGTTAATAATAATCAATCTATAAATCCTTATTTTATTAAATAATAATTATGAAATCAATCAAAATCAACGGATCTCAAAGAGAAAGCCTAGGGAAGTCTTCGACTAAAGCCCTACGTAATGCTGGAAAGGTTCCTTGCGTAGTATACGGTGGGGAAAAACCAGTGCATTTTTCAGCTGATGAAATCAGTTTTTCCAAACTAGTTTACACACCGAACGCTCACACGGTTGTAATTTCATTGGACGATAAAACTGAAATTAATGCGGTAATTCAAGACATTCAATTTCACCCTGTTTCAGATAAGATACTTCATATTGACTTTCTTCAACTTTTTGAAGATAAAGAAGTAACTATGATAATTCCTGTCAAGTTTGAAGGTAATGCTCCTGGTGTGAGACTGCAAGGTGGTGTTTTATCAAAAAATAAAAGAAAATTAAGCGTAAGAGCACTACCTGAAAATTTACCTGATTTTATTACTGCAGATATTTCTTCATTAAATCTCAAGGACAATGTAAAAATCTCTGATCTTCTTAATGAAGATTATAAGTTTTTACATCCTGATAATATGGTTGTTTGCCAAGTTAAAATGTCAAGAGCTGCATTATCAATGTCTGGTGGAGCTAGTGAAGAAGGAGAAGAGGCTGATGGAGAAGAGGCTCAAGGAGAAGAATCTGGAGATGCAAAATCTGAAGATTCAGATCAAGCAGATTCTCAAGAATAAACTCAAGTTTTTATTCAATCAAATAATCCAAGGTCAAAAGCTTTTATATTTGTAGAAATTTTTGACCTTGTTTTCAATCTTTAAATATTTTAAATCAAATAAAACCAATTCTGATATGAAGAAGTTTTTAATTGTTGGTTTAGGCAATATTGGTGATGAATATTCAGGCACTCGTCACAACATAGGTTTTGAAATTATTGATAGCCTAATTTCTAATTTCGATGGAAATTTTAAGGATGAGAAATATGGAAAACTATTTAAAACAAATTTCTCTGGAAAAAGCCTAATTTTTTTAAAACCCAACACATTTATGAATTTAAGTGGAAAAGCAGTTTCATACTGGGCAAAAAAAGAAAAGATTAATCTTTCCAATATACTTATTATTGTTGATGATTTAAATCTTGAATTTGGAATATCACGAATTAGAAAAAGCGGAACTGATGGTGGACATAATGGCCTAAAAGACATAAATGATAAATTAAATACAACCAAATATCCAAGATTAAGGTTTGGAATCGGTAATAATTTTAAAGATGGTAAACAAATAGATTTTGTACTTCAAAAATGGAACGATTCCGAAAATAAAAATTTAAGTAAACTTATTGAACACAATTCGTCAATTGTTTTACATTATATTAAGCACGGAATTGACAATACAATGAATACATTCAATTAATGCAAATCCTTAATAACTTATTTGAATTAAATATTCCTGAATCTTCAATTGCTACAATTGGAACTTTTGATGGAATTCATGTTGGACACCAAAAAATTTTAAATTCTCTGGTAGATTCTGCCAAACAAAATAATTTAAAATCAGTCGTTATCACATTTAATCCACATCCTAGAAAAATTATAGATGAAAAAAACTCAGTGAAGCTTATCAATACAATTGAAGAAAAAAAGGAAAAATTAAGAACTCTAGGAATTGATTACTTAATCATTCAAAAATTTGATCAAAAATTTTCTGAAACTGAAGCTGAAAAATTTGTTGAGATTTTAAAAAATAATATAAATATTAAAAAACTAATTGTTGGACATGATCATAGGTTTGGTAAAAACAGAAATGCAAATATTAATGATTTGAAGAAATATGGAAAAGAATTAAACTTTGAGGTCATTGAAATTGATGCACTAGAAATTGAAGAAGTTAATATAAGTTCAACAAAAATTAGGCTTGCAATTAAAGAAGGAAATATTCAGATGGCTAACTCATATCTCGGATACAACTTTTTTTTAAGTGGAAAGATTATTAAAGGTTACTCCAGGGGAAAGGAACTTGGTTTTCCTACGGCAAACCTAAAGATTGATGAAGACAAAATACTACCAAAAAACGGAGTGTATTTAGTAAAAAGCATAATTGACAAAAAAGATTTTTTTGGAATGATGAATATTGGATATAATCCGACTTTTAATAATTCATCAAAAAAAATTGAAACTCATTTTTTTGATCTTAATAAGAATCTATACGGTGAACTTATAAAAATTGAGCTTTTAGAATACATAAGGGATGAAAAAAAATTTGAAACTGTTGATGATTTAATCCAAAGATTAAAATTAGATAGAGAAAAATGTCTGAAATTAATTCATTAAAGTTTTAAGTATTAATTTTATAGAATATTATGCTTCAGGTAAATTATTTAAAAGAAAATCAAGAATCTATCATAAAGAGTCTTTCAAAAAGAAATATTGATTACTCTAAGGAAATACACCAAGCTATTGAACTTGATGAAAAAAGAAAAAAAATACAAACAGATCTTGATTCTTTACTTAGTGAATCAAATACTATAGCTAAAAACATAGGCGATTTTTTTAAATCTGGAAAGATTGAAGAAGCAAATAGTTTAAAAGAAAAATCAAATCAGATAAAACCAAGAATAAAAGAATTGCAAGAAAATTTAAGTAAAATTAAATTAGATCTTGAATCAATATTGTATACAATACCTAATATTCCACATTCATTAGTTAATAAAGGGAAGGATGATTCTGATAATGAAATTATTTTTGAAAGTTCATTTGTAGATCAAAATGAAAATAATCTGTTACCTCACTGGGAATTAGCTAAAAATCTTGATATCATTGATTTTGAACTAGGAAATAAAATTACTGGAGCTGGTTTTCCCTTATACAAGGGAAAAGGGGCCAAACTTCAAAGAGGATTGATAAACTACTTTTTGGATAAAAATACCGATGCCGGTTATCATGAAATTCAACCTCCTATACTGATAAATGAAAACTCTGGTTATGGCACTGGTCAACTTCCTGATAAGGAAGGACAAATGTATCATGTTACAAATGACAATTTATATCTAATACCAACAGCTGAGGTTCCCATTACTAATATTTATAGGGATACTATCGTTAATAAAAATGAACTACCAATTAAATTAACAGGATACACTCCATGTTTTAGAAGAGAAGCTGGAAGCTATGGATCTCATGTTAGAGGTTTAAATAGACTTCATCAATTTGATAAAGTTGAAATAGTTAGAATTGAATCTTCTGAAAATTCCTACGAAGTATTAGATGAGATGGTAAATCATGTAAAATCTATTCTTTCCGAATTAAATCTGCCATTTAGAATATTAAGATTATGTGGTGGAGATTTAGGTTTTACTTCAGCTCTTACTTATGATTTTGAAGTTTATTCTACGGCACAAAAAAGATGGCTTGAGGTAAGCTCTGTTTCTAATTTTGAAAGTTTTCAGTCTAATAGATTGAAATTGAGGATTGATAAAGGGAATAAAGAAAAGGAACTTGCGCATACATTAAATGGGAGTGCACTAGCTTTACCAAGAATAGTTGCTGCACTATTAGAAAATAATCAAGAAGATAATAGAGTGCATCTACCTAAAGTACTTCACTCTTACTGCGGATTCAAATTTATTGATTAATCATTTTGAGTTTTATTTCACCGAAAAAGAAGTTTGGTCAAAATTTTTTAAAGAATTCAGAAACAGCATTACAGATTGTTAATTTTTTAGAATTAAAAAATTGTAAAACCATTCTTGAAATTGGTCCAGGGATGGGTGCTTTAACACAACATATTTTAAATATTAATGAGTTTCAAAAAAAATTTGTTGAAGTTGATAAAGAATGTTGTGAATATTTAGAAAAAACATATCCTGAGATTGAAGGAAAACTTATAAATACTGATTTTTTAAAACTTAATTTAAGCGTTTTAGATCATCCTATTGCAGTAATAGGTAATTTTCCTTACAATATTTCATCACAAATTTTATTTAGAATAATAAATAATTTAGAATTTGTAAGTGAAATGGTTGGTATGTTTCAGTATGAAGTTGCAGAAAGAGTATCTTCTTCATATGGAACCAAAAAATATGGGATTTTATCTGTTTTGATTCAAGCATTTTTTAAAGTAGAAATTAAAATGAAATTAAAACCTGATTCATTTTTTCCTCCCCCAAAAATTAATTCAGCAATTATACATTTAAAAAAAATTACTAACAATATCGATTGTGACAAACAATTATTTATAAAAGTTGTTAAGCACTCATTTAATCAAAGAAGAAAAACTTTAAGGAATGGTTTAAAGAGTTTTAAAATAGATGATAATATAAAAGAAGACCTTATCTTTGAAAAAAGAGCTGAGGAGTTAAGCGTTAAAGATTTTATTTATCTAACTAATTTGATTTCTAATGGAAACATTTGAATTGTCTAATGAGCTTATCGAAAGATTGACTGAATTAATTTCCAAAAGGAAAAATTCAGCAATTAAAAAAATCATAGATGGATTTCATTACGCAGATGTAGCAGAAATTATAGATGAGTTAGATCAAGACCAAGCAATTTACCTAATTAAACTTATTGACAGTGACAAAACATCGGATATTCTTACAGAATTAGATGAAGATGTAAGAGAAAAAATATTGAATACATTATCTATTAAGGAAATTGCTGGTGAAATTAAAGAAATGGATACTGATGATGCTGTTGATATCCTTGATGAACTTACAGATGAGAGAAAAGAAAAAGTAATATCACTTATAAAAGATGAAGA
>JAYOKR010000027.1:0-5472 GCA_038119895.1 Flavobacteriaceae bacterium
GTTCTTAAAATAGAATTCTGTCTAATATCCTCCCAAAAAATATTTATGTCACCCTTGTGATAATCCTTTAAAAAGGATACTATTAATGATTTTGGAAATCTCATCTTAGGTGTTTTAATATTAACAGCTTCATCAATAGACTCAATCACTACAGTATTTGGAAAAACTTTTTGATTTAGCCATAAAAATCCTTTGTGATCATTATAATCTTTACTTATATAATCTGACCAGGTAATGGGATTAGTGACTTGGGCATCACTAAGCCATAGCCTGTCAATTGTAAGGTCGTATTTTTTTTCATCCTTGAGAACCTTGTAAGTATTCCAAGTTACATAACCACCGATTTGATCGGGTTTATTCATCAATTTTAAATCAAAAAAATCGTCTTCTGTAATTTTTGTTCCTACTAAATACGCTGCAATTAATTTATTGCTCAATTCTTTTCCATCAAAAAAATCTTTTAATAATCTCTTAGCATGACCGGCACCCTGGCTATGACCCGCAATAATTATTGGCTTTCCTTTATTAAATTGTTTGAGGAAAACTTCAAAAGATCTTTTAATATCACTATAAGCGATTTCAAATGCATCTTCTCCCCCATTTTTCCAATATTTTTCTTCAAAAACTCTAAAATGAGCTTGTCTATAGTTAGGGGAATAAAGATTAGCAGAACTTAACCAAGCGGTTGACTGATATTTAATAGAAGATTGCATAAGAATATTAGAAAACTCCTTATTATAAACATCTGAATTCCATGAAGTTTCTTTTCTGTCTTGAAATAATGTTGGGACAATAAAGAAAACATCGGCTCTTTTTAAATTAGTGTTTGCAGATAAAAACTCTTTATCTGATTGCTTTTCTGGATGAACTAGCCAATCTTCTAGGTCAACATATGTTGGCTCTTTGGGTGGATTATAATCTTCAAAATTAAGGGATTTATAATTAATTTGATTATTATCCTCTTTTAACAATCCACAAGATTGAAATATCAAAATTAAAGTGAAAATGACTGTTAATTTTCTAAATTTGAAATTCATAAATAATAAATTTAAGATTTTATGTCCAACATAATGAAATATCTGTTCATCTGCTTGATGTTTATATCTTGTCAATCAGAAAACACTAAGTCTATAAAAATCAAATTAAATGCCAAAAGTGACTCAAATGCATCTGGAATGGTTACTTTCACCCAAATTGATGATAAAGTCAAAATGGAGGCTCATGTATTTAATTTAAATAATAAAAGTCATGCGATACATCTTCACGAATTCGCTGATTGTTCATCTGATGATGGAAAATCTACAGGTGGTCATTGGAATCCGACATTTGAAAAACATGGTAAATGGGGTGATAAAGGAGGTTATCATAAAGGTGATATAGGAAATTTTGATGTAGATAATATTGGGCATGCGACTGTAATTTTTGAGTCTGATCAATGGTGTATAGGTTGCGATGATGAAACAAAAAATATTTTAGGAAAGGCTGTAATTATACACGAAGGAACTGATGACTACATAAGTCAACCATCAGGTGCTGCAGGAAAAAGAATTGTTTGCGGAGGAATTATAGAAAATTAGAATTTTCTTTTTTTATTGGTTTCCTCATATTCTAATAGTTCATTTTTTGGGATTACCTTCAAAAAAGATGAGTGTTGTTCAATTGAATATTCTATTTTCTCAATAATTTCTTCAACTGAATTTTTTTCATAATCTATATCAAGTGGTTTTTTAATTTCCATTGATTGTAAAATATCCTTTTTCTTAATTCTAATTCCTTTTTTATCAAAAGATCTTCTGAATCCATCAATAACAATTGGAACTACAATTGGTTTAAAAGTTTTAATCAAGTGAGCTGTTCCTCTTCTTATTGGTTTAAACGGAGTAGTTGTTCCTTGAGGAAAAGTTATAACCCAACCATCATCTAATGCTTTTCCAATGTTGGAAACATCGCTAAATTTCACGTGCCTATTTACTTCTTTACCTTTTTCTCTCCAAGTTCTTTGAATTGAAACAGAACCTGCATAAGCCATTAATTTAGTTAGTAGATTGGCTTTCATAGTCTCACTGGCTGCAACATAATAGATATTTAGTTTTGGATTCCATATATATCCAATATTTTTTATAGAATCATCTCTTCCACTAAGGCTAGCATTAAAAACATGAAACATAGCAACAACATCTGCAAAATAAGTTTGATGATTGGAAACAAATAAAACATTTGTATCAGGAAGTTCTCTTAATATGTTAGAGCCTTCAATATTAAGTTTATTAAATCCTTTAAATCGTCGGTGAGAAAGAAATCCAAAAATTCTTATAATCCATTTTTTTATGTAAAGATTATGACCAAAAGGATTTTTCTTAAAAATTATCACTAGAATTTATTGACCGCAAATATATTAAGATTTTTATTCTTTAATAATTTCTACTAATTCATTGAGAATCATTGCAGTTGCTCCCCATATTTTAAAATTATTGTAAAGAAAAAAAGGGTTTACAATACTTTTATTTTCATAATTCTTAATCTTAAAATTTATAACATCACTTAAGCTAGGAGTCAAAATATTATTGACCTCATTATTGTGTTCAAAATTCAAATTTTGATCTGAAAAAAAAAGAAATGGTGTAACTAAAAAATTTGATGGAGGAATATAAATTTTTGATAGCTTTCTTAATAATGTTAATGAATCAATATTGATTCCAATTTCTTCATTAGACTCTCTTAGCGCAGTTTGGACCAAACTTAAATCATTAATTTCCTGTTTTCCCCCAGGAAATGATACCTGTCCACTATGAACGCCTTCATACTGATTTCTTTCAATTAAAATTAATCTTGTTTGTTTTTCTTCATCAGGATAAATGATTAATGCTACTGCAGCAATTTTATATGGGTTTTGGAAATTAAATTGTAATGATCTACCAATTGGAGCTAATTTCAATTGTGCAGATAAGCCAGGAAGAGATTTATTTTTTATTTTAGGAATTAATTTCTTGAAATGCTCAAATTTCATAATAGACTTTTATTAATTTTCATTTTTTTTACTTCATGTGATGTAAAACAAAAACAAACCCAATTACCTAAAGTTCAAGAAAAAAAAGAAAAGATAATTACTGAAACGAAAAAAAAAGAAAAACGATTTTTATTGAATGATAAAAATGCAATTCCTTTTTTCTTTGAATATGAAAAAAAGAACAAAGAAAATAAGGTCAGGATTAAAACAAAATATGGTAATATTGATATTGAATTATTTAAAGAAACACCTTATCACAGGTCAAATTTTATATACCTAACAAAAAAGAAATATTTCAATGGGACCTCTTTTCATAGAGTAGTTAAAGATTTTATCATTCAAGGTGGAAATTCAGATTCTTATGAAATTTCTAAAAGAAGAAGAAATATTGGTCGATATCTTCTTCCACCTGATACTAAAAAAGGATTTAAACATCATCGAGGGATTGTTTCTATTCCTAGTAGTGATATTGAGAATCCATACAAGCTAGCTTCGCCTTATGAATTTTTTATTGTTCAAAGTAAAAATGGAGCATATCATCTTGATAAAAACTTTACACCTTTTGGAAAAGTTATCAAAGGAATGGAAGTAGTTGATATTATTTCAAATTTGGAAACAGACAGAAGGGAATGGCCACATGAAAATATAAAAATTGAGGTTGAAATACTTAATTAAATGACTCCAATTAAATGAGGGTGTCTTGTTATAAATCTCTCTACCCAAAATTCAAGCTCTTTATATTCATGAGGTTGTAGAACTTGAGCAGCTTTTTCAAGCTCCCTTTTAAAAAGACTGTAACTAAAACTTACTTTTTTTAAGATCTTTTTAGTGTAGCTAAAAACTTTTCTTGGCATAATCTAATTTACTTAATTTAAAAAATTCTAAATGTTTAAAAAAAGTTAAAATTTTAACTTTAAACTCCATTCAAAAGAAAATTCTGAAACGACGTCTCCTAGCTCATCAATTCCAATTGAGTTTAGTATAATTTTACCCGTTTGGTTTTCATGAGAAAGCGAATTAAAAACTTTTCTTACATCGTTAAACTGAGTACATTCAAATTTTATTCTTCCAACTGCTTTTTTGTGAAATTTGGATGAATTAGAGGTAACTAACATTGATACCTTAATCTTTCTATTATTTACTTCGTGAATAATAGGTATTCCAGTTGACAGTTCAGCAGCCATACCTTGAATGGCCCAAAACATGGATTTAAAAGGGTTTTGATTAAACCATTTAAGTTTTACATCAACAATACACTTATCTTCTTCAACAGATCTAACACGAACACCTGAAAACCATGCGGATGGTAATTTAGTTAAAAGAAATAAATTATACTTGAACATTTTTAGTATCCAATGCTTGCCAAGTATCTTTCGGCATCTAATGCTGCCATACAACCTGTCCCTGCAGCAGTGACTGCTTGTCTATATTCTTTATCTTGAACATCTCCTGAAGCAAAAACACCGGGATAGTTAGTTTTTGTTGATTTACCTTCAGTTAAAATATAGCCTGTTTCATCCATTTCTAATTGACCCTTGAAAATATCAGTATTGGGTTTATGACCAATTGCAACAAAAAAACCTGAAATTCTAATTTCTTCGATTTCATTTGTTTTATTATTAATAATCTTTAATCCCTCAACTACATTTTCACCTAATACTTCTTTGACCTCAAAGTTGTACTTTAATTCAATATTTTTTCTCGAATTAACCCTGTGTTGCATTGCTTTAGAGGCTCTCATTTGATCTTTTCTAACTAACATTGTAACTTTTGAGCAAATATTGGATAAATATGTAGCTTCTTCAGCAGCTGTATCTCCCCCACCAACAATTGCAACTTCTTGGTTTTTATAGAAAAACCCATCACAAACAGCGCATGCTGATACTCCACCTCCAATTAATCTTTGTTCACTTTCAAGTCCTAAATATTTAGCACTAGCACCAGTTGAAATGATAACAGTTTTAGCATGAATTATCTTTTCATTATTTATGGTAATTTCATGATAACCTTTAGATTCTTTTGTAAAGTTGACTTTAGTAACCTCGCCTATTCGAACATCAGTTCCAAACCTCTCAGCTTGCTGTTTTAATTCATTCATCATCTGTGGACCATCAATTCCGTTTGGATAACCCGGAAAATTATCAACTTCTGTTGTTGTGGTTAATTGACCTCCTGGTTCCATTCCCGTGTAAACTACAGGTTTTAAGTCTGCTCTAGAAGCATAAATTGCAGCCGTGTAACCAGCAGGACCTGATCCAATTATTAATGTTTTTATTTTTTCTATTATCATATGATCAAAATTAAAATAAAAAGATTTTAATTTATCATTTTATCCATTAATAATCTCATATTATTAACAATCATACTTTTTGTTTGTTGTTATTATAAAGTGTTTTATATTTGGGACCGTTTTTCGGGGTGTAGCGTAGCCCGGTTATCGCGCCGCGTTTGGGACGCGGAGGTCG
>JAYOKR010000028.1:0-4669 GCA_038119895.1 Flavobacteriaceae bacterium
AAAGGTAATTTGTATTATCAAAGTAATTCAATAACTAAATTTTGGATGGTAAGTGATGATAATTATGAACTTCCCAATAAGAAAGAATTAACTAAGTTAAAAGAAGGATATAATTCCATTGACTTTAGTTTTAAGAATACGAAAGGAGAAATGATAAGTTTTTCAGATGATGAATTCAAAAATAAAGTTAACGTTATTCAAATCATGGGGACATGGTGCCCAAATTGCCTAGATGAAACTCAGTTCTTTTTATCCTATTTAAAAGAAAATAAACTTAAAGACTTATCATTTATAGCATTAAGTTTTGAAGCTGCAAAAACTGAAGAAAAAGCTATGAAAAGAGTTCAAAGTTTAATTGATAGGTTTGACATTCCGTATCCAGTTTTATTAGCTCAATATGGTAGTACTGACACAAAGCTTGCAGCTGAAAAACTCCCCATGCTTGATGGAATTCGTGCATATCCGACAACTATTTTAGTTGACAAAAAAGGAAATGTAAAAAGTATTTATACAGGATTTGATGGACCTGCTACAGGAAAAGCTTTTGAAGATTTTACAATTGAATTTGACAAAGAAATTAAAAGACTATTAGCCGAATAAATTTTATAATAAAAGATTTATTTAATCTCATTCTTTTATATAATTCTATATTTGCGGAATTAAAAAAATCTTTGAAATCAATTAGAAATATTGCCATAATCGCTCACGTAGATCACGGTAAAACTACATTAGTTGATAAAATTATGCATCATTGTGAGCTTTTTCGCAATAATGAGAATAAGGGTGATTTGATATTAGATAATAATGATCTTGAAAGAGAAAGAGGAATTACTATTCTATCAAAAAATATTTCAGTTACATACAAAAACACTAAAATTAATATAATTGATACACCTGGTCATGCTGATTTTGGTGGTGAAGTTGAACGAGTGCTAAATATGGCTGATGGAGTACTCTTGCTAGTAGATGCATTTGAGGGGCCTATGCCTCAAACTCGTTTTGTGTTACAAAAAGCTATAGAATTACAATTAAAACCCATATTGGTAATTAATAAAGTTGATAAAGAAAATTGTAAACCAGATGAAGTTCAAGAAGCTGTTTTTGATCTAATGTTTGATTTGGAAGCAGAAGAATGGCAATTAGATTTTCCAACAATTTATGGATCAGCTAAAAATAATTGGATGAGTGAAGATTGGAATATTCAAACAAATAATATAGAACCATTACTTGACATGGTATTGAAACATATTCCATCACCAACCTTTAAAGAGGGGTCAGTCCAATTATTGATTACATCTTTAGATTTTTCTTCTTATACTGGTAGAATTGCTATTGGTAGATTACAAAGAGGAACTTTAAAAACAGGAATGAATGTAACTTTAGTTAAAAGAAATGGTGAAACTATTAAACAACAAATCAAAGAATTAAATGTCTTTGATGGACTTTTAAGACATAAAACTGATAATGTAGAAGCTGGTGATATTTGTGCGGTCATTGGATTGGATGATTTTGAAATAGGAGATACGATAGCTGATGCTGAAAACCCAGAATCACTTCCAACTATAGCAATTGATGAGCCAACTATGAGTATGTTATTTACAATTAATGATTCTCCATTTTTTGGTATTGATGGAAAATACGTCACATCTAGACACATTAAAGATCGATTAGAAAAAGAACTGGAACGTAATTTGGCAATGAGATTAGAAGAGACAAATTCAGCTGATAAATTTATAGTTTTTGGTCGTGGAGTATTACATCTTTCTGTCTTAATTGAAACAATGCGACGGGAAGGCTATGAAATGCAGATTGGGCAACCGCAAGTAATAATTAAAGAAATCAACGGTAAAAAACATGAGCCAATTGAAGAATTAACAATTGATTTGCCAGATCATTTATCAGGTAAAGCAATTGAAATGGTAACTATTCGAAAAGGTGAAATGTTGAGTATGAAACCTAAAGGAGATAGAATGATTTGTGATTTTTTAATACCATCAAGAGGTATTATTGGATTAAGAAATCAATTATTAACAGCAACAGCAGGAGAGGCAATTATGAATCATAGATTTAAAGAGTTTTCGGCTTACAAAGGAGATATTCCAGGTCGTATTAATGGGTCTTTAATTTCTATGGAAAAAGGAAATGCAATACCATATTCTTTAGACAAATTGAAAGAGCGTGGTAAATTCTTTGTATCACCTAACGAAGAAGTTTATGCAGGTCAAGTGATTGGTGAAAACTCACGAGGTGATGATTTGGTTATCAATGTTACTAAAACAAAGAAACTTTCAAATGTACGTGCATCAGGTTCTGATGACAAGGTGAAGTTAGCACCACCAATAAAATTTTCTTTAGAAGAAGCACTTGAATATATACAAGATGATGAATTTGTTGAAATTACACCTAGTTATTTACGAATTAGAAAAATTTATTTAGATGAAAATGAGCGTAAACGTCAAGCTTCTAGATTATTATAAACCAGATTAAAAATAAAAAACAGTTTGTGTTTTAGATGTATTATTATATTGATTCTTTTTTTAACACATTAATATCTCTTATTAAATCTAGCATACTATCTGGATCTAGACCATTATAAATTCCTCTAATATGTCGTTGCTTATCAATAAGAATGAAGTTTTCAGTATGTAGAAAAACCTCATCATCTTTTACTAATCCCTCATCTTCATCAACAAAATAATATTTTCGACCTAATTCATAAATTTCATTTCTGTCTCCTGTTAATAATTTCCATCTTTTAAAATCAACCCCCTTTTCCAATGCATATCGCTTCAAAACAGGAACACTATCAATCTGTGGAGTTACACTATGTGAAATTAAGAGAACCTCATTATCATGTAAAAATTCATCTTGAATAGAATGCATACTATTGGTCATTATAGGACATATTCCAGGGCATGTTGTAAAAATAAAATTTACCACACATATTTTATCTTCCAGATCTTGTTCAGTAAAAATTTGATTTTCTTGATTAATTAGTTTAAAGCTTCTAATCTTGTGAAATGATTCATAATTTTTAATTTCCCAGATTGGAGTAAAGTCAGGAGAATCATAATAGGGTAATTTGTTTTTTTCTTCTTTACATGAAATTAAAATTGATAAAACAAGAATAATGTTTAAATATTTCATTGTAGTTTTTCATCATTTAAAGTAAAACATAGCTTCGATTTTTGTAAACCGTATCTTTTTCCGTCTTTTGACTCATAATTTATATAAAGCTTTCCATTTTCTCGCCATGCCTTTTGCATACCATTTTCCTTATCATTAAGAAAAGTTAATTCGAAGTATTGATTTCCATTTTCATACCATTGCTTTTGTAAACCTTCTCTTTTATCATTATGGTAAATGAATTCAAATTTCATATTTCCGTTTTTCCAGTACCCATAATGTTTTCCATATCCGATACCATTTTTATAATTTCTCTCACTTTCTAATTTACCATTTGAAAAAAATGATTTTGTTATCCCATGACGTTTTCCTTCATAAAATGAACCAATGCTTTTTGTAATATTATCGTTATATTTTGAAATAATATATCCTGAAAAGAGTTTGTTGTCAAAATAATAAACTCCATTATCCCTTTTCAGTAAAGTATCATTTTCAAGAACTGTTATGCCAGGAATATTTGAAACATCAACTTTTTCAAAATTCTTTACTTCAAATTGTTCATTGTAATTATCACATCCTATTAAGGAAATGTATATTAAGAAAATTAGAAAATTATTATTGAGTGAAAGTTCCTTTATCTCCATGATAACTACCTGCTTTTAAAATATAAAATCTACTACCCAAATAAGCGTTATTGCTTGCATGATAATGATAAATAGGTTCTGTAAAATCTGCTGTTATCCCTATATGTCCACCATTAGAATCAAGGTCTGATGGATATGTTCCATCTGCATCTTTACGAGCATATATTGGAAAACCGTCTCTCAAAAAACCAATAAGGTTTGAATCATCATTTCCAGTAAAATCACCACTACAATGATAATGATAAGTGTTTCCAGGCCCAGGGTGTGCACCAGCCCTATCGAATGAACCTAACACACCAGCATTTACTGGAACATTCCCACCTTCTCTGTCGTTGTAAATAGGGACACCATTTAATGCCATTCCGATTGGACCTAATGATGTTGGTTCTTTGTTAGTTGTTTCAATAGGAAAGGCTGTGATTGTCATAGAATAATTTTGAGTAGCTATTTTACCTGGGTTAAGTGTGCTACCATTCATTTGCTCTTCATAAAGTGGATTTCCAACCCCCCAGTAGGGTGAAACATGATCAGGAGTTCCATTTGACGACAAGTTAATATACCCATCATTTATTGAAATCGTAACACTTTTTTTATAATGAGATTCTATTACACTTGTTGTATCAATAGTACCTTTATTTTGATTTAAATCAGATGCTTGATCTTTAGTGCATGAATATATTGTGCTAAAAAAAACTAAAATAATAGTAACTAATTGTATTGAATTCTTATTACTCATATAATATTGACTCTTGATTTTAAGAAAAGTTTAAAAATATCCTCACCAAATTGTAATTTCATTAGTTTAGGACAAAAAAAAGAGTCACTATTTCTAATGACTCTTGTTGTAGCGGGAGCAGGACTCGAACCTGCGACCTTCGGGTTATGAGCCCGACGAGCTA
>JAYOKR010000029.1:0-4058 GCA_038119895.1 Flavobacteriaceae bacterium
TAGTAAATCTTCTTTTTCAGATTTTACAAATAATATCCCAGGACTTTATACATCCTCATCAAACAATTTTTCTCAAGACCTTAGAATTTCTTTAAGAGGGTTTGGTGCAAGGTCAGCTTTTGGTATAAGAGGTATTAAAATAATAGTAGATGGAATTCCAGAAACAACTCCAGATGGACAGAGTCAATTAGATAATCTACCATTAGGATTAATTTCAAATATTGAGGTAATTAGAGGGCCAAATGCAAATCTATATGGTAATTCTTCTGGAGGAATTATAAGCATAAACACTTTATCAAGTTCTCAAGAGCCATATTTTAAAACAAAAGCAATTTTTGGAGCATATAATTATCAATCAATTCAAAGAACTAGGATTGTTGACTGGGAATCCTCATCTTTAATTCTTCATTACGATAAAAGAAAATCTAGAGGATATAGAGATTTAAGTGATTATAAATCTAATATTTTTAATATAAAATATTACAATGAAATTGATGAAAAAAATAAGATTAGTTGGCAAATAAACTATACAGATAGTCCTTACTCATATGATTCTGGAGGTCTTACTTTAACTGAGGTAAAAGAAAACAGAAGGCAAGCTAGAAAAAACAATATTGATTATGATACTTATGAAAAAGTTTCTCATTTTAAAACAGGAATATCATGGAACAACAAAGTTAATGCTAATACAGATCTAGATAGTTATTTCTTTTATCAAAACAGGGATTTTAAATCTAATCTTCCATTTAATTATGGTGGTATAGTTTACTTAGATAGAGATTATTATGGTTTAGGATTTAAATTATCTAATAAAAAATCTTTTCAGAATCGATCGCGATCATTTGCTGTTGGTTTTGATTATACTAATCAAAGAGATGATAGAACAAGGTATAAAAATAATTATGGAATTAGGGAAGGATTAACTTTTGATCAAATTGAAAAATTCAAAAGTACAGGGATCTATATTCTAAATCAAACTAATTACGATTCAGGACTTATAGTTAGATATGGATTAAGATATGATGATAATAAAATAGGTACTAACTATGAACCATATGTTTCTTTAACTAGTACTAACCCCTCAGTTGGAATATCATATGTGAATAACAATTCAAGCTTGTTTTTTTCAGCTGGTTCAAGCTTTGAAACACCAACTTTGAATGAGCTTTCTAATAATCCAGATGGATTGGGTCTAAATAAAAAGTTAAATCCAAGTTCCTCAATTAATTATGAATTTGGTTGGAGAAAATCTTTTTCAAAACTGAGTTTTGAAGCATTAGTCTATAAAATTAAAACTGATAATGAAATTTTACAATATGAGTTAGAAGAGTTTCCAGGAAAAAGTTTTTATCAAAATATTGGAGCAACAAGAAGGATAGGACTGGAATTAACCTCAAAGTTTTTCTTCTCATCTGGTAAGCTTTTAATTTCATATACAAACAGTAAAAATACTTTTGAAGAATTAACAAATTATGATCAAAATTTAAATGGTTTAAGATTACCTGGAATCCCTGATCAAATATTAGATATAGAGTTAACTATTAATATAAATGAAAGCAGTTCACTTATATTATCAAATAAGTTTATTAGTGAAATTTTTGCCGATAATTTAAATAATGACTCTATAAGTCCCTACAATATTATTAATCTTGTCTACTCAAAAAGAATTTTCAGAAACAGTGAAGTTTTTATGGGTGTAAATAATCTAACTAATCAAGAGTATTTTGATAATATTAGAATTAATGCCTTTGGAAAAAGGTACTATGAACCAGGGCCTGTTAGAAATTATTACTTTGGATTAAATTTATCATTTTGATTAAAAAAACACTTATTGTACTTTTTAGTTTTTTCAGCCTATACTTAAATAGTCAAACTGAGTTTATTTATATACTAGGCAATACTCAGGATGCGGGAGTGCCTCATATAGGATGTGAAAGTGAATTTTGTCAAAACAATTATGGTTTAGATCAAAACTTTTATTCTACCTCTATAGCAGTTGTTGACTCAGTTCTAAATAAATATATACTTTTTGAAGCTACACCTGATATCACATACCAGCTCAATAATATTAGCAAGAGTATTTTTAAAGAGTTCACACTTCCTGAAAGTATATACATTACACATGCACATATTGGGCATTATGCAGGATTAATGTATTTGGGCCGTGAATCTCTTGGTGCACAAAATATTAATGTAAGAACACTCCCAAGAATGTATGAATTTATATTAAAAAATGGCCCATGGAATCAGCTAGTAAATATTAATAATATTCAAATTCAAAAGATTGATTTTAACCATCCAGTAAATTCTCTATCCAATATAAAAGTTACTCCTTTTAAGGTACCCCATAGAGACGAATACTCAGAGACAGCAGGATATATTATTAAAGGGAAAAATAAAAATGCTTTGTTTATTCCAGATATAAATAAGTGGGAATTATGGGATAATAATCTTGAGGATATAATATCTAATTATGATTATTTATTACTTGATGCTACTTTTTATAATGCTGAGGAGATAAATAGAGATATTAATGAAATACCTCACCCACTTGTAATAGAGACAATGCAAATTTTAGATAAATTAAGTTTAAAAGATAAAAGCAAAGTCTACTTTATACATATGAACCATACCAATATGATGTTAGATCCTTCAAGTGATTTATCTAAACTTGTGATTAAAAAAGGATTTAATATAGCTAGACTAGGTCAAAAACTATATTTATAATTCTCCAGATTGAATTTTAGCAGCTATTAATTGAACATCATCCAGAACTCTCAATAAATTTCCACCCCAAATTTTTGCTATTTCCTGTTCACTATACCCTCTATTTCTTAACTCTTCTGTAACATTCATTGTTTCAGAGGCATCTTGCCAACCAACTATTCCACCTCCACCATCAAAATCAGAGCTAATACCAACATGATCAATGCCAATAAGTTTTACCATATAATCAATATGATCTACAAAATCAGAAATACTTGGAGGAGGATCTTTTCTATCAGTTAGATAACTTCCAAGGGCTACAGTTTGAACAACACCTCCATTTTCTTTAACCCAATTTAACTGTTCATCGTCAAGATTCCTTGGATGATCTCTAAGAGCTCTAGCTGAAGAATGAGAGGCAATTACAGGAGCCTTGCTGAGTTGAATCATCTGTTTAATAGCTTCTTTTGAAGGGTGTGATATATCAATCATGATACCATAATAATTGAGAAGCCTTACCAATTCTTTGCCCAAATCACTTAATCCGTTATGAAGATAAATATCATCATATTCACCTGTATTTGAATCTGAGAATTGGCTATGCCCATTATGAGCAAGAGAAACATACCTAGCTCCTCTTTCCCAAAACTTTCTTACGTTGGATGTATCAATACCCATTGGATATGCATTTTCCACCCCAATCATAGCTACCTTTTTGCCTTTCTCAAAAATTCTTTTTACATCATTTGAGTTTAAAGCAAGCTCGATTTGATCCGGTGCATAATCATTAACTAGTCTATCTATTGCATCGAATTTTGAAATCGCATTTTCCAGTGCAGAAGTATAACCTTGATCATTTAGCTCTCCCTGAGCAGTATAAACAATAAACCAGCCAACGTCAAGCCCCCCCTGAATCATTTTTGGAAGATTGACTTGGGTATCAGTATTCATTGTATAGTTTAAGCTGTCTGTAAAATTTGAAACATTAATATCATCATGCGTGTCTATTGTAATAATTTGTACTTCTGATTCATTATTGCAGGATGTAATACTGATTAATGGAAAAATAAGAAATAATGCAATTTTTTTCATTTTTTAAGATTTTGTTAACTTTTTAAAGTATTGATTATCAATTAGTTATTTTTATATTTTTATTTGTGGCACGGTATTTGTTAATACGTGTGTGTACATTTATTTATGTAACATGAACGTTCATATGAAAAATATACAAACTAAATATAAATTAAATTTTAAAACAATGAAAAAAGGATTATTAACCCTTTTGGCTGCCTCACTTGTATTTGTGGGTTGTCAAAATTATGATGATCAATTTGATGACTTAAATGCACAAA
>JAYOKR010000030.1:0-3295 GCA_038119895.1 Flavobacteriaceae bacterium
ATCTTGAAAAAAAAGTTAACTATATCAATTATATTTTCATTTTTTTTAGGAATTAACATCATAAGTTCTCAAGAAATTATTAGCAGCAAAGATTCTATTGTACCTCAGACTCAAGATAAAAAACCATTGCTTCTTAATAATATCAAATATGATGCATCAGATTCAATAATTATTGATCAGGTTAATAATAAAATAATATTATACAATAAAGCAAAAATTATATATGGAGATATTGAACTTACTTCAGGACTTATTGTATTAGACTATAAAGATAACATAGTTACTGCAGGAAGAATAGCAGATGAAAATGGAAATTTAACACAATATCCTAATTTTAAGCAAGGTGGAAATATAGTTAATCCAGATTCAATTAAATATAATTTTGATAATCAAAAGGCTTTAATATGGAACTCAAAATCTGAGGAGAATGGTATGAATATTTTATCTAGTCTCACAAAAAAACAAAATGATTCAGTATATTTTCTTAAAGATGGAAAAGTTACTACTGGTGGAAGTTTATTTGGAGGTGATACAGAAGAGGCAGATTATTTTTTTAAAATAAGAAAAGGTAAGTTAGTTCCTGGCGGGAATATAGTTACAGGGTTTACAAACTTATTTGTAAAAAATGTTCCTACACCAATAGGTCTTCCTTTTGCTTACTTTCCATCCCAACAAACTCAAGATTCAGGATTCATTATACCAAATATTAATGAAAGTAATCAAAGGGGGTATTCTCTTCAAAATGGTGGTTATTATCTTCCTATTTCAGAATACATAGACTTAACAATACTTGGAGATTACTATACAAATGGTAGTTATGGAGTTAACTTAAGTTCTACATATAAAAAAAGATATGGATATAGTGGAAATTTTACGGTTAGATTCGAAAATTTAATAAATGGAGAAAGAGGATTACCTGATTATAGTAAATCTACTGTTTATAACTTTCGTTGGTCACATTCAAAAGATTCAAAATCTTCTCCATTATCATCTTTCTCAGCATCTGTAAATTTTGGAAGCAGTGACTATTTTAGACAATCTGTTAATCAACTTAATACTTCAAATTTTTTAAATAATAATTTAAGCTCATCTATTGCTTACTCTAAAAGATTTAATGGATCAGCAGGTTTAAGATTATCATTAAATGCAAATATGTCTCAAAACACTCAATCCAAACAAGTAAATTTAACTCTTCCAACTCTTACACTAAGCACTGATAGATTTTATCCTTTTGAAAAAAAGGGTAAATCAAAAAAAGGATTTATTCAGAATATAAACATTCAATATTCTTCTAAAGCCGAAAACAGAGCTGTTTTTTCTGATGATCTATTATTAAAAAAAGGAATGTTTGATGATGCTAAGAATGGAATGCAACACAATATACCCTTTACAACAAACTTCAAGTTATTAAAACACTTAAGTGTTAGTATGGGAGGTAATTTACAAGAAAATTGGTTTTTTAAGACAATTAAATTTAATGATTATTCAGATGAGAATCCAGTTTCTAAAGATACAATTTCAGGATTTGATAGATTCTTAACATATAATTACAACGGAAGTATTACAACAAAAATTTATGGTATTGTAAACTTTAAGCCTAAAAATAAAATTCAATCAATAAGACATACTTTGACTCCAAGTATAACTTTTTCAAATAGACCTAGTTTTGATCAATATTATGATACTTATATTATTGATGCTAATGGAAATACAAGAGAATATACAAGGTTTCAAGAGGGACTTTACTCAGCTCCTGGAAGAAATAAGTCTAGTGTTATAGGAATAAATATTAAAAATACACTAGAAGCAAAAGTGAAACAAAAAGATACTACAAAAACTACATTAAGAAAAGTTGAGATTTTTAAAAATTTAAATATTGCTACTAGTTATAACTTAACTGTTGATGAATTTAAGATACAACCAGTAAGAGTAACTGGAAGTATAAGTTTAGCAAGAGGTTTAGTTCTTAATACTGGTGCAACTTTTGATCCTTATGCATTAGATGAAAATAATCAAAGGATAAACGTTTTAAACATAAAGAATGGTAGTGGTCTTCTAAGACTTACTAGTGCTAATATATCTACGCAATACATGATTAACAATCAAACTTTTAAGAGGGGACAAAATCAAGAACAAATAAATGAATCAACTTCAGGTGGAGGAAGATCTGATGATCTTTTTGGGGTCTCTCAAGATTTTTCTAATTCAAATCAGTTTTTAGAGGATGAAGAACAAGAAGAAATTGATTTAGACAGATATTATTACACTTTACCTTGGTCTTTAAACTTAGCTTATTCTTTAACTTATAATAATTCTAGAGGTCAAAAAGATTTTTCTACAAACTCATTAATGTTTTCTTCTAATTTATCATTAACTCCAAAATGGAAAGTAGGGATTTCATCTGGATATGATTTTAAACAAAAAGGGTTCACCTATACACAATTAAGATTCGACAGAGATTTAGATAGTTGGAGATTAAATTTTTCTTGGGTACCTTTCAGTCAGAGAGCATCGTGGAATTTCTTTATAGGTATAAAATCTGGCTTATTAAGCGACCTAAAATACGAGAAAAGATCAGAACCTGATAGAACATTATAATTATGAAAAAAATCATTAACACTAAAAATTCACCTTCACCAATTGGACCATATAACCAGGCAATTTTAAAAAACAATATGCTATTTATATCTGGTCAAATTGCCCTTGATCCTAAATCAATGAAGCTAAAAAATAGCAATATTAAAGAGGAGACTATACAAGTGATGAAAAACCTTGAGAATATTTTAACAGAATCTAAAATGAAATTTGAGAATGTTGTTAAAACATCTATTTTCTTATCTAATATGGAACACTTTAAAGAAGTAAATGAAGTTTATGGAAGTTTTTTAAGAGAAGGCTCAGAACCTGCTAGAGAGACAGTTGCAGTAAAAACATTACCAATGAATGTTAATGTTGAGATATCAATGATAGCTATCATTTAGTTAGCCTAAAATATTTTTTTTATGGTACTCAACTAAGCCTTCGATTGGTCTTTTTATAAACTTTCCAGTTTTCAGATTATATTTTTTACCAATTCGAGTTATTTCATCTTTTAAATAAAAAGCTATAGATCCTACGTAATGAATATCTACCTTACTAAAATCATCATATTGTAAAATTTGATAATCAATAAACCTCTCAAGACCTTTAAAAATAATTTCTTTGAAGTATTCATTAGATTTATTTTCAATTAGAAATCTAGCAAAACTAGCTAAATAAGTATTTGGGTTTTCCTCTCTGTAAAGCTTATTTTTTA
>JAYOKR010000031.1:0-1693 GCA_038119895.1 Flavobacteriaceae bacterium
TCTTCTGCTAACCTTTTCATTTCCCTTGCCTCTGAAACATGATGAGTTAGAGGTTTTTGACAATAAACATGTTTATTATTATTCATTGCTAGGATTGAAGCAGGAGCATGAGTATGATCTGGCGTGGAAATAATTACAGCATCAATATTTTCTGAAAATTCATTAAACATTTTTCTGTAGTCATTGAAAGTTTTTGCATCAGGAAATTCTTCAGAAGCAACTTGTAATGCTTTTGAGTCAACATCACATAATGCGACAACCTTTACTTTTTTGTGAGAAGCAATATCATTAAGATCTGCTTTTCCCATTCCTCCAACACCTATATGGGCTGTTCTAATCACTTCTTTTGATTTATTAAAAAAATCAAGTTTAGGTAACAAAGGTAAAGCTCCAATTAGTGAAGCGTTTTTTATAAAATTTCTTCTACTTGCCATATTATAATTTTTTAATTTTTATGTTTTTGAACCAAATCGGGGTATCATGATCTTGTAAAGCGATATATCCTTTTTTATATTTACCATAATCTGGAAAATTATCCCATTTTCCAGAATTTCTTCTTTCATACCAGTCTTCAGAAAAAGGCACAAATTCTAACAGTAGCTCTCCATTGAGAAAGTATTGAGCTTTCTCAGGCGTATACACAATTCTAGAATTATTCCATTGTCCAGCTGGATTTAATTTCTTTTTTGAAAGATCTGGTTCATACATAGCATAGTCAGCACCAGCTTTTTGCCATGATTCCAGTGTTGCATTATTTAATTCTTCCCAACCATTATCGTCTAGTAATTGATATTCTGGAGACACTGCATAAGGCGCTTCATATCCTTCTTGGACATTATAAAACACACCACTGTTTCCGCCTTTTGGAAGTTTCCATTCTAAATACAATTCAAAGGATTCAAATTGTTCTTTGTGGTATATTATATCTCCACCACCTTTCCAATCTTCTTCTAATTTAAGTTCAGTGTTGATTGTTAAATTTCCATCAATTACGGCCCATTTTTCAGGAATTGTTTCACCATTGTATGCTCTCCATCCATCAGTTGATTTACCATCAAATAAATAAATCCACTCTTGGTTATTATTTGTGTTACATCCGATAAATAAAAAAAATAATAGATAGTATAATGTTAATCTCATGTTTTAAAATTTATTTATAAGTTAAATTTAATTTTTCAAATAATTTAAGTTCACCAATAAATTGCCAATCCATATTAATAGATTGATTAGCTGTGTGTCGGTGATGATCTTGATCTAATATGTAGTTCTCTGATTTGTTAATAATTCTAGTTTTAGAATAAACCTTTTCAAATTCATTTCTTATTACTTTAAATTCCTTTTCATTATTTAATAATGTTTCAATTGAAGATGAGCCTTTAGCGTAATTACTAATTTTAATCATCAATTTGTAACTAAAATGAGCCAATTTAGCCACTTGTTCATAAATTTCCAATGTATACTTATTTCCTAAAGGCATGGATTTAAGTTCTCTTACATCATTTAAAATTATTTCTAAACTTTTTAAATGATCATTAGCAATTTCGATTTTTTCTTTATGATTTAATAACCATTTTTCATCATTAACACTAGGGAGATCAATTAGATGCGTAGATAAATAATCGTCAGATTTGGTTATTGAATTTCTATGTTTCCCCTTTTTTATAAATAAATTTGCCCAATCCCTAACTGGCTT
>JAYOKR010000031.1:1793-3180 GCA_038119895.1 Flavobacteriaceae bacterium
GGCATTAAAATCCATCTTGTCTGTCCAGCTGTTGCGCCCATCACTTTAATATTATTTTCTTTATACCAATCAATAGATTTTATATTTCCTTTTCCCCAAGGTCTGAAGTAACTCCACCTCATGTATATACAATTTTCAGGAAATTCATCGATATTCTCATTAAGTTTTGGTGCTTTTAATTCCCAAAGTTCATTAGCTTCTGATTCAGAAATGTTAGGGTCTAATGTAGCATTCCATACTTCACCATATTTTAAATACATATCATCCCAAAATATTGGAGTTCTTTTATTTTTCTCGGCAAACTCTGATACTTTTTTTAGCCAGTATAAATTAAGTTCAAATCCTTTTTTCCCATTTCTGTCTATTACTCTCACTTCATCACCCCCAACGTGAAGAAATTGCCCATACGGTGTAGCTTCCAAAGCATCTTTGTAAAGATCAAATTGAACATCGTATGTTTCTTGCTCTAATGGATTGAAAGCCCAGTCACTCTCAGGAACATCCCTTAAATGTTTGTATTCGTCATGTTTTAATATAAAAGATGCATGACCAAGCCCCTGAATCAAAGGACTTATTTTAATTTTTCTCTTAATTGCATACTCACTTAATTCTTTCCAAAAATCTATTGAATATGCTTCAGGAGCTGCAATACTTGATCTACTGTATCTTAATTTGTCCTCAAATTCAATTATAATTCCATTTATCTTAATTGAAGCTAATTGGTCAATCAAGTCAAAATAATATTCTTTCTTTTCAAGATGATGTTTTACATCAATGTGAACTGACCTGTAATTTAAGGCAGGGTAGTCTTTAATCTGTTTTATTGGAATATTCTTATTCTGAGATTTTGAATTTTTTAAAATTTGATTTAATGAAATAAATGAGTAAAATAAGCCATCAGAATCTTTTGCTTTAATTTCTATTTTATTTTCAAATATTTCGATTAAATAGCCTTGATTAGGTATTTCTAATTTTGGATCAACCTCATAAAATAAATTGGCATTGTCTTCATTACCTGATTTAATTTTTTTTGTTAAATCAAATAGTATAGGAATTGTGTCTCCATTTGGTGAAAAAGCAGTTAAATCTGATTTATAATCAAAACTTGAATTTTTTTTTGAAAAAGAATTTTCTTTTAGCCCAGGTAGAAAAGTATTGTTAGTCTCTTTATAATTATTACATGAAATAATTAATAACGCAATTAAGATTATTTTTTTCATTAGTTGTTTAAGTCTTTAAATTATGAAAAAAATAAAAAACCCCAACATAATGCTGGGGTTTAAGTGATCGCGAAAGGATTCGAACCTTTGACCGTCTGCTTAGAAGGCAGATGCTCTATCCAGCTGAGCTACGCGACCAGATTTAGAACGCAAATTTAGTTAATTAT
>JAYOKR010000032.1:0-2518 GCA_038119895.1 Flavobacteriaceae bacterium
TTTATAACTTTTATGATTACAGGGTCAGGAAAATATTCTGTTGATAAAATATAATTTACTCCACCGTTACACTTTTAGCTAAATTTCTTGGTTGATCAATTTCACAATTTTTCAAATCAGCAATATGATATGAAAGAAGTTGAAGTGGAATATTAGCTAAAATAGGCGTTATTAATTCATTAGCTTCAGGAATTTCTATTAAGTCATCAGCTATCTTGTTTATTTCCTTATCACCTTTAGTTACTATAGCAATGACTTTCCCTCCTCTTGCTTTAATTTCCATAACATTACTAATAATTTTATGATAATTACCTTTTCTAGTTGCAATAACAACAACTGGCATATCTTCGTCAATTAAAGCTATTGGGCCATGCTTCATTTCAGCTGCTGGATAACCTTCAGCATGGATATATGAAATTTCTTTAAGCTTCAAAGCTCCTTCAAGCGCAATTGGAAAGTTATAGCCTCTTCCGAGATAGAGAAAATTTCTTGCATCTTTATATTTATTAGCTATTTCTAAAATTATATTGCTTTCTTTTAATAATTTCTCTACTTTATTTGGTAGATCTAATAGATCATTTACAATTGTGTTATACTTTACTAAATCAACCTTTCTAAGTCTAAAACCAACATCTACAGCTAGCATAAGCATTACGACAGCTTGACATGTAAAAGCCTTAGTAGAAGCAACACCAATCTCTGGACCAGCATGTATGTAAATACCGGAATCAGTTTCCCTCGAAATTGTTGATCCAACAACATTACAAACGCCATATAGAAATGGATTAAACTCCTTAGCTAACTTAATTGCAGCTAATGTGTCAGCAGTTTCACCGGATTGTGAAACTGGAATAATAATATCCTCTTGATTGATAATAGGATTTCTATATCTAAACTCTGAGGCATATTCAACTTCAACAGGTATTCTAGCTAATTCTTCAAAATAATATTCAGCCAAAAGACTTGCATGCCATGATGTTCCACAAGAGATAAATACCAATCTCTTGGTCTTTTCAAACTTATCAATAAATTCTTCTACTGAAGAAATTTTTATTCTTTCAGGATAATTTAAAATTCTTCCTCTTAGAGCATCTTTTATATTTTTAGGTTGTTCAAATATTTCCTTAAGCATAAAATGCTTATATCCACCTTTTTCAACTTCATCAATTTGGAGTTTTAATGTTTCAATATTTTGTTTTAAAATATCATCAGTCATAAAATTTCTAAGAATCAGCCCTTTTTTTCTACTTAAAATAGCCATTTCGTAATCGTTCAGATATAAACATCTTTTAGTATGTTTAATAAAAGGAGAAGGGTCAGACCCAACATAAAAGTTATTCCCATCAATTCCAACAGCTAAAGGACTACCAAGTTTAGCAACTATAATTTCTTCAGGATTATTTTTATCAAAAACTGCAATTGCATAAGCGCCTGTAACTTGGTTCAGTGCAATTTTTACTGCTTTGCCAATTTTTACATTTTCAGATTTTTTTACCTCCTCAATTAAATTAATTAAAACCTCAGTGTCTGTTTCTGAATAAAATTTATATCCCTTTGAAATCAAAACTTCTTTAATTGATTCGTAGTTTTCAATTATTCCATTGTGAACTATGTATAAATTTCCAGAATTTGATACATGAGGATGAGAGTTTATTTTGTTGGGAATACCATGGGTTGCCCAACGAGTGTGACCAATACCTAATTTACATGAATCGAGCTCTTCTTCAATTAATGTCTTTTCTAAATCAGAAATTTTACCCTTTTCTTTTTTAAAAAAAACCTTCTGGTTGAACAATATAATTCCAGCTGAATCATAACCTCTATATTCTAATTTTTTTAAGCCTTCGATTAAAAAATCTTTTGCTTTTTTTTCACCAATGTAGCCAACTATTCCACACATATTTATAATCTTATTATCATTTGAGTTTCATTTTTTTTAAAACCTAATTTTTCATAAAATTTAGTGTTTGATTCTTTGGAGTTTAGGATTATCTTATCGCAATCAAGAGTTTTTGAAAATTTTATCAGGTGATTAATTAAGAGTTTTCCAAGCCCTTTTCCTCTATAGTTTGAATCTATCACAACATCTTCAATTAGACAGCTTACTCTACTTATCTTGTTTATGATATGAAGTGATGCAAATCCAAGTAATTTTTCATCTTCTTTAATAACAAACCCGTAATTATTTAAAAGAAAAAAATTTTCATTTATATCATTGCTAAACTTACTGCTAAATCCCTCAATGAGAAGTTTTTTAACAGCATCGAAATCATTCCTTTGAAATGACATTACTTTTATCATGGGGACAAAAATAGTTCTTAATGCTATTTTTTTCTCTCTTTTTTTGGTAATTAATTTTTTAGTAAGAAAAGTTTAATTTTCGAACTATTTCATTGCAGAAATATTAATGTTCGAACTAATTTTTGTCAATTCATTCTAAATGAAATTGGAATCCCATAAGTCATCTTTACATTTTTGCCATTTAATTGAGCAGGTTTTTTTATTGGAAGAGTTGACA
>JAYOKR010000033.1:0-2033 GCA_038119895.1 Flavobacteriaceae bacterium
TATTATTTAAATCCGGATGAGCGGATGATTCTTCCATAATTAAATATTGTCTCATGTCCATTATGATTGATAATGGATCAATATTAATAGGACATGCTTCAGTACAAGCATTACAAGATGTACATGCCCAAAGTTCTTCTCTAGATATATAATTATCAAGAAGTTGATTGTTATCATTTATAAAGTCACCTTTATTTTGGTCTATATTAGTAGATATTTTTTCTAATCTATCTCTTACATCCATCATTATTTTTCTTGGAGAAAGTAATTTTCCTGTTTGATTGGCAGGACATTCACTAGTACACCTACCACACTCAGTGCAGGAATAAGCATTCATAATTTGGACCCAGTTTAAGTCTAAAGCATCAGAGGCTCCAAATTTATCTGTTAACTGATTTTCAGAATCATTCATTTTATCAGGATCTATCATCATCATGACCTCTCTTTTAACAGAATCTAAAACTTTGAACTTTCCTTTATTTTCAATATTGGAGTAATATGTATTTGGGAAAGCAAGAAGAATATGAAGATGTTTTGAGTAATATAAATAATTTAAAAAGAAAAATATACCAGTTATATGAAGCCACCAAAAAGTTCTTTCAAGTATGTATATTGTTGATAGTTCAAAATTTTCAAATAATGGAGTCAAAAAAGAAGAGATAGGAAATAAGCCTGCTTGACTATATCCGTCATATTCACTTTTTTGAAGAATTAAATCAGTTGCATTCATAGACAGAAATAAAAACATTAAGATTATCTCAAAGTATAATATGTTGTCTGCATCAAGCTTTGGCCATCCATTCATCTCTCTATTTAAGAATCTTTTAATTTTTAAAATATTTCTTCTACACCAAAAAATTATTACTGAAATAATTACCAGAAAGGCAAAAATCTCAAAACTTGCAATTAATATATCATATAAAAAAGGATTAAATATTTTTGAGAAATATCTATGGGTACCAAATATACCATCAATTACTATTTCAAGTAATTCAATATTTATAATTATAAAGCCTAAGTAAACTATGATATGTAAAATTCCAGAAATTGGCCTGGATATCATTTTTGATTGACCTAAGGCTACAATAAGTAAGTTTTTCAATCTTATACTTGGATTATCAGATCTATCTAATGGCTTTCCAAGCTTAATAATTTTAATTACTTTTTTTATGTTTCTAACAAAAATTCCAACTGAAAAAATTAAGATTATTAAAAAAATAATGTTAGGAATTAGTTGAGTCATTATTTTCTACCAAATATTGAAAAGTGAACATATTTCTTCGGATTTGAACTTACATCCTTGATTAAAGAATTTAAGGACTCTATGGAAGAATTAAGGTTATCATATATGTCATCTTGATATATTAATTTTCCTAAACTAGAATTTTCTGAATTGACATTTTGTAAGATATCATTTAGATTACTTACAGACTTTGATAAGTTTTGTATTGTTAATGAGATATCTGAATTATTTAATTCATTGGAAATAGAAGATATATCATTAGTTATAGATTCTATATTATCAATAGTGTTGTTAATTTGACTATTCTTTTGAAGAAGAGTGTTTTCCAAAATTTTTGATGAAACATCTATAGATTTTACAGCAGATGTTAAGAAATTAATAGATTCTTTTATTTCATCTTGAGTTTTTTTATTAAAAACATACGAAGCTCCTGAAAAAATTGAATCAAAACTTGTAATGGTACTTTGAAGTTGTCTAGAAAGAGGCTCAATTTGCCTATTTATCAATTCAGTTAATCCAGGTTTCACACTTGAATTTAATGTATCACCTGATTTGACAACTGTTTGATTATCAAAAATAGGCTCAATTGCTATTGCTAAACCACCAAGCACACCAGTCTCATAAATAGCTGCTGTACTTTTTGAAGAAAAATTAAGTTTATCCTTCACTTTTAAAGTCACTAAAATTTTAGTAGAATTAGTAAGAAAATCAAGATCAACTACATTACCAATTGACAGTCCATTAATCATAACATTTGCTCCTACTAAAAGCCCATCAACTTCATCATAAA